>JAEUUC010000008.1 GCA_016787665.1 Cyclobacteriaceae bacterium | reverse complement strand
AGGAAACTGCTGATAAACTTTCGGATGCAAAGATGAATTATCGCATTGCTATTACATCTTATTTACAAGTAACTGGAAGGCATTCTCATAAATAAGTGAAGTCGCAATCTTCAGGATGGTTAGATTAATGTAGAAATAAATTTAAATTCTATGAAACAAATTAAAGTGAACGTTTATCCGGAAACAGAATCTCCAAAATTATTCAGAAACAAATTTTTGGAGTTACTTACCAAAACACATCCCGTAGTAATTGACGGAATGTACGTTGTGCTTTCTTATTTTTCAATTTCTCACTTTTATAACACATATCATCCTTCTGTCTGGTTGGTGGTTGGATTATTTTTAGCGGGGTTTTTCTCTTGGTCTCTTGCGGAATATTTGATGCATCGGTTTTTATACCACAAAATAGAAGATGCAACGTATGACACGGGTTTTCAATACATATTTCATGGCATTCATCATGAATACCCGAATGATAAAACACGCCTTGTTTTGCCCGTAATTCCTTCGCTCCTGATAGCATCTATCTTTTTCGGCATATTCTATCTTGCAATGGGCAAATTTGCCTTTGCTTTTAGTCCGGGTTTTGTAGTAGGCTACTGCGCCTATATGACGGTTCATTATACAATTCATAAGGTACCCTCTCCAAAACGCTTTAATTTTTGGTGGAGATTTCATAGCATTCATCATTACCAGCAACACGACCGTGCATTTGGTGTTACTTCACCGATTTGGGATATGGTCTTCGGGACTATGCCGGAAAAGAACAGAAAAACTGTTAACATTAGTTACAAGAAACGGCATTCCGAACCAAATGGATAACGGAACATAAAATCAAACAGAATGCGCTGTCTGTTCCACACGGAACATTCCTTCAAATTCATTTACAATCGTTCACAGCCCTTTACATTCCTTCATAAAGTTAAACACTCTTTCACTACCGTTAACAATCGTTAACCTACGCTTTCGGGTCGCTGCATCTTTGACCCATGAACACAGCGATAAATTCAAATCACGGGTCGGGCAATTGGATTGCCTTCCTTTTCGGAGCAGCCTTTAATCTGTTGGGAAATGTGAACCTGTTGTTCCTGCTGGACTATGCACTGCAAGCAGTGGTGGGTGGTATTATCTGCCTTGCTTTCAAAATCCTCGGAGACGTGCTCAGTCCGTTGTGGGAAAAACACAAAGAGCGCGTGAAGAAATTCACGAAGGTGGGGCTGCCTGTGCTAAAGCTCCGGCAATTTAAAAGGGCCCGGAGAATGAAAAGAAGGAAGGCCACATCTAACGGAGAGAAGGCGCAATGATCAGGAGTAGCCACATATTGATCGGTGCCGGTGCGGTAGCAGCCCTCTATTTCGGGGGCAGCTATCTGCTCAAGCTGAACAGGTTATCCAGTGAGCTGGAGTCTGAAACAAAAGTTTCCATTCACAAAGTTGACCTGAACGGCATCGAGCTGACGATCAATGTGAAGCTCAAGAACCCAAGCGGTGGGAGCATCCAGGTAAAGCATCCCTTTGTGAAGATGGTGTATGGTGAAAAGACCATTGCCTCATCACAGGTGAAAGATGCAAACATCACCGTACCAAAATTCAGTGAAGTGAACCTGGAGCCCATCCGTATCAGGCTTGCGTTCTTGAGCCTGGCTACAACGGTTCCTACTCTGATAAAAGAGTATCGCGAAACCGGCAAACTGAACCTGGTGGTGCATACGATAACCACCATTAACAACAGCCTGCCTTACACAAAAACAGACAACATCACATTGGGTGGCGGAATGCCTGCTTGAAAAGACAGGCAAGGAAAGAAGATGACGAAAGACGGAGGCGTATGGTAGCGGAGAAGAAGAGGCGGTTGAAGGATGGAGGGGAGTTCGATCATCTCTTTCCACCCCCAAGTGAAACAGACACTACGATAAAAAAGAGTGCGGATGTAGAAGATACAATGAAACTCATTCGCAAAACATTGCCGGAGGTGCAATGGCACACGGACAAGATTGCAAGGGCTCTGAAAGGCCGGACACTGGAAGAAACTTGCTCCAACATCTGGCACTTCGTGTATGAGCACATACAATACCGGAGAGACAAGGAAGGAGTAGAACAGGTACGCAGTCCGCGAAGGACATGGTGGGACAGAAAAGAGGGAGTTGATTGCGATTGCTATACCGTATTCATTCTCTCCATCCTTCGCTCTCTGAAAATTGATTGCCTGGCGCGGATAACAAAGTATCCGAAGAAGTTTCCGGAAGTACCACGATGGCAGCATGTGTACCCAATCGTACCGAAGCCTGGTCACCTGGAAGATTACCTAGATGACCGCGACTGGTACATCGTGATTGATTGTGTGAAGGACGCATTTGATGATGAGCAACCTTATTTGGAATGTAAAGACTACGATATGAGACTGGATTATTTAGACGGATTTGATTCCGGAGGGCAAGGTGGAGAGGAAGTGAGTGACGAGACCATTGAATTCAAAGATTATGACAATGTTGACCTCTCCGACATCGCATCGGTTTATTACGATGACGAGGAGATGGGTAACATCTTCAAGAAAGTTGGGAAGGCCGTAAAGAAGACGGTGAAGAAAGTTGGCGATAAAATTGGTGACGGCATTCGCTTCATCAACCGCTATATCAACCCGGCTACATTACTGTTGAGGAATGGCTTTCTATTGGCTATGAAGATCAACCTCATGAATGTTGCGGGGAGACTTCGATATGCGTACCTCACCGATTCTCAGGCACAATCGCTTGGAATCAATCTGAATGAGTTGAAAAAACTCCGCTCTGTGAAAGATCGGGCGGAAACAGTTTACTGGCAAGCCGGTGGAAAGAAGGAGAACCTCAAGAAAGCTATTCTCAAGGGCAAAGGGAACTCCGATAAAAAAGTGCCCTTGAGCGGACTTGCCGGATTGGATAACGTCTATGCTGATGAAGATGAATACAACATCATACACACTGATGACCTGGAGGGGTTAGGGGAGATTGCAAGCGGTACAGCCATCGCAGCGGCATCATCAGCGGTAGCGGCTATATCTGGTGCACTCAAGCAGATCAAAGGGCTATTCTCTAAGGGAGGTACAGATGAACAGGTTTTTCAAAGTGAGACTTACAATGCCGGTACGGCTACGAACGCTCCATCGGTGATCCCGGAAGATGAGGATGCTTTCTTTGATGAGCCCAAGTCTGCGCCAATAACACAGCAAGCTTCATCGCTCATCTCCAAACTTAGCACAGCGGCCAAGTCTGGTCAAAATATAATCGCAGCCACTAAATCATTAACCCAAACAACACCAAAGACGAATGAGACGACACAGAGTTCTACCGCTCCTGTTCAAACTACTCAGTCTGTATTACCAGGTCAACCTGCCGCCAATGCATCTATGCTGGTACCAGGTGAGGCTGCAACAACAAGTGTTGCTGTGCAAAGTCAGGATGATAATGCTAAGAAAGAAGGTTTTCTTCAGAAGACTACGGCATGGGTGAAAGAGAATCCGGGTAAGTCACTCCTGGTTGCCGGTGGAATTATCACAGGCAGTTACCTGCTAATGAATGCCATGCGCGGTGGCTCTCGTACGAATGGTCTGGAAGGATTACCAAAAAAATCAAAACGGAAAAAACGAAAACGCTATTCAAACAATAGCCGGAAAAATAAAGTAAAACCTCAAAATCTATTATAACATGGCACGGGGCAAAAGGAGAAGAAAGAATAAGAAACAAAAACAATCAGGTGCGCTCTTCGGAACATCACAAGTGATGGAACATCCGGTAGCGCAAACAGTGACCAAAGGCGGGCTGATGCTGCTCACCGCAATTGCAGCCGGAGGTGCCGGTGCCGCACTTGGCAAGCACTCGCTGCTGGCAGGCATACCGGTAACGTTAGTGGGATTTCATAAGAAGAATCCCTACATCATCGCAGCTGGTTTAGGGCTCACGCTGAGTAACGGCTTCCAGAACCAAAACAAAACGGTGCAAGGTGTTGATGGCTTTGACATGAAGCAAATTGCAGAACAAGCTAAAGATCGTGTTGGAACATTCTTCAAGAATTTCTCGGAGAAGCTCTACATCGGTAAGGCAGAACCGACACCCACTGCCGGACTGGAAGGTGGCAATAACGAAGAACAAGTGACCTACTTCGTGAACCCTTACAACGAAGCGAAGGAACTGGATATGTCAGCCATAGACAGGATACAGGAACAGATTGCCAACATGAGCAGCATGAACGCAGTCGAGGAAATTGAACGTGAGTTTTAACGAATAACTATTAAACATAAGAAGATATGCTGGGAGCATTAGGACAAATCATGGAGAGTGAGTACACAAATCCGACCGAGTTGTTGGGTTTGAACGGAGAAGTAGATACCGAACTATTGGGGTATCTGAATGCGCTGAATCCCGTACAACGGGCGAAGGCGATGAGCAAGATCACCAAGCGACATATCCCCTCACAGGGATCGCGTGCAGAGTTTGAGAAGTTCTTTGTTGAACTGCCCAAACACATCAAGGAGCAACTGCTCCAGGGCAAGCTGCGCCTGGCAGACCACCTGATCTATACGATCAAGCCGGTGAAAGGCGCCAAGACCATCAAGATGTTCGAAAGTCAGGACGTGAAGGAAGTGAACCTGCGTAACATCAGCAATGCCAAGCTTCCCAAGAACATGGCGTTGCTTGTTTCGGGAATCTATCTCCTGCATGGTGTAGCCGATTCGCTGGACATTGACGACATCAAGACAGCGAAATTCGAGACCATCGAGAATGTTGGCGCATTGGCAAACGGAGAATTCAAGTTGAAAGCCAACAAGAAGCAGCTTGTGAGCGATACGTCCAACCGGAAGTTTGTAACCACACAGTTTGATATGGTTCCGAAAGGATTCTACAAGCTGTCGAATCCGCGACTCATCCATGATGATGTGGACATTGAATTTGAAATCGAGTTGGGTACCATCAAAGGGCTTGATGCCAACTCGGTGATCTATGTAGGACTTGAAGGCACAGCAACTATTCCTTAGTCATGGAGAAGCGGTGGGTGGATAAGATCTACACATTTCTTGTGGATGCTGAAGGTCAACCGGTGAGCAAGAAGTTTGATTTGGACAAGAACGTGAAAGTGGTGCATGGCATTGTGATGAGTTCAGACAAACCGAACCTCTTGTTCTACCGGGGCTCTCAGCGCATCGA
Organism: Cyclobacteriaceae bacterium; assembly: GCA_016787665.1. Lineage (GTDB taxonomy): Bacteria > Bacteroidota > Bacteroidia > Cytophagales > Cyclobacteriaceae > ELB16-189. Next base: position 213,341 of record JAEUUC010000008.1, on the reverse strand, counting down.
GCTGAGCGGTGAAGAACTTTATCCGGAAGATTTCGAAAGCAAGATGTTCATGAGCGGGTTGGCCGTGCCTCCCGATCAGAAATACAAATCGCTTGGGAATGGTGTGGTGGCTGGAAACGGTGAACTGAAAATCCAGTTCAAGGACACACACAATCCGAATGCAGCTTTCTCGGCTTACAAAGTGATTATCGGTCTGCTCTGTGAAATGAAATAAACAGGTAAGCATGATAGTCACCAGGACAAAACGGAAGATCATCGTAACGAAGCTGGAGGTAAACAAGCTTGAAAGGTTTAAGCCTGTCGAGATACACCTTCCGGCCAATGTGAAAAAAGTAACAGGAATCTTAGTAACCGCATCAGCAACATGGCACTTGGAACCGTAAGCTTTCAGTCGAACGATAAGATGGACGTGTTTCACGTAGCCCTGGTGAAGGAAGCGGGTATCGAGCCATCCGATGAAGCCTTGCTACAGGTGGAAGACGCACAGTTTGAAAGTGACAAGTCCTGGGTTACAGGAAAAGTTCCTCGCATCAAGCCGGTGAATGTTGATGGTGACACGGCAACGATCTATGCGTGGTTCAAAGGAGAGCAATTCGATAAGCCTTTTGTGCTCACGATCTACGTGGAGTGCGAACTGGCCGAAGAGTTAGAGGATGTGATTGCGGATGAGAAGTTGATAGAGGACGAAAGTGAAAACACAGACTACCTGGAACCAATGGAGATTAACCTATGACCGAACAGTTTATTCTTCAGTACGCACCGATACGATTGGAGCAACAAGGGTACAAGCGGTTCTATTTCCGTCATCGTCACTTCATCGTGGAAGCTGAAAGCACGATTGTGATTCCCGCTTACAACCAGATGTTCTTCATCATTGATGAGCCTCCTGGACTTGTGGTGGACTCTGATTATGGAATGTACGATTCCACCGACAATCTGATACCGGAGTGTATCCACGTGCATCGGGGTGAGATCAGGATCACCAATCCAGGAAGCACGAAACGAAGAATAAGATTTATACAAGTAATCATCGTGAATTGAAAATTTATGGCACTACCGAATAAAGAAAAATACGAACAGAAGAAGATTGACAACCTGCTCCAATACTTGAGACTGTACCATCAAAAAGGACAACCCATTGATTACGAAATCCTGGTGGATGGTTTTAAAGCCGTTCGCAGGACAAGTGATCCGGATATGTTCTCCATGTTTGAAAACTTCGTTACTGCCGACACTCGATCAATCGAAGTTTTACTTTTCACCGGTTCAAGCAACAACAACGAGAAACGCATTTTCTACTTCGGTGAGGAATCAAAGGAAGGTTTGTCAGGAGTAGATGTGAAGAACATCGTGGATGAACAGGTACAACGAAAACTTCGCGACAAAGAGTATGAAACCTTGCACGAGGAAAACAGAAAACTCAAACAGCACATTGCCGACCTGGAAGGTGAAGTGGACGAACTGGAGAAGCAAAACGCCAGGTTGGAATTGAAACAATCACCTTTGAATAGTTTTCTTGGTGATGTAGGGTCAAGCCTGGTGGAAAGTTTCATTAAACGAAATCCAAAGTTGATGGCAGCATTTCCAGGTGGTGAGGCGTTAGCCGGATTACTACAATCGGATAACGCTGAAAACAGGGAAGAACTAACACCTGAAACGGAAGTTTCTTTCAAACCAAAGTCAACAACTTCACAGTCATCATTGACCGAAGAAGAACAGGCTGCTATTCAGTTTGTCAATCAACTAAAGTCGCAATTCACAAAAGATGAATTCGATAAGGTGCTGCACATTCTGCAAAACCTTGCCGATGACAAGAGTAAGATTGACCTGATGCTCAACCAAGTGAGCATGAAGGCATCAGCATAAGTAAATAATCAATCAACCTTTAAAAAATCAAATCATGAACAAGTTCAGTTTTGAAGTGAGCATTGAAGCTCAAACGCAGGGAGAGGCAGAGGTAAAACTGGCAGCCGCATCGGTGTTGATGCAGAAGCTGAAGGCACGTGAGATTGCCAAGCTTGCCGATGTGGTAAAGAATGATCCCGTAAAGACATCCATCGCGAAGAAAGCATTGGGTTTATAATCCTTTTCGAGGGTAAAAGATAATTGGGGCGAGTAAGTATGGAGTTGGATGCACAGAAAATTCAGAACCTGAAGACCGTAGTCATCTTTTCAACACTTGGACTCGGTACGGCCACCGGTTTGTTTTTCCTGGCGCGTCACTTCTATAAAAAGACGAGGGCGAACATATCCCAAAGTCGTAGCCTGGAAGAAGGCGATCCGGCAACGTATGCCAAACAGTTGAAGATGGCGTTTGACAACGACAACTACTTCGGGTGGGGAACAAACGAAAAATTAGTGATGCAGGTGTTCAATGAACTCCCGTCAAAAAGCATGTACACGAAAGTACAACGTGAATACTCCCGCCTGTATGGCCGTAGCCTGAACGCTGACCTGGAGGATGAATTGAGCAGCGAGGAATATAACGAGGTAATCAGGATTTTAAACGCGAAGAAGTGATGGCGAAGAAAGTAACGAAGGGAAAGAAAATTACTCCAAACCGTAAACCGAAACCTCAGCAACAAGGTAAAGCGAAGACGGCAAAGAAATCAGGAAACGTTAAACCTGCCAAAGTATTTGTCTATGCGCTTGCACTTGCTGCTCTTGGCGGAGGTGGTTACCTGGTGTATGACAGGATGAGAAAGAAGAAGGCTATGACACAAAATCAGATTCCTTCCGATACAATCATCATCAACAACACACTTCCGGTTTCCTATGCGTCAACAGCTTCCCGGACAATCACTTCATCATCAGGTACCGACAGCTTTCCTTTGAAAAAAGGAAGCAGAGGCTCACGGGTAACAATGCTGCAACAGGCATTAGCGAAGACAACACCTTCCATTCTCATTGATGGAATATTTGGATCGCAGACTGCCGGTGCGTTGAAAACAGCAGGTTATCCGGAAACAGTAGATGAAGCTCTCTTTAACAGAATCATCGGCACAGGAGCCGTTCAGGTTGTTTTCAATCCGGCAGCGTTGGCTTCCAGCTTATACAAGGCTGCCCAGGCAAAAAGCCTGAATGATGTATTGTCTGTGCTGAGGCAGCTTAAAACGGTTAGCGATTACTCAGCGGTGAACGAATACTACAAGAAGCAGAGCTTCATAGCAAAGACCATCGTTACCGATTTGTTGGAATATGCTTTCAAAAGCAATGAAGCTGCCAAAGTGCAGATACGAAATGAATTCCTGCGCATGGGTTTAAAGGTGAATAGTTCAGGCACGTGGAGCCTTCAAGGCATCCGCTTGTATAAGGACTTGATCACCATCCGCGCCACAGTCGTTACGGACTCACGCAATAACCGGATACCTGTGCTCAGGAATACGATACTCGGTGATGAGCTTGAAGTAGCTAATGGCATGACCTGGTTTCGCTCGGTTGACAACAGCATTCTGAAAGTCCCAACACAAGACGTCAAGTACACTTAAAATCAAAATTAACAATGGCAAAGTTTGAAGATTTTGCAGGCAAGCTCCTGCGATTGGAGGGAGGGTATGTGAACCACCCATTGGACAAAGGCGGACCGACCAAATACGGAGTTATCCTCTCCGTATGGCAGCAATACGGTCATGACAAGGATGGAGATGGAGACATTGATGCAGAAGACATCAAAATGCTCAGTGAGGATGATGCACGATACATAGCCAAGAAAATTTTCTGGGATTACTTCCGTGCGGATTTTATTCTCAATCAATCGGTGGCGGAGTTCATCGTGGATTGGGGCTACCATTCCGGCAGGAAGACAGTGGCCAAAATAGTGCAACGTGTATTGAAAGTAACCATTGATGGTATTGTAGGTGCTCAAACACTCGCAGCCATTAATTGTGCTGATCAGGAAAAGTTGTTTGACCAATTGAAATCAGAGCGAACTGTTTTCCTTGAAAACATCGTCAAGAGAAGACCGGATCAAATGGTCTTCTACAGAGGCTGGATGAATCGTCTGAAAGCTTTTAAGTACAACCCTGCCTAGGCAACGTAAGTCCAACTGTAAAAATCAACGAAGCATGTTATCACGCCTCAAAGCGATATTGAAATACTATGGCTATGTTCTTTACACCGAACCCTACCGGTTGAATATTGTCGGTCTCCGGTCGAAGAGTGTTGAGGCAAATCGCTTTGATGATGAAGTGCATGTCTTCTACAAAAAGCCGGATGGATCATGGAACTACCATGTCTATCCGGCTACTACCGATCCAGGAACCTACTGGTTGAACAACCCGATGTACGAGAAGGGCACAGCAATCTTGGCACAAGGTCAATACCGCGATGCTTATGCGATTGGCTCCCACAAGGGTCTTTATGAAGCCCTCGTCCAGGTGAGGCCTGTCACGGTTATTCGTGATTATGACCGTGATGCACTGCTTGACTTTTACAATGGAGAAAGAGAGACTGGATACTTTGGTATCAACATTCACAGAGCAGAGCGGGCAGGAACGACAAAGCTTATCAACAAATATTCAGCCGGATGCCAGGTGTTCCAGGATGCGGATGACTTCCAAACTTTTCTAAAGCTCTGTAACCAACATACAAAGTTGTATGGTAACAGTTTCACCTACACGCTGATTGACTTCCGGGCCTTGCGAAGAACTACATTAAAACGAATCGTAACAGCAACGAGCATCTTTGCTGCGTTGGCTTTGGGGTGGATTTTTAAACCGGATGTAGTATGAGCATTCCTAAGCCACCGTTTCATTCAGCCATCGAAGAGCTGGTGTATGAAATCTATTTGAAATTCACTACTGAAATGAATGCGTTAAAGCGTGAAGATATTGATACACTGGCCAAGCTGAATGCCATCATTACCGATGCTGTGCTGGTTAAAACAGAAAACCTTGACAGTGCCGTTCAATCGGTTAAAGGAAATGTTCCACCTATTGCCGATACGCTGGGGAAAATCTATAACATCATTCAAAGCCTGAATTTTCTCACCGCACAGGACATTGATACGCTGGCAGAATTAAATGCCATCCTTTCGGATGCAGACTTAATTAAAGAGGTAGACCTCACCAATGCCATCAATGCAGTTAAGGGAAATGCACCGGCTAATGCGGACACACTGGAGAAACTTTACAACATCATTCAGGGGCTTAACTACCTGACAGCAGAAGATATTGACACGCTTGGAGAATTGAATGCCATTCTCAGCGATGCACAGCTTGTAAAGACAGAAGACCTGACGGATGCCCTTGCTGCGCTTGACTTTAATCAATGGCGCTATGTTGACCTGGGTGATGTCTCCGGAGTACCCGTGATAAACCTTGCGGGTAAAGCTATCATTAAGTTTACACAGAGTGGAAGCATTACCAATTTCGATTTCACCGGGGTGACTGTTGGCAGGCATTACATTTTCATAATCGAACGTTCAGCTAACCATACATTCCTGCTCAAACCTGGGCGGTACTTCCTGCCTTTCGGAAATGCTATCGCCTTGACTGACCCAACAACCAATGGTACGATGCCTGCATTTTCGCGAGACATTGTTACAGCCATTTGCCTGGAACCCGGAAGGCTACTTCTGATACCAAGTCATAACTTCTTACCGAATTGATATGATTGGTCTCATTGGAAAAGGACAAGCAGTTTTAGAGTCGAGGGATGCCGGTGGAGAAGTTCAGCAGGGAGCACGATACTTTGCACTGCCCTGTACACATTTTGTTCAGGGATTTGGTATTGTAGCGGAGCCGGATATTTCTAATGAGGGATCTCCCGATGAGTTCACACCATTCAGTTCAAACACCTGGGGCATTTATACTGATGCAACTTTTGTAAGAGCGCGGTCATTCGACAATCCTTTGTGGAGAGTTCCAACTATCGGTTCGTATATCAACAATAGCCGTATCATAAAAGCCAACATTCAAAGTGCATACACTGGCATGACACGAAGCATACGCTTCCGGTACAACACGGCTAACATTAATCCTGCAACAAGGGATTTCAAAATCCGGATATCCGATCCGGGTGAAGTAGTGATGCTGGTTTTCTTCAGTGAAAACAATAGCGGTGTAATAATCAGTGCAGACGATACGCAATGGGTAGGCGATTTAGGCAAACAACTTGTTCAGTTCCCGAATTGCAAAGCTGTTCTCATTGCAAGACAAGCCATTACAAAAATTGACGGCTGGCCAGCGAATCTCGAAATGGTTTACTTACGAAACTTACCTGTGCTTACCTCTATCGCCAGGTTTCCCAAAACCATGAAGCACATCTCCTGGAATTCAGCCAATAATCTGGATGCTTCTTTTTACAATGATGCCATGCAGGACTGTGCTGACCTGGAGGACTTGTACTTTGCAATGGACAGTGGCTATCCCAACACGTTTGGATTTGGTCCGACAGGAATCACCGGCACACTTGACCTGACCGGAAAGGATAAACTGAAAGTGATTACCATGACCAGCAGTCCTCTGATTACATGGATACTGCCTGCCGTTCTTGATAACATTGAGATTTTTGACGTTCGTAATTCAAACCTGAATGATTCCAACAAGGCTGCCTTACAAACTATACTAACCAATGGAAAAATCATTTCCTTCTGGACAGACCAGAACAACAACATCAATTGGAATAAGGACTTTACAGACGTTGACTTTGGAGATACACTAAAATGGTTTGCTGCCAGCAGAACAGGAATAAGCGGCAACGTTACGCTCACCACACCGAAACCCAATATCATCCATTTTTGGATGGGCAATCAGTCAACGGCTTCGGGCAATTCAAATGTATTATCCATAGTGGATGTGAGTGGTTTAACGGGCGTTGTCAAACTGGATTTATCCGGATGCGATATACAAACACTCAACCTTCCGGTAACGAATTCAATGAGCATTCTTTACTTGATGGGTAATCGGTTAAGTGTTTTAGCTAACCCCAACCTTGTTAATCAAATAAGAGCTTGCGTTGGATTAACAGATTTGCGATTAGGTTCCGGCTCCAATGTAGATGGTGGGCAAAACAGTGCCGATGGATTTGGGAATAACCTGAACGTTGACACGCTTGTAAACCTGACAACGTTTGTTGCCGATTCTTGTAAGCTGACAGGCAAGGTCACGCTACCAAATGTAGCCAGGCTCACAACAATTCAGGGGCAATCCAATCCCGCATTGGAAGGATTCAATAACCTTGCAGCGCACGGTGCAACAATTGTTTCTATCAACATTGACCGTTGCGATATTATTCAACTCCCCGAACTTAATACAATGGCTAAGGTCAATTCCTTGTATGGTAGGTTTTCAGGATTAACCAGTGTTGACCTTTCAGGCCGAAATGATACTGTAACACCTATTGGTCAAATGCTCGTGAACGACTGCCCAAATCTTGTCTCAATAACATTCCCGTCAACTCTCGGTGCAGCTAAATGCTCTCTCGATCTTCATGGCTTTAACAATCCTACCCTGTCCGTAATCAATAACATGGAAAATGTTGAGTACACGCACGCCCAGGCAACATTCCGAAGATGGCATTTCAGTAATTGCCCCTTACTCAATGTCACATTTCCCTTTGGTGTCAATGGCTTCCTCCCTGGCTCAATACAAATCCAAAATAACAACATGAGTCAGGCCAATGTGGATGCTACTATCAATTCCGTTTACCAGAACAGGGGGAAGAATTGGGGTACAGGTGTGCAGTATCTGAACATAGCCGGAACGAATTCTGCTCCCTCCGGGATACTCCAGCCTCCGGCAGGGTTTGTTTTGGGTGCTAATGATGGGAACCCGGTAAGTGCGAAAGAGCAGGTGTATGTACTGGTAAATAATTATGGGTGGAATGTGGTGATGAATTGATGTGAATGACTTGAATGATAACTCAAGAAAGAGTAATAATGGCAACAATACCAGAAATCAAGAGCATTAGTAATTGAACCCAGAACGCCAGAACTTCGTGTGGCTCTTCTGGATGAATCTTCGTACAATGACCGGAAAGCCTTTTTATACCAACGCAAACAAGGTTACTTGAATAGTAATTCAGAGAAACAAAACACTTGAATAACAAGTTAATCAAAATTGAGACAGCACAAACTATTGTAAAAACAAGAAAAATAGCAGAGGTTAGTTTTATTATTACAAGTTTCGCCTCATCAGAAAGGCTTTCATAGGTCGGGCCAGTTATATCTCCCGGCTTCATATTGGGAAAAACGTATGCCCCTGTTCCAAAAACCAGAGTGGGCATAAACAATTTCCTGAAAATACCATTCGTTTTTTCATTGGCTGTCAGAAAGAATGACTGTGGTATTAAAAAGTAAAGGGCAACAATAAAGTACAAACATCCCACATTAAGATACCATGTTGTATTCTGACCAAAATACTCTCGCAGTATATTGTCGGTCATGATGTAATCAATTGAAAGCCAAACAAGAACATATCTCAAACGCTTTTTTAACTCCTCCACGTCTGAATAGTTAACGACATTAAACAATCGTCTTGACCAGGGATTGACAATTGATGTCTTCTGATAAACTTTCAAATATTTATCAATCAAGAAAATTACAGTGAATATAACTACAGTAATCATTGCTCTAAAATAGCAAAAATAGACCAAGTCTATATCCACTTAGCACAAACTGACTAAAGGGCTCACAACTTTGTAAAAAAAGATTATTGACGATTTCTACAAAAATTGAATAATCTGTGCAGTAACTTTAAATCTTGGTATATTTGGTTCGAAATTTTACCGGTCAGGCCGACAAAAGCCTCTCCATAACCGGAGGGGCTTTGTCGTCTATGGGCTTTGTGGTTTGCTGCCTTTTAGGCGAAAAATCAAGCGGCATCAAATATGTCAGACTCAAAATATGGGAAAGAGGCTGATGTGCCGCAACAATATCCCCGGTTTGCGCAAGATTGGTGCATTTTCCAAGAGTTATCTGGGGCCAATAAACACAAACAACGGATTAAAAGTAGCGTTGATAATTACTGCCGGCAGTGGACCCGTTATAGGAGTTGGAATGAACAATGATGCGAACATAAGCCATGAAAACGTTACATAAAGTCCACGCCTCCTTCTGTTGGCCGCCTGAATATTCCAACGCCTAAAAAGAAAAATTCCTTTTACAATGGCTTTTATAAGATAAGCTTTCCACGCAATAACTTTTGCCGCTTTCAAAACCGGCTCTAAAATCTGATCTAATGCGCTATCAATAGAGTTAACGCTCTGCAATAAAGTCTGCGCTTCATTATCTTCAAGAACTAGTACCATTCCGGAATACCAGTTCCAAGCTACTCTAGCCATAACGCGTCAGTTTAGTTTTTTGATCTCATTATCTCCACAGTTTTCCCTGTCAAGCGCATATAACAATGAATCCTCTAACATTTGAGTTGTCGGGTAAAGTTCAGCACCCATTGGCGGCAAATGTATCACGAGTGGGGGAACGGACTCATTAGACAAATCCACCACCATAATTTCTTGGTCTTTCCGAATCTCGACCCCCCTAGACTGGAGTATTTTTTTTGGATTGACAATAAATGCGTTTCGAAAATCTAAATCAGAGCAGCACTTTAAAACTATTTCATCTAGAGACTCGCAAATACTAACGGGGATCTGTGCTTCCATGGCGGCAGTTTATTATAATTGATTGGTTAAGATTAGAAAAGCATTTGGGAATACCAAGAAAATTCATGGAAAAGAATAAAAAAAGCGGAAAATTGCCGTGCGGCTTGGTTTCGTCAGTTCGAATCTGGCCACCCCGACAAAAGCCTCTCCATAACCGGAGGGGCTTTTGTTTTATGGTGTTCATCATTTCCCAAATTTGCTCTCAGTCGTGGCAATAACCGTCAAGGCGGAGCCGTCTTAGAATCAAGTCAATCTTTCGTGATCGTTCGCCCTTTTTCCTCTAACCGATCAAACAATTTTCGAATGCCTGCGGGCGCTCCGAATCGATAGCCAGCAAAGACATGATAGATTGTCCGGTATTCTCGTGTGACGGCAATTCCTCCCGTCTGATTAAACTGCGTCCAATCGCCTTGCGCGATGACCCCCGCAAAAAATCGACTGCCGTTATACCCACAACCCAGACGCGCATCAAACCGACCTACCGGATTCTGTTGCGGTGTGCTGACACTCCCGGTTTGATCACGCGTGACGATCCTCGAAAAAACGTATCCAACACCTGCCTGAACACCGGCTGTTGCAAAGAAACTTTCACGCCAGACAAACGTGTAATGATACCCGGCTCCCACCATAAGTTCAAGGTTATCCGATCGTTGCGATCTGCTTGTGGGGGTCAATAGCGGAGTTTGATCATCGACAACATAAAAACGATACACCGCGCGCGGAATAAAACTGCCTGCACTTTTTAGCTGACGCTCGGTTTGCAGGGTGAGGGCGCGCACCGAAAAACGTGGGTTGAAGGAATACCCCGAAGTGCCCTCCAGGCTGGTTACCACCAGATCAGGAAATTGGCGATACGGGTCTCCCGCATTCCAGGCCGGATCAATTTCACCCGTGTTGGCCAAGTAATAACCGCGCGTGCGCTGGTATCCAAAATCGTGAAACCAATGCGGAAGCAGCAAAGCAACGCCAACCCCACGCACCCGGCTGGCGCCTTTTTCTGCGTCATCGCCATTACCTGGCAGCCAATCGGCCGCATAACCAAAACGAATAGCGAGAAAGCGATAGTTAATGCTCAAGTCAGTTTGCGCAGCCACATTCGGGCGAATGTCCGGACTGAACCCTGAGTTTTGAACTGTAAAAGCCTGTGTTCGGCTGTTGAAGTCGGCCTTCACCACCAGTCGATCGCGCAGACTTTGAACCCATTGGCTTTGATCCTGCCGGTACATCGAATCGGCCGACTGAGCAAGTCCTGCGCCACTCCAACACGAACAGGTCACAAGAGCGGTGAGCGCAAAAAGATGAGCGCGGTGAATCATTGAAAGGTAACGAATCAAATATACGGCTGTTTACGTTCCATTATCAGCAATCCTTATTTTTGCCGGCTATGTCGTGGTTCAGGTCGTTTGGCATTCAGGAATGGGTTTGGGTGGGCGTATTCCTTCTCGCCTATGGGCTGTATGTGTGGCGCATCTTCAAAATAGGCCGGCAACTGAATACACCCGTTGGCACCGTTTTTATCAAATTGGTTGTTCGGTCACTCTTTTTTGCACTGCTGATCACCGCTTTTCTGGGGCCGGTACTGGGTGATGCCCAACGTGAAGTGAAGTCAGTGGGCAAAGACATTTTGCTTTGTGTCGATCTGTCCAAATCCATGGACGCCCGCGACATTGCACCCACGCGGCTGGAAAAAATCAAATTTGAACTCAAGCGTATCGTAAGCGAATTCAACAGCGATCGTTTAGGCGTCATTATTTTTTCGTCCGAGGCGTTTATGCAAAGTCCCCTCACCTACGATCAAAATGCACTCAACCTGTTCATCGAAGCGCTGAATACGAATCTGGTACCCACGTCAAGTACGGACTTCGGCCCGCCCCTTGAGATGGCCTTAAACAAATTACAGACAGATGAAGGAAGGCAGGTGCAGCAAAAATCAAAAGTGATTATCCTGATCAGCGATGGCGAAGATTTTGGCGAGCAAACCGATGAGGCGGTCCAAAAAATAAAAGACGCAGACATTAAAGTGTTTACCCTGGGGGTTGGCACCGAACAGGGAGCCCAGATCAACACCGGTAAAGGCGTACCTGCCCTCACGCGCCTGGTAGCCACGCACTTGAAAGAAGTGGCCGAAAAATCCGGTGGTCAGTATTTCGAAATTAATGACAACCGCAACGATGTAAACCGATTGATCACGGCCGTCAACAACATTGAAGGCGAATTGCGCGACACCCGGGTGATCGATGTATCCGCTAACCGATACCACCTGCTCCTGCTGCCCGCCCTCCTTCTCCTTTTGTTCGATATATTTGTGAACGTGAAAACGGTACGGATATGAAGGGTTTGTGGCTGTTGGCGATCGTAGCCTTTCTGGGAATTGATCCCCGAACGGTTAGCCGTATCAACAGCCTTAAGGAGCAGGCCCGCAAAGCATATTCGGCTGGCGACTATACCACCGCCTCGCGCGTCTACCGCACCCTGGTGGACTCGCTTGGCGTTTCGGAAGAAGAAGTAAAACTCAATTTGGCCCATGCACTGTTTGCCGCCAATGACTCCAGCGCAGCTGACCGGTATCAGCCGCTGACGGTGAGCCGCAATACCCTGTTGCGCTCCATCGCCCAACAACAAATGGGCGTGCTATCCAGCCGAAGCGGCAACCTCGAGGGTGCCCTGGAATGGTTTAAACAGGCCCTGCGGGCGAACCCGGCTAATGAAGACGCCCGTTACAACTATGAGTTGGTGAAGAAAAAGCTGGAGGAAAAGAAGAAACAAGACCAGCAAAAGCAGGATCAGAAGCAAGACCAGCAGGACAAGAACGATCAAAACGAGGACAAAAAAGATCAGAAGGACAAAAACCAGCAGCAGAAAGATCAAAAAGAAAAGCAAGACAAGAAAGAGCAACAGCAACAACAGGACGAACAGCAAAAGAAAGACGAAGAGAAAAAAGATCAGCAGAAATCAGAGGAGGAAAAAGAGTCCGAAAAGAAAGAGCAGCAGAATCCTGACTTTGAAAAAAAACTGGAAGAGATGAAGATCACGCCTGAAAAGGCGAAGATGATTCTGGAAGCCATGAAAAATCAGGAAAAACAATATCTCCAGCAGAACAAACGCAAGGCCACTAAGCCGCGCAACACCAATAAACCACAGTATTAATCTATCACCATGAGCAAAGAAGTGTATATCGTGTCAGCCGTGCGTACACCCATCGGCAGCTTTGGCGGCAGCCTCGCCTCATTGTCGGCCGTTCAATTGGGCGCTATCGCAGTAAAGGGGGCCCTGAAACAAATTCAACTGGAACCCCACCAGGTTCAGGAATTGTTTTTTGGCAACGTGATTTCGGCCGGACTGGCCCAGGCACCCGCTACGCAGGTAGCCGTAGGTGCGGGGTTGGGATATAACATTCCCTGCACACTGGTGAACAAAGTTTGTGCTTCGGGCATGAAGTCAATCATGTTGGGCGCGCAATCCATCATGCTCGGCCAAAACGATGTGGTCGTAGCTGGCGGCATGGAGAGCATGAGTAATATCCCCTACTACCTGACCAAGGCCCGGTACGGTTATAAGTACGGCAACGGTGAATTGCTCGATGGATTAACCTACGATGGGTTGACCGATGTGTACAACCATTGTGCGATGGGTGTGTGTGCCGATAACACCGCAAAGGAGATGAGCATCACTCGCCAGCAGCAGGATGCCTATGCTATTCAATCGTATAAACGATCGGCCGAAGCCTGGAAAGCCGGCAAGTTCAAGGAAGAAGTTATTCCCGTTGAAATCATCGGTAAGAAAGGTGATGTTACCCTCTTTGGCGAAGACGAAGAGTACAAGAACGTCAACTTCGATAAGATCCCCGGCTTGAAACCAGTGTTTACGAAAGAGGGTACCGTAACGGCCGCGAATGCATCAACCATTAATGACGGTGCCGCAGCGGTGGTGCTCATGAGCAAGGAGAAAATGCACGAACTCGGCCTGAAACCGATCGCCAAGATTCGGGGCTTTGCCGATGCCGCTCATGATCCCATGTGGTTCACCACGGCACCCGCGCTGGCGATCCCGAAAGCCATGAAGATGGCGGGCGTTAACGCTAAGGATGTTGCGTACTATGAAATCAATGAGGCCTTTTCGGCTGTGGCGATTGCCAACAACATCAAACTCGGGCTGGACGAAAGCAAGGTAAACGTCAATGGAGGCGCAGTAGCGCTGGGTCATCCGCTGGGTGCCTCAGGTGCGCGCATTACCATTACGCTGGCCAGCGTGCTGAAGCAGAACAACGCGTCCATCGGAGTAGCCGGCATTTGCAACGGTGGCGGTGGTGCCTCTGCGCTGGTGCTCGAAAAGGTATAACAACAATCCGGCCTTCTACTCGTTTTTCATTCGCTATGCGGATTGTATTCTGTTTTGTCCTGGTTGGCTTAAGCTTGGGATCGGCATTTGCCCAGAAGAATGTACGTACCTATCACGACCCCATGCAACGCCAGGTTCATGAAGACTACTTCGTGTCCGTGGCGGATGGCACCACACTCGAAGGACCGTACAAACGGTACTTTCCCAACGGTAAACTTGAAATTTCGGGTACGTTCGAAGACGGGCGCAGATCCGGCATCTTCTATGAATACAACAGCCGCGGGGTGTTGGCGCGCAAGATCGCGTATCTCAATGGCACACGCCATGGAGCCGTGGAGGTGTACAACGATAAAGGTGTCGTAATCCAACGAGCCCTTTACCAGAACGGCCTGCTGATCGACAGCGTACGCACCTTTTATGAAACGGGCAAGCCGCGACTGGAGGGGCAATTCGTGGAAGGTAAACCCGATGGTGTAGTGAAGGAGTACTACCCGTCCGGATCGGTGCGAAAGGAAATCACCTACAAAAACCAGAAACCGAACGGCATCACCAAGACCTACTACGAAAGTGGCGTACTGGAGTCCGAGGCCAATTTCAAAGATGGTATCATGCACGGGTTCTTCAAGAGCTACTACACGAATGCCCAACTTGAGCTGGTATCCGAAATGAAGGAAGGTGAAAAAATGGGCGACTTTACGTACTTCGATCGCGAAGGACACCGGTTACTGGAAGGGCACTTTTTGAATGGTCGCCTCCATGGCGATAACAAAGGCTACTACACCTCCGGCAAACTGCAGCATGAGTACAACTACCGTGAGGGAGCTAAAACCGGCACCAACGTGGACTACTACGAGAACGGCAAGGTGCAGCTGCGCGAAGTAGTGGCACTAAACGGACGCACAAGCCGGCAGGAAGAGTTTAGTCCGGAAGGCAAAAAGACTTTCGAAAAAGAGTTCGAGTATGGCCAGCCGCACGGGACATGGACTTTTTATTATGAAGATGGCAAGACACCCAAACTGATCGAGCGCTACGAAAAGGCGAAACTTCACGGGGCGCGGGTGCGGTACTTCCCCAATGGCCGCCCGCAGGTAGAGGAGCCTTACCAATATGATTTCATCACCGGCCCGGTAAAGAACTACTATGAGAGCGGGCAGATTTCCAGTCAGTGCGAGTACAAACTCAGCCGGCAGCACGGCCTGTTTACGGCCTACTGGCCCAATGGAAAAGTGAAGGAACAAGGCGAATACGTGGCCAACAAAAGGCACCGGGAATGGAAGGAGTTTGACGAGGAGGGCAACCTTCTTCGTACGCTGGTATTTAAAGCCGGCATTTTGGTGGAAGAAAAAAAATAACCCTTGCAGTTGTACGATCCGACCGCGAACTTGCCTTTTAGAAACCGAGACATGTCTGTTGCTGATCAAAAGCTTAACCTCATTTCCCGAATTGCGTTGATCGAAGATCAAGAGGTGCTGGAAGCAATTAATCAGCTGATTAACCTCGAGGAGAAAGCGACAAAGACCTATGCTGTGTCAGAGTCTGAGCGAAGAGCCATTGAACGCGGTATGCGCGACCTTGTGGAAGGACAAACCTTTTCATCGGAAGCGGCTGAGCAGAAGATTCAGGAATGGCTCAAAAAAAGGTAGTTTGGACTGCATCTGCCATCCAGGATCGAATCGACATTTTCCGATACTGGTCTGAACACAACCAATCCGACCATTTCAGCAAAAAACTGGAACAACTCTTTACTCAGGCAGCCAGTCTAATTGCAGCTTTTCCAAATATTGGTGTACCCACAGACATCCAAGGCGTAAGAGTAAAGATTGTACGCGCCTTCAAATTGTTTTATGTGACTACCGATGAGTCGGTGATCATCATCCGGGTCTGGGACGGTCGTCAAGATCCTGAAAGAATCGCTTTGTGAGGCAAATTTTCGGGTATTTCCCGCCCTCCAGCCAATCGGATTTTTTACTTTGCACTTTCTTTTCTCCATGAACGCCATTCGCGAAACACATTTCTCCTTCCCGGGTCAAACCGGCTTCTATCGCGGCAAGGTGCGCGATGTCTATTACTTTGGCGACCGTATGGCCATGGTAGCCACCGACCGCATTTCGGCCTTCGATGTGATTCTACCGCGCGCCATCCCCGACAAGGGCCGGGTACTCAATCAGATAGCCGCCATCAACCTCCGAGCAACTGCGGCCCTGGTGCCCAACTGGGTTACGGCCTCCCCCGATCCAAACGTCACCATTGGCTTTCGGTGCGAAACGTACCCGGTGGAAATGGTTATTCGGGGCTACCTGGCCGGCCATGCCTGGCGCGAGTATAAAGCCGGCAAGCGTATGCTCTGCGGGGTTGCGCTGCCCGAGGGTTTAAAGGAAAATGACCCCCTGCCCCAACCCATCATAACGCCTACCACCAAAGCGCACGTAGGTCATGATGAAGATATCTCGCGCGAAGAAATCCTGAAACGAAAATTGGTACCGGAAGCTGATTATACCGTATTGGAAACCTATGCGCGGACCTTGTTTGCCAAGGGAACCGAACTGGCACGGCAACGCGGCCTCATTTTGGTAGACACCAAATACGAGTTTGGACGCCACAACGGTACGATTTATCTGATCGATGAGGTGCACACGCCTGACTCCTCCCGGTACTTTTATGCTGACGGGTATGACGAGCGGCAGCGGAAAGGCGAACCCCAAAAGCAGTTATCCAAAGAATTTGTCCGGCAATGGCTGATTGAAAACGGATTTCAGGGTAAGGAAGGCCAGCAGGTACCGGAAATGACCGATGCCATCGTGCATTCCATCAGCGACCGTTACCGCGAGTTGTACACGCAACTAACGGGCGAAACCCTGCCGCCTGTAAATTATGATGCCTTGCTGGAACGAATTGAGCAGGCCATCGTTAAATCCCTAAAATGAAGTAATTTTAGCCCTTCAATATCGTCCGATGAAATACACGATCGACAAGCAAGAGAAATACACCCTGTTAAGCCTGCACGAGGAAAAACTCGACTCCAGCATTGCGCCCAACTTAAAATCCGAAATGGTTACCCTTCATGCCGAAGGCGCCCGCAACCTGATCCTGGATTTGGGCGAAGTCAAGTATACCGATTCATCCGGACTGAGCGCCCTGCTGGTTGGAAACCGGATTCTGCAGGAGGACGGAGGAATTTTCGTACTTACCCGCCTGTCGGAGCACACGTTAAAGCTCATCAAAATTTCCCAACTCGATAGCGTCCTGAATATTTTGCCCTCCATCGAAGAGGCCATCGATGCGGTGTTCATGCACGAAATTGAGAAGGACATGAAGGATGGCGAGTAAGACTCGAGCGCCAAAGACTTCCTTTGTG
Source organism: Cyclobacteriaceae bacterium (assembly GCA_016787665.1). Classification (GTDB taxonomy): domain Bacteria; phylum Bacteroidota; class Bacteroidia; order Cytophagales; family Cyclobacteriaceae; genus ELB16-189. The sequence goes on along the minus strand of JAEUUC010000008.1, from coordinate 196,045 downwards.
GGGAAGCACCCATCATAAACGCGGATTCGGTACCAGGCTCGAACGGAATGTTCAAAATCACAATTCTCGGATCCAGCGGTGCTCTCCCGGCCTTCGGCCGGTTCCCTACCTGCCAGTTCATTTCGATTCAAAATCGCTTTTTCCTCATCGATTGTGGCGAGGGCGCCCAGATGCAATTGATGGCACAGGGGCTGCCGTACCACAAGATTGATCATGTTTTCATCAGTCACCTGCACGGAGATCACTATCTGGGCCTGATGGGATTGATTTTCTCCATGCACCTGCAACGCAGAACGGCTGACCTGCATTTGTATAGCCTGCCGGGTCTGGACGAGATCATTACACTTCAACTTAAGCACTCCAAATCCGCGTTGAACTTCAACTTAATCTTTCACGCGTTGCCGCAGGGGACACGCGCGCTGATTTACGAGGATGATGCCGTTACCGTGGAAACCCTACCCCTTCTTCACAAACTTCCCTGTAATGGCTTTTTAATCCGCGAGAAGCAGAAGCCGCTGCGTATTGACAAAGCCAAATTGCAGGAAGGCATGTTACTGCAACACATTGCCCAGCTTAAACAAGGGCTGAACGTGCACGATGACAGCGGCCAAATGATCTATCACCATGCCGACTTCACCCTGCCACCAAGGCCTTCGTTCTCATACGCGTATTGCTCCGACACGGCCTACTTCCCCGCGTTGACCGAGCACGTTCGAGGCGTTAGCCTGCTTTACCATGAAGCCACCTTTATGGAAGATGAGCGCGACAAGGCAGCCGAAACGCGACACAGCACCGCCCGCGAGGCCGCCAGCATCGCGGCTGAAGCTAACGTGGAGAAACTCATCATCGGGCACTTTTCGGCCCGCTACCGCGACTTGTCCGGGCTACTGGCTGAGGCCTGCCGTGTATTCCCCAACACCGAGTTGGCCGTTGAGGGCACAACCTTTACCTTGGAGGAATGACAGCATCCCTCGATCAAAAAAAGCAACGATTGTTTTTAGTGCTGGCGGGCATCTTCCTCACCAATGCGCTGGTGGCCGAGATGATCGGGGTTAAAATCTTCTCCGGAGAACAAACCCTGGGATGGCAACCGGCTCACCTGCCCATACTCGGCTTCTCGATGGACTTCAATTTGACAGCCGGAGCCATCATCTGGCCGGTCGTTTTCATCACATCCGATCTGATTAACGAATACTTCGGCAAACCGGGTGTCAAACGCATCAGCTACCTGACGGCCGGGCTGATCGCGTACGCCTTTGTGGTGATCTTTCTCACCATGGAACTTCCACCCGCGCAATGGTGGCTTGATGCCAACAACCGCGATGGCGAGGGAAACTTTTTCGACATGAACTTTGCCTTTAATAAGATATTCGGACAAGGGCAACGCATCATCATCGGTTCGCTGAGTGCCTTCTTGTTGGGTCAGTTGATTGACGTGTTCGTCTTTCAGCGCTTGCGAAAAATAACCGGCCCGCGAATGCTCTGGTTGCGCGCCACCGGGTCAACGCTGGTGTCGCAATTCATCGACAGTTTTGTGGTCTTGTTTATCGCCTTTGCCGGCACGTTTTCCTGGCCCCAGCTCATGGCCATTGGCGTTACCAACTACATCTACAAATTTGCAGTGGCGATCTTGCTAACGCCCGTCATTTACCTGGGCCATTACCTCATTGATCGTTATTTGGGTAAAGCCAATGCCGAAAAAATATCCGAGGATGCCGCCCGGCAAAGCCAGTCATTTTTGTGACCGTGCGTAGTTGTCCAGCACAATGGCTGTGGCAATTGCCGCATTGAGCGACTCCGCCTTTCCTACCCGTGGAATCGTAATGGGTTGCTGAACCCTGGATTTGACTTCGTCCGAAATGCCATGAGCCTCATTGCCCATGACGATGATTGCCGGTGAGATCCAGTTGACCTGATGTACGTTGGTGCCGGTGAGGAACGTGCCGTAAACGGTGGCATCATGTTGACGAAGATAGTCAGGTAATGCCGTGTAGTACACCTGCACGCGCGTAAACGATCCCATGGTTGCTGTGATCACCTTCGGGTTGTAGACATCTGCGGTGTTTTCAGAAGCTACAATCGTGCGCACGCCATACCAATCGGCTGTGCGGATAATCGTGCCGAGATTTCCCGGATCACGAATATCATCAAGCGCCAGCACGAGTGGCGCCTGGCGGGCCGGTGACGAGTTGGGTTTCATGCGCACCACCGCGAGTCCGGTCGTGTTGGTTTGAAAGCTTCCCAGGCTGGCCAGGGTTGCTTCGTTCACGTCATACCGCTCGCGCGGGGCGCTGGCGTAGCGGTCCATTTCCGCCAAAAAGGCGGGCCTGCCCACCAGCATGATCACTTCAAAATCGGACTGCAGAACCTCGGCTACGCTTTTGCTTCCCTCCACCAGAAAGCATTGCTCGGCTTGGCGGTATTTCTTTATTTGCAATGATTTGACAAAGGAAGACTTCGGTTTGGAGAGCATGGCAAGGCGCTGGCTGAGTTTTACGGTTCTATCCGTGATGTTGAGCGGGTGTTTGGGAACGCAATACCTCCAAGAAAATCAAAAGTTGCTGTATAAACAAAAAACCTCCGGTACCCGAAGCACGGGGCTCACGGAGTGGAGCAACCTGTACGTGCAGAAAACAAACCGAAAGTTTCTGGGATTACCCGCCCATCTGCTCGTTACCATGTACTACACCGGGCAAAAGAAGTACGATCAGCAAAAATTCATCGATAAAAAAACACGCGTAGAGCAAAAGTTTGATGCGCGAGTCGCCCGTACCACCGACCAGCGAAAAATCGGCAACATTCAGTACCACAAGCAGCAGAAACTAGAGGAGCTGAACAACAAAATCGAGAATGGGAACAACTTCATGCAATGGGGCGAACCGCTTACTGTGTTTGATTCGGCCCAGGCCGAGCAGACAGCCCAACGCATTACCGATTACCTGGTCGCCCACGGCTTTTTTCTGGGCAAGGCCAAACCGGAAGTAACCCAAGAAGGCAAACTCGTGAACGTGAACTACCGGGTTACACCGGGTCCGGCTTACCTGTACGACACGATCTTGTATCAGATTGCCGACACTGCGGTAGCAAAAATTATTTTTGAAAACCGGGGTAAGAGCCTGATTAAGGCAGGCGACCGCTACCAACAGGACCTGCTCAGCAAAGAACGCGACCGCATTGATCTGTTATTGAAAAACCGCGGCTACTACGACTTCTCGCGCGAGTACATCGATTTTGAAGTGGACACCAGCTACCGCCCCCGTCAGATTGCAGCCTTGATGAACGTGCGCAATCCACCGCGCAAAACCGAGCACCGCGTTTTCCGCATAGACTCCATCAGCTTCACTACGGATGCCTCGCTGAACACCCGGCAAGCGGTTTCCGGGCAGCGAACCTCCAAAGTCTTCCGGAATATCACGTTTAACTATTACCGCGATGAGTTCAGCCGAAAAATTCTGTCGCAACGCGTATCCCTGGAGAAAGACTCCTTATTCAGCCGGGAGAAAACATTCTTTACCCAACGGCAGCTCGCCAACCTGGACATTTTCAAGTTTGTCAACATCAGCTACGATACCGGCCAGCATAAGTTCACAGCCAATATTTTTACCAGCCCGCTCGACCGCTATTCGTGGTCCAATGAGTTCGGGGTAACCGTTACGCAGGGCTTCCCCGGACCGTATGTAACCACCAGCTTAAAAAAGCGAAACCTCTTTGGCGGGTTGGAAATTTTCGAAATCAACGGGCGGTTTGGATTTGAAGGTGTGGCCGCTGCCACGCAGTTGGGCAGTTTCTACCGCAGCGTGGAAGCTGGTGCCAATGTGTCCCTTACCTTTCCGCAAATCCTCTTTCCGTTTAGCCGCGATGCCCAATACCGCATTGCCAAGTATAGTCCGCGAACGCGTCTGTTGGCCGGAATAACGTACACCGACCGCCCGGAATACAGGCGCGAGATCACGTCCATTGCGGGCACCTTCTTTTGGGAGAATCACCGCTCGTCTCAGTATCAGTTTACCATCACAAGTCTCAACATCATTCAATCCAAGCAAGACAGCGCCTTCAATGCCCTTTTGGTCGATCTTCAATCACAAGGCAACAACCTGATTAACTCCTTCAAGCCCTCGTTTGTGACCAGTATGATTTTTTCATTCACGTACAACCCCAATAACTACGGGAACTCCAGTCGCAGTTCATTCTTCCTGCGCACCCAGATTGAAAGCGGAGGAACGTTATTAAACCTGTATGAGCCAGCCATCCTGGAACAAAACGGATTAGAGACGTATAAGTATATCCGCCTCAGTGCGGATTTGCGCAGACTTAAGATTCTAAACAAAAACACCGTGCTGGCCAGCCGGATCAACACCGGATTTGCTTACTCCTATGGGGGCAACGAAGCTCTGCCCTACGAAAAGTATTTCTTCGTTGGCGGTAGCAATAGCGTGCGTGCCTGGCGACCGCGAAGATTGGGCGTTGGCTCACGCCCGCCCCAATTGAGCACGAATCCATCGGCTGATGGCTTGTTCGATTACCGTTTTGAACAGCCCGGTGATATCTTACTTGAGGCCAGTGTTGAACTCCGTAAAAAGCTATTTGGCTTTGTCCATGGTGCATTTTTTGTCGATGTCGGCAACGTGTGGACGGTTCGCGAACAGAATTACGTACCTACCGAAAACGCTGCATCCTGGACCGGTTCTACCCAGTTTAAGTTATCAGACTTTGTGAGCCAGTTGGGCGTAGGTACCGGGCTTGGCGTTCGTTTTGACTTTTCCTTCCTGGTTTTCCGGTTTGACGTGGGCGTAAAAGTATACGACCCGGCACGTGAAGAAGGGGACCGTTTTGTGCTGAACAAAGCCAAGGCTTTTGGGCCGTTTAACGACCGTGAACCGATGATTTTCAATATTGGCGTAGGTTATCCGTTCTGATCGATGGGAAAAAGAGAAACCTGCCTCGTATTTTTTTTGGCACTGCGCATGTGGTCTCCCGATTGCCTTGCTCAAGGCCATTATTTCGGTCTTCGCGCTGGGGTTCCCGTAACGACATACACACCCGCATCAACCGCTTGGCAGGCTGGACTTGAACTCAAGGGCTCCCTGACGTACGACATTAACAAATCACTTTGGGCTGCTGTAGAGCTGGGCTATTCGGTAAACAGTCGCGCAGCCACCGTGGATTCGCTTTTGTCAACTCAAATGAGAAATGGCTTCCTCGAAACGTCCTGGCTGCTGGGGCGCTCATTTACCATTCAAAAGCACAAAGATCATGTCCTCTCGTGGTACGTAGCTGCAGGGCCTCGCCTCGGGCTTTGGGTTTCCGGACAAGGCAGTTGGTCGGGTCAACCAACGGTGGCCGAAGGCAAGGTGATGTTCTCCGAAATTGATCGTTCGAAAAGCGAACCCGACATCATCTACATTTCAGAGCCCAACCGCTGGCAAATAGGTGCGGATGCAGCCGTTGGTGTCATTGCCCCCTGGCGGCCACTGCGTTTTTTTCAGTTTGAAATCCGATATACCCACGGATTTTCTTCTCTGGGGGAAATGGCCGAAATGCAAATCACGCAGACTTCCGACCCGCTGGATACGCGGCCTCGAACAATTACGCTTTCGGTCGCCTATCGGTTAACCCACCATGTCAAGTTGGCAAAAAAGGGCAATAGCACGAAAGGCGACAGAAAAGACAAGAAACCCCGAAAGAACTTCGATTCGATGATTCGTTAAAACGCGATTAACTCGGTCAGTTTTGCACGCACCTTGTCGGCACTGGGCAACATCATCTTTTCCAGTTCAACATTGAGCGGCACTGCCGGCAAGTTGGCCGCTCCCACGGTCATCACGGGTGCATCCAGGGCAGTAAAACACCGCTCACTGATCCGGCCGGCCAGCGATTCGGCAAATGAATTCATCAGCGGCTCTTCCGTGACAACCAGCACGCGGCCGTGTTCGCGGGCCAGGCTCAGCATAGTTTCTTCATCCAGCGGGTTGAGCGACCGTAAATCAAATATCGATACCTGATCCGGCCACAACTCCGCAGCACCTTTTGACCAATAGACACCCATACCGTAGGTAACAATCAACGCGGCACCACCTTCTTTGAGCCACCGTTCACTGGCGCGCTGAACCATACGGCCCTTGCCCAACGGAATGATGTAGTCCTCATCCGGTTCGAGCGTCTTGGCATCTGCGGTGCCAGCCACCTTGCTCCAGTACAAACCCTTGTGTTCCAATACGACCACCGGATTGGGATCATAGAACGCAGCTTTCATCAGTCCTTTCATGTCGGCCGCATTGCTCGGATACACGACTTTGATGCCGCGGATGGTAAGTAGCGCAGACTCTACGCTGCCGGAGTGATAAGGGCCGCCTCCGCCATAAGCACCAATCGGTACGCGGATAACAGCCGGGACAGGAAACTGGCCTTTGGACAGGTAGCAACTTTTAGACAACTCCTCAACCAATTGATTGATGCCCGGCCAGATATAATCCGCAAACTGAATTTCAACGATGGGTCGCGCACCCACGGCCGTCATGCCAGCCGTAGAGCCAATGATATAAGCTTCCTGGATGGGCGTATTAAAAACACGGTTGTCGCCATACTTCTGCGCCAGTGTGGCGGCCTCGCGAAAAACACCACCCAACCGACCTCCAACATCCTGGCCGTAGAATAAGGCTTCGGGATGTTTCTTCAGAATTTCATCCACCGCATGCAGCGCGGCATCCACCATCACCACCTTTTCGCCCGCAGCGGGTTCACGAGTGCCTCGCTCCTCCGTAACCGGTGTTGGGGCAAACTCATGCGCATCAAATTCATCCGGCACGGGGTCATCGGCTTTCAAAGCCCGATCGAAATCCTGCCGCACCCGGGTTATGGCGCGCGTATTGATTTCGTCCAGCAAGTCCTTTGCTTCCCCGATGCTTTTCAAATACCGCTCGAACTTTCGGAAGGGGTCGTTTCGCTCATGCTGTTTAAGATTTTCACCGCGGTACCACTCCTTCCGAACCCCTGAAGTGTGATGACCGAGTAAAGGACACCGCGCGTGCACCAGCATGGGCGCCCGATTCTGGCGCACGTAGTCAAATGCTTTATTCAACGCTCCAAAACTTTCCACAAAGTCAGCTCCATCCACCCGCAGGCGTTCCATCCCTTTGAATCCGGCCGCATATTCATACGCATCCATAGCCCGCATCTCGGATCCGGTGGCGGATATTCCCCAATCGTTATCTTGTACGAGGTAGACGATGGGCAGCTTTTTGAGTACGGCCATCTGAAACGCTTCGGCAACTTCACCCTCCGTGACCGAACCATCGCCCAACGAACACAGGACAATCGCGGGTGTGCCGCCTGCTAACCCCTGAGACTCCAGGTAGGCCAGCCCGTGGGCCATGCCCGTAGCCGGAATGGCCTGCATACCCGTAGCCGAACTCTGATGCGGAATCACCGGAAAGCCATCACGCCTGAGTGAAGGATGGCCATAGTAGGTACGGCCGCCCGAAAACGGATCCTCGCGCTTCGCCATCAATTGCAGCATGAGTTCATAAGGCTCCAACCCCATGCCTAACAAGATCGACTCATCGCGGTAATAAAGGGCGGCATAATCGCGTGGCGTTAACAGCAAACCGGCCGCTATCTGGATCGCCTCATGCCCGCGTGACGTACTGTGCACGTACTTGCTGGCAATCTCGCGCCTTTCATCATAGAGGATGGCCATCGCCCGGGCCGTGCACATGAGTTCATAGGCCTTCAACAGGGTATCCCGGCTAATCTCAGTGTTTCGCTTTCTCGTCCGTGATGCTTCCGCCACTGCCATACAACAACAATAGGTAAGGAGCAAAGGTAGCTATTGCGCCCTAATGAGTGTTAGCTGTGGAGCAACAAAAAGGCCCATTGCAAAATGGGCCTCTCCGGGTAAGAAAACGGGCTGTTTACTTCTTGAGCAAATCCCGGATTTCCGTCAGCAATTTGATATCCGCGGGAGGTTCAGCGGGAGCTGCTGGCGCGGCTTCCTCTTTCTTCTTCGCTGCGTTCACACCCTTCACGATCAGAAACAACACAAACGCGATGATGATGAAGTTGATGGTAGCTGCGATGAACTTGCCATACTTGACCGCACCGAATGCCGTTAAGTCTTCCAATCGGCTTAGTTGAGCAGCATCCAGAGCCGGTTTCAGGAGTAAAGGAGTAATCACATCATTGATCAGTGAGTTAACGATGGCACCAAAGGCCCCGCCAATGATAACACCTATGGCGAGGTCGATTACGTTGCCCCGCATCGCAAAAGCTTTGAATTCTTTTAGCATGGAAATAAGGATTAGGTTAAGTCTCCAAAGTAACAACCCATTTGGCCACGTGCAACAGGTGGAACTGAACAAAAAGTAAACCGGCCTAAAGATGTGTCAGAACACGACCTTTAGCTGATTTCGAAGGCCTCTAAATCCGGACAGTTCAAGGCCGGTGCTGCCAATGAACATTTTGGCCGAAATCTTGACGGGTATTTTGTTCTGATCGGCCGAGATCCAGCAGGTCACGGAGTTTTTTCCATCAAACAGCTGATTGTCGGGCACCTCAGGCACAAGCTTGTAGCAGGGAATTTTGCCGATATCGGTCTTAATTGTTTCAGTGCCATGAAACGTGACCTGCAGATCATAGGCCTTATCCTCGTGAAAGCCCGATATGGTGAACATCTCCCCCTTCTTCATTTTAGCAAAGTCAATAACCCGCAGATACACGAAACCGCCCACCAGGTCGCGTACATGGTTCGGCACATCAAATACCTTACCCTCTCCGTATTCACCTCTGGTTTCGTCCAAAACCTTTACTTCTGCTTTTTGCGTCACATGATCAAAAGTCACCATCTCATCTTTCCGGTACTTTCCTTCGCGTAGTTTCCGGTAGGATATATGGGGAATCAAGGCTGCCGTATCGATATAGGCACCCCAATTATCATTCACCTTGGTAATCCATGACACCATGCCACTCGTCTCTCCATACGCATCGATCTTATAACACGAGTTTCCTTTGATATAATGGATTTTGGGGTCCACCTGCGTGGAGGCCCTGCCCACGTTGAAAAAGCCAAAGAAAACCTTGTACTGCAGCAATTCGCCACTCTTGAAGCTCCTGTTTTTTAGCTCGGGCTGTTGGCCGGGCATCACCGAAAACGCGGTAATACCCAAAGCCAGGCTAATGATTAAAATCCCTCGGAACACCATACAAAAATAGGATTCTGAGGTATGCAGGACAAAGCTTGTGCCATCCTATACCGACACACTATTGTCCCGAAGGGCGTCATTGAGGGACGTTTTTTTGTCCGTACTCTCCTTGCGCTGGCCGATGATTAACGCACAGGGCACATGAAAGGTACCGGCCGGAAATGTCTTAGGGTAACTTCCCGGGATGACCACGGAGCGCTCGGGTACGTAACCCTTGTATTCCACCGGAGCAGGCCCGGTGACGTCAATGACCTTTGAACTGGCCGTGAGCACCACATTGGCACCCAGAACGGCCTCGCGGCCGACCCGCACGCCCTCTACAATAATGCAGCGGGACCCGATGAAAGCATTATCCTCAATGATAACAGGGGCGGCCTGGACCGGCTCCAGCACGCCTCCTAGCCCAACGCCTCCACTGAGGTGCACATTCTTGCCAACCTGAGCACAACTGCCCACGGTGGCCCAGGTATCGACCATCGTGCCCTCATCTACATAGGCCCCGATGTTTACATAAGACGGCATGAGAATAACCCCCTTGCTGACGTAGCTGCCATACCGGGCCAGGGCATGGGGCACCACCCGCACACCCCGTTCACGGTAGTTCTTCTTCAGGGCAATCTTATCGTGGAACTCAAAAGGCCCCACCTCGATCACCTCCATCTGTTGAATGGGAAAGTACAGGATCACGGCCTTTTTGATCCAGTCGTTCACCCGCCAGCCTGAACCTGCGGGCTCGGCCACGCGCAGGTGGCCTGCATCCAGTTGGGCGACCACTTCGCGGATGGCCTGCTGAATACCTGGTTCTTTCAGCAATTCCCGGTTGTCCCAGGCTTGCTCAATTTGTTTCTGAAGTTCGCTCAATGTTCTACTTTTAATCCGGCCGCAATAAATGAAAAAACGAACGATCCTCATTGCCTCAGTGCTCAAGCCGGTAGATGATACCCGCGCCTTTGGCAAGCTGGGCGTTACACTGGAAAAGCATGGGTACGAGGTTCACCTGGTTGGCCGCTCGGGCAGTGCCCCGACCAGCCCAAACATCACCTGCCATAGCCTCGGAAGCTTTAGTCGTATGAGTTGGCGAAGGGTGTTCGCTCCACTTCAAGTGTTAGTTAAAGTGCTTCAAGTAAAGCCGGAGGTGTTGATAGTTACAACCCATGAATTACTGATTGTTGCGATCATAAACAGAATAATATTTGGGCGGCTTTTTATCTACGATATTCAGGAAAATTACGCGGCTAACATTCGGTGTGGCGATGGCTTTCCAACAGGATTACGCGGCCTGATTGCCGAATGGGTTCGCCTCAAGGAACGGCTGGCCGCGCGGCTGGCTGCGGGGTTTTGGTTGGCCGAAAAATGCTACCTGTCCGAACTGAATTTTTTGCCGGCCAGCCGGGTCTGGGTGGTTGAGAACAAAGCCAAAAAACCGTCTCAGCTACCTGCGCGTAAACCGCTGAATCCCTCCACCCTATCGCTTCTTTTCACCGGCACCCTGTCGGGTAGCACCGGCCTGTGGAGTGCCCTGGATTTAGCCCGGTCGCTCCGTCAGGTTTCACCCGAACTGACCCTGCACCTGGCAGGCTATTGCGCCCGGAAGTCCGAACTGGATCGGCTATGCGAGGAGTTAAAGCGCCAGGACTACATCACCCTGGAGGGAGGTGACCGGTTGGTGCCTCATTCACGGGTGTTGGAGTTGATCGGCCAGAAGGACATGGGGTTGGTGCTCAATCCCGTGAGCATGGTAAACGAACATCGGATACCGACCAAGCTCTATGAATATGTGGCTTATCGCCTGCCCATACTCGTTACCCAGCATCGGCCATGGGTGGAATTCGTGAATTTCTACAGGGCAGGGATATCGGTCGACCTGCGCTATCCGGATCCTGAAAAGTTGATCGCGGCACTCATCGGCCAGTCGTTTTATGGGCTGGAACCCACGGGTGTATTCTGGGAGGAAGAAGAAACAAAAGTAATAGAAGCCCTTCGAAAGGTTCTGGCGTAGTAGGTCTATTACCTGTCAGAAATCGATCTCAGCGGTCACGCCAAGCGGAGTCTGGGAAAACCAGTCCACCGCCCACGCCACCAAACGCCAACCGGCCACCACCGCCACGCTCAGGATCAACAGGTAGACACTCAGAAAATCTGCTCTTCGAGCCGTCTTCACAAGGGTTAAGGTTTAGGTGGAAGAAAGCTAACCAATTCGGGGCGACAATGCAACCCTTGGACTTAAAAAGCACCTAAAATATTTTTTAGGTCAGTCTAAATTTTGTAGGTTTGTCCCATGCTGAGCCTGGCGGAAGAAAACTACCTGAAAGCAATTTACCACCTCTCGCTGCGTGGTCAGGCGGTGCTCACCAACGATTTGGCAGCTCAGTTGCACACCAAAGCGGCCTCCGTCACCGATATGATCAAGCGCTTGTCCCTGAAAGCGCTGGTGCGGCATGAAAAGTACTATGGTGTCATGCTCACCAAAAAAGGAACGCAGGCCGCTTTGAGTATCGTACGCAAACACCGGCTATGGGAAACATTTCTGGTGCAAAAACTTGGCTTCACCTGGGATGAAGTGCACGAAGTGGCCGAGCAACTCGAACACATTCAGTCTGCCCGCCTCATCGAAGCCCTGGACGAGTTTCTGGGATATCCTTCCGTGGATCCGCACGGGGATCCAATTCCCGACAAAACCGGAAAGATGACAACCTCTGCCGATCGTGCCCTGAGCGAGATGAGTCCGGGCTTTCAGGGTCGCATTCAGGCCGTAAAGGACTCCGACTCGCAGTTACTGAAGTACCTGGACAAACTGGGCGCCCACCCCGGCACCCCTATCCAACTGGTTGCCATCGAAACGTTTGATGGCTCCCTGGAGGTGATCATCCGCAAGACACGCTACTTCCTGTCGCGCGAAGTGTCACAAAACATTTTGGTGACCCATCCATGATCACCCCAGGCATATCCCGAAAGTCGTTGAGCGAGGTCAATGCCTCGGTCGAGGTGCGCGGGCGTACGGGCTGGCGGAAAATGCTGGCTTTTATCGGCCCGGCTTATCTGGTAAGCGTAGGCTACATGGATCCGGGAAACTGGGCCACGGATATTGCCGGGGGAAGCAAGTTCGGATACGCCTTGATTTGGGTGCTGCTGATGTCAAACCTGATGGCGCTTCTACTGCAAAGCCTCAGCGCACGGCTGGGCATCGTTCGGCAACTTGACCTGGCGCAGGCCTCGCGAACCACCTACCACCCCGTGGTCAACTTTGTGCTTTGGGTGTTTGCCGAAATCGCGATTGCCGCCACCGACCTGGCCGAGGTGCTGGGCATGGCGATAGGCTTGCAATTGCTGTTCGGCTTGCCCCTGATGTGGGGCATCACGCTTACGGTGCTGGACACATTTCTTCTGCTGGCGCTCCAGAGCTACGGTATGCGTAAAATGGAAGCCTTCATCATCGGCTTGGTCGCCATCATTGGTATTTCTTTTTTGGTGGAGATGATTTGGGCGAAACCCAATCTGAGCGAAGTGGCGTCCGGATTGATCCCTTCGCTGCCGGGCGAAGAAGCACTTTATATCGCTATCGGGATCATTGGCGCTACCGTGATGCCACACAACCTGTATTTGCACTCCTCACTGGTGCAAACGCGAAGATTTGATACTTCGCCAGCCGGAATAAAGTCAGCTTTAAAATACAATCTGATTGACTCAACCATTGCTTTGAATGCGGCCTTTTTTGTGAACTCGGCCATTCTCATCCTGGCGGCTTCTACCTTTTTCAGGGCCGGCATGTTTGAAGTCACCGACATCCAGGATGCTTACAAATTTCTCGCTCCGCTGCTCGGCACAGATTGGGCTTCTATTTTGTTTGGCATCGCGCTGGTAGCGGCCGGGCAAAGCTCAACCGTTACGGGCACACTGGCCGGGCAAGTAGTGATGGAGGGTTATCTCAACATTCGTATCGCACCCTGGTTGCGCAGGTTGATTACCCGCCTGATTGCCATCATACCGGCCTACCTGGTGATTGCCCTTATGGGCGAGGGCGAAACCGGAAACCTGCTGGTGTTTAGCCAGGTTGTGTTGAGCCTGCAACTGGGGTTTGCGGTAATCCCCTTGATCCATTTCACCAGCGACAAAACCAAGATGGGTGATTTTGCCATTAAACCGATTGTTAAAATCCTGGCATGGCTGATTGCTTCCATAATCGTTGTGCTCAACGTGAGGCTGGTCGCTGAGGAGTTGGCCTCCTGGATGGCGACTTCCGAAAACCCAGAATTGATCATGCTAGTTGTTGTACCCCTTGGTTTTCTGGTGCTCTCCCTCCTGTTCTACATCACGTTCAAACCCTGGATCGATCGAAGAAGAAATTGGCGTGCACTGCAAAGCCCGCATGGTTCAGCCACCCGCCTTAACATTCACCCCACGGCTGCCTTCCGCAAAGTGGCCGTCACCATCGACTTTAGCGATATGGATTCCCTCGCCATTCGTAATGCCGTGACTCAGGGCGGCAAAGAGGCAGAATACCTTCTGGTGCACATCGTAGAAACAGCCGGAGCCATGTGGTATGGCAGCGAGATTGCCGATCGGGAATCCCGGGAAGACCTGAAGAGCCTGGAGAACTACGTAGCCCAGCTTGCGGCTGAGGGCTACCGGGCAGCCCTGAAAATCGAGTATGGAAACCCGAAACGTAAGATTCCGGAAGTGGTCGCTCAGTTCGAAGCTGATCTACTCGTAATGGGGGCACATGGGCATCAGGTATTTAAAGATTTGATCTTCGGAGCCACGGTTGATGTAGTGCGGCACCGCGTAAAAATTCCGGTCTTAATTGTACGCGGATGAACGCAGTGAATCAAGACACCATCATTGCGCTCGCCACCCCTCAGGGCATTGGCGCACTGGCCGTAATACGCTTGTCAGGGGATCAGGCGATTGACATCGTGCAATCCGAGTTTCGCGGAAAAAACCTCACCCTACAGCCGAGCCACACGCTCCACTGGGGTACGCTGGGCCGCGCCCAAGCGATTGACGAAGTGCTCGTCAGCATTTTTCGGGCGCCCCACAGTTTTACGCGCGAAAATTCGGTTGAAATCTCGTGCCACGGTTCTCCCGTAATTGTGCGCGAGATTATTAGCCTTTTGCTTCAGCGGGGCGCGCGACTGGCGCGGCCCGGGGAGTTCACCCAGCGGGCATTTCTCAACGGGCGCTTCGATCTGGCGCAGGCCGAGGCAGTTGCCGATTTGATTCAGGCCGAGACCAGCCAGGGCCGCCAGGCAGCCCTCAACCAGATGCGGGGCGGCTTTTCGCGGGAGATCAAAAATCTCCGCGAAGAACTGATCCATTTCGCCTCGTTGATTGAATTGGAACTCGATTTTGGGGAGGAGGACGTAGAATTTGCCAAACGGGATGACCTTCGACAGTTGATCATTAAAATCCGCGGATACCTGGCCCGGTTGATTCATTCATTTGACCAGGGGCAGGTAATCAAGGAAGGCGTGGCTACCGTGATTGCCGGCAAGCCCAACGCAGGTAAATCAACTTTGCTCAACGCCTTACTTAATGAAGAGCGGGCCATTGTCTCGGACATTCCCGGCACGACCCGCGATGTAATCGAGGATGAGATTCACCTGGGGGGCGTGCTCTTCAGGTTTATCGACACGGCCGGCCTGCGCGATACCCACGATGCGATAGAGGCCTTGGGCATTGCACGCACCCGCGAACAAATGCAGAAGGCCAGCCTGATTCTCTACGTCTTTGACCTGTCCCAAACCAGCCCGGAGGAAATCCAACAGGCCGAACGTGAGCTGGACAAGGGCGGAGTTCCTTACCTGAAAGTGGGCAATAAACTGGACCAGGCTCCAGCGCATCTGGCTATGACATTGCGCGGGCGCGACTTCATTCTGATTTCCGCGAAAAACAAAGACAACCTGGCCGAATTGAAAGAAGCCATCCTGAACAAACTGGAGTTGAATCAGGTCAGGACGGGCGATGTCCTGGTGACCAATTTACGCCACTGGCAGCAATTGAACCTGACGGACGAAGCCCTGGCGCGGGTTCTACAGGGCCTTGGCGGGGGTATCACCGGGGATTTCCTTGCCATGGACATTCGGCAGGCCCTGTATCACCTGGGTGAAATAACCGGTGAGATCACCTCCGATGACCTGTTAGCTAACATCTTTTCGCGCTTTTGCATCGGAAAGTAAACCTTCCTTACGTACGCTAAATTTTTTCCGCTGAAGCGATGTGAGAATGAATTCATTCTCATATTTTTAGCTGGTCATTCCAGATGGACTGACGTAATAATCAAATCTGAGAATCCACCTTTAAACGTTAATGTGCTATGGCAAAAAAGAAAGCAAAAAAAGCAGCCAAAAAATCCAAGGCTAAGAAGGCAGTGAAGAAGTCTGCCAAGAAAAAAGTAGTGAAGAAGGCGGCTAAGAAGGCGGCTAAAAAGCCGGCCAAGAAAGCCGTGAAGAAAGTGGCGAAGAAGCCCGCGAAAAAGAAGGCTGCGCCTAAAGCCAAGAAGCCTGCCGCAAAACCGGCACCCGCTCCGGCTCCGGCACCCGCCCCGGCACCTGCTCCGAGCCCTTCACCGGCCCCGGAAAGCAACTTTGGCCTGCCGCAAGGCTGATATTGAAAGGTACTTGACAAGACCGGAAGACGACAAATCTTTGCTTAGTTTGCAGGCATGTCGCTCTTCCGGCTTTTTAGTTTTAACAAGCTCACCAAACTTGAACTGCAGCGCGAAAAAGCCAAGGATTATCGCAACGTAGTTATCCTTCAAATTCTCATTGTTGGCTGCGGGCTGCTGCTGTCCGAGCCCCTGCTCACCGATTCCAAAAGCAACGTCTCCAAATTTATCATCCTGATTTTTTCCGGGTTTGGGGCTACGTATGCGTTTTTGCTATGGGACTTGCTGCGAAACTTTACCTCCAACCGGTACCTCATTGTGGGTATTTTCTGTATTCTCATTCTTATTGTGGTGGTCGGCATTTTGGTGGAGTTCCCCTACTACCAGCTTCTCGAAGTACCCAACCGGCAGGCCTATTTGTTAACCATCCACGGGTTGCTCTTTCCCATTGAGATTACGGTTATTGCCTTTGCCATACGCGACATTTTTGCTCAAGGCTACCTGACCCCCGACAAACTGTGGGGAGCGGCCTGTGTTTTTCTCATGATCGGGATTTCCTTTGGTAGCCTGTACGACCTGTTAAGCATTGCCATGCCGGGTAGTATGGGGGTGGCCATCGAACTGGGGCTTCCCAACTATGCCGAATGTGTCACCTACAGCTTTTGTGTTTTATCTGGTATGGACTCGGGGCTTCAACCGATTCGGTTCATCCGCAACCTGAGCGTGCTGGAGGCGGTGTGGGGTACGTTGTATGGTATGATCATCATAGGTAAATTGCTGGGCCTTCCCCGCCAGGAAGACATGCCAAAAAATTGAAATCCAAATAATTATGAATAACCGTAGATTACCTTTCATCATTCTGGGCATTATTGCCTTCATCGTATTTCTCACCTTATCCTCCAGCCTGTTCTTTACCATTGAGGCGACCGAGCGGGCAATTATGTTTTACCCCTTCGGGAGCGGCCTTGATAAAGAGAACATTATGGGCCCGGGCGTGCACATGAAAGCCCCCTGGAACGATTACTATGTTTACAAAGTGAACGAGATCTCTTCCGATGAGAACATGGACGTGCTGGACAAGAATGGTTTGTCCATCCACGTGGATGTAACCGTGCGCTACTACCCTATTCCGGATAAGATCGGTTTTGTACACGAAAAATTCACCAAAGATTATGAAACCGTTTTGGTGATTCCAGAAGTGCGATCGACCGTGCGGCAGGTTATGGGACGTTACTCAGCCGAAGAAATTTACTCCACCAAGCGCGCTGAGGTTGAGACGGCCATTCGCACCGAAACCGAAAACATCCTCAACAAGAATTATGTACATGCCACAGCCGTGCTTATTCGCGGTATCGTGTTGCCCGAGCAAATCAAGCAGGCCATTGAAAACAAACTGCAGCAAGAGCAGGAAGCATTGGCGTACCAGTTCAGGCTTGACAAAGAGAAAAGCGAAGCCGAGCGCAAGCGCATTGCTGCCGAGGGCGAATCGCGGGCCAACAACATCATCAACAACAGTTTGACCGACAAACTATTGAAAATGAGGGGTATAGAAGCCACCCTGGAGCTGGCTAAATCGCCCAACAGCAAGATCATTGTTGTGGGTTCAGGAAAGGACGGCCTCCCGATGATCCTGGGTAACAACTAAACCGCGGTTTAAATAAATATTAAAATCCACCAATCATTTTGATCTCAGACCTGTTAATCTAATTTTAGACGAAGAATACACACTGAATATGGCAAAAACCGCACAACTCATCATAGACGGCAAGACCTACACATTCCCCGTTATCGAAGGCTCGGAAGGTGAACAGGGCATTGATATCAGCAACCTGCTCGAAGAAACCGGCACAGTAACCCTGGACCTGGGTTATAAAAACACCGGTGCCACCAAGAGTGCCATTACCTTTTTGGATGGCGACAAGGGCATACTCCGTTACAGGGGTTACGGCATCGAAGAGTTGGCTGAAAAGTCAACGTTTCTGGAAGTAGCCTACTTGCTCATATTCGGTGAACTACCATCTCAGGATCAGCTCAATAAGTTCAGCAACGACATCAAGACGCATACACTGGTGCATGAAGATGTCAAGAAGATACTGGATGGATTCCCTTCCACCTCCCACCCCATGGGTGTGCTGGCCTCGTTGTTCTGCGCGCAGACAGCTTTTTATCCCGAGTCGCTGGACCCCAACCGCTCGGCCGAAGGCGTGTACCTCAGCATCGTTCGCTCCCTGGCCAAGATGCCAACCTTTGCCGCATGGGCGTACAAGAATGCGGTGGGACATCCGGTAAACTATCCGGACAATGCGCTTGACTATTGTTCCCGGTTCCTGAAGATGATGTTTGCCCTGCCAGCTGAACAGTATCATGTTGACCCGGTAGTGGCCGATGCGTTGGATAAGTTATTGATCCTTCATGCTGACCACGAGCAAAACTGCTCAACCTCCACCGTTCGGATTGTGGGCTCATCGAAAGCCAGCATCTACTCCTCCATTTCAGCTGGTATCAACGCGCTGTGGGGACCGTTGCACGGTGGCGCCAACCAAGAAGTTATCGTCATGTTGGAGCAAATCCGCAAGGATGGTGGAGACATTGAAAAGTGGATTAACAAGGCAAAGGACAAGAACAGCGGCTTCCGCCTGATGGGTTTTGGTCACCGCGTGTACAAGAACTTTGACCCGCGTGCCAAAATCATCAAGAAAGCCGCAGACGATGTGCTCGGCAAACTGGGCGTAAATGACCCGGTATTGGAAATTGCCTCGAAACTCGAAGAAGTGGCGTTGCGCGATCCGTACTTCATTGAGCGCAAGTTGTATCCCAACGTGGACTTCTACTCCGGTATCATTTACCGGGCCCTGGGTATACCGGTCGAGATGTTCACCGTCATGTTTGCGATGGGTCGCCTGCCGGGCTGGATTGCACAGTGGAAAGAAATGCGTGAGAACAAAGAGCCGATTGGCCGCCCGCGCCAGATTTACGTAGGCCAACCTCCGCGCAAGTACGTGCCGATTAACAAGCGTTGACCATGGCGTTAGCCGATGACTTCAAAGCTGCCGTGGATTGCGCCCAGCAGCTCACCAGGCGGCCTTCCAATGAAGAGTTGCTGGAGTTGTATGCGCTCTATAAGCAATCCACCGAGGGGGATGTGAGCGGAGAGCGCCCAACGGGTTTCGACTTCAAAGGCATAGCCAAGTTCGATGCATGGGCTTCTAAAAAAGGGATGACCAACGAAGCCGCCATGCAGGCGTATCTCACCCTGGTGAGTTCGCTTGAGCAAAACTACAAGTAGCTGCATCCGCCTTTGGATTTGTTCTATCATCCACCGGGCTCTGATTACGTACTTTCTGAAGACGAAGCGCACCATGCCCGCGTGCTGCGTTTGGTGATTGGCGATTGCATAGCGCTGGTGGATGGCCGCGGTAAACGGATGGAGGCCGAATTGACCTCCGATAAGAAAGAGTTCCGGTTTACCATTACCAAAGAAGAAGTAGTTCCCCCCGCCCCCTATCACATTCAAGTAGCAGTAGCACCCACCAAAAATCTGGACCGCATGGAGTGGTTAGTGGAAAAGTGTACCGAATTGGGGGTGCAGCAGATTTCGTTTATGCGCTGCAATCGGTCGGAGCGAAAAACAGTCAACCTGGATCGGCTCGGCAAAATCGCCCAAAGCGCCATGAAGCAATCGCAACAAGCCTGGCTGCCCGAGCTAAACGGAATGACCGGGTTTGACGAGATCCTGCTGGCAAAGGCTGACCAGCGGTTTATCGGATACGTGGATCCTCATAACCCGGTGCACCTCAAGTCAGTTATCAAACCCGGGGCGAGCTACCTGATGCTCATTGGACCTGAGGGTGATTTCTCCCCAGATGAGATAGCAACCGCCTTGCAAAGCAATTTTTCACAAGTATCGCTGGGTCCAACCCGGTTGCGTACCGAAACCGCTGCACTGGTGGCGTGTACGCTGCTACAGTCCGCCAATGCGTCAACGCAATAAAAAAAGAAAAGGGGCTTCCGCCCCTTTCTTTTGGAATCTTCCGATCGACTATTTCTTACCACCACCAATTGAGAAGCCAGCCCGGAACCCCAGGTAGCTGTTCTTCACTTCAGCCAACCCGCCAATGGTCTCAGAAGCTGGAATCAGGTTGAAGTCCACCGACATATTGAAATGGCCCAGATCGAAACCTACGCGCGGGTAAAACCCAAACTTATTTGAGGCTTCCACTGCAGTAACCACCGTTCCTTGGGCAGAACCTGAAACAGCCGCCAACGTAAAGAAGCCTGCCCCCGCTCCTACAAACGGACGGAATGAACCGGTTGAAAAATAATACTGACCGAAGGCGCTGAACGAACCGATAGCAGCCACGTCAATGGTACCCCCGCTTGCGAGTACATCCTCGGAAAATCCGCGGGTTACTGCGGCAGTTTCCAAACGAATACCAACCAACAAGGGGTCCGAAACGCGGTAGGCTGGCTCCAGGTAAAGAAGTACGCCACCCTTGGCGCCATCACCGGTAGTCAACGCATAGCCAAGACCGACACCAACCTTAAATGGCTTGTACTCTTGAGCACTGGCCACCAAGCCCGCGCACAACACGAGGAGAGAAAGAAGGGAAATTTTTTTCATAAAAATTGGGTTAGTTGGTTTGATCCCAAACAAAGATAATGCCACCAATCAAATCCACACTATTTACGCAGTAAAACCATACGATTAGTACTAATTTAGCCCCGCTTATGACCCCGGCCGAAGCAAAAAAGCGGATCGAACACCTTACCCAACAGGTCAACTACCACAACGACCTGTACTACCAAAAGCATCGGACCGAAATCAGTGACTTTGAATTCGACCGATTGCTAGCCGAGCTCGAAAACCTCGAAAAACAGTTTCCGAATCTACGCCAGCCCGACTCACCCACGCAACGCGTGGGTGGCACGATTACCAAGGAGTTTGAATCGGTCACCCATCAATACCCGATGTTATCGCTCGGCAACACCTACTCTGAAGAAGAACTGCGTGATTTTGACGGTCGCGTGGCCAAAGGTCTGGCGGGCGCAGCCTATGAATATTTCTGTGAACTGAAATTTGACGGAGTATCAATCAGTCTGATTTATGAAGACGGGCTATTGACCAAAGCTATCACACGGGGCGATGGTGTGCGAGGCGATAATGTAGTAGCTAACGCGCGCACCATCCGGTCGCTTCCCTTGCGGGTATCGGCCAAGAACCGATCGGCCCGGTTTGAAGTGCGGGGCGAAGTCTTTCTTCCCAAAAAAGAGTTCGATCGCCTGAACAAAGAGTTGGAAGACGTGGGCGAAGAAACGTATGCCAATGCCCGCAACACCGCCTCGGGCACATTAAAGCTGCAAGACAGCACTGAAGTGGCCAGGCGAAAGCTGGATTGCTTTGCGTATTACCTGTTGGGCGAAAATCTTGACATCGACACCCATGAGGAAGCGATCCATCAAATTGAAAAATGGGGCTTCCAGGTTTCGCCTACGTACCGCAAGTGCCAAAACATAGACGAAGTACTGACGTATATTCACCATTGGGAAAAACGAAGAAGCGACCTTCCGCTGGAAACGGATGGTGTGGTGATTAAAGTCAACAGCCTTGCCCAACAGCAACAACTGGGCTTCACGGCCAAGAGCCCCCGTTGGGCGATCGCCTACAAATACAAGGCCGAGAGCATCGCCACGCGACTGAACGGGGTAACCTACCAGGTGGGGCGCACCGGGGCCGTGACACCCGTAGCGGAATTGGAGCCGGTTTTTCTGGCCGGCACTACGGTCAAACGCGCCTCGCTGCACAACGCCAACGAAATTGCACGGCTGGACTTGCGAATCGGAGACTTCGTTTTTGTTGAAAAGGGTGGCGAGATTATTCCCAAAGTGACCGCTGTAGACCTGGACAGGCGGCCTCCCAACCTACGTCCGCTGCAATACACGCGCACGTGCCCGGAATGCGGAACAACGTTGGTTCGCGAAGAAGGTGAAGCAGCCTACTATTGCCCCAATACCACCGGCTGTCCGCCCCAAATCAAAGGGCGCATCGAGCACTTCATTCAGCGCAAGGCCATGGATATCGATTCGCTGGGCGAAAAAACGATTGACCAATTATTTGCGTTGGGGTTGGTGAAAACACCGGCTGATCTTTACGATTTAAAAAAAGAAGATCTGCTGAAACTGGATGGCTTTAAGGATAAGTCGGCCAGCAATATTCTGGCGGGCATTGCCGAATCGCGCAAAGTGCCTTTTGAAGCCGTCCTTTTTGCCATCGGCATTCGGTACGTGGGCAAGACAGTAGCCGAAAAACTGGCGCGGCATTTTGCCTCCATGGAAAAATTACAAACAGCCACATTGGAGCAATTACTGGAGGCCCCAGAAGTGGGTGAGAAAATCGCGCAAAGCGTGGTCCAGTTTTTCCAGGACAGACGCAACCGCGAAGAAGTGGCCCGCTTGCGCAAAGCCGGACTCCATCTGGAAGTGGAACAGCGCGTGGCACCGGTGAGTCAGGTACTGGGTAACAAATCCTTTGTAATCTCGGGTGTGTTCCGGAACTACGAACGCGAGCAGCTTCAAGATCTGATACTGGCTAATGGCGGCCGTGTATTGTCATCGGTTTCAGGTAAGCTCGACTACCTGTTGGCCGGAGAGAATATGGGGCCCGCAAAACGCGAAAAGGCCGAAAAACTCGGAGTGCGGATTATCTCCGAAGAAGACTTTGAGCGCCTGCTCAAGGGTTGATCTTGCAACACATTTTAGTATTTTGCCACGATGTTCAAGAAGACGTTTCTGCGGTGGCGCACCAGCAATGCCCGAAAGAAAAACAAAAGTATCCGGGCCAGTTTGCCCTACCCCCAGGCGATGAGCATTGGCGTGTTGTTTACCGTGGAGGACAAAGCCAAACACGATGAGGTAAAACGACTGGTCAAGGTGTTGGAAACAGAAGGGAAAAAGGTTCAGGTCCTGGAGTTTTTGCCCCGCAAAAAAGAGAACTACGACTTCCTGTTTGATTTTTTTACCGTTGAAGAACTCAGTTTTTGGGGTTCACTCCAGTCGGATAAAGCCTTGAAGTTTGCCGACACCACATTTGACTATCTCTTTAATCTGGACAAGGAGCCAAACGATCTGATCGACTACCTGCTGGCCCGGAGTAAAGCGCATTGTCGGGTAGGTGTATACCGCGAAGATCACACCGTTGATTTTGAGTTGATGATCGGGAAAAACGGAGACCAGCACTCGCTTGCCGATAACATGCATCGCTACGTAGCCCAACTTCGGTAGCCGGCCGCTGGGGCCGTAATCCTTTCTATATTGCATAAATTTTTTGACGTATGAAGGCACTGTACGGTACGGGTGTAGCGTTGGTCACTCCATTCACCGAAAACGGAGATGTGGATTTCCCCGCCTTGAAAAAAATCCTACGCCACACCGCACGCGGGGTCGACTATTGGGTCGTGATGGGCACCACGGGCGAGTCCGCCACCTGCTCCAAAGACGAAAAAAAGGAAATTCTGAACTTCGTTCGCAAGAACAATCCGAAGGCGTTACCGATTGTCTATGGCATTGGGGGCAATAACACAACGGCCGTGCTGGATGAAATTGACAGCACCTCGTTTGCAGGGATAGCCGCACTTCTTAGCGTGAGCCCCTATTACAACAAGCCCTCGCAAGAAGGGATATTCCAACACTTTCAGGCCGTTGCCGAGTTTAGCCCCGTGCCAGTGATTCTGTATAATGTTCCCGGCCGGACTTCATCAAACCTGACGGCCGAAACAACACTGCGACTGGCGGAGCACCCTAACATCATCGGGATCAAAGAGGCCTCCGGTAACTTAGAACAGTGCATGAAAATTTCAGCCGGCAAGCCCCGCCCATTCATGATCATTTCAGGTGATGATATGCTAACCGTGCCGATGTATGCGATTGGTAGTGTGGGTGTGATTTCTGTATTGGCCAACGCCTTTCCCGTCATCTTCAAGAAAATGACCGACCACGCAGCTGCGGGCAACTTTCCCCGCGCTTCTCAGGAGCTTTTCAAATTGATGGATATCAACGGCTTGATGTATGAAGAAGGCAACCCGGCAGGCATCAAATACTTGCTCAGCCTGATGGGCCTTTGTGAACCCAATTTCCGTTTGCCCGTAGTTGCACCCGGTGATGCCCTTCAAAAGAAAATTCAGGCCGCGTTGGCCAAAATGAAAAAGTAACGTACGGACAAAAGAAAAGGGATACCCGTAGGTATCCCTTTCAAAAAACTACAAATCCGGTCTTAGAGACTAACGCCCTAGCTGGTTTTATTTTTCAAATCCTGCACTTCTGAGCGTATTTGCTGGGCCACATTTTTGAGGTCCTGCATTCCTTTACGCAAGCGGGTCCCAGCAGCGCTGTTTCCTTTGTTGTAGAACTTGTCCGCATCCGGTTCGATGGAGGCGATGAGGGCTTTTAGCTCTTCAAATTTTTTCATTTTTATGATGTTTAGAGGTTTCTGATGAAATCCTTTTGGACGAAGTTAAACAAAAACCTTCAAAACCAAGCTAAAAAGGCCATTTTTTCCCTACCGGGTCACGGAAACCAGCGCTTCTTCCCGATAAAACCCGCTATCAAGCTTCGTTTTTAGGGCAGAAAACGCGGTTAAGGTACGCTCAACATCCTCTTGGGTATGGGCCGCGGTAGGAATAATCCGGAACATGATAACGTCTTTGGGCACAACCGGATAAATAACCACCGAGCAGAAAATACCGAAGTTCTCGCGCAGGTCCATTGCCATATTGGCGGCCTCGCCTACCCCCCCTTTGAACAACACCGGGGTCACCATCGAAGTGGTGGTACCGAGATAAAATCCGCGTTCGCGCAATCCGTTTTGAATGGCCTTTACAATGGTCCACAGTTTCTGGCGCAGTTCCGGTTTGCTACGCAGCAATTCCAGGCGTTTCAACGCCCCGATCACCAGCGGCATGGGCATGCTCTTGGCATAAATCTGCGACCGCACACTGTACCGCAGGTAGGTCAGGATGTTCTTATCGCCTGCAACAAAGGCTCCAATGCTGGCCATGGATTTGGCAAACGTGGAGAAGTACAAATCGATTTGATCCATCACGCCCTGCTCTTCGCCTGTGCCCGCCCCGGTGGGACCCATGCAGCCGAAGCCGTGAGCATCATCTACAAACAGGCGGAAATTGTATTTCTTTTTCAGTTCGGCAACACCCTTCAGGTTACCTTGGTTGCCCGACATACCAAAAACACCTTCCGTAATCACCAGGATGCCGCCACCGGTTTCCTCGGCCAACTTGGTTGCCCGCTGAAGTTGCTTCTCCAGGCTGTCCATGTCGTTGTGTGCATACACGAAGCGTTTGCCCATGTGAAGGCGAACACCGTCAATGATACAGGCGTGCGATTCCGCATCGTACACGATTACGTCCTTGCGGTTAACCAACGCATCAATGATGGATACCACGCCCTGGTATCCAAAGTTCAGCAGCATGACGTCCTGCTTTTTCACAAACTCAGCCAGCTCTTTTTCCAGTCGGAGGTGATTCACCGAGTTGCCGCTCATCATGCGCGCACCCATCGGGTAAGCCAGGCCGTATTGAGCGGTGGCCTCGGCATCAGCCTTGCGCACCTCGGGGTGGTTAGCCAAACCCAGGTAGTTGTTCAGACTCCAGTTCAATACCTTTTTTCCATTGAACATCATATGCGGCCCGATTTCACCTTCCAGTTTGGGGAAGAAAAAGTAATCGGGCGGCAGGTGAGAATATTTGGCCAGCGGACCAGCCTCCATTTTAAGTTTTTCGAACAAATCGACCATGGTGGACTTAATTTTCTGTTAAAATTGCCGCAAAAATAACGAAAACCGGCCGGAGTACAATCCAGCCGTTTTATTGTAGCTTTTGCCAAAGTTTGAAGATGGGGAAGATCCGAAAAATACTGGTTGCCAACCGCGGTGAAATAACCTTGCGCATCATGCGCACCGCGCGCGAAATGGGAATCAAAACCGTTGCCGTCTACAGCGAAGCCGACCGCCATGCGCTGCATGTGCGCTTTGCGGATGAGGCGGTTTGCATAGGCCCACCTCCGTCTGCGCAGTCGTACCTGCGCATGGAAAAAATCATAGAGGCTGCCCGCCACACCGGTGCGGATGCTATCCACCCGGGCTACGGTTTCCTGTCTGAAAATGAAGACTTCGCCCGAGCCGTTCGCGAGGCGGGCCTGATTTTCATTGGCCCCTCGCCTGAATCGATCGAACTCATGGGCAGTAAGATTGCGGCCAAGGAGGCAGCCGCCCGTTTTGGCGTGCCGCTGGTGCCCGGCATCAACAAGCCCATTACCGATGTTAAACTGGCGCATGAGGTTGCCCGGGAAATCGGTTACCCGGTGCTCATTAAAGCCAGTGCCGGTGGTGGCGGCAAGGGTATGCGCATCGTTGAAAAAGAAGCCGAACTGGAAGAACAAATGCAGCGCGCGATCAGCGAAGCAACCAGTGCATTTGGGGATGGCTCGGTGTTTATTGAAAAATATGTGACCCAACCCCGGCACATCGAGTTTCAGATTTTTGGCGATCAGCATGGAAATGTGGTTCACCTCTTCGAGCGCGAATGCAGTGTGCAGCGCAGGCACCAAAAAGTAGTGGAAGAGGCTCCTTCCTCGATCCTCACTCCGGAATTGCGTAAAAGAATGGGTGAAGCCGCGGTCAATGTGGCCAAGGCTGCCAAGTATTATAATGCCGGCACAGTCGAATTCATCGTGGACAGCAACCTGGATTTCTTTTTCCTGGAAATGAACACGCGGCTGCAGGTGGAGCACCCGGTCACCGAAATGATCACCGGTCTGGACCTGGTGAAACTTCAGATTAAAGTGGCCGAGGGGGAAAAACTGCCCTTCACCCAGGAGGAATTAACGCTGCGCGGGCATTCAGTTGAAGTCCGGGTTTATGCCGAGGATCCGGCCAATAACTTTCTGCCCGACATTGGCACCCTGAAAACGTACGTGCGCCCGCAAGGGCATGGCATTCGCGTGGATGATGGCTTTGAGCAGGGCATGGCCATACCGTTCTACTATGACCCGATGATTGCCAAAATGATTTGTACTGCGGAAACGCGGGAACTGGCCATCGAAAAAATGATTCGTGCCATTGATGAGTATCAGATCACCGGGGTGGAAACTACGCTCGGTTTCTGCCGGTTTGTGATGACACATGAAGCCTTCCGCTCCGGTAATTTCGATACGAAGTTTGTCGAAAAGTATTTCAAACCTGACATGCTGCGCAGACCCGCTGACGAAGTATCCTCTCAACTGGCAGCCGCACTGGCCGTGCATCTGCATCAACAACAAAAGCCGGCAGCAAACCCGCCTTCGGAAACACCGGCACGGGCAAGCCGCTGGAAACAAAACCGTATCAACTCCTGACGCTGTGGCTGACATTCGTCCCATTCGCCCATGGCGGTACAACCCTTCGCTGGTCAGGGAGTTGGACTCGGTAACCTCACCTTTGTTTGATGTGGTGTCCGAGCGGCAGCGACAAAATCTGTATCAGCAACCGTACAACAGTATTCATCTGTCCGTTCCGCAGGGACCACAACCAGCCGACCGCGCTGCAGCCCGGCTGGCCGAATGGAAAAAAAGCGGAGTGTTGATTCAAGATAAGCTACCGGCCATTTACGTGTATTACCAATACTTCAAACTTCCCGGAAGCGCTCAGGAACTCTGCCGCAAAGGGTTCGTTTGCCACATTCGCGTGCACGACTGGAAGGACAACGTGATTCTGCGGCACGAGAACACGATTCCTAAAGCCGTGAACGATCGTCTCGAATTATTAGAGAAAACAAACCTGCACGTAAGCCCGACACATGGCTTGTACACCGATACACGGTTTGAGTTGGAGCCGTACATGGACGAGGCCATCCGGTTTCCCCTCTACGAGACGGAGGACTACCAGGGGGTGCGCGATGTGCTGGCCGTGATTCAGGATGTGCAGGTGATCAGCCGGTTTATGGAAGTGCTGCGCCCCAAGCCGGTGATTCTGGCCGATGGTCATCATCGCTACGAGAGCTCACTGCACGTGATGCACAAGCGGCAGGCCGCCAATCCGAAGGATACCGGTCAGGAGGCCTATCACTTTCACCTGATGTACCTGACCAACACCGAGGCGGGTGATTTGCGCATCCTGCCCACACACCGCCTGATCAAGGGCCTCAACCTGCCGGACGAAAAAGCGATCCTGAGGTCGCTCGAGGACGACTTCATGATCAAACCGGTGGACGATCCCTATAGCCTGCCGGAAGTGATCTCGGGAAAGAAGTGGGCCTTCGGCTTGCTGTTTCGCGACAGTGCCTACAAAATCCGGTTGAAGGAGGAGGCATTCGAAACCCTGCCGTGGAAGTTTCCGGAAGAAGTGAAACGCCTCGACCTTACCGTGATGCATTATTTCATCATTGAAAAGGTCTTTGGCATCGCGGGGAAAGATCAGCGCCAAAGCGAACACATCGACTTCGATCGTTCCTTTCCGGATTGTCTGGCACGGGTGCTTCGGCAAGATGCTCAACTGGCGATTATCACACAGGATGTATCCATTGAAGATGTGAAATCCGTATGTCACAGCGGGTCGACCATGCCACAAAAATCAACCTACTTCTACCCCAAAGTGATTTGCGGTTTTTTGTTTACCTCGATCCTCGAGGAGGAATTTCGAAACCCTGACTACAGCCCGCTTTAATCTTTGATGAATCTCATAAAACGCCCCCTGCTGCTCGCGTCCGGTTCGCCCCGCAGGCAATATCTGCTCAAACATGCCGGTTTTGAATTTACCGTGCGTGTACCGCAGGTGTCCGAAGACTTTGCCGAGAGTATGCCGGCCGAGACGGTGCCTCGTTTTCTGGCAGAGCGGAAAGCCGAGGCCCTGCGACCGTCCATTACCCAGGAAATTATCATCGCAGCCGATACCGTGGTGATCATAGATGGCCGGGTGCTAAACAAACCCGCGAATGCCGATGAGGCCTTTGCCATGTTGTCGATGTTGAATGGCCGTACCCATCGCGTGGTCACGGCCGTGTGCCTCATGGACAAGCAGCATCAGCGCACCTTTGCTGACCGCACCCGGGTTACCTTCGCGCGGCTAACCGATGATGAACTGCGCTATTACATTGAGCGCGACAAACCGTTCGACAAGGCCGGATCGTATGGGGCGCAGGATTGGATTGGCATGATCGGCATCTCGCGCATCGAAGGGTCGTATTTTACCGTAATGGGTATGCCCATGCATCGTCTGTATCAGGAACTGAAAAAGTTTGATTGGTAAACAAAATACACCCCGCCTTAATCGAGGTCAAGTGAGAGTTTCGAGCAACTGCTCAACTCGAATGCCGGAAGAACATTTGAAGTGCCCCTTCGGGCACTGGCGTTGACCATGTAACCCACACGGGCGGCAATCCAGCTTCTCGTGTGTTTCCACCACGCGTGATTTTGAGCTTAACGGTCCGAAACCAAACGAGGGCAACGTGCTGCAATATATGGCGGTGACGGGCGCATCCACGGCAGAAGCAAGGTGCATCGGAGCTGAATCATTTACATAATTCATCACCGCTTCCTTCATCAGCGCTGCGGACTGCAAAAAGGTTAACTCGCCCGCCAGATTCCGGACCCGGGGCGACCCGGATTTACGCAAAATCCAATCGCAGGCATCGCGATCGGCCGGGGCTCCGAGTAAGTACACCACCAGGTGCTCAGGCAATTTTCCGATCAGTTCAACCCATCGCTCGCGGCCCCACTGCTTGGTAAACCAAACCGATGTGGGCGCCAGGCACACATACGGGCGTCTTCTGCCCTCGTCATCAACTTGCCACCGCGTTACCGACTGACGATCTGCTGCCGTTGGGTAAAGGCGCGGCATGGCCGGCTTGAATCCTGTGAGATGCCCGATCAGCTTCTGGTTGCGATCAATTTCATGAACGCCTGGACGAATATCATGCGACACACGGTGAGTGAACCCAAACGAAAAAGGGTTCTTGTCAAAACCAATTCGTTGTGGTGATCCGCTGCGCGCGGTAATCCATCCCGAACTGGCAAAACGGTGTACGTTGATTACTGCATCATACCTGGTGGCGCGTACTTGTCGGGTAAGGGCCAGCAAATTGGCAAGCTTACCGCGTTTTTTGTCCCAGATGAGAACGCGATGGAGGAACGGGTGCCCGGCCAAAAGCTGCTCGTTTCCCTTGCGCAACAAAAAGTCAATTTTCGCTTCCGGAAACTGCAGGTGGAGTTTTTCTACCAGGGCCGTAGCCAAGATAACATCTCCGATAAAGGCGGTTTGGATGACGAGGAAAGACTGCTTCGCGCCAGCGTTCATTTCGGAAACTTCTCCCGGTAATAGTGAATGGCCTTTTCAATCTCGCGAAAGGCCACTGCGCGCCCCTGAAACTCCGGTACTTCGACCACTTTATTCTCCAGCTTCTTGTACGACTCAAAAAACTCGCGAAGCTCGCGGGTGAAATGCTCCGGCATGGTGGTTACATCTTCCAGATGGGCCACGCTGGCATCGTTCTCGGCAACGGCAATGATCTTTTCATCAGCCAGACCCTGATCAATCATGTGCATAACACCAATAACCCGGGCGGGTACCAACGTAAGCGGTTGAATGGGAACCAGTGACAAAATCATGATGTCCAGCGGGTCAAGATCATCGCCCAGCGTTTGAGGAATAAATCCGTAGTTAGCCGGGTAGTACACGGACGAATACAACACCCGGTCCAATTTGAGCAGACCTGTTTCCTTGTCTACCTCATACTTGGCTCGCATCCCAATGGAAATCTCAATGATGCCATTTACCCGCTGGGGGGGCTGTTGACCTATAGGTGCTTCGTGCCAGGGGTGTTTGATCATGGGTTTAAAGATAAAAAAAGAAGCCCCGATTACGCGGGGCCTCCAGTAAACTATTTGGGTGCAGGTCTTAATTCTCCTTCGTCTCCTCGTCTTTCTTTTTCTTTTCTACGGGCTTTACCTTGTCACCGTCTTTAAGGCGTTTGGACACCACCAGGAATGGACCGGTAATGACCTCGGTACTATCGCTAAGCCCCGTCTGAATCTCTATGTTGTCGTAGTCGCTGATGCCCGTTTTGACCTCCACCATTTTCGCCACACCGTTTTCGTGCACGAATACCACCACCTTATCTTCCTTCTTTTCCGCTGCAGCCTGACGCTGTGCATTCTCATTAACCACCTGGCGCTGATCGTTATCGGCAGCTGGTTTATCTTCTTTCTTCTCCGGGTTGCGCGTAGTCACGGCTGCCAGCGGCACCGAAAGCACGTTATTCTTCCGGGTTGTAATAATCTCCACGCTGGCCGTCATGCCCGGTCGGAATGGATATCGATTGCCGGCCTTAACCAGGTCGGCATAGGATGACTCTAGGATCAAAATGCGCACTTCAAATTCCGTGATGGCATCAGCTGATGTTTTGTCGCGTGCCGTATTGGCAATATTGGTCACCAGGCCCTTGAATTGCTTGGCATCAGCCGAATAGGCATCCACATCAATCAGAACCGAATCATTCAAATGCACGCGCACAATGTCATTCTCGTTCACGTTTACGCGTACCTCCATTTTTTTTAGGTCTGCAATTCGCAACATCTCAGTACCGGCCATCTGGGCGGTACCTACCACGCGCTCGCCCTTCTTCACATTCAGCTTTGACACAATACCGTTCATCGGGGCCATAACGGTCGTACGCCTCACGTTCTCGCGCGACTCTTTCACCGTAGCCTCTGTACTGCTCACAATGAACTTAGCCGCCTCCAGGCTCTGCCGTGCAGACTTCAAATCGTTTTCGGCAACCTTGAAATTTTGTTGAGCCAATTGCCAATCCGCTTCCGAGATCACTTTTTCATTCCACAGCTTCAGTTGGCGGTCGTAATCCTGGCGCGCACGCTCATAGGTTGCCTCGCTTCTGGACAGGGCCGCTCGGGCGGATTCGAGGTTAGCTTTCTGCTGGTTGAGGGTGGCTTCCGAACGCTCCAGTTGGCTGAGTTGCACGTCCGGGCGAATCTTCACCAACACCTTTCCGGCAGGCACCGAATCACCGTCCTCCACAAACAGGTCTATGATCTCGCCCGAGACTTCGGGCGCAATTTTAACTTCGATGACGGGCTGCACCGTGCCGGACGCACTCACCTTCTCGGTGATGGACGTCCGTTTTACTTTTGCAAATTCCACCTCCAGTTCTTTGCCCTTACCGATCCACCCGGCCGACTTGCCAATAATGATAAACAGGATGAGAGCGCCTAAAAACCCAAGTGCGTAGTACAGCAGCTTATTGTTCGATTTTTTCTTGACTTGCTTTGCCATGATATAGGAATAGGATTACGTTGATTTTAGAATTCAATGGGTTTGCCCTGGTAGAAGTCCAGCACTTTCTTACGGAAGATGAAACTGTATTTCGCCCGGGTCAAGTCAGACCGTGAACGGAACAAGTCATTCTCCGAAACCTGGTATTCCACAAAATTGATTGCCCCGATTTCGTAGCGCTGCTTGTTGATACGATACGCCTCCTCCTGCGCCTTCACCTGCTTGAGTGAACTCGTGTAGGATTTGGAAGCGGCTACGGCATCATTATAGGCTGTTTCAATGGACTGTCGCAACGCGTTTTCGTTTTCCTGAATCGCCACCTCAGCCAAACTCTTGTTGATCTTTGACCGTTGCACATTGGCGCGCGTGGCAAGTCCGTTTAAGATGGGAATGTTCAACTGCACACCAACGGACTTGAATAGGTTATCTTCCAGCTGTTCGCGCCTGCCATAGCCCTCGGCCACTTGAATGGTATTGGGCACGTAGCCAAAGACTTGTTGCCCGGTCCCCTGTACTTCACCAAAAGGGTTGTTCGAGAGCGAAAAGGTACCGTCCAACTGCGAGCGTGGCACATCTGACACACTCGCGTAGTTCGACTGGGCCGAAGCATTCAAGTTCAACCGCGGGTAATAATTTCCCCGTGCGGCTTTTAATCCATATTCCGCGCTCTCAAGTTTGAGGCGGGCACTTAAGATTTCCGGCATAATACCCAGTGACAACTGGTAGATGTCCTCGGCTGTTTGCGATAAAACCAGATCCTCGGCTTCGATTTCGGGAACGACCACCTGCATGGGCGTGTTGCCGGGAATTTGCATAGCTTGTTTCAACTGAAGCAGCGAGAGATTCAAGGTGTTCTCCTGGTTAATCAGATTGACTTCGTTGGTGGCCACCTGAGCTTCCTGATTTAACTGGCTGGCTAGCGGCAGCGATCCGGCTGCTACTTGTTTTTGAATGCGCTCAAGCTGTTGCTGGCTGGAGCTCAGTTGCAGCCTTGCATTATGGAACAGTTCCTGATTGAAGATGACATTCGTATACAGGGTAACCACATTGAGAATCAAATCATTCTTGGCCTTCTCAAGATCTTTCTCCGCGGCCACCACATCGCGTTGACCTGCCCGAAACGAGTTTTGCACGCGTAAACCATTGAATAAGTTCCACGAGGCAATACCCTGAACGTTAATGGTATTGTTGTCTCGATTAACGAACAGGTTCGTAACTGGGTTCAACGCGCGACCATAGTTTTGGTTATACGAGCCGCCCGCGTTAAGGGTCGGCAAGAAGCCAGCCTTGGATTGAAGCAAGTTGGCCTTAAACGTCTCTACATTGTAAAAACTGCGTTTGATGCGCAGGTTATTCTCCAGGGCCACATCAATGCACTCCTTCAGCGTCCAGCTTTTGGGCTCCTGTGCGTGGCTTGCGGTAACAGTTGCCAGAGAAAAAATAACAACTAGCGTAATGGTTCTGATCATAAAACGATATCCGGTATATAAATAACTTCTTTTACCCAGCTAAGACTCTTTAAGTACTCGAAGGTTACAGGGCGGATCCCGCTGTCCATTTCAATCACCTGACAGGCCATGTCGTTCTTGCCTTTGCGGCTTACCGACATGGTGGCAATGTTGCAATCGTCCTGCGCCAATACATTGGCAATAAATGCGATAGCACCCTTAACGTCCCCGGCAAAAATGATTACGGTATGAAGGCTCGCGCTGAAATCAGCCTTGAAACCATTTACCTCCGCAATGTTGATGATGCCACCCCCTTTGCTCTCACCTAACACTTCCACCTCCCGGTTGCCTTTTTTCAGCACCAGGCGAATGGAGTTGGGGTGAAAGGTGGATGCATTGCCAACCGAACGAAAATGATATTTGATTCCAGCCTGGCCAGCCAGTTCAATGGCATCTTTGATGCGCTTATCGTCAGTCTTATAATCCATGAGGCCCGCCAGGATGGCCCGATCACTGCCGTGGCCCTCATAGGTACGCGCAAAAGAATTATAAAACGTTATTTCTGCGGACTCGGGCTGGCCGCCCAGAATCTGACTGGCGGCCCGGGCAATGCGCACCACTCCGGCCGTATGCGAGCTTGAAGGGCCTATCATGATCGGTCCAATCATGTCAAAAACGCTGCTCTTCTCGGCCATACGGTGTTAACTAACGCACAAAACCCCAAAAGGATACCGGAAGCGGGCATTTCTTTACCAAAATCCGGCATTTTTCGGGCAGGCGGCAAAAATACGCTTTAGAGGCTTAGCGAACACACTCTCCACACCAGGAAATCCAACCGATTACACTGCAATCGGTGCTTTTATCGAGGGGTGTGCCTGATAATTCAGAATTTCAAAGTCGGCAAACTCGTAATCGAAAATGGAAGACGGTTTGCGTCTGATCTTGAGCGTGGGCAACGGGTACGGTTCGCGCGTCAGTTGCAAATTGACTTGATCAAGGTGGTTGCTGTAGATATGCGTGTCGCCCCCGGTCCAGACAAACTCACCGGGCTCCAGGTCACACTGCTGGGCCACCATATGAGTGAGCAGCGCATAGGACGCAATGTTGAAAGGAAGGCCCAGGAAAACATCGCAACTGCGTTGGTACAACTGGCACGACAATTTGCCATCGGCTACGTAAAACTGGAACAGCGCGTGGCAGGGCGGCAGCGCCATGTCATCCACATCAGCCGGGTTCCAGGCGGTGACGATGTGCCTGCGGGAGTCCGGCTTGCTGCGAATACTGTTCATTACGTGTGTAATCTGATCAATCCGCGCACCGTTGCGCCCCGGCCACGAACGCCATTGGTAGCCATACACGGGCCCCAGATTGCCCTCGGCATCCGCCCATTCATCCCATATGGAAACCCCGTTGTCTTTGAGGTATTGGATGTTGGTATCGCCCTTCAAAAACCACAGCAACTCGTAAATAATTGAGCGCAGGTGCAGTTTCTTCGTGGTAACTAAAGGGAATCCCTGCTGGAGATCAAAGCGCATCTGGTAGCCAAACACCGAGAGGGTGCCCGTGCCGGTGCGGTCGGTTTTCGTAGCGCCCTGTGCCAGGATGTGGCGCAGCAGGTCGTGGTATTGTTGCATAGTGCGGGTTATCGATCCAAAAATAGCAAACAAAGCCAATGCACTAAAACCCGCCATCCTTAATCTTCCGTATTAATCAGGCGTTGACGTCTCCAGCCCGGACTTTTCTCCCAACGTAAATGATGCAAACACACTTAATGTTGTTGCTCAGAAAGATTAGCTTAGGCGGCTAGCATCCTTACTATTAAAATCGTTTGCGACAATAATAAGTACATGATGACTTTATGATTCCACCTAAGCGTGAGTCAGGAAAATCGAGTTAGGCTTTCCTGCAATCAGACTCGACCTACCCAAAAGAATGGCAAAAAACTTACAGAAATTTCAGCTTTCGCCAAATCTTACCTGCGGTAATGGTACTTCGGCCTCGTAAAAGCCAAATCACTTGTCTCAAAACCAAAACGAATCTGGAACCTGCGCGGGTAGGTCGGATTATTGTCCTCGTTGTTCAAATTATATAATGCTGTGACCGTCATGAAAAATTTGGGGTGTACCAAAAACCTTTTGCCTACACCCACAAAATAATTGTTCCGCCACTGCTTTTTTTGCTCATCGGATAGATTTCCCTTAAGACCAGCGCGCTCAACTTCTCCGTAAGAAAAAAAGTTTTTGACCAAATCATAACTTGCAAGCACCCGGAAACTGGTATTAGTCGGTGACACGTGCCAATTGTGTTTCAGAGAATCACCAAATGTAAGGCGGTAATTCATGCCAATTCCTAAATAGAACTTAGTATTCAATCTATAACTAACCAAGGGTGCGAAATCAATGGAAACCGGATCGGTACTCTGTACATTAAAGTTACCGCCCAATACAATTCGTTCCTTGAATGTTTTACCTTCTAATGAAGTTCGTTTAACAGCAGTGCTCAAATCGCTTGAATTCGTAAATGACTGATACTTGCCTAGTAAACGGGTTAACTTCTTCTGGACGCCTTGTAACTTATCCTCCTGACCAGCAAAGTGATCAACAACCTGCTCTTTCAATTGCTCTTTACCTTCTGCTCGAATATTTTCCAGGTTTGACAACTGACTCAATTGCTTTTTATACTGGTCAAATTCAGCCGCCTGCTTGCTAAAGTCTCCCAAATTACCTTTTTCAGTCAATGCCTGGGTAGCCATGCCCTCGGCTTTTGCAAACAATTGCTCTGAGGTTGAATCAAATACTGCCTGAAGTGTATCCAACTCTGGTACATGCTTGCTGAGTGCATTCCAATCTGGCTTTTGGCCGTACTGTTGGTACTGGGCGTACATCCCCTGAAATTGCGGGTTATGCATGGCCTGCATCAAGGCAAGTTCTTTTACTTTCTCCCGCGCTACCTTGCGGGTGCTATCTGTAGCCGTGGTGTCTCTCATGAGCGTCCACCACTTCTTCAGCTCTGCTTTTGCGTTTTGTAGCTGCTGGAATTGTACTTTATGAGGATGTCCATGTATTGCTAAGCTTTTATTCAACTTGTCTTTTGTGAGGCCATTAATTCCTTCCTTGGCTACCTGCCGCGCACTATCGGTTGCAGCAGAATCGTTGAGAATGGAAGTGTACGCCTGGAAGAGCTGATGAAGGCTATCGGCAAAAAAAATCTGCTTATCACCGGTGATCCCGCGTTTTTTAAGTTCATGATTGATCTCCATGGTTTGGGCTGCTGCCCTCACAAGGCTGTCTTTCTCTCTTTTGGCTCGTTGACTCAAATTCCGGACATGGCGTGCGCTATCTCTTTTCGCGAACTTATAGTATTTCACCATGCGTTTATGTCCGGACTGAACAGCATCTAGTTTACTCTGATGGCGTGGCGACAAGTTAAATCGAAATGACTGACCCTTTGCTGCCGTAGAAAAGACTACAGCCAGGGCAAACAATATCGAATTTGACCAACTCATTGCTTTGAAAGGAACCTGGCAAACATGTTACTCACCAACTTTCTTCGAATTCAGTCCTATTCTTTTCATTAGGGGTCCGTGACTTTGTGAACATATCTCATTTTCTACTCTTTCTTGTTCACATATTCATTAGTTAAGAAGGCCAACAAAGGACGAGAAAGCAAATTAATTTGAAGCCGTAAAGCATCTCAACGGCTTCCCGAAATTTCAGTTTCCCGCCCTTGGTAAACCATCCCTAAACTAGTTTCACTAAAACCAAGGTCATTTTCATAAACTTTCACAAAGGATGCTGCCACATAAAACTTCTCGCCTCCACTCTCTAATTCAAATAAGGAACTATTCTCTAGTTTAAGATATTCATGTACCACAGGGTAGCTACTGATGGCATTTTTGTCGATCAAACTTATGATAAGTCCTCTCAACATGGTGAAGGATTGAATGAAGGTCGTATCAAAGAAAATAACATCAATATTTGCAGGATGTCCATCCTTCTTGCTTGATCTTATCAACAATTGCCCATGGCCAACAAAATAGTCAAATAGGACAAAGTACCTTTCAGATCTAAATATTTCTTTTTTCATAACCTTAATTGCCTTTTCAAAATGGACTCTCAACAATTTGTCCATTACGATAGAAAAAAGTTCTTTTTAAGACGTCAGGGTTAGAATATACTTGATATAATTCCCAACTTGTTACATAATCACTTTTGCCAAATCCCTTGACCCCATCATTGACCGCCTTCCAAACGTCAGGAATACCGTCAAGATTAAAATGAATTCTATTAGATGGGTTTTTTATTGTTTGTAAGAACTGATTTTTGAAATCATCGGTTCCCCAAACTTCCCAAGTTTTTGCTTTAATTTTTTCCGAGAAACTGCCAAGACTCTCTCGGACTCCAAGGGCGATGTCATCTCCTTGGCTAAGCCCCTTTCTGAAAAGAGCCCTATTAATTGCAGGATCAAAAACATCCGTTGGGTCCGCAAAAATTGGAAGTATCGGAATCCCAGACAATTCTTCTGCAGCGGACTCAATCCCCTCCCTCGTCACCCAAGCTGCCGCTCCTGCGTTTGCCGCCAGAGCTACCCCGCCCCCAACCGCGTAAACTGCGTATAATCCTTTTGCTAACTGAGGGGCAAGTTGTTTGGGCGAGTTTGGTACAAAATCGACCCAACTGCTCCCATTTAAGTATTGATACTTGTTGTTGTTAAGATTATCACTTGACCGGAACACCCAATAACCTTCAGCACTAAACATGGTTCCATGATTGTAGGTCTGGGCGTGCTTCCACATATATGGAGGGCTTTCAGGCTCTAATCCTTCCAGTTCAACCGCACTAAGAAGGATATTTCCGCTAAATGAATAAGGAGACCAAAAAGGGTACTTGTCACTCAGCGGGTCCACTGCTCCAAACCTTCCGAGGGCGGGGTCGTGCATGCGCCACTTAAACTGGCTCCAGCCTAAATCCAAATCACTTTGCCACTCCTGCCCTTGAAAGCCGTAGCGGTTCTTGGGCACGTTGGCAAAAGCCTCGCTCACCCGCTCGGCCTGGTAGATGTTAAACGCCAGTCCAAAAGGGTAGTAATCGCTCGCTTGGGTCACTTGCAGCGTGCTGTTGTTCTTCTGGTGCACCAGCAGCATTTCATCAAAGTACACAGCACCGGCTGAGGCACCCGTGTTGCTTTCGTTGGCCACGTACACATACAAATAACCTGCCTGCGGGGCGGTGAAGGTGCGCTCCAGCCGCTCGAAGGCATTAAAGGCAGCGGTTGTGATGGATACCGCGCCCGAGGTGATAAACACAAAGTTTTGATCGAAGAAAAGATAGGCCAAGTAGGCCTTGGGCACCGTGGCGCTAGCCCCTCCAATGCCTGGCACCACCGGGGCGTTGCTGTTAAAGGAGTTAAAGCCCGTTTCGCCCGGGGCAAAGCCAAAGGTAGTAGTGGCCACGGCTGCCACCAGCACGTTGGCAGCTATGGTGGCCGTGCTGCCGGTTACCTGGCTGTAGCGGGCAAACACCTCCATCTTCACCTTGTCTCCGGCACCGAGCTGTAAGCTCTTAGCCGGGCCAATGGGCCTGCCTTCAAAGCCGTTTACTTTGGCGGACTTATCCGGTACCAGTACCTGGTCGGATGATCGGGTATAGTTCAGAGCCGGGTCGGTATGCCGGGTGGTATTAATATTGCGGAAAGTGTTTTCTTCTGTGGTCCCCAGCGTAGAGCCAGGCGGGTTTTCGAGTGTAGCCCTGTACGAAAGGGTCTCTTTCAGTTTGCCATAGGTAAGCCGTACGTTGCCCTGGTGGTCTTTATGGAAATATTCATAGTCCCACCCGCTGCTATTTTTTACCACACGCCCCTCTGGTGTTGAAGCCAACACGAGTTGATCATTATCGTACTGCAAGTCGCCCACATAGTCCGATTTCCACACCTGGGTGCCGTTGATCTTCACCACCTGGCGTAGTTTGTTGCCGACTGCATCGTAGGTGTATTCAATGCGGTCGATGGTGGTATTAGGCCGCGTGAACTCAATCACTTCGGGCAGGTTAAGAAAGTTATAGACAACATTGCTGATGCTCTTGTTGTGATCAAAGATGAGATTGCCACTGGCATCGTATCGATACTCTTCTGTTACCTGGGCCGAGGCATCTTTAAAACCCCTCGCATTGGCCGCGTCAGACACGGCCAACAGGCGGTTACTCACCCCATTGAAATTCGGTACCACACCACTATAGTTGTAGCCATAGGTAGTGTTATCAATTGGTATGGAAATACCATTGACACGCGCCTGCCGCTCAATGCCCTGGATGTTGCCGTTGCGGTCATATGATTTCACCGCTTCATTAAACATACCGGCATCGCCCGTCCATGCGCCTGCGTTGTCGACTGCATAATGCGCTTTCTCAAGGCGACTTAGGACATCGTAGTCAAAACCATAAATACGTTCCTGAGGCGTAACCCCCGGCTCTTTAGTATCCGTTTTCCATTTGATGGCGGTGATATTGCCATCATAGAGTTTCGGTACAAGGTTTCCGGCTGTAGGGTAGCCACTAATGGCCGGTGGAGATGCCGGGTTATAGAGTAACTCCATGCCAAAGAGATCATTGCCATCGTTATTCCGGCTGCCATCGTTGGTGAGCGAGCTGTTATTGATGCTGGTGAGCCAGCCGCGGATGTTGTACCGCATATCCACCGATTGGAGGAAGTTGAGGCCATTATCTTCGGAATGTAGATTCTTTTCAACCAATTGGCCGATTTCGTTGTAAGCCTGTGAAGAAAGCAAGATCCTCGGCCCGGCATCGGTGGTTTGCCAGGTGCGCAGCACCCGGCCCATGTGATCGTAATCAAACTCACGTAAACAAGTATAAGTAGAAGCACTGGCCGTATGATGGTGCTGGGTCTTTAAATTCCTGCCAGTAAAGTCGTGCAGGGTGGTTACACGGTCGCGCCCACCTACATAGTTTTCGCTGATGGTTTGCACGGAGCGGTACTTGGTGTCGTAGTGGGTTACACTATTAAGCCAGCGCGTTTGTCCAAGCACACGTGTTTTGCTTCCGGTGGCATGGCCTTTTACGCTGGTGAGCAGAGCCGTGTTTTGTGGAAACCC
This sequence comes from Cyclobacteriaceae bacterium, assembly GCA_016787665.1. Classification (GTDB taxonomy): domain Bacteria; phylum Bacteroidota; class Bacteroidia; order Cytophagales; family Cyclobacteriaceae; genus ELB16-189. The sequence goes on along the minus strand of JAEUUC010000008.1, from coordinate 155,364 downwards.
AGCCAGGTTAACGAAGTTATAATTGGAGTTCGGTCCGTCAGCATCCCAACCCGTATAGGTCAGAAATGAGTAATTATCATAATAGGATATACTTCGCAAATCAGCAGATGAAATAGCGGTAGGGTAAGTAGATGTAAGTGTATATCCATCCGCGTTGTTGACCTCCGTTTCGAACCGCACGGTAGAGTTGGCCGCATTGGTTCGCAGGGTGGCCAGCGGGGTTGTGGTTACCCACAAACCCGTCATGATAGCCCGGTTAAACCGATCGTACTTGTTGAAGGAGTACTCATTGCGAGCGCGCTGGGCGGGCGTTTGGGTAAGTACTACCCGGTTCCAACGATCGTATACCGTGTAGGCCCAGTCCGTCCACCCCGGTATGCGTTTGGCGATCATTCGCTGCTCATCATCGTATTGGTACTGAAAGCACCAGCGGTTGACAAAGCTTTGCTTGTTGGCCCCCACGGCATCGAACTCTGAAGCCAATCGTGCGACACCTTCCGGCTGAATTACCAAGGTTAGCAGACCTGATGGACTATACAAATAGTATGTATCAAACCAGATTGTCCCGTCACCAACGCGGTTTAACACTACTAGTCCCCGCATATTCTTATACGTCCGCGATACTTGACCCGCCTCATTAATCTTTTGCTCAATCAACAAATGGTTGTCAGGAAAAAAACCATCCTTCTCAGGCAAACCCGAGCTAAAGTATTTCCATCTTGTGATATTTTCAGTTGCTCGGCCTACCAACAAAGCGGACTTAGCGCTTAAACTATTAGTCGCGTTTTTCCAATCGATTCCCGGACCGAACTCATCAGTAATTCTATTTAAAGGAGACAATTCAAATACCTGCTCTCTGAACGGGCGGCTATCTTGTACAACACCCCAAGGAGGATTAGAATAAAAGGTAACAACATCGGTCAACCCGAAAGGGTTATATGATCCATCGACATTCCCGGACGAATAGGGAAGAAACTCTCTCACCAGGCGACCATTTTCAGCATACTTAAAGACACTGACAAGATCCTTCTCAAGAGGCGTACCTTTCCACAAAACAGATTGCTGCCTTCGACCCAACCCATCGAGATACTCATAAACAGAATTTTTTTGGCTGACGGAAAGAGAACTTATGGCTGACTCAGCAATAATGCCACTAGTCAGCAGATTTTCAGCCCTAATCAGATTATGGTCGCTCAAAGACGAAGATGCTGGGGGACTAGCAGCATTTACCATCTTAAATAAGTAGGATACCCCTGGTTCAGCCGCAAACACTACACCTTGTGTAGAATTGAGTGGCCTAATAGCGAGGCTATTCGCAATAATATAGGTTAATGTTCCATCGTTGGTATGAATAACAGTGTCAGAAACAAGTTTCGTTTGTGCAGATACTGAGACTGCCAAGTATTGCAACCAAAGAACAAAAACAATTTTCATCTTCATTCGCAAAAGTTTCAACTTGTTAATAGCAGACGCATTGAAAACCATCCCAAAAGCATCCTTCGCTACAAAATCCTTGGGGCGGTTCGCATCTTCCAAGCTGACCGTTCCAACTCCAACCTGATTGACAATCACTCGGGCCTTGTTGCCCCGAACAATAATAAAAAATGGTCAAATAATCCGAATATCTAAAATTTCCTGCTGGATCAGAGACTTTGCATCGAATTGTGCTTGAAGAGCCTTGAACACCAGATAAGCTAAAGTTAGCTGTCTTAGACCCATTGCCGAAAGGTAACCAATTCGCAGTCCCAGAAGCGCTGTACTGATACTCCCATTGATACTGATACGGACCACTGGCAATTGCTACGGAACAAGTCGTGGGGCTCGAACCACATATAGTTCTTGTCGTGCCAGTTACAGGGGCAGTAAATTGCGCAATAGGCAAAGGTAAAATCCTAATGGTTTTTGATGTTACTGAAGTCGGATGGTCGGGGTACGTTATTGCCAATTTAACATCGTAGTACCCAGGAGAAAAATACTCTTTCAATTCAGTACCATTCGAATTCTCCTTAATCGATCCATCGCCAAAATCCCAAGTCAAAGTCGACCCCTGATTCAAAGTTCCATTAATGACAAATAGAATGGAATTTGAGACTGATGTAGAACCATATGTCGAATATGAAAATTTCATCCCACTTCTAACCTCGTTTTTATATCGGTAAACATAACGACTCAATATCTGGTTTTCATGATCGGTCGTCAATCTCAGGCGGGAACCAACGTCAAAAATGTAGTTTGTGTTCCTTCCATTTTGATCTGTCATTTGTTTCACACCTACCAAAGGTTCATGTGTGTATGACAATTCGTGTTTTAGGTTCCCAGCATCAGGATTAGTGGCCAACGACCCAATTAGACTCCCATGATGCACCCAAGAGATACTTTGCCCAAGCCCATCAGCTGAAATTACACTGATTGGATTTCCATATAGGTCATAGTCTTCTGCTATCCCCGCTAATCGGTATTTCGAAGCTGCAAAAGAAAAACTCTTTGATGTCAAATTCGACCACGCATGACTCAAAAATGATTCACCTTGGGAAAACTTAAGAGAATACGTTTCCCAAGCATGAGAATTCCCATTCGGAAAAATTTTGAAAGTATTAAGCCTTCCGGTTATGTAATAGTTAGTAACTGTGAAATTCTCAATCCTTTGGAGGTAGGTAATAGACTCAATCACAGCTGAAGTAACACCTTTTTCGCGAAGTTTAGAAATTCCTTTTGAGACTGGATGTACTGCATCTACAATTGGCGGGTAGTCGTTCACAAGTTTACATTCAGTTACAATTTTTTCACCGGATGGTTCTGTAACGGTGATCCGTCTAGGATGCAGATCAACCGCATGGAGGAACTGACCAATCGGTTTGTAATCATAGTCGACCGACTTGACAATCTTTCTTGCCTCGCTTGTTTGGTCAAACTGATCATATATTGTCTCAATGATCGAAGAAACAACATAGGGGTAGACAAAAACTTTAATCGCAGATGTTCTATAATCAGTAATCCCAACATTGCTATTGCCATTATACCGTATATCGTAAGCGCGTAAATAATTCTCATTCTGATTAATTCTCAAATAACGAAACTCCTTCTCGCTGACCAATGTTCCAATATTGTTTTCAACCTTAAATGTCCGCTCGTCCAGTAACCTGCCCCTTTCATATGACTTTGAGGAATAAGCATACATATTCTGATCACCCATTCTATAGATTGGCTCAGCATCCATGTATTCATTTTCAATACCGTTATCAAAATTTGAATACTTTCTTTGAATATAGCCTCCATCCTTGAAAACCTCTGTCACCATCGAGTAAGAAATAATGGAACCATTGTTATTCATCACTAGCGGCCCTCGTGCAAACATATCTCCGCTGCCTTTGGTTGCGCCTCCCTGAGGTGGATAATATGTAAAAAAAGATCTGCCCCCTAGTATGCCAGATGACGATCCAACTGAGCCGGCTGGCGTGTAATCATAGGTGTACTTGAATGCCCGTGAATCAATCAGTTCACCATCACTGTCAAAATTCTTAATTGTCTTGATTCTTACACCGCCACCAACCTTATCCTGTGGCCAAATAATGAGTGGGCTATACCTTACTACCGCTACCTCCTTGCTATACGTATGCGGCTCGAACTCGTAATCAGTAAATCCTCGTGTCGGGTACACGATTCTCTTCAGCAATTCCGCCTGTAGTTTTTCCTCGTTTGGCTCTTTAGAGGCAAAATATGTCTGCTGACTTGAATAATCTTGATAACGTCCGTTGAAAAAACCCCATTTATCTACAAGGCCAGAGAGATAGGGTGGCAATCTTAGCGTCTGATCGCTATCACTTGTGTAAAAAAATTGGTGTTGGCGATTGCCATTTGTGTTAAAACTTCTCAACTTCAAACGCTCCGCAGTCGAGTTCGAATAGACAAACTCAACCCAATCAACCACCTTATTATCCGATTTTCTTTTGACCTGAATTCGGTCAAGTTGTTGAAATTTGAGAAATTGAAGCAATTCGTTTACTCCCTCTTGAGTAAAAGCCGTCCTACCATTCTGGCTACTTTGTTGCCAGATATTAAAGTATACTGGATACGATAGCCCAGCCTCATAATAAAAATAAAATACTCGATCCCTTTCAAAAGCCTCTGGTGTGTAAGGCAATTCTACACTATTCGATCGCTCAAACTCAACTTCAGATACAGGAGTGACGATCTTTCGAAGATAGGATGGTAAAATTTGAGATCCAGTCATCCGATTAACCTCAGCGGTTGTTCCATTGGTGGTTGCATAAGAATAATGCCACCAGCATTGCGGGTTCAAAATAGTCTCGCCTCTTTCGTAAATGAATTGAATAACATCACCATTTGCTGCAACAATTTTGGAAAGATTCCAGCTCTTTCTTTGGAAACTCAGATATTGTGTTTTAAGAAAAGCAGATGTGTATTCAATAGCATTCTCATCACTTCCGAAAACAAACTGTGTACCATTTTGATCTATCAAAGTGAACGTACGAAAATCATCACTCATAGTGACATCGAGCTTTGATTCAGACCTAACCTTCCATTGTCCCGTTTCATTCAAATAAAACGTGCCGGAATAGTTAAGAAAGGAAAACGAAAACTCATCTGGCTGGGAATCATGGACCCAACTGCTTTGATTAATAAAACCCCATTCCCACCTGTGGTCGGTGGCCTGCTTTGCCTTCGAATAAGAACTCCAATCTGACTGCGAGAAAAACAACTGATTGTGAAAATAACCCTTTCTGCTAGCGTTTGCTGCCCAGGGAGAAGAAGAGTTGTCTTCGTCTGGAACATCATTTACAATTCTGGTTATTGCCCCTCCACTGGTCAAGTTCCAACCCAAACCAACCCAGCCTGGGTGCTGGTCAGGTTTCGCAAGATTAGAATTATATTGCAGAGTAATTGGAATTGTGACTTCTCTAAAGCTGACGGTGTAGAGATTCAACGAAATATTTGGGACACCAGTTGCAGAAACTGCTGGAAACTCACCAAATACCCCTAGGCTTGCGATGTTTGGCGATGGTAAATTGGTTTGCGGTGCCACGCTCTGCCCAAAACAGACTATTTTAGGGAGCACGATAAGAAAAAACGTGATCAGAAACTTCTCCATAATTGCCAGCTAAAATTTTCGATTGTTGAATAAACTATCGTTTCGCTCCCTGCTTTTCCAACTCCTTTACTCGCTCATTCAACTGGATGGCATGTAGTGTGAGCTCTTCTATCTTTTTCAAAAGCAACATGTTCATTTCACTCAGGTTGATGCCATTCGTTTCCATTTCTTGTGCCGAGGGTACTTCCGGAAGGTGGCCGTTTGCTGCAATATAAGATCTGACCTGATCTAGGGTCATTAAGGCATAGTCCTTGGAAAAAACGTAATCAGGGCCGGGTACATTAAGATCAACTTTCACCTCTTTGCTATAAATAGTGCCGTTAACCGTGAGTTTTTCGGAGGGATTTTGGGAGCCAATACCCACGTTACCGTTGATCACCAGCTTATCGGTTGCAAAATCGCCAAAAATCAACGGGGTGGTGGTATTGGAGTTATCAATGTAGAGCTTGTTGGAGCCAGTTTCATTATACCCAGCGCGGAAACCCAAAAAGACATTAGACGAGCCCGTGCTGTTATAGCCCGCCTCACCCCCTACAAAAACATTGTTGCTTCCTGTTATTAAGTTATAGCCCGCATTTGTACCAATAAAGGCATTGTAAGCACCAGAGGTTACGCTATAGCCTGCCTGGCTGCCGAATCCTGAGTTATTGAAGCCATTGGTATGAAATCTACCCGCGAAGGACCCCACGAACGTGTTGTTTGAACCCGTTGTGCTCTGTCGACCGGCCACAGCGCCAAGGAATACATTATAGTTTCCTGAGGTATTCGCCATGCCTGCATTGTGGCCAAAGAAGGCATTGTACGCCCCCGTCACTACGTCACCCGCATATTCGCCAACACTGGTATTGGCGATGCCCGCGTTTCCGGCTCCGAGGCCATGAATGGTGTTTCCCTGACCAAACAAAATCTGTGTGGACAATAAAGCCATGACTGTCATTACTAATCTCATATTCAAAATCTTTGATTTCTCTCACGAATATCGGTTCGTGGCATCAAGTAGATTTAGAAAAATCAATAGAATTCTTACATGAGATTTTGTTTAATCTACTATTGTAGTAGATTAAACAATCGTTGTTTTGGGCAATGCTTCGTCACACGTCCTCTACCAAAGCAGGCCAGGGGTGAAAAAAAATTACATGCTGTTGTAAATTTTTCTGTTAGAAAAAATGCTGAGTATTACTTTCATGCGTTGGGAAGAACAAACACAGTTTCAAGGTGCGGTGGTCGAAGGCGCTTTCTTCAAAGCCAGCAAATAGTGATCATACCAATACATTCGGGTTTTCACCACGTGTTCAATAGTAAACCCAATGCGTAGACACTCCTTCGTAATTGCGGCAAGAGCAAATTCGTTGCCGGGGCCTCCACCCAGCAACAGGTCATGAAACTTATTGAACCACACCCACGCACTGGCCCCATCAATATCTTTGAGCAATAACGTGGCGCCTGGAGACATTTTCAAATAAAGCTGTTGAAGAAAAGATATTTGCAAATCCTTTGGTATATGATGCAGTACGTCAATCACCGAAACAATTGAAGCTTGGGTAACAAATTCTGGAAGGTCGGTTCCGTTGTACAGGCTAAATTCAATTTTTGTTTCATAGTTGCCATTTTGAAACAGACGTTTCGCATGCTCAATCAACACGGCTGATACCTCAATACCCGTAATCGATACGGGCCGACAAAATTCGGCCGCCAGTAACGCAAATTGACCCGAACCACAGCCAATGTCTAAAAGCCGGTCTTCCCGACCAATAAACGAGAGCAATAAATTCATTGGGCAGATGTAAGGTCTAAAATAAGTCTTCAGTCGGTTGATTGGCCCCCCCTCAACAGACTTTACCATCAGCCGCTCTGACAAAAGTTTATTATTTAGCATTCGTAAGGATTCCATCAGTTCTTAACTTTGATCTCAAAACTCACAACCAGCAAATTGCGATCACCAGCTTCACCTGCGGCATCATTGTCAAACTCAATTTCAAACCTTTGTTTTCCGCCCTCAGAGATTGAAAAATCAAAAAACTCCGTTGAACTGGATGATTGGATCTGCTTTTCACCCACAAAATCACCGTTAAGTTTGAGGCGGATGTGTGGATAAACCTCTTCATACGCTGTTGATGTTATATTGATCGCCAGTTGGTATTGTCCCGCGGATAAATTTACCTCACCTAGTTTTCTTTTACCGTTTGAGTACATTTCGATGTTTGAAAACTGCTTGATCAGACTTGTGCCTCTGCTTCGAATCGCATCCTCGCGACCAGCACCCCTGATAAAAAGGATTTCTGGATCACGAAGTGGGATTCCCGCAGCCGAAATTGTGGAGTCTCTAAAGATGCTAACCCCCGGTATGGAGTCAACCAAATCTGATTTGGATATCCTTCTATTTAGCTCACTATCTAGAGCGTGCATTGACCGATCCATACTTTGGTAGCGACCGACCAACACCAATGTGTTTTCATCCAATGCCTGTTGAAGTTGGGATGACCTAAATGTTCGAAAATTAAATTTCATCCGCTCGATGTCTTTCAGGCTGAATTGAAGCTCTTGAGCAATACCTATTAGTTCAGAATTCATCAAGTTTAGCCTGTCAACGGCTTGAGTTCGCGTATCGCGAGCGTGATACATTTTGCTGGCGGCTTGTTGCATTGCGGTAAATCTTGGAAACGTTACTGCAAGCGTAATGGCCAGCATGCCAAGGTAGGACCAGGGACGGTTGAGATATGTCACATTTTTTGGTAGGAACCTGTCAATTACCGTCTGCAGCCGGTAGCAAAACACACCAACAAAAATTGCGACAAAGGGGTACAACACCAAAAAGTTTCGATGATACGCCACACGGTATGACGTAACATAAAGCAGATACACCACGGGAAAGATGATGAGTAACAACAAAACAAGGAGCGCCTTTGAATCAACCTCCAGCTTTTGGGTTTGTTTGCTGAACCCAAAAGGCAAAAGAAACACCCCTGCCAGCGCAATGAAAAAAAGTAATGACCCGACATTTTCGATAATTGTCGTAACCTGAAAAGAGAGATGCTCCCAGCCTGGTTCCTTTGAAAAGTGTCCTTCCCCCGACCGATACACGTTGACAATCCACGAATTCCAGTCCAGATAGCTTCGGGTGTCAGTAATAATGTTTGGATTGAATACGAGAAATACAAAAATGGGAATGGAACCCCATTTAAACAGTCGAATAATGGCATGTTTGTATGAGGTGAATTGAAACAAATTCCAATTCATTCCGACTGCCATCAACGGCAGCAAGATAGTTAAGCCTCCAGTAAGCTTTGTACTTGCGGACAAACCCGAAAACAAAAAGCTTAAAATCAAATGTCTTTCCCGCTTCGTTTGGTGGAACAGGGTGGAAAAGTATAACGCGCCTACGGCCAATATGGTCATGGGCAGGTCAACCGTGGCATATATTGCCCCCTCAAAATAGGGCCAAAAGCTCATCAATGCCAAAGCTGCGATCAGGCCACTACCCTGCTGTTGGGTAATCAAAATAGTAACTTTAAAGACCAGCACTAACCCAAGAATGCTGAGTATACCCACAAAAAGCCGGTTGATCAGATAAAATTCGGGATGTGATAAGGTCCGCAAAGAACCCTCCAGGTTGGTAACAACGTCACCAGATTCCGATATTTTTCCCGTGGTGATCAGGTAGCGCAGGTAAACCCAATCCAATAGGGTGCAACTATATCGAAGAAATCCTCCATAACAAATCTCGGTATACTTCGGATTAATATCGCCTGTTTTGGCAATGTTGATGGCCGAAGAACTAATGAACGGCTCATCCCAATGGACGAGATAAGGAAGGCCGTCATGCGCTCCTTGAAACCGTAGCCAACCTGAGTAGGCAAGCGCAAAAACAAAAAATATGATGAATCCGGTTCTCAATCTCCAAATTTGAGAAAAATACTACATTTAGCCTCACCAAAAACAAACATGAATCGGCCACTCGCCTATCTCCAATTGGTCCGTCCCACACAATGGAGCAAGAATTTCTTCCTATTCATACCCGCTTTTTTTGGGCTAAAGTTTCTGTCGCCCGGAGTTTTTCTAGATCTGATGCTGGGATGGATAGCCTTCAGTTGCCTGGCCAGTGCTGTCTATGTTATTAATGACTATCGTGACGTGGCTAGTGACAGGCTGCACCCTACAAAAGCGAGGAGACCTCTGGCTTCGGGGCAAGTAAGTCGTAATGAAGCATTGATGCTATGCGTACTCCTAATTGTTACTTCGATTGCCATAACTGCAACCCTTGAAAAAAATTTCACGGTCATTATAGCTTTCTACTTTGCAGTAAACATCGGCTACACTTTTTTTTTCAAAGACCATGCAATCATTGATGTCTTGATCATCTCCAGCGGTTTTCTCCTACGGGTACTTGGTGGAGCCGCTCTAGCCGATGTTACCCCATCAAAGTGGTTACTTGTAATGTCCTTTCTACTGTCCCTCTTTATTGCATTCTCAAAAAGAAGGGATGATGTTTTGCTTCGGGATAAATCGGGAATCAAAGTCAGAAAGTCAATTGATGGATACAACTTAGCGTTCATTGACTTAGCCATGGTGTTTATCGCTTCTATCACTGCGGTATCTTACATTCTTTATAGTGTGTCACCAGATGTTTCATTGCAATTTAACACAGAGTACTTCTATGTTACATCCCTCTTTGTTGTCATCGGCATTCTAAGATACTTTCAACTTACAATAGTTAGAGGCGTAACTTCTGACCCAACAGCCATCCTGACAAGGGACGGATTCACTATCGTAAATCTCATCTGCTGGTGTCTAACCTGCTTTTTTTTTATTTATTATGGCTAAGGATATCAACCGGTCTCTCGTACTGGTCGACTTTGACGGAACAATAACAACCCACGACAGCTTTTTTCGCTTCATTATTTTTTATCATCCAATCTGGCTACTGATGATGCGCGCAATACCATGTGGCATCTTCTTTCTAATGTTTAAAATTGGTCTTGTGACGAATAGTGCTGCGAAAGAGAAAATCTTTTCTATCCTCTTCAAGGGGGAACCCATTAACGAATTTGAAGACAAATGCGCGAAATTTGCAGCCACCGAGATACCGCGAATTCTTAGTTCAGCAGCCATGCATAGGCTAGAAAAGCACAGGCAGAATAGCGATCGTATTATCGTTGTCTCCGCCTCAATAAAAAATTACCTTACCCACTTTTGTCAACGGGAACATTTTGAGTTAATCTCGACTGAGATTGAAGTCAAAAATAGCTTGGTAACCGGCCGATTTAAAACTCCGAATTGTTACGGGTCGGAAAAAGTCAGCAGGGTTCGCACATATGTCAACTTAAACGACTACGAAAGCATTACTGCCTACGGGGACAGCCAAGGAGATCAGCCCATGTTGAATTTGGCATCGCAGCCCGCTCACCCCTTGGCCAGCTTGCCAAAAATCTAACGGTTAGGATCATTGTAAAAATGAGAAAGATCAAGTCAAGCACTTCTAGCGCAACCCCGAAAATTTTAAGAAGTGTAAGAGCTACCGGTTGGTGGTGTTGAGGAAGAGGTAGCGAAGGGAGGCATTGTCGGCTCAATTTCTGTCAGGTCGCAACGAACCTCCAGAAAATAAACATTTCACAAAACAAGCTTTCAGTCGGTTAACGAGCCTCCGTTAAACGGGTCTTTATTAAATTAGCAGGTAAAACCAAACGGATGTTGTACATATTGCTGATCTGGGCTAACGCGACCTTTCTAGCCTTTGTTTTTGGCAAAGCAACCGAATTTGTCCTAACCCGAGGCAGAATTGAACTGCCTATCGCATTATCGCTTTTGATTGGCCTCGTAAGCCTGAACATTATTGTCATTTCCATAGCCATTTTTAGCCCCTTAACCACAACTATTCAAATTGCAATTGAAGTGGTGGCTGCGCTGATTTTTGTTGTGCTCTTAAGAAACAGGGTTGTGAATTTTGTTTTGCCTAAACTGAAATTCACCTGGGTTTCAATCACGCTATTGGTGTTTTTTCTTTACCTGTTGATTTACGTGTGTACGAAGTGTTACCTCCCGACATCATACTATGACGAAGGATTGTATTACGTTCAATTTGTTCGATGGCTACAGCAGTACGGGTTTGTCAATGGCTTAGCAAATCTTCATCATCGTTTTGGTTTTAACAGCAGTTGGCATAGCCTTGCTGCATTTCTTGACTACCCCAATACCGGCTATTTCTTCAACGATCTCAACGGATTACTATTTCTTCTCTATACAGCCTATGTTTTTAACCGCATAATTGCAATTTCTGAGGGAAGTCGCTTTTTCAGTGACCTGGTGTTAGTAGCATCATGGATAGCCTTGATTTATCCGAAGGAGGATTTAGTGTCAATTGCAAGCCACATTTTTGTGAATACCATTTCACCGGACTGGGCCTCATTCATCTATGTTTCACTGGTCATAGTTCTCGTTTTGAAGCATGCCGAGCAAACAGCGGCACAAAAACAGTATCTTGAATTACTTATCATATTACTGGCTGCATACTGCTTTACAGTTAAACTGGTTAATGTCACTGTCCTGCTCGTGCGTAGCAACGTCATCCTTTCGGGATACCTGGTATTCCCGATCGTTCATACTCAAATCACTTTTTTAGATTGGGGAGTTCCTCAAAACTACGTTAACGAACTGGTTGATTACACACGGATTTGGGCGAAAACCAACGGCAGGCCAGATGTATACACTACGCTCAGCGCACCTGAACTCTTGGCTTATTGGTTTCGCCATCAATCATCATTCATTCAAACCGTCTATGTCATAATGTGTGGAACTTGGGCAGCCTTGGGTCTGTTCTTCATGCTCGAAAAACGAAGACTGAATGAAAAGTTTTTTGAAAAATATCAAAACCATCTCCTTGTTTGCTTAACTTGCACTTTAGGAGAAATATTTTGGCTTTTCAATGCTCCTGATTTTCGGTTTTCCGCTTCATTTATTCTGTCTGGTTTGTTTCTTGGTCTCGCCCTTGTGCTCAACAGGCTCAAGAGGTGGCACACTATAGTGATGCTTACGATTGCCTTTGGGTGTCTGGTCAGTTTAAATGGATCGCACTTGCGTGATGCTTTTCTGTCGGATCAATTCCCTGTTTTAACCGAAATTGAAACAGAAATTCAAAACGGAATCCGGATTCCTGTATCAACAGATCAATGTTTCGATTCGCCCATACCGTGCACTCCTGGTACTGAACTAGCCAAAGGTCGCGTTTTGCTGCGGGACAGCCGGGCATTACACCACGGCTTTATTATCCAACATTGAACCAGCCAAAACACTCCAAACAAATCATGTCAAAAAAGCTATCGATCATAATTCCAGCCTACAACGAGGGAACAACTATACACTTAATTCTAAACAAGATTAAAGATGTTGAGCTGAGCGACAATTGGTCAAAAGAAGTCATACTCGTGAACGATTTCTCGACCGATAACACAGATGATGTCATTCAAACCTACAAAATGGCTAATCCTACGCTTCCGATTACCTACCTCAAACACGATCGAAATAGAGGAAAGGGCGCAGCATTACAGACTGGTATCAATAAAGCAACTGGCGACAACGTGATCATCCAGGATGCTGATCTCGATTATGATCCGCGCGAATACAATGTTCTGCTTAAGCCAATTATTGATGGGTTCGCTGATGTGGTCTACGGATCGCGATTTGTCGGAGGTAGGGCTCATCGCATCCTATTCTTTTGGCACACAATTGGGAATAAATTTCTGACATTTTTATCTAACATGTTAACCAATCTGAATATCACGGATATGGAGACCTGCTACAAAGTATTCAGATCCGATATAATTAAGGGAATCAAATTGGAGGAAACACGATTTGGTTTTGAGCCAGAGGTAACGGCCAAAATAGCAAGGGTTCGCAACATCCGGATATACGAGGTAGGAATTTCTTACTACGGTAGGACTTACGAAGAGGGAAAGAAAATAAGTTGGAGAGACGGATTTCGAGCAATTTATTGTATCATCAAATACAATATCTTTAAATCCTAGGAACATCAAGCACGCCCCAGAACAATCTTCCCGTCCACCAGTTCAAACGTCTCGGTGAAGCGTATTAGGGTTCCGTAAACCAGCAAACTTATTACTGCCAAAATTATTGTGACGCGATCTGTTCAGGAAGATTTTAAGTTCCGAATCATAATGCTGTATCGCAATTGCTAAAGGCACTGTAAGCTCCCCATTTTTAGGACAGCTCTAAATAAGATAAGGGACGAAACTCAAAACATCCGGACGGCCGAACTTGTCAACCGTGATAGCCACTCGGGTTGATTTGAGTTATCCACAATTCCACAAAGAAAAAAGAACCAAAAAAGAAAGAATTACAACAACAGTAGGTATATACAGTTTGAGAATGTCCATTAAAAGGAAAACATCGCAACTGCGTTGGTACAACTGGCACGACAATTTGCCATCGGCTACGTAAAACTGGAACAGCGCGTGGCAGGGCGGCAGTGCCATGTCATCCACATCAGCCGGGTTCCAGGCGGTAACGATATGCCTGCGCGAATCAGGTTTGCTTTTAATGCTGTTGATCACGTGGGTGATCTGGTCGATTTTGGCGCCATTGCGGCCCGGCCACGAGCGCCATTGGTAGCCATACACGGGCCCCAGATTGCCCTCGGCATCCGCCCATTCGTCCCAGATGGAAACCCCGTTGTCTTTGAGGTATTGGATGTTGGTATCGCCCTTCAAAAACCACAGCAACTCGTAAATAATCGAGCGCAGGTGCAGCTTTTTCGTGGTAACTAAAGGGAATCCCTGCAGAAGATCAAAGCGCATCTGGTAGCCGAACACCGAGAGGGTGCCCGTGCCGGTGCGGTCGGTTTTCGTAGCGCCCTGTGCCAGGATGTGGCGCAGCAGGTCGTGGTATTGTTGCATGCGTCAAAAAAGTTAGTGCAAGTACGGCAACAGCGGGCGAATTCTCAAGAGGACTGGCAAGCCGTATTTGGATCAACCGATTTGTTTAATACGGCACTTCTACAACCACTTTCACTAAATCGCCTTGTTCAAAGATGGTCTCTTCCGCGATGCGATTTATGGCAGCCGTTAGTTTTACCGGTATCACGTTACTTGTCCGTTCACTTACACTCTTAATCGTCTCGCCTTTGTGGGTTTCCACTACCCGGATCACTTTCTTGGTTATGCTTTGCCTGTCATTTTCGGAGATGGACGAGAAACTTTCCAGGTGGGTGGTAACCCGACCTTCGGATCCGGGCGAGGCCACACCAATGACTCGGTAAACCAGTCCTGCGTGTTCAACCCAAAGACAGATGAACGTTACTTTTGTGTTGCCTTGGGTTTGCGTAAACGAAACCCGACTGGACGTTAAACCATTCACGTCCCCTGACTTGACGTCCAGGGTAACCTTGGTTTTTTCTTTGAATGCTTGTGAAAACGTCTGCGCTGCGTCTTGTGCCGTTTTTGCGTTGGCTTCTACTTCCAGCAACATAATGGCCGATTGTGAGCTGTCAGCAGCCGCGACCTCGGAACGTGTATTTTGGCGCGTCCATTTTTCCGGAATTTGAATCTTGAACTTTAGGTCCGGATGGATGAACCAATCGCCCTTGAACACCCCCTGATTCGGGTTAGGCCCAACCAGGATGCCATCCAAAGCCCTGAGAAAATCTTTGTTGGTTTTGAAAATCTTGTTCGGTGTTGAAGGCGGTAATCCAGCGGCCTCCCGGTTAATGCGATTTACCCGATCCGGTGTGTATGGATGATCATCGAAGTAACTTGGCTTTTCTTTTTCACCGGTGAAGACTTCTATCGTTTTGTCCAGTGTACTGAGCAAGGTACCCAAGGCCGCGGGTTCGTATCCGCTTTTAGTAGAAAGTCTAACGCCCAGTTCATCCGCTTCATATTCGTCTTTACGGCTGTGCGAAGCCATCAGGGCGTCTCCCCCTTTACTTAAGGGTGAAAATATCCGAGAAATTCCATTGGCACCTAAAGCGCCCGAAAGTGCCTCAGGTACTTTTAGAATGGCCGGTAAAATGCCTTTCTTTTTCTGTTTGATTGAATGCCGGTTATACGAATGAATAATCTCATGGCCCATTACTCCGGCCAATTCGTCTTCGCTGTTGGCCAGGGCCAGAATTCCACGCGTAAAAAAGACATATCCCCCGGGTAAGGCAAAGGCATTGGGCTCCCCCATATCCACGATGTGAAACTCGAAAGGAAATGGTTGGGTGGCCAGGTTCTCCACGAGCCGCTGTCCAATTCTTGAAATCATTTCTTCTTTTGCCGAGTCCTGGTAAATGCCCATCGTTGTTTCCACCATGGCCTTACCTTTCGCGCCCATCTTTCTGTCGGTTGAAAAATCCTGGGAAAAAGAGACGAATGAACAAGTCGTTAAAAGGACAACAACAATGAATTTCATGGTAACTTAGATTTTCCCGAAGGTAAGAAAAGGCCAATGGAAATGTATGCCGGCTTCAAGGTCAACAGGTAAAAAAGGCTCGTGTAAAAAGAGTCACGCAGCTACCCTACGATTTTGCTTTCCTCACGCGCCCGGTATACACAGGCGTACAATCTTTGCCTACCACCGCGTTTACAAAATTGATCACTGATCCCAGTAACGTCTTGGTGATGTTCAGTTTCCCGTGTTGGATCGCTCCCATTTTTCCATACAGCGTCTGGTCCATCAGGCTGCAGCCTTTTTCATCCAACACGGCAATGGTGAGGCCGGGGATGGAGTCATGCGCAAGATCAAGCTGCCCGTTGAATGCGATCCGGTTCAGGCGAGTGGCAAAAGCAACATCCTCCGTGATGAGCATGCCGCTGTCCAGCTTCCATTTAGCCACCAGGGTCTGTATGTTTGTCACCTCCGTTGAATCCAGGCGGACGCTGGCCAACGACACAAAATCTGATCCTTTGGTAACGGCCAATCCCACGGGGCCAGCCACCAACACGGCTCCCAAATCAGCGAGGTTAAAGTTCTGACTCTTCTGGTATCTCCTCAATATATCGTCCACATCCACTCCATAAAGCCGTAAGGAGTCTCCCACAATTTCGATATCCCCTCCCAGGTTTTGCTTTATCTGCCCCCAGTTCGAACCTGAGGTTTCCAGATGCACCGCATAATCAATTTCGCCACTGATCAGTTTTCGCTTATAGTATTTCTTATTGAAGTAGTCCAGGCTGGCGTCCTTCACCACGTAATTCAATTGGTAAGCCAATTCTTTTTTTGAAATGTCCATCAGGAGCTGACCGCTTTCACTTTTCGCTTTGTCCGTGGGCCTTGAAAATCCGATGCTCAACGTATCCCGTTCCCCCGCAATTGTCATGTCAATATCAAGTTTGTTTAATCCGGGTACATTCAGTTGCTGCACCTTTAGCGTGCCTGCGGTCGATTTCAAGCCCGTGAGATAGCCCGAATTTGCAGGATGCGTGAAATGCAAATGATCCAGCGCCAGGTTGAGGTTTTCAACCGAGATCGGTTTGGAGCCGGAGGGAGTAAAATGGATGCGGCTATTTCGCACTTCCAGGCGGTTGATATCAAACGGATAGGTGATCACGGCTGCCGATAAGTCCAGATCGGCCGTTACTATATCCATATCTTTGACCAGGGCATTCTTTGCAGAAGGTGTTTTGCTCTCCGTCATTTCCGCTACGAGCTCTTTCACATAGGTCCATGGAAATTGGGTTGCTTTCACCCGGGCATTGAACTCCCATAGCCGCTTTTCCAGAATTTGCAGATCACCGGAAACATCCAGTTTTCCCTGCGGCAGGATGGCATGAAATTCCGGGAGATCCAGTTGATACCCGTTGGGCGTCTCGCTGAACAGGCCGCTTGCATTAAGCGACTTAATATTCGGTAATTCATCAAAACTGGCTGTGAGATTTCGGATGTCGAAGGCGATGTTCGGCAGGGCCGATTTTACCTGGCTTGCCGTTGTTGAAGCCTTGAACTCAACCGAAAAATTGCTGATCCGGTCCTGCACCTGGGCACGCAGCAACGTATCCGTAATGAAATCTTTAGTGAAAAGCTGTTTGGACCGTAGGTTCCCTGAAACCGAAAGGTTACGCTCCGGCCCCAGAAGGAAGTAGACCAAATTCTCAATCGAGGCATTAATCAGCAAATCGTTCTGCCCATAGGTAAAGGCCAGTTGCTTTACCGTAGTCTGATTATTGCCGTTTTCTATTTTTCCTGACAAGCCGGAAACGCGTTGGTTGGTTTTGGCCACAACAAACGACAAATTGTTGAGGGTAATTGAACTTGACCGGCTGCTGTCCATCGTGTGCTCAGCAAAATATTTCAACGGGCCATCAAAATTGCCGCGCAAAGTGACCGATCCGCGGAGTTGTCGGAGAAAATCGATCCGGAAGATCTCATTGAATGCATCAAGCTGCAACTGAGCATTCAGTTTGTACTGCACATAAGGCGCCACCAGGTTTTTGATACGAAGATATCCATCAAAAAATCCCCCGGGAAGCTTCCCCTTGAGGTTATTGACTTCCAGGACAGCAGTGGAATAATCAGGGGCCGTTCCAGAAATAAAACTTCCGTCAAAGCCAATGTCCTGGAGGGCTCCCGGTTGGCCCGGTAGATGCAAGGAAAGGTCGTTCACCCCAAATGCCAGCTGAAATTGTGGCGATTGGTGTTTCAACTTGCCAAATACCCGACCCCTTGCGTAAATGTCCAGTTTCTCCAATAAGTCCGGGTTTTGTTTGATTACTTCGGGTTTGATGAACGTGGATAATAACTGCAAATCGTTGGACGAAGCGTCAACCCGCAAATCAAGCGCCCGGTCATCCCGGTGCGCATACGTGCCTTCGAGGGTAGCTGAAAAAATATCATAGTTGATTTGACATGTTCGAATCGCTACGTGTTGACTCACGGTTTCAATATCCAGTTCAGCTTTAATCATTAGGTCGCTGGATGGAAGTCGTGAACCGCTGACATATACCGATTGCACCTGACTGGTGGTGCTCAGGCTGGCGGTCAATAATTTGCCCGCGTTACGGATTTTTGCTTCCAGTTCGCGGATGAGCAGCGTGGAGGAATCCCGGGTCCTGATTGATTTCCAATTCACCTGCACACTATCCATCGTTATGAACTTCAAATCAAAATTCATGGCCGACTTGGGAGGGGCTTGGGTAACCGGGGTAACCTTCTTGTCTTTCGCAGCTGGTGCCGCTGGAGGCATCACCTTCTTTTGGACCACTTTGGGTTTTACTTTGGCTTTTGCGGGGTCGGCCAGTGCCCATTCAATATTCAGGACTCCATTTTGATACTCGATAATGTTCACCCGGGCTCCCGACAACCTGATCTCATCCACGTTGAGTTCCTCCTTCAGCAAGGGCAGGAACTCAACGGCAACGAA
Source organism: Cyclobacteriaceae bacterium (assembly GCA_016787665.1). Lineage (GTDB taxonomy): Bacteria > Bacteroidota > Bacteroidia > Cytophagales > Cyclobacteriaceae > ELB16-189. The sequence goes on along the minus strand of JAEUUC010000008.1, from coordinate 136,903 downwards.
GAGTTGATCAGCTTGGATGATCGGCTGTTCTGAAGGTTGGCGCAACGTGTCGCGGTGCTCGTAATAGGCGATTCCGTTTAATTGCAGCGTAACGTTTGGAAAATTCCTGAACAACTTCAGGTCGAGGTTGGCCACCTCCAGTTGTCCGGATTGCGACTCGTTCATGTAGGCTTGAACCTGGCTCAACAGCCAGTCATTTTTCCGCTCAACCACAATCCAGGTGGCAATCCCGAATAGCAGGAGTACCAGGGCAACTGCCATTCCGGTGACTTTCAGCACGCGCACCAGCATCGAGAATAACTTCGCCTTCCCCATGCTGCAATTTAAGACATGTTAAACGCCTCGCGGCATTATCAATTTTCTACACCCTCTAACGAATGTAAATAAAAGCATGTACTCCGATCAATCACAACAATCGAGGCAGGGATAATGTGGCTCATCTGATTCAAGCGTAGCTTTACGTTTTTGCGCAAAAACCTTCAATCCCCCTATCTTTGTGCTATGCGATGGTGTGTCTGGTTGGTGCTGGTGTTATGGTGGCCGGGGCAGGCGGTGGCTCAATCTTACCGCATATTCATCCATCCCTCCAGTCTGGTCACTGTCTTTGGTTCTACCAACGTCAACCAGTTCCGTTTTAAGTACACCGAGCAGCTGGAAATCAAAAAGCCGGTGGATGTTTTGCGCTCCAACCGCGAACTCCGCCTGAAAGGTGGCGACATTCCGCTCAAGATTAAGGCCTTTGACTCCGGTAACTCCATTATGAACAGCGACTTCCGGAAGATGATGAAAGAGGAAGAAAACCCATATATCCAGGTGGAACTTGCGGCATTGATTCCCGAATGGGACGAACACGGGGCCTGGACAAAAGGTAAAGCTGAGGTGATGGTGGAGATGAACCAGGTCGTAAAAAAATTTGTGTTCGATTGCCTGATCGAAGATCCGGGTAGTCTGCTCATCCAGGGCAAACAAAAAATTCTTCTACAAGACTTTGGGCTGGAGCCCCCTACGCGGTTGATGGGCATGATTAAAGTGAACGAGTGGGTCGATCTGGATTTCAAACTCCGGTTTGCCACGGATCGCTAACCACAAAAAAAGAAAGCCCCGGCTTTCGCCAGGGCCGTCTAAACCTACTCACCGCTCTCCTCTCAGAAATTGTTGTTTACCGTTACTTCGCGTGACCGGCCGTTGACCGTGATCACCACTTTTCGATCGCATTCGCCATCGCCATAGTCAATGGAGATTAGTTTGCGTTCCGTGGTCAGGTTTTTGGTGCCAGCAACTGCCATGAAGATCCTGTCGCTCACCGCACACTCACGCTTATACACCAGCGGATCGGCCGCAGGGATTTCCATTTGGTAGCTGCGACCTTTGCGGTTCGTGCCACTGGCCGAGCCGGAAATGCGCCACTCATCATTCAACGGGTTGGCAGCACGTATCCACTCCCGGTTGCGATTGGCTTCGCGGGTAGCCACGTCACCATTCGGCCAGGTTACTTTACCACCGGTGAGCACGATGTTGAACTTCGGAGCTTCGTCTGTGCTGCCGCTCACATTGGTCACGGTGCGGGTACCTTCCACTTTAATATCGTTTATGAAATAGTTCACCAGTGTGAACGTGCGCGAAGAACCCGGCAAAAAGCGCTTGCCATTGTACACAATCACCAGTTGGCCGCTGCGTTTGTTGCCGCGGGGATCCAGGCAATTGCCATCGAAGGTGATGGTTATCGTTCCTTTCGGAACATCCAATGTGCTGTTGGGGTCGGTTTCAATCACAGCTGTTGCACACTGGAACCGCAGGTCGTTCACGACAATTGTACGTGCACCTGAACTCACGCGTCCGCCAGCCGTTTCAGGGTCCGAGAACAACGCCACGTTTGCCATATCATCGGCATCTTCGTAGAACGACTCCGTAATTGCTTCGTCCTGCACATTCTCCGAATCAATCGCAGAAAATTCAACCGCATCTTCAGAGCAGGAAGCCATCAGGAGCAACCCGGCTACAGCACCGTAGGCCAGTGTCCTCATTCGCACCACACTTAATCCATTCATTTTCATAATCTGTTTTGTTTAAGTTTTGCTCTTGGACAAGACTGACGCGATCAGGTTTAATTGCTTACATTATTTTTTTCTGAACATTGTAAAAAAAGAAAGACCTGCAGATGCAGGTCTTTACATGGTTAATATGTGAGTGTCAGTTATTGCGGCTGCACTTCAATCTCGCGCGAGCGGCCATTGATGGTGATCGTCACCAGGCGATCGCACGCGCCATCTCCGTAGTCAATGGATATGAGTTTGCCGTCTACTGTAAGCTTGCGCGTGCCCGCTACCGCCATAAAAATTCTGTTGCTCAAGGCACATTCCCGTTTGTACACCAGCGGGTCAGCACTGCTCACCTCTACCTGAAAAACTTTACCTCTACGGTTTGACCCAGCAGCCGCACCATACACGCGGATCTCGTCCAGTGTCGGGTTGGCATTGCGCACCCAGGTGCGGAAGTGATTCGTTTCGCGTGTAGCAAAAGATCCGTCAGGCCACGTAACCTTGCCACCCGTGAGCGTGATGTTGAACTTCGGAGCTGACAGGCTTTCGGTCACGTTGGTTACGGTGCGCACCCCTTCGATGCTGATGCCGTTAATGGAATATCCTTGAAGTTCGGTGATAATCTTTGATCCCAGCGAAAAACGTCTCTTTAAAAACTCAACGACAATCTTGCCCTTGCGCACGTTGCCGCGGGGGTCGGTGCAACCGGCACCAAAATCAATGGTGATGAAGCCATGCGGATTTTGCAGCGAATTATCTCCAGCAAACTCCAGGGTAACGGTGGCACAGGCAAAACGACCATCGTCAGGCTTTTCGCCACGTCCACCACTAGCCTCACGCGAACCGGTCAGCGAGCCGGGCTCCGCAACCACGGCCAAAGCCGACATGTCATCCACATCTTCGAGATAGGCCTCGGTAATGGCTTCGTTGGATACATTTTCAGAATCACTTGCCGTCAGTTCAAACGGATCTTCTGAGCAGGACCAGAACAACCCAACCGAGAGAATGGAACCGTAGGCGAGTATACGGGATAGAGATATCTTCTTCATTTTTCGCTTCTTTTGTTCTCTTGGACTTCGATGGGCAATTTAAGTTTAATTAGGGCGGAAATTTTTAGTTAAAAGTATGCGTAACCTGCTGATTATCAATATATTTTTTATCCTGTTAACCCCTGCCCCCCCCGCTTATGCACAGGTAAAAATAGCAAAACTGAAATATGGCGGGGGCGGTGACTGGTATGCCAATAAGACGGCTTTGCCAAATCTGATTCGATTTTGCAATCAGGAATTGGGTACCCACCTGCAGGCAGAAGAAGATGTGGTTGAGGTGGGAAGCTCCGATCTCTTCTCCTACCCCTATGTGTACATGACCGGGCATGGCAATGTGGTGTTCACGGCCACTGAATCTCAAAATCTTCGGCAATACCTGGTAGGGGGTGGATTCCTCCACATTGATGACAACTACGGCATGGACCCTTTCGTGCGTTTGGAGCTGAAGAAAATCTTCCCCGAATTGGAATTGGTCGAGCTACCCTTTAACCACCCCGTGTATCACCAGAAGTTTGATTTCCCGCGCGGGCTGCCCAAGATACATGAGCATGATGGTAAACCCGCACAAGGGTTAGGCCTGATTTACGATGGGCGTTTGGTGGTTTTTTATTCGTATGAGTGCGACCTCGGCAATGGCTGGGAAGATGCGCGTATCCACAACGACCCAGAAGAGAAACGGCAACAGGCGCTGCGCATGGGCTCGAATCTGATAAGCTATTGCTTTATCTCATTCCAATAAAAACTCACTTTCGGTAAGCCGCCAATTCGCGATACGGAACAGTGAATTCAGACGGCCCGAGAACGTAAGGCCCGATCTCATAAATGTTAAAGGTGAACTCGATTCCGTTGCCAGTGAATCCGTAGTTGGTGTTGAGTTCAAACCCATCCGGAAATTCAAATCCGGCTGCTTCCAGGTCTTCGTCTGGTGTCAGTCCGCGCGCTTCCCGAAAAGCCTGATGGCCAACAGCCGTTAACACCGCCTGGTAGCCGGGTCGCAGAAAATCATCTAAGCTGAGTCGCGCCCCGGTCACGGGGTGCATGTTGATGTAATGGGTTTCTTGTAATCCATGTGCGCCTCCGGTGTATTGGTAGCTCCACACCTTAATGCTGATCAACGTATCGCTCGCAATCAACACCGTGGCGTTCGACTCGAACGACCAAGGTGCCGTGGCACCCTCAAATTCTTCATTAATCTCCGTCCAATCGGCAAGGAAACGCCTGCCGCTTTCCGCAAGCTCCATTGGCTTGTTATCTACATTGATCGGCAAACGTGCCAGCGCCCGGGTCAAAGTATCTTCGGCTGTTTTGGATAACCCCGCAATGCGTGGAAATGTCACTTTAAAGCTGACGCAAGGAATCGAATCACCCTGACATCCACCAGGAGACGCCATCACTACGCTGTCCGTCCGCACGGCCAAGGCAGCCGGCTTTTCGCCTGATTTGTTGCAAGAGACCAGGTAAGCCAATAAAAAGAACGGAATGAGGTGCTTCATGGCGCAGCGCTTGAAAAAACTTCTTCGAGTTTCTTTTCTAAAGCTGCACCGCGCAAGTTCTTGGCAATAATCTTGCCCTCGCGATCAAGCAGCAGCGAAAACGGAATGGCATTGATGTTATAGTCGCGTGCCGCCTGAGACTCAAAGTATTTCAAATCCGACACGTGCGTCCACGTCAGGCCGTCCTCCTGAATAGCTTTTACCCAGTCTTCCCGTGTGCGATCGAGCGACACGCCAAATACAGTGAAACCCTTGTCTTTGTATTTGTTGAAGGCCTTCACCACGTTCGGATTTTCCCGTCTGCACGGTCCGCACCACTTGGCCCAAAAATCAACCAGCACGTACTGGCCACGCAACGAGGAAAGGCTGATCACCTTTCCTTCCGGATTAGGTAGTGAAATTTCGGGCGCCAGCTGCCCCACCGCGGTGGCTTCCATGGTCTTCACGCGGGCGATAAACTCGCTGATGTAGGGCGAATTCGGTAACTCCGCCTGTAACTTTTCGGCTGCATCACGGTACAGGTCATAATATTCATCAGCATCCAGCAGATTGGCCCGCAGTACTTCCATCACGGCCAGCGAAGCCGGTTGTTTCCGTACAAAGTCAGCCAGGGAATCGGTGCTGGCCCGACTGATTTCCAGGTAGCGCTCCTGCAGTTCGGTAATTTTCTTTTCATTTTGCTGTTGCACCGCCTGCTGAAACTCAGCCTCCAGTGCTGCTACGGCCGGGTTATTTTGCTGGGCGTTCAGACGCTGGCGTACTTCATTCATGAACTCATGTTCGGCCGAGCCCTTAATTTCGGCAAAGCCGCTGGGCGCGTTGCCATCCACATTTACCTCCAGATTGGTTTTGTTGAGGATGACATTCACAAGCTGTTGATTGAAAAAGTTGATTTGATAAAAGGCAGGCTCAGGAACCATTACCGTCTTCGTGTACGTAAAATCTTCCTTTACCTGCACCGAGTCGCGTTTGATCACGGAATTATCAGGCCTCAACTCGGCAAACACAATCCATTGGTCCTTCTGCGGGAAACCCACCTTACCCGAAATGGTCACTGGATTTCCTTTAGGTGTTTCCTTCTTATCCCCCTGGCAGGCCAAAACGAACATGGCCAGCGCGCACATACCTATTGTGAAGCGTATATTCATAGCGTGCAAAGTTGCAAAAATTCAGCGGCACAAACGGACGACCTCACGACTTCTTCAGTCGCTGTAAAATCAACTCTTGTGTCAATCGGGGATCGGCTTTGCCTTTGCTGCGCTTCATCACTTCGCCCATAAACATGGTTACAATGGCCTTTTTTCCTTTGTGGTATTCTTCCACTTTCAGCGGAAATTCCCGAATAACCTGGTCAACCAGCGGCCCAAGGCTATCGGCCGAACTATCCTGCAGGAGATTGAGTGCATTCGCCAATTGTGCCGGATCGGCCTCCGGCTGAAGAACCCAGGCGGGGAAAATTTTCTGCGCGGCTGCCGTGTAGCTGACCTGGCCAGCTTCGATCAGGTTAACCAAAGCAGCCAGTTGCGCAGGCGTCAACGGGAACTTTCCGATTTCGATGCCTTTTTCGTTGAGGTACGACTTCACTGGCCCCATGAGCCAGTTGGATGCGGATTTGAAGAATGGGGTATGCTCGCACACCGATTGAAAATACATGGCCACCTCACGGTCATCGGCCAGCACACGGGCATCGTACTCGGGCAACGCATACTTTTCCATTAGGTGACTGACCACCTGCTCGGGTAACGCGGGCATTGAAGCGCGGATGGCGTTCAGCCAATCGTCCGAAAGCACGACCGGGGCCAAATCCGGGTCGGGAAAGTAACGGTAGTCGTTGAGCTCTTCTTTAATGCGCATGCTGCGCGTGGTATTGGCAGCCGCATCATACAACCGGGTTTCGGAAACCACGTCCTCGCCCCGCAAAGCCAACTCGATTTGCCGGGTCGCCTCTACCTCGATGGCTCGTTGCACATGGCGGATCGAGTTCATGTTTTTCACTTCCACTCTTTTTCCCAGCACACCTGAACCCTGCGGCCGCACCGACACATTCGCATCGCACCGCAACGATCCCTCCTCCAGGTTGCCATCACAGATGCCCAGGTAGCGCACCATCTTGCGGATTTCGGCCAACACCGCCCCGGCTTCTTCCGGACTGGTGAGCACCGGCTCGGTCACAATCTCAATCAGCGCGGTGCCGGCCCGGTTAAAATCCAAAAGCGTTTCATCGTGCCCCTCCGCATGAATGGACTTTCCCGCATCTTCCTCCAGGTGAATCCGGTTGAGCCGAATGCTTTTCACCTCACCCGACTTCAATCGAATGGGAATGAATCCTCCGCGACACACCGGTGTACGATCCTGGGTGATTTGATATCCTTTGGGAAGATCGGGATAGAAATAATTCTTGCGATCAAAAATCTGGTGGCGCGAAATGTCGCACCCGCAAGCCAGCCCCATCCGCACAGCCAGCTCCACCGCGCGCTTGTTAAGCCGCGGCAAGGTACCGGGCAAGCCAAGCGTTATGGCACTGATGTGCGTGTTGGGCTCTGCGCCAAAGGAGGACGCATCGCCCGCAAAAATCTTGCTTTCGGTCAGCAGTTGCGCATGCACCTCCAGACCGATAATCGTTTCAAACTTCATGAGCGAAAGCCCGAAGTGTTAGTTGAGCATTTGCCGTGCGCGCGTCAAAACATTGGCCAGGCCTTCCAGCTTTTTCCCGCCTGCAGTGGCGAAGAATGGCTGGCCGCCACCGCCACCTTCAATTTCTTTGGCGAGTTCTTTCACCAGGTTGCCGGCATGATACCGGTTGGTTTGCGCCAGTTTCTCCCCGATCATCACCGCTACCTGGGGCTTGCCATCCACTTCGGCAGCCAGCACCAGTAGCAAATCATCAAACTGGTTGCGCAGCGCATAAGCGATATTTTTCAACGCATCAGCATTGGGCACTGTGACGCGCTCAATAACGAGGTGATGCCCGTTGGCTTGCACGGCCTTGCGGGCCAGCTCCTCGCGAAGCTGGTTGGCCTGTTGTTGATGCACAGCCTCCAGTTTCTTTTCCAGGGCGTGTTTTTCCTCCAGCAGATTCTGAAGAGACGCCAGCGTGTCTTTCGGGTTCTTAAGCACGGCCTTGATCTCTTCCAGCACAGCCAGCGATGCATTCACAAACTCCTGCGCCCCCTCGCCTGTTACCGCTTCGATCCTGCGCACACCGGCCGCAACTGAACTCTCCGACATGATCTTCAATAACCCGATGTGGCCCGTGGCCCGCACGTGGGTACCCCCGCACAATTCAACCGAGTAGCCGGGATCGAATGTGATCACGCGGACAAACTCGCCATATTTCTCACCAAACAAGGCCATGGCGCCCATCGCTTTCGCCTTTTCCAATGGCACGTTCCGCTGCTCGTTCAAGGTAATGTTCTCGCGAATTTTTTCATTCACCCGCAATTCCACCTTGCGAATTTCTTCATCGGTCATGGCGGCAAAATGCGAAAAGTCGAACCGCAGTATCTTTTCATTGACGAGCGAACCTTTCTGCTCCACATGCTTACCCAACACCTCACGCAGCGCGGCATGCAACAAATGGGTGGCGCTGTGATTGTTCATCGTCCGCCTGCGTTTTCCGGCTTCCACCTGCAACGTTACCGCAGCGTGAACATCGGCCGGTAGTTTCTCGGCAAAATGAACGATCAGTTCATTCTCTTTTTTCGTGTCCAGAATGGCAATTCGTTCTGCCCCGGACTGTAACACCCCGGTGTCGCCCACCTGACCACCGCTCTCGGCATAAAACGGTGTTTGATCAAAAACGAGTTGAAACAACTCCTTGTTCTTCTGCTTTACAGATCGGTATTTGACGAGGCGCGATACAGACGTCAGGCTTTCATAGCCCACAAACTCGGTCTTGACATCGTCACCGGTTACAATCCAGTCACCCGTTTCTTTGGCCGCATCGGCCTTCGAGCGCGATTTCTGTTTGGCCATCTCTTCCGCAAAACCTTTCTCGTCTACCGAGAGGCCGCGTTCGCGGGCAATTAGTGACGTGAGGTCAAAGGGAAAGCCAAACGTATCGTACAATTCGAATGCCTGCTCACCCGAAATATTGCCCGTGAATGCCTCCATGCGCTTGAGCCCGCGCTCCAGTGTTCGCAGGAAAGACTGCTCCTCCTCCAAAATCACACGACTCACGTATTCCTGCTGTTGATGCAACTCCGGAAACACGTCTTTCAATTGAAGGGCCAGCAACGGCACGAGCCGGTGCATAAACGGCTCTTTGAATTGCAGATAGGAAAAACCGTAGCGCACGGCTCTCCGTAAGATTCTTCGAATAACATAACCCGCGCCCGTGTTGCTGGGCAGCTGGCCATCGGCAATAGTAAAAGCTACCGCCCGAATATGATCAGCCATTACCCGAATGGCAATATCCGTCATCTCCTGGGCTGAACGGTTAGATTTTGAAGGCGTAGTGCCCGCATACTTCACCCCGGCCTGCTGGGCGATGAAATCCATTAACGGACGGAATACATCCGTGTCGTAGTTGGACGTTTTTCCCTGGATGGCCATACACAATCGCTCGAAGCCCATGCCTGTGTCCACATGTTTATCAGGCAGCGGCTCCAGCTTGCCGGAAGCCAACCGGTTGAACTGAATAAAAACCAGATTCCAGATTTCCACCACTTGCGGGTGATCGCTGTTAACCAGATCGCGACCGGGCTTTTTATCCACTTCTGCCTGCGGTCGAATGTCGATATGTATCTCTGAACATGGACCGCACGGGCCCTGGTCGCCCATCTCCCAAAAGTTATCTTTTTTCACCCCGTGCAGGATACGGTCATCGCTTACAAACTGCTTCCATAGGTCTTTCGCTTCCTCATCCACCGGCAGGTTGTCACCTTTGTCTCCGCCAAAAACGGTTACATACAGCCTGTCCTTCGGCAACCGGTACACCTCCGTGAGCAACTCCCACGCCCAGGCGATGGCTTCTTTTTTAAAGTAGTCGCCAAAGCTCCAGTTGCCCAACATTTCGAACATGGTGTGGTGGTAGGTATCCAGACCTACATCCTCCAGGTCATTGTGTTTACCGCTTACCCGAAGGCATTTTTGCGTATCGGCAATCCGCTTGCTCGAAGGCAGGGTGTTGCCCAGAAAGTAGTCCTTAAACTGCACCATACCCGAGTTCGTGAACAAGAGCGTGGGGTCATTTTTGCGCACCAGGGGTGCCGAAGGAACAATCTGATGGCCTTTGTTTTTGAAAAAATCAAGAAAATGCTGCCTTATCTGCTTAGAATCCATTCACTCACAGTCTTTAACCGTACGAAAATTTGAGTAGTTTTACAGGTTATTTACCTGAATAACCCACAAATTTAGAGCCTTTTGAAGGAATTCGATGGCGCGACACAAATATTATTATAACCCCAGAACACTGCGCTACGAGTTGGCCAGGTTCCCCTGGGCCACGTGGTTTTTCCGTGTGGCGGGTGTCGCTATTGTCAGTGTTTTATTCTTTTACGGATTGCTGCTTTTGGTGAACCGTTTTACCGAAACCGAACTGGAACATAAACTGCGAACGGAAAACCGCGCGTTGAAGAACCACCGCGGCACCATTGAGTATGAGTTAAATAACGCACGCGCGGCCCTGGCCTCCCTGTCGGGCAAAGACAAAGAAATTTATCAACGCATTTTTCTCACCCCCAAAGCCGAGGAGGCAGAGGACACAGGCGATGCACAAGATATCTTGCAAACGGACTTGGAAGGCTTTCACCAGGTGGTCGATCGGCTCATCAGTCAAACCGATGTAACCTATGCGAAGGCATCCCTGGCCTCCTGGAATTTCGCGCAACTCTTTTGGCCGAAGAAAGAAGATGTTTCGGAGTTGCAACAATACCCCACGCTCATTCCGATCCAGGATTTCAAGCTGAGTCAATTTGTCTGCGGTTTTGGTGAGCAGTTGAATCCCTTCAATAAGTTGTTGTACCACCACGAAGGTGTTGACCTGGAAGCTGAGTTGGGAGCCCCGGTACTGGCGGCCGGTGACGGGCGGGTACTAGCAGCTGTGCGACAAACTACACCTTACGGTGAAGGCAATTATGTTGAGATTGAACATATCAACGGTTACCGAACCCGGTATGAACACCTGGCCGAGATCAGCGTGCAGCGCGGGCAACGGGTTCAACAAGGACAGGTGATTGCTCAGGTGGGAATGACAGGCGAAGCTACCGCCCCTCACCTTCACTATATGGTATTAAAAAATGGCAACCCCATTAATCCGGTATTATTCTTCACCGAGCAGATCGATGAACGCTCGTGGATTCAGTTGGCTGAGATTGGTAAACAAGTAAAACAAGCTCTTGACTGATGGCACGCATGCGTTATCACTACAACCCGGAAACCTGCCAGTATGAACCCATTATTCATACGGGCCGGCATTTCTTAAATCAGACCGGGCGGTTTATCCTTATCTGTCTGATCCTGGCTTTCGGTGGACTGGCATACTACCTCACCCACTATCCGAGCCTGGATGAAAACCAACTGACGCGCGAAAATCATGAATTGAAATGGCAGTGGGGTGAGTTGCACAATGAGATCCGCCACGTATCGAACCAGTTGCGCGTATTGGAACATGACGATGATGATCACTACCGGGTATTGCTCGCCATGAATCCGCTGGACCCGTCCATGCGCCTGGCAGGTGCCGGTGGCCATGCACCTGTACTGCTGCCGGCCGATGAGTCGGTTTCCGAAATACTGGGGGCTTATGACTCCCTGTTCCGCCTGGGCAACCGGATTGAAGTTCACGAACAATCGCTGAAAGAACTGGAAAAGGAAGTAGCCGTAAAGGAGCGCCAATTGTCAACGCGGCCCGCCATGCAACCGATCGACAACCGGCAACTCACGCGGTTCAATTCCATCTTTGGCATGCGCCTACACCCCGTTTACCGGGATTGGCGCAACCACAACGGACTTGACCTGACTGCGCCCCAGGGCACACCTGTGTACGCCACCGGTGATGGTATCATATCATTTGCCGCGTACAACGGTGGCTACGGAAACGTGGTTTATATCAACCATGGTTTTGGATTTGAATCGCGTTATGGCCACCTGTCCAAATTCAACACCCAACCCGGCCAGCAGGTAAAACGCGGAGATCTGATCGGATTTGTGGGCAGCACCGGTGTATCCACCACGCCACACCTGCATTACGAGGTTCTGTACCACGGTAAGTATGTGAATCCAATTAACTTCATGTACCGCGATGTAAAGCAGGAAGAGTACAACAAACTTATCCGCAAGGCTCCTACCGTACTTCCAGACAATAAATCTTCCGGGGTCGAGAGGCAATAACGATTCGGTTATTGAACGCCACGGGCGAAGCTTCAAACAGGTCGGCTATCTTTTTCTGAAACATCACCTTTCCGGTCGCTCCGTCAATCAACATCACGTGGCCCCGGCTATCCGCCAAAAAAATATACAGGTTACCTTCGCGATCATACATATCCAACGGGCTGCTCCAGGCATAATGAGCAAGTTCCAGTTTCCAGCACTCACCACCCGTTTCTTTGTCCAAGGCAACCAATAGCCCTTTTTCAACCGAGCCATAACGAGAGAGGCTGGCCACCAGCAGATTTTTAGCCAAAAACTTGCCCAATACCGGAGTGGACAACATGCCGCCATTAACGGGGTGTGCGCCCCGAATACTGAAGCACGGATACTTCTTCTCCCAAACGGTAGTGCCCGTTACTCCGTTGATCTTTTTTAGAAACGTAAACCCTTTATTTCCCTGAATGTCGACCTCACTCCCGGTATACAAATACGGAATACTATCAGGCACATCGAGCACCACGGTTGCGTCTGTATCATCGTGGTTGTGATGAAACCAGACGGGCTGCAGCGTAGCAATGTCGACTGCCTGAATATTGCCATCGTTGTCAGCAAAGTAAAGTAAGTTGGCAAACGCAGCCACCGAATTCTCTACACCCTGGCGAGTGCCCCCGGGTTTTTGGTAGCGGTATCGATTAACACGCGGCTGCACGCGGATAAAGCCGCTGTCAGGTTTATATTGTGTATGAAGATCAGCGGTGTACAACACCCCGTTTTCACCAGCTACAACCAGGCGGTCGTTCACCGCATCCAGTAACGGGGCCCCGTCAAAGGCGCCCCATGTGCGGTGCGCAAACGGATCGCGTCCATTGAGGGTGTACAATTTTCGTCCGTCAATAAGACTGAAAATCCGAAAGCCAAATTCACCGCTTCGGTTGATACCCTGCCCACAATAGAGCAGCGGATACCCCCGCGGGTCAATGGCAGGAGATCCTTTGATCGGATTTTTAATATTCACCGGTGGTCGTGACGGCTTTCCGGTCGCCAGATCGAGGAAATAAATGTTGCCATCCAGCGAAGGTTGAATGACCTCGGTAAAAGCAGAGTCCGTTTTCAGGTTTACCGCGATTTTCATCACTTGCCGCACTGAATCCGGCCACTGCACCACGTTCGGTTGGCCTGTCCACCCCGCACCACCACCCCATTCACGATCGGCTTTGGTCGAAAACTCCCATTGAATGACCAGCGAGTCGGGCCGTTTATTTAAAAAACCCCAGGATGCCGTGTTACGGTATGGCCCACCCCGAAAGGTAGTTACGCCCTTCAACGCTGAGTAGGTGTTTTGATCAAACGTAGAATACGCCTGTCGCGTGCACAGGCTGTCCCACCACTGCACTTTTGTTTCAAACCGGGTTATCGAAAGCGTATCCGGCTTCGGTTGGATAGATTGAGCAAGGCCGGACGAAAATGTGAGCGCGCCCGGAACAGCAAGCCAGCACCAAAACCGAAGGATCATTCGTCAAATATAGCCGGCAACACCAAATGGATGCAATGATCAACCGTGATGTCCACAAATTCACGTTGACATCTTGTTGATGATTTTTTTTCAGAGCGCCAACCGAGTACAATTAAATTTATATTACTTTGCATGAAAGGTTCAACCCCAAACCTCAACCTAACACCGCTACTCGCTCCCTCTGAATGGCATACAAAGAGAAAGAAATCGAGAAAATTTACTATTCCATCGGTGAGGTTTCCGAGATGTTTCATGTAGCCCCGTCCCTCATTCGCTTTTGGGAATCCGAATTCGACATTCTGCAGCCCAAGAAGAACCGTAAAGGCAACCGGCAATTCACAAAAGAAGATATTGAGAACGTGCGCACCATTTACCATCTGGTGAAAGAGAAGGGTTTTACCCTCCAGGGTGCCAAGGAGATGTTGAAAAACGATACCCAATCCGTCCGAGACAAGATGGAGATGATCGACAAGCTGAAATCGGTCCGGACGTTCCTTACCCAGGTGCGTGATCGCCTGGCCTGAGCGCCTTACGGCTGCTCCGTTGCGGTGTACCCGCACTTCATCCTAACTTACCAGCCTCATGAGCGTTTCGTCTGAGCGTTTGGCATTTTTGGCCCTCCATTTTGTACCGGGTATAGGCAACTTCCTGGTCAAACAATTGATCAGTTACTGCGGATCGGCCGAGGCGGTGTTCCAATCACCGAAGGGCAAGCTCTTAAAAATTCCCAACGTGGGTGAGGTTACCGCGCAATCCATCAAAACGGGTGCGCCCCTGCGCGAGGCCGAAGAAGAATTTGGAAAAGCTCAAAAGGAAGGCGCTGAGATTCTGTTTTACACGGACGACAAATACCCCAGCCGCTTGCGCGAAATCGAAGACTCACCTTCCGTCATTTACTGGAAAGGACAGGCCAATCTCGATCATGCCAAAATCGTGGCGTTGGTGGGCACCCGCCAGGCAACGGCTTATGGAAAGAAGGTAACCGAACGGCTCGTTGACGAACTGAAACCACACCAGGCGCTGGTGCTCAGCGGGCTCGCCTATGGCATCGACATCCATGCGCATAAGGAGGCGTTGAAAAACGAGTTGCCCACGATTGCCGTATTTGGCAACGGGCTGGACACCATCTACCCCGGTCAGCACCGCGATACCGCACGCAAGATGCTGGACCACGGTGGTTGGATCACGGAAAATTCGTTTGGCACAAAACCCGATGCGCACAACTTTCCTGCGCGCAACCGGATCATTGCCGGGCTGTGCGATGCCCTCATTGTTGTGGAGGCATCGGAAAAAGGTGGCGCGTTGATCACAGCCGATATCGCCAACAGTTATAATAAAGATGTGTTTGCCGTGCCTGGCCCGGTGGATGCCCCTTTTTCAGCCGGATGCAATCAGCTCATCAAATCAAATCGGGCTAATCTTCTTACGGGAGTGGCCGACCTGGAGTACATCATGGGGTGGAATGCCGCAACTCCGGAGCCTGCCCGAAGCCCGCAACTCCAATTGCATTTGCTTAGCCCCGAGGAGCAACAAATTGTTCGGCTGCTGCAAGAAAAGAACGCCCCGGTAGGGGTTGATGAAATCAGTTGGAGAACCGGTATACCGCAGGGCACGTTGGCCTCACTCCTTCTCACCCTGGAATTCAACGGCTCAATCAAATCGCTGCCGGGGAAGATGTACGGGCTGGCATGAACCCTCGGATTGGCTTACGCATGATCCGATCCAAAAACCGAAGAGGCTTGAGATAAAGCCCGTATCAGCTCGGGCTGATTGAGCGAAAGATTTTCGCCTTGCGCTTTCAAAAAGGAAACCACAGCCTCAGTTGCCAAATTTCCAACCAATTCGTCCTCTGCCATCGGGCAGCCTCCAAAACCTTTCAGCGCACCATCAAAGCGTTGACAACCACTGTTGTACACCGCTTCAATCTTCTCCAGCGCGGTAGCCGGGGCACTGTGCAGGTGCGCACCAAACT
This sequence comes from Cyclobacteriaceae bacterium, assembly GCA_016787665.1. Lineage (GTDB taxonomy): Bacteria > Bacteroidota > Bacteroidia > Cytophagales > Cyclobacteriaceae > ELB16-189. The sequence continues at coordinate 121,526 of JAEUUC010000008.1, read as the reverse complement.
CAATGGCCGGAAAAGCAGCGGTGGCCTGACTAAACAGTTTTTTGATCTGGTCCGGCCTCGATACTCCAATGGTATCCGCCAGTGAAATAATCGAGACGCCTAACGTTTGCAGAATACCGGAAAAGGTGATCACAATCTCTTCATCGTAAGGATCTCCGTAGGGATTGCCGAAACCCATGCTGATGTAGGTCACCAGCACTTTACCGCGCTGCTGGCAGAGTTCCTGGATTTCCGCAACGGAATTCAAGGCTTCACTGATTGATTTGTTGGTGTTGCGCTGCTGGAAGGTTTCGGAAATTGAAAGCGGAAAACCGAGGTAGGTTATCTCATCAAACATAACCGCCTCCTGTGCACCCCGTGTGTTGGCCACGATCGCCAACAGTTTGGTTGACGTGCCGGACAAATCCAAACGCTTCACCACCTCAGCGGTATCCCGCATTTGCGGAATGGCCTTGGGCGAAACGAAGCTGCCAAAGTCCAGCGTATCGAAACCGACCTTGAGCAGTTGATTGAGGTACGACACTTTCACCTCCGTAGGAATGAATCGCTCCAATCCCTGCATGGCATCGCGCGGGCATTCGATCAGCTTCATGGGCAATGACGTAAGCTCGTGTTCACAGAATAATAACGACAATAATCGGTGAAAAAGTCGATTTGTCTGCCATTTTGCGCATGATGTCCGCTGCGTGGGATTAATTCACGCCAAAAGCGAATGTAACACTATGCCTCTTCCACCGATCACCGGCCCCCTGGGATACAAACGTGCCGCTCATCTGCTGCACCGCGCATCCTATGGTGCCACCAAAGAACAAGTCGATACGTTTGCTGCACTCACCGCCCCGCAAGCCGTAGCCCAACTCTTCGCAGCCGGGCTACCTACCCCTGAGTTACCGATCGATCCGGAAACGGGATCGGAGTGGTTTGTATCAGGCACGACCGATGCGAACAGCGGAGAGTTGGAACTACAACAATATTTTAAATCGTGGCTTTTGGCCCAAATGCTGAGCAGCCGGGTGCCCGCCAGTCAGGCATTGGCGTACAGCGTGCGCGAAAAAGTGATCTTCCTCCTGCACACCATCCTCACGGCCATCAGTTCCAAAATTGACAGTAGCCGCGCCCTGTATTTTCAAGATCAGTTATTCCGCCAGTTTTCATTCGATAAGACAGCCGGTCCGCTAATCAATTTCAAAGAGCTGACCAAAAAGATCAGCGTTGATAACGCCATGCTTCGTCTGCTGGACGGCAACCTCAACGTAAAGGGCAGCGTGAATGAGAACTATGCGCGCGAACTCCTGGAGTTATACTCCATCGGCCGCGGGTTAGAGGGAACACTTCCTCCAGTAACCGATCCGGGAGATTACTTTCTCTTCCGGGAGCAGGATGTGCAGGCGGCCGCCAAAGTTTTGTCGGGATGGGATTTTGACTCAACGTTTGCCAACCTCGATCCTGACACCCAGTTGCCGCGTGGCCGCGTGCGGGGCAGCACAACCAATGCGTCCGGCCATGACAATTCGGTGAAACAGTTCAGTGATCGCTTTGCCAACGCAACCATTCAACCCGACCCGCTCCTGCTCAACAATGGCAACGCCACCGAAGCAAGCGCACGGGATGAAATCGATCAGCTCATTGAATTGATCTACGCCAAACCCGAAACGGCCCGAAATATCTGCCGCAGAATTTACCGGTTCTACGTCTACCATGATATTCCACCGACACTGGACAACACGATCATTGCTGAAATGGCAGCCACATTTGCAGCCAATGGGTACAAACTACAACCCGTGCTGGAGGAGCTATTCCAAAGCCAGCATTTCTATGAGGCCGCCAGCGGAAATCAAGACGATAATTTCGGTGCCATTATCAAAAGTCCGCTGGACCTGATCATCGGTACGTACCGGCTGTTTGAACTGACAGTACCCGACTATGTATCCAATGCCACGGCCTTTTACGAACATACGGGCGGACTTCTACGGGCGATGGAGCTCATGGGTCATCATTTCTACGAACCCTTTGATGTGGCCGGCTACGATGCATATCATCAGTATCCGATCTACCACCGAAGCTGGATTTCAACCAACTACCTGACGCGCAGATATGAATTCATTCGCGAACTGGTGAGCTCAAACATGATGCCGGGCACCGTGCGCATCGATGCGGCCAATTTTGTGAGAACCAAAATCAGCCCGGCCGTAGCCACCAACGCACGACTACTCGTCATCGAGCTCACCCGCTATTTTCATCCACAGCACGAAAACCTCACGTTCGACCCTGCGATGGACGACAATGCCGGCCTGACAGCCGAGCGCCTCAACTACTTCCTGACCGCCTTCATCAAGTCTCCGCAGATTGATCCTGACCCGGAAGCGGCCTGGGCCTTTCGCTGGGGCAATCAGGTTGACCCGGACACCACGACCCGGCAGTTGGAAAACCTTTTTAACGCCATGTTGCAATCACCTGAATATCAACTGTTTTAAACGGCCACATGAAAAGAAGAAGTTTTATCAAGAAGTTGTCGTTGGCAGCCGTTCCGTTTACGCTGGGCGGTATTCCCATCAACGTAATGGCCGAAAATGCGTTCACCCGCATGGCCCAGCAAAGCACGAACGACCGCGTGCTGGTGATTTTGCAGATGCATGGCGGAAATGACGGACTCAACAGTATTATTCCGGTGAGCAACTACGACCTCTACTACAGCAGGCGGGCCAACATTGCCATACCGGCCAAAAACAGTTTGCGCAAAATGATTATGCTGGACAGCACGTTGCCTCCCGAGGCGCAAGCCGGGCTCCACCCCGACATGATTGGCATGAAGGATCTTTACGATCGTGGACGGATGTGCATTGTGCAAGGCGTATCCTACAAGAACAATAACGGGTCTCACTTCCGCGGACGCGACATTTCATTCATGGGCGGTAGCTTTGACGACTACCTGGACTCGGGTTGGGTGGGTCGCTATCTGCAATCCGAATTCGCGCCTCAGGTTTACCCTAACGACTTTCCGAACGCGGATATGAAAGATCCGCTGGCGATTGAAATGGGCAGCGATGTTTCACTCGTCTTTCATCAACCCGGCAATATCCCCACCTCCATTTCGCTGAACGACCCGGAAGGGTTTGCCCGGTTGGTGGGCGAACTGGAGGGTTTCACCGATCAGGGTGTTGACCCGCGCGGTAAACCGCCCGCTGCATTAGATAGTTCGCCCTATGGGCGTGAATTGAACTGGATTCTCGGGCTGGAAGACAAATCCGAAGATTATGCCAATCGCTTGTACGAGGTATATTCCCGGGCGTCCACCTCGTCCGTGACCTACCCGGAGCGTTACCCGTTCAATGCGCCCACCGGCAGCCTGCGCAATCCGCTGACCCCGCAACTGCAATTGATCGCCCGATTACTCGATGGTGGCGGAGATGGGGTCAAGACCAAAGTCTTCCTGGTGAAGATCGGAGGTTTCGACACGCACGCGGGGCAGGTGGAAAGCTATGACCCCACCATGGGCGGGCATGCCGCACTGATGTACCATATCTCGTCAGCGATGAAAGCCTTTCAGGACGATTTGCGGGCCCGCGGTTTGGAGGACCGGGTACTCACGGTCACCACATCGGAATTTGGGCGAAGAATTCACTCCAATGGAAGCTATGGAACCGACCACGGCACTGGCGGTCCCATCTTCATCTTCGGCAAGGGCGTGCAGCCGGGCATGGTGGGTACGACACCTGACCTGACGCAAGACAACGTTGAGATGCAGTTTGATTACCGCCAGGTTTACGCCAACCTGCTTCGCGACTGGATGCTGGTGGACGAAACCAAGATCAACAACGACATCTTCTTTGGCGATTTTCTCAATGGGCCGCGTGAGGAAGGGCCCGGCAACTACCAGCCGCTGCCGCTCGCCACGCAGGTGATATCGGGTGTGAGCGAACGGTTCGTGGCGGAGCGTTTCTCGCTCGGTGACAGCTATCCAAATCCCGCCCGTGAGAAGGTGACCATACCCTTTACGATCAACACCACAGCCCAGGTGGAGTTGACCCTGATCAACACCATGGGACAGCGCGTGCGCACGTTGTTGCACGAGGAAAAGGAGCCCGGACAGCACGCGGCTGAGGCAACCTTAGATCATCTGGCACCCGGCACCTATCTCTACCAGTTAAAATGCGGATTTTATACCGAAACCAAAAAACTAATCGTTCTGCCATGAACCGTCTTTCACTATTGTTATTGCTCATTTGCACCTCAGTCCTGGTTGCCGCGCAACCACCGAAGCGCAAACCCGCCAATGGCAAACAAACAGTGGGTAACTTCCTCGATCAACAATGGTGGATTGGCTTGAAGGGTGGATTGAATCTTTCCCAGGCCGATCCGCAAAAGCGGTTTTCAGCCTTCTCGCCCACCAATTATGATTTCGCTGAGCTCGATAAGCAATACGATGACTTCAACGCCACCGGTTCGCAGGCCACGCTGGAGATTACCTACTACTACAAAGGCTTCTCGTTCAGTTTTCAGCCCACGTACCGGCATTCACGGTATACCTACAACAACAGCTTCAACTGGTATAACCCCGAGCAAGTGGACGAACGCCTCGAACTCACATTTGATCAAACGCAGCGGGTAACATATGCCGATTTGCCGCTGTTGGTCAAGTACGATTTGCTGCACAACAAAATCAGGCCCTACGTACAGGTTGGTGTTTTCTACTCCATCCTAACCGGGGCCGATCGCTCAATTAACGTCTCCGGAACCGATTATGCGTCCGGTGGTGTCAATAGTTTTACCAATGAACCCCTGGTCGTGGGCACGAAAGATCTCTTTCAGAGCTATTGGGGCCTGGCAGGCGGTGTTGGTGTAGACTACAACCTGGGTAATGTGCGATTGGTACTGGATGCCACCTATTGGCGCGGCATGAGCAACCTGACGCGCAGCGACAGCCGGTATGCCAACGATCAACTGGCGGGTATCGGTGATGTGCCCGATGACCTGCGCCTTCATAACATCATTATCTCGGCTGGCGTGTTGTTCCCCACCCGATTCCTCAGCAGCAGTTTTAAATCACTGGATCGTTAACCGCATTTCTCATTCAACTATGCGACTACTCATATTCGTTCTGGCCACCTCGCTCTTCGCCTCATGTGGCGAAAACGAAACGCCACTCACCGAGCAGGAAAAGTTTACGCGCATTTATGACAACACGAAGTTCAACATTGCTTTTCAGCCGATTGACGTCCGGCAAACACCGGATGGAGGCTACCTGATTCTGGCCTCCCGCACGCTCACGGAATCCAACTTCAGTGGCATTTATTTGATGAAGGTAGATGCCTTCGGCAGTTTTGTCAGCGAGTTGGAGGTAGACCCAACGTTTGTCAATCCGATTGGCCCCTTGATGGAGCAAAACGGTACCTATTTCTTCTTTTGCATGACCGCCATCGGTTTGCAGGCTCAACTCATGCCGGTGACACCTGCGGGCACACTCGAAACGCCCATTGCCGTTAATGGGGTCGCCTACCCGGCTGCTGCCGCGGCTGATGGCAATGGGTTTATTTTACTCAGTTACGACAACGTGAATAAAGAAAGCGTAGTGTCGGTTCTCAATGCCGGGGGCTCGGTAACGCGCTCGCAAGGTTTCTCCATTGGTGCAGGCGATGCCGTGGAGGAGCCGATCATCAATCACTTCTTGCGCACGGGGCGCATCTTTCCCTTTCAGGTTGGCCGCATTCCGGGCGGCAGTTACTATTTCAACGGATTTTACAATTACACCTTCTCGCTGGTGTTCACCAACCTTTCGGGGCCCGATCCCCAGGGTGTTCTGCAAGGCCAGCAGGATGACGGAGGCATCAACTCCATCACCTTGCTGACGGGCAATCGGTTTGCCCTGTCACGTTTCAACTTTGGCGCCAACTTCTTCCTGCCGGGGCAAAACATCGCCACCAGCGGAATAGCATCCAGCAGCGACCTGGGCGGCTATCCGTTGCCGGAATTAGTGGCGCAGGCGCCTGTCAAGATACTACGCACGTTTTCCGGAACCACCGAACGCGTGATTTATGGCAGCCACACCCGCAGCCGCCAGATATTGTTGTACAGCTATGATCCGGCTGGCGCTGCCTTCCTGCGCTCCAAGTACCTGGGGTTCGCTAACCCCTTTGAGTTTGCCAACTTGACGGAAACACGCGAAGGCGGCCTGGCCGTAGTAGGAACAACATATGTTGCGGGCCGCTTTCCCCGCATTTGTCTCTTCAAGATCCCGTCAGGGGAATTCACCGAGCTGATCCGGTAACTGTCTTTCAAGTGTAGTCCAAATTTTATTCCTTGCTGGTCCGTTCATCGCGTATGATCAGCATCGAACCTCACGTACCGTTGGCACCGTATACCACGTTTGGCGTCTCCGCTTTTGCGGATTCGTTTTGCCGGGTTACTTCCGTTGATGAAATCCGCGAGTTGATCACGCAAGGTTGGTTTACGAAGCGTTTTCTGATACTCGGTGGCGGCAGCAACGTGCTCTTCCTCGGTGATTTTCATGGCTTAGTGGTGCGTAATGAACTACTCGGACAGCGGGTGGTGCACGAAACCGAAGAAAATATTGTGATCGAAGTTGGGTCGGGCGTCAACTGGCACAGCTTTGTGATGCAATGCATCGATCACGACCGCGGTGGAGTTGAAAACTTATCGCTGATACCCGGAACGATGGGTGCGGCACCCATGCAAAACATCGGTGCCTACGGTGTGGAGGTGAAAGAAGTGATTGAAGAAGTGAAAGGAATCGATCTCTCGACCGGCCGTGAAGTGACGTTTACCAACGAAGAATGTCAGTTTTCGTACCGCGAAAGCGTTTTTAAACACGCCTGGAAAGAAAAATTTTTTATCTCAAGTGTTACTTTAAGGTTGACCAAGAAAAATCATGTGTTGCGCTCGCACTACGGTGCGATACAAAACATTCTGGATCAACAAAAAATTACATCGCCAACACTTCGCCACATCAGTGATGCCGTCATTCACATTCGAAGCAGCAAACTTCCTGATCCGAAACAGATTGGCAATGCCGGCAGCTTCTTCAAGAACCCTTCGATCACTGTTGCGCAGTTCGAACAACTGCGGGAACGCTATCCGGAGATACCCTCCTATCCATCTGAAAATCAATTAATTAAAGTTCCGGCCGGCTGGTTGATTGAGCAATGCGGATGGAAAGGAAAACGTGTGGGTCGTGCGGGTGTGCATCATCAGCAAGCCCTCGTGTTAGTCAATCATGGACAAGCCACAGGCGCTGAACTTTTTTCTCTCGCAAAAGAAATTCAACGCGATGTGCGCGAAAAATTTTCAATTGACATCGCAGCGGAAGTAAACATCATTGAGAGCGCAAGTTGATGGAGCAGTTATGCATCAAAATGATCGCGCACATCTACACAAAAATTTTCGGTGACGTAAATTTTTTCTCAAAAATTTTTGCAGAATAAATTTTTGTTATACCTTTCGATAACGTTTAACAAATATCTTAACGTAAAACAGTAAAACGCTATGGCAAAGAAAGCAGCAAAAAAAGCCGCCAAGAAAAAGGCAGCTAAGAAGAAGAAGTAATTGAGTTAATCTCAATACTCTTTGCAAAGGGAAGTGGTCCAGGACTACTTCCCTTTTGTTTTTCACTCGGTTGGTAATCGGTTTTTCACCTTTCGGTGCTCCAACGCTTCCAAATTTTCTACTGCAACGCTTCTCGCTCGCCTTTTTCCTAACTCGATTGCGTAAATTTAATCGTGCTGTTGCTTGCTGATGGCAAAACCAGCGGTCTACCTTTGCCTCATCAACCCCGAAGACTATGGCGAAGACTGCATCCAAAGCTGCCCCGGTTAAAAGCGAAAGCAAACCCGCCCGCAAAGCCGCGGCACCCAAAGCCCCAAAACCGGCCAAGGCCGCAGCACCGACTCTCCACCCTATTGAGAAAGCCGCACTGGATGCGCACGCCAAGTTAACGAGTCTGAATTTGGCCGAAGACCTGCGTTCGGCTATCGAATGGTGCGTGGGTAGCTACCGCTACGACCGCAACCCGGTAGGGCTTTACGAAACCGTTGCCCGGGCCGTGGAAGTATTTCAGCAGGAGAAAGCGAAGAAAACCAAAGGTGTTACGGCACCGTTCATCGCGGCCCTGGAAAAAGCCCTGGCCACCCGGTAACCGGCCTCAATCTGTCTTAAAAGGTTAGATCATGTGCGTCACATTGGTGAGCGTGCCCTGGTAGGCTTCGCACGCGACACCAAACCGCCTGAGAAAATCCACCCCCTCATCGCTGGGCAAACCTTTGTGCTCGGCATACGATTTGAGGAAGATCACACGCCTGATGCCCATACTGTAGATGATGCGCGAACAGGCCAGGCAGGGCGAGAGCGTCACGTATAATGTCGCCCCCTCTACCGAGGTGTTATTCTTGACGGCATAGAGAATGGCATTCTGCTCGGCATGCAGCGCCAGCGAACAGCCGCCCTTGGAGTCGCGGGGGCAACCGGTGTCGGGCCATTCCTCATCACAGTTATGCGTGCCGGCCGGAGGTCCGTTGTAGCCGATCGAAATAATGCGCGTTTCCTTTGTCAGAACTGCGCCTACGTGACGCTTAATGCAGTGCGAACGTTTAGCCAGGTTAACGGCCAATTCCATAAAGATATCGTCAAAAGCAGGGCGTTCCATCCGGGTAAAGGTAAGCGTTGGCAATTGGCACGGCAATGGATGGGGTATGCGAATTGAGCCTAATTGATTTTCTTTGCCGCATCATGTTCAGAATTTTGTTGGGTCTTCTTGTTGCGCTGCCTTGCCTCGGCCAGGTGGAGGGGGCGCGTCCTAGCCCGTTGGCCATGACGACTGTGCGCTACAAGGATGCGTACGTCAAAATCACCTATAGCCGCCCAGCCAAAAAGGGGCGCACCATCTTCGGTGAATTGGTGCCTTTTAACCAGGTGTGGCGCACCGGAGCCAACGAGGCTACCGAATGGACCAGCACGCGCGATATGGAGATCAACGGCCAATTGCTTCCGGCTGGTACCTATTCGTTGTTCACCATCCCCCAGCCCAACCAGTGGACCGTCATCTTCAACAGCGATGTAGGACAATGGGGCAGCTACAATTACAACGCCAAGCTGGACGTGTTGCGACTTGAGGTTCCCGTGCAAATGCTCCGGGACGAATCGTTTGAACGCTTTACCATCGAAGCCAAACCCCGAAACGATCAGGCCGACATCCGGTTGGCATGGGACCAGGTGAGTATACTTCTTCAACTTCAGTTCAAAGAACCCAAACCGTGAACAAAGTCACCCCTATACTCATGTTGATTACCACCCTGGCCTGCGGCCAGTCTGTGGAGGAGTTAAATAAGCGCAGGGGGTTCAAAAACATCCGGTTGGATTTCACCACGGACAGCATCAAGGGCCTGATTTTTGAAAAGGAGATTCAAGAGCGCAACGAGTTTTCGGCTAAACTTTACCGGGTGGAGCACCCGGACTACGAAAGCATTGGCGGAGTGAAAGTGAAAGAGATTAAACTTAAATCGTTTCAGGATCAGGTTTATCAGATCCAGGTGATTACGGCCAAAGATCCCCGCATCATGCAGGGGTTGGAAAAAGCCTACGGCCGTTCCACCTACAGTATCCGCAGCGAAACGTATTACTGGAAAGGTGACAGCATCAGCCTCGTGTACAAGGCGCACGGCAAGAACGCCATCAGCCTGATTTATTCCAGCAGCCGCGTGCACCGGCTGATGATGAAAGACAAAACGAAAAAGATTGAAGAAGTGGCGGAGGATTTTTAAATCCTAGCGCTTATACACAGTACCCCCCTCCTTAATCGTCTCCACCACCACGATATCTTTGAGCGTCATGGGGTCGATGGTTAACGGGTTGCGATCGAGAATAACCAGGTCAGCCACCTTTCCAACTTCCAACGTTCCCTTTGTTGATTCCTCGAAATGTTGATACGCGGCCCAATCCGTGATGCTTTTTAACGCCTGATACGCTGTCACACGCTCATCCGGCCCGATGACATCGCCACTGCGGCTCACCCGATTGACGGTAGTGTGCAGCACCATTACACTGCTGGGCAGCACCACGGGTGCATCGTGGTGCTGAGTGAAGATCATGCCTTTTTTCAAAGCCGTGGCGGTGGGTGAAATCCGGTAGGCGCGCTCGCGGCCCAGCGTTACATCGCGATGCCAGTCGCCCCAGTAGTAGGTATGCAAACTGAAAAAGGCCGGGATGATGCCTTCGGCCTTCATTCGGTCCAACTGATCGAAACGAACGGTCTGGGCGTGAATCATGACGGGTCTTCGGTCACTTCTTCCGAATTGCTCATTTGCCTTTTGCACCGAGTTGATAAATGCTTCTGCGGCCGCATCGCCATTGCAATGAGCCAGAATTTGCCAGCGGTTGCGATAGGCCTGCTGCACGAGCGTGTCAACGACACGGCTACTGGAATAAGCGGGGTACCCGGCATAGTCTTTATCCTGTCCCTCCGGGGGCGTCTTGTAGGGCTGGGTCATCCACGCAGTGCGGCCCTGAGGCGATCCGTCCAGACTCATCTTGATGCCCGCCAGTCGAAAGTGATTGCGGTAGGTTACCGAGCTCTGTCGACCGCGAAGATAGGCTTGCTCCGAAAAAATATCCGGGTACACCGCCACATCGAGCTTCAGTTGCCCGTCACGGGCGAGGCGCTCCCAGGTTTCGGCAATGGATTTATTGGCCCGTCCTTCCTGCACGGTGGTAAACCCAAATGCAGCATAGGCGTCCAAACCGGCCAGCGCGAGACGCGTATTGTCGCTTTCATCAAACCGGGAAATGAGACCATAGGCCACCCGAATGCCTGCGGTTTCTTCCAACACTCCGTTGGGTGTTTTACCATCCGCCTCCCTGCGGATAACACCGCCACCTGGGTTTGGTGTGGAGGCCGTTATGCCCGACAACTCCAACGCTTTATGGTTAACGGCAAACAAATGAGCCGATTGATGGATGAGCAACACGGGAATGTCCTTTGATATCGCATCCAACTCTGACGCAGTCGGATGTCTTTGTTCTTTCAGTTGACCATCATCGTAACCAAAACCGATAATCCAGCCCACCTTGTTCACCAGCTCCTGATTGGCAGCAGTCCAGTCTTTTACCTGTTGCTGAAGCTCAGCTATGGTGGTCACCGGCCCGTCTGGTGGCGACAAAAGATTGGCCGAAATACGCTGAAGGCCGGCCATGTACGTATGCCCGTGCGCATCGATAAAGCCGGGAAGCAATGTAGCTCCCTGAATATCTTTTTGCGCAGCAGCTGCAAATTGCTTCCGCGCATCGGCCAGCGCTCCGACAAAAACAATCTTACCGCTATCCGTCACCAGCGCCTCGGCATACACAGCGCTGTCGCCCGCCATCGTGATGATGTTACCGTTAAAATACAACGTTGCCGAATGACCTGCTGTGGGATCGGATTTAGGACCACACGAAAAAAGAACCGCAAGTAAAAGGAATCCAACGCATAGCTGCTTCATGTTGGCAGGGTTTAAGATTAAGAATAGAAAGGTAAGACGATTTACCCAATGGCAAATCGCCCTTGATCAGGTTCAACTTAAACTCTGAAGAAAAAACTGCGGGCTACCCTTTGTAGGTAATGCGGTAGATCAAGTTGGCCTGATCATCGCTCACCAGCAGGGAACCATCCGGCAACACCAGCACATCCACCGGCCGGCCCCAGGCTTTCTGGGTGGTCTCGTTAAGCCAGCCCTGGGCAAAGGTCGCGTAGCTCACCGCTTGACCATTGGCATCCAACCTGACCAGCGAGAGGCGGTAGCCAATCTTCTTGGTTCGGTTCCAGCTTCCATGTTCAGCCACGAAAATCTGGTTGCGGTATTCTTCCGGGAACATCGTGCCCGTGTAAAACTTCAGGCCGAGCGGTGCCGTGTGCGGGCCCAGGTTTTGAGCCGGTACGGTAAAGTCCGAACACGGCCGTTTATCACCGAACTCCGGGTCCTTAATGGTTCCTCCGTGGCAATATGGATAACCGAAATGCATCCCGGCTTTGTCAGCCGTATTCAGTTCACAGGGGGGAATGTCATCGCCCATCATGTCGCGGCCGTTGTCGGTAAACCAAATGTTGCCGGTTTGTGGGTGCCAGGTGAAGCCAACCGTATTTCGCACACCGCTGGCGAACACTTCCATGCCGCTGCCATCGGCATTCAGGCGCGTGATGCTGGCATAGACCGGGTCTTCTGACTCGCAGATGTTGCACGGTGCCCCCACCGGCACGTACAGTTTTCCATCGGGTCCAAAGGCAATATACTTCCAGCCGTGGTGCGTCTCGGTCGGGTATTGATCGTAAATCACCTCCGGCTTGCCGGGGTTGTCCAGTTTGTTCTCCACATCGCGAATGCGCGAAATGCGGCTCACTTCGGCAATGTAGAGGTCCCCATCTTTGAAGGCTACGCCATTGGGCATATTCAGGCCACTGGCCAGCACCCATTTTTTATCGGCCACAAAGTCACCGTTGGTATCTTTCACGGCATACACCTTGTCTTCATCCCTGTTGCCGACAAACACAGTCCCACTTGGGCTGATGGCCAGGGAGCGGGCATTGGGCACTTCGGCAAACACAGAAATAGAAAAGCCAGCCGGCAATTTGATATCGGCCAGGGATGGCTTACCGGCATCCTCGCTGCTGTTGGAGCAGGAGAACATGGCGGCCATAACCACAACGAATACAAGGGTAAACTTCTTCATAGCATCAGGGATTACGATAAGTGGCATAGATCGCCATTTTCAACAAGTTCCGGAAACAAAAGTTTACCACTGGCGGTGATCGCGTTAAATCAGCCGACAACCCGTATTTTTGCGGCCGTGATTTCGGTAAACAATATCTCCTATTTCATTGGCGGCCGGCCGCTGTACGAAAATGCGTCCATGTTCGTGCGCCCCAACGACAAAATCGGCCTCATCGGCCTTAACGGCCGCGGCAAGTCCACGCTGCTCAAAATCATCAATGGCGAGTTAACGCTGGATGGTGGCTCGGTGAGTAAGTCGAAAGACTGCACCATCGGTTTCCTCAACCAGGACCTGCTCTCCTACCAAACCGATGACGCCATTCTCACCGTGGCCATGGAGGCCTTTAAGGTGGCCGTGGATACCCAGCGCCAGATCGAAAAAATTCTGCACAAGCTGGAAACCGAATACGAGGACAGCCTGGTGGACAAACTCACGCGGCTTCAAGAAAAGTTTGAGCAACTGGATGGCTATACCATGCAGGCCAAAGCAGAAGAAGTGCTGGAAGGTATTGGCTTTTCAACCCAGGACTTGCACCGGCCCCTGCGGGAATTCTCCGGTGGCTGGCGCATGCGGGTGATGCTGGCCAAGTTGCTGCTCGAAAAGCCGGCCCTGCTCATGCTGGACGAACCCACCAACCACCTGGACCTGCCTTCTATTGAGTGGGTGGAAAATTACTTACGCAACTACGATGGCGCTGTGATGATTGTGTCGCACGACCGCACGTTTTTGGATAACGTAGTAACCAAAACGGTGGAAGTAACCCAGCAGCAACTGGTGACCTATGAAGGTAACTACAGTTTCTACCTGAGGGAAAAAGAGCTGCGCGAAACCATTCAGCAAAACGCCTACGAGAATCAGCAGGCGAAAATCCGCCAGGCCGAGCGTTTTATCGAACGCTTCAAAGCTAAGGCCAGCAAAGCCAGGCAGGTGCAATCGCGCATTAAGGCCATTGACCGCATGGATTTGATTGAAGAGGTGGTGGACGACAGCGCTACCGTCAATTTCAAATTCAAATTCAACCAGCCCTCGGGGCGCCACGTGGTCACCCTTAAAGATCTGTCGAAAGCCTATGGCGATTTGCAGATTCTCCAACACACCAATGCCTCGATCGAGCGGGGAGATAAAATTGCCTTGATCGGGGCCAACGGCCGCGGGAAATCAACCTTGTTGCGCATTCTCAGCGGCACCGAGCCGGTGGACGGTGAGCGCACCATCGGGTATAATGTGATCCAGGGCTTTTATGCGCAGCACCAGCTGGAAGCGCTGCACGTGGAGAACGAAATTCTGGAAGAGCTCAAGCAAGCCGGCAGCGGCAAACCGGAACAGGAACTCCGCGGCATACTCGGTTGCTTCCTGTTTTCCGATGAAGATCAGTTCAAGAAGATCAAAGTACTGAGCGGTGGTGAAAAGTCACGCGTGGCACTGGCTAAAACGCTGATCTCCGAAGCCAACTTCCTGTTGCTGGATGAACCGACCAACCACCTCGACTTTATCTCGGAAAACATCCTGATCCAGGCCCTCCAACAATACCAGGGCACGTTTGTGGTCGTGTCGCACAACCGCCACTTCATCAGCCAGATTGCCAACAAGATCTGGTACATCGAGAACAAGCAGATCAAAGAGTACCCGGGCACGTATGACGAGTACGAGTACTGGCATAAAAAGAATATCCTGAACGGCACACCCGATGCCCCGCCTCCGAAAAAGAAAGAGGAGAAGAAGGCCGAGGCCGCCCCGAGTGAAAAACAGGAGAACGACCGTAAGCTGAAAGCGCTTCGTCAGGAACTGAAGACGCTGGAGGAAAATCTGTCCTCGTTCGAATCGCAGAAAAAGAGCCTGGAAGACGAAATGGCGAAGCCGGAGGTGTACAGCAACTTCAACAAGTTGACCGAAGTGCAGGCCAGATTCACTACGGTTGCCGATCAAATAAAGAAGGTGACCGAGCGTTGGGAGGAAGTAGCCCTTCAACTGGACGAACTCGAATGAGACTAACCACACTCCTGCTGCTGGCGTTAACCGCCCTGCCGGGCTTGCCCGCGAGCGGACTAGCCAAAAAATGGGAGTTGGCCGACCGTACCTACGAAGAAACCATACGTACCGTACAAGTGTACCCGGCCGGGGCTTCGCCCCTGGCACCTGCCGTAGCCGGCCTGCGCGCACAAAACCTCGTTCTGGAGTTCGATGATCTGGTGAGCGACCGCGCCAGCTACTATGCCCGCTATGTGCATTGCAACTACGACTGGACCAAATCCATCCTGATGGATCTCGATATTCTGGATCAGTTCAACGAGTTCCCCATCAACGATTTCATTTACTCCAACAACGAATCTACACCCTACGTGCATTATACCCTGCGGCTGCCCCCGGTGAAATTGCCGGGCAACTATGTGCTGGTGGTGTACCGCGAAGGCGACCGCGAAGATGTGTTGCTGACCAAACGCTTCATGATTACCGACACGCGCGCCACCGTTTCCCTGCAGGACAATCTCTCTGGCCGCGGCACGCTGTCCACCTCGAATCAGTTGCTCAACTTCCTGGTCAACTACCGCAATTTCGAAATCATCAACCCCCTGGAAACCGTGCACGTGGTCATTCGCCAGAACCAGCGGTGGGACAATGTGAAGAACAACGTGCAGCCGGCCTTTGTGCGGGAAGATATCCGTCAGTTGGAGTACCGCTTCTTTGAGCAGGACGACATGTTTGCCGCGGGCAACGAATTCCGCTTCGTGGACTTCCGCTCGGTCAATTTTCCGGGGCAGAATACCGATCGGCTTGACCGCAAGCGCAAACCGTATCAGTTGTGGGTCGCGTTTGACCGATCCCGCGAAAGCGAGGCCTACGCGCTGTACCGCGACCTGAACGGAGGTTATGTCATTCAAAACCTCGACTATGCCGATGGGCACATCACGGGCAACTACCTGTGGGTGACCTTCACGTTCAAATCGCCTAAGCCGCTGAAAGAAGACGTTTATGTGGTGGGCGCCTTTAACAGCTGGCAACGCACTGAAGACAACAAGATGACATGGGATGCCGGGCTGGGTGCCTACCAGGGCACCGTGCTGCTCAAACAGGGCGTGTATGATTATCAATATGTCGTAGATGGGCCCCAGCCGTTTCAACTGGAAGGCAGCCATTACCAGACCGAAAATATGTACGAGATATTGGTGTACTACCGCCCATTCCGGCCCAATGCCGACTTGCTTATCGGCTACACCACCTTACCGGTTAATCCGCGTTGATTACGCGTAGTTGAGTTCCTCGCTTTCAAGTTTTTTGATGCCCGAGGCTTGGGCCACATCCAGCATGCCAAAGCCCTTGTGCGTGAAATGGCCCAAACCATTTTCGTAGACAAATTGCTGCACGGGCTGGGGCGCAAACAGCGTGAACGGTAACGTGTATCCCCTCACCTCGTACTTGATATCCGAATCATAAAGCGGATAAATGCGGGCGAACTTTTTATGAGAAGCCTGCAGGCGCTGGAGGTAGTCGCGGTCGGGTACCAGTTGAAATTTGTAGAAGCTGGCGAGTTGCTCGGCCGAAAACCGGCCGCTGTTTTCCATGCGGGTGATGGTATTGTCATACAGCAGGTCGCTGAACTCATCGGTCTCCGGCTGGATGAACCGCTTACCACTTTCATCGTTAAATGAGGCCGGCACCAGCACCAGGGGCGAGATGCACAGGTAGCGCATCGACTCGCCTACGGTTACGGTCTCCTCCGGTTCGGCTGATTCCGGTATGAGTTGCAGATTGCCAATCACCAATTCCTTCTGGTCGAAAAGCACGCCCAGCAGAAATTTCAGGAACTCCCCGTTGGATGTCGAAAACACCAGCGTTACGCGCGAGGAGTAAAAGTGAAGCCCTTTGCGGCTGATTTTGGTCTGACCTTTTAGCCCGCTGAAGTTGTATTCGGTGAATTGAAAATACTCCGGGCGCTTGCCCAGCATGATCAACCCCTTAATGGTTTGCGCCAAAATAAATTGGTGGTGAAACGGAACGTATGCTCCCCGATTCTTCAGCTGAAAAACGAAACGTGTTCTCACGGATGATACAATCTAAAAAATGCCTACTGCCGGTTTCCGCTAAAAAATAAGGACGTAGCGGACAGCTAAAGTACACAAAATCAGATATATCAATCCAAGTACCGAAAGGAAAATTTTAAGTGCTGGACTAAACGTTGAAACGGAAATGCATAATATCCCCATCCTCAACCACATACTCTTTGCCTTCCACGGCCAGCTTGCCTGCCTCGCGGCATCCTGCCTCGGTTTTATACTTCTGATAATCAGCTAGTTTGATGACTTCAGCTCGGATGAAGCCTTTTTCAAAGTCGGTGTGGATAACGCCAGCCGCCTGGGGCGCCCGCCACCCGCGGTGGATTGTCCACGCCCTCACCTCTTTCTCCCCGGCTGTGAAGTAGGTGATCAGATCCAGCATATGGTAAGCGGCATGCACCAGCTTGTTCAGGCCGGATTCCTTCAGGCCATACTCCTCCAAAAAGACCTGGCGGTCTTCCATCGTTTCGAGTTCGGCAATCTGCGCTTCGATGGCGGCACAAACCATCACGACATCCGCACCTTCGGCCTTTACATTTTCTTTCAACGCCTCTACGTACTTGTTGCCGGTATGAATGGAGGCTTCGTCTACATTGGCCACATAAATCACGGGTTTGTCAGTGAGCAGCTGAATATCTTCAATAGCTTTTTTGTCTTCGGCATCCATTTGCACCGAGCGTGCGTTTTTGCCGGACAACAATGCCTGCTGATACACCTGCAGGGTGGCGAGTTCCTTCTTCATCTTGGCGTCTCCGCTCTTGGCGGCCCGCTCCACCTTGGCAATCTTTTTCTCCACGGACTCCAGATCTTTCAACTGCAACTCGGTGTCGATGATTTCTTTGTCGGCTACCGGGTTTACGCGGCCATCCACGTGAATGATGTTGTCGTTTTCGAAGCAACGCACCACGTGGGCAATCGCATCCACCTCGCGTATGTTGGCCAGAAACTGGTTGCCCAGCCCCTCGCCCTTGCTGGCGCCCTTCACCAGGCCGGCAATGTCCACAAACTCAAACGTGGTGGGCACCACCTTCTGGGGGTTCACCAGTTGCTCCAATATGCGTAGCCGCTCATCGGGCACAGCAATAACGCCCACGTTCGGCTCAATAGTGCAAAAAGGAAAGTTAGCCGCTTCGGCTTTGTTGTTGGACAGTGCATTGAAAAGGGTGGACTTACCTACATTGGGAAGGCCCACGATACCGCATTTTAAACCCATAATCGAATTTCAGGGCGCAAAAGTACGGGGATGACAACAAATGCCAAGCGTATGCGCGAATAAAGCCGTTCCTGAAAAAGACAAACCCCCGCCAGCCGAAGCCAGCGAGGGTCGCTCTCATAAAGGTTTAGGTAGAGAGTATCGTTGCCTGGGCGTTAATCCCACTTCAGTTCGGAGGCATCGGCAGGGGATTTAGCCTCTTCGGCCATTTCCTCGCGCGGGTGCTCAAACTGCGAAAAATCAACTCCGGGCATCAGGTCGTTTTTCACGTGGTTGACGGTGTTGTTCAAAGCCTCCACAAACTTGTGGAAATCCTCCTTATAGAGGAAGATCTTGTGCTTCTCGTACACGAACCCTTCGTCATCCTTGTTGTAGCGCTTTTTACTTTCCGTAATCGTCACGTAATAGTCGTTCGAGCGGGTTGACTTTACATCGAAGAAATACGTGCGTTTGCCTGCCTTCACTTTGGAGGAATAAATCTCATCCCTCCCGTTTTTTTGCTCTTCCACGTACTTAGAGGTTTAGGTTTAGGTGTTTGTTAGGTATAGGTGATTTCGAAGGTAGTATTTTGATTGTTGATTCCAAATCGACCCCTAAAATTTTGGCGAAATACCCCCTGTTTAGAACGCTTCCACCCAACAACTGAACCGGCTTTTTACCATTTTGCAGGCGCATGGCTGCCCTCAATGACCTTCGCCAAACCGGCACGCTCGAACTGCTGGCCCGCCAGTTGGTGGAAGGCTTTATTACCGGACTGCACAAGTCGCCCTACCATGGGTTTTCGGTAGAGTTTGCCGAACACCGGCTCTACAATGAAGGCCAAAGCACCCGCTACATCGACTGGAAAGTATATGCCCGCACCGACCGGCTGTACACCAAGCAGTTCGAGGAGGAAACCAACCTGCGCTGCCTGCTGGTAGTCGATGGTTCACCTTCGATGTATTATCCGAAAGAGACACTCGCCAAGCTGCGCTTCAGCGTGCAGGCGGCCGGGGCACTGGCCTACCTGTTGCACAAGCAGCGCGATGCCGTTGGGGTCTGCTGGTTTTCCGACACCATCGAGGAGTACACGCCCATCAAATCGGCCGCCACCCACCTGGATAAAATCTTTAAGATCCTGGAAAACCGGGTGCAGCGGGGCGCCCAACACCTGCGGCCGACCAACGTGGCCAACGTGCTGCACGAAATTGCCGAGAAAACCCACCGCAGATCGCTCATCATCATCTTCAGTGATATGTTCGATCAGTCGGAGAATACCGATGAACTCTTCAAAGCCCTGCAACACCTCAAGCACAACCGGCACGAGGTGCTGCTGTTTCATGTCACCGATCATGATACCGAGAAGAACTTCAACTTCACCGACCGGCCCCACGAGTTTATTGACCTGGAAAGTGGCGAACGCCTGAAGTTAAACCCAACCGAAATCCGCGAACAGTTTGTCAGTCAACTCAGCAC
This sequence comes from Cyclobacteriaceae bacterium, assembly GCA_016787665.1. Taxonomy (GTDB): domain Bacteria; phylum Bacteroidota; class Bacteroidia; order Cytophagales; family Cyclobacteriaceae; genus ELB16-189. The sequence goes on along the minus strand of JAEUUC010000008.1, from coordinate 102,053 downwards.
GTTTCACCAGTCGCTGAAGCTGCGGTGCACACAACTTAAAATTGATTTCATTCCCGTGCATGCCCGCGAAGATTATGTAGCGGTGCTGCAATCCTATCTGATTAAACGGGCGCGGATGAGGTAGGAGGATTTACGATTTAAAATTTAAGATTTGCGATTTAAGATTTACGATTTAAGTGCCGATCTAGAACTCAGAACAAGAAATCTGAAATCTGAAATCTAAAATCTAAAATTCTCAAATCTCAAATCTAAATTCTCAAATCTTAATTCATTAAATCACGACTGCAACTGTTCGTTATGCAGCCAGGCTTTTTTCGCCTGCAGTTCTTCCTTGGTTTCTACGTTGTCGGGGTCGGGCACGCAGCAATCGACCGGGCACACAGCCGCGCACTGCGGCTCTTCGTGGAAGCCCGTGCACTCGGTGCACTTGCCGGTTACGATATAATAAAACTCGTTGGACACCGGGGCCTGAGCCGCCTTTGCATCCAGCCTGGTTCCGTCCTCCAGTTCAACTTCGGTCAGGGCCGTGCCGCCCGCCCAGTTCCAGTCGCGGCCGCCTTCATAGATGGCCGTATTGGGGCATTCCGGCTCGCAGGCTCCGCAGTTGATACACTCGTCTGTTATTTTGATCGCCATAGGCTACGCAACGTCTTAATCCTGATAACTTCGCGGCAAAAATACCACCGAAAAGCTCAGGTATCAAACAGCGGTGGTTCAACAAAAGTTTACCAAAATGCTGCTGGCTGATCGCATTCAAAGTTTTTCTGCTCTGGGGGAGCGCCTCCGGCAACTGCCGGCCGATACCCGTCAACAGCTCCAGGGGCTGGCCGCCAATGAGAACGCGTGGTTCACCGGTGCTTCGGTGAGCCTGGCCCTGGCCGGCATTCAAAAATACCTTGAGCCCACCGCCTTGCAACGTTGGGCCGGTGCCTGGCCCGAACCGGCACGCCCCAGGCTTGTGGGCGTGGTGATGGCCGGCAACATTCCGCTGGTGGGTTTTCACGATTTGCTTTCCGTACTCATCAGCGGCCACCACCTGGCGGCCAAACTCAGCACACAGGACAGCGCGCTGATGAAGTGGATCATCGCCCAACTCACCGACCTGGATGCGCGGTGGGCCCAGCGCATTCACCTGGTGGAGCGATTGAATGACGTAGATGCCGTGATCGCCACGGGCAGCGACAATACGGCCCGCTATTTCGAATACTACTTCCGCACCAAGCCCCACATCATTCGCAAGAACCGGACGGCCGTGGGCGTGGTACAAGGCAGCGAAACGACCGAAGAACTCGCCCGCCTGGGTGACGACATCTTCAGCTACTTCGGGCTGGGCTGCCGCAACGTGTCCAAGATTTTTGTGCCCGAAGAATTTGACTTGCGCACCTTGCCGCCTGCGTGGCATGCCTACGAATCCATTGCCCATCACCACAAGTGGGCCAACAACTACGAATACCAAAAGGCCATCCTGCTGGTTAATCAGCAACCCTTCCTGGATACCGGTTTTAGCATTTTAATGGAAAGCACCGCCCTGGTGTCGCCCATCTCGGTGCTGTATGTTGAGCGTTATGCCGACCAGGCCGATTTGAAGAGTAAACTGGAAGCCGTGGCAGAAAAAATACAGTGCGTGGTGAGCGCACGCGGTTGGTACAACGGAAGCTTTCCGTTTGGCGAGGCCCAGTGCCCTGGGCTCACGGACTATGCTGATGGTGTGGATACGTTGAAATTCCTCTCCGGACTTGCCTGAGCGCGGTTAAAATCTCCGGCTCAAAATCTCGCTGAGGATCACGGCCTTTTTTGCACCCTGCGGTTGGCGCAGTTCCTTGAGGATATCCAGGGCTGGCGTGGCCGCCTTCTTTTTTTCGTAGGCTTTAAACTGACCGAAACGCACCACGGTGTCCTCCACCTTCATGGTTTCTTCCAGAGAAGCCCGCTGAAACGCATCGGCTTTGGCCTTTTCGTACACATCGTAGATGGCGTCCTGGTTCTGGTAGGTGTAGTCTGCCCGCTCGAGGGGTTTGGCCGGCTCCACCGGTTTGATCTCCTCCTCGATTTCATCGTCATAGTCTACTTCCTGCCAGGTATCGGCCAGCACAGGTTTGGGCTGGGGGGCCGGGGGCTCGGGCGGTGCCGGTGCCTTGCTAGCCTGAATTTCGCGCAATAACTCCTCGAAGGTCATTGGTTTACCACTCGGAGAATCAGGCTCATACGTAGGCTCCTGGCGCTGCCTGCGCTCCTCCTCCTGCTGCTTCTTGCGCTTGTTGTTGGCCTGCACCAACCACGAAATCACCGCGATGATGATGTAAATCCAGATTGAATCCATCGGCCGAAAGGTACAAAATTACCGGACTTGCCGGTTGATCATTTTGTGGATGAATTGCGCACAGTTGGCTTTTCAAATGTACCCTGCCCGTTTATCTTTGCCGACTTTGTTTTGAGGATTTCGTTGCGAAAACCCCAAACCAGACAACCACTACTACTCAGGCGAACATGCAATTATCGAAACTGGAGATCAAAGGCTTCAAAAGCTTTGCGGACAAGGTCATTATCAATTTTGACGAGGGGATTACCGGCATTGTTGGACCCAACGGCTGTGGCAAGTCGAACGTAGTCGATTCCATACGCTGGGTATTGGGTGAGCAAAAGACCAGTGCGCTACGTTCCGAGAAAATGGAGAACGTGATCTTCAACGGCACCAGTGGCCGCCCGGCCCAGCAAATGGCCGAAGTATCGCTCACCATCAACAACACCAAGAATTTACTGCCCACCGAATACGCGCAGGTTACCATCACCCGCAGGCTTTACCGCTCGGGCGAAAGCGAATATCTGTTAAACGGTGTCGAGTGCCGCCTCAAAGACATCACCAACCTGTTCCTCGATACCGGTGTGGCCTCCAACAGCTACGCTATCATTGAACTGGGCATGGTGGATGATTTATTAAACGACCGCGACAACAGCCGCAGGAGTTTGTTCGAAGAGGCAGCCGGCATTTCCAAATTCAAAAAGCGCAAGAAAGAAACCTTGCGCAAGCTCGAAGACACCGATGCCGACCTGGAACGCGTGGAAGATCTGCTCTTCGAGATTGAGAAAAACATGAAGAGCCTGGAAAAGCAGGCCAAGCAGACCGAGACCTACTACCGCATCAAGGAAGAATACAAAGAGAAAAGCATTCAACTGGCCAAGGTGGTGGTGCACAAGCAGAAAGAAACATTTTCGACCATTCAAAAGCAGGTTGAAAGCGAGAACGACCGCAAGACCCAGCTCACGGCCCAGGTGGCCGACCACGAAGCAGCCATCGAAAAGGCCAAGGCCGAGTTACTGCTGAAGGAGAAAACCCTCTCCACCCGGCAGAAGACCATCAACGATCACGTATCAAAAATCCGCCAGTTTGAGAGCGAGAAGCAACTGAAGAACGAGCGCCTGCGCTTCCTCAACGACCGCGTGAACAACCTGCGCGACCAGATCGACCAGGACAAGAAAAGCAACGAGCGCGCCCGCTTCAGTATTCAAAGCCTGGAAGCCGAACGCAGCTCGGCCCAGCAAATACTGGATGACATTGCCGCCAAAGTGGAAGCCCTGCGCCTCGACTACGAGGGCCAGAAAGCCACCACCTACACCTTGCAGGGAGAGGCCGATGCGCTGCGCCAGTTGCTGCGCGCCCGTCAGGAAGAATCCTTCCAGATCAACAAGGCCGTAGAAATCCGCGAAATTCAGGTTGCCTCCTTCCGCCAGGAACTGGAGCGCACCGCCAGCGACACCAACCAGCAGAGCGAAAGCCTGGCCGAGTTCGAAAAGAAACTGGTGGTGCTGCAGCAGGAAATTGGCGAGAAGAACGCCTACCTGGAAAAACTCAAGCACGAAGAAGAAGAAACCACCGCGCGCATCGCGTCCATCGAAAAGACGATTGATATGATACGCGAGGAGCTGACCGAAACCGGCCGTAAACTTGATGCGCGCCAGAACGAGTTTCAGCTCACCAAGTCGCTGGTCGAAAACCTGGAAGGCTTCCCCGAAGCCATCAAGTTTTTGAAAAAGAACGTGGAGTGGACGAAAAACGCTCCCCTCCTGTCCGACATCATCTCCACCAGCGAAGAATACCGCGTGGCGATTGAAAATTACCTGGAGCCCTTCCTCAACTACTACATTGTTGATCACGAAGCTGAGGCGTACCAGGCCATCAACATCCTGAGCGAAGCCAGCAAGGGCAAGGCTAACTTCTTCATCCTGGATTCCTTCGAAAAGTTTCAGCCTTCGAACATCCAGATGTACCCCAACGCCTTCCCGGCTACGCAAATCATCGAGTTCGACCCGCGCTACACCAAACTCATGGCCTACATCCTAGACCGCGTGTACGTGTTCGATGGCGATGTAAAGCAAATTCCGGCCGGTGACGACAACATCTTCATCACCAAGAGCGGCAACGTCACGCGCAGAAAGTTCAGCGTTTCGGGCGGCTCTGTGGGCCTCTTCGAAGGCAAGAAAATCGGGCGGGCCAAAAATCTGGAGAAGCTCGACAAAGAGATTAAAGAACTCTCGCACAAGCTGGACACCATCCGCCACTCGCTGGTGGACCGCCAGCGCGAGCTGGAGCGCCTGCGCAACCACACGCTCAAGCAACAGATTGACGAAGCCCAGAGCGCCATCCGCCAGGTGAATGACGAGTACATCTCCATCAAAACCAAGAAGGAGCAGTTCTCGCAAATGCTGAGCACAGCCGACCTGCGCAAGGAAGACATTTTAGAGAAAGTAGACGCGCTGCTGCGCGAACTGGACGACCTGAAGCCCAAAGCGCAACTGGCCCTGCACGATGTGCATACGCAGGAAGAAAAACTCAACGCCATCAACCTCGACTACAACAGCCAGAGCGACATCCTCGGCCAGAAGTCAGCCGCGTACAACGAGCAGAACATCTTCTTCCACCAGCAGGAAAACCGCGTCAAGAGCATCGACCAAGAGATTCGCTTCAAGCAGGAATCACTGGAACAAAGCACGCAGCGCATTGCCACCAACTCCGAAGAGCTGGCGCGCAACGAAGACGAAATACGCGTTACCTCCGAGTCGGCTGCCAGCCAGGATAACGACCTGGTGGGCCTGTATGCCGAAAAGGACGAACTGGAGAAAGGCCTGAGCGAAGCGGAGAAAGAATATTACAGCGGCCGGGGCGAAATCGATCAGTTCGAAAAGGATCTGCGCGAGATCAGCCACCAGCGCCAGAACATTGACTCCGTGCTGATGGAGTTGCAGAACCAGCTCAACGAGAGCAAGCTGCAACTCAACTCGGTGAAGGAGCGCCTCAACGTAGAGTTCAACATCGACCTGGATGCCGTTACCGGCCAGGCTACGCCCGAAGAAACCGAGGCACTGGCCCAGGCAGACGAAGAAAAACTGCGCGAGCAGGTGCAGCGCATCCGCGAGCGGCTGGACAACATGGGGCCCATCAACCCCATGGCCATGGAAGCCTATACGGAAATCAAACAGCGCAACGACTTTATCAACGCGCAGAAGGATGATTTGCTCAAGGCCAAAGAATCGCTCTTCAGCACCATTGCCGAAATTGAGCAGGTGGCCAGCCAAACGTTCATGGACGCGTTCATGAAGATCAAAGAACACTTCATCAACGTGTTTCAGTCGCTCTTCACCGATGGCGACATCTGCGACCTGAAGCTCATCGATCCGTCCAGGCCGCTGGAGTCTGACATCGACATCATCGCCAAGCCCAAAGGCAAGCGGCCGCTCACGATCAACCAGCTTTCCGGTGGGGAGAAAACCCTGACGGCCACCGCCCTGCTGTTTGCCATGTATTTATTGAAGCCGGCCCCCTTCTGTATTTTCGATGAAGTGGATGCCCCGCTGGATGATGCCAACATTGACAAGTTCAACAACATCATCCGCACCTTCAGCCGCGACTCGCAGTTCATCATTGTTACGCACAACAAGCGCACCATGACGAGCACCGATGTCATTTACGGTATCACCATGGTGGAGAAAGGCGTAAGCCGCGTGGTGCCCGTAGACCTGCGCGAACTGGCCTGAAGAACCTGACCAACGTCATTGCCGGGGCCCCGCCCGCGGGGCTACCTTGCCGGCATGAAAACGTTATCCGGTGCCCTGATCCGTTTTAGCCATTTCCGTAACGGCCATAGCCGCGTGGTTTCGCGCGGGTGGTGGTTACTTGCCTTCGCCCTGCTGCTGGGCTGCACCTCCGCCCGTGTGCAACGGGCCTACGATCCTACCGTAGATTTCAGCCGGTACCAAACCTTTTGCTGGCTCAAAGGCTGCGAATTTGAAGTGAAAGGCCCCGCCTATTTACAGGATGCGGCCGTGCGCGAGCACGTGAAGTCCGCACTTGTAAGTGTACTAGAGAAAAAAGGGTTGCGCTACTCCGACCAGAACCCCGACCTGATGGTGGGCTTCCAGGTGAGCATGCAGGACGAAAAAATGCTGGTTACCGAAAACCAGAGTGAAGACGTGGTGTACTCCATGGGTTTCCCGAAGACGCGCGAAGTAACGTTACTCAGCGGCACGCTGACGTTGCACCTGGCCGACCGCCAGCTTGGTGCCGTGGTCTGGCAGAGCAGTGTGCACGGCTACCTGGAACCCACGCCCGACCTCTCCGAAGAAAACATTCGCCAGGGCATAGAGCTGGCATTGAAAGAATTTCCCCCGCGGAGAAAGCAGTAGGTCTGGCCAATCCCGGGCGAAAGTTTTGCCCGGCAAACACGCGGGAAGGACCCTCTTTGCGCAACACCGTAATTTTTTCACTGTTCACTTAACTCTTGGCAGGCTGGAATTCAAAAAGAACTAAAAACATAAAGCCGGAAAATATGTTTCCGCCCAGACGCGAACAAGCCACCTTGCTTAGGCGGGGACCAGTCCCCAATACAAAGTAAATTTCCTAATATTGAGTTTTAATGCCTCTAGCAACAGAAGAAAGATTTTGCATGAAAATTGAAATAAAGAACCTCGGTCCTATCTCAACATTTGACTTCGACCTATCGAAAGACTTCAATATAATCTTCGGCCAAAACAATATTGGTAAATCATACGCTATTACTGCCATCTACTTAATTCTGAAGAATCTTACAAGATTGCGGTCAAGTCCAATTGAACTAGATTATTACTACCTCCGGAGGAGGTTGCATGGTTTTCCTGTTGACCAATCGACTTTCTTACGTGGCGACAGAAATTTGATGGCGCAAATTGATAGTATTCAAGAAAAGTTAATAGGCAAAATTAAGAGCTCTGTTCAGGAAGAAATTGATGTAACGAGTGAAGTTGAGCGAATTTTTAAAACAATTCTTAACCAAGCAATTGTTCAAGAACTGGAAAAGTCATTTAAGAATTCCTTCTCATCGATTGAAAATTTGTCAAATAAGTATTCAGATGAAAAATTTTCAATAGTATTAGTGTTTGAAGACTTTAGCTTCTCTCTAACATCTAAGGACAATGGACTACTTATTGAAAATCTAAAGGTTAATATTCCTGTTATTGTAAAAAAAATTCATACTAACAGAAGATTAAATTTTGCTAAGGAAAGAATTACAGTTTATTTCAACACGAAAGCTAAAGATGATAGAAGTAGGGATTTGTCGCTGCTGGATATTCTGTTTGGCAAACTTTACAATGGTATCAGGAGAGAAATAACTCAAGTTGCAAATCAAATTTATTTTTTGCCAGCTTCGCGGTCAGGTCTGTATCAAGCTTTAAGTACATTCAGTGCGGTGATTGCAGAATTGTCAAAAAGTAGAAGCTTCCTATCCACCAAAATTGAACTCCCTAATATATCTGAGCCAGTTTCAGATTATTTCTTGTATCTCGCAAATATAAGCAACCGGAAATCGAAAGAGTTCAATGAAATAATTAAAGAAATTGAAAAGGAAATACTTAAAGGAGAAGTTCTTTTCAATAAAGACACCAAGAAAATTGTGTTTTCCCCATCTGATATCAAGGTTGAGCTGGATCTATCATTCACATCATCGATGATCTCAGAGATTGCGCCAATTGTTGCATACTTGAAGTATATTATCTCTAGCGAAGTTGATAGCCCTTATATAATCCAAGAATCAAGAGGAAAAAAACCATATAATGTATTGTTTATTGAGGAACCCGAAGCACACCTCCACCCTGCAATTCAGGTGAAGCTCACTGAACTATTTTGCAAGTTGATTGAGAGTAATGTTAAAATAATCATCACCTCGCATAGCAATTATATGTTCAATAAGCTTAGTAACCTTATCCTTGAGGGTAATGTAGATCATAACAATGTAGGCTCTTATCTAATGAAAATGACTGAAAACGGTAGTATTGTTGATAAGCTCGCAATGAAGCCCGATAGAGATGGAATAGAGGATCAAAATTTCGCTGACGTTGCTGAGCAGCTTTACGAAGAGAGAATTAGGATTTACGAAAAACTAAATAAAGATGCTGCTTCAGCTTCTTCGCAATGATCCTACTATCTCTCAATTCATTGATGTTAGTTGTAGCGAAAATGGGATTAGCATAAATATTGATGCCTCAATCCAAGCAGACAACTTATTGATCATAAAAGTTGATAGATTTTATAACGCTTTGGTAGCATCACCTAAGCCCAGCCCTGATTGCTTAGTTATACTTCAATGTTCTGATACCAGCTATAAGATTTTTATTGTAGAGTTGAAAGACATTAATAGCCCTGGCCACTTCACTATTGATAATATAGTGGAAAAATTCACAAATTGTCTAGGTGATTTTATGTCGACTAGATTTGGCCAATACTTTCATTCTCCTGATTTTCATTTTGAGGAGATAAAGCTTCTCTTTATAACAGATCCGTATGACTTCTTAGGAAATCCCGGAAAACAATTGCGGATGAGAGGTCACAGGCTTGACGCTCTGATGGCGCAAAGAATACCAAGGTATTTTAATAAACATCTATTTATTGAGCACAAGGTTCCTAATCCGACAATCAGAAACTGCATTTTAGATCACATGCAGCCGCACCAATTGTCAGGGCCGCACTTCCCTCTCCTCCCAATCGCCATCGGAGCCAAAGCCTGCCCGGTCTGTATCGTGCGCTACTCCTTCTTCCACACGGTTCGTATGTAGTCCGGCAAGGCGGCTACCGCAGTTTCGAGCCGTTGGGTGCTGGCTTCGCGTTGGACTTCATCATCCAGATGGCCAACATAGTTGGCGAACAAATACGCCATGAGCAGGCGGTTATACGGATCCAGGTGGCTGTCCTGGATCATACGGGTTAACCGTTGCTCCAGTGCCTCTTTATCTTGGGCATCAACTAAGGCGCGCCCCGTACGCCCAATCGAACTCCAGTAATGCTTGTCACTCACGTTGGCCACCCGCAAGCTGGTGCCCAGCAACAAGTCAATCGCGGGTATACCTAACTCTTCCAGTTCCCGCAGGTAGGTTTTTCGCTCATCCCACGCATAGCTGCCATCAGTTATACGTTCGAAGCGATCGTTCATGATATCCAGGTGCGAACGAAGAAAGATATCCCACTGAGCCGTTTCGGCCGCCAGTTTACAGATCTCCATGGCATGGTAGCGCGGACTCATGTCCATACTGCAGTTACCCAATACCTTGCGGCTGCGCTTTAATTGCAGCGCCTTCGCAGGCGATACATACCGGGCCACGTAACTTTCAAACTCGCGGTCGGAGTTGCCGGTTCTGATGCATTCGTCAACAGCCGCTGCCAACTGGCTTCTGCGCTCGGGAGACGTTTTCAGTTGCTCCTCTACATAGGCTCTGCGCAAACTATCCCACGTGGCGTATTGATCATAGTACCGCTCAAAATCAGCATCTCGGCTGCGTTTGTAATTCAACTCTTTGGGTTTACCGGGATAGCTATTGGCCCACGTCATAAAATCACCCGGGCCGTTGCCCGCCTCGAGCCGTTGATAAACCACTGCTTTTGCCTGCGGAAAGTAGATTTCGGCTGTGGTGTCGATCATGCAATCCACGTATTGCACCAACCGCGCGTACTCGAACGGTAATGTGAACCGCTCCAGTTTGGAAAAGTAGAAAGCCATTTCGCCTTCGGGGCTGATCACCCAGCCCGAAGTCTTGTTATGGCGGGGTGTATCGTCCAGCCGGATGGCCGGCTCGCTGTTGTAGCCATACGGCAGGCCGCTGTATTCCAGGATGGGTTTGTTCTGCCAATCGGTAAAGCGTGTTTTGGTTATCCACAGTTGCTCCTGCACGCGGTTGGGATATCGCTTCTCAAAATCACCCCATGAAACACCACTTTCAATCAGCCTGCGCATCTCTTTGTCAGACACGTTAACGCGCATGGCCATGCCCTGTTCAAACGAATAATAGGGATGCGCTAAATCGCAGGATTTGAATTTGAGGTTGAGTGAATCTACAATAGACCCCAGCCGGGCCATGGTGGCCTCATCATAGATCAAACCGTTGTTGTAGATTTTGAATTCGCCACTCTGGCCCATGGCCAACACCGGGATAAGGCACAGCAGAACTAAACGATAGCGTTTCATATGCGTTTTGCGTTATGTGTTATGGTTCTAATGCAAAGGCTTACAAAAAGTAACTGAATCGAAGATGCGCTGGGTGCACCAAATCCATAACGAACACCTGGATTTCTTTAGTATCAGGATTAGCCAGCCGGCTAAAGCCTGCCCATAAATGCCGCTGCGTAGTGTATTTTTCCCTGCGTGAAAGCCTCACCTCACCCTGTACTCCCCAAACCCGATCGTGCCCGCACAGTCGGTTTTGAGGTTTTGGGTCTGGCCGGAGAGCACGAAATCGCAGATGATGTTTTCCACGCAGTTGTGTTCTACTTCGCTTCCTTCCAGATCGAGTGCTTTCAAAACATCAAGCCGATGATGAGAAGGTTCGGAAACTTCTCTTGCATTTCGCTTAACATTCCGCGACCTTTCGTTACACACATGTAAAACGGCCCGTTAAATCACACCTATGACCGCCACTTCTAAACTCATTCTGGCTGCATCGCTGATGGCAATCGTTCTGGCGGTTAATCCCGCGAAAGCGCAAAAGTTGGAGAGCGAACTGCTCTACAAAATAGATCTTCTGCTGGAACCCGGAATCGACCTGGGCCAGACTCCGCTTGGCAAACGAGTGGTTTACACCGTGAGGGGCGGAACGTTTACGGGTCCGAAGTTGAATGGCAAAGTTCGGCCCGTGGGTGGTGATTGGGTTTTACGGCTGGATTCCATCACCACCAAACTGGATGTGAAACTGCTCTTGGAAACCGATGACGGACAATTGATTTCCAGTACCTATACCGGCATTGTACGCAACCACCCGGACGGCACCACCTACTGGCGAATAACGCCCGTGTTCGAAACGAGTTCGAAAAAGTACCAGTGGCTGAATCACCTCGTTGCCGTAGGAATCGGCAAACTGATTCAGGGCGGAGTGAGTTATGAGGTCTACGCCATCAAATAAGATAACGATTGGTGAATCGTGCCGACCTCATACCCAATCCCCTTCCTCCAATTGAAAGATAAGTTCCACCGGGGTACCGAACTCTTTGGCCATGCGAAGCGCCAGCACCGTTGACGGAACAAATTTACCCGCTTCAATGGCATTGATGGCTTGCCGTGAAACGCCAATCTTTTCTGCGAGCTCGGCCTGCGTCCAGTTCTTTTTGGCGCGCTCTACCTTAATCGTGTTCTTCATGGCCGATGTGGTATTTGCGTTTCGAGATGAACAGTCCGATGAAATAGTACGCCACAAAGAGTGGCACTAAAAAACGGTACGACCAATCGTCCGGCTGGAGTTCAACGGCCAGATCAATCAGGCCCAGCGTCATGATGGTGAACAACGCCAGTGCGAAGGCCACCACTACGGCCTCCATCTGGATTTTAATCTGTACCTCGTCCATGAAATACAAGCTGCGGTAGAACTTGTAAAGAAAGAGGGCGAAGGCAATGGCCGGCACGAGGGTAAGCATGATGCCCACCGCAGGTGATAATTCGAGCGTTTTCATCGCCCCCAAACTACCGATGTAGCTCCCCGCCCAAATGCACGCATACACCGGAACCCGATCCGACAGATGCTTTTTTGATTTTTCCATGGCTTGTTGATTTGTTGAATCAAATGTAAGTGTATGTATTACATAAAGTCAAGTATCATTTACATTTAGATAACAAAAATTGTCATTTTGCTGTTTAGCCAGCACCTGCCTAAAAAGTGTCTGAATCCGAACACCACCGTTCGGATTAGTAACAGTCTATACCTCAAAATGCGCTAAATTCAACCATTCAATCAGTTTGCGTCACTTGGCATAATGATTGGCGACTAGCACTAACATGCTGCACAACTACTACACGCTGGCGTTGCGATTTTTGGCGAAGAGCAAAATGCACACGTTTATTAACCTCTTCGGGTTGGTGGTTGGATTTACCTGCTTCCTGCTCATCTCACTTTTTGTTGCCGATGAACTTACCTATGATCACTCGCCTCATGCCGACCGCCTTTACCGGGCGGTGAGTACGGCACCGGAAAACGAACCGTGGCTTAAAGGGATGCCCCAAATGCCCGTGCACATGATGAACGAAATTCCGGAGGTGGAAAACGTCTCCCGGCTTTTGTTTGTAAACGGGCTGGTGCAGGCTGAAGAACAGACCACCGAAGAACAGAATGTACTTTTTGCTGATCCCTCCTTTTTCGCACTCTTTCCTCTTCCGCTGGTAAGGGGAAGCAATTCCTTCGCGGATCAACATTCGGTGTTGCTCACACAACAGGCCGCCACGCGTTACTTCGGATCGGATGATCCCATTGGCAAAACCATCGCGTTTACGCTTGATGGCGATACCAGTCGAAGTACCTACACCGTGAACGGAGTGTTGCGCGATCTTCCTTCCAACATGCACTTTCATTTTGACCTGCTGCTGCCTTACCGCGACAACATGGTGTATCAGGGCAATGTGGGGGTGTACTCCTACTTCCTGTTGCGTGCGGGCGCATCACCCCACACGGTAGCTGTTGCTTTTGAGAAGCTGAACGCCAAACACCACCAGGCCTGGGGCACCGACCTGGCGCAGCGCATGCTCTTGCAACCGATCCGGTCCATTCACCTCGATTCGCACTATGGCGAAGAGATTGAAGCAAATGGCAACCGACAGGTGGTGTACATTCTGGGCTTCACGGCCGTGCTGGTGTTAACCGTGGGCCTTATCAACTTCATCAACATCTCGCTGGCGCGCAGCATCAAGCGGGGTAAAGAAGTGGGCATCCGAAAAGTGTTGGGTGCGCAGCGGAAACAAGTGTTCACGCAATTTCTTCTGGAGTCGCTGTCGCTACTGGTGGTGGCTGCCCTCGTGGCGCTGGCCGTTACGCAGTTGGCATTGCCGGCATTTAATGCGTTTACACAGAAAACCATTAACCCCAACTTTGTTGAGTTTCTGCCGCTGTTGGCTGCGGCTATTTTGCTCGCGGGCTTGTTGGCCAGCGCCTACCCTGCCCTTCTCCTTTCCGGAGTGCTGCCGGCCATTGTGCTAAAGGACGCTTCCAGTCTGAAATTTTTACAGGGTGCCAAACTCCGCAGTGTGCTGCTCGTGGCACAATTCGCCATCGCCATCACCTTGCTCATCGCCACGCTCACCATCTGGCAACAGTTGAACTACATTCAATCCAAAAATCTGGGTTTTGATAAAGATCATGTAATCGTGATCAACATCAACAACTCGGTGTTGCAACAGCACTATGCTACCGTTGTGGAGCAACTGCGGCAGCAACCCGGTGTTTTGCAGGTAGCGGCTTCGGGCGCTGTACCGGGTCGCGAGTTTCCCGGCTGGCCGTATCAACTTCCCGCGGCCAGCAGTCCTACCGGGGCCGACATGGGCATTGGCACCAGCACCCTTTTTGTTGATGAAAGTTACCTTGGTCTGATGAACATTGCACTGGTAAAGGGCCGGGCGTTCGATACTGAAAACCGCGAAGCCGATAGCCGGTACGGCATCATTGTAAATGAATCGTTTTTGCACGCCTACGGCTGGCGCCAGGAGGATGCCATCGGCAAACGAGTGCAATATTTTGATCCCACCCTACGCGCGTTTACGGACAGCCAGGTGATTGGTGTGGTACGGGATTTCCATTTCCAATCGTTTCGTTCTAAAATCGAACCACTGGTGATCCGATTGCGTAACCCCGAACACAATGCAACTCATGCCGTTCTCGGTATTACTTCGGTGTCGTTGAAAGTATCCAGTGAAAATGGTGCGGCACTGCTGGCTGCACTTCAGCAAACATGGAAACAGATCGATGATCGGTATCCGTTCGACTTTGCGTTTCTGGATAGCCAAATTCAGGCACACTACGAGGCCGATGAGCGGTTTGGCAAACTCTTCATTACGTTTTCGGTCATTTCAATCTTGATTACCACGCTGGGTCTATTCGGCATTTCGCTGCTCACGATTGAGCAACGAACCAAGGAAATCGGCATTCGAAAAATACTGGGCGCATCGGCAAAAAATCTTGTGGCGTTACTCACGGGCCAGTTCATAAAACTCCTGGCCGTGGCGCTGGTGGTGGCGGCACCGGCAGGCTACTGGGCCATGGAACGCTGGCTAGCTGATTTCTCCTACCGGATTCATGTCTCCGTAGTAGTCTTGGCGGTAGCCGCAGTTGTGGTGGGCGCAGTCGCACTGCTAACGGTAGGCACACAGGCATTAAAAGCCGCTGGCCGCAACCCGGTGGAGTCGTTGCGGGCGGAGTGATGTTGTCGGCTCCCAGATTTGTTACAAAGCCGATCACTTACCGCCTGAGTCGTTCACATTATTTGGTCAAACATGGCTTTCATCTTTTGAATGGCTTCGTCACCTTCGGTTCCTCGCCATGGCGCGTCCCCGGTGGCTTTGGCCGGATGTTCCGGCCATTCGTGCGTCACGCCAACGCCAACTCGGGCTTAATATCTTGGGCAGCCGCGCGAACAAGATCGTCCAACTTGATCTTTTCCCCGGCCACGGCCTGCTTGAAGGCTTCGAGTGCTTTCTTCTTCTCCCCTTTTTCCAGAAACGCATTGGCCTCAGCAATGGCGCGGTTGTAGTTCATGGGCTCCAGCACGTGCGGCACGTTGGTGTTGATGTGGCGCGTGGTGAGCAACTTGCTTATGGTGTAGGCACGCATGGCAGCATCCTGTGAGGGCCGGCAAAGTTCAAGTGCATCTTTTGCCGAGAGATCGCGGCTGAGCCAGGCGGCTTCGTCTTGACGGTCGATGAACACGGGCATGCGCTGCTTGTGGTTGTGCACGTATTCCAAAATGCTGTTGGCCCGCGTGGTGAGCACCGTGTAGCTGTAGTAGTACTGGCTGGTGCGCGGGTCTTTCCAGCGGCTGTAGAGGCCGGCCATAGAGCGAATCTGTTGATCGCGAAAGGTGATGAAGTAGGGAATTTTCACGGTGCCCTGCTCGTCCAACCAGCGCCATTCAAAAAAACCGGTGACCGGTATGAGGCAGCGCTGCCCATTTTTGAGGGCATCGCGGTACGAGGGCTTGTCGTGCATTTCTTCGGAAATGGCGTTGAGCGTGTGCGCGCGCAGTTGCAGGGCTTTGTCGGGGTCGTTCATAAAAAACGGGATGAGGCCCCAGCGAAAGAATTTAAATTGGGTGGGGTCGCCTGCCGTGAGTATAGGCATGGGCAGGTAGTCGAATCCGTTTTCGTAGTAGCGGTACAACCCCTGGTGGTGAAAGGCACTGATGGTTTTGAGGTAGTACTTCATCTCGGCCAGCTCGGGCTTGGTGAAGTGGGCGGGCAGGGCGTCCTTCCGTGAATATTGCGTGAGCACTTCGAAGAGCGCATCGGGGCGCGCAGGCGTGAGTTCGTTAAGGCGACCATCGCGGGCCAGCAGAGTTTGGAATTTTTCCGTCATCACGTCCAGCTCGCTGCGGATGCTGTCGAACGAGGCCTGGTAATGGTCGAGCAGATCTTGTTCGGATTTGGCAAATGACTTATGAAAGCACATACCGCTGGGGGGTTGGATACTGGATGCTGGATCCTGGATCCTGGATGTTGGATATTGGATTAGTGATACTTGTAATTTGAGTTTTGGCCTCACGCGTCCGGGATGTTGGGCTCCACCAGCTTTTTTAACTTCTCCAGCGACTCCTGCCAGCCCAGGTAACACATCTCAGCCGGAATCACTTCGGGGATACCCTCCTGTGTAATATGAAGTTCCGTGCCGCAGGACACCGCGGTGAACGTAACGGTGGTAATCATTTCACCCGGCAGACGGGGGTCATCAAATCGATCATTGTATTTGAGTTTATTTCCCGGTTCAAACTCCAGATACGATCCGCCAAAGGAGTGACTGTTGCCGGTGGAGAAATTCAAAAATGACATCTTAAAGGTGCCCCCTGGGCGGGCGTCAAGAGCATGTACCTGGCACACAAATCCGTACGGTGGAAGCCAAGAGGCCAGGGCATCGGGGTGAATGAAAGCTTTGAACACGCGCTCGGGTGGAGCAGTAAAAACGCGGTGAAGTCTTACGGTAGACATGGCTTGATGTTTTTAGGGTGGGGCTAATTTAGTTGCGTGATGATTTGCCCGTGAACATCCAAACATACGACATCACGCGCCATAACGTAAAGGTAAACGTGTCCGCGAACAAAGGCCAATCAATACAAAAATCCGAAGAGCCAAAGGGGTATTTTTTGGCGATACCCGATCTCAATATCATCGGCCACGACAAAAGCATGCGATAGGCCTGTAAGTTGTTTCATCGCTTTGCCTTTTCCTCCGATTTCAAAATGGTATTTGGAAGACACGGTGAAGTCCGTTTGCGAAGAGTGTGTAACGGGTAACCCGGCATCGCGCGTATGGGTCAGAAAAAGTGTTTCGCGCAGGTTGCCCGAGTTGGGTTTATCTTCGGCCAGAGCATGTATGAAATTGGTGTTATGAAGGTAGATTTTATCCGGCTTGTTCAGCAAACTGACACCACGCGCAGATGACCGCAACAGGCGAATAAGCTGTGCCTTGTCCAGCATATCCAGCATGTCCAGCACCTGGTTGCGGTTGGTTGCTAACGCTGCCGCAAGCTTTTGAATGTTAGGCTTGAACGGTGCAGCCGTGGAGATGATGTAAAGCAGGGTTTTCAATTTTCCCAACGAAGTTTTCTCCAATGGACGTGCCTCCGGCAAATCATAATCAATAATGAGGTTAATCAATTGACTGATACGAGTAGGATAATCAGCCTCCGAAGTGAGGAAGAACGGAAACTGCCCCACGGATTGGTAATGTCTATAAAGCGCGAGCACGGACGTATGGCGAGCCACAATATCGGCCGCAATCTGTTCATGCTTTTCGAGCAGATCGGGCAGCGTATGAGCCGGCCACTCCACTCCCTGGGTCAGAGCCAGATACTCGCGAAACGAAAGCACGGGCAGCGAATACCGGGCCAGCCGCCTCGACAAATCAGCAGGCGATTGCTGAAGAGCAAGAATGGAGGAACCCGAAACAACAATTTGCAGATCGGGATGAAAGTCGTAGATGTTTTTTACTTCTGTCTGCCAGCCGGCATACTTGTGCACCTCATCGATAAAGAGGTAGCGACCACCCAGGCGGTAAAATTCGTTTGTGGTCTCGACCAGACTGTTTTTGCGAAAATACAAGTCATCCAGCGTTACATACAAAGACTGTTCTAACGGCAGGTGTTGCCGGATGTACTGCAGCATGAGGGTGGATTTGCCAACGCCTCGTGGCCCCTCGATGCTTAT
The DNA here is from genome assembly GCA_016787665.1 of Cyclobacteriaceae bacterium. Taxonomy (GTDB): domain Bacteria; phylum Bacteroidota; class Bacteroidia; order Cytophagales; family Cyclobacteriaceae; genus ELB16-189. Next base: position 84,370 of record JAEUUC010000008.1, on the reverse strand, counting down.
GCCACGGGACTGCCACTGAATTTTCTTCGCCAAACTTCGGACAAACGGAAAAGTTGCGGACTCAACCAGTTTCCGGTATCGATTGATCAATACGTCCATTATGTACCATTTAAAGTACAAAAATGATCAAAAAATGTACTATTTACAGTACATTTTATTCAAAGTCACTTTAAATTGTTGATTAGTAGCGTTTTACGATCAATAAAATTTGCAGAAAGCCGATTATCCTACTGCGCCTCCAGCGCCAGCACGAGGTTGCGCGGTTGCATTTCGGGCGGGCCTGCCAGCAGAATCCGTTTCCCGCTAACTCCGAGAATGGTAAACGCGAATTTCTCGATGCGTTCATCGGGATAAATGCTGACGACATAGAGTCGCACCGTGCGGTCGTTGGTATTCTCCTCCTGCGTGCTGGTGAAATAATAACTCTGCTTTTCTTGTAAACCGAACCCGCTGAAGTGTGCCACATTGCCGGATTGATCATTCGGATTTTTGTTTTCCTCCAGCATCACCGTGGCTGCGAGGTAAGGCGTTACTATCTCCCGGCTTTCCGGTGACAATTCGGTGGCCGTGCTCAGCCATGTGATGGTGTGCACAAACGGATCGCCTTTTTTCTCGCGGAAGGATGACTCCAGCAAACCGGCATCCGCCACACGCCAGGTTTTGCCCACGAGCAATTCGCGGGCCTCCTCAGCCGAGGCGGGAGGTCCACCCGATTGGCAGGACAAGAGAACAACCAAAAGAATGACGAAGCAAATCAAAGGAGAGTTTTTCATAGGTTTCAGGTTCGGTTTGGGGTGAGGCAAGGTAATGAAATTTGGATGGCTTACGTGAAAGGTTTGCTTGCGCCTGTGCCGCGTTCTGTAACCTTTTGGTGGATGAAACGTCTGTAGACTAACGCCTTGATTATGCAGGATCAAAGAAACGAATCACTTCGTACAGCCCGCGCAGCGGGAATTTGGTATCTGGCGCTGGCCGTTTCGGGCGTCATCGGCTTTCTGGTGCTGCACCCGCAAATCTATGTAACCGACATCGCCCGGACGGTTACCAACCTGCAAGAGCAGGAAACGCTGGCCCGCTGGCGGCTGTTGGCTGAATTTGTCATTATCCTATCGCAGGCGCTGGCTGCGGTATATTTCTACAAGCTTTTTAAAGATATCAACCCCGCAGGTGCCTGGGCGTTGGCTGCCTGGGGTACGATGAACGCAGCCGCCATTATGGTGAGTGCCATCGCTATGGGTGGCGCTATTGATGTGGCCAACGGTGCGGCCATGCCGGATGAGAAGCTGATGATGATCCAGGTTTTTGTTCACGTCATCAAAAATGCATGGGGCGTGGGCAGTCTCTTCTTTGGTTTGTGGCTCATACCGATGGGATTTATAGTCGTGCATTCCAAGCGAATGCCCTTGTGGTTAGGCCGCACGTTGATCATGGGTGGGGTGGGCTACGTGGCCAGCGCCTTTCTAAATTACGCGGGGCTCACATATTCCTGGATTGGCGCGCTAACGCTGCCGGCCACCATCGGAGAATTTTGGATGATCGGCTATTTGCTCATTTTCGGAATACGGTCGGAGGAGTGACGGAGGCAATTCCCCCGGATTATTTCTGATACTCAATTTTGGTGATGCGCCACACAAACTGGTGGGCAGGCGTTTTCACCACTACCTCATCCCCCACTTCTTTTTTTAGCAGCGCCTGCGCCATGGGTGAATCCATGGAAATGTAGTTTTTGGCCCCAATCAGTTCTTCGCTGCCCACGATGCGAAAACGGTTCGTCATGACTTTGTCTCCCGATTTCGATCGGGATTCGATAGAGACCCACGCCCCGAACATCACCTTACCTTCCTGATGCGGGTGGTAGGGCACCACCTTGAGGTTGTCGATGCACTTGCGCAGGTACAGGATGCGCTTGTCAATTTCACGCAGACGCCTCTTATTATAATGGTAATCGGCATTTTCGGAGCGATCGCCCAGGCTGGCGGCCCACGCCACTTTCTGGGTCGTGTCGGGTCGCTCCACTCTCCACAAGTGGTCCAGTTCAGCTTTTAGTTTTTCCAGTCCCTCCGGAGTGATCATCAGCGTTTTCATCTTCTATTCGGCCCCGCGTCAACATCGCATTTTTTGAATTCTGCTGCAACAGCAGTCGGGAATTCATTGAACGTTTCAGATCTATTTTCGTTCAACTTCGGCCGGCCTGATAAATTCCTTACTTTTGCGCGCTTTAAACCGATGCGAGTATTGAGATCTGAGATGTTAGACCTAACAACTCTCCATACTCAATACTAACATCTCGAGACTTCTTATGATCAGCGTAAACAACCTTTCCCTTCAATTTGGCAAGCGGGTACTCTTCGATGAGGTGAACCTGAAATTCGCCAGCGGCAACTGTTATGGTGTTATTGGAGCCAACGGGGCGGGTAAGAGTACGTTCTTGAAAATCCTGTCGGGCGATATTGACCCTACCCGCGGCCAGGTGGCGCTGGAACCTGGCAAACGCATGGCCGTGCTTCGCCAAAACCACTATGAATTTGATGATGTGTCGGTGATCGATACCGTGATGATGGGCCACAAAAAATTGTGGGACGTGATGAAAGCGAAGGACGCCATTTACGAAAAGCCCGATTTTTCCGAAGCCGATGGTATTGAAGCGAGTCACCTCGAAGCCGAGTTTGCCGAGATGGGCGGCTGGAATGCGGTGAGCGATGCCGCTGCCCTGCTGAGCGGCCTGGGCATTGCCGAAGAAGAACACTACAAGTTAATGCGCGAGCTGAGCGGTAATCACAAGGTGCGCGTGCTGTTGGCACAGGCGATCTATGGCAATCCGGATATTCTCATTCTCGATGAACCCACCAACGATCTCGATCTGAACACCATCGCCTGGTTGGAAGACTTTCTGCTGGAGTTCAAGAACCTGGTGATCGTAGTGTCACACGACCGCCACTTTCTGGACACGGTCTGCACACACATAGTCGACATCGACTTTGGCGGCATCAAACTGTTTACCGGAAACTACTCGTTCTGGTACCAGAGCAGCCAGCTGGCCTTGCAGCAACGCGCCAATCAGAACAAAAAAGCAGAGGAAAAGAAAAAGGAACTCATGGAGTTCATCCTGCGCTTCAGCGCCAACGTATCAAAATCAAAACAGGCCACCAGCCGCAGAAAGCTGCTGGACAAAATTTCAGTCGATGATATTCAACCGTCTAACCGCAAATACCCGGGCATCATTTTTGGCCAGAAGCGAACAGCCGGGGATCAGATTCTGGAGGTCAATCATCTGAGTTACTCGCTGGACAATGGCACCCGATTGTTTCATGATCTCAGTTTCTTTGTGAACAAGGGCGACAAGATTGCCTTCCTGAGCAAAGAGAGCTTAGCCGTGACCTCCCTCTTCCGGATTTTGATGGGCGAATTGAAAGCTGACCAGGGGGAATTCAAGTACGGGCAGACCATAACGAAAAGTTACTTGCCGCTGAACAACGAATCGTTCTTCACCAGCGATGATAACCTGATGGACTGGCTGCGCCAGTTTTGCGTTACCGATGAAGAAAAAGAGGAAGCCAACATCCGCGGATTTTTAGGTAAGATGCTATTCTCGGGTGAAGAGGTATTTAAGAAGTGTTCGGTGTTAAGTGGCGGTGAAAAAATGCGCTGCATGATCAGCCGCATGATGCAGCCGGGGGCCAACCTGCTCATTGTGGATGAACCGACTAACCACCTGGACCTGGAATCGATTCAGTCGTTCAACAATGCACTCAAAGATTTTCCCGGCCAGATACTGTTTACCACGCACGACCATGAGTTTGCGCAAACGGTGGCCAACCGGATTATTGAAATCGGCCCGAACGGATTTATGGATAAGCTCATGACGTATGATGAGTACGTGGAGAATGAGAAACTGCAGGAACAGAAGATGGCTCTATATCAGGAGTAAGAACAGAAGCAAGGAGTAAGAAGCCAGAATCTAGTATCTAGTAACCAGCCTCCGCGATCAAAAGAAAAGCTGGCTTATGGCATCGGTTGAACTGGCTTGTTTTGGTTTTAGGTTCAGGAACTTCGTGAACTGATCGGCCGAGATAGACCCCTTGAGTTTATCGAACAGCGTCTTTTGCTCCGCTGCAAATTTCGACTTATACTCCGCTGGTTGAGTGCTTGCCAGGGGCATGATCGAAGATTTCTTGGTCAGAAACTGAGAAATTAATGGCGTCACGGCTGAAACCTGAGCGGTCGATAAGCCCACCTTACTTGTGAGGGTTCCCATAATACTCTCCGTCAACTTCTTAACGTCAAAACCAGCAGCAGACGCTGCCTTGTTCAGGTCGAGTTGAGCCGAAGAAACGGTCGACACACACAACATCAAGCACACGAACATGAGGTTCTTCATTTGCCTTTTTTTGGTTGGTTGACTTGGCAAAGTAGGCAGCTTCCGGAGACAAACCAAGGTTGCGGACCAATCCGGACGGTTTCAACGGCTGCCTGCTGCCAGGACTCAAATACGGGTTGGCTTGACCGATTTCGGACAAAGTTGTTCGATCGTGTGCGCTTTTTTGCAAGAATTGGGCGTTTTACGGCCTGAAATCGAGTGTTTTATCCCTGGCATCAAAATCGTTACCCAACCCGCATACCGGGTCAGCCATGTTTCGCAATTTTTTAGTGATCGCCTTGCGCAATCTGCAGCGATTGACAAAACGTGATTACGCACGCTTCGCAAAAACGGATTTCTCAAAAGGCCGGTCAAAATAAATTGCCGGCCCGAGCCGCTTGTCATTCATATTTCAACGTTTCGGCCGGGTTGATCAAGGTTGCCTTAATTCCATGATAGCTCACTGCGAGCAGTGCAACCACCAGCCCACACAAGAAACTCAATGCAAAAAGCTCCCACCCCAGCGTAATCTTGTATTGAAAATCTTTTAACCACCATTGGGTCATCACGTACCAACTGAAAGGCCCAGCCACGACAAAGGCGAGTACCGCTAAGCCGACATACGGCCGGTTGAGCAACACGAAAATATGAGCCCACCCAGCCCCCATTACTTTGCGAATTCCGATTTCTCTCGTTCGGTTAACAGCATTAATACCCGCCAGACCGAACAACCCGAGGCAGGAAATAAGAATTGCGAATCCTGTACTTAACCCCACGATCTTCATCCAACGGCCATAGGTTTGGTATTGTCGTGCTACATCGTCATCCAGAAAGGTGTAATCAAAAGGCCGGTCCGGATAAAGTTCCTGCCAAATACTCTTAACCTTATCCAGCCCGGCCGGGACATCTTTGCCCGATACTTTTACCAACATGGTGGTGAGGTATCCCACGTTCTTGGCATCAATCGACAAAAACATGGGCTCAATCTCGCGCTCCAGGGAAAGAAAATGATAGTCTTTGGCCACACCAATAATGGGTGAGCCCGCGGATGTTGAATCTTCCTGCCAATTGAGATGCTCTTCGAGGGGGTTGGCCCAATTCATATCACGCACCAGAGCCTCATTAACGATAATTGCGGCAGAATCCGCGACACGGGTCGGATCAAAGTTTCTCCCCATGGCAAGTTCAATAGCTAACGCAGGAATAAAATCGGAATCCACCGCATAGACATAGGCCGATTTTTGTTCGCCCTCAACGGTATAGCCCCAGCGCGAATATCCCTGATTGAAAGAGCTGCTCGTACCCGTCACCGAAGCAATCAGGGGTTCCTGCCGCGCGCGCTGCCGGAAGTTTTCAATCGTGCGGTTCGCCTCATTGTTCCATCCCGTTTGGGTGGGAATGACCAGCGTTTGATCTCCGCGATACCCCAGATCTTTGGTCGTGATAAATTTCATTTGCCGGTACATGACCACCGAACTGATCACCAGAAATGCCGACATGGCAAACTGAAGGACCACGAGTGGTTGGGTGAACCCGGCTCGCAATTTTGATGTAAACCCACCCTTGAGCACCAGGGCCGGACGAAACCCCGAGAGGAAGGCAGCCGGATAACTGCCCGCCAACAACCCAACCACCACCGCCAAAACAAGCCCTACGGCCACGATTTGGCCGAAGAGCAGCCCAGTGATCACGATCCCCTTGCCGGTGAAGATATTGAAGACAGGCAAGAATAAGAACGTAAGACCGATGCCGATCACCATCGAGATGAAGGCAAGTGAAATCGACTCAAACGTAAACTGGTAAACCAGTTGGCGTTGCTGGGCCCCGACCACTTTCCGGATGCCCACCTCAGTTCTTCGCGAGGCCGAAGTCGTAAGAGCAAGCGATACATAGTTGATGCAGGCAATGCACAAAATCAGAATCGCTATACCGCCCAGGATCCAGGAATATTGAGCATCACTCACTTTCTCCCAACTCACTTCCTTGAACAGGTGAACATCCGCGAGCGGGGTCAGCATGAATTCGAGCATAACGGCATCTTCGGGAATGGGTACGGTTGCTCGTTTTCGCCAGCCATCGGTCTTTTCTTTCAGATACTTATCCACGATTCGGTTGAGGCTGGCTTTCATGGCCACAGTTGTTGCACCCGGCTTAAGCTGGACAAACGTGGGTGTATTAAAGTTGCCCCAGTTCTCCATATTGCGCTGGTAGTAGGGCCGGTTCGGCTGGGGGACCAAAATCTGATAATGCAAACTTGAATGTGGAGGGGCTGGCTCGATCAGCCCGGTCACGGTGAACGTCTTCCGTCCTTCGTGTTCAATGTCCAGCGTCTTACCCAGAGGATCTTCGTCACCAAAGTATTTTTTAGCTATTGCAGGTGTAATCACAACTTCATCCGGAGTAGAAAACACTTTTGCCAGGTTGCCACGCAACCAGCCGAAACTGAACATGTGAAAAAAGTCGGCATCTACATAGGTAATATCCTCGGTAAAAACTTTATCCTCGTATCGCAAAATTCCGCGGCCATCCGGACTGTACCGGGTAGCCCATTCGACTTCCGCGCACTCCTCTTTGATGGTGGGCTGCAAAATAGTCTGAAGCCAGGCGGATCTTCGATAGGGTTTGTTTGGGTCATGCTCCCACGTGTCAAAACTTTTCTCTTCGATCCGGTAAATCCGGTCCAGGTTCGTGTGGAAGCGGTCAAAACTCAGTTCGTCTTTTACATACAAAAAAATGAGTACGCAAAACGCCAACCCGATGCTGAGCCCCAGTGCATTGATAACCGAATAGAGCTTGCGCTTTTGCAGGTTTCGTCTGGCAATGGTGAGATAGTTTAATACCATAAAAAGGCTGACTGTTTTACAGAGTCTAACGCTTAGAGATGCCGGAAATCGGCAAAAAGTTGAAGGGCGGTGTTTTGGATTCACCATCGGCTAAAAACAGAAACGGGAACGAATCAATTGCTTGATCGTTCCCGTCTCGCTCAACCAAACAACCGTAGCCGCTGGCCAGCCCTACCTGATCCTGCTACGTCTTGACGTCCGCCTCTCCTACCTTGCGATATTCACGCGTTGACTTCGTGCGGTCATCAGCTTGCCCGTGAAGGCGCTCCTTGCTCGCACTATCCTCACCCCGCAGACTTTTTGTCGATCATTTTCCGTAGAAAATCACCCTTTGTTTTTCTGCGCAGCGGATAAATCCGTCAGCAATCAAATAGTGATATGAAGGTAACTTTAGCCCTACATCCCTCCAACTATTTTCTAAAAAAGTAGTACACAACTTTTCAACCACGTTGTGCACATCTGCATTTCACTTCCGATTCGTACTTTCGCTTATCTAAATCTAATTGTTATGCAGTGGCGCGGCAGACGACAAAGTGAAAATGTGGAAGACCGCAGGGGCATGAGCCCCAGAGGCGGTGGCCGTCTGCCGGGCGGTTTACTTACCAAAGGCGGCCTGGGCACTCTTGTGGTGATCCTGATCATCAGCTGGCTCACGGGCACCAACCCGCTTAGCCTGCTGCAACAAGCCGGAGGCGGTGGCGAATATGCCCTTGAGAAATCGGCTCCCTACCAGGCTACGGCTGAGGAAGAGGAACTGGCTGCATTCGTTAAAACGGTACTGGCCAGTACGGAAGATGTGTGGAGTCAACTCAAGAGCGACTATCGCGAACCTACACTGGTGTTATTCAGTGGCCAGGTGGAATCCGCCTGTGGCATGGCAAGTTCCGCGTCCGGGCCGTTCTATTGTCCGGGTGATGAGAAAGTGTACATCGACCTGGTCTTTTATGAGGAACTCAAGAACAAACTCAATGCCCCCGGTGATTTTGCCCAGGCCTACGTGATCGCTCATGAAGTAGGGCATCACCTGCAGCACCTGCTGGGCATCACCAATAAAGTGCACGGCATGCGTAACCGGGTGAGCGAGGAAGAGTACAACCAACTGTCTGTGAAGTTGGAACTACAGGCCGACTTTCTGGCGGGCGTTTGGGCTCACCACGCCCAGCAAATGAATCCGTTTCTGGACCCGGGCGATCTGGAGGAAGCCCTTAATGCCGCTTCGGCCATCGGTGACGATCGGCTTCAAAAACAATTTCAGGGTTATGTCGTACCCGACTCATTCACCCATGGCACCTCCGAGCAACGCATGCGGTGGTTTAAAAAAGGATTCGATACGGGTGATCCCGCCCAGGGCGACACTTTTAGTGCGGCTTCGCTGTAGTTTCCAAGTTGGGCCCTTTTTCTAATTTTACGGCCCGAATTGAGCTGTTATGGGACGTATTTTTGAAAAGCGTAAACACAAGATGTTCGCCCGCTTCGACAAGATGGCGAAGGCATTCACCCGAATTGGTAAAGACATCGCGATAGCCGTCAAGCAGGGCGGCCCCAACCCGGATAATAATCCTCGCCTGCGCCTGGCCATTCAAAATGCCAAGGGCGTGAATATGCCCAAAGACCGCGTGGAGTCAGCCATTAAGCGTGCCTCCTCCAAAGAAGAAAAGGACTTTACGGAAGTGGTGTATGAGGGCTACGCGCCACATGGGGTGCCGGTATTGGTGGAATGCGCCACCGACAACCCCACCCGCACGGTGGCCAACATTCGCCTGCACTTTTCCAAGAACGGAGGCAACATGGGTAACTCCGGTTCGGTATCGTTCATGTTCGAACGCAAGGGCGTGTTCAAATTCGACCCTTCGAAACTGAACCTGGACGAATGGGAACTCGACCTGATTGATGCAGGGGCGGAAGATATCCAGCGCGAAGAGGAGGAAATCATCGTGTATACCAAGTTCGCAGACTTCGGGGCCATGCAAAAGTTTCTCGAAGCCAAAAAGCTGGAGGCGAGCAGCTCAACCTTACAATACATTCCCACAACTACGAAAGAACTGAGTGAGGCCGAACAGGACGAGGTGATGGAGTGTATTGGGGCCCTGGAAGAAGATGATGATGTGCAAAACGTGTATCATAATCTGGCCTGACGCTGTTATGCGCTTTTTTGCCACCCTTCTCACCTTCGCAACACTAACCGCCCACGCTCAGACCGATGCACCAGCAAACGTGCCCGAGCAGGTGATTGTCTCGTTGTACGCCAACGTGAGCATTCCCTCGTCTTCATTCAAAACGGCTATTGATAACCCAAATGGTGGTGCAGGTGTGGGAATCGGTACGCAATTGTTATTCAACCCAAAAGGAAAACGCGGTTCTTCCCCTTTTTATCCCGGCATCGACTTTTTCTATCTCACGTTCGGCCGCGACAAACAGGACGGTAGCACCACCGTGCCACCCTACAAAACCACGTTCAACTATTACAGCATTGCTCCTTCGGTACGCTTTCTGCTCAATCAGAAAACCACCGGCTTCACTCCTTTCGTTGACGGACAGGTTGGTGCTAAAATTTTCAACACCCGCACCAAGATCGACAAGAATGCATTCGACACCATCCTTAGTGACGATCAGCCTGAAGTCATCAACTCCACGAATGATACCGGCTTAGGCTATGGCCTGGGTGCCGGCTTTTTCGTTCGCAAACCCGTTGGCGAAAATGGCGTACACCACCCCTCATTTACCATTCGGGTACAATACCTCTGGGGTGATGATATCACGTATGTGAAACGGGGCAGTGTTAAAATAGACAATGGCTTCGTCAGCTACGACACCGCTACCAGCGATACCAACATGCTCCTGATTCAGTTGGGCATCGCCATTCGCTAAGCAAGAAAACGTCTGAACGATTAAGCCGAGTATTGCCTCGCGTTTACCGGGGCACCGTAAGCCGGTTGTCCACCATTCGATTGTTATAGTGCTGAATAAAAGCCTTTAGCCGCCTTTCCATGTCATGCGCGATGGTGGGGCTATCGGCCAGTACGTTACGCGCAAGCAACTTATCTTCCTGGTAATTGTATAAACCGGTTGTGCGTGCTCCGTCAAACAACAACAGGTAGGGCCCTTCAAAAAGCTGGTAGGCATTGTTGAGGTAGTTAAAGGCAAACGGCCGCGTCTGCGGGTCGAACACATTACGGCCGAAGGCGAGGTAGGGCTCATCGTAATTCAGGTAGCCCAGCACCGTGGGCATGATGTCAATCTGCTGGATAATTTCCGGGCGCATGCCGGTATCGGTCCACCCGGAGTGATAGAAAAAAACCGGGATGGCGAAGTAGCCCCATGCCGTATTGTAGGGCTCGTACATGATTTCAGCCGAGGCATGGTCGGCTGTAATCACAAACAACGTGTTGGTAAACCAGGGCATCTTCGAAGCCTTGTCGAAGAAAAGCTTCAGCGCGTGGTCGGCATAGCGCAAGGTCTTGTAAATCGGCTTGGGCCCCTCTTCGAATTTCCCCTCCATCTCCTCGGGAATAATGTACGGATGATGCGAAGATGTAGTAAACACGGAGGTCATAAACGGCTGCGGGAACGAATTCATTTGGTCAGCGAAGTAGTCGAGAAATTTATGATCCCAGATTCCCCAGTAGCCGTCAAAGTCATCATCGTTTCCATATTCATCCTTGCCGAAATAATGCTGAAAACCGCTCGTGTTGGCAAAGGCATCGAAGCCCATGGAGCCGTTAGGCGCACCGTGGAAAAAAGCCGTGTAGTAGCCTTTGCGCTGCAGCAGGTTAGCCATACCGTTAACCGGATTATTGGAATAGTGCGATAGTACAAAGGGCACCTCGATGGACGGAATGCTGGCCAACACCGAAGGCATCGCATCGATCGACTTGCGGCCATTGGCCATGCTGTAGCGATACGAACGGGAAACCGAAATGAGTGAATCGAGAAAGGGCGTGTAGCCCTGGTAGTTGGGTATGGCGCCATCGCGGTTGAAGGCCCCCACAAACTCTTTGGAGAAGCTCTCGAGGATAATCACCACGACATTCATTGGGCGAAACACGGCCGAGTCGCGCGGCACAACCACCGGATTAAACACGCTGTTCAGTTCCTCTTCGGTTGCGAAATACTCAACCTTACGAATGACGTTGGCGCGGGCCGTGCGCATGAGGGCAAACGGAGTATTGAGCACCAGGTGCACATCCTGCGGCTGGGTGGCATAGGCAGCCGCATTGCTGATGGTGATCGGCCGGGTGCTGTTGGCAAACCCGCCCCGCACGCCACCCACGAACAGACCTATGCTCAGTAACATCAGCCCAGTCCCTCCGCCATACAAAAGCCATTTGCTTTTCACCCGGAGGCCTTCGAGCCGGATCGATCGGCCCAGAAATACCAGCACTACCATTAAGAACAGCCAAAACAGAACGGCATACCAGTAATCGATCAGGAACCGGCCAAACAACAACCCCAGGTTTTGTTCATTTTCAAACTGGTCGAGCACCGTTAACGTGGTTCTGCGCAGCGTAAAGCGGTAGTAAATAAAATCCGCAGTGTTAATGGCGAACATGATGCCGTTGACAACGATGAATATCCACTTCACCAACATCTGATAGCCCGGCCGGAAGCGAATGTTGAGCGGCACGATGAGCAGAAGCACGACCAGCACATTGGAGTAAAGAACGGCTGCCAGGTCGAAACGCAGACCGCCCCGCATGATCCTAAGCAGGCGGGCAGAGGTCATCTCCGGAAAAAAACTCATGTTGAACAGGTAGAACCCAAGCCTGCTGATGGTATACAAAACCAGCAAGGCCAGCAGAAGCACCACCAGTGTACCATACACCGAGTGCCGCCACGAAGAGTTCGACCAAGTCTTGCTATTACCGGTTAACATGCTGATAATGAAAGGGCAAAATTAGGTTAATCGGGGCCAAAATCTGCCCGCGTTACATCAATTTTGGTTAAATTTGGCGTTGATCTGGTTGAAGAAAACGACTGGTTAACCCAGAACAGCTACCTATAAACCCGAACTTGAAACGGATTCTACCATACCTGTTTTTCGTTGGCTCAATCTTTCCGGCATTTTCCCAGCATGTTGAGTCGGTAGGCATATTTGGCGGTTTCAACTTACCCTTCACGATTGATGCGGGTATCCAGAAGGACCCGCGCTATTTTAGCAAACTGACGTTCCGACACACGCCCATTGGCTTTCAATACAGTTATGATTTTGTGGGGTATGGCTTTCTGACCACACCTTGTTTTGTGTCGACCGGCCAGCAATACATTATTAAGAACACCATTGGCGGGGAAGTCGGAAACCGGGAACTGCGGATGAATTACATTCACGTGCCGGCTGCCTTGAAGTTGCACGTAATGGACCTCTCCTTTTTCCGTCTGAGCATGGTGGCTTCGGTTAATCTGGATTATCTGCTAAGCGGCCAGGAAACCATCAGTCATTTCAACAGCAAGCTGCGCTACCCGGCAGGGGTAACGGTACCAACCGGCCCTGGATATGAGGTAACCTACGATGGTGTTTTTGTACCTGAAGTAGCTAATGAAGTGTATGTAACTAAAGACAAGTTTAAGTCGCTTACCTTTTCCGCCTCGGTCGGCTTTCGGGCTGATTTTGACTTTAACGAAAACTGGAGTTTAAACTTTGACGCCCGTGGCACGTTTGGTATTACTGATCCGCGAACATCCGATTACATCAACACGTTGAAAAACCCCACCGGAGGCCCCGATATCAACGGCAACCCGGGTGCACCCGATTTGTATGGCCAACGCAGAGACATTACGGCCAGTTTTTACCTGGGCATATCGCGAATTGTGAAATTCAAGAAGGAATTTGTGCCCAAGCACAGTCCCAAGATGCCGAAGGCCGATGCCCCTAAGCCTCGCAATTACAGCAAGAAACCCGGTAAGGGTGGCTAGTTTACTTTACTGATAAGTTTGGCCATAGCCTCCTCAATCAGGGCTGGCACATTTTTTTCCTTTTCGGGCAAAACGCTCTCGGCTACTCCGGCCCATTTCAGGGTGTTGGCTTGGGAATCCACAAGTTCAATGGCCACCGATCCATTGCGATAGGTACCAATGGGTACCTCACCCGCTTCCCATTTGTAGCTGCGTTGTCCCACATATCCCATGCGGTCACCGGGATTTGCAAAACTCGTTTCACGGGTTTGAACTTCCTCCGTTACGGAGACCCCGATGTTCACGAGCAACTCACCTCCTTTTTCCTGGTACAACAAGCCGCGCGAATTCAATTGCCTCGACACGGCCTGCATGATCAACTTCGCATTTTCCTGCGCCTTTGGGCCGAGTGCATCACCACTGGCTCCAATGTCGAAGAAGCTAAAGGTCTTGTAGCGGGAAATCGAAAAATCGGGCGCCCGTTCAACTCCTGTGATGCGTACGCTGCTACATGCGCCAACGAGGAGCGCAACTGACATAAGTATCAACCTGATCTTCATATCGTCAAGTTTTGTTGGAAATGGAATAATGGGGTTTTTGCAGTACAATAATACAAAGGCAATCGTCACCGGAAGAAATGCGCCAAAACCAGCATGATCAAAATCTCTGGACTGCCCCGTCTAGCATGGGATCCGCTGGCCATTACTTCGAAATGATAAATCCGTTAGATTTGTCTTTGAAAACACAAACGATCTGCTCCATGAGACCTGTTTACCTATCCGTTATCCTGATTTGCGCTGCCGCGTGTAGCAGCTTGAAAATCAGCTACGACTACGACAAGCAAAACGATTTTGCCCGTTACAAAACGTACAATTTTACCCCAGAAACCTTGAACCTGGGCATCAATAGTCTGAATCGCGACCGCCTTTTGCGTGCGATTGAAACTGAACTGGCGGCCAAAGGTTTTTCGAAGGCTGAAAATCCCGATGTATTGATCGACCTTCACGTGAAAGCCGAGCAAAAAGTTGATGCTACCGCCACCACGACACCCACCTACGGCTATGGGGGCCCTTGGCGATATGGTTATGGCGGAGGCTTTTCCACCACGCAGATTAACTACAACGAATATATCGAAGGCACGCTTTTCGTGAATATGGTTGACGCTGCGGCTGACCGAATGGTGTGGCAGGGCCGAGCCACCAAAACCATTGACGAAGATGCCAGTCCGGAAACCCGCGAGAAGAATATTAATTACGCGGTGAAACAGATTTTCACCAAGTACCCCCCATTGGCAAAAAAGTAGTGACCGAACAAAAGCAAAAACCCGCAGACCCCTGCGGGTTTTTTGTTTGTTATAGCAACGGAGAAAACAACCGGGCCAGCCGTTCGCGCAGCACCCGTGCCCTGCCCCGATTTTGCCAACTCTCCCGGCTCACTTTCCGGCTATGCCGCAAATCATTTCCAAAGGCTGCCGTCATCTGCGCACACATGGCAGGCCCATAGATGACCGCCCCGATTTCAAAGTTGTGCTCAAAACTGCGGAAGTCAAGATTGGCCGTTGACACAATCGACAGATTATCGTCTGCCAAAATGGTTTTGGCATGAATGAATCCTTTGCCGTACTCATAAATCTGTACCCCGCACTCGAGCAACTCTGCATAATACGACTGCGAAGCATAGGTGATAAGCTTGCTGTCGGCCTGTTGTGGAACCAACAGTCGAACATCCTTTCCACTCAGAGCTGCCTTCTTCAACGCATCGTTGATGCTGTTGTTTGGAATGAAGTAGGGTGTGGTTAGATAAACTCTCTGCCGCGCATTCACAATGGCGGTGAAAAAACTCAACATAACCGTTGGGTTAGGGTAGTCCGGGCCACTGGTCACGATCTGTACATAGCTCTGACAATCAGGACCAGGAGCAATTGTCGGAAACAACCGCTCGTCCGGCAACACGTTTTGGCCAGCACAAAAATTCCAGTCGGCCAGAAAATGCCGTTGCAACCCGTGCACCGCTGGGCCCTCGATTTCAACATGGGTATCACGCCAATACTCTCCACTGGCCGATGGGTTGATATACCGGTCAGACACGTTCAGTCCGCCCGTCCACCCCACCCGGCCGTCCACTATGATGACTTTCCGGTGATTGCGGTAATTGATTCGGCTGGCCGCGAACACAAAGTAGATTCGAGAGAACGGATGCACTTCGACACCGGCCTGGCGCAGTTGCCGCAAAAAGCCACTGCTGAGATCTTGGCTGCCGAAAGCATCGTAGATGAATCGTACTTTGACGCCCTCGCGGGCCTTGGCGACCAACACATCTTTGATTTGATTCCCAATGCGATCGTCTTCGTAAATGTAGTACTCCAGGTGAATGTGATGCCGGGCCGCAGCCAGGGCTGCCAACACCCGTGGAAATTTTTCTTCGCCATTCAGGAGCAGTTGGGCGCGATTGAACGAAAGGATTGCCTGCGACTCGTTGAGTAACAAATTCACCATGTCACCCTGACCCGCCAGTTCGGGCGGGGGTTGGTGAGCCAGCTGTCGTGTTTGCTCCACCATTTGATCGTAAAACTGGCGTTCTTCCCTTCGCGTGACGCGCAGCTTCTTGTTGTAGATTCTGCGCTGCCGGTAGTTGATCCCAACCGAAAAATAAATCAGGGGACCCACGATCGGCACTGTAATCACCAACAGCATGTAGCCCAATGCCTTCGATGCATTGCGCGCATCGAAAATGATAAAGACAAGCGTGAACAGGTTTACTCCGTACACCAACGCCAATAAAACAATTTGCACGTAGCTCATGATCCGTCAGGTGTTTCGGGCCAATTGTCTGCGCTTAAATCCTTTGAAAATCTCCATAACCACCACAATCGATAATGAAAGTGTCAGTAAAATAAACCAATTATTCCAGGGAATGGGTTCAATACCCAATACCCCCGCCACCTCCGGTATGTACGACACGCCCAGGTGAAGGCCTTGGGCAACGAAGATGCTGATGACCGCGAGATAATTGGCACTTACCGGAATGTTGAAGAGTGACTGTAGCTCGGAGCGGCAATTGAGGACATGAAAATTCTGAATCAACACCATCATCATGAGCACCATGCTGCGGGCCTGCAGTTCCGTTGTCTGCCCGATCACCATCAGGTAGTACCATGTGCCGTAACACAAGGCAGCCGTTACCAGCCCGGCCAGTATGAGTTCCTGGATCATCAACCGATCGAAAATGGATTCACCGGGTTTGCGAGGAGGTTGACTCAACACCTCACGGTCGCTTCGCTCAAAAGCCAATGCAATTTCCTGAATCCCATTGGTCACCAGATTTAACCACAATAATTGAATGGCTAAAAACGGCAAG
The DNA here is from genome assembly GCA_016787665.1 of Cyclobacteriaceae bacterium. Classification (GTDB taxonomy): domain Bacteria; phylum Bacteroidota; class Bacteroidia; order Cytophagales; family Cyclobacteriaceae; genus ELB16-189. Next base: position 67,924 of record JAEUUC010000008.1, on the reverse strand, counting down.
GGCAATTGGGTGATCATGGCCAATGCTACCGTGATAATTTCAGCCAGGCCGGTTGACAACAACATGTAAATAATTTTGCGCAGGTTGCTGTAGGTGATGCGTCCCTCTTCCACACCTGCTACGATGGAGGCAAAGTTGTTGTCGGCCAGGATGATGTCGGCCGAGCCCTTCGTAAGGTCCGTTCCCGAGCCCATCGCCACTCCAATGTGCGCTTCACGCAGAGCGGGCGCATCGTTGGCACCGTCTCCGGTTACCGCTACAAAATGGCCTGCGCCTTTTAGCGCACTGACAATGGCCATCTTCTGCAGCGGGTTTACCCGCGCAAACACGCGCTTGTCACCCACTTGTTTCACCAGGTCGGCACCGCTCGCCTGCCATTCCGCCAGTTCACGCCCGGTCACCACTTGATCATCACGCGTCACCATATTGAGTTGGCGGGCAATCGCCAGGGCTGTAATGGGGTGATCGCCCGTAACCATAGCCACCTGAATGCCGGCCGCGTGACATTTGGCCACCGCTTCGCGTGCCTCGGGCCGCAGCGGATCAACCAACCCCACTAAACCCGCCAGGGTTAAGGTGGGCAAATCTGCCTCGGTTACCGTTTCCCCCACTTCCGCAAAAGCAACGGCCAACACACGATACCCTTCACTTGCCAGCACGGCCACATCATCGGCCGCCACTCGTTGCTGGTGTTGCGATAACATTGGACCGATTACTTCCAGCGCACCTTTACAAGCGTAGAAACGTTTGCCATTGTAATGGAAAAACGCTGCGCTGTATTTGCGTTCGGACTCGTAGGCAATGAGTTGCTGCCGCTCAACTCCCTGCATCAATCGTTGCGGCTCCGTGCCCGACTTAAACACGGCCGCATGCAGGGCTACATCAACGGCATCGCCCGAGTGAATCCATTTGCCGTTGGTGTGTGTAAGGGCTCCTTCACTGCTCGCCAGCGCGCACCGGAAAAAAAGCTGTAACTCCGGTTCGTCCGCCTGCAACGGGCGACCATCGACATGACGAATCATGCCGGCACCCGAGTAGCCGGCACCGGTTGCCAAAAGTTTGGCGTTGGACAGCCAGATGGCCTTAACCGTTTGTTCATCAACCGTGAGTGTACCGGTTTTGTCGGAAGCAATCCACGTGCAACTGCCAAGACCTTCCACAGCCGGTAGTTTTCGCACGATAACCTGACGCCTGGCCATGGCTCGCGTGCCAATGGAAAGTGCAACGGTAAGCGCCACGGGCAGCCCTTCCGGGATAGCGGAAACACCTACCGCCACCAGGAAAAAGAACAACTCGTTCCAGGGCATGCCCCGCCACCAGCCGATCAGGCCCAGGAATACACATGCGATGAGCACCAGCCAGCTGATGCGTCTGGCAAATACCTGCATGCGCACCACCAGGGGTGGCGGCTCCGGGTCGGGCAGTGTGAGTGTTGCGGCAATCTTGCCGATTTCGGTTTTAACGCCTGTGCCGGTAACGATGCCCTTGCCTCTTCCCTTCTGCACCGTGGTGGACGCAAAGGCCGTGTTGCGTTGATCGCCCAACAGGGCGTGTTGATCAGTCAAAACCCCTGCATGTTTTTCCACCGCCATCGATTCGCCCGTTAGCAGTGCTTCGTCCACCGAAAGGCCATGCGCTTCCAAAAGACGCAGGTCAGCCGGGACTTTCATACCGGGCTCAAGCAACACAATATCGCCTGGCACCAACTGCCACGACTCGATGAGATAAATTTGCGACTCTCGGATGACACGGGCGGTCATGCGAATCATGGAGCGAAGGGCTGCCGCACTTTCTTCAGCCCGCCATTCCTGATACGTTCCCAGGATGGCATTGAGTACGATGATGAAAAAAATGAACGTGCCATCTTGCCACTCGCCCGCCACCCACGAAATGGCACCGGCCGCGATGAGCACATAAATCAGCGGACTAAAAAACTGGTGAAGGAAAATCTGGAGTACCGACTTACCACGTGGCTCGGGAATACGGTTGTACCCGTCTGTTTGGACACGTTTCGATACCTCATCCCTTGAGAGGCCATCCACAGGTGATGTGGCAAAGGCTTTGATTACCTCTTCGGGCGAGCAAACGAACCAGGGTTTCATCGCCCGGAAGGTAAACCAACGCTCGCTACGGCAGAATGACGGTAGTCAGGATTTGCCCGATTCCGAGAGACCTACTGACGGCAGGTTCGAATCACTTGCTTTTACGGCCAAAATGATAGCCTACGTGAATTTGGTAGCGGAAACCATAGCTCCAGGTATCGATCTTTCCATCTCGCTCCACCGTTTCACCCGACACCAGGTCTTCGAGTGCAGGGAATCGCTCGATCAACCCCTGAAGTATTTCATTCTGGATCTCTCCAGGATCCGAACTGAAGTTGCCATCGAGCGTCATTTTACCACGGTAGTTGGATATGGAAGGGCCGATAAATACCAGATCAATTGCCCATCGGTTATTGAGAATAAACTGATAGCCCAATTGCACACCCGTGTTGACTACGTACAATTTGGTATCCAATGAGGCGAATTCTTTTGTGCCATTGAAATCAATCTCCAGATCGCGGTTATTTGAAAAATTCAGGTAAGACAAGTAGGGGCCAATGTAAACGCCACGCGGGGCCGGATATTTATTTTCCTTCTTCAGATAGAACCGATACTCGAACCCGAATTTATAACCAGACGAACGAACATCACGATTCACAAAAATGCCTTTGCCGAGGTTGATAATGGTTGGAAACTGTTGTACGCCCGCAGTGAAAACCATCGATTGGCTAGGTTTAGTTACACGCTCGTAGGAAAAAACGTAAGACCGCTCATACAGATTGAATGAGGTGAAATCAAACTTTACGGTATTCTTCCGAACCGGACTGGCAAGCGAATCTTGTCCATATGCCAAGGGAGTAGCAAAAAGGAGAAGGGAGAGAAATAGGGCGGATCGCATACGCAATGTTTTTAATTGAACAAAACTAAGACTTTGCTCAAGCGTTTGGAATTTAATGGCCGTTTTATTTGGTTGCTGACAGGCCTATGCGGTTTTACTTCCTCCGTTCACTGCTTCATTTTTGTTGGCTTGGCTTGATCTTTTCGTCAACCGCCTGCGAGCAGGCTATGGAATCGAAGACCGTCAAACAAGTCTACAATGCCACCTATATAGGGTCAGTTTCGTGCCAGAACTGTCATACCCGTCAATGGCAGGACTGGAAGCTCTCCGATCACTATCGCGCCATGGCACACGCCTCGGACAGCACTGTGTTAGGTGACTTCAGCGGGGTTACCTTTTCAGCCGATGGCATCACCAGTCGGTTTTTTAAACGAGACGGCAAGTTCTTTATCCATACGCAGGGAGACGATGGTCAGAATCACGACTACCCGGTGCTGTACACCTTTGGGGTATTTCCCTTGCAGCAATATCTTATCGAATTTCCCGGAGGCCGGCTGCAGGCCACACGCCAAAGCTGGGATGAGCGGGATAAAAAATGGTTTCATCAATACTCCGGACAAGTGATACCTCCACACGATTGGCTTCACTGGACGGGCAATGGACAAAACTGGAACACCATGTGCGCCAGTTGCCATTCCACCGAGCTCCGAAAAAACTATGACTTTGCATCCGACCGATATGCCACCACCTGGAAGGAGATCAACGTGGGGTGCGAAACGTGTCATGGGCCAGGCAGCCGGCATGTGGAATGGGCTAACCAAAAGAACCCGGCCCCGATTCACAATGCCGGCCTGTTTTACGGCAAAGAGGCCAACCCGGAACTACAATTGAACACCTGCGCACCGTGCCATGCGCGAAAAGCCGACATCAGCGCCATTCCGATGCAGACTGCAGAACTGCTGGATGACCTGATTCCGCAGGTGATCAGCCATGAATTTTATTTTGCCGATGGCCAGATTGATGATGAGGACTATGAGTATGGATCGTTTGCGCAAAGTAAAATGTTCCACCGCGAGGTGCGATGCAGCAACTGCCATAATCCGCATTCGGGAAGTTTGCTTGCCACCGGCAACACCTTGTGCATGAGCTGCCACGAACCCCGTTACAACAGCCGCGAACATCACTTCCATGCGGTGAACACCGAAGGCGCCCAGTGCATCAGTTGCCACATGCCGGTGAAGACCTATATGGGGAACGATCATCGCAGAGATCATAGCTTTCGGATTCCCCGCCCCGATCAATCCGTAAAATTTGGAACGCCCAATACGTGCACAGGTTGTCACACCAAAAAATCAAATCAATGGGCCGCCACTACCCTTGCGCAGTGGTATGGCCCCTCCCGGGCCTACCATTTTTCAGACGACCTGCTGCCAGGCAGTCAATTAAACGAGAACAGCGAGCCTCACTTGCGCAAATTGCTGGCCGACACGACCCAGCCGGCCATCGCCCGCGCAACAGCCGCGCATTACCTGGGCAGCCTGCCTACTGCGACCAGCGCGGTCGGATTGCTCCGGGCACTGGCCGATGCGAAAGCAATCGTACGGTATAATGCATTACGAGCGTTGGAAAGTTTCCCACCTGACGTTTGGCAATCGGCAGCTGCACCGCTGCTGGCCGATCGTGTGCGGGCTGTGCGCATCGCAGCGGCCGACTTATTTCACCCCTATGGCATTGCCCGCGTGCCGGCACCCCACCAGGCCAGCTACCGGAAGGCCGATGCGGAGAACCGGCAGTACCTGAATTATCAAACCGACTTTGCCGTGGGCAATGTGATGCTGGCTGATTTCGAAATGCAGGACAACGATCACCTGAATGCCATTATTCATTATGTGCGCGGCCTGAAAAAAGACAGTCTGATGAATTATGCCCGGCTGAATCTTTCGGCAGCCTACAGTCAGGCCGGAAAAAATGACGAGGCACTGCGCGTACTTACCGATGCCCTGGCCGTGGATGCCAAAAACGATCGCATTTATTACAATCTCGGATTGCTCCACTATGAAATGGGTAACCCAGACCGCGCGGCCGAAAGTTTTGCTGCTGCGGTTAAACTGGGTACCCGTAACCCGGATGTTTATTACAACTATGGGCTTCTTCTTCAGCAAATGAACCAAGTGGTGCAGGCCGAGGCCACCTGGCGCAAGGGGTATGCCCTTCAGCCCGATGCCGTCAACATCAACTATGCCCTCGCGACTTTATACCTTCAGCAAAACAAGGTAGATATGGCGCGCACGCATGCACGCATCATTTTCGAACAAGACCCGAGCAATCCCCAGTATGCACCCCTTCTGGCACGATTTGGCTTCTTTCGAAACTAGAGGATCTTCAGTTTCAGTAACATTCGGTTTGGTTGCCCCTTGTTCAGGAATCAATTATACGGCAATGAACCGATGACCAGCAACGCAATCAACACCATGATGAGATAGGCCAACAGCAGGGCTGGTGTAAAGAACTTGGTCTTGGAATATTGGTCAAGCAGTTTCATCACGCGAATATGCCGGTATACCGATAGCGCAAGGCCAACAAACCCGGATAACAGCAAGGTAAGCCCAATGACCCGGGGCGTGATAAATCCGAGCAGGGGTTGCCGATGGTTCTCGGCCAACTGCGCTTCTAAAAACTTAAAGAGGGCAAAGCCGAACGTCATCAACGTAGTGGCCGTGCGAACCCACGCCAGCAAGGCGCGCTCCTGCGCCAGCCGGGCTCGGTCAACACTTAATTCCTGTTTGCTGATCTTTTTCTTCTTCTCCGCAGCGGCAACATTGCTGACGTCAGCAGGGGGATTGAGTGGCTGGGGTTCCATTGTGGAGGAAATGATGCGGAAAAATTATACAATGACTTGCATATTCGAAAATACAGCGTGTCAAAAAAAGGAAATGCTAAATCCAGCCATTTTTACTCAAAAGAGCTATCTTTACCAACTCGAAGCAGCTATGCGTCTATTTGTTGTGCGTGACGAGGCAGACCGCCTGCCATTGACGAGGAGCTGTGTATTTTTACACATAAGCCATTTTGCCTCTACTCACCCTGTGCGTTGCATAGAAGTACCCCTCAACTCATGAGAAAAGCAGAAGCATTTTACAAATGGCTCGGAACCGGTTATCAGTTGTTCGGTCAGGAAGGCCCGGAAGGTTTGCAAGTGGAGCGAATGGCCCGGATGCTGGGATTGAACAAATCGGGGTTCTACCATTACTTTGGCGACCTGGACACTTTTATTGACGACTTGCTTCAGATGCATCGGACCAACGGGGAGGAATTCACCGAGAAGTTCAGGCAGGCCCGTAGCTTCGATCCGGATTTTTACAACGTGTTACTGTCAAGCAAACCCACCGTGCTGTTTCATATGCAGTTGGTCCGGTTCCGCCACGAAGAACGCTATCACCTGCTGTACCAGGAACTGAACGCCATGGTTGATCCGGTTGTCGTGCGCGTGTTTGCCCCCCACGTAGGTCTGGAGAATCAGCGCGAGTTGGCGAGTCGTTTTTTTGGTCAGGCACGTGATATGTTTTACTCCCGGATTACCGAAGAGAACCTGAATGAGGCATTCCTGCGCAATCTGATCTCGGAAGTGAGTGAATTGATCCGGGACTTCCTGGTACAGAACCCCCACCCCGCCCGATGAACGAGGTCGTTTAAAAACGGAATCCGGATTTTTGAAGATTTGCGAGCCGGCAATAACGAGTTTTGGACGGCTATCGCGACCCAAACGAAATTGACCGTATCACAATTACCGAAACCATAATTCCAAATCAAACTGAGCCATGAACACCCGGACAATATCCCTGCCGGCAGCCATACTAATAAGTGCGCTGTTGGCCAGTTGCACATCAAAACCGACCGACTCGTCAGAAGCCTCCGCCACGAAGGCCGACTCCGTTGACAAAAAAGAATCGGCCCGCCCTGCTCATTGGGGCTACGAAGGCGAAGACGGCCCGCAAGCCTGGGCTACGCTTAGCCCGGCCTACGCGCTGTGCGGCACAGGGACGGGCCAGTCGCCCGTTAATATTATAAAAACAGATGCCAAAGGCGGAGCCACCTGGCGCTTGGATTACAAGTCGACTTCGCTGCGTATCGCGCATAACGAACACATGGAAGACATCATCGACAACGGGCATACGATTCAAATTACCGTGGACGAAGGCAGCGTGTTCACATTTGCCGGTAAATCCTACCATCTGAAACAGTTCCACTTTCACACCCCCAGTGAGCATACACTTGACGGGCAGCATGCCCCGATGGAAATGCACATGGTACACCAAGCCGATGACGGCACGCTGGCCGTGGTAGGCGTTTTGTTTCAGGAAGGAACCACACCGAACCCCAACTTTGAAAAGATTATCGCCAACCTGCCCAATGCCAAGGGCGAAAGCAAACACATTACCGATGTTAATCTGGAGTTAAACGTCCACCTGCCAAAAGACAACTACGCTTATCATTATATCGGCTCGCTAACTACACCGCCTTGCAGCGAGGGGGTTCAGTGGTTAGTGCTCCGCGACCCCGTGAAATTAACAAAGGAACAGATTGAAGCCTTTTCATCTCGCATTGGCCCCAACAACCGACCGACCCAGCCGTTGAATGAGCGCATTGTTAAGGTCGATGACCTGGTGGGCAACGTTCAACCCTGATTCGCTTCATATGCCATTTCGACTTTCGCTATTACTGGTGATATTGTCCTTTGTTGGCAGCCAGGCGCAAAACAATCCACCATCGGAATCCACCTTGCCACCGGGCTGGTGGCTGATTCCAAAAACCGAAACCCGATTCAAGGTGGGTGGGTATGTCAAGTTTGACCTCATTCACGACTTTAATCCGATTGCCTCTCCGGATTTTTTTGACGTCTCAAAAATTCCAACCGATGGATCAAAAGGCCAGACCACCCATATGAATGGGAAAGAAACGCGGTTGTTCCTGGATGTTCGAAATGACTCGAAAGTGGGTGAGCTTCGCGCTTTTGTTGAGGGTGACTTTTACGGAAGCGGAGGCGCCTTCCGTTTGCGCCATGCGTTTATTGAAATCGGAGACCGATGGCTGGCCGGGCAATGGTGGTCAAATTTTATGGACGAAAACATCATACCCAATACGCTGGATTTTGAAAAGCCTGCCGCTTACGCTTTTGCCCGTCATCCCATGCTCCGCTACCGGCACAAGCTGAGTCCGGATGCCTATTTTGCCTTAGCCCTTGAGGAACCCAGCACAAATGCGCAGGCTCCGACAGCCACTGGTAAATTTGAAAGCCCTCTCCCCGATCTCACGGCCCGCTACCGCATGACCAAGAAGTGGGGCCATGTACAATTATCTGGCTTCGGAGCAAAACTGGTTTACCGGTATAGCTCCGGAACCACAGACGAACTGTTTCTGTACGGCCTCAATGTGTCCGGACAATTCAATCTGGCTCAGCAAAAGGACAAGCTAATCTACCAGGTGGTGTACGGCCCTGGTGCTGGCCGGTTCCGCGGTGGTTTGTCGGCCGGGCTTGATGGAAACGGAAATCTCGAAGCGCTGACAGACACTGGCTTCACCGTGGGGTATGAGCATCGTTGGAGCGATGCATTCTCTTCGTTATTCCTGTATAACCAGGGTAGCGTAAACAATACCGAAGGACAACCCGCCACCTCGCTCCAAGCGGCTCAATATGCGGCCGCGAACCTGGTCTGGCATTTCGCCCCTCAGGCCTTTGCCGGAATGGAATATTTGTGGGGCTTGCGTAAAGATGCCAACGAAGAACAGGGAACGGCCAACCGCGTACAATTAAGCTTTCGGTACGCCTTCAATTAAATTAATCGCTTGACCAGACTCCGGAAGACACCTTGAGGGTTGTTTTGCACTTTTTGTATTTTGCCCCATACGAGTGCCATGAGTCAACCTCAAAATCGCAACCGGTGGATAGAAGCAGGCTTCGAACTCTTTGCCCAAGAGGGACTTGAGGGTATTCAGGTGGAGCGGCTTTCCCGTATTCTCAAGCTGAATAAATCGGGTTATTACCACTACTTCGGCAACCCCGAACGCTACCAGGGCGTGTTGATGCGGCACATGCACAAACAAGCCGACCTCATGGTAACTGAAATTCGGGCATGCGCTGAATTCGATCCGGGGTTTTTGCACCTGATGGTTAAACACAAACTGACGATTTTGGCCACGATGCAACTGGTGCGAAACCGGAACGTACCCATGCTCATGGAAACCTATCGGGAGGTGACGAATAAGATTGATACAGCCCTGCTGCCATTATGGGCTGAATATATTGGCCTGGCACATAACCAGCCGCTGGCCTTGCGCTACTTTGAGATGATTCGGGATATGTTCTTTTCCCGCATCACCGAGAACACGCTGCATTATGATTTCCTGGTTATGGTAGCAACTGAAGCAAAGGCCCTTGTGCTGGACCTAAACCGGACCTAACCACATTGACCGGCTGTACGTCAGCTTCTGCCAATTAGACGTGGCCGTTCACTCCCCCGCACCTCGTTTCTGATTAAGTTTGCGATATTCGTAACTCGAAACCCTATCAATCAATCATGAAAGCATTACTACGTTTGGTATTTCTCGGTGTCATATCCCTGGGGATCGCTTCGTGCAATCCTCCTAAACCGGAAGGAGCCACAGCCGTTCCTGGTCAGGTGGATCGCACGGTTCTTCCAATTAAAGAACCCACGTACCCCGCCATTACCGAACTGGATGCCCGAAATGCAAAAGCTCCCGCCCGGTTTGAGGTAAAAGCACCCGATCAGGCGCCTAACGTGGTGATTGTTTTGGTCGATGACATCGGGTTCGGTCATTCGAGTGCCTTTGGTGGCCCCATTCAAATGCCCACGCTGGAGAAACTGGCCGCTAATGGACTGAAGTACAACCGATTTCATACTACGGCCTTATGCTCGCCTACCCGCACGGCTCTCCTAACCGGCTACAATCACCATTCCAATAATGCCGGTGCCATCATGGAAGTAGGCACTGCGTTCCCGGGCAATACGGGAATCCGTCCTCAATCCATTACTCCCGCAGCGCAAGTGTTGCGCATGAACGGGTATAGCACGGCTGCCTTTGGAAAGTACCATGAGACGCCCCCCTGGGAAGCATCCGTTTCGGGGCCGTACGACCGCTGGCCTACCGGCTCCGGGTTCGATAAGTTTTACGGATTCATTGGTGGCGAAACAAACCAATGGCACCCCATGGTGTATGACGGCACCACACGCGTGTACCCAAATGTGGAGGACCCCAACTATCACTTCACCACCGACATGACGGACCGCGCCATTGCCTGGATGAACACACAACAATCCTTAACTCCTGAAAAGCCCTTTTACATGTACTTCGCCACTGGTGCTACCCATGCTCCGCACCATTCGCCCAAAAGCTACATCGAAAAATACAAGGGTAAGTTTGCCCAGGGTTGGGATAAACTTCGTGAGGAAACACTGGCCCGCCAGAAGAAACTTGGCGTAGTGCCGGAAAATACCATGCTGGCGCCCAAACCCGAAGCCATCAAAAACTGGGACGACCTGACGGCCGATGAGAAGCGCCTCTTTGAGCGTCAAATGGAGGTATTTGCCGGATTTGCCGAACACACCGACTATGAAATCGGTCGGCTTGTAGATGCGTTGGAAGAACGGGGTGAACTAGAGAATACCGTTTTTCTGTACATCGTGGGCGATAATGGATCAAGCGCAGAAGGTGGCATGATCGGCATGTTTAACGAAAACACCTATTTCAATGGTGTGCAGGAAACGCTGGACATGCAACTTGAAAAAATTGATGCGTTAGGCACCGAAGAAACGTATAACCACTTTGCCGCAGGCTGGGCTGTGGCGGGTAACACACCTTTTACATGGACCAAACAAGTTGCCTCCAATTTTGGCGGCACCCGAAATGGTATGGTAATGCATTGGCCAAAGGGAATACAGGCGAAAAACGAAGTACGTTCGCAGTTCCATCACGTTATCGATGTGGCACCCACGGTGTATGAATGCGTGGGCGTTCCCGCACCACGTGTTGTCAATGGAATCGACCAACGCCCCATCGAAGGCGTAAGTATGAAATATTCGTTTGACAATGCCACTGCTCCGGATGCCCGAAAAACCCAGTACTTCGAAATGATTGGCAACCGGGCTATTTACCATGAAGGTTGGTTTGCCGGCACGATCCACAAAGCACCTTGGGAAGCTAAGCCCCGAAGACCGTTAACCGAAGATATCTGGGAACTGTACAATGTAAATGAAGACTTTAGCCAGGCGAAAAACGTAGCCGCTGAGAATCCGGAAAAACTTGAGGAGCTGAAAAAGAAATTCATGGAAGAAGCGGTGAAGTACAACGTATTACCGATTGACGATCGCAGCATCGAGCGATTGGATCCGGCCATTGCCGGTCGCCCCGATCTCATGAACGGAAGAACATCGCTTACTCTTTATGAAGGCGCAACCGGCATCCCGGAAAATGCATTCATCAATATCAAAAACACCTCACTTACCATCACCGCGCAAGTAGATGTTAAAGCCAATACGAATGGAGTAATTGTATGCCAGGGGGGTGACTTTGGTGGCTGGACATTTTATGTATTGGATGGCAAGCCGGCCTACTCCTACAATTGGGTAGGGCTTGAAATGTTTACGATTGTGTCCGACACAAAGCTTCAGCCCGGCAAACACACCCTTAAGTTCGACTTCGTTTACGAAGGTGGCCGCGGGGCTGGCGGCATGGGCTCCATTTTTGTTGATGACAAGAAAGTAGCGGAGGGGAAAATTGGAAAAACGAATGCCAATACCTTTGGCATTGACGAATCGGCCGATGTGGGCGTGGATGAAAACACACCCGTGTACCCACCGTACCGCGGAAAAGAGAAATTTACAGGCAAGATTAACAGGGTAACTGTGGAGACGTTTCCTGCAAAGAAGTAAAAGTACTTTTGAGAAGGTTTAATGGTCATCTCCCGAAGTGGGAGATGACTTTTTTTTGAAGTCCCCACCATAGTTCTGTTTATGTGGCAGCCCAGCCCCGAAAAACCCTTTCATGGTATCTGATATGATAAAAACAATTGCTTTCAGGCTTACTGGGTTTCGAAGTTGATCGTTGCAAAAATGTGAGAATGGAAATTGCTGGACGAAACCGTCCAAGAGCATTCAACATTTTGTATCACATTCGTGAGTTGAAGCAACCGTTTGACGTCATTGCCCAAATTATTGTTTAAGAAATCCCTGTTGTGATCGCACATTGACTAAACAAAATAGCACGTACCCATTCCCAATCATCCACCAAGACGGAACAGAAATAGCCGCATGAAAAAAATCAACCTAGTACCACTGCTGACAATATTCTTCTTTTTCACTGCTAAAACCACCTTACTCTCCCAAGACATCCCCGTTAAAAAATGGCACTATGTGGGGGAATTGTATATGATGTTCCCAAACATGAAAGGCGAAACTACGGTTGCCAATCTACCCGAAGTGGAGGTAGATGCGGATGAATCTGCCATTCTGGGTAATCTTGAATTCGGAGCCATGTTTTACCTGGAAACCACCAATGATGATTGGGCTATTAGCTCTGATTTCATTTATATGAAATTGAATCAACAATTGAAAGCGACCAACGTCATTACCAGTGGCGCGATCACGATGGAACAAATGGCCTGGCAGGTTGATGGTTTAAAACATTTAACCCCCTGGCTAGAACTCGGATTGGGTGGCCGCCTGGTTTCATTAGGCACAGCGGTTGAGGCAACAGGAGTTCTAAACCAATCGCATGCTGGCTCGGCTTCAAAAACTTGGTATGATCCACTGGTGGTGTTGAGAACACAAGGAACGCTCAAAGAAAAATGGCTACTCCAGTTTCGTGGTGACGTGGGCGGATTTGGTGTAGGTTCTGATTTCTCCTGGCAAATTCAAGCCAATGCCGGCTATCGGTTTTCAAAATTATTTCAAACCACCATCGGCTACCGATACATCGGTATTGATTATGATAAAGGAGAGGGCGCCCAACGTTTTCTCTATGCGATCGATACCTATGGCTGGGTAGTCCGCTTTGGTTTTAACTTTTAGAGCCTGTCCGAGATACTTTACTATGACATCCACATTCTAAATACATCCCTACCAATTAAAATTTACCACTAATCAATTATGAAAAAACAACTAGTAGTCATCGCCCTGATTTTAATCACGACTGGAGCATGGGCACAGGAAAGCATGTTTACATTAAGCTATGGTTGGGCAAACCTAAACCCAGAGGAATCCGACAAAAACGCAGCCGGCTGGCGGATCAATGGATTATATGAATTCAATCCTACCGAGGGTAAAATTGCTCATGGACTGAACATTGGGTACGTGCTCACCAAATACGATCAGACAACTCAGGCTGGGACAACCAACTTTTCTTTCCGGTCATGGCCGGTATACTATGCACCAAAAGTCCTATTGGGTAACAACGACAAGTTCAAGCCCTTTTTAAAAGGCGCGCTCGGTGTCCATTTTTCGAAGTATAGATCAGAGGGTGTTGCTCTTGAACTTGAGGGTTCCGAAACAGGTTTTTATGGCGGGTTAGGTGCAGGAGCCTTGCTGTTTCTTAAGGAGACCCTTTTTCTTAACCTCGAATATGAGTGGGCTTATCAGACCAACTATTATACGGGCAATGGATTTCTTAATACCGCCCAATTGGGCTTGGGATTTAAGTTTTAACATCGCTTTGATACTTCGTTTGATAGCATTCCCATTCTCCTAGCATTTTTTCATGATATGGGTTACATTCAATCACGACAATTTATTCTACTTTTGAACTTACCTTTTTAAGTTTCACCTATGAAAAAACCGTGGATCAAGATTTCTGTGTTTATGGCTTTCCTCGCCCTAATGGCTTGTGAAAATAAAAAACCAGAGGCAACTGACGGAGAGAGTAATTTAGGTGGTATAGATAGAACCTCTTTACCAATTAAAGAACCGATACGCCAAACTTACACAGAGTTGGATGCACGCAATGCCACTCCGCCAAAGCGGTTTGATCTAAGGGCACCAGAAGGCGCACCGAATGTGATTGTTATTTTGATTGACGACATGGGCTTTGGCGTATCCGAAGCATTTGGCGGGCCTGTTGCCACACCCACCATGAATAAACTTGCGGATAATGGTATCCGGTACAACCGCTTTCACACAACAGCGCTTTGCTCACCCACGCGCGTTGCATTGCTTACCGGCTATAACCATCACAGCAACAATATGGGCGCCATTACGGAAACTGCCACCACCTTTCCGGGAAACACCGGGGTACGCCCCCAAACCATTACACCGATGGCTGAGGTGTTGCGACAAAATGGATTCAATACAGCAGCGTTTGGAAAGTATCACGAAACTCCGCCATGGGAAATCTCCAATTCAGGTCCTCAAGACCGCTGGCCTACCCGCTCGGGCTTTGAAAAGTTTTATGGATTCATTGGAGGTGAAACTAATCAATGGGCTCCGCTGATTTATGATGGCATCACCATTGTGGAAACTCCGGATGATCCGGATTATCACTTCACGACCGACATGACCAACCAGGCCATTTCATGGGCACGTTTTCAAAAAGCATTAACACCTGATAAGCCGTTCTTCATGTACTTCGCACCGGGTGCGACACATGCTCCCCACCACGTTCCCAAAGCATGGGCTGATAAATACAAAGGAAAATTTGACCAGGGTTGGGATAAGATTCGTGAGTTGACACTGGCGCGGCAGATCAAAATGGGCATCGTCCCCCCCAACACCAAACTGGCACCCAAACCGACCGACATTAAAGATTGGGAGACGTTATCAGCTGATGAGAAAAAACTATTTACCCGTCAGATGGAAGTGTATGCCGGGTTTGCGGAACATACCGACTATGAAGTGGGAAGATTGATATCAGCTATCGAAGACTTGGGAGTCTTAGACAACACCGTGATTATGTTTATTGCCGGAGACAATGGCGCAAGTGCAGAAGGTCAGATGAATGGAATGTATAGTGAAATGACCTACTTCAATCAGGTTCCTGAAACTGTTCCCGACATGCTTAAACACTATGATGAATGGGGCTCTGAAAGTACCTATCCCCATTTTGCAGCCGGATGGGCTGTAGCCATGGATGCACCATTCTCCTATACTAAGCAGGTCGCTTCTGATTTTGGGGGCACCCGGAATGGATTGATAATCCAATGGCCGGCAGGCATTAAGGCCAAAGGAGAGGTACGTTCACAATTTGGTCACGTCATTGATATTGCACCCACGGTGTATGAAGTGACCCAGATACCTGCGCCCACCACGGTAAACGGCATTAAACAAGACCCGATCGAGGGCACCAGCCTGGCCTATTCATTCCACGAGGCTAACGCTGCCGAACAACACCAAGTCCAATACTTTGAGATGTTTGGCAACCGGGGCATATATCAGGATGGCTGGTTTGCACGTACCATTCACCGGCCCGCCTGGAAGCCCAAACCGCTGAGGACACTGCAGGAAGATCAGTGGGAGTTATTCAATACTAAGGAAGACTTCAGTCTGGCCAACAATGTGGCTGCCGAAAACGCTGACAAACTAAAAGCCATGCAGGCTTTATTTATGAAAGAGGCGGAAAGGTATCATGTACTACCTATTGATGATCGCTTACTGGAAAGAACCAATGCCGCTTTGATGGGCCGGCCCACCGTGATGGGCGACAGAACTTCGGTAACCTATGGAGAAGGAATGAAAGGCATGGGTGTGGATATTTTCATTGACCTGCGCAATACATCTTATACCGTCACAGCCGATGTTGAAGTGACAGCTGGTGGAAATGGAGTTATTGTAACGCAAGGCGGCCGGTTTGGTGGCCTCTCTTTTTACCTAAGAGATGGCAAGCCATCGTTTACCTATAATTTCCTTGGGCTCGAATCTACGACCCTCACATCTTCTCAAGCATTGAAGCCGGGTAAGTATACGCTGACTTATGATTTCAAATACGATGGTGGTGGCCCGGGCAAAGGCGGTTTAGGCACCCTGCTGGTAAACGGAAATAAAGTTGGCGAGGGACGAATCAACCGAACACAGCCCGGAATATTCTCGGTAGATGATTTAGCCGATGTGGGTGTGGATGATGGAACCTGGGTAACGGACTACGGAACCTCATCTCGCTTCAATGGTAAAATCAATAAGGTATTTATCGAACAGAAAAAATAATTCAATCGTACGGAATGCCGGTGACTAAACACCCCGGCTTTCCTCTCTAATTTCAATCCATTTTAAATTTATGAAACATACACTCAACACTGCAGTACTGATGCTCGTCATTATCGGTACGGGCTTTTCGCAAGTCGATAAAGATAAACTCGCGCTGGCCATCAATACAGCCGATGAGGCGAACAACGAAAAGCTCAAGGCGTACATCTGGAAACGTAAATCGGACGTCTCCGTAGATGGTCAGGTTAAGCTGACCACGATCACCGAGTTTAGTTTTGACGACCAGGGAAAACTGCAGGCCAAGCTCGTGGATGCTGAAAGCAGCGTGGAGCAAAAACGCGGTATCCGTGGAAAGATGCAGCAAAACGCAGTGGAAGATAAAGCGGAATATGTTCAAAAAGCTCTGGAACTATCCGTGGCCTACACGTTTATGACCAAAGGCCAATTGATGGACTTTTTCTCCAAAGCCACCGTTACGGAAAGCGGGGAAACCCTTGAAGCCACGGCCGCAGACGTGTATGTCAAAGGCGACAAGCTCACGCTGTTGATCGACAAAAAGACAAACCTGTACGTGAAAAAGACGTTTAGCAGCCTGCTCGGGAAAGACCCGGTGAGTGGTGAAATCAATTACGAGAAGTTCAGTTCCGGCATCAATCACGGAACCACTACCGTACTGGATATGCCTGCCCAGAAAATGAAAATCAACGCGGTGAATCAGGACTATACACAGCGCGTCAAGTAAAGTGGTCCGTCTTTTGAAGCGAGGGTTGGCGGGCTTCGCCCTGGTGGTAGCATCGGCCTCCCCCGCCCACTCACAGACCAATGAGCAGCTTTGGTTTGAGTACATGCTGAATTATCCGTTTGCCAACTCCTGGAATGTGGAGTTGGCTGGCACGTACAGCACGGCATTTACCTCACCCCGATGGCGGGCATTCGATGTACAAGTTACACCCGAGTACGCGCTGAGCCAAAACGTGGACCTGATGGGTGCCCTGTTGGTGAGCAATACCTTTCAAAACCAGTCGCTGGAAACACTCGAGATTCGTCCTATGGTGGGCGCCCGATTTCACTTTACTCCCAACAGGCGCATACTTACCCGTTTGCTGGTGCGTTTCGAGCAACGCAATTTTCAAAATCAGGAAACGGGAGAATGGAGCGAAAGTAATCGGAGCCGTTTGCGCGCTGAATTTTTGATTCCATTCAACAAGCCGACCATGTTTTCAGGGGATCACCTGTGGTACGGCTTGCTGGACGGTGAAGCCTTTTGGGTGATGAATCAGGACGTGGAGGAGCGGTTTGCCAATCGCCTCCGGATTCGCACCGGGATCGGGTATCGCATCAGCTATTCGTTCAGGGTTGAATTCGTGTACACCCTTCAAAAAAGTCGAAACACGCTGGAGGATTCCTTTTCTACCACCGACCACATATTCCGGGTTCGCGTCAAACACTTCCTGCGAAAGGTAAAACCCACGACCGCCTCGGGAGTCGGCAACTGAAGTCGTCTTTACTTTTTTCGTTTACGCGGGAACTTCTTAAAGATCTTAGCGGTGTAATCAGCAATCAAATCCTCGATATCGTCCGTAGGCTTAAACGTCTTATTCACCAGGCCGGACCAGATTATTTTACCGCTGGAGGCATCGTACATCACATATTTCAGCATTCCGTTTTCCTCCGTGCTAGCGGTAATTTTTCCTCCGGCCACCGGCCCCGCGGCCGACACATAGTAACCCGGGCCACCCACGCCAACCCCTACGGAAAGTGTCGGGCTTTGAGAATAGCGCGTGATCTCCTCTACCGAAGTAAAGAACATGAAGATGGCCTGCGGGCGAAGCGTGTCCTGTCGAAAACCGAGCGCTTTCAGTTCCGTATCGGCCCGGTAGGTAATGAATCCTCCGAAAATTTTGTCTTCCCGGTAACGATTGAGCATACTGTCGCCCGGAGCGAGCCAGGCATACGTGGTGAACCGATCAAAGTCCGTACGGGTGTCGTAGTCTGTTTTCACGGATTGTGCAACGGCCTTACCGGAGGTAAACAAGACCGCGAGAACGAAAAAAATACGTATCATTTCTATTTGTTTAGTGAACACGATTCCATTTTACAATTCTGCTGCCGCCATTTTGGTGGCAAACCGCTGAGCCAGAATGGTGCCCAACAGCGAGGTTACGACCATCAGAACCAGAATGCTGTTCAATAAAGCACTGTCGATCAGGCGCTCCCCGGCTGCGTTCATGCTTTCATAGGCCACCAGCGCCACCGCCAAAGTTGAGGAAACCTGCGGGATCGTGAGCGAACCGATCAGCTTTTTTGATATTCCGTCATACTTTAACCAGGCACCCGCCCCTTGGGCCGCCAGTATTTTCGTAACCACCAGCGTACCGGACACTCCCACGACCAATCCCAGGTGCTCGCGCACCGTTTGCAGTACGGTGTTGGGATCAATTAGCACTCCTAATGAAATAAAGAAGGCTGGGATAAACAGCGTATTGCCGAGTGTTTCCAGTTGCCCGCGGATGCCTTTATTGGGCAACGTAGAGCTAACGGCCAGGCCGGCCAGAAATGCCCCCACAATCGAATCCATGTTAACCAGCTCTGCTCCCTGCGCAGCCAGAATAACGACCAGCAACAAAAAGATCAACTGTTGAGCTGGGTCGTCCCCGAGTCGTTTAAACACATTATTACCCAACCAGCGAAAGGAGATGATCACCCCGGGGATGAACGCAACAATGAAAATTAATTGAATGAAAAACGCACTCCAGACAAATCCGGTGGTGTGAATGGGTAGACAGATGGCAAACATGATCAGTGAGGCAATATCTGTTATGGCCGTAGCACCTACGGTAACGGCAACGGCCTCGCGTTTGGCCACACCCGCGTTGATCATGATGGGATAGGCAATCACCGAGTGAGAGGAGAAAAGAATACCGATCATCAGTGAAGAAAGGAACCCATAGTCGAAAGCAAAGCCCAGGACGATGCCCCCGATCAGCGGCAAGGAAAACGAAAAGCCAGCCAGCAGCAGCGACTTCCGAATGTTCTTTTTGAGATCGTCAATTTCAATGTCAAGGCCCGAGAAAAACAGCAGCAGGAGTTTGCCCAGGATAGCGAAGATCATGAGGACCTCGCCATTCTCCCGAAACAGGTGAAGGCCACGCGGACCGAAGGCAACGCCTATCGCAATAAGAGCCAGCACTCCGGGCAGACGGAACCGCTCAAAAATCCTTGGTGCCAGCAAAACGAGGCCAAATGCCAGCGCAAAGCGCACCAAGGGTGATAAACCATCAAAGGCTAGTTGGATGTCATCGATCATGGGCAATACCGGGCTAGATCAAAACACACTTAAATATTTCACAAGTTTACCACCTTACCTCAACACCAGTGCCCGGTGATAACGCCATCCTATCCCAGCACTGTCGAAAAGTAAACAAATTGGTTGTGCCAATCAAAGAAATCGGACAAGCTAACCCGGTCCGAAACAAAGCTTACCTGCCATACACCCGTAAACGTAGACGGATGCGTTGATTTACTTTTGTTCGTGATAGAAATCATATTTTCTTAGGCTACAAAAAAGTTAAATTTGCCGAATTAAAATCTACACCATGTTACGAAAGCTAAACCTTTTTCTCGTCATAGCCGCCCTGTGCGGTATGATGTGGAGTTGCTATCCTGCTGGCCCCGACTACGCAGAGGATTTAGATGTCGTGTTCACTTCGTTTGACGAAGAATACGACTTTAAGAGCAAGTCAACCTATGCCCTGCCCGATAAGATTGTCACCGATGTTGAGATCGATAACGGTGACACCACTTATGTTTTCATGAAGGATGCTTTTGCTCAGCCCATCTTGCAAGCGATTGAGCGGAACATGACGGCCAACGGCTGGACGAAGATTACGCCCACGCCCGTTAATCGTCCGGACATTGTGGTAACTCCTGCCGCACTTTCATCAACCACGTACTTTTACAGCTACTGGTATGACTGGTGGTATGGATATGGCGGATGGTATGGCGGATATTGGGGCTGGTACTATCCCCCCTATTACACCGTTTCAAGCTATACAACGGGATCTCTCATCATCACGATGGCCGATCCAAAAGTAGAATCTCCGATCAGACGCTCGCCCGCCACCTGGGTTGCGGTCGCCAACGGTTTATATGTGGGCACCTATGATGTGAATCGCATTAATACAGCCATCGATCAGGCCTTTGCTCAGTCCCCTTACCTTAACACAAAATAACCGAGCCATGAAAAAGTTAATTATCCTCGCTTTCGCTCTGTTTATTATGGCTCCCGTGTCTTGGGCACAGACTCAGACGGCCGTAACCTATTCGATGGGGTTTGGCACCGGTGACTTGGGCGATTTTGTCGAGAAGCCAAGTTTTCGGGGTATTGCCATCGACTATCGCAAGATGGTTCAACCCAATATCGGAGTAGGATTCACACTCGGATGGAATGTGTTTTATGAAGAAAAGTCATATGCTACTTACACGGTAGACAATTCTTCACTCAGTGGCAAACAATACCGGTATAGCAACCAGTTTCCCTTGCTGCTGGCCGGCAACTACTACCTCAAACCGGGCGAATCATTAAATCCGTATGTCGGCTTGGGGGTGGGCACCATGTATACCCTTCGAAACACGGATATGAACTTGTACACCCTGGAGCAGGATGCGTGGCATTTCAGTGTAACACCTGAAATAGGTCTGCAATACTCCATCGATGACTCAACTGGTCTTTTGGTTGGCCTCAAATACGTCAATGGCTTTAAAGCCGGTGACTTTGATGCCGGGCAAAACTATTTGTCTCTTAATGTAGGTTTGGTTTTCCACAAATAGCCAGCGTCAGCAGCAAACAAGGGCAGCACGCCCTGTGGATTTTGACGATGTGGGGCATTGTGGGGATAGGTTTTCTAATGCAATGACTTTTTTCAACATCCGATAATGAAACAGGGTTTGCTGCTCTTTCTATTTCTGGCAACACTTAATTCGGTTTTTGGACAGGTGCTGATATCGCTGCTGCTGGGCGATAAATTGAATTCAGGGAAGGTTGAATTCGGGCTCGATGGCGGGGCAAATTTTTCCTCACTGGCTGGCGTACCAGACGCGGATCCGGCCACTGGCTTTCACCTCGGATTCTACTTTGATATCAAAACGAAACATCAGTGGCTATTTCACACCGGGGTGATTGTAAAATCTCCCCTGGGTGCCCAGAGCTTACCCGTCTACCCGTTGGGCAATCCGGACCTTGACCAGGCTTTCCAGGGAGGAACCGTAAGCCGAAATCTCAGATGCTTCAATGTTCCGGTTATGATCAAGTATCCGTTCAGGAACCATTTTTATGCCGAGGGGGGCATTATGCTGGGCCTGCTTTACAAGGCCTTCGACAAATTCGAAAACGATATCAACACCTCAAACGACCTGTCCTATACCGTGAACATCAAAGATCAGTTTCACCCGCTGGATGCCGGCCTGACCGCGGGTTTGGGTTATCGGCTTCTTCGGGGCAACGGCATGAACCTGGGCATACGTTATTATTATGGTGTGGTTGATATCGTGGTGGACGATAACTCGCCCAATGTCTTCAACCGATCACTCTACCTTGCCGTGGGTATACCCATTGGTGCGGGCAAGGCGAGGCAGCGAGCGGAAGAGGGCAATTGATGACAATTCAAAAAAATGAACTACTGGTACATCGGAAAAAGTAACTCCACTACGAAAAACGGGCGGCAACATTAAATCTACACGCGAAATGAAAACCCTACGACACCTTATCTTTCTTGTTTTACTGAGCAGTGCAGCAAGCGCTCAGGTTTTTACCAACAAAGAAGTGGGCAAGAAAAATCAAGTCTTGGTTGACAGCCTGAAAACAACCGATTACCCGTATTCACTTCCGATTTGGGGGGATAAGGCAACCAAGGCTGGCTACACCCTGCCCTATTCCGCGGGTATCAGCGTTCAGTATTTCTGGCAAGAATCGGCCGTTCTTATTGATAACCTGAATGTGGGGTTCAACAACAACACGATGTACAATCTGGACGGCCTGGTTCGTTTTGATGAGGCCAAGTCGGTTGCGAGCTCGGTTACCGTGAGGCCGGATGTCTGGGTGTTCCCTTTTCTTAACGTGTATGGCATACTCGGCAAAGCGCAAGCGTCAACTGCCGTAAACTTTGGCGTGTGGGTTCCGGATTCAACCGGGGTTGAAAAGGAGATTTTAAATGCCGGCACTACGGTTGATTTTAACACAACTGCCTTCGGCCTCGGGGCAACACCGACCATTGGTGTTGGCGGTGGATTTTTGGCACTCGATATGAACGTGGCCTGGGTTGATGTTCCCCAGTTGAGCAAGCCTGCGCGCACCTTTGTTTTCGGCCCCCGCTTCGGTAAAAATTTTAAGCTGAAGAAGCCCGAACAATCCGTTGCCGTATGGGTGGGTGGATTCCGCGTCTCCATCGCAAGCGAGACGAATGGGTCGCTGGCCCTGGCCGAAGTTCTTCCCGGAGGTGGTACTGAAATGGGTGGCCGAATTGATCAGGGAATTCAACGCGTGGGCGATGCCCAACAACAGGTGGATACCTGGTGGAGCAATTTAAGCTCGCTTGAACAACAAAACCCGGTGAACAAGGCGAAATTCGAGGCCGCCAATCAGGCGCTCGCCCGCGCTGGTGAATTTCTCTCAGCGGCTGATGCAGCGGTGAATACGGTGGCCACATCAACAGTTCAGTACTCCATGGACAAAACAGTAAAGGATGCCTGGAACTTCATTGTTGGCGGACAGTTTCAATTAAACAAACACGTGCAGTTTCGCTGTGAGGCGGGCTTCCTGGGCTCCCGAACGCAGTTTACCACCGGCATCCAATACCGGTTTGGATTGTAAGCCAGGCACCTCTCCCATTTGGGGCCGCCTAATTTGATACCCTGATGATACCAGGTGGCACTGTGCAGGTCTCACGAAATTTCGTGACCACCCACGGAAATTGACCTTAAGCGTCTAATCCATCTGGACAGCGATTACCCATATCGTTTACTAACGAATTGATATTCAATTCTTTCTCGATTCACTTCAACTTGGTACGGTCATTGGAATAGGCGTTTCTGACCCTATCCATGTCAAATACCCTCATCACCATGAGAAATACCAAATCGTATGATCGCTGGATTGAAATCGGCTACCATCAACTGGCCAGTGCTAGCCCGGAAGGAATACATGTTGAGGAGTTATCACGACTGCTCGACCTGAACAAATCAGGTTTTTATTACTACTTCGGCACGCGGGAGACCTACTTCGAGCATCTCGCCAATTACCACATCAGGCAAGCGGAGCTCCTAATGGATCAGTTAAAGCACCACCTGATACTGGCCAGCAGCTTCCGCCCATTTTTTGACGAATTCAAGTTGTTCTTACTGGTACATCGTCAAATGCTGCTTTCTCAAAGACTCCCCTGTTTTGCCGCTGCGTTTGAAAAAGTTAACCTTGTGGCTGACCCGATCCTGGCTGAGATATGGATCAGCCAATCCGCCCTCTCCCTTTCATCGGATGTAGTGGCGAAATTCATTGCGCTGGTGCGTGATGCCTATCTCAGCAACTCAACTGAGCAAAGCCTGACTTGGGCATCCCTTGACGAGGCCATTGTCAATGCCGAAGACTTGATACGTCAACTCCAGTCAGAGCCGCACAGGGAATCAGCATTCGCAGGTTCGTCTGATGGGAGTAACTGGAATCAACCTCAGAATTTACCAACCACCGCCAAGCGCTTTGTACAGGCGCACAGTTGAGATGAGTTGACTCTGCAACGCAATGGATTTCTCAAACTGCGAATTGTAGAGCTCGCGTTCGGCATCCAACACCTGCAGGAACGAGGTATACCCATTGTCGTAGAGTGCTTTGGAAAGCATCAGCGACTTTTCCGTTGCCGTTACCTGGGTTTGTCGGGCTGCAAACTCATTGCGGTAAGTACGAATCTCAGCCAGTGAGTTCTCCACTTCTGCAAATGCGCTTAACACCGTGCGTTCGTAGGCAAACCCCACTTGCTGCAGCCGGGCGCGTTCGCCCTCAACCCTGCGTTTATTTTGGTTAAACCGAAAAATAGGGCCGGCCAGCTGGCCGGTGACAGAACCCACAAAAGCATCACTCGAAAAAAGGTTCGATACTTCGGGACTGGCCACACCTAAAAAACCGGTAAGGCTCAGGGAAGGAAAACGAATAGCCACGGCAACACCGACTCGCTCAGTCTGAGCTACCAATTGTTGTTCAGCCGACCGGATGTCAGGCCTCCGTTCCAGCAATTCCGAAGGCAAGCCGCTGGGAATATCAACCGGCAGGTTCTGCACGTCATTCTCCAACCCGCGGGTAATCGGGGCATAGGTGCGCCCGAGTAAAACGTTGATTGCGTTTTCGGTAATGATGATTGCACGCTCCAGGCTATACAACTGCGACTCGGCTGCTGCTGCAATTTGTTCGGCCTGCAACTTATCCAACTCCGACACCTGACCCTTTTCAAAGCGCAGCACAATAATGCGCAGGTATTCCTTCCGGGTGTCATACGTACGCTGCGTAATGGCCAGGCGTTCATCCAGGCCCCGTAGCTGGAAATACAACTCCGCCACCTGAGCGACCAAACTGATGTAAACCGACTTGCGTGTTTCGTCTGTAGAGACCAGTTCTGCATAAGCTGCCCGGTTCGCATGACGCAGACGTCCCCAGATATCAATTTCCCAAGAGACGTTTCCCAGTAGTGAAACAGAATTACCGGGAAATCCTACACCAGCCTGCGAAGCAGACGAGCGAAACTCCGAGGCGCGGCCTTGGGCGCGGTAGTCGAGGAATGGAAACAAGTTGGCCTGATTAAATCCAAGAATCGCTTTGGCTTCGTCAACCCGGGCAATGGCAATCTTTAAATCGTAGTTAGCCTCGATTGCCCCGCGAATCAAACGCTGCAAGGTGGTGTCCTGGTATACATCCCACCACTTCAGATTCGTGATCGAATCGGAAGTGGTTGGTGCCTGAACATATTTTTCAGGTTGTGGCGTGGTCGGGCGCGAATACTTCGGCCCCACCATACAACTGGTAACCATCACGAGTACTCCAATTCCTAACAGAACGCTCTTCATATCAATGTGCCGATTGGGTGGACGTTTCGGAAGCCGGCTTCTTTTTGCTGCCGATACTCTCAATAAAAACAAAAAGGGCGGGCACGACAACAACGCCTACTATGGTGGCGATGAGGGTCCCCATGAATACAGCCATGCCCATTACTTTACGGGCCTCAGCTCCTGCACCTTCAGCGGTAAGCAAGGGCACCACGCCCAACATGAAAGCAAATGAGGTCATCAAGATGGGGCGAAGGCGAAGTTTAGCTGCCTCCAGTGCCGCCTCATACAGGGGTTTACCCTGCTCGTACAACATTTTAGCGAACTCCACGATCAGGATTGCATTTTTCGCGGTGAGGCCGATTAGCATGACCAAACCAATTTGCGCAAACACGTTATTGACATAACTGGTGCTCCACAATCCACCCAACCAGAGTCCGAAGAAAGCACCCATTAACGCAGCAGGCACGCCCAGCAATACACTGAAGGGCAGTTTCCAGCTTTCGTATTGGGCAGCCAGAATCAGAAATACAAAAACGATTGCCATCAAAAACATAGTGCCCCCCGTGCCTTCAGCAGCCTTTTCCTGGTAACTCATATTGCTCCACGCATACCCGATCTCTTTGGGCATAGTTGCTGCTACCTCCTCGAGAGCTCGCAGCGCATCGGCTGAGCTATAACCATCCCGTGGCGATCCTGAGATCTCGGCCGATCGGTACATATTGAATCGATTCGTATAGGACGGACCGGCAATGTCCTGGACATACACCAGCGTATTGAGCGGCACAATGTCACCCTTTCGGCTTCGCACATAATACCGACCAAGATCAAGCGGCTGCACACGGTCTTCGGCCTCCGCCTGCACATACACACGATACTGCCGACCAAATCGATTGAAGTCGTTAACGTAGGAACTGCCAAGGTAGGTGGAGATGGTGCTGGTCACTTCCGAGAGATCGATACCCATCTTCTCAACCTTGTCATAATCAATTTCGATTCGCTTCTGAGGCACGTTGGCGCGATACAACGAAAAGATGCTTCCGATTTCCGGCCGCTTCTGAGCCGCAGCAACAAACTGCCGCGTTTGGGCATCCAAAAATTCCGGTGAGTTTCCAGAGCGGTCCTGCAACTGCAGCGTGAAACCCGATGATGTACCCAATCCCTCAATCGGGGGCGGGCCAAAGGCTATTGCCGTGGCTTCCGTAATGGTGCTTCGAAAGGCCAGGTTGGTCTCCATTATTAATTGCTTTGCAGTCTTGGTTCGTTCTTCCCATGGTTTAAGTGAAACGAACACAAACGCATTGTTGGTGGAGAATGACTGTGTGAGTAAGCTATAGCCCAGCACCATGGTACTATATTCGATGCCGTCCACTTTGCTGAGGATGGCTTCCACTTTCTTGGCCACCTCGTCCGACCGCTCCAGAGAAGATGCATCGGGCAATTGAACGTTGATGAGATAATACCCTTCATCCTCTTCCGGCACGAATCCGCCCGGCACCGCGCGGCCCAGTAAACCGGAGAACACCAAAACAACCACCATGATAAGTACTGAACGAATTGACTTCCGTGCCACGATACCCGCAACCCCGGTGTAGCCCAATGTAAATTTGTCGAACACGCGATTGAACCCGTTGAAGAACCGCTGAAGCAAGCCTTTGGATTCTTTTTTCGGTCTCAGAATAATAGCACTCAGTGCGGGGCTCAACGTGAGTGCGTTGAAGGCCGAAAACAAAACCGAGATCGCGATGGTAATGGCAAATTGCTGATACAGCCTGCCGGTGATACCACCCGCAAACGCGACTGGCACAAACACGGCAGCCAGAATCAATGCAATGGCCACCACTGGCCCACCCACCTCTTTCATAGCCTTCTGGGTTGCTTCGCGCGGAT
Source organism: Cyclobacteriaceae bacterium (assembly GCA_016787665.1). Classification (GTDB taxonomy): domain Bacteria; phylum Bacteroidota; class Bacteroidia; order Cytophagales; family Cyclobacteriaceae; genus ELB16-189. Next base: position 40,868 of record JAEUUC010000008.1, on the reverse strand, counting down.
TCATACCATGCTCGATGTTGTGAATCACAGCCTCCACCACCACGATGGCATCGTCCACGACCAATCCAATCGCCAGAACCAATCCGAGCAGGGACAACACGTTCACCGAAAAGCCAAGCAAAGGGAAGATGATGAATGTGCCGATGAGACTTACGGGTACGGTTAACAGCGGAATAAGGGTAGCCCGCCAATCTTGAAGGAAAAGGAAGACCACCAGAATCACCAGTACTACCGCTTCAAAAAGCGTGTGCACAATTTCTTCGATACCAACGGAAACCGCTCGCGTGGTGTTCAGAGAAATGTCGTGTTTCAAATCATCAGGAAACCGACCCGCCAGTTCGTTCATGGTTTGCTCCACGCGGGCCGCCACTTCCAATGCATTTGAGCCCGGCATCTGATAGATTACGATGGTGGCGGCCGCTTTTCCATTCAAGCGGCTGGCTGAATTGTAGTTTTCCAGACCTAACTCAATTCGGGCTATGTCTTTAAGCCGCACAATGGCGCCTTCGTTATCGGCTTTGATGATGATGTTTCCAAATTCTTCCTCCGAAATCAATCGCTCCTGCAAGGTTACCGTGTAGGTGTATTCCACGCCTGCGGGTGACGGTGGCGCACCAAATTTTCCACCTGGTGCAATGGCATTCTGCTTTCGTACAGCATTGGCTACGTCATTTACCGTGAGGCCAAGCTTGGTTAGTTGTTCGGGCTTCAGCCACACCCGCATGGCATAGTCGGCACCACCAAACAATGCGATATCGCCCACGCCCTGCAGGCGCTTGAGTTGGTCGACAATATTGATGTTGGCGTAGTTATTAAGAAAAGCACCATCATACGTACCGTTGGGGGAAGAAAGTCCTACCAGCATAACTGGAAAAACCAACGATTTTTTCGTGGTGACACCCATGGCCTTCACCTCTGAAGGCATTCGCGCATTGGCCTGCGACACCCGGTTTTGCGTAAGCATGTTCGCATTGTCCAGATCGGTACCAACTTCGAATGATACCGCGAGGGTCATGGAGCCGTCTGCCGCGTTTGTCGACTTCATGTACAACATCCGTTCCACACCGTTAACCTGCTGCTCAATAGGTGTGGCCACCGCCTGCTCCACATTCACAGCATTCGCTCCGTTGAATGAAGTCGTGATCTGGATCATCGGAGGGGTGATGTCAGGATACTTCGAAATGGGAATGCCCCGAAGGGTGATCAGTCCCATAATGATCATCAGGATTGAAATAACCATGGCCACGATGGGCCTGCGTATAAAAAATTCACTCATAAATTCGGCAGTGTTGGCAGTTTACTGGGGTTGCTGATTTTTTTCTGGCCATGCCATTTCCACAACTTCAATTTTTGAGTTCGGGGTAATAGCAGCCGTGCCGATGACCGCCACGCGTTCCCCTGGCTCCAGCCCCTTGGTGATGATCCAGGCATCATTGATTTTGGCACCCACCTCCACCACCCGGGCCTTGAGCGTACTGGAATCGGTAACGGTAAACACCTGCGACAAAGTTTGCAACTGCATTACAGCTCGCTGCGGTACAAGAACTGCTTTAGGAAAAGTGCTCACCAACACGCGTGCCTTTACATACAGGCCAGGCCGCAACAATCCGGTCGGGTTGGGGAATGAAGCCTCAATGGTCAATGTCCCGGTGGAGGGGTCAATTTCCCGGTCAGCAAAGTTCACTTCGCCCTGTTCCGGATAAATGGAACCATCAGCCAAAACGAGTTTAACATACCGTAAGTTTTGCCGCTCCGACTGACTGAGTTTCGAGATCCGAAGGTATTCGCGCTCACTAATCTGAAAACGAACACGCACGGCTCCAATGCTGGAGATCGTGGTGAGGATTGAATTTGACCCTGCGCGACTGGTATAATCTCCCACGCGCACATTCGAAATACCTACGATGCCGTTGAACGGTGCATAAACTCGTGTATAACCCAATTCAATTTTTGCGTTCTGAAGCGAAGCCTCGGCCGCCCGCACGTGTGCCTTCGCGGCCTCAAACGAAGCCGTGGCATTGTCAAGGTCTTTCTTGCTTAAGGCGTTCATTTCAGCCAGAGGCTTCACGCGGCTGAGTTCGTTTTGTGCTCGCACAAGTTCAGTTTGGGCGCTGGTGAGTGCGCTTGCCTCCCGGTCTACCCGCGTCTGGTATTGAACATCGTCAATCACATACAGTAGATCCCCCTTTTTCACCATCGACCCTTCTTTAAAATTTACCGAGGTAACCCACCCTTCGGACCGCGAACGAATGTCAACATCGGACTGGCCGTAAACCTGCGCAACGAAGTCTTCGTGCAAGGGAACGTCCTGCTGCACGGCTTTGATTACATTGACCTTAGCTGGCGGCAATACCGGTACTTCTGTCCTTTTGCAACTGGTTAAGCAACTGCTCGCCATTAAAACCATTACAACGTGTACCTTACTGTCGCGGAAAAATATTTTCATGAGCTCCAAAAATTATTCGTGAGTAGTTTGTTTCCGATGCACCAATGACCTACATGAGCATTGAGCCAAATATAAGTAAATTCGGTCTTCAGCCATTCCGGATTTTTTTAGGGTTTCGCCAGTTGTTTGATTTCATCTTCCATTTCAATAGCCCGGTCCAAATAGACCTTATCCAAATCAACCTTAGTAACGAATGCCGAATAAGCCATCATTGCAGCCAGCCGCGTCAAATCCGATGCCCAGGCAGGTATGTATTGGGGAGGAGCCAACCACCCGCTCTCAAATAGTGGATTCAGGCGCAAGGCATCCGCCATCGTTAACCGGCCTGCAAAAAGGTTGCGAACCAGGTCCGGTCGATTGTCACGTATCGCAATGCGCAAAAATGTGTGTACCTCCAGGAGCCCTTGCAAATACACCGCGTCCTTCGTAAACACAACACCTCCTTTTACCGCACCACCCCGGAAAATACGCTGTGCCGATTTCACGGATTCCTCATCGGACTGTCCGGCATCACGGAAAAACGTGAACAAGTCAATAAAATCCGCACCATCTAAGGCCATCGCGACCGCAATAACCCGAAGCGCAACCCTCCGCAAGCGAGCCAGATCAATCGAATTGGTCACCAACTCGGCTAACACGGCAATGCCCTCCTGAGTTCGGGTCGTGCGGGGTGCGCCAAGCCCAAGCGATCGAAGGTTCTTCTGCTTTCTGCCGTTGAGCTGCGTGGCCGTATGAACAAAAGCTTCGTGAGCGAGGAGTTGATCTTTGTCCAACTGAGAAAAAATAGCATTGCTTCGTACACGTATTCGCTTTGCCCCGGCCAATGCCTTCGATGAGATGCGTTCATCAAGCAGCACCTCCACCTTGTCATCAAAAAAAAACTCATCCACCTTGCTCTTTAGCCATCCGGCAAAATCAATAGCCGAAACATCCGGCTCGGGAGGTTGTATGTTTGGGTTTCCAACTAACTTATCCGTCACGTCCAAAAAAAACCTGGCACCATCTACCCCCGTCAAGCCCTGGAGCTTGTACATGGCATCGGGACGTCCATAAATCCCGATCGAATGACGTGTAAAATCGATTGTACCGACCTTCATCAGCATGCGGCCGGCTTGCGCATAGCTCCCTGCCGTTTCGAAAAGAAATTTTTCTGCCGGATCTTCCTGATCACACCGCAAGGCAATGGCGTCCAACGCATCAATGTTTGCCTGAATGTCCGGAGGTTTGATGGTAACTTGTGGTAATCGGGCCCGGCCCTGTCGCCAACCGACAAGAAATTTCTCTTCCACGCCCGGAGGCCAGCTCAAGGTGTTCAGCACTTTAATTTTTCGGGAGGCATCAACCAGCGCGGTATCCAGTTCCACTATCTTCTGTTGATTGCTCATCCGTGTCGTGTGAATTTGCCGAACCCTGATTCGACTATCTCTTGAATCATCAACTCGTACTCCTTTCTACCGGTGCCAAATCTAAATAAACTTTGAACCGGTCGGTATGACAAAAATCAGTTCGTCAGATTTGAAACTGCAGGCGAATCTCAGTAGGTTTACTTAGACATGAAACGCGACTGCTGCCTCCGTCAGAAATAAACTGGTCCGTCTAAAATCATCAAGTGGTTTCATGAAAACGATAAAACTCGTTTGCCAAAGTGACTTGGGGTTTGTGGGGATGTTTTTTCTTCACGATCAACCTGAAACTGCTGCCACCCAACTCCCTGGAAAACAACTAAACACAAGACATTGAAAAAGCTACTAACACCCGGAATTCACTGGCTTTTTGCTTTCATTCCGATATCGATCGTACTGGAAGAAATGGACACCTCGGCACCCCTGATATTTTTTTCCGCGGCTCTTTCCATCATTCCCATCGCGCGGCTAATCGGAAGTTCCACTGAACATCTGGCCAGGTACACGGGTGATGCTGTGGGTGGTTTGCTGAATGCTACCTTCGGCAATTTGCCGGAGTTGATCATTGCGGTGGTCGCCCTGAAAGCGGGTTTGCATACGATGGTGCTCGCTTCGCTGGCCGGAGCTATTCTGGCCAACCTGTTGCTGGCCACCGGAGCCTCCTTTCTGGTGGGCGGTATCAAATATCATAACCAGGATTACAACGTTACCAGCATTCGGGTGTACAGTTCCATGATGCTCATAGCAGTGATTAGTTTGACCGTACCCAGCGGCTTTCATACCCTGACGGCTGAAAAACCGGCCATCGCGAATGAAAACATGCTGAACATTTACCTCGCTATTGTACTCCTTACCGGATACGTGCTCTACCTGTTTTTCATGATCAAGACCCACGCTGATTTTTTCAAGAGTGAAGGCGCTAAACAAGAAGAGGAACACGAAGAGAAATGGTCGATCACCCGGGCACTGATCTCCCTGGTGGTGGCCTCCTTGCTGGCAGCCTTCATGAGCGAAATACTGGTGGGCGCTGCGGAAGAAACCGGTCAGGTACTGGGTATGTCAAATGTATTCATCGGCATGATCTTTTTAGCGGTTGTGGGCGGTGCGGCCGAGAGTATCTCTGCGATTTCAATGGCAGCGAAAAACAAAATGGACTTGAGCATTGGAATTGCCCTGGGCAGTTCGATTCAGATTGCCCTTTTTGTTGCCCCCGTACTGGTCATCATGAGTTTATTCGTGGGGCCCGGACAAATGAATCTCTCCTTCTCGCGGCCACTCATCGTGGCGCTGTTTCTTGCAGTAGTCCTGGCTGCCATGGTTGCCGGGGATGGACGATCGAATTGGTATAAAGGCGTTCAGTTGATTTTAGTTTACCTGCTCATGGCTATGATGCTGTATTTCTTCCCCACCACATGAAACACACGGATAACTATTGGAAATCAAAGGTCAAGGAAGCGGGCATCCTCAACCCGGTTGATCGGATTGCCGAAGTATTGTTTGGCCTGATCATGGTACTCACGTTTACCGGGGCCATCAGCGCTGGCACGGACACGCGGGAGGATGTTCGTCAACTGTTGTGGGCAGCCCTCGGATGTAATGTGGCCTGGGGCTTGGTTGACGCGATCATGTACCTGATGAATGTGGCCATCGAGCGGGGCCATGCACTCTCGGTAATCAAACAACTTCATGAATCAAAAATCCCATCCGAGACCTGTCAAATTCTGAAAAACGAAATCCAACCCGGCATTGCCGGCCTGATGACGGACCAGGAGCTGACTACGCTCTCTGAACGGATCAAAAAAATCCCGATTCCCTCCCACCGTAACCTGATTACAGGCGTTGACATCTGGGCAGGCCTGCAGATTTTCTTGTTGGTATTTCTCTGCACGTTGCCGGTGGCCATTCCCTTTTCAATATTTGACCACCTTGACATCGCCATGCGTGTCTCCAATGGTGTTGCCTTGCTCTTGTTGTTCATTGGAGGATACCTGCTCGCGGGTTATGCTGGTTTCAAGCGCCTGCTAACGGCACTTGCCTATACACTCATTGGTGTGCTCCTGGTATCGTTGACTATGGCCCTGGGCGGATAAGCACTGACCAAACACTTATGAAAAAGTTTCTTTTCAGGTTTACACTCGTGTTGCTCACCCCAGTTTTCGGATGGGCACAAGAAGCGGCTACTCCCCCGGAAAGACGCTGGAACTTTGGTGCTGACGCAAACTTCTATTTCATCCCCGATGACTTTTTCATCATGCCCGTGTTAAAAGCAGATAAAAACCGCCTTCACCTGGAAGCACGTTACAACTATGAAGACCGGGAAACCTTTTCCGGTTGGATTGGCTACAACCTGAGCGGAGGAAAGAAACTGGAATATACTATCACCCCCATGATCGGAGGCGTGGTTGGTCTCTCCAACGGCATCGCGCCCGGGTTAGAGTTCACACTGACACTTAACCGCTTTGAACTGTACAATGAATCGGAGTATTTCGTTGATTTTAACACAAACGAAAACAACTTCTTCTACAGCTGGGTTGACTTTACCTACGCCCCTACCGACTGGTTATGGGTGGGCATTAGCGGGCAACGCACCCGATTGTACCAATCGGACCTCGACATTCAGCGCGGGTTGCTGGTGGGTGGCGGATATAAAAGTTGGGAGCTAACCACCTACGTGTACAACATCGGGTTGGAAAACCCATTTGTGTTGTTGACGTTGTCGGCCACCTTTTGATCGCCAGGAAGATGGACGGATCGCCTCCTCCCCCTGCATCCTCATGGATTAACTCCCACCTACCAGGGAATAATTCGCGTATGGGCATGCAAAAAAACACCTGATTTTCGCGAACTTCACGCATAACCTAAAAAGTTCAAAGTCCACGAATTACAACATGCCCGAATTCCAGCTATTGATTGCTTTTCTGACAGGCGGAGTTTGCCTATCCATGGGCACGGTTAGCTTGTTTCTGGGGCTCAAGAACAAAGACAAGACAGACCTGATTTTCGGAGTGATGGCCTTAGGCCTTTTTGTCTTTCTCCTTATGCCTCCGCTTGGCTTCATATCCAATACCGATCAACCCCCCTATTCCTCCGAGATCCTGATCAAACGCCTTTTTAATTTCAGCTACTACGGACTTATGCCGTGGTTTATTTTCTACTATACGCAAGGCAAGAACAAAATCGTACCCTGGCTCATTTCGTTGCTAACCTTGGTAACCTATGTCATGATGGCGACCGCTGGTGCAAGTGAAAAAATACCCCTCTGGATATGGCTTGCGCTGCTCGTGTTTGGAGCAATCTTCGCCTATGGTTTGGTGGCAAGCCTACGGTTACTGCGGCACGAGAAAGCAAAAGCAATCTGGCTGCTCATTGCCTTTTCCTTTTTTGGTCTTTTGCTGGTTTTAACAACACTGAACCAACTTACGCCCGACTTCTTTCAGCGCCTTTTTGGTCCGCACTTTTTCTTTTCCATTCATCTACACGCCCTTCTCCTGGTTTTCGTGATGGGGTTCAGGATGGTTGTACAAATTGATGAAAGTTTTCGTCTTGAGCGCATCGTCAAGGCGAAAGACAAAAAATGGCAATCCCTCATGCATTTTGCTCCCCTGTTTGTGGTCGAATTGGATGCTGGCGGAAAGATTGCGTTCATCAACGACTTTGGTGTTAATCTTTTAGGCTATCAACATGCAAATGAACTGATCGGCACCAACTGGTGCGATCAGTTTGCTTCCGACAACAGGATGGAGTGCCGACACGATATTGAGTCGCTGTTCAAAGGCCATACCACTTCGCTGGCCTTCACCAATACGATTAAGACCAAAACCGGTTCTGATTACATCCTGCATTGGGTGAATTACTTCAGCTCTGCGGCCGATCATTTACCCGGTAGTATCATTTGCGTTGGCTCCGATATTACACAAACCGTCACAGCCAAACAGGTAATCCACGACTTACAACTGGAATTGGAGAAAGAGAAGCTGACCCCTCCTGCCGAAAACGTAACAAACCTGGTCGATCGCATCATCGGGAAAAGTGAAGTTATCCGGTACACGATTGACAAGGCCATGCAAGTGGCCAAAACGGCTGCACCAGTCCTGCTGGAAGGCGAGACCGGGGTTGGGAAAGAACTGATAGCTGATTTGATTCACGAGCAAAGTTCGCGCAGCACCGGGCCCCTCGTTAAGGTCAACTGTAGTGCCTTACCCAAGGAATTAGTGGAGAGTGAATTGTTTGGCCATGAAAAAGGAGCTTTCACGTCTGCGTTCCAGGCCCGAAAAGGCAGATTTGAGCTAGCCGAGGGCGGTACCATTTTTTTGGACGAAGTGGGCGAACTACCCATTGACATGCAGCCAAAACTTTTGCGGGTGCTTCAAAGCGGGGAGTTTGAACGGGTGGGTGGTCAAAAAACCCTGAAAGTTGATGTGCGGATCATTGCGGCAACCAATCGCGAATTGGCGCTGGAAGTCACCAAAGGCCATTTTCGCGATGATCTGTTTTACCGGTTAAATGTTTTTCCAATCACCATTCCACCGTTGCGGAAGCGCAAAGACGACCTGCCCTTGCTTATCAATCACTTCATTCATCAGGAGGCCAAAAAGTATAGGAAGGAAATTGACCAGATCTCCAGGGCCGATCTGCAACGCCTGACGGAGTACCCCTGGCCCGGCAATATTCGGGAATTGAAGAATGTGATTGAACGTTCGGTGATTGCCAGTGAAGGAAATACGTTGCGTCTGGATTGGTTTTTTGATGAGCACGATGAAGCCGCGTTGCCACCCAGCAGTCTGGAAGATGTGGAGCGGCAGCACATTCTCAAGGTTCTGGAGTCGTGCCACTGGAAAATTAATGGCGAACATGGGGCCGCGGAAAAGTTAAACATGCACCCCAATACGCTGCGCTCCCGAATGAAGAAACTAAACATTAAGCGCCCCGTACACGATCTGTTCTAGGCGGGGCCACCGCTGCCCTTGGCAAACGGTGCCGTTCATCTCCCAAAGCCAACACCCGCCAATCACGCACCGGCACACCACTCTTGGTCTAACTGACGAAATATCGTGATGGTACCGAAACAACATTTTCGAGTTACCCACCACCACCATTCCACTGCTGATACGGTGAAGATCAACGTTCTATCAATCAATTCATTAGAAATAGTTTCTGAATTTAGGTGAGTTGGTACACTCCTTGGGTAGCGCAGTAACAAAGGGAACACTGATACGCTACCACCTATGGATGAAAAACACACGCTTTTCCTGAAGGTATCCGGAGAAATCAGCCCCGGAAAGCACCGTGAATTTGAACAAACGATAAGGTTCATTTTCAACAACCTTCCGTCTGCCTGCATTCGCCGAAACCTGGCTCTTGATGTTTATCAAAAAAACCTGTACCACATGTTTTCCATGTGGGGATCGGAAGAAGGCCTGCGTGCCTTTACGGCCAGCCATGAGTTTCATTTACTCAAAGGTGCTTTTATGGCTCTGGGCGAATATCGGGAGGCGGCCACCGGAAAACTCGTAGACGCCCGGCTATTTGACATGTCTGACCCCGGCACGTAATCATTAAACTGCCCCGCTATGATCTTTATTCAACTCACCATCCTGCTTGTCTGCATCTTTCTTGGCGCCCGCATGTCGGGTATCGGCCTGGGTATTATGGGTATGATCGGGTTACTCATTCTCATGTTTGGGTTTGGATTACAACCCGCTGATCCTCCGCTGGAGGTGATGCTGATCATCTTGAGTGTTGTAACGGCAGCAGCTGCGCTGCAGGCAGCAGGCGGCATGGATTACCTGGTTCAGGTGGCGGGAAAAATTTTACGCAAAAATCCGAAGCAGATCACACTTCTGGGGCCGCTGATTACGTATGCCTTTGTACTCTTTGCCGGCACCGCACATATCTCGTACTCCATCATGCCCATTATTGCCGAAGTGGCGATCAAAAACCGAATTCGACCCGAGCGAGCGATGAGCATGAGTGTGACGGCTGCGCACATGGCCATTACGGCAAGTCCGGTCTCAGCGGCAGCCGCTGCCCTGCTCACCGTGTTGGGGGCTCAGGGTGTGCAATTGGCTGACATTCTCTTGATCGCCATTCCATCGACTCTGATCGGGGTGATGATCGGGATATTGTTTGTATGGAAACGCGGAAAAGAGCTAAGCGAAGACCCTGAATTTCAGGAACGCCTGAAGGACCCGGCCTTTGCCGCCAACCTGGAAGGCCTTGAAAAGAAAGAGGAATTTGTTTTGGCGCCCGGTGCCATCAAATCAGTCATCATTTTCGGATTGGCCGTAGTGGCGGTAGTGGTCCTGGGTTCCTTTCCGCAGTTATTGCCGGAGTTTGGAAATAAGCCGGGCTTTACTCCGGGTTTTGCTGTGAATGAAGCCGGCCATGTGCTGATGCCTTCCATGATCATGATGATTATGCTGGCCGCTACCGGGTTGATTGTGCTGTTGGCCAACACCACGGCTGCCAACGTAACCAAAGCAAGTCTATTTGTATCGGCCGGCCAGGCCACCATAGCCGTGTTTGGCGTGGTGTGGATGAGCAGCACCTTTATGAACAACAATTTTGAAGTCATTCAAAAAACATTGGGTGATCTCGTAGCCACCTACCCGTGGTCGTTTGCCATCGCGCTATTTCTGCTCAGTATGTTGTTGTACAGCCAAGCCTCCACCGCCAAAGCCCTGATGCCTTTAGGTTTGTCGCTGGGTATACCTCCAGCCTACCTGGTGGGGATTTTTCCAGCGTGCAACGGACACTTCTTTATTCCCGGCTACCCCACGTTACTTACGGCTATTCAGTTCGACCGAACGGGCACCACCCGCATCGGCAAATATGTATTGAACCATAGTTTTATGCTTCCCGGTCTGGTCACCACTGCAACTTCGGTGTTGGCCGGTTTACTTCTGCAATCGATCCTCTTGTAAACACATGCGATAAACCAATTTATCAAACCAAACAACAACCATTATGAAAAAGCTTCTGTCCATTCTGTTACTGTTGTCCTGGGGGCTCCAGATGCAGTCCCAGGCACAAAGTCAAGATCAAAGTAAACTGCCCCGGGTTATCATTCTGGCTACGGGCGGCACAATCGCTGGCGCGGGAGCTTCGGCCGACCGGGCCGGATACACAGCAGGAAAAATTCCGATTGACGATTTGATCGGCACTATTCCTTCGGTAAAGAAAATTGCCAATATCAGCGGAGAGCAGATTGCATCTGTCGGCAGTCAGGATATGACGATTGAAATATGGAAAAAACTGGCCATGCGCGCCAATGAAATTTTTGCCAAGAATGAAGCCGATGCGATCGTAGTGACCCATGGCACTGACACGCAGGAAGAAACAGCCTATTTTCTGGATCTTGTGGTTCCGTCCGACAAGCCCGTAGTACTCACGGGGTCCATGCGGCCGGCCACGGCCATCAGTGCAGATGGTCCGAAAAATCTGTATGACGCCATCACGGTTGCCATCAATCCTGAAACCAAGGGCCGTGGGGTGCTGGTAAGTTTTAACGAAGGCATCTTCGATGGCCGCGAAGTCATGAAGATGAGCACCACTAAAACCAATGCCTTTGACTCCCCCAATACCGGAGCCATCGGACAGGCATATGACGGTCGCGTAGAATACTATTCATCCGCAGTGCGCGAAGTGAATCCGCCCAAACCCATTGTATTGACTGCCGATACCAAGTTGCCGCGAGTTGACATCGTGTACATGTATGCCGATGCACCGGCTGATCAAATCGACTTTTTGATTAGCAAGAAGGTTGACGGCATCGTGATTGCCGGAGTAGGAAATGGCAATTTCAACAAGGCCTACCTGGAAGCCGTGAAGCGTGCGGTAAAAGCGGGTATCGTGGTTTGCCGTGCCAGCCGTGCGCCCTCAGGCCGGGTTGTGCTCTACGATGAAATCAATGATGACGAACTGGGAACCATTGTCTCGGATGACCTCACGCCTCAGAAAGCCCGAATCTTGCTGATGCTGGCCCTCACCCGGACGAAAGACCGGAAGCAACTCCAGGAGATTTTCTTCACGTACTAAAGACTGAACGTCAAACCGCGCCCGGATTAATACTCCGGGCGTAGTTCTAAAAAAATGCCAAATGAAAAAGCTATTTATAATTCCCTTTCTGCTGATGCTCATGCTGGGCGCCTGGTTGCCAGCTGACGCACAAAAGAAGACTGCCGAACCGACACCCAAAACCCGAACGGAAAAGGACTTGTTGGGTGAAAAACAAATTCCTTTTGAAGCTTACTATGGGGTCCAAACGCTTCGCGCGTTGGAGAACTTCCCCATTAGCGGAGTAAAAACGAATTTCTACCCGGACTACGTTAAGGCCTACGCCATCGTTAAACTGGCGGCTGCCCGTGCCAATACGGAGGTAGGAAGAATGAAACCGGAAAAACTGGCCGCTATCGAAAAAGCCTGCCAGGCCGTAATCGATGGGAAATACCACGACCAGTTCTTAACCGACTTGTATCAGGGCGGTGCCGGCACCTCAGCCAATATGAACGCCAATGAAGTGCTGGCTAACATCGCGCTGGAGATGAGTGGTCATAAAAAAGGTGAATACCAGTTTATTGAACCGCATGATGATCTGAATATGGGGCAATCCACTAACGATGTGTATCCGACCGCCATCCACATTGCGTTGTTGTTGCACAACGATAAAGTGGTGAAGGAAGCTGAACTGCTCGCTCAGGTTTTTCACAAAAAAGGTGATGAATTCAAGAATTTGGTGAAAATGGGGCGCACCGAAGGACAGGATGCGGTGCCGATGACACTGGGCCAGGAGTTTCACGCCTTTGGCTCACAAATCGATGCCGCTATTGAGGCGCTCCGCAAGTCCGAAGCGTATCTGTATGAAGTGAACATGGGTGCCACCGCTATCGGCACGGGTTTGACGGCAAGCCCGGGGTATGCAGAGAAATGCGTGGCTCATCTTGCCAAACTCACGGGTAAACCAATCGTTGGACCGAAAGACCTGATCGCGGCCACCAGCAGTATGCAGGGGTTCGTCATGTTTTCGTCCGCGTACAAAAATCTGGCGGTTACCTTGTCTAAGATCAGCAGCGACTTGATATTCCTGGCCTCCGGCCCGCGCAACGGCATTTTTGAAATCAATTTACCTGCCCTGCAGCCCGGCTCCTCGATTATGCCCGGTAAGGTAAATCCGGTGATGCCCGAAGTCATGAACCAGGTATGCTATAAGGTGATGGGAAATGATGCCACGGTTACGATCGCTTCAAGGGACGGGCTACTCCAGTTGAATGCCTATGAACCCGTAGTGGCGACAGCTATTATGGAGTCGCAAGCCCTCCTCTTCAAAGTGATGCCCCTGTTCGGCAAAAACATCGCTGGTGTTACAGCCAATGAAGCCGTACTGAAACGCTACATGGAAACCACAGTGGGGATTGTGACGGCTCTTAACCCGGTTCTCGGTTATGAAAAAACAACCGAACTGGCAAAAGAAGCTTTGCAAAGTGGAAAAGGAATTCTTGAGTTGATCCGGGAGAAAAAAATCCTGACCGAAGATCAGATCAAGAAGCTGTTAGATCCGGTCACATTGACCGGGCAGAAAAACTAATCCTGTGGTACGGAAAAAGACTACACGTATGAAATCAATCATAAATTCGAAATGGATCTTGGTGCTTCTCCTTTTACCATCCCTGGCATGGGCACAAAAACAGGAACGGCAAATAGGCGATACCACCTATTACAAAACCCTGATTCCGGAAACGAAACAAGGGTTGCTGAAAAACATGAGCATGATTGCGAACATGAACTTTGCCTTTCGCAATGAATTCGTGGATGGCGAGTATACCCAGTCGCGTTTCAGAAATGAGCAGTTCCGCCTGGAGTTTCGCGGAAACGTGACCGACAAAGTATTCTTCCGGTTTCGCGATCGCTATACACGGGCGCAAACTTCCGAGTCGATAGATAACCTCAGTCGATCGGTAGACATGGCCTATATCCGTGTGAATGTATCTGACAAGTGGAGCGTTTCGGCCGGTAAGATGTGTGCGGACTGGGGCGCCTGGGAATTTGACTGGAATCCGATTGATATTTATGAATACTCGGATATTGTCGAGTATGCCGACAACTTTCTGACCGGGGTCGGCTTTACCTTCACCCCCAGTACGAAAAATCAGTGGACGTTCCAGGTATTGGATTCCCGAACGAAATCATTCGATGAATTGTATGGTGCAACCCAACCCAATTTTACCGAATCCAAAGCGCCATTGGCTTTTGTAGCGAACTGGCGCGGACGTTTATTGGATGGAAAAATAAACACCATCTGGTCTTACTCCTTGTTTAATGAAGCACAGGATGCCAATGGTAATGGCGCCAACATGAACTACATCGCCTTAGGTAACGAGTTTAATTTCGGCAAATTCAGATTCATCTATGATTTCAAGTGGAGTGATGAAGAGCTGGATAGAACGAGTATTGTGAGTGAAACCATAAAGGCCAGTGGTCTCTACGATTACTCGGTGGGCAATACCTTGTATGTCGGCCACTGGGTTAACCTTCGGTACAAGGTAAGTGATAAAGTCCATCTTACCATGGTAGCCATGCTGGACGTGGCCAACTGGAAAAATAGCTTCAACGATCCGGCCAATACAACCGGTGAAGAACACATTCGCAATGCCTGGGGATTTATTCCGGCTGTCGAGTATTATCCCTGGAATGATCTGAATATCAAGTTTTTTGCGAACTGGGTTGGCAGAAGCTATGATTACTCGGATTACGCCAAATCCCGCTTTGGTGCGGTGGATTATACGACCGGACGGTTTACGGTTGGATTCATTTCACCGATGGGCATCTTCTAACGGGCGCTTGACCCGGCAAAGCGGAAAGCAAACAGGGTTACCTGTTTGCTTTCCGCTGGCCTAAACCTCCGGTCCCGGGCTGCTGGGAACTGAAATTTATGCGCATCGTTTTCGCTCCCCGAGGGGAACAACCCTGTTTTTGACGGAGGTGAGTTTTTTGCCAGCTACCTGATTACCGGAGAGTCGAGCCCCTACTATGCGGCCACTGCCGTTTATGGCTTTTTGCCCGTGGGGGTATTGGATCGGTTCATCCTGAAAAGAGCTACCCATTTTTTTCAGGCGCGAATTCAAGTTTCTTTGCTTTGATTCTGTATTCAAATGCTGCCTAAACCCGTAGGTGAACAACCGTGCAAATCCGCAAGGCTACTTCCAAAGGCCAAAAGCAAACGGCATAGGTCGGATGGTCAATATTCAATAGTTGAAAGATGTTTCGATCAATAGTCAAACGAGTTGCCGCCATCTTTTTCCTGCACGTGATTGTTATTTTCCCGTGTTGGGCGCAGCGCGATGAGCAACTCTGGCTTGAGTTTCAGCTATCCTATCCGTTCGGAGGGCGTTATCTGCTGGAGAATACTACTTCGTATTCAACGCTGTTGAACCCTGACAACAAGTGGCGAAGCCTGGCCATCAGCCCCACGTTCGAAATGTCGTTGGTCAGATGGCTGGACCTGGTGAGTGAATTAGGCTTTGCCTACACCAACCAGACCGAGGATGCCAGTACCATCGAAATCGCTCCCATGGTGGGGGGACGCTTTTTTATTACCCAGGGAAAAAAACTGGATACGCGAATCGTGCTGAGATATCAACCCCGAAGCTTTAAGAACCTTGAGACCGGTAACTGGACATCCAGTAATCGGTCCCGGTTTCGGATAGAAATGTTCTACAGCATCAACGGGCCAAATCTGTTTACCGACAAACTCTGGTACCTGTTTGCCGACTATGAGGAGTTCACCGTATTTGATCAGCAATTAGAAGAGCGCTTTGCCAACCGAAGGCGAGCCCGCCTTGGGGTGGGTTACCGGTTCAACTATAAGCACCGTGTTGATTTAGGTTACACCCTCCAAAACGCGAGAAACGAAATTGACGACACGTTTACCGGAGCCGACAATGTGATCCAGCTCAAGTATAAAATGTTCCTGAACCCTGCCAAAACTGTCACGTCATCGCCAGACTAAACCTCCAAAGCATGATCCCGATTTCCAACACGTCATTGACCCGAACCTCCTCTTGTTTGTTCCGGCATGCCCAAACACCTGCCGCCTTTCAAATCAAGTTCTCCATCATAGCCAGTTTATGCTTACTCGCATGGCTCCTGGCTTCCTGCGGGAAAAAGATTGCTTCCCCGGCCCCCGAACGAATCGTGCTTGACTCCACCCTGGCTTTCCCGGTTTCGCAATTACATGTTCCCATCTACTACCCCGTGAAAGAACTGGAAAACATGATCAATGAAAAACTCCAGGCCAAAATCATTGAGGCCCATTTGGCTATTTCGGATAACAACGATAGTCTTCACCTGAACATCTCCCGGTTTCAGCCGGTTAGGTTGAAATATGACGGTAACCGGGGTATTACCTACAAAATTCCAGTCAAAATTGAAGGGTTTGTGAATAGTAAAGTCGCAGGTATACGCGTGCGGAATAAGGAAGCTGTTCAGGCAAAACTCATTATCACCATGTTTTCCAACCTTTACCTTAAGGATGACTGGAACCTGGCACCTCAAACGGAATTGCGAAAAATTGAATGGGTGGAGGAGCCCAAGTTGAATGTAGCTGGAATCAAGATCAACTTACGAGGCGCCATTGAGAAGGCTTTGAATAACAACAAAGATAAGCTTGTGGCCAAGCTTGATGAGTCGGCAGGAGAAATCACCAAGATTCGTCAGTCGATTGAAAAACTCTGGGGCGATATTCAAAAACCCATTCGGATCAACCGAAAGGTTGTGCCGGTATGGCTACAAATGGACGCCACCGATATTGACGGCAGACTATACTCCCGGTCGGAAGACACCCTGATGATTGAAGCGCGACTAAATGCGCGGCTGCACACGGTACTTGACTCCGCAGCTTCACTGACCAAACCCCGCGCCCTGCCCAACCTCAAACGGCAGGTGGAACACGGCCAAAACCTGGAAGCTTACGCATTGGTGACCCTTCCATTCGAGCTACTAAACTCCGTCATTAATCAGGCGGTTGATACCCTGTCATTTGATTTTGGCAGCAGGCGGGTTCGAATAGAAGCCTGTGACCTATATGGCACTCCGGACGGATTGGCTATCGGCATTGAGCTTCGCGGAGACCTGAAGGCCAATGTATTCCTAAAAGGAACCATTGGATTTGATTCACTGGAGAAGAAGATTGTAATTGAAAACTTTGGGTTCGACCTTAATTCGGAGGAAAGTCTATTGAGTGCTGCCGACTGGCTGGGCCACGATGTAATCATTGACCGGCTCCGCCCCTACCTGTCGATACCGATCGAAAATCTGTTTTCCAGGATACCTGACCTTATCAATAAAGGCGTAGAGAAAGGAAAACTTGGGAAGAAAATGGATCTGAATTTCGATGAGCTCGATGTGAATTTCTATTCGTCCCTGATCACCACCACTGATATTCAGCTTGTTTTGTCTGCCAAAGGCAAGGCAAACATCGAACTGCAAAAAGGACTATTTGATAAAAAGAAAAAGCCGGCTAAGCCGTAGGTCATCGAAAATCACCGGTGAACTTTGGCCTGGGTCTTACTTTTATCCTGGCCGACACTACCCCAAAAAGAATCAATGGCAAAATCCAGTTGAAAATAATGGTTAAATTGATCGACATTATCATACCTTGTAGCAGGTGTAAAAAACCTTTGTCTCTCACTAAACTACTCCCATTGCAATTATGAGTACAGAATCTGGCGAGACCCCCCAACCCAAGATTAGTCCGGTTATCCACCACACCCTGCAGTTACTGGCCCTGGCCCTGTTGCTGTGGGCTTGTTATTCCATTCTGGCACCGTTCATTACGATCATGGTTTGGGCCAGCGTTCTGGCGATTACCCTTTTCCCCTTGCAGAAGAAATTGGCTGGTCGCCTAAAGGGTAAGAATGGACGGGCGGCCTCAATCATTACCCTGGTCATGCTCGGATTACTGATTGTTCCGGCCGCCTGGCTTTTGTTTTCAACTGTACAGGAAGTTCGTCAACTGGCTGAGTTGTACCGGGCTGGTCAGTTTCATATTCCACCACCACCCGAAAATGTAAAGAGCTGGCCGATGATCGGAAACAAAGTCTACGAGCTTTGGTCGGCCGGTAATTCCAATATCACTTCCCTGGTTATGGAACACACCGAACAGGTGAAAGCGATTTCGCTGAAGTTTCTTGAACTTCTTGCCAGCACCGGAAAGGGCATTTTATTATTTACGCTGGCATTGATCGCCAGCGGGGCCCTGCTGGCCTACGCCCAGCCCACGGGTGACTTTGTCAGGAAAATAGTTAAGCGATTGATGGGCAAGATGGGAGAAGAAATGACGGCAGTGGCCGAAGTAACCGTGCGCAATGTAGCAAAGGGCATATTGGGTGTGGCTTTTATTCAATCCCTCATGGCGGGCATCGGATTTGTGCTGGCTGGAATTCCGCTGGCAGGGCTCTGGATTGTGGTGTGCCTGGTATTGGCGATTGTGCAGGTGGGGCTTCTCCCGGTTTCGATCGGGGTAATCATTTATATCTGGGGACATGGAACTACGTTAACCGCCACCTTGCTTACGGTTTGGATGATCATTGTTGGAATTATGGATAACATATTAAAACCCATTATGCTGGGCAAAGGTGCACCAGTACCCATGCTGGTTGTGTTCTTGGGAGCTATTGGCGGATTTATGAGTACCGGATTCATCGGGCTGTTTACCGGTGCAATCATTCTCTCGGTTGGATACAAACTCTTGCAAGTCTGGATCAACAGTTCAATGGAAGAGAAGAAGGTGGGGTAACGAAGCAGGCGGGCCTGCGGATTGACATTTACGGTAGAACTTAGAACATTTCGCCAACGTTTAGCCAAACGCTCCAGAAATTCTCGCTGAATCCAAAATCAATGGCGAGGTTCGCCCCGGAATACTTGTTTAGTTTCAATCGGACCCCGGTTCCGGCTCCTACTTTCCAGTACTTAAACTGTTGGGTTTCAAATTCAGAAACGGACGAAAAGTTCATGAATACCACCATGCCGATTAACCCGCCTGGAGTCAATTGATATCGATGTTCGGCCTCACCGTACACCATGGCATTGGATCGGTAACGGCCCGACTGAATCCCACGGCTGGCTGTTCCAAATGCCGGTGACCAATTGGTTGATGGCAGATGAAGGTAGGGAGCCTCTCCAGTCAACACCGTCCAATAGTAGCCTCGTAACGCGAGAAGGTTAACCCGCTTAGCGCTAAACGGAATGTATTTCCGGGCATCCAGATACAGTGTCTGATAATCCTGATCGCTACCCAGCGTTTTTTGGTTAACCCTCCAGGTGGCCATAAAATAGCTTCCACCGGGCGGATTGATCACATTTATCCTTCGGTCATAGGCGACATTCATCGTGAGCCCGGAGGACACCGAAGGATCGGCCAACGCCACAGAGTACCTCTCCAAATGTCCGGTCTCCATGGTAACCTCCCGCTCTTCGATGTTATAGTGGTAGTCAAGGGCATATCCAACCCCCGCGAACCAGGCATCCCCAATTCTTTTCAAGGCATTCTGATACACCCGAAGAAAATCCGTATCAATAAGTGTTCGCTCAAACTCCTGAGTGTTCCCACCCAGCCCCCAGGTATATTGGGGGAAACTGGCAAGACGGTAGTCACCGATAAAATTCCATTTGTTTTCGGACAGCCAAATTGTTGGCTTTACATATAACCCAAAACGGGTGGCCAGGTCTGTGTAGGGAATAAAATAAACGTTAGAAAGGTTGGTGGTTTGCGGATCGCCTAAATGGAAAGCAGCATTCACTGCCGTAATTACAGCCCGCCCTCCGCCCGGAGTGCTTACCGGGGCTGGGAAAAGGGAAAAATACACCTTCCGATCGGCCCGAATCTGGTTAGCTTCCTTGAACTTCTTCCGCCCAATTACGAGGTCAACCAAATCCACTGCGGTTGTGTCGTGCTGGCTGGCCTTTACGCCCGGTAAAGCGGTTAGCAAGCCAATTAATATCATCCACAGCCTCAGCATGAGCTACAAAACCCCAAGGACGTGAAGGACACTTGTAACCCATATGATGTTTATCATAAATCCTAAACGGAACCGTTTATTTACGCCCAGGAAGGTGTCCGCCAGATCATTTGAATCTGGCGGGAAATTGTTGTTACTTGTAGCAGTAATTTTTTGAACCTGAATCATTATGAAAACGCTCACAACATTAATCGCTTTTGCCTTTGCTTTCACGGCTTGGGCCCAAAATCCACCCGCCAAAGCTCCGGCCTCAAATTGTTATTCAGATTGGTATTCACTCTTCAAGGAACGGGGAGCAAACCCCATTGCCGATGGTATGCAGGACGTCATTATTGCCTTTCGAAGCTCCAGCTATTCAGAGTGCTTTATGGGCCGTATCAGTGTTTTAGGTGGCAAGGTAAACGGGCGCCTGCAGGTACAAAAGACTGATGGTACTTATGAAGAATGGGACAAACGAGTTCATGAAGCTTACTTCGACACCAATGGCAACATCAAGAATGAAAAGATGCTTGAAATCACCAACGGCATGACAGCGGAATTCCTGATTACCGAAGGGGAATACGCCCGCCTGTTCTTTTATAAATTCGTGGCCGACAAGCCTAAGGCCAACAAGAAAGCACCTTCGCCTGCTTCGCTGGTGAAGAATTAGATCGCTTTTCGACCTTTACAAAGACAAAAAAAAAGAGGCTGCCCTTGGGCAGCCTCTTTTCATTCCATAATTAGTGGTCTCGAATTCAACTCAGCGCCTTCTACCTCCGCCTCCGCCCCCACGATTTGCTCCTCCACCGCCCTGGTACGCACCACCCATGTTGCCACCGCGGTTCATGTTGTTGAAGTTCGAGTTATTCTGAACACTACGCTGGCGATTCTGATAGTCCCGATTCATGTTGGACGGTTGTTCGCGGGGTTGTTGCCATTTATCACCGTCCCGCTGATTCCAATTGCCGCCATTATCACGCTGGTACACGTTACCATTTCGGTCGGAATAGACGTTGTTATCCTTGCGCGGGCCGGCATTAGCGGGTTGGGTAGACGGTTGCGGGCGCCTGTTGTTACCCGCCTGGTCACGGGTGCCCACCGATGGCTGGGTGCGTTTCACATCTCGTGTAGAGACATCATTCCTGCGATTATAGATGTTGTTGGACCGATCAATGTTGATATTCACGTCTCCGTTGATGTAAGTGGGGCCACGGCCACCGTACATGCCACCCCGGTAGGGCGGATAATAAGGCGGGCGATGGTACGGAGGCCCCCAGTAGCCACCCCCACCATACATGCTAAATGAAAACCAGCCGTAGCTGTAATGAAAACCCATGCTCCAACCCGTCCAGGGATTGTAGTGCATGCTGAAGCCGTACGTAACCGGACGGGGATAGTAATACGGGCCATACCATGGTGAGTAGTAGTAGCCCGTGCCGTAGACAACCGTAGGGCCGTATACATAACAGCCCATGTAACCGGGTGTATAGCCCACGTACACCACGTCCGGAGTAGCGTCATACACATATACATACTTGACATTGTAAGCAGGTGAACTGGCCGGTATGCTCTCCACCTCTTTCGGTCGTGAATCACTCACCGACCACGGTCCCTGGGGTGACGCGGCTGCAAACCAAACGCCTTTGTCGACACAGAAATACTGGCTGCCGGATTTGATCACCGTGCTGGACGTGTTCATGGCCAATTCCAATGACGTGCCCTCTATCTTCTCAAACTTTGGTTCGCCATCGTAGCTAACCGAAGTGGTGGCCTTCTTTCGATCCACTTTGGCGGTTTGCGGAACCTGGGCATCGCGAATCGCATCCTGACTGGCCGGTGTGCCGGCCACGAACGCTAATACATTGTCTTTGTCCGAACCTTCGGGAATCTTGCCAAAGTCAGCAGGCAATTTGTCGGATGCCACAAACGTCCATGGGCCCTCCAGTTTTGCACTCGCATACCAGCGGCCCGCCAGCAGAACATAGTAGTTTTGATCACTAATGTTCTTGAAGATATCATCCGGGGAGTTTGACACGTAGAGCAGGCTGGTGCCCGTGATGTTCGCAAACTTGGCATCACCGGTCGACTGAATCACTTCGGCCGGAACGGTGCTGACGAGCACAGCGGGCGGACCACCGTCTGGTTTCTGACCCTTCTCGGTAGTGGATTTTTTTAGCTGTTGATCAATGGTGGCAATGGCTTTGGGAAGAGTGCTGACCGGGCTATACCCGTCTTTCAGTGATGGGGAAGCATACCAAAACTGCCCTCCATACAAATAGTATTTCTTGTCCTCCGGATTCTCCACAATCAGAAAGGCAGAGTTAACGACACGGTTCATCTTCAACTGGTCGTCTGGCTGCAACTTGGGTTCCCCGTCTACGAGCACCAGGGTGGTGGGTGTTTTAGTATAGTAGATGACGGGCGGGTCATTCTTCAGGTTTTCACTGACCAGCGCCTGCTCCTGCTCAAGTGTGGCGGTCAGATCATCAAGAGAACTACTAAGCCCCCAGGTAGGTATCTCCTGCTCGAGCAACTGTTTCAACTTGCTCAACTGGGTTTCGTCCGCAATGCCCGGTAGCTTTACTTCATCAATCTTGATGCTTTCCAGGGTGATCATCCGCGTGTCGCGATCCGTGGTGATGTTGGCCGTATACCAGAATACGCCAAACAGGGGTTCCGACCCGGCCTTCTCCACCGCGCTAAAAGCCGCCCGACCGGTCGTGCGGTTACCGTTCAACGTCTCCGGCTGTGGCTGATAGACCGTTATAATGGCCCCGTTCTTGGCTTTGATTTCCTTAGGCCATTGCGCAATGGCTGTGAACGCAAACAACAGGAGCGAGCCAAACAATATACACCGAGCTAATGTCATACAATAGGGATAAAAGAATAGGGAAATGTACGCAATTCTCATGACCGACATGGACAGTTAGATGACTGCTACCTATCTTTACGCATATCTCAATGTTCTTTTGGAAACATACGGCTGGTCAATTCCATGCCCAATTCTGGGTTACCCAAAGAATTATTCTCGTCATCTTAGGTATATGCTGGCAAGCTGAGTTGGCACAGGGTCAGGAAGCGGCAACCCGCGATACGACTTGCTATCCGACCGACCTGGCGGAAATCATCCGAAAGGCCCGACACAAACCCGAAGCGTCCCAAAAAAAGGAAAGTTCGCTGATGCTGATGCCCATTATTGGTTCCAACCCGGCTACTGGATTTATGGTGGGCCTCGGTGGCCAGTTGGCTTTCAAGATGCCCGAGTCAAAATTATATTCCCTGTTAAATGGCAGCATACAGGCGACCACGAAGAACCAGTACATTTTCATGTTGAAAAACAACGTGTATACCCGGAGAGAACGATTCTTCCATACTGGTGATTGGCGCTTCATGATTTACTCTCAACCCACCTACGGGTTGGGCACCAATGCGCCCGAAGGTGGAATTCTTGATTACCAATTTAGTCTGGCCGGGCAGGAAACCGAAACTGACTCGCTTGCCCAGCCCATGAAGTTTAACTTTTTACGAATTCATCAAACATTAGGAATCCGTATGAAAGAGGGTATCTACCTGGGATTAGGCTATCTTTTTGATGGCTACTCCAAGATAAAGGACGAAAAACTACGATTGAATCCCGGGGACTCGCTGATCACATCACATTATGCCTACAACGTCAGATACGGATTTGATACCGAAAGCTATTTCACGTCAGCCCTGAATGTTTCCCTGATCATTGACACCCGCGACAACATGGTTATGCCGCACAGAGGCTATTATCTGAATTTGGGGTGGCGTGGCGCTTTTCAATTCATTGGCAATACGAACGATGTAAACATCGTCCAGGGAGAGTGGAGAAGTTTTCACGGTGTGTCAAAAAAAAATCCTGCGCATCTGATTGGCTTTTGGGTAATGGGCACGTTCACCCAAAAGGGGAACTTTCCTTACCTTACGCTTCCGGCCACCGCCTATGACCAGCGAAGTCGGAGTGCCCGCGGCTATGCGCAAGGCCGGTTCCGTGGTCATCAATTGGTATACTCGGAAGTGGAATACCGGTTCCCGATTTCGAAGTGCAATAAACTTTGGAGTGGTGTGTTATTTCTCAACGGCACCACGGCCAGCAACGAGTTTCAAAATCTAGAGCTGTTTGAGTCTGTCAAGTTGGGGTATGGAGTAGGTTTACGTCTGATGTTGGATAAGGACTCACGCACCAACCTGGTCATTGATTACGGCTGGGGCGAACGCTCAAGCGGATTTTACCTCGCGGTTTCAGAAACCTTTTGACACGATGACCGAACATCCGATTTTCGTCTTTACCGCAGCGTTGATCATTTTCTTTGGGGTTTTCTCTCGCAAGTCGGAAAAATCAATCATCACACCTCCTATGGTCTTTGTGCTCGTAGGCATTCTGGTCAGTTTGATTGACTTGGAAATTGTCGCAGCCGGAACCACAGCTCCGTATGTCAAAGTATTGGCCGAGTTAGCCCTGATCATTATTCTGTTTGTGGATGCCTCCACCCTCAACCTGAGGCGCGTAATTCGCGAGCGGCAGTTACCCCTGCGGCTTTTGGGTATCGGGCTGCCACTTACGATGATAGCCGGGTTTGTTGCGGCTTGGCTTCTTTTTCCGCACCACAACCTCTGGATACTATTATTGATGGCCCTTATTCTTTCACCTACCGATGCGGCACTGGGCCAGGCCGTGGTCACCAGCGAGATCGTTCCGGAAAAGGTGCGGCAGACGATCAATGTGGAGAGTGGGTTGAATGATGGTATTGCATTACCGCCAATTTTGCTTTGCCTGGCCATACTTTCCGGTGCGCAGGGTGAGCAGGCCGGGGTCACCTATTGGTTGATTTTTATACTCAAGCAGTTTGTTTTTGGAACGGCTGTGGGGATTGGCGTGGGATGGCTCGGTGGATGGCTGATCAAAACGGCCACCGAGGCAGGCTGGATGAACCGTGTCTTTTCAAAACTATCCTCACTGGCACTGGCCATTCTGGCCTATTCGCTGGCGGAGTACATACACGGCAATGGGTTTATCGCTGCATATCTTTCCGGGTTACTGTTGGGCTATGTGGCCGAGTCTATTCGAGAAGAAGTGAAGGAATTTGGTGAGGCTGAAAGTCAGATTATGACCTTGTTGATCTTCGTGTTGTTCGGCATGCTGCTGGTACCGAGGGTGTGGAGCTACTGGACTGACTGGCGGGTGGTCACGTACGCATTGTTGAGTCTCACCATTATTCGAATCGTGCCGGCTTACGTGAGTCTAAGTGGCACGGGGTTGCCCAACGGCATACGATGGTTCATTGGTTGGTTTGGACCGCGCGGCATTGCTTCCGTGCTTTACTTGTTGATGATGGTCATCAAACTGGGAGTAGATGGTTATGAACTCATAATCGCGACAGTAGCGCTCACCGTGCTACTTAGCATTGTATCGCATGGTGTGTCGGCTGTTCCGTTATCCAGAACTTTTGGCACCAAGGGTCAAAACATATGAAACTCTCGTATCACCCATCATAAAAAAAGGCTACCCAATTCAGGTAGCCTTTTTTATCGGTCAATCACTAACCCGGTGATGTATCAGTCTAACTGACCAATAAAGGGGATATTCTCCAATATGGCGGCTCGGATCTCGGACAAAAAGTAAACTTCAATCTGATAAAACTGGGCAGCTGCCTTAACACCGGCTGCTTTCTCCATTTTCTTGTGATAACCCGCAATGAGCTTGTCATTGGCTGCACCCAGTGCAATGGTTTCCTTGATAATCTCAGACGTTGCTGCATCATCCATCGTGCTATACGTGGCTGCATATTTCTCGAGCAACGCTATTCGCTTCTTACCCAGTTCCTTCCGCTTGGTTTCATACTCATCATACAACTTCCAGAAAGCGTCCTTCTGGGCACCCTCTAGCGTAATGAAATCGTTAACAATGATCTTTTTTTCTTTACCGAAAATCGACTGGATAAAGTCGACATCTTCCTTGTTCGACTGTGCGAAGGCGGCAACGGAAGTAAAAAGTGCCGCCAGAAATAATAGCTTCTTCATGATCTTTTTTGGTTTGGGTGGCGAAGATACAAGGCAAGGAAGTTTCCCGCAAGCAAATCGGTAAACCTGTGGCTTACTCATCAACTTCACCTTTCATATTGTCGATAAAACTAATAGGAATTGCTATTTTGCAACCGAAAACCAAATAGGCCTTCATGAAAACGTTTACACTTACCTTCCTGGCAATAATCGTCTCCTCAGTTGTGTTGTGGGCGCAGCCGTCTATAACCCTGCTTACTTTCGAGAGTTACACGTTTGCCGACAAGTTTGACACGGAGTACGGCACGGGCAAAATAGGTGACGGATTCCAATGGGGCGGTGGCCTAGAATTCGGGCTCACGGAGACCGCAGCCGTTGAACTAATCTACCAGACCCTCAAGGCTAATGTTGACTACCAGGGGTTTGATGCCCGCTACAGCGGTGATGTCACGTTGAACTATATTATGCTTGGCGGAACACGCTACCTACCCCTAAACGAAAAGATCAGCGGTTTTGGAACAGCCAACCTCGGTGTGGGTTGGTCCAATCCCGAACAATCGTTGAACTCAGAAAGCGTTACCAAATTCTCCATTGGAGGTCGGTTGGGCGTTCGCATCCAGGCTAGCGAAAAGGTTAGCCTCCGGCTGCATGCACAATTATTCTCACCCGTTCAATGGGCGGGAGGCGGCTTCTACTTTGGCACGGGTGGCAGTGGCGCAGGTGTGTCCACTGGCAGCACCATCTGGCAGTTCAACCTGGGCGGCAGCTTAAACTTTCGAATCAAGTAACATTCAATTTTAACATTTACTCATTACAACTATGAAATACGCTTTCGTTTTCGGTTTGCTACTCCTCGCTGCCGAATCCTTCGGGCAGGACCAACCCAAGGTGTATACCACCAGCAGCGGTGAAATGATTTTTTCCTTTGCCAGTATCTCTGCAAACGGTTCTGAAGAAGGCAGCGTGATGCGCTTTTCGCCCGTGATCAACATCCAAAACTGGGTTAACTTCGACAAAGCGGATAACTTCGGATTTTTCACCGGCCTTTCCGTACGCAACGTAGGTGTCATTTTTGATGTACCCGGCCAGCCTAACACGCGCGTTAAAGCCCGTACCTACAATGTGGGCATTCCATTTGGATTAAAACTCGGCAATCTTCAAAAACGATTCTTCTTTGTCGGCTATGAACTGGAGTTACCGGTGAACTACAAGGAAAAGATATTTATTAACGAAGAGAAAGAAGAGAAAACCAACATTTGGTTTTCCAACCGGGTGCCCACGATCAACCACAGCTTGATGGCCGGTATCCAGTTGCCTTACGGAAGCACACTGAAGTTCAAATACTACCTCACGAATTTTTACAACAAAGACTACAGCGAAAACGATGGCCAGGGCAATAGCTTTAAGCCTTATGAAAACCTGGACATCAACGTGTTTTACATTTCGTTGAGTTTCGGGTTGCTGAAGAATACAGACTTCTACTACGGCCGCGACTAACGGGCCTTGCACTCGGTTGAACGCGCGACAAAATACCGTTCGTTATTGGCGAATACCTGTTCATCGCGAATGGTGAGGGTGATGGCCAAAGCCGGCAACTTGGTTTTGCCTGCAAATTCGAGGGTGAGTTCTGTAGTTTCGCCAACTCCTTTCGTGGACCAGGTACCAGTTAGCTTGCCTTTGTACATGGGGTTTTGATTTTGAAAAAGGCCTTTCTTTCGCACCTGTGCTTGAAATGTGCCATCCGGGCAAAAATGAACCTCGCTTTCTTTCGAGCCTTCTTCGAGATAGGCGTAGGTGAGCAACATTTTCTGACTTAAAAATTCCTGCCAGTCAAAACCTGCATACGGGGATGCCTGACTGGGCGCTTCAAATTTGCCTTCTTGCAGAAACTTCTCTGCAGCCACACGTATCGTTTCATAAAACTGCCGGGGCATGGTGGCCAGTGCCACTACGCAAGGGCCGCTGGGGTTGCATCGGGCAACCGCATATCCCCGGTTTGCTTTGTTGATTGCCTCGCCCACGCCCACCACCTCGGCCACCAGCATATCGCCTTTTATCTGCGGATCTTTAGCCTTGATACGAATGCTTTCGCTAAGGTCTGTACCCTCCATCCACTTCTGCTTCAGGTCTTGAAGGGCTATCGCCTCGCGGCCAAACACGAAAATCTCACCAAACACATTCGTGGTAACCGTCTGAAGCAAAAACACCTCGCTTTCGCGGGGCATTGAACCTTGCCAACCGCTGGGCACGGTGGCTTTGAAACCCAGGCGCGGAGCATACAAGCCTTCTCCGGCTTCATAGTAGGCACCGGGTTGAATCCGGCTCCACTTTTTTCCCTGGCCGTATGTGACGAAGGCCAACACCATCCCGACTACCAAAAGACTAAGTACGCGCATGATTCAAAGAGTTGTTATTGGCTCCCTACCCCGTAAATACGCGGCTAGTTTACAGATAATAAGCCGAATTTCCTTCAGACAACGGCCGGTGCGGGAACGACAATACCCAGTTGTTCCAGCAGATGATCAACCTGCCCGCGCAATTGCGGTAACGCACCCTCCACCGCACTGCTCAGCTCAATGCTCAAGGGCTGAATTTTTTCAACGGATACCACAAACAGGTAAATCCTGGGGAGGCGATCCAGCAAACTCAGAGCCTCAACCAGGTCCTTCAAGCCGATTTCATGCGTGCTCATGGCTTTCGGAAAGTCACGGGCAAAACGCGGCTCAATTAACCGGATAGTACCCGGTGGATGATCATCCAGGGTGGCATCTACCATGATCACCGTGGAGTGACATTCCAGATCCTCCATCAGCTGAAAGCCGGCCGTTCCACCGTCCAGAATTTTCACTCCTTCCGGCCAACGCTCGTGCTCCAAGGTGCGAACAAAGTGTACCCCTACCCCTTCGTCACCCATCAGGTAGTTGCCAATCCCCAGAATAAGAAGCTCATTTTTTATCACAGGCTTTATTTCTCTTCTTTTTTGTTTTCTTCAAAAACTTCCTCCTCGATAAATTTCCAACCCCCGGCCATGGATGAAAGCTCACCACGGCCCTCCACATAGTCGTGATAGAAAACGAGGTACACATGTATCACGGTGAAGAGGATAAAAAACCACATGGCCCAGTGGTGAATCTGCCGAAGCATGAAGTCGCCCCCAAACAACGGAGCAACCCAGGTAAACAGGTTCGGCAGCCACCAATCACTCATGGCGGCATATAGGCCAAAACCGGTGAGGCATTGAATGCCAAAGGCGATAAACGTCAGAAAATAAATAGCTCCGGCTAGGCGGTTATGCCCGATGGACTTTTCCTCTTCGCGTTTGGTCATGAAGATATCGGTCTTCATCACCATCCACATATCGCTGAAAAACTTTTTGTTAGTCGGAATAAAATTTCGCCAACTGGCGAACTGGTTGCCCACAAAACCCCAGTAGATGCGAAATGCAAAATTGAAAAGGAAAACATAGGCAGCCAGGAAATGGATGAACCGCGTGGTGCCAAACCAGTAATTTTGGTACGCCTCACGGCCAGTCAGGATCGCTGGCGGATCGCCTATGATGAATCCGGTGCCAATGAGCGTCAGAATGCATAGCGCATTAAGCCAATGGTAGTACCGCACGGGCAACTCCCACACGAACACCCTTCGCAGGTTTTTATGAGGATGAGAGATCGCATTCATAACACAAGCTTTAAAGTACTTTCACCTGACTGATATGCTTGCCTTCTTCATCATACAAGTGCACGGCACAGGCCAGGCACGGATCGAACGAGTGTACGGTGCGCAGAATCTCAACCGGCTTGTGATCATCGGCAATCGGAGTGTTTTTGAGAGCGGATTCGTACGCTGACGAAACTCCGTTTTTGTCGCGCGGTGATGCATTCCACGTGCTGGGTACCACCAGCTGATAGTTGGCGATTTTCTCATTCTGAATCACAACCCAGTGCGCCAAGGCTCCGCGAGGAGCTTCGGTATGGCCCACGCCTTTGGCTTCTTTCGGCCAGGTGTCGGGCTTAAATCGCTCCATGTTCGCCATACGCGTATCACCGTTTTTGATGTTCGCAATGAGCATGTCGTAAAACTCGAGCGCCCAATGGGCCACCAGCTTGGCCTCCAGCCCTCGCGCGGCTGTACGCCCCAGCGTGCTGAACAGGGCCTCAATCGGAACATCTAAGGCGCTCAGTGTGCTATCAACCACTTCTTTATATTCTTCGCGGCCCCGGCCGTACCCCACCAACACGCGAGCCAGCGGACCTACCTCCATGGCATTGCCTTTCCAGCGGGGCGTTTTGAGAAAACTGTATTTGTCATTGACGTCCAGAAAATCATATGGAGGCTTTGGTCCGGTATACTTCACTTTTGTCTCGCCTTTCCACGGGTGCAAACCGGCATCATCACCTCCGGCATATTCATACCAGCTGTGGCTAATGAACTCCTGTATCTCATTGTCCTCACGCAAATCAACGTCCATCACTTCGCCCACCTTTTTGTTCAGGATCGCACCAGCCGGAAACTTATACGTTGACGGGTCGCGGTAGCCGTTGGGCGATAAATCGCCATACACGAGGTAGTTACCCAACCCCCCACCAATGGCTCCCCAGTCCTTATAAAACGAGGCAATCGCAATCAGATCGGGTATGTACACCTGTTCCACAAACTCTTTGGCCTGTTTCAGCAGCCGGTGCACCAGTTGCAGGCGCTCGGCATTGATGGCGCTGGCATCGTCAATTCCAATGGAGCACGCCATGCCGCCCACCAGGTAA
This sequence comes from Cyclobacteriaceae bacterium, assembly GCA_016787665.1. Taxonomy (GTDB): domain Bacteria; phylum Bacteroidota; class Bacteroidia; order Cytophagales; family Cyclobacteriaceae; genus ELB16-189. The sequence goes on along the minus strand of JAEUUC010000008.1, from coordinate 10,243 downwards.
TTCGGGTGTGGATTCTTACCGCCAAAAACCGTGTGGACTTTAACAATTTCTTTTTGCCACTCAAGCGCTTCCAAATAATGAGCCACGCCAATGAGATTGACTTCGGGCGGAAGTTTGTACGCGGGGTGGCCCCAGTACCCGTTCGCAAAAATGCCGAGCTGGCCGCTCTCCACAAATTTTGTCAGTCGTTTTTGCAGATCGCTGAAATAGCCCGGTGAACTCTTCGGCCAGTTTGAAATACTTTGCGCGATTTCCGAGGTCTTCTTCGGATCCGCCTTCAGTGCACTGACGATATCCACCCAATCGAGGGCGTGCAAGTGATAGAAATGAACCACGTGATCGTGCATGTACTGGGTGGCAAACATGATATTGCGCACGTGCTCGGCATTGGGGGGTATCACGATGTCTAGCGCATCTTCAACCGCCCGCACCGAGGCGAGCGAGTGAACGGTAGTGCACACGCCACAAACACGACCGACAAACGCCCACGCATCGCGCGGGTCGCGGCCCCGTAAAATTTCTTCCAGCATGCGCACCATGGTGCCCGCGCTGTATGCCTCACTGATTTTTCCGTCTTTTATTTCAGCTTCAATCCGCAGGTGCCCCTCGATGCGGGTAATGGGATCGATGACAATTCGGTTAGCCATAATTCAGATATTATTGGTGACTAAAGTTCTTTTTCGGATTCTTTCCCTTCTTCGATCAGGTTGTCCACAATTTCCTTCTTGCGAAGGTTCGTAGCCACGGCATGGGCAGCTATGCCCGCAGCCGTAACACCCAGGGCCACCATGCCAATCTTATCAGCCGTGGCTTCAATGCCAAATCCGCCAGCCTCCGGCATTCGGGCATAGATCGGGCCGTTATCCCAGAATTTCTCTTCCGTGCAACCAAAACAGCCGTGGCCAGATTGAATCGGGTAGCTGACTCCCGCATTCCACTTCATGATACCGCACGCATTGTACGTGCTCGGTCCCTTGCATCCCACTTTATACAAGCAGTAGCCCTTCTTCGCATTTTCATCGTCAAACGTTTCCACAAACATGCCGGCATCGTAGAATGGCCTGCGGTAGCAACTGTCGTGAATACGTTTTGAATAGAACGCCTTCGGCCGACCGATACCGTCCAGTTCCGGCAGCGTACCGAACGTAATAATATGCATCAGGGTGCCGGCCATTACCTCACCAATGGGTGGGCAGCCCGGTACTTTCACAATAGGCTTGCCCTTGATAATCTTATGTATAGGCGTTGCCTGGGTCGGGTTCGGCTTTGCTGCCTGAACGCAACCGTTGCAGGCACAGCTACCCCAACACAAGATTGCCTTCGCGCCTGCCGCTGTCTCTTCCAGAATTTGTTTAGCTGAACGCCCACCGATGCAGCAGTATTCACCATCACCAGCCATGGGCACCGAACCCTCTACACACAGCACGTATTCACCATAATGGTCTTTCATCGTCTTTTGCATGGCCTCTTCGGCCTGGTGACCGGAAGCCGCCATCAGCGTTTCCGTATAATCCAGCGAGATTTGATCGAGCACAATGTCAGCGGTAATCGGGTGAGACGACCGGATGAATGACTCGCTGCAGCAGGTGCACTCCTGGAAGTGCAGCCAGATAACCGGAATGCGCGGAGTTTTCTTCATGGCATCCGCAATTTGGGCGATGCCGCTTTGCTGCAGCCCCATAAAGGCCGCCATCATGGTGCAATACTTCATGAAGTCTCTGCGCGAGTAACCTTTGCCGCGCAACTCTTCATAGTAGGTCGGGCGTTTGGTGAGGGTTTCGGTAGTCATGCTTTTTCTGTTTAGAATGATTCTTGATGGTAACCGAACGGTTGGTTAAAAACAGAATGAACAACATTACCCCACTATCTCAATTTTTGAACTGATCAATTTCAACCGATTGCATGACTTATGTCATCCTTTTGGCCCACCCTGCCTTGGTACTTTGGGTTCTAAAATCGTTCGACATGAAAAAAGCAATCTGTCTTTTGCTGGCGTTGGCGGCCATGCCGGCCATTGCCCATCCGGGACACGGAAGTGAAAATCCACTCAGCCCCGGCCACTACGTAGCCAATCCGGAACATGCATTACCCCTCACGTTGACCATTGCTGCCGTGGTGGTAGTGGCCGCGTGGCTCACCAGCCGCAAACAGCGCACGAGCGAATAGCTATGCATGAATTATCCATCGTCCTGAGCATCGTAGACCTGGCTGAAGAGCAGGTGCGGAAGAATAACGCCCAGCGCGTGGAAAACATTGAATTGGATATCGGCTCGATGGCAGGCGTGGAATGGGACGCACTCGATTTTGCCTGGACAGCAGGTGTGAAAAACTCGGTGCTGGAAAACGCACAACGGCAGGTAAACCGGATCACGGCCCGGGCCCGCTGCCTGCAATGCCAACATGAATTTGAAATTACGCAACCCTTTGAACCCTGCCCCGCATGCCACGACTATTTGGTCGAATACATCCAAGGCAAGGAACTGCGGGTTAAAAGTCTGACGGTTTCATAGAAAAGCAATAGAACAAAAAACATAAACGTACCCCTTATGTGCAGCACGTGCGGATGCAGTCAGCCTGGCGGTGTCACCATCACGCGGGCCGGTGAGTCCCTGTCGGGATTCACCCCACTGAACGAAATCAAGCTGAGTCCACTGGTCCAGCACCACCATCCGGGTGATGCCCACACCTCACGAGTGATCGAGTTGGAACAGGACATCCTCAGTCAGAATAATCAACAGGCAAGTCACAACCGCGACCATTTCCGGCAACAGCACATTGTGGCATTTAACCTGGTCAGTTCTCCTGGTTCGGGCAAAACCAGCTTACTGGAGCGCACATTGATCGACTTACAGAGTCAATACAAATTTTATGTAATCGAAGGCGACCAGCAAACGATGAATGATGCCAATCGCATCGCACGAACCGGTGTTGAAGCCGTTCAGGTAAACACCGGAAAGGGCTGCCACCTGGATGCCGCTATGATTCATCGCGCCCTGCACGAACTGAATCCGCAAGACGATGCCATTCTCTTTATTGAAAATGTGGGCAACCTCGTGTGCCCGGCCTTGTTCGACCTTGGCGAACATTCGCGGATTGCCATCATATCGGTTACCGAAGGAGACGACAAACCGCTGAAGTACCCGGATATGTTTGCCTCCAGCCAACTGTGCATCATCAACAAAATTGATCTGCTCCCGTACGTAAACTTCAATGTAGAGCGGGCAAAAGAATATGCGCGAAGGGTAAATCCACAACTCGAGTTTATAGACCTGTCGGCCACTACCGGCCAGGGCATGGACTCCTGGTATCAATGGCTGCAACGCCAAATGGCGACACGCGAACCTGAACTGGTACACTAGATATGGAAACCCTTCACTTCCATATCCGCGGCCGGGTACAGGGTGTGGGATTTCGACCCTACGTGTTTCATTTAGCCCACCAACTTCACCTTAGGGGATGGGTGAGCAATGGTGCGGATGGTGTGCACACAGAAGTCAGCGGCAGCGAGGCCGCTTTGACGCAATTCGAACATATGCTCCGTCAGTCTCCGCCCGCCCATGCGGTCGTTACATCCGTCACGCGGCAGTCTTTAGGTGAAAGTGATTTTAAGACTTTTGAGATTATCGAAAGCAATGGCTCTGGCACACCCAACCTGTTACTCACCCCCGATTTTGCGATCTGCGAACCATGCAAAAATGATCTTCGTGACGCCAACAACCGAAGATCCGGTTATGCTTTTACTACATGCCTGCAATGCGGCCCGCGGTACTCCATCATCAAGGGACTACCCTATGACCGGCCGCTCACCACGATGGCATCGTTCGTCATGTGCCCGGCATGTGAAACCGAATATCGGTCACCTGAGGATCGTAGATTCTTTTCGCAAACCAACAGTTGCCCGCATTGCGCGATCCAACTGACATTGCGCGATGCCAAAGGCGTATCCTTACAAACGCATACAACGGCTGTGGTTTCAGAGACCGCTCGCCTGTTGAAGCAAGGAAACATTATCGCAGTGAAAGGAATCGGTGGTTATCTGTTATTGGTTGATGCCCGGAATGCGCGTGCCATTCAGGAACTCCGCCACCGAAAAAACCGACCTACCAAACCATTTGCCGTCCTGTTTCCCTCCGTTGAGCAAGCGGCAGCCTGCGTTGAGATCAGAGACGCAGAACGCAAAGAGCTTGAGTCACCCGAAAGCCCCATCGTGCTGTTGCGGCTGAGACGCGAAGCGGTGACGCCTGCCATGCAATTAATTGCGCCCGGCCTGGATCGTTTGGGCGTTATGATGCCGTACGCTCCGTTGCTCCTCCTGCTGGCTGAAACATTTGACGGACCACTGGTAGCCACAAGTGCGAACATCAGCGGGTCACCCATCTTTTTCCGCGATCAGGATGCGCTTCAAAACCTGGGAGAAGTCGCGGATTACTTTCTAACCCACAACCGGGAAATCGTGGTACCGCAAGACGACAGCGTGGTGCAGTTCACCACCTATCACCAGCAACGCGTAGTACTCAGACGGTCGCGAGGCCTGGCGCCTACGGTGCTTAACCCCAACCTTCCATTGCACCACACACAACTGGCGATGGGGGCAGATCTCAAGAGCTCATTTGCTTTGTTTGCCGGGGGCAACCTGTATGCCAGTCAGTACCTAGGTGATTTGGAGAACTACGAAACGCAGGAGAGCTATCGGCATACACTCGGCCACATGACACAGCTGCTCAAGGCAAAGCCGCAGGAAATTCTGATCGATGAACATCCGCGATACTTTTCCAGCGAACTGGGTAAGTCGCTTGCCTCTTTATGGGCGGTGCCGGTAACTGCCGTTCAACATCACCTGGCGCATTTCAGTGCCGTACTGGCCGAGAACGAGTTGCTGCACACCCCCGAAAAAGTTCTGGGTGTTGTTTGGGATGGCACCGGATTGGGCACGGATGGCCAAATATGGGGCGGTGAATTTTTCAGTTATCAAAACGGAGCGTTTGAGCGCGTAGATCATCTCCCCTACTTCCCGCATATGCTGGGCGACAAATTTTCGCGCGAGCCTCGGCTGGCGGCTTTGGCACTGACAACCGAATTGCCGGACGCGGCTCATCTTTTGCGGCCAAAATTCACGACATCCGAATGGGCACTATATAATAAGGTATCAAACCGCCAAAATGGGCTAAAAACGAGCAGTTTGGGCAGGCTCTTTGATGGAGTAGCATCGCTTCTCGGATTTTGCGACCGCAGCACGTACGAAGGCGAAGCTGCGCTTTTTTTGGAAGCCGCGGCCAGGCAAGGCCGAGGTCATCGTTTGCCTCCCATCCAGGATGTATCGCTTACCGGAATTTTGAAATACCTCATTCGCCATCTGCAAAATGGCGAGTCGCGCCACGAGCTGGCCTACCAGTTTCATCTCGCATTGGTGAATTGGATTGGTCAGATTGCGAAAGAGCAACGGGTGCGCACGATTTGTTTCAGCGGTGGTGTTTTTCAGAATGCGCTCCTCGTTGATCTCATCATCAGTCACCTCGAGGACAACTACCGGCTCGCCTTCCATCGGCAGTTGTCACCTAATGACGAGTGCATCGGCTTCGGTCAGCTCGCCTACCGGCATATTCAAACAGCCCTTGCGTCCTCCCAACGTAAAAGTCAACTCACATGTGCCTCGCCATCCCCGGTAAATTAACTTCGATCACCGCCCAGTTAGATGAAACGTTCCGGGTAGGAAAAGTTTCGTTTGGCGGAATTCTGAAAGACGTCAACCTGGCCATGGTGCCCCAGGCCAACATAGGCGACTACGTGTTGGTGCACGTGGGTGTGGCGATCAGCGTTATTGACGAAGCTGAGGCTCACAAAACATTCGAATACATTAAACAGATTGGCGAATTGGAAGACCTGGGACCGGACCAACCTAAACCCCAACAGCCATGAAGTTTATTTCCGAGTATCGCGATCAGGAACTGGTCCGGCAATATTTGCAGGAAATCCACCGCATCACCACCCGGCCCTGGACGATCATGGAAATCTGTGGCGGTCAAACCCACAGCCTGGTGAAGAACGGAATACTGGACATGTTGCCCAACGCCATCACCATGGTGCATGGTCCGGGCTGCCCGGTATGTGTAACTCCGCTCGGCATTATCGATGAAGCTATTCTGCTGGCGCTGCGCCAAGAGGTCATCCTCTGTTCATTTGGTGACATGCTACGCGTGCCGGGTTCGGCCATGAGCTTATTAGAAGCGAAAGCCCGCGGTGCCGATGTGCGCATCGTTTATTCACCGCTCGAGGCGGTCAGACTGGCCGCTGAACATCCGGAACGTGAAGTGGTGTTTTTTGCTGTGGGTTTTGAGACCACTGCACCGGCCAATGCGCTCTCGGTCGTGCAGGCCGACAAAATGGGGATTCGCAACTATAGCATTCTGGCGTCACATGTACTTGTGCCGCCCGCCATGGAGGCCATTCTCTCGGATCCGGAAACCCGCATTGACGCCTTCCTGGCCGCAGGGCACGTGTGTACGATTATGGGGATGAATGAATATGACCCAATCGTAGCCAAATATCAGACGCCCATCGTTGTAACCGGGTTTGAACCCGTGGACTTGCTGCAAGGCATACTAATGGCGGTGCAGCAGCTGGAGCGTGGCGAGGCGCGCCTCGAGAATCAATACGCCCGCGTGGTGACCCGCGAAGGTAATCGGCTGGCACAAGATGTAATCAACCAGGTGTTTGATGTAAGCGATCGCGCCTGGAGGGGAATCGGCACCATTCCACTAAGTGGCCTGGAAGTAAAGGGCGACTACTCAGGTTATAATGCACGGGCCAAATTCAAGTTAGCCGAAACGGCTGTCAAAGAGAATCCCGATTGCATCTCGGGTGAAATCATGAAAGGGATGAAAAAGCCACACCAATGTCCCATGTTTGGCACGCGTTGCAAACCTGAGCATCCGCTCGGTGCCCCGATGGTCAGCAGCGAGGGTGCGTGCGCAGCCTACTATCAATATGCACAAACACTTCACGAAGCCTGAATATGACTATGCCCGCGATGCTGAACTGCCCCATGCCTAAACTTGACTTTGACGTCATCACACTGGGTCATGGCAGCGGTGGCTTGCTGACTCATCGCTTGCTGGAGGCGGGTGTATTCGATGTACTTAAAAATGAACACCTCAATCAACAACACGATGGAGCGGTGCTCAACCTTAATGGCCGGGTAGCATTTTCAACCGACAGCTACGTGGTGTCTCCCATTTTCTTTCCGGGCGGCAACATCGGTGACCTGGCGGTAAATGGTTCGGTCAATGACCTGGCCATGTGTGGCGCCATTCCGAAGTACCTGTCGCTGAGTTTCATTTTGGAGGAAGGTTTGCGCATGGAAGAGTTTTGGGCAGTGCTGGTTACGATCCGTCAGGCGGCTGATGCAGCCGGAGTTCAGATTGTTACCGGAGACACCAAGGTGGTCGAAAAGGGAAAAGGTGACCATATGTTCATCAACACATCCGGCATCGGTGAACTACACCCCCGGGCCGACATCCGCCACCAACGGGTAAAGGCTGGCGATCGTGTTGTCATCAGTGGTAACCTGGCCGCACACGGCATGGCCATCATGAGCAAACGCCAGGGCTTAGAGTTCGAGACAACTATTACCAGCGACACCGCTCCGCTTAATCACCTGGTGAAAAAACTGCTAGATCAGTTTGGTGAGCAAATTCACTTCCTGCGCGACCCCACACGCGGTGGGGTGGCCACCGTATTGAATGAGATTGCCGACCTGGCCAACGTGGGTGTAACGCTGCATCAGAAGTTTCTGCCTATTGACGAGCAAGTTTCAGGCGCATGCGAAATGCTGGGGCTTGACCCGTTGTATGTGGCGAACGAAGGGATTTTTATTGCGGTCGTGGACGGCTCCGTTACGGATGACGTGGTGACTCAGATGCGTGCGGACGGACTTGGAAAAAACGCGTGCGCCATTGGCGAGATCGTGGGTGCGCACCCCGGGCAAGTGATTTTAGCCAGCAGCATCGGGGGCCAGCGGGTTGTCAATTACCTCACCGGAGATCAACTGCCGAGAATCTGTTAGTTCCCATTCTCCTCCGGCAAGGCTGACTTTATTGATCCAATCGAATCGGCCCAATGCCGGGGAAGTTCATGTACTTTTTTCGCTCTTTTCAGTCCAATAAACCGGCTGCGAAGGCCACGCGAAGAACGATTTAGTGCTTTCAGTACCGAAGTCAAATCATGTCAGCTTCAACCCCAGCCATTTCTGACTTCTACATCGTTTGATGGGCAAAACCAGGCATGTAAGAATTTCTTGATTTTTTGTAATCCCTGATGCCCCGGTAAGCTTCGTATCGACAGAGGCTTGTGAGAATATTGATTAATTTTGGATTTGATAGGTAATCCATCCGAATGAAAACTTCTACTCGTTCAAAGCTCCTGGTTTTGTTTATTGCGGTGTGTTGCTTTTGGACATCCGGAGCGCAAGCACAGAATACCTTGGACAGAGCTGGGCTGACGGCCGCGAGCCCTGCCGCGGCCGCTTATTCCCTACGGCAATTGAGTACGACTTATGGAGGCCCTGCCATTCAGGTACGAAGAAGCAGCGATAACACAACTCAAAACATCGGTTTTGATGGATCGGGTAATTTAGACCTCACCAGCCTTCTGGCTTTTGTGGGCGGTGGAGATGGTTTTGTTTCGATCTGGTATGACCAAAGCGGCCTGGGTCGAAATGCAACTCAGGGCACTTTGGCGTCACAACCGCGAATCGTAACCAGCGGAGTGGTTGAAACGCAAAACGGCCGACCTACTCTCACTTTCTCCGGGGGTCAAACTTTACAATCAACCCTTACGGCTGCGCAGGCAACCACAGCAGGAAATATTACAACAACCAGCGCGGTTTTTCGAAGTAACACCATCAATTCATCCCTGCTCTCAAATGGCGATGGCGGGGCAAACCGGTATAATATTCATGCTCCCTGGGGTGACGGAATTACTTACCTGGACCTCGGTAACATTGGAACTGGAGGTCGTGTTCAAGTTGCTGGTGCCTGGAACACCGGGTTGTCGGTTGGCACGTTCCAACGAAACGGAACCCAGGGGAATATCTGGCGCAATGGCGTGAACCTTATTTCAGCCAACACCTTTGCCACTAACGTAACCAGTGCCGCCACAATGTGGATTGGCAGTTATAACGGGGTTAGCTTTTTTACCATTGGAACACTTAGCGAGCTAATTCCTTTCCCGTCAGCCCTTTCGGTAGCCAATCGAACAGCACTTGAATGTAATCAATCCGCCTACTTCAACATTTCGTTTGCCGCACCCGTGGGTATCGAATTTTTTACCCAGGGCACAGCCGCCTCCTCGGCCTGTAACTTCATAGAGGAAAACGTAGTATGGCGACTGGCCGATTTGACCAACAACAGCGCTTCCGGGAACAACCTGACCAAGGTACAAGGTGGAGGCGCCTGGAACGGAGGTGCTGCTTCATGGAATACAGTGAGCAACAACGGGTATTTGGAATTCACGGCCAGCGAAACCACTACCCTTCGCATGATTGGCCTGAGCTCCACTAATCTGAATGCCGACTGGACATCGATCCGCTACGCCTTCTACCTGAATGCCGGTGGAATTCTGGAGATCCGCGAAGAAGGAAGTGGAAACCGGATAACCGGTGGAACCTATACCACCGGTGATGTGCTGCGCATTGCTGTGGAAGCCGGAGTCGTGCGCTATTACAAGAACGGGAGCGTGTTGTTTGTCAGTGCTCTGATACCAACTCTGCCACTCCTAGCCGACTGTTCGATAAATACCGTGGGTGGTACCATAACGGGAGTGAAAGTCGGAAATCTAAGTACCGGTAGTTTTTCAGCTACGTTATCTGGTGCCACTGCATTAACCTATCAATGGCGGCTCAACGGCAGTCCGGTAGGTACAAATAGCGCCACATACAGCAACGCTTCGCTTGCCGCAGGCGATTTGGTAACCTGTGAGGTAACCTACAATGGGGTTTGCGGCATTACCACACTGACATCCAATAATCTTGTTAATCGCATTGTCACCAACCCCACCAACATCGATTTCTTCATCCGCGGCACTACGGCCGCCTCAGCCTGTAACACGGTGGATGAGCAAGTGGAGTGGACATTACCCGACCTGCTCAACCTCAACGCCACTGGAAACAGCCTGTCCAAAATTCAGGGCGGAAACAACTGGAACGGGGGCGCAGCATCCGGAAATACCGTGGCCAATAACGGATACA
>JAEUUC010000004.1 GCA_016787665.1 Cyclobacteriaceae bacterium | reverse complement strand
CACGCTGTTGGATTTCACCACCCAGATGGCACGAGTATCTGGCCGTCCAGAAGTACACACCTTCCAGGGGCGCCTCACTCCCACCCGATCCGCGCCAGCTGCTCTCCTTATCGCGGGTGCTAAACACTTCAGTGCCCCACCTGTTCACGATGCGGAAATCAATCTCTTTTACTTCCTGGTGCCAAATCGGTTTGAAGCTATCGTTGCGCCCGTCCTCGTTGGGTGTGAATACGTTTGGTACCTGAACGAGGCAGTCGCAGTTTTCGGTGGCCAACCCGACTGACACTTCCTGCTGGTAACAGCGATTGGTGATAGCAATCGTATAAAAACCAGGCACCGAAAGTTCGCCCACAGGTTGCGTGGAACCGGTGGACCAATGATAACTCGTTTCCGGTCGTGTAAAGTCAAGTGTTATGGCGCGACCTTCACAAATCAAGGTATCCCGCTGGAGTTGCTCCACCGGACTGATCTCGGCCACGCGAACGGTGTCGGTAGCGGGGCAGCCGTTAATTGTAGCCCGCACCCAGTATTTTCCCTCTTGCAAGAGTGTAATGTCACCACCGGTGTGGCCGGTGCTCCATTGATAGAGTGCACCCGGTTGGCGAACATCCAGATACAATGACGTGCCCTGGCAAAACGTAGTATCAGGGGGCAGCTCAAGTTTTGGCAATAGCTGCAAACTAACTGTAACCGAGTCTGTGGTTTGACACGGACCATTGGCTGCCCGCAGCCAGTATGTGCCAGGTTGTGATACCATGATCATATTGCCGGTGCTCCCCGTTGACCACAGCAGAGAGGCAGCATCTGTATTGGACGGCAGCGTGATGGTGCGCCCTTCACACAGTATCCGATCGGGCCCCAGGTTCATGACCGGAGTTGTGAAAAACTCAAGGAAGATGCTATCGCGTTTGGTGCAGCCGCCCAGCCGCACGTCTACCCAATACCAACCTGTGCGTGTGGCCGTGTAGGTGGGCAGGGTGCTGCCGTCCTGCCACCGGTAGCAGGCGTAATCGTTTTTGGTTGCATCCAATGGAAACGAGGCCCGGTCACACAGCACACGATCGGCACCGAGGTCTACTTCAAATGGCTTCCAGATTACTTTCTTCTGGCGCGTGAGTACCTCGCCCGACAGCAACGTAATGGTGGCCGTTACCTGAAAAATACCCTCGGCCGTAAACTCGTGCTCGGGTGCAGCCTCGGTTGACGAATTACGCGGCCCCGAAGCCGGGTCGCCAAACGACCATTGCACGGTTTGAACCTGCTCACCGCGGGTAAGCGAGAATTGAAACTGACCATCGCATGGCTGCGTATGGACAATCAATGGTTTGGGGTCGAAGTAATTTTGAATGAAGTTGGATAAGCCCAGGGTAGTACCCATTTCGGGATCCTGATGGACATACTCACATGCCAGCCCTTTTTCATTGGGTCGGTTAATCGTGCTCAGGTTGTTGGTGTAAATTTTTCCATCGGGTGCCAGCTGAAAATTTGAAAACTGGCCGTTGCTGGTCATCATATGGATGGTGGTGAGAAAATCAACGGGCTCGCCCGCCATTTTCCCCACCTCCATTTGCACTAACATGCGGTTAAAGGTGATACCCGCATAAACCATTTTGCCATCCGCAGAGAACTCCACAGGGTACACCGAATTCACCCAGGCCTTGTACCCCACATCCGTTACCACACCTGTGCTGTTGTTAAAATTGAATACGCGCACCGACCCCATGCCGCCCGGTGCTTCGGGGTCTTCATTGTAAGTGCCCATGGCCAACCGCCTGCCATCCGGTGAAAACTTCATTTGCCCGGCTACGTTGCCTTCCGCATTCAGATAAATGGCCCCCGCCCTGCTGCGCACCGGGGTGTGGTTAACGCCATTCTCGGTCACCAGGTAGGCGAAAAACTCATCGGTGTTCAGTGGGTGAGTGACCACCCATACATCCGTGCCGTTGGCGTGGTAAGTGGCCGTTACTTTCTCGGCCGTAGGCTTTACCAGCAAGCGGTTTTTTGTAGAGGCCAGGATGTCGCCACGGCCCTGGTCCTCACATAAGCTCACCACGGAATACCGCAGCCCCTCAATGTTGGTATCTTCATAGGTGCCAACATCGGTGGTGAACAGATAAAAGATATCCGGGTTGCCGGGTTTCGGAATAAACAGCGCGGCCTGGGTGGACGACCAATGCCCGAGAAGGCCGGTACCGTTTGGCGTAACCTGGTGAAAGCGATTCCACAAGCTCATGCCATCGCTGTAAAAGAGAAGCTCGCCTGATGGCGAGGAAATGGTACCGCTGCCTTCCAACTGCCGCATGGGTGTGTTGTACAGGCGCAGCGGTGGCTGCTGGGCAAAGTCCAGCCCCATATTGCCGAAATACCAAAAGCGGGCCTCGTGCTGGGCCAGCGCCTGGCCGGCACTCAGGGTAATCCACGAAAGAACGGCCCATTTCACCTGTCAATATTGATCATTTAGCGGTTGGCGGCAAATTGCATAACGCCCAGCATCAACGCCAAGCCAACCACCAGGGGCGCATTGGACTTGGTGACTAATGCATGCTGCGCCTTGTTCAGACTCATAACCTCGAGCTCATATTGGTTTTCTTTCGTGAGCACTTGGTAGGAATAATACTTCTTTCCTTCCCGGTTCTCAATTCTTCCCTCCAGTACGGGCTTACGGTCTTTTAAAAATGTCCATTTCTTCGTTCCGTTGTGATTGACCCGGTACTCCTGACTGCCGATGAAAAATTTCTTACTATAATCCCACCGGGCCAGGGTATCTGAACCCTGGATGATGGGAAAATACTTAGACTTGACGAAATCCGTGCGAATTTCCCGGCCTTTGTAATTAAAGGTCCAATTGATGGCCCTGCCCTTTTCATTTGTGACCGGGCGCCCGCTGTTTATTTGCTCGCCCAACCGGTACTCAAAATGAAACTTCTTCGTCTCAGTTACCTCAAACTCCTCGGTTTGGGCGAACACACTGCTGCCAAGGGTCATCAGGCTTACAAGAAGTAGTGTTTTTCTCATGCAGTTTCAATTTATAAGATATCATTAAAAACCGGCCATACATCTCAAAAATCAGTTCGTCTTTAGCTCTCATAGGCCCAGAGGTAAGAGACGCTGGGTAGAATCAAAGCATAACAACTTCACCTCGTCTTGCTTCTATTTTGCATTTTCATACAGCCACAAAATATATAACAAAGCAATTTTAAAGTGCTCGTTTAGCGCCTTAGAATTGATCTCACTCAACTGAAGCGTGTAGAAAGTTGCACCAGTTGTATTTGAAAATTCCCTCTTCGCACTGCAAAAAACTCTATCACCTCGAACGTTTGTAACCAATATGTCCTTTACTGGAGGCTTATGTAACCTTTCTGTATCAAGCGTATTGCCACCAAGATCTAACTTAGGTTTCCCCTTGACCCCATTTATACTAACAATACAATTAAGTCTATTAACATGTAATGAATTGTTTAGTTGATCCATTGTAGATAAACCGTTAATAATAAGTTCGCCATAAGGCATATCGCCATAAGTAATCACAAGCGAATCATCAGGTAGGGTGCTGATATGGTAACCGAAGCCAGAAAAATACGTAATCACACTGTAGGCGTGGCCGGTGCTTTGTGTAATTATCAAAAACGGGTTGGGTTGATCTCTTTTCTTATTTCTTTCAATAGCTTTAAAATGAACGGTATCTTGACTACTAAAAAAGGATAGGGTTGAAGAATGATCTAAACTTACCACCCGATAGATAATGGTGCTTTGTGCTGAAGGCACCGGTTGGCTGAATAAATCCAAACTCGACAACATAAAGACCATTTGTAAAATGAAAAAGAACTTCATGGCTTTAAAATAAGATGTCTTTTATGTACCGATTTCAAATAGCTTTCTCGAACGGTTCTGTTGCCGTTTGGATCCATCAGCTCATAGCGGTATTTCCCTGACCTTGTGTTTTTTTGCACTTTCTTGATCAACACATTGTGCTCGTAATTTTTGGGATAGCCACTCTCACGAATAACTACAGAATATATTTTTCTCTTCTTCATGTTTGAAATTACATTCTTAACATCGGGCGCACTAGTACCTGAACCATTGATATTACCTCGGAAGTCAGACGTCCATCGATTTGCCCAATCACGCACTGATTGTGTTCCCTTATCAGTAACCGTGCCATTTTGATTTCTGTTAAAATCACGCCTAGTTCTTGAGCCACCTATGTATCGCTCAAATGATTCTTCGCATGCATAAACACAGTTTTCGGTGTTGGTTTTTCCTGAATCGGATCCTTGCCCTACATGCTGAAGGCCAACATTGGCAATGGTCGTCCAATTATTTTTGAACAAATTTCCAATCCCTGAGTAAAATTCCGAATTAAAAGTAATTCGCAGCCCACCATGCTCTCTAAAGCCACCATTAAACTTGGAGGAACCCAAATGATCTTGGTTAAATGAGGCTCCACCTATTACACCGCCAGCGATACCACCAGCCAACGCCCACCGCCAATCTCCATCAGAGGCAGCGTAACCTATCCCAGCCCCCACAGCAAACCCAATCCCAGCTGTGGTCCAACTCCATCCCCCATCCGGGTCCGTACCCCAATGCGGCATATTACCTATCCCCACATACGGGCTGGCAAACTGGCCATAGGGGTCTATGCTCGTCCAGCGGCCAAAGCGGGCATCATACATGCGCAGTTCAAACTCGTTCCAGCCCGTGGTTTTGTCTTCTTCGCTATACTGCCCCTGGTAGCCGTAGCGGTACGCTTCGTCCAGTATTTCGCGGTCGGTCATGGTTAGCCCAAAGGGGTAATAGTCCGCCCCCGCCACCACCGGGCTGCCGGTGTGGGTGATTTTGAAGTCATCGAAGTACACCCAGTTGGGGCTGTTGCTGCGGTTGTATAAAAAGACGTATACATAGCCCGGCTCACTAATCGTTATCTGCGGTTGCGTAATTTTCTCCTTCGCCAGGTTGCCGGCAGCCGTAACGCGCTGGAAGCCGCCAAAGAGGAAGCGGTCGCTGTTGTCGTACACCATGTACTGCATATAGGCGGCAGGCAACGTAGTGCTGCTGGTGCCGCCCAGCCCAACCGTGCCAATGCCGTTGTTGATCAGATTAAATACGCGCCCGCTCTCGCCAGCGGCCCCGCTTACCCCGCCAAAAGCGGCTGCAATGGCGGTGGTCATCACGGCTCCGTCAATGGCGTTGTTGTAGTTGGTGCCGGCTTCGTAGTAGGCCCACGTTTCAATGTCCAGTTTGTCGCCAGGGCTCACGCGCAGGCTTATGGCCGGCCCGGCCGGTTGCGTGTTGTTGAGCCGCGCCACTTCGTTGCCACCCGGGGTGTTGTTGGCGGCCACCATCACGGCCCTGCGGTTGTTTACGTTGCCAAAAGGTGGCTGCTCGGTGGCGGCTACTTCACTCTCCATCGTGGCCGTGTAAATCCGGTTTTCGGGCGTACCTACCACTGCCCTTACGTTACCCAGGTGGTCGTTGATTTCATAGAAGTAAGCACCGGCCGCGGGTTTATACATGCCCAGGCGGCCACCGCCATAGAGGGGTACTTCGGCCAACACCACAGGCCCGCCCGGCAGCGTTTGCGTGTAAATGGCCAGCGGGTTGCCACCGGCATCATGTACGTAAAACGTATTACCCGTGGCGGTGCCATTGTTATACGTGGTTTTCTTCACGCGGTCGCCCCGGTCGTCATAATGATAGGTAGCCACCAGGTGGTTTCCGCCTTTGCGCAATTCTTTGGTTAGGCCATATGGGCTATAGGTAATTTTCATTGTGTCACCACCCTCCACCTGTTGACGCAACTGGCCGCTGGCGTTATAGGTATAGTCCACCAGCAGGCTGCCGTTGTGGTTGATGCGGTCCGTTTTGTTGGTGTTGGGCTCGTAGATGTAGTTGTAGTTGCCAATAACAGTTCCGGCTTTAGTCCTGCGCTGCAGGCTTTGGATATTACCGTTTTTATCATAGCCGGGTATGGTTTCGCGGTAGGCTTGGTTGAAGTCCGCCACATAGTTATTGGTTTGAATCGTTCCATACCGGGAGTCCGTCAGTTGGTAGAGCTGATCGTATCCATAGGCATAGGCGTTGATGCTGAGGTTGTTATCTGTGGCGTTGTGCCAGTTCATACCTTTCACCATACCACCAAACTGATCGGGGTAGCCAGGGAAGTTATGCGTGCCGGCATTGTAGCCCGCGCCTGAATAATCGTTGGCGTAGTACTGTAAACTAAGGCCGAACACATCTTTGGCCACAGTGGCGTTGGGTCCGCTGAGCCCGTCCAGGCCGGGGTCGCGGTTGGGTTCACCGTTGTTGATGGTTTTTAACGCCCCGGTGATGGTGTACACATAATCCAGCCCCTGTACATTGTTGCCTAACACCACGCGCTTGAGTGGGCCGTGCAGGTAGTAAAAGTAATGGGCGCGGGTGGTTTTGGTGGTCCCATTGAGGCTGGTTTCCACACGGGTCAGGTTTTGGTCGGCATCGTAGGTGTAGTGGTGGTAAAAGGCATCGGGCTGGCCTTTTTGATACGCCACCTCGGTAACGTTGCCGAGAAAATCGTAGGTGTAGTCTACCGCTTTATCGCCCAGGCCCGTGATGTTCTGTTTAGTCCACAGCACGTTGCCAAATTCATCGTAGCTGTACCACGTTTTAGCTTCGGCATTTTCCGTTTTGCTGATGTTGCCGGTGAGGAACGTTTGCGCGGCATGGAGCGGGTCACCGGCCGGCAGATCAGTGGCTGCAAAATCATAGTCAATGTAAGTGTAGTCGGTGCAGCGCGTAGCGTCCACCTTGCGCGATACCCCGGTGAAGCCGGTATTGTTTACAATTGAAAGCACACTGTTGGGTGCTGGTGTGGTGGTGGTGTGCGGCTCAAAAACGAATGGACTCGTACCGTTGCTAATATATTCACCACTTTCAATAAGCCGGCCCAGGTAGTCGTAGTTCGTATAGCTGAAGCGTTTGGGCGTGGCTGTCCGCTGCTCCTGGTTCTCGGAGAATCGGATTTTTCCATCGCGGCTATACACAAAGCGGCTGGTGCCTTCATCGGTAGAGGTTGTTTCGATGAGGCGACCGAGGTGATCATAGAAATAACGCGTAACGAAATTAGGGAGCGCGGTACTTGACGTGTTCACGCCATTTGGCGCTACCGTGGCTACCACCTGGCCGAGGTCGTTGTAGTAGGTGTAGCTCCAGTTATCGTAGGTGGAGCCGCTAAGCGTGGCGGTGGCCAGCGTGCGCCCTTCCAGGTCGGTGAACGAAGCAGCTTGCCTGCCGTTAGGGTCAGTGGATACCGAGCGGAAGAGCTGTGTTGGAGGTATAGAACCTAAAGGGGAACTATAAAAATGTGTCGCCAACTGGAAGTAGTGGTTGATCGTGCTTTGAGGTACCAACGAGCGTTCCGACCTGGTTTCGCGCCCGGTGCCCATGCGGTGTGCTTCGCCCGGGCCCGCGCTGGAAATGGTTAGCGGGTTGGGGCCAGGTGGCGTATAGCTGCGGGCGTACGGATAGCCGGTGACGGGTGTTTGTGGCTCCAGATTGTTGTTGGTACTGTAATACCACCCGAGCGTTCCGGGCACCGAGTTGTTTACCGTGGCCGGGTTGTTCAGGTTGGCCGGCAGGTCGTAATCACCGGCACCGTACCGGGCACCCGATGGATTGGCAACGAACTTGTGCCGGTAGGCAAAGTCGCTGGCGTTGATGGGAGCCGGCAGCGTTTGGAGGGAAGGATTGCCCAGTTGATCATATACGGGTTGAGAAGCGAGCACATTGTTGCGGGCCAATACTTTACTTTGCGTTTGCAGGGGCTTGCCCATTCCATCAGAAAAGGTTTTGGAAGCAGCAGCTACGGATTGGGTTCCATTGGCATCGTGGGTGTAACCGATTGATTCCGTCCAGTTCAGTTTCAGGTCGCAGCCACCTGTACCGTTACTATTGACGACCACCGTGGTGGTGGAGAAATTGGCAGAAACACATCCATCCCACCCGACTAGCTTCACTTTAAAGGTGTGTGTACCCGGGAGAAGATCAGCCGTGTAAGCGCTGCCATGATGGAGCATGACGGTGCCGGCCGAATTGAACCATTGGTTGGTTGTCGTTCCAAATGCCGGCAGCACCATGGTATCAAACTCACAAAAGGTATGGGTACGGTCTCCGGGAGGAGCCGGATCCGACACGGAGACACTGGCTGAAAATGAACTTCCCCAACACCCGGTAACGGTATTGCGGGGGCGTAAGTGGTACGTGCCGGTAGTGTTGGCCATAAAGGTTGAACCCGAATTGGCGGTGCTGGTGCCGTTGGGGTCGGTGCCCTGCCAGTACCAGAGTTCATTCGTTCCGGGTGTTCCACTGCGCGTTAATGTCTTGGCGTAGCACGCGTTGGTTGACACCGTGAAGGAGGCTCCGGAGGGATTTCGGTTAAGTGTGGTGATGGTGGAATAGGCTCCGGGGCACACACCACTCACCACCCAAGCCCGAAGTTGAACTGAGTTGTCGGCAATAGCAAAAAGTAACGGATTGGTTGTACTATTTATCACCTGCCAGCCGCTGCCATTATTACGCTCCCATCGCACAATATTCCCTACATGCCCGCTCAACGTAAGTGATGTGGTACTACCGGGCGCCACGCACACGGAGCCCGAAGGAGTTAGCGTGCCACCTACAGAGCTTGGAGTGACAGTAACCTGATGAAAAGATGAGAATACTGTACAGGTAGCATTACCGATTACTGCCCTGAAGGTAGTATTGGCCGTAAGTCCGGAAAAATTCAAACTGGTGGTAGTGTTTGAAATGGGTACCCAGCCGCCCCCACCGGTTCGGCTATCCCAGCGTATTACAGGGCCACTGTGTCCGGAAAGGGATAGTGTACCGCTGGCGCTACCGGCACATACATTGGAAGGCCCTGAAACAAAACCTCCGGCATACGATGAAACGGAAAAGGGATTCGATTCATAGTAATTGGTATCGCATACCCAATGCGGATCAGGCCAAACATCATTGTACCAGCAATTGAAATCCTCTGAATGGTTGCCATAAAGGTTACCGGGGCCGCTCCAACTCACCGTGACACTTGATCCAAACGGTGAGCTCAGGATTACACCATTCGTAATCTGCCAGTAGACACTATAGGGTGCCGTATAAGAGTAGGTGGTCCCGTCAGCGCAAACCGATGTTGGTCCAGTGATATCAAAATAGTAGTAATACGTATTCTGGGCGCTGCTGTCAATCGACAGGATTAAAGTGAGGCAGAAAACCAGTGTGAACAATGAACAACGACCAGTATTGCTGGTAAACGTCCGTATCGGGCTGAAATCAAGACTCATAAAGTTGATTCGTTAATTGTGGACACCAGGAAACTACTTTTGCCGGCTGATCCGTAGACAACCGTAATTGAAATGCCACCGGTCACCCGCTCAAACTTCATCTCGCACGGGTGCCCTTCTTTTGTCAGGAAGTAGGTGACCGTGCCCCCGGCTTTCACACTCTGCCACTCGCCCTCCACGCGTACCACCGTGTATTCCGATACCCGCTCCCCTCCTTTTTGAGACCAGATCAGCTTCTTGTCTTTAAATGTCTTTATCTCGGCATGATAGGGCACACCTTTGTTCGTTGTCAGATTCACAGCTGAATCAATTTTCCAGACCAGATTGGCTGTTCTGATGTCTTGTGCGTGTGCTGCCGATGCCAAAAGAAAAACTCCAAAAAGCAGCCCGGTAATGATCGTATAGTTCTTTGCCGCAAGTTTCATAGTTGAAGGGTTACGGATTGGTGTAAAATCTTTTATAATCATTCTTGTTTTCGCTCACCAGTTTCACGCCATTGTATTTGATGGATTCAATGGCCGTTTTTACCAGCATGCCGCGCTCGTTGTATTCGCTGCGGGTAAACAGGTGATCATTGTCCAACACGTACTCGTAGCGGGTGAAGGTGGTGGCGGCTGGCGCATACTCAAAATCCAGCGGGTCATACACGTAACAGACCATGGAAGCCTGACTTGGCTGGAAACGGAAGTCATCTACCAAAACAGACCCACTGATGGACTTGACACCCACCTCAAAACTGGTTATTGCCGTAGCCGGTGTGTTAATGGTTTGATGAAGCAGGTACCAGTTACCAACCCGCATGGCTGTAGTGGGCGCACTGGAAAGCACCTCCGCACCACCGTTGATCCGGTGATAAATGCGGGTGTTGAGGCTGTTCGTCCACACGCTGGCGCGATACGCCTTGCCTGACTTAATACCATTGGACTTATAAATGAAAGTGGAATTATTGGTATTCAACGAGACGGCCATGTCACCGGTATGAGTCTCTGAAACCTGTCCAAGCCGCTTCGACACAACAGTGCCCGTGCCCACTCCTACTTCGCCACCGAAGTAAGCGATGGATGGGATTTTGTCCTCCGCACTGCTAAACGCAATTTCATTGTACTCCGCATTCGAGGCTTCCGCCAGCTTGATCCGCCCGTCATAGCCCATCTTGGTGGCCTGACTGATGTTGTTCATGTCTACGGTTTCTAACGGCATGCTGTACCGATCATAGCGTTTAGTTTCGCCCAGATATTGCCAGCCCGGGTTACCAGCGGGGGTTGGATTGGAGAAGTTGAATTGATCGGCCACGCCAAATGTGAGTGAGCCATCTGATCGCAAGCGGGCATAGTCGCCCACAAAGGTGTAGGCGGCTGACTTACGCCAAACGGGATGTGGGTCAGTACCCTGATCCACGTACTCGGAGCTTCCATTTAAGATGCGATGATTATTCCATGTCTTTTGCCAGGTTTGTGCGCTGGCCCCAATGAGGCCTACTTGTGCGCCATTTTGGTTCAAGAGATACGTGTACGTAGCGCCCTCTGCACTCACCATATTCTTGTTCGCTGGATTGGTTGCTTTAGGGCCAAACTCGGCATACGGTGAAAGGCGGTAAAGTGGCTGCGTCACCGACAAGGTTTGAATACCCCGTGCGTTCTTCTCCTTCTTCTCAATTACTTGCCCCGAAATAAAATCCCACTTCATGTTTTCTGTCTCCGAGGAGTACTGTCCCTCCTTCTGTAAAACGGAACGTACCAGCACACTCGGGTAACGAATGACCGTGGTTCGGTTGAATTTGTGATGGCGATCGAATGCCTGATAATCAACAAATTCAGCCATCAACGTGCCCTGCGTATAGACACCTTGATAACTGTTGGGCCCGTTAGTCGGTATTTGGTTGGAATAGAAATTGGTCAAGCTGCTCTGCAGGGTGCCGTTCGCATCAAATACTTGCATCGAATTCAAACGGCCGATGGCCGATGTATAATCCTGAATGTTGTTTTGAGTAACATACAAGTAGTCTTTGAAACCCATCACTTGACGGAACATAAAATTTGCAATTGAATTTGTGGCCGAAGTCATCTGGCTCACATTGGGTGTCTCGAAGTTATACACCTCTCGGGTGTGGAAGTCGGCATCGCTGGTCAGTTTGCCCGACAATACCGTTACCTGGCTGTACATGACAGGGGTAGTCGGATAGCCCGGTATGTTGTAGAAACTCAAATCAGAATTTTTTATCCATTCTGGTTCCTGCGCAACAA
The DNA here is from genome assembly GCA_016787665.1 of Cyclobacteriaceae bacterium. Taxonomy (GTDB): domain Bacteria; phylum Bacteroidota; class Bacteroidia; order Cytophagales; family Cyclobacteriaceae; genus ELB16-189. Next base: position 140,453 of record JAEUUC010000004.1, on the reverse strand, counting down.
CCCCATTACTCCAGCCGTTATTCGTGTATACATAACGTTGTCTCATTTCTATTCCGCCATCACGGGTTACAATTGAGGCTACCCGAACATTACCGCCATTTCTTTGGCGAGAGACCTTTTGAAATGTACCCTGATGGTAATCAATGGAAATCTGAGATCCATATGATAGCCCAGAACAATTGAATAAAGCAACCGGGCTCGTGGTAAGAACTATCTTATTTGATATGACAGCGCTAACCTCAAACTCACCGAGCACCGTCTGATAGAAACTTGTGGTTGGGCAACGGTAACTTACCGCGCTACCGGGAAGAATTTTGATCCGATCACCAGGCGCAAACTGACTGGCAACAGCTGACGTTGGTACTGTGATCCAATTCACTTGAAGGGATGATGGACCAAAGAAACCCACGGTTCCCGACTCGTAATAGCTATATACATGAGGCTCAACGATAGATTGTCCTGAAATACTTGAATAGGTATCACGCTCATAATTTATGTCAACCGTTGCGCCCAACGGAGTTGTAACGCGGGTTAACGACCAAGCCGCACCCTCAGCCGGATTGGTTGAAGCGGGATGAGAAAGTTCAGACGCAGCCGAATTATACATGCCCCATCCGTCCCAGGCGTGTTCCGAATAAGCTGGGTTTAAGCCACCATATTCAAACAGGTAATCCGGTACGATTTTTTGATCATTCACACCACGAATGGATAACCTTTTAAGAGTAAGCTTACCAGCACCCCAGGGAGCTACGGAATTGGGCGTGCCTGGACAAAGTTGGTAGTCATACTCAAACACCACACGCTTTTGTGCGTTTTTAAAAATGTATGATTGCTTATTGGCGAAATTGGGTTGATCGGAAACATTGAGTACACCAACTGCTGTACCTGAAATATCTGGCATGGCATAACTTGAGATCAGTTTGTTGTAGTGCTCTTTGCTCAACAGCACAATTTCTTTAAGTAGAAGCGAAGAGCTTCCGTTCATTCCCCTGCTGTCTAACCGTGCATCTTTGTAAAAAAGAGCAACGTGTGAGCGTGTCTCAACCGAATTGAGATAATACAACTGCTTTTTTCCTTCGGAGTACGTCTTAGACGTGTTGCCTCTGTCTTTTCTGAATTTGTTGTTGCCGTAAGGAATACGCCATTGAAAATTATCCGTGTGGCGGCCGTAATTGAATTTTACCCAATAGCCCCAGTCTGCGTCATCGATGATTCCGTTGGGGCTGCCATTCGTTCCACCGCGATCAATAAAATCAGGGCCCGTAATGCCTGTGAGTAACCAGGTGTTGGCAAATGGCTCTGAACGTCCGATCGTGGAATTCTTATTGGCATCATTAACATCAATCACATAGGTCTTTTGTTCGTAGTCGTAAACCGGAAGAGCGAAATGGTAGGTTGATCCATTGGCCGAGGTGATTGAAAATCCCCCGATTGAATTGGGTCGCTTAGCAGCCAGGCCTGGAATCGTAACCTCAATTTTGACGAATTTTCCATTCACGAAACTCCAAAAGGATGAAGAGTTGACCGTCACCTGAGCAATAGAAGCGTTGACCTGCGAAACCGCTACGTTAGGAAATGATTGGTAAGTGCCGTTTCGGTCGTCTTCCCAGTCCGTAATATTGTTGTACGCGGTGATGCCGAGATGTAAAATCTGCCCCACCTGAAATAGTCCGGCCTCTCCTGAGTTGGCCAATTGAATGATCCCGTTTGTGAAGTTTGTACTTGATGCGAGCAGATTGACTGAACTGCCCGATCCGAACGAATAGCCCATGCGGAATGAAGAGCGCTCGACTGAAACCTTGAAATACTCCATAAAACCATTTGGCGGAACGCTCGCAGTGTTCAGCTCCTGGTTGTTCAGCCATTCAACATGATTCGCCTGCGCGATTTTCCGGCTTACATTCACATCCGGATTTACTCGCTGATTTTGAAAAATGACGTCCGTAAGGTTATACGTAAGAGATGAGGAATTAGCGACATGTGACTGGCCAAGGTAAAATCCAGGCTGAGTAACTGATGATGCTCCACCGGAATGATGAAAATAAGCATTTGAGATCGACCCCTGATAGACAAACGGGACCTTATAGTTATCAAAACCCACCGGGGAAAATCTGACATGCCGAGCGGTCATTTCGCGCGGCACCGAGACTGACCCAATATCTAACCGGTAGGGAGCGATCGAACCGCCAATACCCGGGGCTTTTACGGAAAAGTTATCGGTTGCAATAACCGCAGGTGAACTTACTTGAGAATAGTGTATCCCATCAGGCATGAAATAACTCACATCACTGGCAGCGCCAATGTTGTTAGCAGATCTTGTGAAACTTCTAAGCGTTTGAGAAAGACCGTTGTATTGCAGGAAGATCGAGGGCACAAAAATACTCCCCGAATTCACATACGGACTAGTGCTTGCATTTTGAAGGTAAAGGGCTCCATACATGCTCTCTGCGCGGGTCTGATCAAGCCAAATCCAGTAATTGGTATAAAAAACTCTTTTCTGCTCGCGCTTGCTATACTCCCAATGACCGCTAGTGGGTGCAGTGGGGGTTGCGTTACCCATCGCGAGCGACAGGCCTGCGGAAAAAGCATGGCTGCCAGCAGCCGAAACTGCAAATTCCTTTGCCACAGCACCAATTTTGATCGCCTCACCCTTGGCAGCTGCTGCCACTCCAGCATAAGATGTGGCGATTGATATCATAGCCATGGCAAACTGCATGGCGTCAAACGTCACCCCGTTGGGCCCAAAACCGATGCCCGCTATTCCTGCTGATACCCCATCTTTGCTCCAGCCATAGTTAACCAACCCTAAGAGGCTGATACTTCCGTAGTGCCCGTCCTGTGTGTTCCAGCCGATGTTACCTAAGCCAAGTGCATTGGAATTTCATCCTCTGACTCCGGTAAGGTCTTTCATGTTGATGGTTTGCTGTTCCCCATTGGCATCATCTGGGAATCCATTGTATTGACGGGTGATTGCGCCCACGTTGAGCGTCCAGCCTAAGCCCACCCAGGATGCCTCCTGATCGGGGCCAATGCCGGCATTGTACGTGAGCGGTACGCTAAAGCTTCCTTCCGGCCCGGGAACCTCCAGGATGGGCAGGCTGTAACTGAAATCACCGGTGAGCAAATTGACCATATCGGTTGCCCCAGGTTCTTCAAAGGATATGTACTCGGGCTGGTGTGGGCCGGTAGTCAATGCCCACACATAATTGGGCACAAACACCGATTGAATGAAGATGAACAGCAATAAAACCGCGAGTGCTCTTCTTACTTTTTGTAATCGCATATCACTTAGGAATTAATTGTCTTTTTAAGCAACGGCACCTGCCGGACCCTTTCAGCGGAGAAACGAACATTGAAATGGCCGAGGCCGAAACGGAAATCTTCTCCCGCGATCTCCATGTCCTGGTTTTCGAGTGGCGCACCCTTGAACACCAGCAACCACGAAGTGCCCGTGGAGCTTCCATACGTTGGCGCAAAAACGGCATCAAAAAGACCCGCTTCAGTTTCCCCCGCGCGCAAGCGCAGCGTAGGCGCAAGATCACGGACCACATACGATTGTAAGCTTTGGACATCCGCAGCGGTAGTGCCGTAGGTATACTCCATCGCCTTGCCATTTTGCGCGAGTGTGAGCCGGAAATAATGCAGCGAATCCAAAACGAGGTTCAGACTGTCCCGATACCTGTCAAAATCGTGAGCGGTCTGAAGTTCGGCAGCAAACAACATGTCTTTGGGCAAATACTGAATGCGGGCAGAGACAGCGCCTCGGTTAACTTCCTGAACCAACCCATTTTCCGGATTCGCAAGGTATTGCTCAAGTTGGACACGATCTAAAGTTGAAGGGCCACAACCCCAAAACAGCGCGGTGCAAAATGAAACGAAGAAAAACCAACGAATCATTTTGCCACGGTTTGATACTCTTCATTCAGACCTTTGATGATCTGATCGGTTATGTCAGCCTCGGTCGTTCCGTACACAATATTGCCCGATTGAGAAGTAGCCAGAATAATCCGGTACCCCTTGCTTTCGCCATAGCGTTTTACGAATTCGTTCACACGGGTAAGCACCTTCCCCGTTAATGCCATATTATCTTCTTGAATTTTCGTCTTGATCACGCCACCGTACTGTTCGATCTGGGCCTGTTTGGAATTAATGAGGTCTTCCATCAACTTTCTTTCGCGAGCCGTTAATTTGGCTGCGCGGTTATTTAGGTCTGTAGCCAATGTGCTCATCTCCGCTTGTAGCGTATCCAGCCGGCTCTGATATGCCTTCGCCTTCGCTTCCAATTCCGCCTTGGCTTGTTCGATACCCTTGTAGCTATTCAACAGCCGTACCGTATCGATGTACACAATTTCACGTTTGGTCACGTCTCGGAAAATGAGGTAGCTGAAACCAACCAGGCACACAATCAGCAACACAACCTGAATTCTATTTGACGTCTTTTCCTTTTTCAGCCCCATCTCAATTGGTGATTTTTTTGCGCTAATAAAAGTATTGCTCCATTGGGGGACAGTTTTTGAAAATCTAAGAGCAAAACTTACATGTAGATAATCTTCCTAAAATTTTGATATTCAATCGGAGGCTACTAATCTGCTACTAAGCCCTATTTCCAGCAAATACATCTGTTAGTCAATTTGTTAAGCCAGACTTACTCAACCAATAATTAATCTTGAAATGAAGCTACCTATCCCCCATTTTTGGGGGATAGTAAAATTGAGGCGTTGCTATGAAAGTGTTGATTTGTGAAGATCATTTGCTGATGAGGCGTGGTTTATTACGTCTGCTCACCTCGCTGTTTCCCCCAACACTAAACTTTTTGGAAGCCGAAAACGGCTGGCAGGCCATCGATCTGATGCAGCAGCATCCTGACGTGAACGTTATCCTTCTGGACATTCAAATGGCAGAACTGAACGGCATCGATACGCTGCGCGAAATGCGAAAACGCGGATGGAAAACACCTGTGATTGTGCTGACGCAATATGACGAGCAGGCCTTGGTGCAGCACCTGCTGGAACTTGGCATTAGTGGGTATCTGCACAAAAATTCTGATCCTGCTGAACTGGCTGCAGCCATTCGCATGGCCGTGGCCGGTGGTGTGTTTTACAACGATTTACTCCCCGATGAGAAATCAGCCGGTGAAGCGCGAAACCTAAACTTCTCAGCCCGCGAGCTTGAAATTGTTCAACTCCTTGCCGCCGGACTCACCAGCCGCGAGATCGGGACTCACCTGAACCTTTCAACCGATACCGTTGACGAGCATCGCCAGCGGATTTTGCAGAAAACCAACACCCGAAATGTGGCCGAGTTGGTGGGGTTAGCTGCCCGGGTGGGGATGCTTTGATGAGCGAAGAAATTTCATAACTTTACTCAAGCCGTCTCTCCCACGGTAGTTTGTTCGTGATGTCCAATATCATCAAATCAATAACTACACTAAAATGGTCGGCTTCAAAAAACCCTCCTTCTCCATTTCCTACAAGGTAGAAACGGAGATAGCTTCACTGAATTCGCACAAATCGCTTCGTAAAGTTCCTGCCAAAGCTGACAACAAGTTGTTGATGGCTACCTGGAACCTCGCAAACTTTGGACTACAGCAGCGTCAGGCTGGACATCTTGAGCTCATCGCCCATATCATTTCCTGTTTCGACATCGTGGCACTTCAAGAGATAGCTGATGACGTGCGGGACCTGGAAAAACTTCTACAGATTCTTGGGACCAATTACGACTGTGTTTACTCAGACATCGGTGGCAATGACGAGCGTGGAGCATTCATCTATGATGCCCGGAAAGTAGCCCGCAAGGGAATGATTGCAGAACTTGTGATAAAAACGAATCGGGAGCGTCAAATTGATGTTATTGTCGGTAGCGAGAAGGAGAGCCGAACCTTTATCGATTACAACCGAAACCCCTACATGGTTAACTTTGATGTTAAGGGTTTCGATTTTACACTTGTAAATGTTCATCTGTATTGGTCGAGTGAGTTCCTGCGAGCCGCTGAGGTGACAGCTCTAGGAAAATGGGCCAAAAAAAGAAGTGAACTTCCCGATTTCCAACCGCCTAGTAAGGATATCATTCTGCTCGGTGACTTCAACATGCCGTCCTTTGCTGACGATGATCCGATCTATAAGCCAATCCGGAAATACGGGTTCAAAGCACCTTTGCACGAAACCAACAATGCAGAGGGCAGTAACCTTGCGGGCGACAAATACTACGACCAAATATTCTTTCTACCCAAACATACCGATGATTCGTTCTCCGGCAAGATTGGAGTCTTTGACTTCGATAATGCTCTGTTTAAGTCATTTTGGTCGAAGAATGCTGACGATAAAGAAGGGCGGCAGCGATTTCACCAGTATATAAGGTATTACATCTCCGATCACAGGCCCCTGTGGGCACAGTTTAATTTGTGAATAGAGTTCGCTAGGAGTCATTGGCTCGGGCGTCATTGATTTTTCACGAATAATTGCTGCGATCGAACAAGAAAGCGGGGTTGTTTTAAAATACAACCCTACGTGACAAATTCTTCCATTGATTTAACAATCAATGGGAGCAAAAGCCAAGTCTGAATTTGCAAAGTCTTTTGGGAAACACTTGAAAGAGATACGCTTGGCTCGCGGCATTAGCCTCAAGCATTTTGAAGCAGTTGACGGGGCGATAAACAGGCACGAGTTGTCTAGAATTGAAAATGGACGAAAAATACCGAATCTTTTTACCGTGCTTCGGATAGCGCGACGACTTGGAGTTGATCTAAGGGAACTCTTTCGTGATTTCAAATACTAGTTTTCCCAGAACGCTTTACCTGCGGGATAAACTTTATCTCAGACGGGTGGACGAGATGTACTGTCCCATCGCTCAACTCAATCAGGGCAAAGGTTCTGGAAACATAACCAATTGAGTCCGCGTAAAATGGCTCTAAACACCATCTGTGGAAGTACCCTTTATTGGTACCGAATGGCGCCCCAACGGTTAGTACAATCTCTCGAAGACTTGATTCCTCCATGGTTGTCGAAATATACAACCCCAATTTAAAATCCAAAAACGCGCCTTCAATGTTGAAGTCAGTCATTTTCTAATTGATTGATTGCTAATCGTTTACGGGCTATTGGACAATTCTACTTTTAGCCGGATCAAGTTCGAATTAGCTGAATACTAATTACTTACACGATGTCTTGGCAACAACTGCCGGACAAAACTACTTATTCCCTACGCTTGGCGAACCGTACCGTAACCACCTGGCCATTTGCACGGTACACCCTGCCAACGTAAACCCCGGCCGCCAGCGAGGCCCCATCCCATGGCCCGGCCAATGGCAACTCAACCACCGCCACCGTTTCGCCCAAAGCATTCACAATCTCCAGCCGCTCACCGTCCTCCGGAGCTTCCACATAAAGTTCGCGGGTAAACGGGTTCGGCCAAACGGCTGGCTCCACGCCATCTTCCACTGCCGTGATCAACCCGCAGTCGCCCGGCATCTCATTATCCATGTACGTGAGCCGAGTTGCTATCCAGTTCTTCAAAAAGGCAATCTCTTCGGCATATGTGTTGCCAATGAACTGATTGGGCCAAACGTAGGTACCCAGTATCGGCCAGCGCTGGTAGTTGCGAACCTGCGATTCACTCAACACGGCCGCCAGGCTGTCAATCTTATCCATGATGTAGCCGTTCGTGAAGAATCCCCCGCGCAACGTTTGCCACCGGCATTTCATTTCCGCAGCAAAATGCGGTGCCTGCATCATGCGCCTGATCCAGAAAATCCGGTATCCATCGTTCCACATCCACCCGGGCGCAAACTGGGCGTTGGCCAGGTAATTCACATTTCCAAACGCAAGGTTAAAATCCCACAGCGGGCCAAGGTGCAGCTTGCCTCCCCGGCTGTCGCGCTCTTTATACAAATAGGTGCTGAACACATACGCGTCAATGTTTTTGCCGAGTTCGTTGATGAGTATGAAGTTGACAGCATCGGGCACATCCAGCATGGGCTTGAACCCCGCCACCGGGTCGGCAAACCGGGTTGATGTTAACGCATTTTGAAATTGCCGGATGTACTCGCGGATGTAACTCCGTTGCGCCTCGGCCAGTTCAAATCCCTTGGGGTCGTAGTATTGAAAACTTTTGTCCTCCTCGCCCGGCAGTCGTGGCGTTGGCGTTGCCGTCCACGCGGGAAAATCATTGGCATCCCACTTATCAACACGCAACAGATATCCGCCCGTGAGCGCATCACCCGAAAGATCGCCCGGCTCCAGTTCGGCCATGGCCACCCGGTTACGATCCCGTTTGATTTTCTCGATGAGGATGTACACACCCATATACTCTCCGTTCAATACGAGTTCGGCAAACCGGGTGCGCGGGGCATACGAGCCCAACGCCCTACCCAGTTGATACGCCAGCACATCGCGTAACATCGTTTTGTCGGTATAGGGCGCGTAGAGTACCCAGTCATTCTCAGCCGGCATGCCCAGCAACGCAGCGTTCACGGGGTTTCCGTTTGCGTCAATGGTTTCCACGCGGTACGACTTTTTCGGAAACATTTGCGATGACTCTCCCCTGATCTCGATGCTGATCTTGCCGTCATAGGTATTGAAAGGATCGGTAATCCGGTTGCGTTGCCCCGCACCATTATCTATAATACCCATGTTGGCCACAATCCGTGTTTCATCCTGAATCGTCTGGCCAGCGGTATGGATTGAAATGATCGGCAGATCAGACGATTGAAAATTCAAAGGCGGTACAAACCATCCCGGAACGGGTAAATAGGTGAAGGAGTTATCCGAAATCGCGACTGACAGAAAAACCCGGGAGGATAGATCTGAAGAACTGATGTTTTCGTTGTGCACCTGCACGGCCAGCGTATTCTCACCGCTCACCAATAACTGACCCAGCTGGCTGGCCGTCAGTTCAAAGCTGTCGGGCACCAGCCCCTGGTAGAGTTGGGCTTCATGAAATCCCGCGCTGCCCTGGTTAAACGCCACGGGCCCGGCCGGCATCGTGCGTCTGAAAATCTCAACACCGTTGAGATACACGATCACGCCATCGTCATAATCTGCGTGCAGCACCGCCCCGACAATTTTGCTTCGATTGGTAATGGTGAACTTCTTTCGTGAAAAGACGGACATCACGGAGCTCACGGTTGTTCGATCATCACCGTCACCATAACCGAAACCTCCCCTGCCCTGCGCCCAGCTATTGTCGTTGAATGCCGGCAGGAACCAATTGGCACCGGGGTCACTCGTGCCTGGACGATATCGCCACACCATAGAATCATACACCACGGTTTCCCAATGATCAATTGCCTGGCTGAAGGCCGGGGCCATGGTGGTCAGTAGCGTGATGATCAGCAGAAATCTCATCGGGGTATCGGCTGGCGGGTGGGCGATAGATAATTGATCAGTGGTGGTTGTTGCAGAACCTCGGAAGCGAGCAAGAACTCCAGGTACGCCAGGTAAATCTCCTTTTTCATCCGCAGCCGGGTCATACTGAGTCTGGCTTGACTGGCCTGAATCTTCAATGCGATCAGCGGATTGCCCTCTCCCAGTTTTTCAAGAACTTCTACGTTGACGTTCAGATCAAGGCCTGCCTCCAGGCTGTCTAACTCATGATAACGCCTCAGCACATTCTTCAGCTGGCTGTAGTGCCGTTGCCGGCTGCTTTCGCCCAGTCGTTTACTTTCATCAAGATCGGCCTGGGCCTCGAGGATTTCAAGTTTGCGTTTCGCCATGTCGCCTTTGTTTGGGTTGAATAACGGAAGGGTTACCCCCACTGAAATGTTCCAGGGCACACGGTCCTGTTCCAGACGAAAGGGTTGGTATTGGGTTTGCAAAAAGCCCACCGGAATATTTGATTTCTCTAACTTCCAGTCTTGCTCGGCCAGTGCAATACGCCCGGCCCGGTAAGCCAAATCTCCACCCGTTACGCTCTTGGCATTCACACTATCGATGAGTTGTGCCAGGCCGGTTAGCGGAATCAACTGGTCGACTCTCCAGGCTATGCCTGCAGTTTTAATCCGCGGATCAAGCGCCTCGGCCTGTTTCTGTTGGTCGCTCACGCTGAACCACGCATCATATGCATCGGCTGCCTTCTCGATGTACTCGAGCTTGAAATTCAGAAAGTCATCGGCATCAAAGCGGTTGGAGTGTTGTAAAGCCCGCAGGGTATTGAGGAGTTTTGCCGCTACTTCTTGCTGTTGCTCACGCAGGCGGTTTTCTTCACTGGCGAAAACAAATTGTACTACGCTAAGGTATCGCTGGTACAAGGCCATCTTTAACTCGCGTTGTTGATCCAGCCGCACCACGTCATGATACGTTTCAAAATACAACCGGTTGTTGCGCACCTCCCACGGATTGGCCGGGTTAATCCGCAGGCCATACACCTGCCGTTGCGGGTCCAGCTGATTACTGATCGTGCGAAACTCCATTCGTTGGATAGGACCTAACCGGTAAGATCGTTCGGCCAGAAAAGCATCCTGCTGTTGCAGGGCTACCACGGCTGGAGCGCTGGTGGCCGTAGCCAGAAAATCGCCAATTGAAATCTGTGCGGTTGCCACCACCGGTATAATCAAACCCATCAACGCAAAAACAACACGTATCATGATGGCTACCGGATCAACACCTTCTCCCCGTTGGCAAGTGAGTTATCGGCCGGAATCTCAATGAACACCTCCTGGCCAAAGGCTTTAACGGCTGTGGCCTTTTGCAGAATCTCGGGCAGCTGCGTTACCGAGCCATAGCCAATTACTTTACCGGCCACCTCTACACGCTGACCGTTGTTGGAGATCACCGTAACGGGTGACCCGATGGGGAAAGACTCCGCTTTTTTACCGATCAGATAGGCGACCACCGTAGTCGGATGCCGGGGAATAATCTCAACCAAAGGTGAAAACGCATCGGCCTGCTCCCCCGCTTTCACAAATACATTTTCCACCACGCCAGCCGCGCTGGCGAGCTTGCGCAAGGTAGCCCGCTCCTGCTCCAGCAGCGAAAGCTCATGCCGGAAAAGGGCAATCTGATTATCCAGAATGCGCTGATCCAGAGCCGTGCGCTGGGCAATGTTTTGTAACTCCAGGTCAAGCGCCTCGCGGTACCGCTGCTGTTGTTCCTGTAAGGCCATCAACTTTACCGCCTGCGGTGTGCCCGGCTCGGGTGATGCCGACTTGCCGGTGATCTGGCTATTGAGCTGAATCTCGGCTTGCAACCCGGCCAGTTCCGCTCCTACCCGATCAACCAGAATTTGCGTCTCGGCCCGGGCACGGGCAGACTCGGCCAGTGATAGCTTCTTCTTTTCTTCCTTTTCCGTCTCGAGCAGTCGGACGCGGCTTTGAAGTTTTGAAATCTCCATCTCCAACTCCGGGCTGCTCAGTTCCAACAACAGATCACCCTCCTTCACCTCCATACCCGGCACCACCGCCACACGTATTACCACAGCCGTTTGGGCTGAACTGATCTTATACTCCTTGCTACGCGCCAGGCCCACAGCCGTTTCGCCACTACCCCGGAAATACCGAAAACTGATGGCGAGCATGCCGACAAAAAATACGGCTACCAGGATGTAGAACCAGTTGAATCTTGTTGAACTCATCGGTCTTGAACAATTTCAGGTGCGGCCACGCGCAGCTGGGTTACGCCTTCCACTTTTCCCAATGCCTGCAATATTGTTTCTTTTGACTCACCAGTTTTCAGGCTGATGGCAAATTGATAGCGGTAGGCGTTCTCTTTGTTTGTGGCGACACTCAGCGACCGGAATTCACGGCAATGGATGGCGAGCACGTCTTTAACCTGGTCCAGCACGAGTTGATTGGGCAGGGTGAAGAACAACCGGGTGTGGTGTGCATCGCTTCGAAAGGGAGAAAAATGCAAGAGAACCGCGACCAGGCAGAACAAAATGGAGCCCACAAATGAGATGGTGTATCCATACACACCGATAGCCAGCCCGGTACTGAGGGCCGCAAAGAGGAACAATACATCCCGCGGATCATCAATGCGCGTGCGAAAGCGAATGATCGCCATGGCGCCAAAAACCCCCAGGCCCCGGGCGAGGCTGTCCCCAATTGCCATCATCACTAAGGTTGTTACGACCGCCCCAAGCACGAGTGATTGAAAAAAATTACGCGGGTAGTATTCGCCTGTGAACGTCAGCTTGTGCGTAACGGCAATTAAACATGCCAATACGAAGGCCCACAAAAACGAATAGGTGATATTGATGAGTTGGGGATACTCATACACCGGCTGATCTGGAAATAACTCAAGCATGGCCGTTGCTGATTACTGGTTGGATTGTCCCGGTGTCGGGGTGTTGAAAACTCTCCAGGTAGCCGCTCCGTCCGTGGTTCGACCCCAGGAAAGATTTTCGCTTTGTGCGCCAAAGGTGTATTCGTCAATGGTGCGGCCATCGATATAATACAAGCCCACATCCTCACCCAGGCTGTTCAACGCAAAGTCGAGGTGCAGCGGACCCTGGGCCGGAGTGTTATCGGCCCAAAGCACCAGACGGCCTCCCGCGGGAATGGTGGTAACAGCGGGATTATTTGCTGGAATCCTGAAATTAAACGGATTGTTTTTGTTATCGGACAAATACATGCCGGCCAGGTTCACGGCTGTTGTTCCGCGATTGTAAATCTCAATCCAGTCGTCAAACTCGGCCGCGCCACTGCTGTTGTCCGGGCAGCATGCCGTGTTGAAGGCAAGAAATTCATTGATTACGAGGTTAGGAAGCGGGTCAGTGTTGAGTATATAGCTCAAGGTCTCGTTCGGGGCATTGGTTGGCCAAAACGAGGTTCGGCCGTTGCTGCCAGTGGCCTCAATATAATATTCACGGGTGCCCGTGACCGCAGAAGCAGGCAACGTGCCCGTGTATGTTTGCCCGGAGGCCGTCATATTCACCGAGGTATAGGTTCCCCCGTTGAAACGGTGCCACAATTTTAAAGCGGAAACACCCGCACCGGCCACCACCTGAGCAGTAACGGTTACCGATTGATTGAGCCCCGGCACCAAAGGATTGCGCACGACCGATGAAATTGCGGGTGCTTGCGAATTCCCATTGGAGGCACCGCGCGAAGTAACCCCGGAGATGGCCAATGTTTCTGACCCGTCCGGGTAGCGGCCATACGACTGACCATCGCCCAACGCGGGATACGTGACGCGATCGATCAGCGTGCCCTGTGCATTCTCCAGAAAGACCGTCTCACCCGATGCCGACAGCCGGAAGTTCGTGTTCAGGCCGGCACCCGTGTCATCACAAACCAGGACGAGAAATCCTTTTGCGGGAATCGAAACGCCATCGGGAATCCGGTATTTGGTGTCCGGATTATCATAAATCAGGAACCCGGACAAATCGCGTGGCGACTCCTGACTATTATATAATTCAATCCAGTCGTCTCCCGAGGCCGCATACAATTCATTGATAACAAGCCCCTCGGGAACAATTTCGTCCTCAGCGGGTGAACTGCATGAAATCGGAAAAAAACCAGACAGGAAAGCCAACAAAACACCCAACCGAATCTTCAGCACCGGACAAATGGATTTAACATTCGGGTAAAAATAGCGTAATCCGGGCCGAGTGCCAAGCGCCACTCAGCGCCAAAACACAAAAACCGGGTACCCGGCCGTCCGGCTGATTTTCTCAATAATGTTATCGGTAAACATCCGCTCCATCAGGGTGCGCTCGTGCCACGACATGGCGAGTAAATTGTTTTCCTGCTCCGACATATACCGATGCAATTCCCACCCTACATCGCGGCCGTAGCGGTGCGTAAACACCAGCTTCAGGTGGTGATGTTGGCGCGCATCAATGGCCTGTCGCAGAACATCCATCTTGTGCTCGGTCTCTTCGTTCGGCTCTTCGCGCGCGATATGCAGTACCGTTACCTCCACGTGCAGGTCGGCCACCAATCGTTGCAGTTGTTCCATCAGGAAAATCGGATTCGTGCGCGGATCATACGCGTAGGTGATCCGTTCAATCGGCCGGAAGACGAATCCATCCGGGACGATCAGCACGGGGCATCGCGACCGTTCAATCACCTGGTAGGTCTGGCTGCCCAGCAGATGCTGGTAATAGTTCTCTGCTCCGTTGGTGCCCATCACGATCAGATCAAAAGGTTGGGCAGCCGAAGCCAGCGTCTCGGGCAAACTGTCTAACGTCACCAGGTGATGCGTCCGAATGTCAGCACCCGAGGCCTGATGCAGTTTGTGTTGCCAATCGTGCAGCTGTTGCGCCACCTGCTGGTCGGCCGTTGCCACATCGCCTGCCAGCAAAGCATTCTCCGGCCAAATGGTAGTCCGCACATGCAGCAACGTAATGCCGGCCCCAGTAGCCTTTGCCAGTGCTGCCGCATATTGCGCGCCCGACCACGCGGAATCCGAGAAATCGACCGGTACAAGGATCTTTTTCATGGCTTCTGTAATGAGCCCAAAGTGGCTATTTCTGAGCAATACCCGCATGATGATCGTTCGATCGGCAACTGACTTTTATCATTGTTGCGGCACGCAGCCACCAGTACCTTACTCCTGTTCAAAAACCGGTTGGTTGTGCTTCGTTTACTTCGACAGTTTTTTGTTACCACCGGGCAGATCAGCCAGTTTGCCGCGCGCTACTGGCGTGAGGTGTGGTTTCCGCCTTACGAATTTCAGGAATTGCTCAAACAGTGCTTCCTCATCGGCAATAAGTCGATGGCGCTGGTGGGTACCACCGGGTTTATCATGGGCATTGTGCTCACGCTGCAAACCCGCCCTACCCTTATTGAATTTGGTGCGCAAAGCTGGATGCCAGCCATGGTCGGCATTGCCATTGTGCGGGAAATCGGCCCCGTGCTTACCGCCCTTATCTGTGCGGGCAAAGTGGGCTCGGGCATTGGTGCCGAACTGGCCTCGATGAAAGTAACCGAACAAATTGACGCGATGGAGGTATCGGGCACCAATCCATTCAAGTACCTGGTGATTACCCGCGTAACGGCCACCACCATTATGATACCCGTGTTGGTGATTATGTCTGACCTGATTTCCCTGGGCGGCTCAGCCATTGTCGAGAACCTCAAGGGTGGCGTTTCGTTTACGCTCTATTTCTCCAAAGTGTTGGAGTTTCTGCAATTCGGAGATCTCCTCCCCTCGATCATCAAGTCATTCTTTTTCGGATTCGCCATCGGTATCATCGGGTGTTACAAGGGTTATACCTCGTCCCGCGGTACAGAGGGCGTTGGTCGCACGGCCAACGAAGCTGTCGTTATTGCCTCGCTCCTGGTATTTGTTCTTGACTTCATAGCGGTGCTGGTTACCGACATTTTTTATGAACTCTGACCCGCAAACATATTCGTCTGTTGTCTCCATCCGCAACCTGCATAAGTCGTTCGGAAGCAACCACGTCTTGCGGGGATTTCACCTGGATGTGGCGGCCGGTGAAAATGTGGCCGTCATGGGTAAGTCCGGGTCAGGCAAATCGGTATTAATCAAATGCATTATCGGGTTAGAACCGATAGACGAAGGCCAATTGATAGTGCTCGGCAAAGATGTGCCGAAACTTTCCGTACGGGAACTGGATGAATTGCGCGCAGATGTCGGCTTTCAATTTCAGGGCAGCGCCCTGTACGACTCGATGACGGTGAGGGAAAATCTTGAATTTCCGTTGCGCAGGCATCTGGAAAAGATAAAAGGATACCGGGCCGAAGATCTCGTGAAGGAGGCGCTGGAGAATGTGGGGCTGTTGAATGCCATTGACCTGCTTCCCTCCGAGCTGAGCGGTGGAATGAAGAAGCGGATTGCGTTGGCGCGCACCATCATTATGCGCCCCAAGTTGATTTTGTACGATGAGCCCACCAGCGGGCTGGACCCTATTACCGCACGCGAGATCAGCCGGCTGATCGTGGATATTCAAAAGCAGTACCAGGCGGCTTCGGTGGTGATCACGCACGACCTGGCCTGCGCCCGCATCACGGGCAACCGGCTCGTCATTCTCTCCGATGGAAAAAATTATATTGAAGGTAAATACGAGGAAGTTGAGCGCATGACCGATCCGGTCGTTCATTCATTCTTCACGTAGCACAAATGATCTGATGTATGGAAAAGTCAACCCAACGTACGGCCCGCCTCGGCTTCCTGGTCATTCTGGGAGCCCTCATCTTTACGGTGACGGCCTATCTCATCGGCCAGAAGCAGGATATGTTCCGGCAAACGTTTGTCATATCCGTGGTATTCAATAATGTCAATGGATTACAGCCGGGCAATAACGTTCGCTTCTCCGGCATCAACGTAGGAACAGTGCTGTCGGTGGAAATTAAAAGCGACTCCGTCATTGAAGTGATGATGCGCGTTCGGGAAAGTGTGCGACCGTTCATCAAGAAAGACGCGGTTGCCTCCATTGGTTCCGATGGCCTGATGGGCAACATGCTGGTGAACATCAGTCCCGGTTCGGCCACCGTTCCCCCGGTTGAAAACAAAGACCGCCTTCGCTCATTTAGCCGCATCAAAACCGATGATATTTTGAAGACGCTCAACATGACCAACGAAAATGCCGCCATGTTGACCTCCAACCTGCTGGAAGTGACACAGCAAATCAAACACGGGCATGGCACGCTCACGTACCTGCTGTATGACAGCACGATGCGCCAGGATCTCACGCGGTCCATTCGCAGTTTACGACAGGCCATGGACCAAACCAACCACCTGCTGGCCGAGGCGAATGGAATTGTGGAACAAGTGGAGAAAGGAAAAGGTGTGGTTGGCTGGCTGCTGACGGACACGACCACAGCTGTGCATGTCAAAACCACGCTGGCGAATTTGGATAAAACGTCTGCGAGGATCACGCTCGCTTCAGACAGCCTGCAAGAATTTGTCAGCCGCCTCAATCACGACCCGGGTTTGCTTAACGCCCTCCTGCGCGATACCACCATGAGGACAGATTTTCAGGAAACCCTTCGCAATCTGAATGAAAGCAGCGTGAAGCTAAATGAAAACATGGAGGCCATGCGCAGCCATGTGCTGTTCCGCGGATATTTCAAAGACAAAGAGAAAAAAGCAAAGACGGGTCAGAAGCCCTGATTATCAGGCCCGCTCCGCCAAAGCCATCCAGCGGGCGGTCTTGGTCTCCAGCAGCCGGTCGATTTGGGCAATGCGCTCGGCACGTTCCTGAAGTTCGGCATGATCGGTTGAACCTCCCGAAAGCCGGGCTGTCTCCTCCCCTTTTTCAAGCTCAAGCTTCTCAATCTCGGCTACCAACGCATCCAACTCCTGCCGCTCCTTGTAGGAAAGTTTGGAAGAATGAGCAGACTCCACCTTCTCCACCTTTGGTTGTGCCACCGGTTTTTCTTCCACAGCCGCCTTCTGATCATCAACCCACGCGCGGTAATCGGTATAGTTGCCGTTGAATTTCCGGATTTGTCCGTTGCCTTCGAACACAAACAACTGATCGACCAGGTGATCCATAAAATACCGGTCGTGCGAAACCAGCAACAGGCACCCCGTGAATTTCTCCAGGAAATCTTCCAATACATTGAGCGTATCAATGTCAAAATCATTGGTGGGTTCATCCAGCACCAGGAAGTTCGGATTGGTCACCAGCAACTTGAGTAACTGCAGGCGTTTTTTCTCTCCCCCACTGAGCTTTTCCACGAACGTGTATTGCTTTTCGGGCGGAAACAAAAAGTTGTCGAGGAACTTGCTGGCCGAAATCTGGCTGCCGTCACTCAGGGTTATGAATTCAGCGATCTCTTTTACTTCTTCAATAACCCGGTGGTTGGGATTCAGGCTCACCGCCTCCTGCGTGAAGTAACCAAAGCGCGTGGTTACACCCGGAATAACTTCGCCCCCATCGGGTTTCAGACGCCCGGTGAGGATATCCAGAAAGGTGGACTTACCAACACCGTTTTGCCCTACCACACCAATGCGATCGAACTTCTTGAAGGTGTAGGAGAAGTTTTCAATGACAACCTGGCTCCCCCAGGATTTGCGGATATCATGAACCTCCAGAATTTTCCCGCCCTGGCGAGCCTCCTGGATATCGAGTTCGAGCCGCTCTTTTCGCAAATCGGTGGACGCCTTCTGTTGCAATTCATAAAACGCGTCCACGCGGTACTTGGCTTTCGTGCCCCGCGCTTTCGGTTGCCGTCTCATCCACTCCAGCTCTTTGCGCATCAGGTTACGCGCTTTTTCCACCTCAGATTTTAACATCTCCTCGCGTTCGGATTTCTTCTCGAGGAAATAGGCATAGTTGCCGTGGTACCGGAACAATTGGCCCCGGTCGATTTCGAGAATCTCCGTAGCCACAGCATCCAGAAAGTAACGATCATGGGTAACCATAATCACCGTCATGTTCACGCCACTGAGGTAGTTTTCCAACCATTCAATGGCCGACAAGTCCAGGTGATTGGTTGGCTCGTCCATGATGATGAGGTCGGGCTCGGCCAGCAACAACTGCGCGAGAAAGATCCGCTTCTTTTGGCCGCCTGAGAGCTCGCCAAATTTTTTGTCCATGTCCGGTACGCCAAGCCGACCGGTTACTTCCTGAACTTTGGCGTCATAGTCCCAGGCGCTGAACTCTTCCATTTTCTCCAACGCGGCTTGCATGCGCTCGGGCGCCACATCCGGATGGTGGAGGCAGTCTTCATATTCTTTCACCGCACGAGCCACTTCATTTGACTCATGAAAAAGCACATCCTTTACCTGCACGTTATCGTCAACGGTCGGTTGCTGGGTCAGGTAGCCCAGTCGGATACCCTCGCGCACCACCACGGTGCCGCCATCCGGTTGGATTTCGCCCGTAAGAATCTTGAGCAGTGTACTTTTACCCACTCCATTGTTGCCCACCAAAGCATACTTTTCCCCCTGCGAAATGCCCACCGAGAGATTGCGAAAGAGCCATTTGTCGTGATAGGATTTGGAAAGCCCTTCGGCTGAAAGATAGTTCATAAGAAAAATGAGGCGCAAAGGTAATCACTGGCGGTGAATGACTACAGCATTATTACCTATCTTGGAGCCATGTCTCATCCGTTCCGATTTACGATGACGCGCACCGTGGTGCCGGCCGACATTGATGAACTCAACCATGTTAACAATGTGGTCTATCTTCAATGGATTCAGGATGTAGCCAAAAGCCACTGGCAGCAGGTGGGCCAGCATCGGATCAACGAAGTGGTGTGGGTAGCCTCGCGCCATGAAATCGACTACCTCGCCCCGGCTTTTCTGGGCGATCCCATTGAAGTGGGTACCTGGGTGGGTCAGGCGCAAGGCGCACGATTCGAACGATTCATCGTCATTCGCCATGCGCAGACCAAAAAGGAAATGGTAAAAGCCAAAACGATATGGGTCATGCTGGATGCCCAATCGTTCAAACCGAGGCGCGTGCCCGAAGACATGGTTAATTTATTTCAATAGATATGGATAGTTCTGTATTTCAGTTAAACGGCAAAGTGGCCCTGATTACGGGCGCCAGTAAAGGCATTGGCGAAGCAGCCGCCCGAATGTTTGCCCGGCAAGGCGCCCGGGTCGTGATCAATTCGCGCAAAGCAGAGGAGCTAAAGCCCGTGGCCGAAGCCATCGCCCAAGCGGGTGGAGCGTGTGATTTCATTGCCGGCAACGTGGGCGACACGGCTTTTTGCACGGAACTGGTCGCTGAGGTGGTGAAGCGGGCAGGCGGACTGGACATTTTGGTGAACAATGCGGCCACCAATCCAGTCTACGGCCCGGTTGTTCAAACCGAAGGCTGGGCCTTCGATAAAATCATGAGCGTGAACGTGAAGTCACCATTTGAATTGGCCCGGTTGGCCTACCCGCATATGAAGGCGCGTGGCGGTGGTTCAATTGTCAACATCAGCTCGGTGGCGGGCGACACGCCCGATCCGGGCCTGGGCATTTACTCGGTATCCAAAGCCGCGTTGAATATGCTCACCAAAGTGCTGGCGAAAGAATGGGGTGTTGATGGCATTCGCGTGAATGCCGTGGCACCGGGACTGATCAAAACCAAGTTTTCGGAAGCGCTGTGGCAGAACGAAAAGATGCTGAACAGCTTCTTGCGGCACATGGCCCTGCCCCGCATGGGCACTTCAGAAGAAATGGCTGCGCTCATTCTCTTTTTGGCCTCCCCGGCTTCGGCTTACTGTACGGGAACCATTTTCACAGCCGATGGCGGCATAACGATCTGATTGATGGAAGAGTTATTCGGAACCCCACGACTTGCCGATCTCCTGCCACGCGTCCGCGCCTTTGTTGAGGCGGAGTTGCTTCCGTTGGAGAAGGATCATCATCACCGCCCGTGGCCAGAAACATTCCGGCTGCTGGACGAGAAGCGGGAAAAGGTGAAAACCTCCGGCTTGTGGGGATTACATCTGCCAAAAGAGGAAGGTGGCCTTGGCCTTACGCTTTGCGAGTTTGGTCAAATCAGTGAAGCATTGGCGCGCACTCCGTTCTACGGGCATTACACGTTCAATTGCCAGGCCCCGGATATCGGCAACATCGAGTTACTCTCGAAGTTTGCTTCAGCCGGGCAACGGGTGAACTACTTGTTGCCGCTTTGCAAAGGCAAGGTGCGCAGTTGCTTCGCCATGACGGAGCCGGAAATGGCCGGCAGCAACCCTACCCGGCTGGCCACTACTGCGCAGCGCGAAGGAGATGACTACATCATCAACGGGCATAAATGGTTTACCACCGGTGCCGAAGGATCAGCCTTCACCATTGTGATGGCCGTCACGAACCCGGAAGCCGCTCCGCATCAACGCGCCAGTATGATTATTGTGCCCACCGGCACACCGGGGTACTCCATCGTGCGCAACATCCCGGTGTTTGGTGAAGCCGGTGGAGGCTGGGCCAGTCACGCAGAAGTCCGTTTTGAAAACTGCCGCGTGCCACAAACCAACCGCATCGGTGCCGAGGGCGAGGGCTTTAAGCTGGCACAAGAACGGCTCGGCCCCGGACGCATTCACCATTGCATGCGCTGGATCGGCATCGCAGAAAAGGCATTTGATCTAATGTGCAGGCGGGCCGTGTCGCGCGAAATTGAAGACGGAGTGTATCTTGGGCATAAGCAGTACATTCAATCGTTCATCACCCAAAGCCGGGTTGAGATTGACGCGGCTCGCCTGCTGGTGCTGCGCACCGCTCAAAAGATTGATGAACAGGGCGCAGCCGCCACGCGCGATGATATCTCGGGAATCAAGTATTACGTGGCCAACATCATGCTGGGTATTCTCGATCGGGCCATCCAAACCTACGGAGCCGCAGGCCTTTCCGACCTGACGTTGCTCGCCACACTCTATCAACACGAGCGGGGCGCGCGCATTTGGGATGGAGCGGATGAAGTTCATCTGCAAAGCATGGCCATCGGCATTCTCAAGAAATACGGATTGAAGAAAAAAATCCAAAATTCATACGTGAAATCTGAAATCTAAAATCCTTGCTACCGATCGATCAACCCGTTGACGTACGCGCTGGCGAAGAACTGCCGGCAGGCGCGTTGCAAACCTGGCTGGATACTCATGCTCCACAAGTCGGCCAGATCTCTTCCATCCGGCAATTCCCAAGTGGTTTTTCCAACTTAACCTATGCGCTGACGGCCACCGGTGGTGAGTTCATCTTGCGGAAACCCCCGGCCGGAGCCAACATCAAATCGGCTCACGACATGGGTCGCGAATTTCGGGTATTGTCACTGCTTTTTCCCCACTTTAACCGCGTGCCCAAGCCTGTGGCGCTCTGTGAAGATGTACTGGTAATCGGTTCATCGTTTTACGTGATGGAGCGATTGAACGGCATCATCCTGCGGGCAAGTCATGCGCGGTCGCCCCTGCCGCGCCAGCAGTTCATGGCATTATCGCGCAACCTGGTGGATACCCTGGTTGAAATTCATGCTCTGAATATCCAAACCACCGGACTGGCTACCCTGGGGAAACCGGAAGGATATGTGGCCCGCCAGGTTGAAGGTTGGACGCAACGTTATACGAAAGCGGAAACCGATTCGATTCCGGCCATGAACGAAAGCAGTGCGTGGCTGATCGCCAATCAGCCGGTATCGAAAGAAGTTGCGTTTCTGCACAACGACTTCAAGTATGATAACGTAGTGCTGGACGTAAACGACCCCACCCGAATAATCGGCATTCTGGATTGGGAGATGGCCACCGTGGGAGATCCGCTGATGGATTTGGGCGCAGCCCTCGCCTATTGGTGCGAGCCGACCGACCATCCGCTGACGCGCATGTTTAATGTATCCTGGTTGCCGGGCAACCTGAGTCGAAAAGAGGTGATTGACCGATATGCAGCCGGCAGCGGACGGGATGTGTCAAACATTAGCTTCTATTACGTGTTTGGATTATTTAAGAATGCCGTGATTGCGCAACAGATTTATGCCCGATGGAAAGCCGGATTCACGCAAGATCCCCGATTCGGTCAATTGATTGATGTAGTAAAAGCCTTGGCCGCCCAAGCGGTGCACGCCATAGAGACGAAGAAGATATGAAAACGATTTACAAACTGACTGACCGATACCCGCGCAAGCGCGCGTTCATTACCGGGGCCGCTTCGGGTCTTGGTAAAGCATTGGCCACCGAATTGGCTCACGATGGATGGACACTCGGGCTGGCGGACATGGACTCAGCCAATCTGGAGCGGGTGGCAACCGAGCTCCAGGCCAAAGGTGGCACCACACAAACCTACGTGTTCGATGTCTCCGATTACGCTGCCTTCCGGCAACAGGCTGATAAATTCCTGTTGATCAATGGCGGAGTCGATGTGATTTTCAACAACGCGGGCGTGGGCGATGGCGGTGCCTTTGAAGAGTACAGCATTGAGAATTATGAGTGGATGATCCGGGTGAATCAGATGAGCGTGGTTCACGGTTGCCACATCTTCATGCCGGTACTCAAGCAACAGCGATCGGGCCACATCATAAACACAGCCAGCATTGCCGCGGTGAGTTGCGCACCCACCATGGGCGCATATAACATGACCAAGGCAGCCGTGGTTGCCATCAGCGAAACGATTTATGGCGAACTGCTGGACTATAATGTGCAGGTGTCGTGTATCATGCCCTCGTATTTCCGGACTAACGTAGCGCAACATGCGCGGGGCGGTGAATTTGTGAAACGCGCCACCCAGTATCTGTTAGATAAATCGAACCTGGAGGCAGATGCGGTCGCCCGGGAAATTCTCATCCGTATGGCGAAAGGTGAACTCTACCTGATTCTACCGGATATCGCGCGCAACATGTGGCGAATGAAAAGACTGGCGCCCACCTGGTTTCGCAGGCAGGTAAAGGAGCGGTTCCTCTCCGCCATGAAGCACATCGACCAGCGGTTGTCGGGCAAATGACGTGGACTCTTACCATTCAAAAGATTCAGCCCGAAACGGAAGACACGAAATCGTTTTGGCTGCGGCCCGATCGGCCTGTCGAGTTCCGCGCGGGCCAATTCCTCATATTGACACAGGGTGAACACAGACGATCGTATTCCATATCCTCAGCCCCGGGTGACTCCTTGATTCGCATTACGGTAAAGCGAATCGAAAATGGTTTATTCTCCCGGTATTTATTTGATGAGGCCCGTGTAGGCGAAACCCTTACCAGCAGCGGAGTGGCCGGTCGTTTTCAGTTGCCGGAGAATCCGGATGCCTTTCAACAGTATGTTTTTTTTGCTGCGGGCAGCGGCATTACGCCCTGTCGGCCGATGATTGAAGAGATTCTGACGCATCGCGGGCAAAGCACGGTGGTGCTCGTTTACAGCAATCGATCGGAGGCCACCACCATCTTCCGAAGTGAGTTGACTGAACTGCGAAGAAAATTCCCCAAGCAGTTTCAGATTGAATGGCTTAACAGCAGCAGCGTCAACCTGCTGCGCGCACGGCTAAGCAAGTGGCTCGTGGGTGAACTTCTGCAACAGTATGTCAGGGAAAAGGACAAGGCTGCGTTCTACCTCTGCGGGCCATACGATTACATGCTGACGGCTGAAATCGGCCTGGTGACGGAAGGCGTCCCGCTTGCCCGGATCCATCGCGAAACGTTTCTCGCGCCCGAATTTGAAAATCCGCAATCTCCGCCCGACCAGCGCGAGCATCAGGTGATGTTGAACTTCCAAAATCAACGCTTTCATATTTCGGTTCAATATCCGGTGAGTATTTTGAAGGCAGCCCGGAGACAAGGTATCGACCTCCCGTTCAGTTGCGAGGCAGGTCAGTGTAGCGCCTGCGCGGCTACGTGTGTAAAAGGTTCCGTGTGGATGTCGCGCAACGAGGTTCTTTCCGACCGGGAATTGGCTGCCGGTCGAATACTCACATGTACGGGATTTCCGGACGATGGAGATGTGGAGATCGTGTATTAGCCGATACCCAACGTCAGCCATGGCTGACTAGCCATTGTATTTTATCTTCCACCGCACCGAGTCAATCATACAGGCAAGTCCGGCTACCACGAAACAAAGTGACAACGTACCAAGGGCGAACCATGTCCAAAAGGGAGCACCCTCGTAACGCATAAAAGCTACTTCGATGGTGGCACACAGGCCGGCACCAAACAATACCGCGCCACCACCACCGAGCAATAGCCATTTGAAAAAATAGGATCTCTGTCTGGCTTCCATCCTTCAAATCCGTTTAGAAAATCAAGTTAAACAGTTCCGGCCATCCATCATAATGTACTTGGCCCAACGTAATCCGATCGCTACTTTCGAAGTTCTAAATCATGACCTATGCGACTTGTCTTCTCTTTGGCCATCGTGCTCAGCGCGGTTGCCGGTTTTGCCCAATCCTTCAATAATCTTCCGGTCACTACCCAAAAGCCACCCTTGCATGGCCGCCACTGGATGGCCATTACCGGCAAGCCTTTGGCCGCAGCGGCCGGTGCCATGATTTTCACCAAAGGTGGAAACGCGGTGGATGCCTCCTGTGCGATGCTGGCCGCTACCTGTACCATGTGGGATGTGCTGAGCTGGGGTGGCGAAACGCAGGCGTTGATTTACAACCCCAAGACGAAAAAGGTGATCGCCATCAATGCCCTGGGCGTGGCCCCTACCGGTGCTACGGCCGATTTCTTCAAAGGAAAAGGCATGAAATACCCGCCTGAGTTTGGTCCGCTTGCGGCTGTAACGCCCGGCACACCGGGTGGATTGATGACCATGCTGGCCGAGTACGGCACCATGAGCCTGAAAGACGTTTTAGCCCCCGCCATGCAAATGGCCGAGGGTTATCCCATTGAAGCGCAAACAGCCAATTCGATTGAGCGGGGTAAAGAGCAAATCAAGCAGTGGCCCTATTCGAAAAAAGTATTTCTCCCCCACCTGGGCGAAACGCGGGAAGCACCACATGCAGGTGAAATCTTCGTTCAAAAAGACTTGTTGGCTACGCTTCAGAAGTTGGTAGAGGCCGAACAGCAGGCGCTGAAAAAAGGTAAGGATCGCAAAGCGGCCATTTATGCTGCCTACGATCGATTTTACAAAGGCGATATCGCTAAAGAGATCGCCCGCGGCACTCAAGAGCAAGGCGGATTAATCACCGAACAAGACCTCGCCAACTGGAAAGTGAAAATCGAGGAACCCTTGTCCACCAACTACCGGGGCATCGAAGTCTACAAACTGCAGCAGTGGACGCAAGGGCCGGCTTTCTTACAGACGCTGAATATTCTGGAGAACTTCGATCTGAAAAGCATGGGCTACAATTCAACCCGTTACATCCATACGGTTTACCAGGCAATGAACCTGGCGTTTGCCGATCGTGACTTTTACTACGGTGACCCGGCCTTCGCCCCCGAAGAGCCCATGAGAGGGTTGTTGTCCAAAGAGTATGCAAAAGAACGCGTGAAGCTTATGAATCACGAACGCAACGATGCCAAAGCGGCACCCGGTGATCCCTATCCATTTGAAGGCAAGCAGAACCCTTACCTTGATCTGTTGAAGAACTGGGGCAATCCACAGGCGGCAAATTTTTCGTTACCCAATCCCTTGGATGAAAGATACCAGGAGGCGTTTACCGCGGGTACCACTTCAGTTGAGGCAGCGGATAAAGAAGGCTGGGTGGTTTCCATTACACCCAGCGGTGGATGGGTGCCTGCGTGTATTGCGGGCACTACGGGTGTTGGCCTTAGCCAACGCATGCAATCTTTTGTACTGGATGCTAAAGAGAATCCATTTAACGTAGTGGAGCCCGGCAAGCGGCCGCGCGTTACCCTCACGCCCACCATGGCCTTAAAGGATGGCAAACCTTATCTGTCGTTTGCCAAACAAGCCGGTGATGAACAGGACCAGTTGCTGCTTCAGTTTTTTCTGAATATGGTGGAGTTTGACATGACGGTTCAGGAAGCCTGCGAAGCACCCTCCTTCAAGACGCAGCAGATGTTCAGCAGTTTTGGCGATCACGAAAAAATACCGGGAGGCATTACCCTCAACAACGCGATGCCCGCCTGGGTACGGAAAGATTTATCGCGCATGGGGTACCGCATCAACTACCAGGAACGCACCAGCGGACCAATCAACGCCATTTATTTTGATTGGAAGCACGGTACCTTCTGGGGAGGTTCCAGCAACCATGGTGAGGATTATGGAATCGGATGGTAACTCAGAATCCGATTACGCCTTGCTTTTGCTTATAACAATACAGGCAAACCGCCAGTTGAAAAAATGCAAAAGTCGCGATGGTAAAAAATATCAGCATAGCCCATCAGTTTAACTTGAATTAAAGCTATAACGAATTAATTTAAAATACAAACTATCAAGTAGTTATATATCCGCAATTAACTTCTATTTCAAGTTAAGTTGTTGAAAATGAATTTAGTACAGGCGTTGAGAAAAACGTACTCAAAAGCTCAATGCCAGCGCATCGTGGCCTGGGTTGGATCGGACCCCGCCCGATTCAAAACTCTGGTGGAGGTCTTCTTAGCAGGTGACAATCGCCTGAAGCCGAGAGCAGCATGGCCGGTTAGTTACTGCGTGGAGGCGAATCCCCATTTGGTTCGTCCACACCTGGCGGTTTTGCTCCGACATCTCCGCAAGCCGGGCTTGCCGGATGCGGTCAAGCGCAATACGATGCGTATGCTTCAATTCATCTACATCCCCAGGAAGTACCAGGGCACAGCCATAGACCTTACACTTACACTGTTCACCAACCGGCAGGAAGCCATAGCCACTCGTGTTTTTGCGATGACGGTGCTGACCAACCTGGCTGCTCAAAACCCCGGGCTCGCGAATGAAATACGGCTGCTTATCGAAGAGGAAATGCCGTTGGGGTCGCCCGCCTTTCGCTCACGGGGCGCAAAGGCAATCCGACACCTCCGGATGTTGAATTGAAAGACCGATTCGGCATCTTTGCGCCCGCTTATGGTTTCGTGTAAAAGCTGCGGAAATGCGTTTGAAGGCAACTACTGCAACCAATGCGGTGAAAAGGTATTGGTTCCGGCTGACCGGTCACTGCGCACATTGCTGAACACTATTGCCCGGGCCATTACCTTTGCCGACAACAAATTTGTATACACCCTGGGGTTGATGCTACGCAAACCCGGCTTTGTGTCAGCCGAATTTGCTGAAGGCAGGCGGGTGAAGTATTTGCCGCCCATCTCAGTATTCTTTGTCTTAAATCTCATTTATTTCTTTTTCCCGCTCATTCAGCTTTTCAATGCCTCGCTGAATACCCAATTACTGTCACTGTTTGGCGGCTGGTTGCGCGGACCGCTCACCACGGCTGTGCTTCAACAAGGTGTAAACCTCGAAACCTTCACGTTGCTTTATAATCTGAAGACGGTTGGTCTGGCCAAACTGATGGTGATGCTCTTCGTTCTGCTGGCCTCCCTCCCGCTCAACGTTTTGTACCGCAAGAGCAATCGGTACTTTACGGATCATGTGGATTACATGGTTGAAGTGGCCTGCTTTAATCTTTTCGTCAACGCCATCGTGTTAACCTTAATCATCAACCTGACGGGCCTTGGGAGTCAGGTCAACGAACTGACCCTGACGATCCTATTCATTATGACCAATCTCTACTTCCTGATCAGATCCGGTTATACATTTTATACCGAAAGCAGTTGGCGCCTCGTGATTAAATCCGTGCTGATGATTGGGCTGATGAAACTGGCGCTCGAGGTCTACCGCCTCATTCTGTTCTTCCTCACCATCTGGACGATGTAGGCCGGTAAACAGGACCTGGTAAACCCGTATCACCAACGGTCAGTCCTGTACCTTTTCGAACACCTAATCGGTTTGACCAGGCCTTTTGCATGTCGGAATCCCAATACCAAAGATTGGCACGATTATTCCTACATTTAGGAAAATAGTCGGCCATGAAGAAATACCAACTGGGCGAGTTCGAGGAAATCGTGATGCTCACGATCGCCATTCTATACAAAGAAGCTTACGGGGTAGCCATCAAAAACGAGATTGAGACACGCCTGAAGCGCAACGTGAGCATGGGTGCCATGCATTCGGCTTTGGTGCGGTTGGAGGAAAAGGGCTACATCAAGTCCTTTGATGGCGAGGCTACGGAAGATCGCATGGGACGTCCAAAAAAGTATTTCCAAATCACGGCTCTGGGCAAGAAAGCAATGGAATACACCCGCGAAACACGCAACGAGTTATGGAACGCGATACCAAAAGTGGCGCTCGATTTAATCGTTGTTCGTTGATGGTTGTTGGTGTTCCGTTGTTGCGGTTCGTTAATCGAGAGCCTTCAAAAAAGAAGTACTGAACCCGATCAACGACTAACCACCCGTGTATTTCCAAAAGCAAATCCCTACAAACGAACAACCATCCACGATAATGAATCCACCCCAGCTCCCCCTTCGCTTCTTCAGGTGGTACTGCCACCCGAAGTTGGCAGACTACATTGAGGGCGACTTGCTGGAAGAATATGGTAAGCGGGCACGAGAAAAGGGAAAGTGGAGAGCCTATCTCAAATTCTGTTGGGATGTGCTGCTCTTGTTCAGGCCGGGTATCATCCGGCCTATGGAAGGATATAAACGTGTAAACACCTACGGCATGTACAAAAACTATTTCAAAATCAGTTTCAGGCAATTGGCCAAGAATAAATCGTTTGCCTTCATTAATATGGCGGGACTTACGCTGGGATTCACCTGCTTCCTGCTGCTGGCCCTTTACGTCCACGATGAATTGAGTTTTGACAAATTCCATCGCGATGCCGAACGCATCGTTCGTGTGATGCAACACGATAAACAGGAAGACGGCTCTATTCGCGCTATCGCCCAAGTGTCGCCTTTGCTGGGCCAGGAGGCGGCTGTCCAATTCCAGGAAATCGAAGCAGCATGCCGGATGTCCGCGTTTGGACGGGTAACGCTGGGAAATGATCCGGCCCTGCGCAGTTATGAACGCATCTGGTCGCCCGATGAAAACTTCTTACAGTTTTTTGATTTCCCCCTCGTGGAGGGCAATCCGGCTACCGCATTGAAATCTCCCGATGCTATCGTACTTACCGAAACGCTGGCAAGAAAATATTTCGGCAATGAATCCGCCCTCGGCAAAACAATTTGGTCGGCCTTTACACGCGAGGGCAAGCCCGTTTATCTCACGGTGACAGGGGTCATGAAAGATCCACCCGCGAACTCACACCTTCAAGTTCCCATTTTGTTTTCGGAGGCTACGTGGCCGACTATGTTCCCGTGGTATAACGAGTATGTTTCAATGGATTGGGAGAGTAGTGAGTATGTGACCTATCTCAAACTGAAACCGGGAGCGGATACCCAAGTGCTTGCCCGTAAGATTGACAATCTGGTGAAGCAGAATCACCCCAAGGATAAGGACTTCAAGAGCACCTTCTCCCTCATGCCGCTGGATGAGGTCCACTTCCACCAGGACAACGCCCAGGACAACGAACTAAACGCCAACAGCATCAGACCCTTTTACCTCTACATGTTTGGTGCTGTCGCTGTACTACTGTTGTTGATTGCCTGCCTCAACTATGTCAACCTGAGCACGGCCGCGGCATTAAAACGAACGCACGAAATCGGCACCCGGAAATCACTCGGTGCGCAAAAGGGACAGTTAGTGGGGCAGTTTGTCACGGACTCGCTCGTGTTGTCGGTTTTAGCCCTGCTCCTATCCCTTCTGTTCGCACAGTTGATGCTGCCGGTGATAAATGAGTTCACCGGGAAAAGCATTTCGTTAATCGACTTGCCTCTTCCCTGGGTACTGGCGACCATAGGTTTGATAGTACTGACGGGTATCGTATCCGCGCTATATCCGGCATTTGTCTCCACGCGGGTATCGGCCGTGGAGGCGTTGAAACGGGAAATCAAGTTTGGCAGCCGGAGCCTGCCGGTGCGCAAAGTCCTGCTCACGGCTCAGTTTGCCATCTCCATTATGATGATCGCCTCGACTCTTGTGATTTACCGCCAACTGCAATTCCTGCGCACCAAAGATCTCGGGTTCAACCATGAAAACCTGTTGGTCATCGACATCAATAGCAATCGTCTCCGAAGGAATTTTGAAGCCGTGAAATCGGAATTCAGCCGACCAGCCGAAGTGGTCAGCATCACTACGTCTACCCGAGTGCCGGGCGAATGGAAGGGATTTCCCGTGCCCACCGTTCAAAAAGTGGGCGACTCCAAAGGCCGGGATATGATTTTTGTTGGTATCGACAAAGATTTTTTAGAAACATACGACATCAAATTACTCGAGGGCCGCACGATCGAAGATCCAAAGGCGGACTCGATGAAGATCGTGCTCACGCAACTGGCCGTGCAACAGTTGGGCCTCACCGATCCGATTGGTCAGATGATTGAAATGCCGGTGATTCGCTTTGGCGGCAGCCGCGAAATTCTGGAGCAACCTTTTCAAGTGGAGGTGATCGGTGTTGTGGAAGATTTCCACTTCGAGTCGCTGCGGCAAGAGATGATGCCCGTCATTTTCGGGGCACCCAACACAGTGATCCAACGGATCGACTACTACACGCTTCGCATTAAAACAACCAACTGGGATCAAACGCTGGAGACGCTAAAGGCCATCAATATGCAATTGGATGCCGACAATCCCCTCGAATACACGTTTCTGGCCGCGCGCTTTGAGGAGCTTTACCAGGCCGATGCCAAACGGGGGCAGATTTTTCTCCTCTTCTCCCTGGTCATTATAGCCATCTCCTGTATGGGTCTTTTTGCACTCGTCTCCTACTCGGTGGAGAGCCGGACAAAAGAGATTGGTGTGCGCAAAGTGCTGGGTGCTTCAGTGAGCAGCATTGTGAGCCTGGTATCCCGGGAGTTTCTGGTGTTGGTGGTGTGGGCCGGGCTTGTTGGCTTGCCCCTGGCCTGGTACCTCATGCGCACCTGGCTTCAGGATTTTGCGTATCGCGTTACCCTCGGTTCGGCCACGTTCCTGCTCGCGCTGGGGTTGACCGGCTTGATTGCCTTACTAACCATTTGGCTGCGAACCATCCGGGCTGCAACTGCAAATCCGGTACACAGTTTACGAAGTGAATAAACGAAAGGAAATGCAGGTGATTTCAGACCCTCGCCCGTAAGAGCGATTGAATCAGATTGTCGGCCTGATGGCGTTCCTGATTGTCTACCATTTGACGATAGCGGTTGAGCGTGATGATCGCTTCTTCAATTTCGCGGAGCATCGCCTGGGTTAACGCGAGGTTGAAATGGCTGTTCGGAAAATCCGGTTCAATCTCAATAGACAATTGATAATGCAACTTAGCCAGGGGAAAATTGCCGGCTTCGGCATACAGGTTGGCCAGGTTGTAATGCGCTTCAAAGTGTCGGGGTTGTTCTTTCAGGCACTTGGTGAAACAGTCAATCGCTTTGGGATAGTTCTTTTCCTGCGACTCCAGGATGCCGAGGTTGCAGTACGCATCGGGCAAGCAGTCATTCTCCTGAATGGCTTTAAGGTAGAGCTCCTTAGCCTGCGCCAGGTCGCCCCTATCATCAAACAATAAGGCTTCTTCAAATGGTGAGAGTTGGCTGAGTCGAACCTGCTTGCCACCCGAGAACAGGTTTAACTGGCCGCGCTGCTCCTGCTGGTCGCACTTTCGCTTGCGCACCGGCTTGAACCCAAATTTTTCCGGGGTAGGTGTAAATTGAACAACCTTGGCCATGGGGCAAAGGTACGGCATTTCGGCCGGTTTATGCACTAACTTGCCTTGCGCTTCAGCTTAACCTCTTTGGCCTTCTTCGCCTCCTTGGCTGCACCCTTTGCTTTCTCCATGGGCTTCTTCTTGGCTTGTTCAATGCTGGCTTTCAGAGCGGTCATGATGTCGACTACTTTGGGCTCTTCGTGCTCCACCACGACAATCTCTTTGCCCTCAATCTTGGAATCGATGATGGCCTTCAAGGCATCATAGTAGTGGTCCTTCATTTCGATTTTGGCAAATTTGGTGCTCATGGAGTCAACCAATGTTTTGGCCAGCTTCATCTGCTCTTTGTCAGCCTTTACTTCCAATAACTGGGGAACCTCGTTGATGCTGCGTACTTCGTGGGGATACCGAAGGCGATACAGCAGGATGCCCTTTTCGTGCGGGGTAATCAGCACGGGTGTTTCCCGGTCGCGCAGCACCACTTTGCCAACGCCAACCTTGCCGCTGTCTTTCATTACTGCGGCCAACAGGCCGTAGGTCTTGGCGGCCACCTCGCCATCCGGCCCTAAAAAATACGGGCTCTCAAACAACGTAGGATGCACTTCTTCGGCCTTGACAAAGCCATCCAGCTCAATCACCCGGGTGCTTTTTAGTCGCACTTTATCGAGATCTTCCTGCTCAATAATCACATACTGGCCGGGCTCATATTGATAACCCTTTACAATGTCCTCATTGCGCAACGGCTGACCGGTAACCTTGTCCTTCTTCTCGTAGCTCACGGGGTTGTGCCCGTCCTTCGAAAGCAGGTTGAAACTGATCGATTGGCCGGTGTCAATGGCGTTGTAAATCCGGACCGGGATGGTGACCAGCGAAAACTGAATGTGTCCTTTCCAAATGGCGCGCATGGCAAAAAATGGTTAGTTGGACCAAAAAATGAATATCAGACTGCTAAAGTATTGGTATTGAATGACTTTTCAAAAAATTTGTAAAGCCTTGCGATAATCACTAGAATTAACTGGGCCAACCGAACGCTTTCTGCCATTGGGGTGCGAAGACCCTTGCCGTTAACGGATCTGCCGGTGCAACCAAGTGGTACTGGTATTCACCTTCGCCTTCAACTCGTGCAGGATGTTATACAAGCCGTAGTAGGTACGGTTGATATACAATGCGTCTTTCACGCCACGCGCCTTCTTTGAATTCCGGAATTCCTTCATGGACGAGATTTCCTCGCCAAACCCGTACAACTGACGGAAGTATTCGGAATCTGAGAAGTCAAACTCCGGTGTGCGGAACGGGCGCCCGAGTAGCTCAACCAAACGGGTGAACACCTCGGTGAAAAATGCCTGATCGCGGACCGAATCATCCGGGTAAATAAAGCGAAGCTCCTGAAACACCTTCGCCATTTTCTTAGGATTATTCAGCAGGTCGCCATCCAACAACTGAAAATACGACAGGTAAAACGCGGGCGGAATCACTTTGACACAGCCAAAGTCAATAACACCTAACTGCCGATTTTCGGTAATGATGAAATTGCCCGGATGCGGATCGGCATGGAGCGACTTCAGCCGGTGAATCTGGAAGTGGTAAAAATCCCACATGGCCTGCCCTATCCGGTTTCCTTCTTCGGCCGTCCAGGTATCCGTTTTCAGAAACTCACCCAACGGCTTTCCGTGCAGCCAGTCCATGGTCAGCACCTTGGCACAGCTGAACTCAGGATAGTAGCCGGGAAAAACGAGATTGGGAATGGACCGGCATTGAGAGGTCAACTCCTGCGACCGCTCTAACTCCAGATCATAATCCGCCTCTTCCAGCAAACGGCTTTCCACCTCACCGATAAACTCATCGTACTCGGCCGGATTGAGCTTGAACATGCTGAGGGCAATAGGCTTCACCATAGCCAGGTCGCTCTTTACGCTGTCCGCCACACCCGGATATTGAATCTTCACTGCCAGCTCTTTGCCGTTAAGCGTGGCCTTGTGCACCTGCCCCATGGATGCCGCATTTTGAGCGGACGGGCTGAAAGTATCAAAAAGCTCAGTCGGCTTTTTCTTAAAGTGCTTTTCGAATGTGCGCACCACCAGCGGATACGAAAGCGGGGGTGCGCTATACTGCGCCATGGTAAACTGCTGCTGGTAGGCCCGCGGCAGCAAGTTTTTGTCCATACTCAGCATCTGCGCCACTTTCAGGGCGCTGCCTTTAAGCTGGCTGAGCGACTGATAAATATCGGTGGCATTATCCTGGTGCAACTCATCGCGCGAAAGCTCGGGGTTGACCAGCTTCTTTCCATAGTGCTTCAAATAGTTGGTGCCAATCTTGGCACCGGTGGCAATAAACTTGGTCGCGCGATGTACTTTCCCTACGGGTATCCGCTCCTGCTCCTTCACACGCTTGCTCACACGTTAGTTTTTAGCTGTCTGGTAGAGAAACTTTCCAAAGTCAATGGCATTATCCAGAATGCCCTTACCAATCAAATCAAAAGCCAGGTTCACCGACTTTTCAATCGCGGCATCTGTTTTCTCAAAATTCGCGCTCTCATCATGGCTCCAGAATTGAAGAATGAACATCAGGTGCAGCCAGAACAGCATGTAGTAACGTTCGTCCAGATAAGGCCTTTTGGCAATTTCACCGGATTGCACACCCATAGCCACCACACCCTTAATCCACTCATCGAAAGATGCCTTGAATCCTTTCAGGAAGGTGGGCATCGTGCCGGGGTTCTTCCAGCCCTTTAACTGGTGTAACACAAAGCTTCGATCGCTTTTCAGCATTTCGGCCAGCGTAAAGTAAAACGCCAGTATCTTTTCGCGTGAACTGAAGCCGGCATAGCTCTCATCCTCTTCCAGTTTTTGGCGGGTGGTGGAAATGAAGTTTTG
Organism: Cyclobacteriaceae bacterium; assembly: GCA_016787665.1. Taxonomy (GTDB): domain Bacteria; phylum Bacteroidota; class Bacteroidia; order Cytophagales; family Cyclobacteriaceae; genus ELB16-189. The sequence goes on along the minus strand of JAEUUC010000004.1, from coordinate 105,628 downwards.
CCAAATGGCTCTTTCCAGCGCCTCGAAAGAGGCAAAGTGCTTATAGAATTCCTCTTCCGGAATACCCAACTGCTGGCAAAAAGCAAACACCGAAGTGGGTTGTTTGCCTTCCTTCAACACATACTCACGATAGGCCTTCAGCACAGCCGCCTCTTTGGCGCCCGATTTGGACTTTGATTTCTTTGTGGTCTCCATACATAAACTAAAACAGGAATTTTAGGCGAAAGTTTCGGTAATTAGGGTTAAAATGGTGAGATTACTATTGCTGGCCACGACCTATTTGCTTGCGTTAAATGCCTTATCGCAGCCCCGTAATGCCGCACAAATGCTGGAGAAGGGCGAGTTGGCACTGGAGCAGCGGCAGGACCGTACGGCCCTGGCTCATTTAAACGAGTGCCTCAGACAAGATCCTCAACAATGGAAGGCCTACTACCTGCGCGGCATCGCCCGCGAGCGACTGGCTGACTCGCGTGGAGCGATTACCGACTACTCCATTTTTTTGGAACAATTTCTCAATCACCGGGAGGCCTTGTTTAGCCGGGCTACCCTTCGGTTTCAGCTTAGCCAATATGAATTGGCACGGGAGGACTTTGTTACGCTGTTACGATTGCCAGCCTCAACCGGCACCGGAACGGAGTCCGTCTATTTTGAGCTGTCGGGAGGCGCCACGCAAAAAATTTTTACCGCCCAGAGCGATATGCGCTCGGTTGTTTTTAACTACCTGGGGCAGATCGACACTCAGTTGAAGTACTACACGCGGGCCATTACCTATTTCGACTCCTGCATTCGTCTTGATCCCGCACGGGCCGATTTCTTTCTCAACCGCGGTCTGGCCTACCAGCAAGCGGGCGACAAAAAGCAGGCGATCAGTGACTACCAACGCACGCTCGAATTGAATCCGGCCAGCAGCCTGGCCCAACATAACCTGGCGGTGCTGCTGAAAGAAACCGGCTCAAAAGCCGAATCGGAAGCACTGCTTTCTAAAGCCATTAAAGAGGACCCGCGACAGGCGTACTTGTATGAAGAGCGCGGCCACCTGCTGATGAGCCAGCAAAAGTGGGCGGCTGCCCTGCAAGACTTTACCAAGGCCATCGAATTGGACGCCACGGACCCGGATTTCTGGATCAACCGCGCCATTTGCAAAGAGCACGGCAAAGACCTGGGCGGTGCCTTGGCTGACCTTACCCAGGCCATACGCATTGATGCCACGCACGAGAAAGCCTGGCTCAACCGCGGGAATGTGCTGACCAAAATGAACCGGTTGCGCGAAGCCATTGAAGATTACACCGTAGCCATTACCCACTACCCCGAGTACGGACTGGCCTTCTACAACCGCGGCATTGCCAAACAGAAAGCTGGAGCGCTGCGCGAAGCCTGCCAGGATATTACCAAAGCAGAACTACTGGGGGTAACCGTAGATGAAAAAGTGAGGGTAGCCGTGTGCAAGAAGTAACTGGCACTATTCGCGGCTACGTCACCCAATGCAACGTCTGCGGCTTGATCGGGTTCACAAACGGTTCATCGGTCTGTTGGGCTTTGTGCCACAGCCGTTTGATTTCATAATACCAACGCGCCTGCATATCCGGCTCGCCAATGAGACTTAACGTAGGGTTGGATTGCAAGCCCTCGTTCAGCTTCTGAAACACGCCCAGATCCTGCCCGATAAACTGCTTGCCCAGCCGCTTGAGCGGTGCCCACAACAGATTGGCTAATCCGATGGACGTATAAAAAATATGTGTGAGCTCAGTCTGCTTGTCGTTAATGGGTGTCAACACCGTAATCGATACCACTTCCTTGTTGCCCACCTGGATGTGCTCGGTGCGAATGCCGGGTATCTCAAAAGTGATTTCGGTAGAGGTACCGCCCTTCAAAATGCCGTAGCCTTTGGAGTTGCTTGACGGAGTATGCCGCACCATCTTGAATCCCTTGGCGGTGGGTTCAAAATGCTTTTCTTTCAACTTTAGTTTTTTGGCTGAGCGCCAATACCAGCTTTGGTGCACAAACGTAACGTGGGCCGGGTCAATGAGTCCGATTACCGAATGGTCGATATCAGCCGGCATAATCACCGTCTCAACATGCTTGAACTTTTTATCGGGTGCCAGCAACAGGTTGGGCGCAGGTTCTTTCGGTTTTGTGTTCGGCAGTTTTTTTTCCGGTACATACACCCAAATCGTATCGTTCTTCTCCTCTACCGGGTATTGAAACACTTTAATTTTGGACGCATCAAAGGTGGCATCGGGTGGCATGGCGGGTATGCCCGTACAGACGCCCTGCGTGTTAAACATCCATCCATGGTAGCAGCATTGAAGGGTATCGTCCTTAAACCAACCGTGCGAGAGCGGTACGCCCCGGTGCGGGCAATTGTCGCGCAGGGCGAACACCTTGCCGTTCGAGTCGCGGCCAAAAACGATTCTCTCCCCCACGATTTCACGGCCTACCAGCTTGCCTGGCTTCAGGTGCGAACTGTGGAAAGCAAAGTACCAGAGATTTTTTAGAAAAAGGGCCTGATCGGTCATGCAGCAAAGAAACGAAAATTAGCGCTTACCTCACCGCTTGCGCCTCTTTCGGTAAGTGGCGCGGGGCTCCGCAACCGCAAGTTTATTGGACCGGGGGGCGGTCGGTCGGATCAGCAAATCAACCGGCAGCGTTAGCCTTTCACTTAAGCCACGGATCATGGCCAATGATAAAGACCGCTGGCGGTTAAGAACCTTGGAGGCTGTCCCGCGGTCACCGAAAACGTCCAGCAGATCAGCCACATTCAGGTGAAGTTGCTCCATGCGAACGGATATGGCATCAATCGGATCAAGGTCTGGCTGAACCCATTCCCGATCCTCAAAATCCTGAATGAGGTAGCCGAGTAACTCCAGTTCCCGCCCTTCATTGGAATGAGGTAACGGAGCTTGTTCGGCCAGGTGATCCAGGCGGGCGAGTGCTCTTTTGTAGTCACCGGGGGTATGTAAAACGGTCCATGTCATGGTTTCTTATTTATCGTGACAACATCAATACGGTCATATTCAGCGTGAGTGCCAACCCACTTGATCTGAACAATTTTGAACATAAAAAGAACGCGTGCCACCAATCTGTACCGGTTGCCTTTAATGTCAAATACCACACGGTTATCTCCGACAGGGAATGCATCTGGAAAATCTCGAGCTAATTCGTTAAAACTCTTCCACTCCGCCTTCCGACAAACCCAGTACCACGTACCAAGTGCTTGCCTGGAATTGGCATGTTTTTTCCAAAACAACTGAAGTGTGCGGTAGGCAATCACGTTCACAACCCAAAGATAAGCATTGTTGGCAAAATGCCAACAATCAAACAAAGGCGTCTGACGGCTCTTATATGCCGCAAATAAGCCGTCTGACGCCTACAACCTTTTATTGAGGTGAGGATAAAATGATCCCAGATTACTTCACCAGCTTCACAAACACCGGTTCGCGGAACATCCCATCCGCAGTGATCATGGCGAAGCTGATTTCAGCGTTTAGCTTCGGCTGCACCCACACCGTCACCTTCTCATCCATCACCTTGCCGCCTTCCATGGCCGGCTTCCGGGTTTCATTCAAAGCGCGAATGCGTTTAAAAATCGTCTGCATGGTTTGATCATCAAAGCCCGTACCCACTTTGCCCCTGTACAACCATTTCCCGTCAACGTGCTCCGCCAGTTGCAAGGCACCAAACAGCGAGTGGCGATTGCCCTTGCCGGGGGTGTAACCGATAATGGCACAGTCCCGGGTATCGCGCACTTTCACTTTCAGCCAGGCATCGCTTCGTTTACCCACGTAGTAGCGACTGTCTTTTCGTTTGGCCATGATACCCTCCAAACGATGCGCACGGGCAGCTTCAAACAGGCCATGGCCATCGTCAACGGTTTCGCTGAAGCGGTAGCCATTGTCGGCTTTCAACGCATCTTCGAGCCACGACTTTCTCCGGAGCAAGGGCTCGTTTACAATCGGGCGCCCATCCAGGTAAAGGCAATCAAACAAGTAGCAAACTGCGGGATGCTTGCTGCGGGTAGTCGCGATGGCCGAACCCTTGGCGTTCATTCGCTTGATTATATTTTTGAATGACGGCCTGCCTTCTGCATCAAGGCAAACAATCTCGCCATCAAACACACCACAGGTGGCGCGAAACGACTTTTCGCTTTGGGTCAGTTCCGGGAACTGAGCCGTAATGTCGAGGTTGTTGCGCGTGCGAATCGAAATCTGCCCCTCGTTTAGCACAATTAATGCCCGAATGCCGTCCCATTTAACTTCGTACAGATATTCTTCTTCTCGTTGTGGTGGCCGGTCAACGGCTTCGGCCAACATGGGTTCAAAAGGCTGAGTAAGGAAATCAACCTGCGGCCGGTCTACCCGCTCCAGCAGCCATTCTTTGGCCCGCTGAATCTTGTAGATGCGATATTCACCCGTTACCTCCTTGCTTGTAAGCCGGAAATAAAAACCGTCTTTCTTCTCTTTAGTAATCTGGTATTTACCCAGCGCATAGATCCACATTTCGCCCGCTCCATACTGTCCTTTCGGGATCTTACCATCGAAGGTAAGATACTCCATCGGGTGGTCTTCTGTTTGTACGGCCAACCGTTTGATGCCCGGTAACGGTGGCAGTCCCTTGGGTACGGCCCACGATTTCAGTACACCCTCCTGCTCCAGGCGCAAGTCATAATGCAGATGCGAAGCGTGGTGGCGGTGGACTACAAAGTTGTTTCCTCCGGCTTCCACAATCCGCGCCTCTGGTTCAGGCGTTTTGGAGAAGTCACGCTTCTGCTCATATGACTTGAGCTGCTCGGGTGTTTTTCTCTTTTTCGACTCCGGTAGTTTTTTGGCGCTAACCTTCTTGCGATGCGTGTGAATCTCGACCGCAAAGGCATCGAACGTGGCCCAGGCATCGCCCTGACGGGTAACGAGCTCAATTGCGTTGTGAATTGTGTACTCGCCTGGCGACTGCGTGGCCTTCAATTGTTCCCACGTCAGTGGCATGCTAACGGGCGCCCCCACCCGCCCCCGAAGGCTGTAGGGCGATACGATGCTCTGTCCCGCCCGAATGCGGTAAATGTCAATCAACACTCTTCCTTTACGCGCATCCTTTTTGATATGGAGTGTGGTTTCCTTCCCGTTCACATCAACAAAGGGTTGTGCAATGGCCTGGGCAGCCTCAAACACGTCATGAAAATGGTGATGCGGAATCAACGGGCAACAAATGTGCACGCCTTTGCCGCCCGTTGTTTTAACAAAGGGTGTGTAGCCAAAGTCCTCCACGTGCGTCTTGAGCCGGATGGCTAAGTCAACGATCTTTTTAAAGGAATAGCCTTCCGGTGGATCAAGATCGAACACCATGTAGTCCGGCTTGTCAAAGTGCGGTTTTCGGGAATGAATCTGATGTAACTCCAGCGCAGCGAGGTTCGCCAGCCATACCAGCAAGGCTGGCTCAGTGGCCACGATGTAGTCCTTCTTTTCTTCTGAACCCAGTTCGGCAAACTCAACCCAGTTTGGGGCCCACTCGGGCCGGTTCTTTTGGTAAAACATCTCACCGTGAATGCCATCGGGGTAGCGGATGAGCGTGAGTGCCCGGTTTTTTACATGCTGCAGCAATGTGGGCGCAATGGAGAGATAGTATTCAATGACCTGGGCTTTTACGATGCCGTCTTCCGGAAACAGTACTTTGTCCAGATTGGAGATCTCCAGCTTGCGTTTGTCCACCTGCACCCAATGCTTTTGCTTAGCCATGCGCAGACGATTTTCGATGCCAGATTCCCGCAAGGGTCAACCCTACACAACCGGCCGAGATGAATGATACCACACGATTGCCAATCTGTTCGTTCCATCCGTTTTGAAAACGCAGCACCAACACCAGGATCACTGAAAATGCTACGAGCGGCCAAAACGTCCAATGGCCTGACGCGCGTGCATAACGGGTCTTCGGAAAACGCCAAAAAAAAACCGCGATCAAAGCCAGGCCAACAACGGTAGATACATGCTGCAGCGCATAGTAAAGCGGATACCGCGCGCCATCGAAGGGAACAATCATATGAAGTAAGGCAGGGAATTGCTGAACCATGAACCCGTGGGCGTGCGTGAAACTATCCCACAATACATGAGATGCTGCCCCCACCCAGGCCGACACCAAAAAACTAACCGGATTATCTCGGAAGTAAGGGACAAAATTCAATTCATAAAGAGGTTGTAGTCGATCAGCTACGAAGCCGGGCACATTCTCCAAAAGAGGTCGCTTCACCAACAGATGAAAAATAAATGCCAGCGCAACGGTAATGGGCACATCAAAATAGATGAGTCCCCAAAACGTGTGGCTGTACTTACTCGAGACGCTCATTTTCAGGAAGTATTCGAAGTCGGGGCTCAGGCTGCCAATCACCAGACCGGTGGCCGACAAATAACGCCAGCGCATCAGCGGAATAATGATAGCCGGATGAGAGGCCGTAAAAGGCATTACTCTTCGTGATGGTGGTGATGTGAACGATTTGGCAGAAAGATAAAACCGATCAGCAACGTAACGGCCGCCACGCCAATCGGGTACCAAAGGCCAGCCAGGTAGTTACCAGCCGGATGTTCAGTCGACTTACTCAACTCATAGAGCGAGGCTGCGATGAACGGTGTGAGCCCACCAAAGATACCGTTGCCGATGTGGTACGGCAGCGACATGGACGTGTACCGTATTCGGGTCGGAAAAATCTCGACCAGAAAAGCTGCAATCGGACCGTAAACCATCGTAACCCAAACCACCTGTACCAACACGAGTAGGATCATATAATAAAACCGATCTCCGCTGAGCAACACCTCGCGTTTCAGTTCCCCTTTCCGTTCGCGCCCTTGCATCTGCTCGGTGGTGACCAGCAGCGTTCCATCCTGAAAAGCACGGGAGGTCTTGAGCGTAACCAATGTATCACCTTCCGCCAATATCGATGTGGTTCGCGACAGCGTTTTCTCCCCCGGGATTTCCTGTTTTTGCGTTACATCGGCCAGATCGTACATGGTTCGATAGATTGGTCGATAACTGAGCACCGCCAGTAACATGCCGGCCAGCATGATGTACTTTCGCCCGACTTTGTCTGACCACCAGCCGAAGAAAATGAACAATGGCGTGCCGATCACCAGTGCGGTGCCAATGATGTAGTAGGACTGGACGAATTCGATCGACAGTGTCTTCTGAATGAAGGTGAGGGCGTAAAATTGCCCCGTATACCAAACCACGCCCTGGCCGGCTGCTGCACCAAACAGGGCAATCAAGACCAGACGTAGATTCTCTTTTTTGGTGAAACTTTCCCGAATGGGATTCTTCGCCAGTTTGCCTTCACTTTTGATTTTGTGAAACAAGGGCGACTCCTGCATTCGCAGCCGGATGTAAATCGAAATGGCTACCAAAAATGCCGACAACAAAAATGGAATGCGCCAACCCCAGGCTTCAAACTGCTCCACACCCATGGTCTGGCGCACGAGTAAGATCACGCCAATGGAAACAAAAAGACCTAACGTAGCGGTTGTTTGAATGAAACTGGTATAGTAACCGCGCTTATGTTTGGGCGCATGCTCCGCCACATAGGTAGCCGCACCTCCATACTCTCCGCCCAAGGCCAATCCCTGCACCAACCGAAGAATCAGCACCAATAGAGGCGCAAACAAACCAATCGTATTGTAGTCAGGAACCAGGCCAATAGCAAACGTTGAGCCGCCCATCAGTCCCAGTGTTATCAGAAACGTATACTTTCGTCCCACTAAATCACCAAGCCGGCCAAAAACCAGCGCACCAAAAGGACGGACAATAAAACCGGCAGCGAACGTAGCGAGCGTAGAAAGGAACGCTGCCGTTGGATTGGCCTGGGGAAAAAATTGCTGCGAAAGAATGGCGGCCAGGCTACCGAAAATGTAGAAGTCATACCACTCGATGAGTGTGCCCACCGATGATGCTGTGATGACCGGCCAAAGTTTTTGGGTTTTACTCGACATACACGAAATGGAAATGAAATATAGGTAATCGCATGGGGGAAAAAAACCAGCCTCCCGACCCCGTTGCCAGGTTTAGCAACATATCCTGGATTTTGTTGTTATTTACCTAAGCTCTTAATTCAGTCTCCATGCGCTTTACTACAACCCTCGTCTTTCTATTTCTTGCGTTAACCACCGCCCAAAGTCAAAAACGAGCCGCGGCCCCCGCAAAACCGACAAAACCGAATATCCTCCTGATCTGCACAGATGATGTCGGCTACTGGAATGTTGGCGCCTACAGCCATGGCATGATGGTGCCAACACCCAATCTCGATCGAATCGCCAAAGAAGGAATGCTATTCACCGACCATTACGCTGCGCCTACCTGCACCCCGGGGCGCGCCATGATGATCACTGGCCAGTTGCCGATTCGCACAGGGTTGACTACCGTGGGGTTACCGGGATCTCCTGTTGGCTTGAGCCCGAAGGATCCAACACTGGCCGAAGTACTAAAGACTGCCGGATACCGCACCGGGCAATTTGGAAAAAACCACTTGGGCGACCGAAACGAACATTTGCCCACTGTACATGGCTTTGACGAATTTTATGGAAACCTCTACCATTTAAACACGGAAGAGGAACCCTTTCTCGCTGCCTGGCCTAAGGACGAGGGATTCAATGCGCGCTACCGGCCGCGTGGTGTGCTGGATTGCAAAGCCACCAATGTAGACGACCCTGCAGTAGACGGACGATTTGGCCGAGTGGGTAAACAGACCATTAAAGACACGGGGCCGCTTGACCCCAAGCGAATGGAAACCGTGGATGACGAGTTCAACGCGCGCACGATCAATTTTATGGAGCGGGCCGTAAGGGCCGGTGAACCGTTTTTCATCTGGCACAATCCCACCCGAATGCACATCTATACCCATCTTCGCTCGGAGCGCAGGAACCTGGCTACGCCTTTCTCTTCGGAATTTGACGTGTACGGAAGTGGCATGATGGAGCTGGATATGATGATAGGCGAATTATTGAAGAAGTTGGATGACCTGGGCATTGCCCAGAATACCATTGTGGTGTTTACGACCGACAACGGAGCTATGGTCGATTGGTTCCCCGATGGTGGCACTACCCCATTCCGTGGCGAAAAGGCAACGACCTGGGAAGGAGGCGTTCGCGTGCCAATGTTGGTTCGCTGGCCCGCCAAGATCAAGGCTGGATCGGTTTCAAATGGTATTCAGGACCATACTGATTTGTTTACAACATTGGCGGCAGCGGCCGGTCTTGACAATGTTCACGAAAAGCTGAAGCAGTCGCATCAGGTTTACATCGATGGTGTGAACAACCTCGCCCACTGGACGGGAAATGCGTCATCCAGTCGCACGTTTGAAATCTATTACAACGAGAATGACCTCACGGCCGTCCGTATCGGGCCTTGGAAATCACACATGCAGCAGCGTGAGGGTTTCTTTGATTACAATAAACCCAGCGCCTTGATTTTCAACCTCCGAACCGATCCCTTCGAGCGCCATGATCAGTGGAAGTCGCGCGAAGTAGCCATGAAATTAGGCGTGGCCTGGGGCGGGCAGATTCAGGACGTGCTCCAACAACATTTCCTCACCCTTCAGCAGTTTCCGCCACGCCAAAAAAGTGGTACCCTCCGCATGGGCGAGTAAGATTAAGGCACTATTGTTTTGGGCAGGCAGCCCGCAATCTGCGCTTGGGGAATCATTGATCGGTTCGATTAATGCAGGTAAACGGACAGTCAGCTTTGATTGACTCAAAGCCCACAAACCGTTATTTTCGTGATTGTAGTCAATAGCTTATGTTGCGATGGATACCCCTTGTTTTCTTGTGGGCCGGTTTGGCGCTGCCCGCGAATGCCCAAACCGAGCCAGACTCAACTCTCTATCGTATCGAAACACGCGATGGCAATGAATACATCGGGAGGATCGTTTCACAGGATCAGCGCATGATCGTGCTCAATACCCAGCAACTGGGCACGATTACTATTCAGAAGATTGATATCAAGTCGATGATTGCCGTGCGACCCGACCGCATTCAGGACGGCCGCTTTTTTTTCGACAACCCCCAATCCACGCGTTATCTCTGGCAGCCCAATGGCTATGGCCTAAAGAAAGGTGAAGCCTATTACCAAAACGTCTGGATATTCTTTAACCAGGCGAGTTATGGCGTAACCGACAACTTTACCATTGGAGCGGGCATCATCCCGCTTTTTCTTTTTGCAGGTGCCTCCACACCCGCCTGGATTACTCCCAAGTTTTCCGTCCCCGTGGTGGAGAATAAATTTAACATAGGCGCAGGCGCGCTTCTGGGTACAGTATTGGGCGAACCCGAGTCTGGTTTTGGCATAGCCTATGGCATCAGCACATTCGGATCTCGCGACAAGAACTTCAGTGTAGGACTGGGTTATGGCTACGCAGCCGGGGAATGGGCAGACACCCCGTTGATCAGCTTTAGTGGAATGATACGCACAGGAGAGCGCGGGTATTTTCTCACCGAGAATTATCTGATCTCATCCGGTGACGAAAATCTGGTTCTGCTTTCGTTTGGCGGAAGACGTATTGTAAAGCGTGTGGGTATCGACTTCGCACTGGTGGTACCTACGCAAACGGGTGGCGAGGTTGTCGCCATTCCCATCCTGGGGTTGACGGTTCCGTTCGGGAATGTGCCGGGCCGTCTTGTAACCAAATGAAAAATCAGAAAAACAATTCCTGCGCTAGTCGATAGGTATTGGCATGGGCTTCGATGATGTCGCGGAAATCGGGCGAGTAGCCACCGCCCATACTGGCGACCAAGGGAATTCGATTTCGTTTAGCCGCTGAGAGCACCAGCTTATCGCGCTGTTTACAGCCTTCGCGTGTCACGGCCAATTTGCCCAGCTTGTCGGTGTTCAAAATATCGACTCCTGACTGAAAAAAGATCAGGTCAGGTTGTACGCGTTCCAACAGATGGTTCAGGTTGACGTCCAGCGTGCTCAGGTAGAAATCGTCACCCACGCCATCGGGCAAACCAATGTCCAGATCGGATGTCTCCTTTTGCAGCGGATAGTTGTTGGCACCATGCATGCTGAACGTGAACACCCTCTTGTCGTGTTGAAAAATCTGAGCGGTGCCGTTACCCTGGTGGACATCCAGATCAACAACCAATACCTGTTGCGCCAGCTGGTTGTCCAGCGCATGTCGGGCGGCCAACGCAATATCATTCAACAGGCAAAAGCCCTCTCCCCGGTCGGTGAATGCATGGTGAGTACCCCCGGCAATGTTCATGGCCACCCCGAACTGCAGCGCAAAGTACACGCACTCTACCGTGCCCTGCATGATGGTCACCTCGCGGTCCACGAGTTCGGGCGATTGAGGAAAGCCCGTGCGCCTCTCCTCACGTGGCGTGAGCTGCAACCCTTTCAGGCGCCTCCAGTAGTCAAATGCATGAGTACGGCAAATTTCGGACTCCGACATGCGGCCAGGCTTAAAAAAGTTAGCCTCGGTGAGCGTTCCTTCATACAACAATTGTTGTGGCAATACCTCGTACTTGCTCATCGGGAAACGATGATGGGGTGGCAACGGCAGCACGTAGTTTTCTGACCAGGCGACTTTTAGCATTGTATAAAAGTAAAGGAGCAACGTTACCGCTGCTCCTTTTGTTTTGATCGCAACTACCGATTAATGCTTGTGCTCACCGTGTTCGTGCCCACCGCCATGCCAGGCTTCCATAATAGCGTGAAAGTCGTCATGCAACGTGGTCAGTGCTTGCCCGATTTCTTCATCACTGGCATTCATCTGAACTTTTTCCGACAGCGCACCGGCATTAAGCTTTAAACGCTCAAGCATGGCCCGCATTTGCTCGTTATCTACTTTTGCGGGCAGCGGGGCACTTGCCCATTTCACAGCTTCAGCGGCCAGCTCAACGGCACCGGTCTTTGCCGGAGCCAGGTTTGACGAGTCTTTGTACGGATGGAAAGCTTCGGCCATCAGCATGTGATAAGCATCCATTTCCGCCCATTCTATTTGTTCCTCGGCCGCTTCTTCAGCCTTTTGTTCTTTTGATTGGCAAGCGGCCAGGGCAAGCCCCAGTGCTACAACGAGTATCCAGATATGCTTCATAGTGTTGAAAATTTTGACAAAAATAAGATTTACGTGTTAATCGCACGCTTGTATTTTCTGCGCATTTCAAGCCCGTGGACGATCTTCTTCGGTACATCAAAATACAGTAGCAGGTAAAGCCCCATGGTCATGGCCCAAATCACGGCAATATTGAAGTAGTACGTATCGTAGTATCGCCCGGCAAAGTGCTTGGTGGGCACATAAAAATGAGCTGCAAAATCAAAAAAATGATCAGGCCGATGGTCATCAAAATAAATCGGAAACATCTTTTGTATGATCTCGCCATCATACTCAGCTATACGCGTCTTTGTTTTGTTTTCCACGGCTTCCGCTACGGCCTTGTTCTGATACCGCAGCCTAAATGCCTGAAAACGATTGAGCGCTTCCTGGTCACCCGTCATGCTGCGGACCAAACTGTCGCGAGCGGCCATGGCGTTGGCGCCCCGCAGGGCATAATAACGCTTTAAGGTTTGTAAAAAGCGCTCAGTGGCAGCCTGAGCAACCGAATCAAATTTACCGGGAGCAAGTTTTTCAATCTCGCTAAACCGGCCAGCTCCAATGCGGCTAATCTCGTGCTCCAGTTCGCTGCGCAAAGTTCTCAAAGATCGATTTACCGGATGTTGCGGGTCGGTCTGCCGCCAACCACCCCGGTTGTTCACCACATTCGACAGGTGGCTTTCAAGTTCGGGTATATAGTAGGTGCGTTTGTAATCCGCCAGCGCTTGTTTTTGATCATACTTATAAAAAGGCTTCTCGAACGGGTTGTCCTTAAATTGAGTCACCATGTAGGCTTCGAATGCCCACCTCGAGGCCATAAACTCGCCAAGCACCGGCACACTCTTCGGCCGGCTCACCGAAGGGTTAAACTTGTCAAAGCTAATTACTACCCCGCTTAACAACAGCTGGGGAATGATGAGAATCGGGATCACGATGTAAATGGTGACGGCTGAGTCAAAGGCCGAGGAAATATTCAAGCCCAGCATATTGGCGAAACAGGCAGCTGAAAAAAGAATCAGCCAATACCGGTACTCCGTCATCGGTATTTCCAAAATGGCGTTACCCACCAGAATGAACAGCAGTGTTTGGACTGCCGAAATCGTAAAAAGAATGATAACTTTTGATATGAGGTAACTGTTCCGGCTCAAGTGCAGATACTTCTCGCGTTTCAAAATCTTGCGATCACGGAAAATTTCTTCAGCGCTGATAATGAGCCCCACGAACAACGCCACAACCACGCTCATGAAAAAATAAACGGGAATATTGTCGTTGTTAAAAAAGGTGTAGGGTTCAGAAGTGCCCAAATCATCATGGTATTTAACAAAGAAGGCAATAAACAAAGCCAATAGTGGCGCCAGCAAAGCAATGGTAATCATGTACTGGCGGTTGGCCCACTTGGCCAAAACATCGCGAACAACAAATACCCAGGTTTGCTTCAGGGGATTGGGTATCTTTTGGGTAGCCGTCAACTCATCGGTTGACATGTCAATGCGCGGGAGCCTGATCTTCTTTTTAAAGTATTGGTACCATTGGCCGGGAGATGTTTTTCGCGTGTGGGTGAGTTTGCCAAATTCGTCCACCACGCGCGTCTCAATGATGTTAAAGATCTGCTCGGGGTTAATATTGCCGCATTCCGGACAGGCTCCGGGTGTGCGATTGACGGCATTCACCACCTCCTGGAAATATTCCACGGCTTCCACCGGGTTTCCGTAGTAAATCTGGAAACCACCCACATCCAGAATCACCAGCGTATCAAACATCTTGAAGATATCGCTTGACGGCTGGTGAATGACCACGAAGATCATCTTACCCCGCAGGGCCAGTTCCTTCAACAGGTCCATGATGTTTTCCGAATCGCGGGATGAAAGGCCGCTGGTGGGTTCGTCAACGAAAAGGATGGTCGGCTCACGCAGCAACTCAAGACCAATGTTCACCCGCTTGCGTTGCCCCCCCGAGATTGTTTTGTTCAGCGGATTGCCCACTTTCAGGTTGCGGATTTCAATTAAACCCAGGCTGACCAGCACTCGCTCGACTAACTCACCAATTTGAGTCCGGCTATAGTGCCCAAAGCAGAGTCGGGCAGCATAGTAGAGATTCTCGAAAACGGTTAAGTCCTCAATGAGCAGGTCATCCTGTGGAATAAACCCGATTACACCCTCAAGCTTCTCCGGATTACGATGCAGATCAATTCCATTAATGACTACGCTTCCACTTGACGGCTTTTCCGACCCATTCAGGACATTGAGTAGCGTAGATTTACCTGAGCCCGAGGCTCCCATGAGCCCAATGAGCTTCCCGCCCTTTTCAGCCAGGTTGATATTTTGAAGTCCGGCACGTCCGCTCTTAAAGTGATAGAACACGTGCTCGGCCACAAACGTGATCTCCGTATCCTGATCTTCAATCAGGAACTTACTGGTGACATCACTGTAATACACCGGTTCAATCTTGCTGCCGCGAATGGTGCTTCCGGTAGGAAAGATGTCAATCTTCCGGCTCTTCAGCGGAATACCGTTGAGAAACATGGGCGTAATGCCGAGATAACGAATGAAGAAAACATTCATATCCGGAAGACGCAGGATCGCAATCAATCCCGACAAGTTCTTGGACTGAATATGGGGTCCATGATAAACTTCGGGGTCATCCGGGCTTTCATCGATGATGAGTACGCTTCGCGAGCTGAGTTCTTGTGCATCCTCACCGACAACAAATGACCGCAAATCTTTCAAATCACGCGGAGGAAACTTGAGCGCCTCCCCGATGTAAAAAATCAGGTTTTCCTCGCGGTCGGACATAAAGCCGTCCGCTACCACCAACTCAATAATCTTGGCGACCAGCACGGCCTTTTGCTGCATGGTGAGCGCCTGATTCACCTTTTTGGCGATCTGCATGATCTGGGCCCAATCATCCACAAACTGGGCGGTTTCTGAATCAATATTGGTGAGGTGCGCGCTGGCCATGCGTTGATTGGCCTTGCAGAAGTCATCGAACAGCGAGAGATAATAACGGGTGGCATCTTGGTTAAGATGTTGGCCCAGGAATTCCTTGATGTTTCCCCGCTCCTCATCGGAGATGCGTTCCTTCGCAACAATCGCAAACAGCTGAACAATGGCCTTTAGTAATTCTTCACTCATGGGGATAATGGCCGGAGCCGCGGAAAAAATAGATAAAAATGTCTAATCTTTACAGAAATAACCCGATTTGATTTTTCTTTGCACATGACCTATTCCATGAAAAAACACCTCGTAGTCGCATTTACCGCTCTGGTTTCGTTTGCCGCGGTTGCGCAAGATAGACCGTCTATTCTCTGGGAAGTTACCGGTAATGGCCTGAGCCAACCTTCCTACTTGCTGGCCACCATCAAGTTTGTTGGGGAGAAAGAGTACTTCATGCCGCCCGAGGCGGTAGCCAAAATGAAAAACTGCAGGTCCTTCGCCATTGAAGATCAGGTTGATCACCACGCTCAACACGAATTGAATAAGGCGCTCCACTTTCCGAAAGGCCAATCGTTGGCTGGTGCTATGTCCGCTGCGGACTACCAGCGCGTAGTCCAGTTTTTTGAACAGGAATTCGGGATCAAGAAAGCCGTGTTTGAGAAAAAGTATGCGCGATTAAAGCCGTTGGCATTGTCGATAACCATGACTCGCCTGTCGCTGGGCGAAAAAGTAAGATTTTACGACATTGAGTTGCTAAAGTTGGCCAAAAGCAATGGCCTTCGCTCCTATTCACTGGAAAGTATAGACCGCGAAGCGCAAGCACTCAACAGCTTTCCGATGGCGGATCAGGTCAAGGCGCTCCTTCACTCGGTAGATAATTTCGAAACACAAAAAGCCGAGTTCAGGAAGTTAATGGAGGACTATCCGCATGGAAACCTCGAGGAGATTTTTGCCTACACCCTGCACCCGCTCGACAATTACGAAAGTTTCGTAAATGAGTTTTATTTCAAGCGTAATCGGGAATGGGAACCCAAGCTCGAAAAAATGATGGCCGAAAACCCTTCGTTTATTGCGGTGGGTGTCTCCCACCTCGAGGGCCGCGAAGGATTGCTCGAACTGCTTCGGGCAAAAGGGTATAGCCTGACTCCGGTGCCGATCAGCGCGCGTTAACGGTCAACCGATTCGCTTCAGGATCAAGTCCGATAACACGAGCAAACTCTCGCGGAGGAACTCATCAGTGAGCTTCTCCAGTTCCGTAACGGGTACACCTTCAGGATTCACGCTGGTATCCATACCAATCGCAGCTTTGCGTGCCTCCTGTTCGGCCATCTCTTTCCTTCTTGTCTGCTCATTGAGCGAAATACGGGTTTCGGCCAGGTTCTCCCGAACCACGTCCGTTTCGGCAACATAGCGCTTGAGCGTCTCGTCATACTTCAAGCGATTTTGATACGCTTTGTTGATTTCGGCTATCGTCCTCGGGGTGACATCTCCCGTCTGCTGATAGCCGGTTCCCCGGATGACATCCCAAGGCAAAGCATTGGGGTTCGAACTCTCACCAAACTCGGACGCTGAAAAAGGGGTCGGCAACTCAACATCGGGCGTCACGCCTTTGTGCTGCGTGCTGCTGCCCGTAACACGATAGAATTTTTGATACGTGATCTTCAATTCACCTACTTTCTCTGCGTCCTGAACAAAACGACTAAGATCCAGGACCATTTGCACGGTGCCCTTACCATACGTAGACTCGCCCACTACTACACCGCGATGATAATCCTGAATAGCACCGGCAAAAATCTCAGATGCCGATGCGCTGAAACGATTGGTCAGCACCACGAGCGGACCACCATAGGCCACTTCTTTGTTTTGATCATCCAATACTTCAACGCGCTGAGTACTGTTCTTAACCTGAACCACCGGGCCTTCTTTGATGAATAGCCCGGTTAACTCAACGGCTTCATGCAGTGATCCGCCTCCGTTGTTGCGCAAGTCCATCACCAATCCGTTGACCCCTTCGGCCTGAAGTTCTTTAATCAGCTTGCGAACATCACGCGTAGTACTGGTGTAATTCGGATCGCCCTTTTGGTAAGCTTCAAAATCCATGTAAAAAGCAGGCAACGTAATCACGCCTAACTTGTAATCCTGACCGTTGCGCTGATAGTGGATGACGTTTTTCTTAGCCGAGTTATCTTCCAGTTTAACCTTCTCGCGAACGATCGTGATTTCGCTCGATTTGCCATTCAAGCCCGTGGCGGCTGGCAGATACTGCAGGCGAACCGTTGTGCCCTTTGGCCCCTTGATCAACTTAACTACGTCATCGATACGCCACCCAATCACATCTACCATCTCTCCATCACTTCCCTGTGCCACACCTGTAATCAGGTCACCCGGCTGCAAAATGCCTTGTTTCTGGGCGGGCCCGCCCGGCAGAATGCGAACAATTTTTGTGTAGTCGTTCTCTGTCTGCAGCTGGGCGCCAATGCCTTCGAGCGACAGCGACATGCTCTGCTTGAATAAGTCGGAAGCCTTGGGTGACAGGTAGTTGGTGTGTGGATCGTATGACTCGGTGATGGCATTCATGTAGATACTAAACACATCCTCGCTATTCACCTGGGAGGCCGATTTGATTAACCGCTCATACCGGGCTTTCAAGGTTGACGCAATTTCATCCTCCTTCTTGCCTGCCAGTCGCAAACTCAGCGCCTGACTTTTGATGATCTGGCGCCACGTGTCGTTTAGTTCTTTCTCGTCCAAAGCCCAGGCCACTTTGTCGCGGTCGGTTTCGTAGTACTCGTTAAGGGTGTAATCAAACTTCTCTGTCACCAGCGACCTCATCACATAGTCCATTTGCTGGCGAAATCGCTTTTCAAAAACCTGATAGATCTCAAAGGCGGGCTCAATGTTTTCGTTCCGGGTTAAGTCATCGATTGAAAACCGATAGCGTTCAAACGATTTGATATCGGCAGCGGTAAAATAGGTTTTGCTGGCATCGAGTTCGCGCAGATACCGATCTAAAATGACAGCCGAAAGCGAATCATTCAGTTTGGTTTTCCGGTAATGATTTCCATCGAGGATATAAGCTATCACCCGGGCTTCTTTGCCATACACCGGCTTGCTTTTGAGGGCGGTGGTGTCGCGGTTGAATCCGGCAGCCGCATGGGTAATCAGCAACCATGCTGCGACCAGTACAAAAAGTCGGATTTTCATGAATCGTCCAGTCATTTATCTACTAAGAATCAAAAGCAATGCCGAATTGAATTAACTTTTACTGTCGTATTCTTCCAAAAACTTTTGCGCCTGGTCAAGTGTCTGGAATTCATAGGAGTGCCGGCCAGTGATGGCATTGAGAATCTCGATCTTTACACCCTCAATATCCTTGTGAACACGCTTTGCGGGACCTTTTTCCTTTCGGTAATCATCGGCCTGTTTGCGGGAGATCGGGAACTGGGTGGCACGCACATTCTTGCAGTAGGAGCATTCATAATGCTTCAATAGCATCGTGGGCTCTCCTGCCTCATTACGCTCCATAATCTCTTCACGTTTCACCCGCATGGTGTAAAATCCGCAGTTATGGCACTCCAGCGCCAGGAGGTGCCCCTGGTATTTCTCAATTTTTACTTCCTTCGTCTGGTCATCAATCCAAACATCATAATCGATCGAAAAGATGTTTTCCTCTGCCTTCATACCCTCATCCAAGTGCACATCCTCCTCAACTTCCGTGAGCAGGCGCATCTTGGCTCCGTTTTTGGGGTTCAGCCGTGGCATATAACGCCACTTGCGGAGCTTGCGACTCAAACGGGTGGGATAATAGTACTCCAGAATCAGCGATGCCGAATAGTAGATCATGGTGGCCCCGGCAATTGAAATAAAGATCCGAACGCCAAACCAAACCCCAACTTCGTTGATATCAGAGTCGTAAAGGTTGATCAGGCAGGCAATCCCGATCCCAAAAATCAACACCACCCGTTTCAACCACTTAATCTCACTGGCATTAATGAAATCATGCTTGATTTTATAGTCGGAAATACTCGCCACACGGATGTTATAAATCAAAAACGTTATCAACGACAACGCCACAAAAACGATCAGCCCAATCATCATGGCCTGATGCCAAAGGTTCAAAAAATCAATTTCAGTCATACGCATTCCAAATCACGATTCGAAAGGTAATTAATATATTTCTACCTTGCTGCTGACGATGAAACGCCAGTTCTTCAAAATTCTTGCCCGGTTAAACAAAGTCCTGCTGCCCAGTTTTGGCCGTAAAGACCTGACCCGTCTCAACGGGCTGGAGAAGGTTGTTATCGCTTATCGCTACTGGGTAACCCGCAACGCGATCGACTAACGCCCTACACCTAAAACCCGCGCTGGCGGGGCAAATTCATTGTTTGTCCGAAATTTGTGCATTTTTACACAACGAAACTTGTATTTTAATAATTAATTATGCTATAATTGTGCATTAATGCACAAAACCATGACGGATTATGAAAAGCAGCGCCTTGAGATGGATTTCCAAAAATTCGCCCATCGGCATTTTGAGTCCCCAAGCAATTGTCGAAATCTTGCTCAGATTCGCTTCTACGTCAGCGAGTTATGCGCCAAGATTCATGAGTATGAACATACCTATGAATTTGTTCCCGCTCATGCTTATGCTCTTTTGGCTCAGTACAATCATGCACAGAACCGACTTATCCTGGTGGATTTCAAAACGACTTATTCCGCGGTAGCGTGAAGTACATCCCCTCCCCTATTCCCCTTCAATACCAAGTGGCCTATACCGCCACGGCCAATAAATCCGGCCGGATGCAATATCACCGCATCCGTCCCGGGCATAGTAAGCTCCGCATCAGCCGGCAGGAGTTTATCAAGGCGTACAACGACTCCCCCATTTTAGCGATGCGACCGCTTCAACACCGAGGCCAGGAGGCCGTGTTTGAACTGGAATTCTTTGTCTGATCGATCAGACCTGAAAGACGATTTTACCCACGCGATTGGGACGTGTGATATCGGCAAAAGACTCCACGATTTTGGCAAATGGCCGGATCGAGTCAACCACCGGCCGTATCTGATTCTTGCTGACAAACGCCAGCATTTCGTTGAACTCGTGGTCGTTACCCATGGTAGTTCCTTGCAGCGTTAACTGGTTCCAGAACAACCTGTACAAATCTACTTTTGACGGCAACCCGTTGGTCGCACCATAAATCACAATTCGCCCGTTGGGGCGCAGGACCTTGATGAAGTTATTGATCTGATCGCCCCCTGCGCTGTCAATGACAATGTCAAACCCACCTTTCGTTCGCCAGAGGTCTGGCATGCTGTTCTCCTTTCGATAGTTATAGGCGCCCTTGGCTCCCAATTTCAACGCTCGCTGAATTTTATCATCACTGCCCGAGGTGACATACACATTGGCTCCTGCCGCCTGGGCAAACAGGAAGGCAAACTGAGCTACACCTCCACCAAAACCGCTGATCAGCACGTTATGATTACTCCGCAACACACCCCTTCGGAAAAGGGCCCTGAACGCGGTAAGTCCCCCCAAGGGCAAGGTTGACGCCTGCAGAAAATCCAAATGGAACGGCTTGTGTTGCAAACGATCAACGCCTACCACCATATATTCCGCAAAGGTGCCGTTGACGGGCATACCCAGTATGGAGTATTTGCCCGATTGCACCTCGGGATCATTGCCCCAGTCGATATTCGGGTTAATCACAACCTCCTGGCCCACCCAGGGTTGGTCACCTTCGTCATGCACCGCTTCCACAACCCCGGCACCATCGGATCCCAATATCCCCCCATAGCGGATGTTGGGATATTTTCCCTCCCGAATCCAATCGTCACGCCTGTTCAAGGACACCGCCTTGATCTTCACCAGCGCCTGGCCAGGCGATAATTCGGGACGGGGCACATCAGTCAACTCGACACGCCCGGGAGCAACCAAAACTAAAGCTCTCATATCTTGATAAAGATATAGCGTTGATGGCAAAATTGTAGCAACTCAGCTCCAGTTTGGAAACATTTTCGGTAAAGCGACCTTTACCAAGTCAAACAAAGACCAAATAAGCCATTAGGACTTGTTCAGAGATGAACACTTTTAAAACCTTATTTTACAATGAATTATAGTGTCATCAATAAAGTATCATTTTACGGAATGATGCTGTTTTATTTTGGGGCCGGGGTTAACCATTTCATTAATCCTGAATTCTACCTGCCGCTCATACCCGACTATTTACCCGAACCCCAAATCATTAATCTCATCAGCGGGCTGGCCGAAATGGCATTCGCAGTAATGCTGCTATTTCAGGCTACGCGGAGATGGGCTGCGTTGGGTATTGTCCTGATGTTAGTGGCATTCGTGCCGGCACACGTTCACTTCATTACGGCTGGCCATTGCCTGGGCACACTTTGTGTGCCGCCCTGGTTGGGCTGGGCGCGTCTGTTGATTATTCACCCCGTGCTGATCTGGTGGGCTTGGAAAGCCCGCGGATTTACCGAGGCAGTGTAAAGATGATGGATAGGCCTCCGCCTGTGGCCGGTTCTACAGTTACTTTACCGGCATTTCTCCGCACCATTTCATCGGCCAGCCAAAGCTTGTTGTGATCTGCCGATTTAAGATTGAAATCGCTAACCGGACGGCTGCACGAATGGCTGGTTACACCCACCGTCACCAGTTCATCTTTATTGCCAGCAAAAACGGTCAAAACCTGTTGTGTAGGCGTATGAAAAATCAATTCCGAAATCACATTCTCTAACGCGATCAACAACGTAGCACGATCGCCATACACGGTGACGCCCTCGGGCACCAGCAACTCAACCCTTTGGCTGCGCTCCTCCCAACCTGCCCGGCAATTTTCAACGGCTTCCCGCGCCCAAAAGGCTGCCATCACGCGCTCGCGATGGAGGCTCACCTGCCCGGTCTGCAGAAACGTCCACTGCAGAGCCCCATGAAGCGTTTGAACAACCAGTTGCCCCTGATCGCGCAGGCGGTCGAGGTACTCGGGGTTGTTTGCCTCAGACGAGCTGTTCAGGCTTCGGACCAGATTGGCAAACGCCTGGGTGGGCGCGGCCAGATCGCGCGCCAGGATGTTAAACAACCGTTGATGCGTGGAGTTGAGTGACTCGGCTGCATGTTTCAGTTGTTGAATTTCCTCCTCGTGACGTTTTTGTCTTCGCTGCCGGTCAATCAGCAGGAAGAGAATGATTCCGGTCAAGCCCCCAAACATGATCAAACCGTACAACCAATTGGCTTGGCGCGCCTGTTCGGCCTGCATTTCAATCTTTTGCCGCAAAGTGAGCTCCAACTCACTTCTGGCTTGCAGCGAATCAAGAGTAACTACGATGTCAGCCAGTTCGCGCTGGTGGGATTTCTGTTGAAGGCTATCGACCCGCAACGCTTCCCCCACGTAATACCCCACCCGGTCCGGGTCATCTCGCATGGTCTGTCGGATGGAATCCAGGTAGGGCGCAACCGTCTGCGCCATAACAACGGTCGGAAGAAGAGAGATAAATAGAAGAAGGTAGCGCATGTGCGGAGTAGCACAATACTAATCAATCCCACCCGAGTTTAAAACGGTGCGTCATCTTCGCCTCCCGGAGGCGGCAGTGGTGGCGGAGGCGCCTGATTCATCCGGCTTTCGCGGGTTATGCTGGCAAGTGGTGTAAACCCTTCGGGGGCATCGTAGTCGGCAAACTTGGTATACTTGCCAATGAACTTTAGCTTCACATTATCCAGCGAGCCATTCCGATGCTTGGCAATAATTACTTCAGCCATGCCTTGGGTCGGCATGTTGTCTTCATCCACCGTAATCTTGTAGTACTCGGGACGATACAGGAACATCACAATGTCGGCATCTTGTTCAATGGAACCGGATTCACGCAAATCCGAAAGTTGAGGCCGCTTGTCGCCACCCCGGGTTTCCACACCGCGGCTTAACTGCGAAAGGGCAATCACCGGGACATTCAATTCTTTTGCAATTCCCTTCAATGCCCTTGAAATGGATGCAATCTCCTGCTCGCGATTACCACCGGCATCACCTTTCATTAACTGAAGGTAATCGATCACAATCAACTGAACATTGTGCTCCGCTTTCAACCGCCTGCACTTAGCCCGTAACTCCAGGATGGACAGAGCGGGCGTGTCATCAATAAAAATGGGCGCGGCCGACAACCGATTGGTTTTGTGAACCAACTGCTGCCATTCGAACTCCGCCAGGTTTCCCTTTTTGATTTTTTCAGACTCCAGTTCGGCCTCGGCTGAAATCAGACGATTAACCAGCTGGAGAGATGCCATTTCAAGCGAGAAGATGGCTACCGGGTAGTTGAAATCAACGGCTGCGTTGCGCAATGCCGATACAACAAATGCGGTTTTACCCATGCCGGGGCGGGCCGCAATGATCACCAAATCTGATTTTTGCCAACCGGAGGTGATCCGGTCAAGCCGCGAAAAGCCTGTCGGGATACCGGTAAGGCCGTCCTTGTGATTCTTTTTCTCCTGCAGTTCCTGGATGGCCTGGAACATCAACGACTTCATCGTGTCGTAGTTTTTGCGCAGGTTAGAATCTGATATTTCGAAAATGGATTGCTCCGTTTTGTCAAGCAGGTCAAATACATCCGTGGTGTCCTCGTAGGCATCGTGATGAATCTGGGAAGCAATCTGGATCAGATTGCGCTTGATCGCCATTTCAATGATGATACGGGCGTGATACTCAATGTTGGCCGAAGAACTGACTTTGGAGGTAAGTTCGGCTATGTAATAAGCTCCTCCGATGAGGTCGAGTTTCGCGTTTTTACGAAGCTGGGCAACCACCGTGCGCATATCCACGGGTTCCGAGGATTTGAACAGGTCGATAATGGCATTGTAAATCTCCTGATGCTGTTCCGAATAGAAGTGCTCGGGCCGCAGGAATTCAACAACGGCCGTCAGCGCATTCTTCTCCAGCATGAGTGCCCCCAAAACGGCCTCCTCCAGATCAAGCGCCTGAGGCGGCAACTTGCCGAGACTTTCGGAGATATCGCGCACCAAAAGTTTCGACTTGCTGCCCGCCACGCCAGAAGCGAGGCTTGACCTCAAGGACGTTGATCGTTGCTCCATACAAGTGGTTGTTGTACGTATTGTTTCGTAGGGCAGCAAACGTACAGCATGATTTTTTTTTAGAATCTACACATTGTTCACATTCCACTAACGTTGGATTGTGAATAACAATTCCCCTCAAAATAGTGAAGAAGCCCATATGAATTTTAAGTTTCCCGATTAATTTTGATTTTTCGTTTGATTTGTATCAATGAACGCTTCGGAACTTCTGGCAAAAAGTGCTGACAAGCAACGGATTGTAATTACCGGCAGCCAGGGCGTGCCATTCGTCACCGCACTGATCGTTCACGTGCTGCGTTTCCATCAGCGAAAGGCAGACGTGGTGCGCACCTCCTTGCCGATGGCCGCAAGTACCCAACTTACCAACGCACCGGTGCTCCTGGTTGAAGGTATGGTGAAGCCAGAACCCGGGTGGTTGCCGTTCAACGAATGGAATCATCACGTGGCCGTGCTCACCGCTATGAAGTGGAGCCCCGACATGCCTTTTGCCACTGAGGACGAGTATCTTAAACAGTATGATGCGTTCACGGACCGAACACCCAAAGGCGGCATCATCCTCTTTAATGAGACCGATCGGCTATGCAGCGTGTTATGCAATAAGGAGCGGGCGGACATACAATATGTGAGTGCCAAAGCACACCCTCATGAGGTTGCTGGCCACGAGCAGTTCCTGATCACGTCACAAAAAACACGAATTGGCTCCCGGATTTCGGGAAAGCATGAATGGGTTTGGGTATCGCTCGCAAAAGAATTATTAAAGAAAATTGGTATCACGTCTGAGCAGTTTTATCAGGCTTTTCCGTCCTTCGTGCCCTGACGGCACACCACCTCTCCCATGACCCTCAATCTCAAAATTCCGCTGTGTGTTTTCGATCTCGAAACCACAGGCACTAATGTCACGCAAGATCGCATACTCGAATTGGCGTTCATCAAGTTGATGCCATCCGGAGAAGAAGTACGGAAGCACTATTTAGTTAACCCTGAGCGCCCCATCCCACGCGAGTCTTCGGCTATACATGGCATTACGGACGAGGATGTGGCCCAGAAACCAACCTTTAGGGAAATTGCCCGCGAACTGGCCAAGTTTTTGGAGGGCGCAGATTTGGCGGGATTCAACATCGTGAAATTCGATTTGCCCATGCTGGTGGAGGAGTTCCTCCGGGCCGGAGTCGAATTTGATTACTCCCGAAAGAAAATCGTGGATGCGCAACGCATTTTCCATCTTATGGAAAAACGAACACTTTCCGCTGCCTACCGCTTCTATTGTGCAAAAGAGCTAACGGGATCTCACACAGCCGAGGCCGACACCCAGGCCACGCTGGACGTACTGTTGGCCCAGATAGCCCGATACGAGAATCAGGAAGTCACAGACGGGCTGGGCAAAAAAATTGGGATAATCAAAAACAACACCGAAGAGTTGGCGCGCTTAACCACGCAAGATGTCGTGGACCTGGCCGGTCGGATGATCCGCACCGAAACCGGGGATGTGGTTTTCAATTTCGGTAAACATAAAAACAAAGGCGTGCTTCAGGTTCTGAAAGATGAACCCTCTTACTACGATTGGATGATGAACGGAGATTTTCCGTTGGACACCAAAAGGAAACTGACAGAATTAAAACTCAGCGCGCTAAAGAAGTAAGCAGAGCCAGGCTCTTCGGAAAGGCCGCTCTCCCTTGTCACTTTTTGTAATACTGCAGGGCTTCCGGCATCCAGTTCTTCAAGTCCGAAATGCGTGTTTCATGTGAGGGGTGCGTAGACATAAACTCCGGAGGTTGCTGCCCCCCGCCCAGGGAGCTCATGCGCTCCCAAAAAGCGGGCGCCTGGCTGGGATCGTACCCGGCCATGGCCATAAAAATCAATCCCATATGGTCTGCCTCCGATTCATGGTCACGGCTGAATTTCAGCATCCCCAGGCTTGTGCCCGCCCCAACCGCCTGCATCAGCAACTCCTGGCCGGCCGTGGGGTTTTGGCCCATTAACACACTGACGGCATTGAGCCCGAACTGGGCCGCCATCTGCTGACTCATGCGCTCACGCCCGTGATTGGCAATCGCGTGCGCCACCTCATGGCCCATGACCACCGCTACACCCGTTTCATCTTTACACACCGGCAAGATGGCCGTATAAAATGCCACCTTCCCGCCTGGCATGCACCAGGCATTCACCGTCTTATCATCCTCAATCAGATTAAACTGCCAATTGAAACCCTCTAACTGAGCAGCAAGGCCTCGTTCCGTCATGTAGCGTTCTACCGCGCCCTGGATTCGCGTGCCTACGCGCTTAATCATCTTCACCTGCTCCTGGTTATTGGAGAGCTTGCTTTCGCGCAACACCTGGTCATACTGCTGAGCCGACATTTGAATAATCTCGGCATTTGAAATCAGATTCATTTGCTTCCGCCCGGTTACGGGCACGGTAGCACATGCGTAAACCAGTGCAGCTACCAAAACAGACAAACCTACCTTGCGCATCATACCATTAGAATTTGCGCAAAAATACGAATACGCCCATGGATTGTTCATACCTTTGCCAAAACACAGGTTATGCGGATTTTCGCCATTGGTCGCAACTATGCCGAGCACATCAAGGAATTGAACAACGAGCGCCCCGATGAGCCGGTTATCTTCACCAAACCCGACACGGCCCTGCTGCGCCAAAACTCACCCTTTTATTATCCGGATTTTTCTAAAGATATCCACCACGAAGTAGAACTGGTATTGCGCATTTGCCGCGAGGGGAAAAACATCGAAGAAAAATTCGCTTCCAAATATTTTGATAGCATTGGCGTGGGCATAGACTTTACCGCGCGCGACCTTCAACAAAAGGCAA
Source organism: Cyclobacteriaceae bacterium (assembly GCA_016787665.1). Classification (GTDB taxonomy): domain Bacteria; phylum Bacteroidota; class Bacteroidia; order Cytophagales; family Cyclobacteriaceae; genus ELB16-189. Next base: position 78,723 of record JAEUUC010000004.1, on the reverse strand, counting down.
AAGACAAAGGCCTGCCCTGGGACATTGCAAAGGGGTTCAATGGTTCGGCTCCCCTTTCCGATACGTTCAAACCGGTTTCTGATTTTCCGGATTTGACCAACATCAACTTCAAACTAGTGGTGAACGGAAGTTTAAAGCAAAGCGGTAATACCAGTTTGATGTTATTTCCGTTCTCGTATATCATCGCGTATTTGTCCAAATTTTTTACACTGAAGCCAGGCGACTTGATTTTTACGGGTACCCCGAAAGGCGTGGGCCCGGTGGCTGTCGGTGATAAACTTAGCGCCTATATTGAAAATGAAAAGTTGCTGGAATTCGAGGTTAAGTGAGCTGCTCAAGGTCGGTACATTTTTAGCCGCGGTGGTTTGTGCCGTTCACCTGACGGCCTTCGCACAGTTTAGCCCGCCCGAGAAGACAGCCGGAGGCGGAGGCGATGACAGCTATTTGTTTCCCATCGGTCCGGGTATTCCGAATACCCTATCGGGCACCATGGGCGAGTTGCGGGCAACGCATTTTCATGCCGGCATCGACATCCGCACCAACAACATGGTAGGCCTGCCCGTGGTAGCCGTACAGGATGGTTTCGTGTCGCGGGTGGTGATGTCGTCTTTCGGCTATGGAAAGGTAATTTACCTTACCCATACCGATGGTATGACCAGTGTATATGCCCATCTCGATGGCATTAAGGGAAAACTGGGCGAGTACGTGCGGCAAGAGCAGTACACGGCCCGCTCGTTTGAAAAAGACATTCAGTTCAAACCCGGCCAGTTTCGCGTGAAGCGTGGCGACACCATTGCTATCTCAGGGAATACCGGAAGTTCAAACGGTCCCCACCTTCACTTTGAAATTCGCGATCCGCAGAACCGGGCAATCAACCCGCTGCGCATGGGCTTTAAAGAAATTTCCGATGACCTGGCCCCGATCGTTCAAAAAGTGGCCCTCCGTACCCTGTCCATCCAGTCACGCGTCAATGATCGGTTTGGGCGCCACGAGTTTTATGTGGTCAGGAAATCATCTAACGAATATGTGTTGCCCGCGCCCATTTTTGCCCACGGCCGAATCGGGCTGGAGTTGCTGGCCTACGACAAACTGGTAAAAGATCACTACCGCTGCGGCATCAACTACATCGAAGTCTGGGCCGACAGTCAACGGGTGTTTAATCAAAAAATTGAGGAAGTTGATTTTGAAAACACCCGGGATATTGTGGCGCTGATGGATTTCAAGACGATGGTAACGCGTGGAAATCGATTCAATAAACTCTACATAGCCGATGGCAACCGTTTACCCTATTACGATCCTCAACTGGGCAATGGCGAAATAGTCATGAAAGATCGTGACATTCCCGTCAGGATACGCCTGACCGATTCGTTCGGCAACCGAACCACGGTGAATCTCACCCTGCGCCCCGACCAACCGGTAACGGAAGTTCCCCTGTTGGAACCCATGAAGAAAGAGATCGAATACGATCTGATCGACAATACCTTGATGGTCGCGCAGAAGCCGTGCGGTAACCAAAACGCCCTCAAGGTGTTCACCCGTCAGGGGCAATTCGAGATCACGCCCACTTACTATAATCAAAACCGCTGGGTGTACCTGATCAATCTGCAACAGCACCTTCCGGATTCGGTATCGGGTTGTGGCGGCAGTGTGGAGTTGCTGTTGCGCGATCGCGTACCCTCCGGTTCATCGTATGATTACTACAGCGACAAGGTTGATATTCATTTTCCCGATCGTGCCCTCTACGACACCGTTTTCCTGAAAGTCGACCACCGATTAGCGGGCGGGCGCGAGGTCTTCACCGTGGGCACACGGACTACACCCTTGAAGCGCTCGGCCCGGGTGTTGCTGAAGGCGGAGGTACCTGAAACCGATCGCGAGAAATATGCGGTGTATCGCGTGCAGGGCAATGGTTTAGACTATGAGGGTGGAACGTGGCTGGGAAATGGTATCCAATTCTTCACCCGCGAGTTGGGTGACTTCACGATTGCGCGCGATGATCTAAAGCCGGTAATCTTCAAAATCAGTATTAGCAATTCATCGGCCCGGCTGCGCATTCGCGACCGGCAGTCAGGAATTGCGAAATATGAGGCAACCATTAATGGGGAATGGTTGTTAATGAACTACGACTACAAAACCGGCATCTTACAAAGCGAACGGCTCGATCGGTCAAAACCCCTGAAAGGTGACTTTGTGCTGAACGTTACGGACAATGCCGGCAATGTGGCAACCTATCAACAACGAATACCCTAAAACAAATGGCACTTAACGCTGGAATCAAAGCCCCCTCTTTTTCCTCGAAGGATCAGGATGGCAAAGAAGTGAAGTTATCCGATTTCAAAGGCAAAAAAGTAGTACTCTACTTTTATCCAAAAGACATGACTCCGGGTTGCACGGCAGAGGCGTGCAGCTTGCGCGACAATTACCACGCGCTGATGAAAGCCGGATACGAAGTACTCGGTGTAAGCACGGACAACGAGAAGAGCCACCAAAAGTTTATTGCCAAAGAGAAACTCCCCTTTCGTTTATTGGCGGACACCGACCGAAAACTTCACGAAGCTTATGGCACCTGGGTGAAGAAATCAATGTATGGCCGGGAGTACATGGGAACCGCGCGCGTCACCTACGTTATTAATGAAGATGGAATTATTGCAGAAGTGATTGAAAAGGTGGACACCAAAAATCATGCACAGCAGATTTTGGGCGGAGTCCCCGCGACTAAAGCAAAGCCGGCCAAAAAAGCAGCGAAGAAACCTTCTCCGAAAGCCGTGAAAAAGTCGGCAGCCAAAAAAGCGCCAGCCAAGAAAAACACGAAAAAGCGGGCGAAATAGCCCGATCACTGGAAAGCCCCACTCATGAGCGGGGCTTTTTTGTTGTTTTCCCGTTCAATAAAAATCCGCCATATTTCAGAACGAATTAAATCCAACTATGAAACGAATTTACGCACTCCTCCTGTTCATTTCTCTAAGCCTTGGGGTTTGGGGTCAGTCGCCATTTAACGCGGACACGGTTAAGGCCGGCCGGTTCGACAACGGCAAAATGTGGACGTTCGACTTCCCGCCTGTGGACTACTTCCAACAGACCTATGGTTTCAAACCGACCCAACAATGGCTGGACGATGTGCGCATGAGCGCGCTACGGTTCGCGAGTTGGTGCAGTGCCTCCTTTGTTTCGCCTGACGGACTGGTGATGACCAACCACCACTGTGCCCGCGAGTCTGGCACCAGTGTGCAACGCCCCGGTGAGGATTTCAACAACAATGGCTTTGTAGCGGCCAGCTACGATGAGGAACGTAAGGTACCCGATCTATATGTGGATCAACTGGTTAAGATGGAGGACATCACCACCCGGGTACAAAAGGCCATGGAAAAAGGAACTACAGATGAGGAAAAAGTAAAGGCACGAACTGATGAGTTTGCTGCCATTCGAAAAGAGTATGCTGAGAAAGACGGCTGGAAAGGGCTGCAACTCCAAACCATCACCTTCTACTGGGGTGGAAAATATTCCCTGTACGGGTTCAAACGCTACAACGATGTTCGCCTCGTGGCCATGCCCGAACTGGCCCTTGGATTTTTTGGCGGTGATTACGACAACTTCACCTACCCTCGCTACTGCCTGGACTTTAGTTTCTTCCGTGTTTACGGAGACGATGGCAAGCCATTAAAGACCAACCACTACTTCAAGTTCAACCCGAAAGGTGCACAAGAGGGAGAACCCGTTTTTGTAATCGGTAATCCGGGCTCAACTAACCGTCAAGGCACCGTAGCGATTCTGGATTATTTCAAAACCACCCCCTGGCCTACTACGCTGAAACGATTTGGCGCCCGATCCAAGATACTGCAGGAGTATAACAAGACAGCCAAAAGCGATAGTATTCTCAATGAGATCTTTGGACTTGAAAACACGCTGAAAGCCATTGGCGGAATGAAGAAGGGTTTGGAGGATCCCTACATCTTTGCCCGCAGGGCAGCGTTTGAGCGCGAATTCAAGGCAGCCGTAGATAAAAACCCTAAACTGAAACCACAGGCCGGTATTTGGGATGAGATCAAAGCAACGCAGGGTGAAATCCAAAAGAACTACTACGAGGCGGCTTTGCTTGCCCCGGTAGGATTGAACTCCGATGCCTATGACCAGGCCAACTTGTTTTACGGCTACGCCACCGCAGAACCTCAGCGTGCGGAGCAAATGAAGCAGCCCCTTACCGACTTCAAGAAGCCGGGCCCCATGGAATTAGAGAAAAAATACCTCGCCCAGCATTTCCGCGAATCGATGGAGTTGTTGGGGCCTAACCACCCCTATACGCAGGCGCTCAATGCAGTTGACTTAAAAAAATTCAGTGCCAAGGAATTCCCGAAGAACATGAACATGGACAAACATGAATTACTGGCCGAGTATTTTCTGAAAAACAGCAAAGTGTTTGATGCCAAGTTTCGTGCGGAGCTAATGGAAAAAGGGCCGCAGGCCATTCTTGAATCCAATGATCCATTGTTGACACTGGCGCGAATCTCAGGGAAGCATTACAAAGAAGCTGCTGCCCGAAATCAAGCCAACAATGCGCGCTTGGCCACCCTGCGCAGCAAACTAGCCCTGCTTCTGTTCGAAGTCTACGGTACGTCCATTCCCCCGGATGCTACCTTCTCGCTCCGGATTGCCGATGGTGTGGTTAAGGGATATGATTACAACGGAACACGGGCACCCTATAAAACCACGTTCTATGGGCTTTACGATCGCTATTATTCATTTGATAAAAATTACCCGTGGGATTTGCCCGCCAAATGGCAGAACCCTCCTGCCGAGTTATTGGATAAGCCGGTGAATTTTGTTTCCACTAACGACATCATCGGAGGTAATTCGGGCAGCCCGATGATTAACCAAAACAAAGAGGTTGTCGGGTTGATTTTTGACGGGAATATGGAAAGCCTGCCCGGCAACTACATCTTCATGCCCGAAACAAACCGAACGGTTTCGGTGCATGCCGGTGGTATTGTAGCAGGTTTGAAGTATATCTATAAGTCGGACCGATTAGTGAACGAGTTGTTAGGCAGTAAGTAGTTTTTGATCCAAATTTGCCCTGCTTAAACCCGGTATGACAAAACCTACTCCCGATCTTCATAAACTCTGCACGCAGATTCGCAGAGACATTGTTCGCATGGTTCACTCCTGCCAAAGCGGGCACCCCGGTGGTTCGCTCGGCTGTACCGAGTTCTTCGTGGCGCTTTACTTCCGCATCATGAAGCATGACCCCAGGTTTTCGATGGCAGGCCATGGCGAAGACTTGTTTTTCCTTTCCAACGGCCACATTTCCCCGGTGTTCTATGCCACACTGGCCAGGGCTGGTTATTTTGATGTGAAAGAGTTGGCCACGTTTCGGCAAATCAATTCGCGACTGCAGGGTCACCCGGCTACACACGAACACCTGCCAGGCATTCGTGTAGCCTCAGGTTCTTTAGGTCAGGGTCTGTCAGTGGCCATCGGAGCGGCACAAGCCAAAAAACTGAACCAGGACGATCGCTTTGTTTATGTGCTGATGGGTGATGGCGAGCAACAAGAGGGGCAAATCTGGGAAGCCGCCATGTATGCCGCCCACCATCGAGTGGATAATCTGATCGCAACGATAGACTACAACGGGCAGCAAATTGACGGTCCCGTAAAAGAGATCATCGACCTGAAAAATTTGCGGGCCAAGTGGGAGTCGTTTGGATGGGTAGTACAGGAGTTTGATGGCAATAACCTCGATTCGGTAATTGCCGGATTAGAACGGGCTAAAACACTGGCGGGAAAGGGCAAACCGGTGCTTAATCTGATGACTACCGTAATGGGCCAGGGTGTTGATTACATGATGGGTTCCCACAAATGGCACGGTGTTGCACCTAATGACGAAGAGCTCAAGAAAGCACTGGCTCAACTGGAAGAGACTGTTGGTGATTACTGAACCTTGTTGAAAACGTTTTTGCGGAGGACCGGGTACGCGCTGCTCGCCTTGGTAGGCTTGCTCCTCATCCTTATGCTGACCTCCTACCACGGGGATATTCCCGTTGCCGAACTGGAACCGAAATACCTCACGCCCGAATCCTCCTACATTGAATTGAATGATGCGCAGATACATGTTCGCCAGCGCGGTAGCGGTCGACCGGTCATCCTGCTGCATGGCAGTTTTGCAAGTCTGCACACCTGGAACGAATGGGAAAATGAGTTGAGTCGCCACTACCGAACCATCTCGGTTGACCTCCCTGGTCACGGACTCACCGGGCCTTCGCAATCGGGCCGGTACAGTTCATCTGACTATGCTGATTTAGTATCACAACTAATTGATAAACTGACACTTGATAGCGTCTATCTCATTGGAAATTCGATGGGTGGTGGCGTGGCACTCACGGTGGCGGCACGCTACCCGCAAAAGGTGGCTGCGCTTGTTCTGGTCGATTCCTCCGGACCTTCGCTCCAAAGCGGCAGTGCCCCAGCGAAAAGCCAAAAGAGGCCGCTGATTTTCCGTCTGCTGAGTATCCGTTGGCTGGCCAACGGCATGACAACCATCACACCGAAGTGGCTTTTCAAATGGAACATGAAACAGGTCTATGCAGACCCCAACCGCATTGCGGCAGCTACTGTTGACCGCTATTACGAACTGATGCTACGCGAGGGCAACCGCCAGGCTACCCTCGATCGACTCCAGCAAATGCGCACCGGTACTTTACCTGCGGATAGTTTACGTTTTGTACATGCGCCAACGCTCATCCTTTGGGGCGAACTTGACAAATGGATTCCGCTATCCTATGGCGAACAACTTCATCGCGCGATTGACGGAAGCACTCTGGTTAAACTGCCTGATCTTGGTCACGTGCCTATGGAGGAGAATCCGGACGTATCCCTGAAACCGGTTATCAGCTTTCTGCTGGAGCAACCAAGATAGCTTGCGGAAAAATTGACGCGGACTAGATCCAACCCATAGCAATGGCAACCCAGGGCAGTACCGCTATGACGAACGTCACCAGGGTCCAGATCAGGAGCTTTCGGTTCGATTTCATATACCCACCTGTACGCATGGGTACACTTGCGGTTGTTCGATTAACAAAACTTTAACAGCCGCTTTCCCAAGTCTGTTGTTTGTCCGACTTTAGCGCAGTCGAACAACCTAAACCATGACCCAGTACTCATTCACGGAAAAGAAAGATACGCGCTCCGGCTTTGGTGCCGGCTTGCTTGAACTTGGCCGGCAGAACGATCAGGTGGTTGGCCTTTGTGCCGACCTTACCGGCTCACTCAAAATGGATGCCTTCAAGAAGGAGTTCCCTTCCCGGTTCTTCCAGGTGGGTATCGCGGAAGCCAACATGATGGGCTTGGCCGCGGGGATGAGTACGGTGGGTAAAATTCCCTTCACCGGGACGTTTGCGAACTTTTCAACGGGCAGAGTGTATGACCAAATCCGTCAATCAATCGCTTACTCGGGTAAGAATGTTAAGATCTGCGCCTCTCACGCAGGATTAACATTGGGGGAAGACGGAGCCACTCACCAGATTCTGGAAGACATTGGCATGATGAGAATGCTTCCCGGTATGACGGTTATTGTGCCCTGCGACTACAACCAAACGAAGGCTGCCACCATGGCCCTGGGGTCGCACGTGGGCCCGGCCTATCTCCGGTTCGGCCGACCCGGCTGGCCCGTGTTCACGGCTCCTGACCGCCCATTTACCATCGGGAAAGCGGATGTCATGATTACAGGATCTGACGTGACCATTTTCGCCTGCGGCCATTTGGTGTGGCAAGCCATTGAAGCCGAAGCTGCTTTGCGTGAAAAAGGCATCAGCGCAGAGGTCATCAATTTGCATACGATCAAACCGTTGGATGTAGAAGCCATCCTCAGGTCGGCAGAGAAAACCCGTTGCGTTGTGACGGCCGAAGAACACCAGATCAATGGTGGATTGGGCGACAGTGTTGCCCAGGTGTTGGCACGCTTCCGCCCCACTCCGGTTGAAATGGTGGCGGTCAATGACTCGTTTGGCGAGAGTGGAACACCTGCTCAACTGTTGAAAAAGTATGGGCTGAGCCCCGAGAACATTGTAGAAGCAGCAATACGTGTAACGTCCCGAAAGTAAACCAAAGCAAAAAGTCTAGTGTTCTCTCGTCCGCTCGAGCATCACGGCCGAGTTTGCCTTTAGTGATGAAATCATCTCCTTAAACCGAGGATCATTTTGTACGGATTGAAATAACGGATTTTTCTCCGCCATCAGAAAATCAACCCACTTGCGCTCACGCGCTACGGTAAGCCATTGTATAGCCTGGTCCGTCTTGCCCCGGGCGGCACTGATACCCGCCAGGTAGAAGGCCAACTCATCGTCCAGCGACCCCATTTCCAACTCGCGCTCGCGCAATTCAAATGCACGCTGCAGGTAGACCTCCGAGTCCACTAAATTCTTTTCCCGCAATAAGATATCGCCCAAATACACCGGGCTGGTAGCGTAGGCATCATTAATAATTTCCGGGTTGAGGTTCACCGCCTCTTCAAAATACTCCTGAGCCTGGTCAAAGTCTCCACAGAAATAAGCAATCATCCCGGCCGTCTCATATACAGGCGAAGAAGATTCGATCTCAAGGAGCGGCTCGATAAGGGCGCGTGCCTTGGCTGTTTTGCCCATGGCTATGTAGGTATAGGCCAGATGTTCGTAGGTATCGCGAAAGGGTTTTAATTCAATTGACTTTTTCAGCCAGTGCTCGGCTTGCGTATAATCACCCAGCAAACGGTAGGTCCACCCCACCACCTGAAACGGGATAAAGTTTCGCGGATTTAATCCAGCCGCGCGCTTTTCCCAGCGAAGCGCCTCATCCAGTTCCCCACGCAAGAAATAGCCCGTACCCAGGTTGCCCACGGCTTGTGCATTGTTAGGGTTTAACGCAACTGCCTTTTGCAGCAACTGAAACCCACGATCGTACTGATGCAGGTAGTTGTAGGCATTAGCCAATGCCTTGTAGCCTTCCGAAAGTGTGGAGTCCAGCTCAATCGACTTGTTACCGGCCCAGAGACTTGAATCAATCCAAACGGTGCCACGCTTATAACGCCCCTGCACCTGACTGTACGCATCGCCCAACCCGGCCCAAGCCAACGCAAAACGAGGATCCAGCTGAATCGCCTTGCGGAAATCAGCCAATGCCAGAAAATTGCTACTCTCATCGTACTTGTAATAGTTTTCACGGCCCCGCATATAAAACTCATAGGCTGAGAAATTATTAGTGGGCTTTTTGTCCAATTGGGTTTGTTCAAACTGGGAAAGGTTGGCGCGCAAGGACTGGGCAATATCGCGGGCAATTTCACTCTGAAGCTCCAAAACATCCTTAACCGGTCGGTCATATGTTTCCGCCCATAAGTTGTTTCGCGTCTTCGCATCAAACAATTGAACGCGAACGCGTAGTGCATCACCCGAACGCTGCACGCTTCCCTCCAGAATAGAAGATACGCCTAGTCCTGCTGCGATTGACTCCAAGGGCTCGTCACTGGCTTTGTAAGTGAACGCGCTTGCCCGGCTTATTACTTTCAGGGAAGCAATTTTCGACAACTGAGTGATGATATCCTCCGTGAGGCCATCGCTGAAAAACTCGTCTGATTTCTGGTCGCCCAGATTCTTGAGGGGCAACACGGCCACCGAGTTCCCGACCACCCGTTCGTTTTGACTTGCCTTGCCGTCTTCGGTGAGCCAATTCCAACGGAAGTAGATGGTCTGGGCCAGCAACATAGCCGCTAACCCGATGATCAAACCCCACGATGTAAACGGCTTTCGCTGATCTTGCGGAAACGGATTTGACATGCCGGGACGGATGCGTCTCAATCCCCCGGGACCAAACTCAAAAAACCACGCCAACACTACCGTCATTGGAAGTAAGGCGAGCAACAGGTACCCGCCCAAACGTAGCAATTGAGGGTCTGCACCCAGCGTAGGCCCAAGAAACATGCCGATCTGGGCAAGAATAAGTGCCGCTGCCAGATAAACGTAAGCTACCCGGAATATTCTTCTGGATTTCAGCTCGTCATAAAATGAGGTTGCGGGAGATTCCTGTGGTTGGACGCTTGACGGAGCCGAAACAGGCGCCTCACCCCTCTCAACCTTGCGCATGGCCTGAATGAGTTCTTTGATAGCATTGGCAACTTTGTTGATCTGGTCACGGTACTGAGGTTGGCCCGGCCCCGGCAATTCACCTTTGCTTCGCAGCGGCCTGTTAACACCGGGGCTCTTGTAGGTAAAGTCAACCGCACGCAGCGGACCGCCTAGAGCTGCAGCCAGTAATTGGGCATCGTCAGCATCTAGCTCGTGAATACGAACGGGTAACACGCGGCTAGCCACGTTGCCGCTTTGCACGCGCATATTCAAGCCGAACGGGTCGGCACTGGCGAGGTTAACGAATGGCAAAAACTCAGATTTCCATGCGAAACTATTGGGGTCGCAATAGGTTTGGGAAACGATGGGGATAAGGATCAGGCATTTTATCCGGTTATGGACGGACTTGTCAACGTCATGCGTCTCTAAAAGACCATCATGGGGATTGGCATCAAAATATACAGACACCCGCTCTTTGAAGGTGGCATCAAGTTCCTTGCGGAGGTTATCAACAAATTCGGTTACCCAGCCATCATAGACGTTATCTTTTTGGCGATAGGAAATGAAGACATCGTGCTCATAGCCCGAGATTAAAGCCGGCATTTTCAAAGATAGAATATTTGTATGGAATTTTGGGTTTACAAACTCCGATCGCGTAATTCGGCCTATGCAAAATCCGGAAGAGCTAAAGAGGCAAGTGCTTGACCTGATCGCTGCTGACCAACGCTACCAGGCCATACGGCTTATCCAAAATACCTACCAGGTAGATGAACAAAAAGCGCATGACCTACTGGCCGCGATTGAGCGAGACCAAAATCAAACCCCACTGGGCAACCCGGTTGGGGGTTGCCTGTCGGGTGGTCTGCGTGTGGTTAGCATCTTAATGGCCATCACCGGCATATTCTTTTTGGCAGGCCTGGGATTGTTCTACTATACATTCGAGGAGACTAAAGATACGTGGGTGAACAGCCAGGGATTCGTGGTCAGTCGAACCCCCTTTGAACTTGACCGCGACATGTTCACCCTTGAAATCCGGTACGCGTATCTTGACAGCACCTACGAATTTACAACCGCCACCGGATACGACCAAGATCAGTTTACTCCGGGCGACTCCATTCCGATCTGGATCAACCCCACCGAACCACAAAACGCAGTGGTCCAGGATCAGGGTAATGTCGACATTTATTGGTTTCTGGCCATTGCGGCTGGCGTGCTCTTTGTCATCGCGTTTGCGTTATGGCAGTTCTCCCGCGTACTACGGCCGAAAATTTCCTAACTTCCACATCAAATTTTCATCAGATGAAGAAGCCTGGCCACCTCGTTTTCACGATGTTACTTAGCCTGACCGTAAACATCGGCTTGACGCAGTCCATGGCAAAGCCATATGCCCTGGTCCATGCAAACCTTTTCACCGGGCTTCAAAACTCAATAATCGCAAACAGCACGGTGCTGGTAAAAGGCGGCAAGATTGAAGCCTTTGGACCTGGTATTACCGTTCCGGCCGGTTATGAAATAATCGACTGCCAGGGGTATTACTTGCTGCCCGGGCTGATCGATGCTCACTCGCATATGGATAACCTGGCGGCCGCGAAACGCGCGCTGGAGACAGGCGTAACTACCGTGCGCACCGCTGGTGTACCTGCGTATCAGGACGTGGCGTTGGCGGAGTTGAGTAAAACGGGCCGGATCCCCGGTCCGGACATCATCCCGGCTGGCGTTTATGTAACGCCCAACCTGGAAGAAACCATTTTGGCCGACACACGATTGGCACCCCTGATCAACGGTGTTCGGACAGACGAAGAACTTCGTCTTTTGGTTAACGTCAATATCGACCGGGGTGCCAAAGTGATTAAGACGCGGGGCACGGAACGGGCGGGCCGGCCTGAGACTGATCCGCGCGAACAAGTTTATACGGAGCATCAACTTCGCGTCATTATCGAGGAGGCGGCCAAGCGCAACGTCCCGGTCATGATCCACTCCCACGGTGATGAAGGGTCCCGGGCCGCAGTCCGCGCAGGGGCAAGAAGCATTGAACACGGCACGTTTTTATCGGACGAGACGTTGCAGCTGATGAAGCAAAAAGGAACGTTCCTCGTGCCAACATTCATTACCCTGGAAGACCTCACCCAACCCGGAGGCGACTACATCGGCCCGGTATTGGAACTACGCGGCAAATTCATGATTCCACAGGCCGAAAAAGTAATCAAACGCGCCCACCAACTTGGAATCAAAATCGTGACGGGCGCGGACAACAGCTACACCGCGAACAGTACCAGTCGAATTTCGCTGGAATGCGCGCATTACGTTCGCCTCGGCATGACTCCGTTCGAAGCCATTCAATCGGCCACCACGCTGGCCGCTGAGCTTTTGGGCGTTGGCCAATCCACCGGGCAAATCACAAAAGGCTATGACGCGGACTTGATCCTGGTGCCCGGCAACCCGTTGGAGGAAATCCGCTACCTGCAGGACGTTTTACTAACCATGAGTAATGGTCAAATCGCGCTAAAAAGGATACCCTTTGGAAAAAATTAAGGAAGCAGGAAACTTTTATCGTAATATTACGATTAAGTAGATAAGATTTGTCATCACATGGGGCTAGCCAAAACGGAAGAGTTCACCAAAATGCAGAACGAGTTGGCTTCACTGGCCAAAGCACTCTCACACCCGGCCCGCATTGCCATCCTTCAATTTTTATCGGAGCGTCAGTCGTGTGTATGTGGGGATATTGTTGACGAACTCCCTCTTTCGCAGTCCACTGTTTCTCAACACCTGAAGGAACTAAAGAAGGTCGGGTTGATCAAAGGTGAAATTGAGGGGCCAAGTGTGTGTTACTGTATCGATACCAAAGCACTGGCACGGGCCAAAGATGCACTGGCGAATCTTTTTACATCCGTTCAAGTCAACTGCTGTTAGAAAAAAATTTTTATTCTATCATCGAAATATTACGATAAACGAAAAAGTATGGAAACATCTGCCAACCAAATCAAGGAGATCGTCAGGGAAAAATACGGTCAGATTGCCGAACAGAGTTACGAACAAAATGCAACCAGTTGCTGTGGCGCATCGTGCGGATGTGCAACAGTAGATGCCGCCATCATGGCGGAAAGCTACGAGCAACTGAAAGGGTACCATGCCGGTGCGGATCTTGGACTGGGCTGTGGATTGCCAACCGAGTTTGCCATGATCAAAAAAGGCGATACGGTCATTGACCTGGGATCCGGAGCCGGCAACGACTGCTTTGTAGCCCGATTTGCAACCGGTGCCGAAGGAAAAGTAATCGGCATTGACATGACCGAAAAGATGATTGCCAAAGCCCGGATGAATGCCGAAAAACTTGGTTACCACAACGTAGAATTTCGTTTGGGGGATATCGAACACCTTCCCGTCACGAGCAACATAGCCGATGTGGTGGTCAGCAATTGCGTGATGAACCTGGTGCCCAATAAGGCACAGGCCTTTGCCGAAACATTCCGGGTATTAAAACCGGGAGGGCATTTCAGCATCTCCGATATCGTGCTGGACGGCCAGTTGCCTGCGGGTTTACAAAAGAGTGCCGAAATGTATGCCGGTTGTGTATCAGGCGCCATTCAGCGAGAAGCCTACCTGTCGACCATTCGCGAGGCGGGATTCACCAATATCAAGATTCAAAAAGACAAGGCGATCCATATCCCCAATGAAATTCTTCGCGAGTATCTCAACGAAAACGAGTTAAATGACTACCATCAAAACCGGATCGGCATCCACAGCATTACCGTATATGCTGAGAAACCCACTGGAACGGATTCGGCTGGTAACTTGGTGAAAAAAGATGGATGCTGCGAACCGGGTTGCTGTAACTAACCCTGGTACGATGACCCGCGAACTCACGTCTTTTCCGATCAGTGAAGACCAGCTGGAGAACTTTTGCGACCTTCTGAGGGAATGCAACCTGCCCTACTCGGATATAAAGCTTGCCGGAAACTCGTTTGTGGGCTACACGAACGAGCAGGGTGAGTTGATGGCCACGGGCGGGCTTGAGTTCTATGGTGAATATGCCCTGCTTCGATCGATCGCGGTCAGAAAAAAGCAACGCGGGCAAAAGATGGGACAGCGGGTTGTCGATGATTTGGTCAACAAAGCGAGAGATCACCAGGTCCAATCACTTTTTTTGCTAACCGAAACCGCACGCGATTTCTTTCTAACCAAGGGATTTCGTGAGATATCACGCGACCAGATACCCGAAGCAATCCGGCAGTCTACTCAATTTGCCAGTGTATGCCCCAGTTCCGCGGCTTGCCTGATCATGAAACTGAAATAAGAAAAAGAAAGACCCAATCGAACATATGTCTAAACCACGAATTCTAGTACTGTGTACCGGCAACTCCTGCCGAAGCCAGATTGCCCATGGTTATTTGGAGTACTTTGGTAAAGGCCGGGTAGATGTCAGAAGTGCTGGCATCGAAACACACGGAGTGAACCCCAGGGCCATTGCCACCATGAAAGAGGACGGCATCGACATTTCGCATCATACCTCCAACAACGTAAACGAGTATGCCCAGGAGCCGTTTGATTATGTCATCACCGTATGCGACAACGCCAAGGAAAACTGCCCCTATTTTCCTGCTCGCATAAAGATGTTTCACCATAACTTCACTGATCCGGCCAAAGCCAGGGGCACCGAAGACGAGATTATGGCGGAGTTCAGGCGGGTACGCCAGGAAATCCGCAGGTATTGTCAGGACTTTATTGAGCGGTTACCCCAGGGGTAGTGTTTTTGGGCAGCAGCATCTGAACAAGAAAAGCAACCCCAATCACCACGAGGCAACCAATGTAGTTGTAGTGGAGGAACGCAACAGCTTCGCGTTGAAAAAAATACAAGTACAGGATAAACAACTCGGCCACCACGGCACCAATAAAAACCGGTGTAGCTTTCAAATACTTGATGTAAAATGCCGACAAAAAAACACCCAGAATGGTTCCATAAAACAATGAGCCGATAATGTTGACAAACTGAATCAGGTTTTCGGCCTGGTTGGCCAGCGAAGCAAAGATCATGGCAAACACCGCCCATCCCGCGGTTAACCACCGGGAAGCCTTCAGATAATGCAAAGGCTCGGCATGACGATTGACGGAGCGCCTGTAAATATCCACTGTTGTGGTTGACGCCAGCGCATTCAATTCACCAGCCGATGACGACATGGCGGCCGAAAACACCACCGCCATAAGCAGACCGATGATCCCGTGCGGCAAATAGCTCATCACAAAATTGATAAACACGTAATCCTTATCCTGTGTATCGGCTTCCCGGATGTTCAACGTAGCCGCCACTTGTTGTTTTACGCGTTGCCGCAAAGCTCTTTCGTGTTGTTGTAAATCATTGATCTCGGGTCGAACGGCATCCACTGACGAAGCGTCATTCGATTGTATGGCTTCATTCAATTGAACCATCTTCTGCTGCCGCGCAATGTACAACGAATCATACGCACGTTGGGCATCGCCAAACTGCGCACCCGCTTGTTCTGCCTTCTGCTTCAGATGCACGTTGTGCAACAAGGGCGCCTGGTTAAACTGATAAAACAAGAAAACCAGAATACCAATGTAGAGGATCACAAACTGCATGGGAATCTTCAATAAGCCATTGAAGATCAATCCCAATCGACTTTCCCGAACCGAACTGCCACCCAGGTAGCGACCCACCTGTGACTGATCCGCTCCAAAATATGACAAGAACAGGAACAACCCACCCAGCAAACCCGAAATCAAGTTATACCGATCAGCCAGCGTGAGCTTGACCCGCTCCCACATTCCCAGCTCAGGGTTCTTGGTAACTGCATCCGGAATGATGGTTACCAAATTCAACTTTCCCGTCTCGCCTGCCAGGCGAAACGTATCCATAAAGCCAATACCCTCGGGCAAATGGTAGAATGCAATGGCACCGGTGAGCACCATGCCCGACATGATGATGGTGAGTTGGTACTTCTGCGTTAAACTCACGGCCTTAGTGCCCCCGGAGACCGTGTACACCATCACCAGCAGGCCGATCATCAGTGTCGTGGCGTTAATGTTCCAGCCCAGTATGGTTGAAAGAATGAGCGAAGGCGCATAGATGGTGATACCTACGGAGAGTCCGCGCAGCATCAGAAAAAAGAAAGCCGTTAGCGTCCGTACCTTAAGATCAAAACGTGTCTCCAGGTATTCGTAGGCGGTGAAGACTTTTAACTTGTGATACAAAGGGACAGCCGTGATGGACAAAATGATCATGGCCAGCGGCAAACCAAAGTAGAACTGCAAGAACCGCATGCCATCTTCATACGCCTGTCCGGGTGTTGAAAGAAACGTAATGGCGCTGGCCTGTGTAGCCATGATCGACAGGCACACCATCCACCAGGGCAGCGTTTTGTTGCCGAGCAAGAATGCCTCGATATTCTGGCTGCCCCGGCTCTTCCACGTACCGTAGGCTACGATCAGCGCCAGCGTACCAAACATGACAATCCAGTCGAGCGTATTCATGCAAACAACCGGGTGAGCCAGTAGTAAAAAATAATCTGAGCCAGTAAGGCAACAATCAGGGCCAGGTACCAACCCCGCCACGTCCTAAACAGAGGAGGCTTTTCTTCGTCTATCATTAACGACTAGCCTTTACTCTCTGATTTTGTGGTTTCGTCTTCTTACCGAGGGAAACCAGGTTGGCAAACAGTTTGTAAGCCCCGGGGACACCCTCCGGTAACTCTCGGAAGAAGGAAAGCCCGGCATACACATAGTAACCAGTTCCATATTGCGCTACCAACAAACCCCCATTCCGGGCCGGCTCACCTTGGTCATGGCATGAAAGCAAGGGCTGAAACTCAGGGGCCCATTGTGAAGGAAAATATAAGCCTCGCTCCTGCACCCAGCCATCAAAATCAGCCTTGGATATCTTATTGGGATAATTCAGTGCTGGATGATCGCCATTCAAAATTTTCACCTCGCTATTCTCTTCAGTTACGCGTTCGCGCGATAGAGTGAGCGAATAGGGTGCAATCTTATCCACGTCAAGTTCAAGATCGAAATTGGTGTTATACTGCACCACCAAAGTTCCGCCTGCTTTTACATAGTCCAACAAGGCCGGCATGAAGAAGCGAATGCGCTCATTGGTATTTAAGGCACGCACGCCAAGTACCACCGCATCAACCCGGGCGAGGTTGGCGGCCGTTACGTCCTCGTTTTTCATTTCCCATACCTCGTAGCCCATGTTTCGGAGTGCCTTAGGAATTTCATCACCCGCCCCGCGGATGTAACCAACGGTTGATCCCTCCTTGTTGAGGTTGACGCGTAATGCTTTTGCCTCCCCTTTGGGCAATAACGTTTGGGCTGGAACGTGATCGTAGATGATCTCCTGAAGGCCCAGATCGTATGTTTTGCCATCAATCTCAGCCAGCGGAGAAATCGTAAACGTTCCCTCTGCGGTCGCAGGGATAACTTGAAAAGTAAAAGCAGATTCAATGTTTCGTTTTTGCAACTCGAAAGCGAATTCAGTCGGTTGCGACTTCCAACCTTCAGGCAACTTCAAAAATACCCTCCCCTTCAGGCTCTTCGAAGAAGACGATTTGAGTAGCACCGTCACGGGCCTGGGTGCCGGCTGTTGGAAGAGATAGACAGGTTCTTGGCATCGGACAAAAACCGGGGGTGTAATTTCGAGTGGCCTCCACAATTCGCCCTTCACCGGATCGGTCCATTTGTAAATGACCGGTAGTTTAAGCACCAGAGGCTTGCCCGATACCCAAAATTCAAATGAACACATCACGGAAGGGTCATTTTCCGGCTTCCCTATAAATTTCTCAGCCGGCACGGTAAAAAGTCCTTGCGTGTGAGGCGCGCGCAGCCAATAGGGGTCACTGTACGTCAATGACGGGGAGAGCACACGAGATGTTTTGAATGTGAGCGGGATGTTGTTTGTCAGTGAAGATTGTACCAACGTGTCCATCTGCAGGCAACTGGAGACGATTTTGTGAAGCTTCACATCGGCTTTCGATCGGTTGATAATCTCCCACGACACCGATACCCGCTCATTGGGCGCGCTCCGGTATTGGTCAGCCACCACTTCTACAAAAAGGCCCGCGCACGCCTGAATCAGTTCCTCCGTCTCTTTCAGCTTCCGGTCGCGCCATACGGACGGGTCCAGAGCATAAATGGCCGTCCGAATCTCGAGCAAGGCGGCTATTGTGGCTTCAGGTTCCTCCTCATGGTAGGCGGCAATCGCCTTTTCAATTAACGGCTTGACCTTCTCACCGCCCTTTACACGGGTCCACGACACATCAACGCCTTCCATCAAGTCTTTGCCAGCTCGTTCGCCTTTGGCGTACTCGAAGAACTCGAGTGCGTCCCCCCTTCGCCCCGGTGATCCAAACCCCTGGCTCTTGTGCTGGCTGCGGCTTTCGGCCGCAATCTCAGAATATGACTTCCCCAGCAGTTTGTTGTACGTGCCTACGTTCAGGCTAACGACACCGGGCGTATTTTCATTGATGGTCTGATTCCACCAACGCCCGGTATTCGTGTAAATGCGTTTCACCTGCCATGTGCCAAACTCTTTTACCTGCTCGGGAAAGCGTGTGGGGTCGGCCGCTGCGTCAAAGGCCTCCTGCGACAAGATGGCGGATGCCGTGTGATGGCCATGCCCGGCCCGCTCGTCCGGGGGAAAGCGATTAATAATGATATCGGGCTTAAACTGGCGGATAACCCTCACCACATCCGCTAAAACATTCTCTTTACCCCAAATTTCCATTGTCTCGCGCTGATTCTTAGAAAACCCAAAGTCATTCGCGCGGGTAAAAAATTGCTGACCTCCATCGAGGCGCCTGGCCGCCATCAGTTCCTGCGTTCGTATGAGTCCTAACTGATCACGAAGTTCAGGCCCGATCAGGTTCTGACCGCCATCACCTCTCGTTAACGACAAGTAAGCAGTAGCAAAAAGTCTATCGTTCGCAAAGAATGCGATGGCCCGCGTATTTTCATCATCGGGATGGGCCGCGACATATAGTACTGACCCAAGCACATTGAGCTTCTCAAGCCGCATTTTGATTTCAGCTGCATTCGGCTGGCGATATTGCGCCCATGAAAAAGTTGGAAGAAGCGATAAGAGGAGGAGAAACCTCATACTGGATAAATGAAATAAAGCCTAAACGTACAAAAAAATAAACCCCACCATACCGGGATTTATGTGAACGGGTTGTTAAAACTTACCCCGCACTTCTCCATTGATTTTAAAGGTGCCGTCCTCATCAACAAACAAATGGATCCGGCTTTGAGGATCTCTCTTTTCATTGAGAAAGACAATCTCATACTCGAATTCGATGGTGCGGTCCTTCAGGTCGTCTACAAATCCGATTTCAATCTTGATCTGATCGCCCGGTTTGACTTTTCGGTTGATGAAACTGTCACGTAAGCCTCTAACCGCCTTCATACGCACCTCTTGCGGAGTAAGCTGGATCACGTGAAGGTTTAGGATCAAATACGGCAACGGGGAGCTATTGAGTCTCTTGTCACGCTCCAACGTTGACTCGTCCACCTGAACCTGATTCACAGACGGTGCGGGCCGTTGGCGAAACTCGTACTGAATCTTCAAATCGTACTCCTCGGCTGGTTTCGTTGGAACCGTCTGTTGGTCTTGAAAAAGGTACAGCAGAAGATGAAAAAAGATCATTACACCCGAAGGTAGCAAAAAGAACTCAGGAGACGGGAATCAAGGGGTGTTCGCAAGATTTTCGTTCCCAAAACAAAAAAGCAGTTGAACTTTCAACTGCTTTGTTGAGCCCCCTGTCGGAATCGAACCAACGACCTACTGATTACAAGTCAGTTGCTCTACCAGCTGAGCTAAGGAGGCTTATCCTTTCAACCTGCCATTTCCTGCGAACGCTTTCCGTCAGTTGCTCTACCTCCCGACTTTGTCGGGATGAGCTAAGGAGGCTTATCTTTTCAATAAAAGAGCCGCAAAAATACGGGAAGATGGCAGTTTTACAAGGGCTTTCAGCCGACCGAACGAAGGATTTTAAGCTCCGCCCTCATCGCATCCAGTTCCTCGCTGGCCAGCCTGATCTTTTCCGAAAACTCCGCTCTTACCTTATCTGCATTTTTTGACCGCCCAAAGAACTCGAGATTATTCCGCAAGGTGGCCAAATCATTTTCCGCCTTACTTATGCGCTTGCGAAGGTGCTGCTCCTTATGCTGTAATTTTCGTCCACCCTGCGGGTCGCCCCGCAGACCATCCAGTTCAACTTCCAGCCGGAATTTCTGTTTATCCTTTTCACTTACCCCCTCCAGCGAATTCATGAATTGCTCCACTGCCTGGTTATAGCGCTGCCGTATCTCAGCCATGGATTTTCGCGGCACAAAACCTATTTCGTTGAACTGGGCCTGTAGTTCGTGGAGCCGGTCTAGCGATCCGGATTTCTCGACCGCATGCTTTGCCAACTGCTCGCAAATTTCCTGCTTTCTTTTCAGGTTTTCTTCAAAACTCGCCGCTTCCTGCTCTTTCAAACCCCTCCGTTGACCAAAGAACTTGTCGCACGCCTCCTTAAACTCCTGATAGATTTTTTCCCGCAGCTTTTCAGGCACTGGACCGATCTCCTTCCACTGCACCTGCAGTTGCTTTAACTCGTTGGAGGTTGACTCCCAATCCTGACTATCCTGCAGCTGGCGCGCACGATCAACAAGCGCCTGCTTGCTTTTCAGATTGGCATCCCGCTCACTGTCGAGTTTTTTAAAGAAGCCGCTTTTGTTGTTGAAAAACGATTTAAACGCAGCCCAAAATTTTCGATTGATGTCTTTGGTCTTGGCTCGCGGCACCGCTCCAATACTCTCCCACTTTTTCTGGAGCGCCAGAATTTCCTGAGTCTTCTGGTTCCAGTCCTTAATGCGGTCTGATTGAAACGTAGTGAAGGCCGCCACTTCAGTAACTACCTGCTCCTTTGCCTGCAAATTAGCCCCCAATTGTTTCTGCAGTTCTTCCACGTGAGCATCCCGTCTGGCATACACACCATCAGAGGCAGCCTTAAAACGAGTCCAGAGGGCTTCCTTGTCCTCGGCCGGCACCGGTCCGATATGGCGAAACTCTTCGTGTAGTTCATTTAGTTCTTTAACCGCTTCGCGAATAGAGTCAATTTTAGCGAGTTGCTCAGCGCGCTCACACAGTTCAATTTTCGCGACCAGATTTTTCTTGCGATCAAGCTCTTTGAGTTCAAAGTAGATGTTTCGGTGATCGTAAAACCGATCGACCAAGGCATGATAACTGGCCCATAATTCACGCGCATAAGCGGGCCCTACCGGCCCAGTCGCCTTCCATTCCTGTTGTATGTTTTTGAACGCATTGAAACTGGAACCTGAATCTTCACCATCAACTAAATGGCGCAATTGCTCGAGCAATTGTTGCTTTTTGTAAAGATTCTCTGCCCGCTGGAGTTCCTGATTCTTGAAAAACTGGTTTCGCTTGTCACGCAACAAGCGGTACGTGGCATCGAATGCAATGTCTACGTCATCGGGGCGATAGTCAAAATCATCGGCCAAACCACCCTCAGCCTGAAACCGAAGTAGAGCTTCGGCCCTGCTCCGGTCACGTAACTCGTCAAAATGATGCCGTGATTCCTTTAGTACAAAATCGATCTTTCGTACGTCCGTTTCCTTGGTTAATTCTTTCAGCAGCGTGACGAAATCTTTTTTTGCCATGGCGGCAAAATCGATCGACTTCCACTCATCTGCCTCTACTTCTACCTCCGGTTCATGGGATGCTGCTGGTGCCTTTGCGCTCCCGGCCACGACCATTTCCAGAGGACCTGCCTGCAATTCCTGCTCCTGTTCCATACCGGTTCCTCTTAAGATTGTAAAGGTAAAAATTTCCCCGTCTAGTTCATGCGCGGGTCTACAGGGTAATTGGAATAAATGGAATAACGTCCCCCGAGTGCTTGAAGGGCCTTTTTCCACATTTCGTCCGGAAGAGTCTCGAACACAAACTCTGGTGTTACCCGGTTGCTCACGATCCAGGAATTCTCCTTCAACTCCGTATCCAACTGACCCTCGCCCCAGCCACTGTATCCCAGAAAAAACCGGATATCCATTGGACTGATTTGCCCCGTATCAATAAGGATGCTCAATTGGTCAAAATTTCCACCCCAAAATATTCCATTGACAATTTCAGTGGAGTCCTCCAGTTGGGGCAGTCGATGCAGATAGTGCAGCGTATCCTGCTGCACGGGTCCTCCGATAAACACCGGAGCATCGAACGATTTGAAGTCCTCCATCACTTCGCCTAACTGGGCCTCGGCCCGCTTGTTCAAAACAAATCCAAATGACCCGTCCTGGTTATACTCGCAAAGCAGAATGGTCGTGCGCTCAAAATTCGGATCGGGCAGGAATGGCTCAGAAACCAATATGCTTCCCTTTTCGGGCTTCAGCTTGTTTCGATATTTAAAAAAATCCATAGGCATCGTACCTTCAAGGCAAATTCCGGTGCGCGCGGTTGTTATTTTACGGGAAAGAAACTAAGCCGGGCAACGAGAAGCAAACCGGACTTGGATTTTTTTTCACCGCTATGAACCCAATCGCAGACCTCCGCAAGGACTACACCCGCCAATCGTTGGACGAGTCCACCATTTCAACGGATCCATTGAAGCAATTCGAAATTTGGTTTAGTGAGGCACTGAATAGCCAAGTACCGGAACCCAATGCCATGACCCTGTCCACCGTCTCGGACGATGGCCAACCCTCTTCCCGCGTGGTCTTGCTCAAGGCTCTTGAGGGTGGTCGCTTCGTGTTTTTTACCAACTATCAAAGCACCAAGGGAAAGCACCTGGCTAAGAATCCGGCCTGCGCACTGAATTTCTTTTGGCCCGACTTGGAGCGTCAGGTGCGAATTGAAGGCATTGCCATTCGGTTGGAGGAGTCCGACTCGGTTGCCTACTTCCAAAGCCGCCCGCGCGAAAGTCAAATCGGAGCCTGGGCCTCGCCCCAAAGTGCACTTATTGCAAATCGCGATGTGCTGGAAGCGCGTGCTCGCCAATTGGCAGAAAAGTTTAAAGATGTCGACACGTTACCCAAACCAAACCAGTGGGGTGGCTTTGCTGTGGATCCCATGCGAATTGAATTCTGGCAAGGCAGGCCGAGTCGGCTGCATGATCGGCTGGTGTTTACCCGCTGGGACAATGAATGGAAGTTGCACCGACTGGCACCCTAGCGGGAGACTACTAAAAAATATCGCGCAACGAGTTAACGCCTGGCGTTCTGCGCACGGTAAATCCCTCACCATACCTTACACCAATAGCATGTCCGAAATCAACTCCGCGACTTTCCACCATCTTCAAAAACTCGGGTGTTGAAATGAACGTAACCGGTTCACGGCTGTCCGGCTGGAAAAATTGGCTTGAAAAGGCGCGAATCGCCTTCATCTTGGTATCCCAGTGATCGCTGACATCAACAATGAAGTCCGGCTTAATGGGCTGGCTCTGCATAAAATGGTAAACGGCCTTTGGGCGCCAGGCCTTTTGCTCGTAGCCGTGCCAATGAGTTCTGATTTTCTCAAGTCCCGCCAAAAAGCAGGAGTCATAAGCAAGTTGAGCTCCTTTGCCGTGATCGGGGTGGCGGTCGGTTACCGCATTGGCTAGAACAATATCGGGCTGAAAGTACCGGATTACTTCAATGACTTTAAGCTGATCAGCTTCCGAATTCGAAAAAAATCCATCTTTCAGATCCAGATTTAAACGCTCCGTTAATCCGAGAATTCGGGCAGCTTCGGCAGCTTCCTTATTTCGTTGCTCTACAGAGCCGCGTGTGCCCAACTCGCCTCTCGTAAAGTCAACCACCGCTACTTTCCAGCCCATGGCGACATGTTTGGCCAATGTGCCTCCACATCCCAGTTCGGCATCGTCCGGGTGTGCTGCCAGAACTAATAAATCGACTTTACTCATGAATGGGCCATCTCCATTTCGCGAGCGGCCAGAAATTTCTCGGCATCCAGAGCTCCCATGCAACCTGAACCCGCTGCGGTAACCGCCTGGCGGTAGACTTTGTCTGCCACATCACCAACCGCAAATACGCCTTCCACATTGGTATGCGTGCTGCCGGGTGTTACTTTAAGATAACCGGCCTCATCCATATCCAACTGGCCTTTGAATATGTCGGTGTTCGGCTTGTGTCCAATGGCCAGAAAAAATCCCTGAATCGGAATTACTTTCTTCTCCCCGGTCTTGTTGTTGCGAACGCGCACGCCATTGACGCCCTGATCATCCCCCAATACCTCCTCCGTTTCGCTGTTCCAATGAATCTCAATGTTAGGGGTGTTTAATACCCGCTGCTGCATGATCTTGGAGGCGCGCATTTCTTCGCGCCTCACAATCAGGTGTACCTTCGTACACAGCTTCGATAAATACGTTGATTCTTCGGCCGCGGAATCACCCGCTCCGACCACGGCAACTTCTTTACCCCGGTAAAAATACCCGTCACACACGGCACAGGCCGACACACCACGGTTGGCATATTTTTCTTCCGAAGGAAGTCCGAGGTACTTGGCCGAAGCGCCTGTAGCGATGATCACGGCTTCGGCCTCAACGGTCCGGTTTTCATCCACCGTAACTTTATGAGGGTATCCGGAGAAATCAACACCGGTAACAAGACCGTAGTTTATAACTGTGCCAAAACGCTCGGCTTGCTTTTGCAGATCAATCATCATTTGCGGGCCATTGATGCCCTCCGGGTAGCCCGGGAAGTTTTCCACATCATTGGTGGTTGTGAGCTGGCCCCCGGGCTGGCCGCCTGTAAACAGTACGGGTTTAAGCCCTGCGCGGGCAGCATAAATTGCAGCCGTGTAACCGGCCGGGCCGGACCCAATAATCAGCACTTTTGTTTTCTCACTCATAGTCTTTGAAAAAGAAAGGTCTCTCTCGGAGACCTTTCGCGGTTGTTTTCAATAACAAATTTATCCGAGGTACGGTTTCAAGGCCTTGCTGCGTGACGTATGGCGCAATCTGCGGATAGCCTTTTCCTTGATCTGGCGAACCCGCTCGCGGGTAAGGCTGAATTTCTCACCGATTTCTTCCAACGTCAGTGCATGCTCACCGTTGAGCCCAAAATAAAGCGTGATCACATCGGCCTCGCGTTGGGTTAGGGTAGACAGCGCGCGTTGCACTTCGCGTCTGAGTGAATCCGTCATCAAACCCTGGTCGGGTGTTTCTTCGCTGTCGTTTTCCAGTACGTCCAACAGGCTGTTTTCTTCGCCCTGAACAAACGGTGCATCCATGGACACGTGGCGTCCCGAGATTTTCATGGTGTCCACAACCTCGGCCGTGGTTACCTGCAGCACCTCCGCCAATTCCTCCGGGGAGGGCTCGCGCTCGTACTTCTGCTCCAGTTCGCTAAACGTTTTGGATATCTTATTCAACGAACCCACCCGGTTGAGCGGCAGGCGAACAATCCGAGACTGCTCGGCCAGGGCCTGCAGAATAGACTGACGAATCCACCAAACGGCATAGGAAATGAACTTGAAGCCACGGGTTTCGTCAAAACGCTGGGCAGCCTTAATCAACCCCAGGTTGCCTTCGTTAATGAGGTCACCCAGGGAGAGCCCCTGGTTTTGGTATTGCTTGGCCACGGACACCACAAAACGGAGGTTCGCCTTGGTCAGCTTCTCCAACGCTATCTGGTCACCTTCCTTAATCCGCTTGGCCAATTCCACCTCTTCATCCGGGGTCAGCAAATCCACTTTACCAATCTCCTGGAGGTACTTATCCAGCGACTGGCTCTCGCGGTTCGTGATCTGTTTACTGATCTTAAGCTGTCTCATGGCTAATGGTTAGAACACGTAAAAGTCAAAATTTAGTTCCTTCACTTTGCTTACGCAAATCAGGCTGCCGGGGTTTCTTCTTTGCGGGGCGGGCGGGGGATCAAAACCTTGCGGGAAAGCCTGAATTTGCCCGTTTTCTTATCCACCTCAATCAGTTTTACCTTCACCTGCTCGCCTACTTCCAGCACCCCTTCCATGTTCTCCAGGCGTTCCCACTTGATTTCTGAGATATGGAGCAAACCATCCTTGCCCGGCATGAACTCAACGAAGGCACCAAACGGCATGATTGACTTCACGATGCCATCATATACCTCGCCTACTTCAGGCACGGCTACAATCGCTTTTACGCGTTTTACCGCAATATCCATTGACGCCTGACTGGTAGCAAAAATGTTGACCATACCCTTGGTCGGGGTTTCCTCGATAACAACCGTGGCACCGGATTGCTTCTGGATATCTTGAACAATCTTACCACCCGGTCCGATAACGGCACCGATCTGATCTTTTTCAATGTAGATGGTAATGGCACGAGGAGCATGAGGTTTGAAGTCAGCACGGGATTTCTCCAGCGACTTCTTCATCTCATTGAGAATATGCAGGCGACCTTCTTTGGCCTGGTCGAGCGCTTCTGCCATCACAGAATAGGTCAAACCATCCACCTTCAAATCCATTTGGCAGGCTGTGATTCCCTTTTCGGTACCCGTCACTTTGAAGTCCATATCCCCCAAGTGGTCTTCGTCTCCCAGGATGTCGGACAGGATAGCATATTTACCTGTTGAGCTGTCTGAGATCATACCCATGGCGATGCCCGACACAGGCGCTTTGATCTGTACACCGGCATCCATCAGCGCGAGCGCACCCGCACATACAGTTGCCATGGAGGATGAGCCGTTGGACTCCAGGATATCGGAAACCAGGCGAATGGTATAGGGGTTCTCGGCATCGGCTGGCAACACCTGCTTGAGCGCACGATACGCCAGGTTGCCGTGGCCTACTTCCCTGCGGCCGGGGCCGCGGTTAGGTTTCACCTCCCCGGTTGAGAAGCCGGGAAAATTGTAGTGTAAAATGAACTTGTTCGAGCCCGCAAACATGGCACCGTCAATCAACTGCTCGTCCAATTTAGTGCCCAGCGTAACGGTTGAAAGCGATTGGGTTTCACCACGGGTAAAAACGGCCGAACCATGAGGTGAAGGCAGCACATCAACTTCCGTCCAGATCGGGCGGATTTCGCGCGGCTTGCGTCCGTCAAGACGGGCGCCTTCTTTCAAGGCAAGGTCACGGCACGCTTTCTTCTGAATGTCTTTGTAGTAGCGCTTCACCATATCCTTGCTGATCGTGGTGTCCTCAGGCAACGAGGCGAAGTAGTCGTCCAGTATCTTGCCAAACGACTCAGACCGTACCTTTTTGTTGGGTACCTGCTGGCGAGCAACTTCGTATACTTTCGGATACATCGTTTTGAAAAGCTCCTCTTTCAGTGCCGGATCATTGACCTCGTGGCTATAGGTGCGCTTTTCCGTCTTGCCCACCTCTTTCGTTAATTCAATTTGCAGTTGGCACTGAGCCTTAATCGCCTCATGGGCAAACTTCAATGCCTCAAGCATATCGGCTTCGCTGATTTCCTTGCACTCCCCTTCCACCATCAGGATATTATCAATCGAGGCCCCAACCATGAAATCAAGATCGGACTTCTCTTTCTGCTCGAGGGTGGGATTCACAATCAGTTTGCCATCTACACGTCCCACGCGAACCTCAGAAATTGGTCCGTTGAACGGGATATCGGATACGGCCAGGGCTGCGGAAGCAGCAAAAGCCGCCAACGCATCGGGTAACGCGTTGTGATCGCCTGAGATCAACCAGATGTTGATCTGAGTATCCGCATGATAATCATCCGGAAACAAAGGACGACAGGCGCGATCTACGAGGCGACTAATCAGGACTTCGTAGTCCGACAGTTTGCCTTCGCGTTTCAGGAAGCCGCCTGGAATGCGACCGGTGGACGCAAATTTTTCCTGATAGTCTACCGACAGCGGCAGGAAGTCAGTTCCTTCTTTAGCTTCGGGTGCCGACACCACGGTAGCTAGTAATACCGTATTGCCCATGCGCAGCGTTACAGAGCCATCGGCCTGGCGCGCCAGCTTTCCGGTTTCAATAGTAATTTCCCGCCCATCGGGCAGTTTACAGGTTTTGGTAATAACAGTTGGTTTCATAGAGAAAGGGCAAAACACCACTCGGGTGAGTTGCGGTTAAAAGCAAAAAGGGAACCTGAATGGTTCCCTGTCTGCCGGATGAATAAATTATTTTCTGAGCTCGAGATCCGCCACGATTGAACGGTAGCGCTTGATATCGGTCTTCTGGAGATAGTTCAATAGCTTTTTACGCTGACCAACCAGCCGAAGCAAGCCTTGCTGCGTGCTGTAGTCCTTTTTTGCTGACTTGAGGTGCTCGGTCAACTCGTTGATCCGGAAGGTGAACAGAGCAATCTGCGACTCCGGTGATCCCGTGTCGTTTTTCTTTTTCGAAAAGCCGTGTTTGGTAAACAACTCCTGCTTTTTTGCCGCGTTGAGATACATGTTGCTTTTATTACTTTTTATCAGGCCGCAAAAGTACGGGAAGCCTTCGAAATTTCCAATAAATCAGCTTTTTAAGCTGCGGGGAGCCTTTTCCGCCCGTAGGCCCGTTTAAGCCTATCCCAGACCACCAGATAGAAGTCAGAATCGAACAGGCGGGCATCAACCCGGGCCTGCCTCAAAAATAAAAGCCCGATTATCAACAAGATAACATTGGCCATCCAAACTCCTACCGGAACACTCACCAAGTGCTGTTTGGCCCATTTCTCGCCCGTAATGCCCATAACGTAGTAAATGATGAAGAAAAAGATGGACACAATTACGGGAATACCCAGTCCCCCTTTTTTGATGATGGCACCCAGCGGAGCGCCAATCAAAAACATGACGAAGCAGGCAACTGAACTGGATAAGATCTTGTGCCACTGAATTTGAAACACCAGGTATTCGTGGTCCTGCGACTCGGCCACCGACAGCGAACTAGCCATCTGGCTCTTCACCACGCGGATATTATTGAGCGCCTGGGTGTGCAAGTCGCGGGAAAAAGGCGCGCCAAAAATCGAATCCAGGATAGCCGGGTTCACCGGATCAGTCGAGGGACTGGTTTCACCACCGGGTACAGTCAGGTTCTTTATGCTGGCGGATAGCAAGCGTGTCTCAGGTTGGGCCTGCTGCGTGGTCGCAGGGGGTGTTAAAGAATCCACAACCGCCACCGGATAGATGGGATCGTTAGCGGCTTGTTCACGGGCCGCGCGGGCCCGAAACAGGGAATCTTTCTGTCTGCGAAAAAAACGCAGATCGGCTGACAGGGGCACGGTATCCCGTTTCAGGTGGTAACTGAACATCGATTGGCCAATTTGGTAGACACCTAAACGCTGATCGTTCATCTGCCAGGAAACGGAATCCATGTCGCGCTGCAGTTCGCCCAGGTTCCGCATGATGCGATTACCTTGAAACCATTTCTTCTCCGTGCGATTTAAGTTGAATGACGACAGATCAAAGATCATCTCCGACCGGGCAAAAGCGGTCTTGCGCAACGTCTCTTCATTATAATTCTGCCCCACCATGTTGATGTCATTTGAAGACGTGCCTTCGGAATAATTGTAGCCGTTGAACAGCTCCAGTTTCAGGTATTGATCACCATGCATGGTAAACATCCGGCCCGAATCAGCAATGATTACCTCTTTATTCCCCAGCCGGCCACGATGATCATAGATAATGACATCCTTCAGTGAGATTCCATCGCGATACTTCTTGTTAACCTTTATGCTGATATCCGGAATACCATTATAAAAGGCACCTTCACGCAGGTCGAGAGCAGGCTTTTTCTGTTTGATGTCATAAATCAGGCTGTAGGCCTCCAATGCCGCTTTCGGCACCAGGTAGTTATTGGCATAGAAGGCCACACCAACCAACAGTACAACAAACACCCCAATCGGCACCAGGCTCCGGGTAAGTGAAATACCCAGGCTTTTCACAGCTGTTAGCTCAAAATGCTCCCCCAGGTTGCCGTACGTGATCAGACTGGAGAGCAATACCGCCAGCGGCATGGCAAACGGAACCATGAACACGGCAAAATAGAAGAACAGCAACGCGATAACATCCCACCCCAGGTCTTTGCCAATGATGTCATCAAAATACTTGAGCATGTTTTGCATCAACAGGATGAACACCACGACCAAAAACGTGACGAAGAACGGCCCGAGAAAGGAGCTTAAAATCAGTTTATCGATTTTCTTCATGAGGCGGCCGAAGATAGGCAAAAACGGGGCCAAATGAAGCGTTGCCCCGCCCAATAGGGCATCCCACTGGTTTCTAAATTGCCAAAAGTTTGTAAGTTTGCGCCCTCTTTGCGGCAAGGCGAGGTAGCTCAGGTGGTTAGAGCGTTGGATTCATAACCCAAAGGTCGGGGGTTCAACTCCCCCCCTCGCTACTCAGGCCCGGATGTCAGAGCGCTTCGCGCATCACCCTCGAAAAAGCTTTTTGCGCTTCCGTAAAAATCCATTACTTTGAAACAGTATTGAGCCACCATGGCCGAGACACCGAGCAAAAAATTATTTACCGCTGATTTCGAGGTGCATGCCTCGATCAAAATGCTGTACCCATATATTCAAACGGCCAGCGGCCTGGCCGAGTGGTTTGCCGATGACGTGACGATTACACCGGAAAAAATCTTCACGTTCGAGTGGGAAAACGAAAAACATAAAGCCGTAATGGCCGGCCACCGGCTCAATCATTTTGCACGTTTTGAATACCTGCCGGAAAGTGCGGAAGACGAAAACGATCCCTCCTATGTGGAGTTTCGGCTAGAGGTTAACGAACTTACACAAACCACCTTCCTCAAGGTGATGGACTATTCCGACTTTGATGATCTGGAAGAGCTGCAAGATTTGTGGGAAGGCCTGGTCGCCAATCTGCGCAAGGTAGTTGGCGGTTAATCCGTTTTTTCCTGATCCATTTCTTTTCGATCTGTATCACTGGCTATCTTGCCGGAAAATCTGTCTATGTTCCCTAATCATAATCCGACCGAAACGCAGGCGTGGGTTTCCCTGCAGCAGCATTACCTCGAGATGCAGGCCACAACGATGCGCGACTTGTTCGAAGAGGATCCAAGCCGTTTTGAAAAACTACACCTTACGTTCTCCGACATTCTGGTTGATTTTTCAAAGAACATCATGACGACCGACACCCTCGCTCTTCTGAAGCGCTTAGCCGAGGAAACCGAGCTGCCGGATGCCATTCAGGCAATGTTCAATGGAGAAAAAATCAATCAGACGGAAGCTCGCGCGGTGTGGCATGTGGCCCTGCGCAACCAAAGCGGCCGGGCTATGGTGCTGGACGGCCAAGATGTGATGCCGGAAGTCAACCGGGTACTGGACCAAATCAGGAATTTTTCAGATGGACTCCTGAGTGGTGCCTGGAAAGGATATTCGGGAAAAGAGATTACCGATATTGTCAACATCGGTATTGGCGGATCGGACCTCGGGCCGCTGATGGTGTGCGAGGCGCTTCGTCCTTATCATCGCCACATACGACCTCACTTCGTGTCCAACGTTGATGGTACGCACCTGGCCGAGACACTGAAGCGGGTAAACCCGGAGACCACGTTGTTCATTATCGCCTCGAAGACATTTACCACGCAGGAAACCATGACGAATGCGGAATCGGCCAAGCGGTGGTTTTTGGAGGCCACCGGAGGCCGCGGTGATGTGGCGCGTCATTTTGTGGCGGTTTCGACCAATAGCAAAGCCGTGACGGCCTTCGGCATCGCACCGGAAAACATGTTTGTGTTCTGGGATTGGGTAGGCGGCCGTTACTCCCTGTGGTCGGCTATTGGATTGCCCATTGCCTGCACCATCGGTTTTGAACGATTCCAAGAACTTCTGCAGGGCGCATTTGATATGGATGAGCACTTCAGAACGCAGCCTCTTGACAAAAATATTCCGGTGGTGTTGGGTCTGCTGGGCATCTGGTATACCAATTTCTTTGGTGCCACATCGGAGGCCATACTCCCCTACGACCAGTATATGCACCGCTTTGCCGCGTACTTCCAACAGGGCAACATGGAGAGCAACGGCAAGTCAGTAGATCGTAACGGGCACCCCGTTGATTATCCCACAGGCCCTGTCATTTGGGGTGAGCCCGGCACCAATGGGCAGCATGCATTTTACCAATTGATCCATCAAGGCACACATCTGATCCCGTGTGATTTTCTGGCCCCCGTAGTCAGCCACAACGCAGTGGCCGATCATCATGAAAAGCTACTCTCAAACTTTTTTGCCCAAACCGAAGCCCTGATGAAAGGTAAAACAGCCGAAGAAGTGGAGGCCGAATTGCGCGCTGCGGGCATGGATGAAGAAGCGCTTGAGTTCCACGTGCCCTACCGGATATTTGCCGGCAACAAACCCACCAACTCGATCCTGTTCCGGCAGCTTACCCCACGCGTGCTCGGATCGCTGATCACCATGTACGAACACAAAATCTTTGTTCAAGGTGTGATTTGGAACATTTTCAGCTTCGATCAATGGGGCGTTGAGTTAGGAAAAGTACTGGCCAAGAAAATCCTTCCCGAGCTCACTTCTGCCGGTGAGGTAACCACCCACGATTCCTCCACCAATGGCTTAATCAACTATTTCAAACGATTGAAATCCCCTGTTTGATCTACACCCCTTGTATTCTGTTTCCTAAGGCCTATTTTTAACGGTTATGAGTGCTTTCATGAGCTCTAAAATCTCAAAGATTGGCGTGTACACGTCCGGTGGCGATGCCCCCGGCATGAATGCCGCCATACGTGCCGTAGTGCGCACCGGCATTTACTATAACAAAGAGGTCTTCGGCATTATGCGCGGCTACGAAGGCATGATTGAAAACGAAATCGTGAAACTCGGAGCACGTTCTGTGGGCAACATCATCCAACGGGGCGGCACGATTTTGAAGACGGCCCGCAGCGAGGCCTTTCGTACAAAAGAAGGCCGTGCCCGCGCATTTGAAAACCTGAAGAAAAACGGGATTGACGCGTTGGTGGGAATCGGTGGCGATGGATCATTCACCGGTCTCCACTACTTTCATCAGGAATATGGTATTCCCGCGATTTGTATTCCCGGCACCATTGACAATGACTTGCCGGGCACTGACTTCACCATTGGTTACGACACGGCAACCAACACGGCCGTTGAGGCGATTGACAAAATTCGCGACACCGCATTATCGCACAACCGGCTGTTCTTTATCGAGGTGATGGGCCGCAACTCAGGCTACATCGCCATCAATAGCGGCATTGCCGGTGGCGCAGTCGCGATTATCATTCCCGAGGACAGCCAAACCACCATGGATGAGTTGTTCAACAAGCTGGATGCCGGAGGAAAAACCAACAAGAAATCAAGCCTGGTGGTAGTAGCCGAAGGCAGCAAGTTGGGCGGTGCGATGGAGTTAGCGAAGAAGTTCAGCGAACGAAACAACTACTTCGACATAAAAGTGACTATTCTGGGCCACCTGCAACGTGGGGGATCGCCTACGTATTTCGACCGCGTATTGGCGAGCCGGATGGGCGTGGCGGCTATCGAAGGGTTGCTGAAGGGCGAGACGGATGTCATGGTTGGCATTCGCAGAGGTGAGATGGTGTACAACCCGTTCAGCATGATTGTCGACCACATTCACGAAATAAACAGTGAGTCTTTACGCATAGCGAAAATCTTATCGATCTAAACATACGGCCCATGAAGGAATTCACCGCAGGCGTTGATATCGGAGGAACCAATACCAAGTTTGGACTCGTTGACCGGGAAGGCACTGTCCTTTTCCAGGGCACTATTCGGACCACAGACTATGCGGAGTTCGAGGATTATTTCAAGGCCATGGCCGAGGCGGTGCGAAATTCACTCCGCACCTTGAACAGCGACCACAAACTCGTGGGCATTGGTATCGGTGCGGCCAACGGCAACTATTATACGGGCAATATTGAGCGGGCAACGAACTTGAAGTGGAAAGGCGTGCTGCCATTGGCCAAGCTCTTCACCGATGAATTTCATGTCCCCTGCATCTTAACCAATGATGCCAACGCGGCTGCCGTGGGTGAAATGATTTACGGAAATGCCCGAAATATGAAGGACTTTGTCGTGATTACGCTCGGCACCGGGCTTGGCAGCGGTTTTGTCTGCAATGGCATTCTGCTGAACGGCCACCACGGCATTGCCGGGGAACTTGGACACACCAGCGTTAACCCTACCGGCCGATTCTGTAATTGCGGTAAGCGTGGTTGCCTCGAGACCTATGTATCCGCTACCGGCATCAAGCGAACGGTTTACAAGTTACTGGCCGATCATCTGGAGAACAGCGAACTACGTGGCATTTCCTTTGATAACCTGAACACGAAGATGATCACGGAAGCCGCTCATCGGGGCGATATTGTGGCGCGTGCTGCGTTTGAGTACACGGGCCGTATACTGGGTATGAAGCTCGCGGAGACAGTCGTGCATACCGACCCCGAGGCAATCTTTTTGTTCGGAGGGCTATCGCAGGCGGGTGACCTGATCTTTAAGCCCACCATTCGGCACATGGAAGAAAATCTAATGCCGCTTTTCCGCGGTAAAGTGAAAGTGCTGCCATCGGGCCTGCAAAATCAGGCGGCCCCTATCCTGGGGGCGAGCAGCCTTGTGTGGGACTACCTCGATAAAAAGGTGCAGTTAAAGCTGGAGATGGTTTAAAGCTCTACTTTTACTCCGAGATTATCGCCAAGCAGGTTAAACTGAGTCATCCACTCGTCATTACTCTCACCTTGCTTCTCTTTTAACAAACCCGCGATCTCAAAATACAGGTTTTGGGTATTGTGTAAGTTCGGTTCCAGTTGGAATTGTTGAAGAAGCGGAAAAAGTCGGTTTAGTCGCTGGATTCTTTTCACATTTTCGCGTTCACTGCTGATACGTCTGAGCTCTTTGTAGATGCTTTCACCGGCCAGGCGTGCCAGTTTCTTGGGGTCTTCAATTTTCAGATCCCATTTGATCAATTCAGCCGAAATCCGTTCCACATCCTTAATGTTGATGCGCTCCGGTTGGAAACAATTAAGCAAGTCGGCATTCAGGATGTACTCAAATGTGGTGCGATAGGCGTTTGGAATCGGAATCTCATTGGTAGCCAGCGCATTGATCAACAGGTAATCCTGATTGTATGCTCTTCGGAGAGACGCCTCCAGTTCAGCCATGCTTTGCTGAGTGATCAAGTCGAGAATCTTTCGTTTCTCATCCTTAAACAACTGCCAAAGGGTATACTTCTCAGGACCGAAATACTGCTGCATCACGCCAATCACATCACCCAGTTTACCCTCTTCAAAAGCCTTTACCATCCGGAACTGCATGCCGGCAAAACGGTCGGGGGCCATGTCGATGGAAATATTTCCGATAATGTTGTGCTTGCCGAGATAGATTACAGCAAAAGCAAACTTCTTTTCAGACCGGGTCACCAGGGATTTCACGCGCGTAATACCAAGTGCGAGTTTTTGCTCACCCGCCTCCTTTTTCACAAATGACTCATTGTGGGTGGTATAATTAAAAATCGTCAGCGTATCAGCCTCCTCCTCAAAGAGGGAAGACACGGCCACGTGCATACCTACACGTTGCAGATTGGTGCGAGCCGGTAACACGTACTTTTTGTATACGGCAGCGGCATTGCCGAGCGAAGGTATATTGCTCGGCACTAACTCCAATTTCTTCAGAAACTCCAACTCCAGGTCGGAGCCCCCCACCTGACTGGCCAGCTGAATCACCCGACAGGCATACTGCATCACCTGGGTGGTTTCAATGCCGGAAACCTCATCAAAAAACCACCCACAGCTGGTATACATCAACATACTGTGGCGCATCATTTCCATTAACCTCAGCACTTTGGTGCTGCTGGCATCGGTTACCACATTGTCTTTCAGAAATTTCCTGATCGTATCATCATTGCGTCTCAAGATAACGCTGATATACTCGTTTCGGGCTTCCCATGGATCACGAAAAATGAGTGATCCCTCGCGTTCAAATACTTCCGTAACGGTATCCCTCAGCCAATCGAGGCTCTCGCGCAATGGCTTTCGCCACTTTTGGTGATATCCTTTGCCGGAGTTGCAGCCACAGTCGTTGCGCCACCGTTCCACACCGTGCACACAACTCCATGAGCTGTTTTCGTTGATCTGCACTTCATAGCGGGGCGGAAACTTCTCGCAAAACTCCGCATAGTTCGTCAGTTTTGCCTTCTTTCCCTTCTCGATTGTATCCAGGCAAAATGCCAGGGCCATATCGCCATGTTTGTGGTGGTGCCCGTAGGTTTCGCCATCGGTGGCGATGTGCACCAGCTGCGGCCCCTCCTCTCCGTTGAAGGCGTTCAGCAGAGAATCTGAAAATCGTTTGCCATCGTTCAACAAGCCATCGAAGGCCACGCCTTGGGAAACACGACCATCATAGAAAAAAAGCACCAGGCTGCGTCCTGACGGCAGCAGGCAGCGATAGGCCACCCGGGTATTGATCGACTGATCATTTACGGCAGTCCAATCCTCGTTCCCCACTTTTCTGACCGCACGTGCCTGGCGCGGAGCCAGCACGGTAAATTTGATGTCGTGATCGGCCAGAACTTCAAGCGTCTCGATGTCCACGGCCGTCTCCGCCAGCCATATCCCTTCCGCTTTTCGCTTGAACCGGAACTCAAAATCGCGAAGCCCCCACACGACCTGGGTATCTTTGTCCCGCTTATTAGCCAGCGGCATAATCATGTGGTTATACACCTGTGCCATAGCTGAGCCGTGGCCGTTGAAGAGCTTCATACTCTCCCGGTCTGCTTCGAGAACAGCTTCGTAGGCCGCTTTGTCATACTCTTCCATCCACGAGAGCAACGTAGGACCAAAATTGAAACTGATACGGGTGTAATTATTAACAATGTTTTTGATCACGTGGTCTTGCCCCAAAATCCGGGAGTACCCGTTTGGCGCATAGCACTCAGCCGAGATGCGTTCATTCCAATCGTGGTAGGGATGGGCTGAATCCTGAAGCTCAATTACTTCCAGCCACGCATTTTCGCGCGGTGGTTGATAGAAGTGCCCGTGAATACAGATGTAACGGTCCTTGCTCATGTGCAAATGCCCAATAGCTGATTTAAAAATAACTCGGTAAGGTACCCAACTGCCTATTCGATATCAAACTCGGCCAGTTCCTCTTCCAATTTGAAGACACTAACAGCCAACGGAGGCATTTCAATCGTTATCGAATAATTCCGATTATGGTATTTGACGGGCGTGGTATACAACAAACCCTGATTCAGCACACCACTTCCGCCATATTTCAGATTGTCGGAATTGAAAACTTCTTTCCAGGTGCCCCGGAAGTCGACCCCCAGGCGGTAGTGGTGATGGCCTTGTGGCGTGAAATTGCAAACAACCAGCAGGGCATCTTTCGGGTCATCCGCTTTTCGCAAGAAAACGAGTACGCTGTTATCGCGGTCGTTATAATCAACCCACTCAAACCCCTGTCCGCTGAAGGGATACTTGTAAAGTGCGGGCTCTGCCTTGTACAACGCATTCAGGTCTTTAACCGCCTGCTGCACACCGCGATGGTAGGCATGATCCAGCAAGTGCCAATCCAAACTGCGGTCATGGTTCCACTCGCCCGACTGCCCAAATTCACCGCCCATGAACAGCAACTTAGTGCCGGGGTGAGTGAACATATAGCCAAACATTGCTCGCAGATTGGCAAACTTATTCCATTCATCGCCCGGCATGCGACCCAAGAGGGAACCTTTTCCGTGCACCACTTCATCATGCGACAAGGGCAGCATGAAGTTTTCTGTGAACGCATAAATAATACTGAAGGTGATATCATTTTGATGATACCTCCTGTAAATGGAATCCCGCTTGAAATATTTGAGGGTATCGTGCATCCAGCCCATCATCCACTTCTGCCCGAAACCCAGACCGCCTGCATACGTTGGTCTTGA
The DNA here is from genome assembly GCA_016787665.1 of Cyclobacteriaceae bacterium. Lineage (GTDB taxonomy): Bacteria > Bacteroidota > Bacteroidia > Cytophagales > Cyclobacteriaceae > ELB16-189. The sequence continues at coordinate 40,837 of JAEUUC010000004.1, read as the reverse complement.
TACACCGGCAAAAGCGGTTGATTCTTCCGCGATCGTCATGGCATCCGGAAACTCTCCGTACACAACCTCATTAAACTCCTTCAGGAAGCTAATCGCCTCTAAATTCTCGTTGCCGCCATATTCATTAGGAACCCACTCATCAGCCTTTCGTGAATAGTCGAGATACAACATCGAGGCCACCGCATCGACACGAAGCCCGTCAATATGAAATTTGTCGAGCCAATAAACTGCATTACTAATCAGGAATGAGCGAACTTCATTACGCCCATAGTTATAAATATAGCTGCTCCAATCGGGGTGAAACCCTTTGCGCGGGTCGGCATGCTCGAACAAATGTGTGCCATCAAAATTGTACAGGCCATGTGCATCGCCCGGAAAATGAGAAGGTACCCAATCGAGGATGACCCCTATTCCGGCCTGATGGAAAGCGTCTACCAACTCCATAAACTCCTGAGGCGAGCCGTAGCGGCTGCTGGGCGCAAAGTATCCGGTCAGTTGATACCCCCATGATCCAAAGAAAGGATGCTCCATGACCGGCAAAAACTCGACATGCGTAAATCCCATCTCCTTCACGTAGGAGACCAATTCCGTTGCCAATTCCCGGTAGCTTAACAATCGGTTATTATCCTCCACCTTCCTTCGCCAGCTACCCATGTGTACCTCGTACACCGAAATTGCCTTTTGATGGTCACTATTCCGCTTCCGTTGATCCATCCAGTCGTCATCCTTCCACTCGTATTGGAGATCCCACGTGATACTGGCCGTTTTGGGAGGCGTTTCGGAGAATACACCAAACGGATCAGCTTTTTCAAGGTACTCGCCCGTGTTGGAGAAAATAGCATACTTATACACTTCGCCATGTCCAACATCCTTAAAAAATCCTTCCCAAATGCCCGACTCATCCCAGCGCGGATTCAACTTGTGCTGATGATTACTCCAGTAGTTAAAATTTCCGATCACCGAAACAGCCTGGGCGTTGGGCGCCCACACGGCAAAATAGGTGCCACGCTCGCCCTTGTAAGCCATCGGGTGCGACCCCAGCTTTTCGTACAAACGAAAATGCTTACCGGACCTGAAAAGATGAATATCAAAATCCGTGATCAGGCTTGGTGATTCCCAAACATCATCCGTCTTTTTAATTTCCTCTGCCTTCTTCGATGCCTTTTTTCCCATGATGGCGAATTAGTTGTTCACTTCTTTTTTCGTTCTTCTTTTGCCAAAAAATAGCGGCTCATGTGATAATGAATGCCCCGGAGTGGAATCGCTACCCAATCGGGTCGGCCGTTCAACTCATACCCCAGTTCGTAAATGGCTTTTTCAATCAGGTAAGTACGAATGAGCACTTCGTTTTCCAGGGCCAGGTCTTTATCCCACCCCATACGTTCCATGTAGGCGCCCATATAAAAGCGGCTCACGTAGTGTTGCCACTGCTCGGCCCATTGCTCCAGAAACTCCATATCCTGTGCCCGATAGTTTTCATTGAGCAAAATCTTGCCAAAAGCGGCATAATGGAAAGAACGCATCATGCCCGCGACATCTTTAAGGGGATTCTTTTTCAATCTTCGTTCGCTGAAGCTAAAGCCTGGTTCGCCTTCAAAATCAATGATCACAAAATCCTTCCCCGTAAACAATACCTGACCCAGGTGATAATCACCATGGATGCGCGTTTTGATGGCCTGGATGCGGGTGGTATAAATTTCACTGAAGCACTCCAAAATGCTATCCTCCAGAGCTAACACTTTTTCGGCCAACTCCCGGGTCTCTGCATTCAGCTTGGACAACGAATTCGATAACAGCCGCAATCGGTCCTTAGCCAGCTTTCGCAGTGACGAGTACAGCGAGCGCTGATAATTCGGGGTGAAATACTCGGGAGAGAAAGCCGGGTTGGCCGAATCCGAGGCCAGCGCCAGATGCATTTCAGCCGTGCGCTGCCCCAGGCGAACCACGCGTTCATAAAAACCACGCCCCACCAGTTCCTGAATCATTTCGGGCGCATCTTCAAAATGAATAGCCGAACGGTTCAACAGTTTGGGCACTTTTTCTTTACGGGCTTTTTCCAGTGCCCGCTCATAAAAACGTCCCACCGAATCAATCGTCATGCCCCAGGAATCTCCTTGATTGTCGACCTTCTCCTGCAATAGTCCGAATACGTAGGTCTTCCCTTCAATGTCCCGGTACTCGACACTGCCCGCATACTTAGGTGAATTGCGGAAGCTCGTGCTCTCGGACAAAAACCGCACAATCTCGAGGTCGGGATTGATCTCTTTCTCGATCTTTCGATAAAACTTGAAAAAATACTGATCGTTATAGATGATGGCCGTATTGCTCTGGTCGGCTTTCAAAATCTTGGAGTCGATGTGATCGACATTTATCTTCGAGTAAACGCTCGAGTTGAACTCCAGTGTTCCCTCCTGATCTTTTAAGCGAAGTTTCTTTTCCATACTGCTAAGCATGAAATCCCGGAAACTGCGCACATAACTGCTGTCCACCACAAATCCCGTCTTGCCCTGAACTTCAGCCCGGCACACTACACTTTGCGCAGTGTACTCGCCCTTGTCAAAAATCGTATCTGTGGGCACAAAGCATATCGGCAGGAAGTATAGCTCCGGCAGGCGCTGCACATAGTGGACTTCAATAATGGTCAGGTAATGCGTATCGCCATCTACCTTCACCGGCACCACCTTGTGCACCGCCAGCTTACTGATCACCTTCGCTTTGCCCCCAAACCAGCGGCACTTGCGCATAAACGGCTGAAAGATTTTTCGTTCCAGCACGCGCACTTCGTTGTAGTTGTTAAAGAGCCTCTCCCAGCTGGAATCGGTCTTCAACAGCTGCAGTTCGCCACCCTCCTGCGCTTGGTCCTTCCTCTCGGTATCATCTACCTGAAACCAGAAATAGCCGTAGGGTCCAATGGTAATGTGGTACTCGCCTTCTTCAACACTGCGGAAACGATTCTGACTGAATACTTCGGTAATATCACAGTCTTTAAAATCCCGAAGATCCAGCGTGGTAGACTGCGAAAACTGCGACAGATTAGCCACGACAATAACCCGCTGCCCGTCATTTGAACGGGCAAAGCAAAGTACCTTGGCATTCGAACTGTCGATGAATTTCATATCTCCCCGGCCGAAAATATTCAGCCGTTTGCGCATGGCCAGTACATGTTTTACCCACCACAACAGGGAAGACGAGTTTTCCTCCTGCGCCACCACGTTCACCGACTCGTACCGGTAGACCGGATCTGAGATAATCGGCAGATACAATTTCTGTGGATTAGCGGCAGAGAAGCCCGCGTTGATGTTCATGTTCCACTGCATGGGCGTGCGCACGCCATAGCGGTCGCCCAGATACACATTATCCCCCATTCCAATTTCGTCCCCGTAGTACATTACCGGAGTGCCCGGCAAGGAAAAAAGGATGGTGTAAAGCAATTCAATTTTTCTCCGATCGTTTGCCATCAGAGGCGCCAGTCGCCTGCGAATACCAATGTTGCGTTTGTTATTCGGGTCCGAAGCGTAGGCTTTGAATAAGTAATCTTTTTCCTCTTCCGTCACCATCTCCAAACCAATCTCATCGTGATTGCGAAGAAAAATAGCCCACTGACAATTCTCCGGTGTTTGGGGTGTTTGCTCAATGATATCGGTGATCGGGTAGCTATCTTCCGTTCGAAGGGCCAGGAACAACCGGGGCATCAACGGATAATGAAAATTCATGTGGCATTCCTGCCCATCGCCAAAGTAAGCCGCAGCATCTTCGGGCCATAAGTTTGCCTCGGCCAGTAATACGCGATCGTCATAGTGCTTGTCGATGTGGCTGCGCAGCTTTTTCAAAAAGGCGTGTGTCTGAGGCAGGTTTTCGCAATTGGTGCCCTCCTCTTCAAAGAGAAAAGGAACGGACGACAACCGGAACCCATCTACGCCCAGCTTCATCCAGAAGTCGGCCACCTTAATCATCTCAAACTGCACCTCCGGATTTTCATAGTTCAATTCCGGTTGATGCCGATAAAAACGGTGCCAGTAGTACGCCCTGGCCTCCTGATCCCAGCTCCAGTTACCTGATTCATCGTCAGAGAAGATAATACGCGCTTGTTTATAACGATCAGGAGTTTCACTCCAAACGTAATAGTCCTTGAAGCGGGAACCCGCCCTGGCCTTCCGCGACTTCTGGAACCAGGGGTGCTGGTCAGACGTATGGTTAAGCACCAGTTCCGTCACCACTTTAAAACCACGCTTGTGGGCCTCCTTTAAAAAAGCCTTGAAATCACTCAGCGTGCCATAGTCCGGATGGATGTCACAATAATCCGTAACATCAAAACCATCGTCCTTGAGGGGTGACGGGTAAAACGGCAACAGCCAGATTGTGTTGATGCCCAGATCTTCGAGATAATCCAGTTTCTGAATCAATCCGGGAAAATCGCCAATACCATCGCCATTGCTGTCAAAAAAAGCTCTAACGCTCACCTCATAGATGACGGCATCTTTATACCACAACGATTCACTTTTTGACGCTGGCATATTTACATGTTCGATTCATGAATCTCAACTTTGAACAAATGAAACGGTAACTTATGCGGATTCAACTCCACAAAATTCCATTCCTGCGTCCAGGTGTACTGCTCATGACTAACCAGGTCATGCAATTTGAGGTTGACTTTGTCGCCAAGCCGCAGTACATCCCGGGGCACCTGAACATATCCGCTTTGCGTGTTATTCGGGTCCATCGTGCACACACACAAAATGATATTCTTCAAATCATCCGTAGCCTTTACATAAGCCATAATGTTTCCGTTCTCAATAGCACAAAAACGGATATTCCAGGTGGATTGCAAGGCCTCATTCTCCTTCCGCGCGCGGTTGACCAGGCTTATGATGTCCGTCATCCGGTTGGTGCGTTTCCAGTCGTAGTGGCGCACCTCGTATTTCTCCGAATTCAGATACTCCTCTTTGCCTTCCACCGGCACATTTTCATTAAATTCGTAAGAGGGGCCATACATACCGTAGTTGCTGGATAGCGTTGCCGCCAGAAAGTAACGAATGATAAAATTGTTCTCACCCGCATACTGCAGGTGATAGGGCAGAATGTCCGGTGTGTTGGGCCAAAAGTTGGGCCGGAAGAAATTGCGCGAAGGACCATTTACCAATTGATCCATGTATTCGATCAATTCGCTTTTGGTGGGCCGCCACGTGAAATACGTGTAACCCTGCTGAAATCCTACTTTGGCGAGTGCAGCCATCACCTTCGGGCGAGTAAAGGCTTCCGAGAGGAAAATAACATCGGGATACGTTGCATTGACTTCGCCAATAACCCACTCCCAAAACCGAAAGGCCTTGGTGTGCGGGTTGTCAACCCGGAAAATGGAAACCCCTTGCTCAATCCAGAAGACGAAAATGGAATGCAGTTCGTCCCACAGGTTCTTCCAGTCGTCTGATTCGAAATTGAACGGATATATGTCCTGATACTTTTTCGGGGGATTCTCGGCATACTGAATGCTGCCATCGGGACGCACCTTAAACCAGTCGGGGTGCTGCTTCACGTAAGGGTGATCGGGTGCGCATTGAAAGGCAATATCCATCGCGATCTCAATTCCCATTTTTTTCGCCTCTTTCACCAGGGTGCGAAAATCCTCCAACGTGCCCAGTTCCGGATGCACCGATTTATGTCCTCCCTCATCACTACCGATTGCCCAGGGCGAGCCGGGCTCGCCCGGTTGCGCGTTCACATTATTGTTTTTACCCTTCCGGTTTACTTTACCTATCGGGTGAATGGGCGGAAAATACAACACATCGAAACCCATAGCCGCCACGCGGGGCAGCAGCTTCTGACAGTCTTTAAACGTACCGTGCTTACCCGGTTGCAGCGAGGCCGACCGGGGAAAAAACTCATACCAACTGCTGAACAACGCCTTCTGGCGTTCAACCAAGATCTCATACGGGTACTCGATTGTGGTCTCATGCTCTTTTAACGGATAGTCATGCACGATCTCAGCAAAGGCCTGCGAAAGAACCGATTCCACGGACTCCTGGTACCGTTCCGTATCCTCCAGTTTCTTGGCGAGCAAGAGCAGATCTTTGTTCGTTGTGCCTGCCAACTGACGCAACATCAGGGCGCCCTCACGCAACTCCAGGGAGACTTCCACATTGGCCTTAGCTTTCTTCACAATGCCGTCATACCAGGTTTCGAAGTGATCAACCCAGGCATGGATCGTGAACTCGCAAATGCCTTGCTCGGTCACGTAGAAAGATCCGAGCCACTCATCATTACCCAAATGCCGGAGCGGAAGAATGGTCCAGTTTTTTCTGCCCTGCATGCGATACAACAGTTGGGCGCGCACGTGGTCGTGCCCATCGCCAAAGATGTGGGCCGTAACGTCTACACGTTCACCCACCGTGCGTTTTGCCCTATAGATGCCGCCATCTACCACCGGTTGCACATGCTCAATAATCACTCGTTGCTTGCTCATAGTCGTTTACTCCATAATAATGGTCCCCCAGGCGGGCAATCGTATTTCATTTTCGCGTTTCACAGCTGCTTTTCGACTGTCATAAATAATTTCTGAAAATCCAGGAGGTAACGCGAACGTAACTTCCACATCCGACACGTTGTTCATCACCAAAAGCTGCTCGCCTTCGTATGCCCTCACGTAACTCACCACCTCGCCTATCGAAATGCCGGGTTGCTCCAACGTGCCGTAGGTGAGCACCGGGTGGGCATTGCGTAAGGCGATCAACTCGCGATAAAATTCAAACAAGCTGTTCGGGTCGCCCTTTTGTCTGGCGAGCGGCACTACCGTTTGATCGGTCGAGTAGTGGGGTACTTCCCATCGCGTTTCCACGGGGGACTTACCTGCTTCATCCCACAGAAAGGGCTCACGAATGAACTCATCCGGCTTTTGGCCGAGCATTCCGATTTCTTCGCCATAGTAGATGTAGGGAGTACCTGGAAAGGTTAGCTGAATAGCAGCAGCCACCCGTGCTTTGTCTACGTTGCCACCCAACTCGCTCAGGGTGCGGTTTTGGTCGTGATTGCGAATGAATGTGGCATCTATGTAGTCGCCCCCAGACGCTTCACTGTAAAGACCTACAATACTTTTGTATTTACTGACGAGCCCAAGCGTGTCAAAGCCGGCATTGACCGTGCGAATGATGGAAATCCCCAGCTCGAAGTTGAAAAGTGCCGGCAGGCCCTTCAGGTATGGAGCCACCTCGTGAGGAGCACCTTCCGTATACACCTCGCCCACGAGATAGACGTCCTTCTTGAGTTTCTGCATCTCGGTTCGAAACCAAACCCAAAACGCATGATTATCCTGAGCGCGGTCAGTGGGATAGATATGTTTCGCAGCATCGAGCCGGAAACCGTCAACATTCATTTCCTGAAGCCAATAACGGCCAATTTCCACAAACTCCTCGCGCACCCGGGGATTATCAAAATTCAGATCGGGCATGCCGCCCCAGAAGTAACCGTAATAGTGTTCGGCTGCGCTGTCGCCATTTGGCGCATGCCACTGTGTGATGTTATCAGAGTCCAGCTGAACTTCCTTTTTGGCAATTTGATCAGCTACCGAATCTTTGTCGGCCCATACGTAATAATCTCGGTAAGGACCTTGAGGATCTTTCAGTGCCGCCTGGAACCAAGGGTGGTCAGAGCCGGTGTGATTCAAGATGAGATCAACCAATACCCGTATGCCGCGCTGGTGCGCCTCCTTCACAAATGTTTTGAAATCATCCGGAGTGCCATATTCCGGATCGATACTCTTGTAATCCACCACATCATACTTGTGATAGGTGGGCGACTTCATGATCGGCATAAGCCACACGCCTCCAATGCCCAATTCTTGCAGATAATCAAGTTTAGAGGTGAGGCCCTTCAGGTCGCCAATACCATCGCCATTGCCATCCGCGAAAGCGCGTACAAAAATCTCGTAGTTCACCCCGTGCGGCCATTGTGCAACTCGTTTCGGCTGAGGCTGGCAGGTAATCATCAGTAGAGCCGTAAAAAAACAAAGGCCGCGTATCATTACTTCAGCTTAAAGACAAACGCGCTGTGAGCCGGCACTTCGAACCTGGCGGTGCGAGCGCGGTCGAAGCCTATGTCGGCTCCGCTACGCAGCAAGTCACGACCTACATATTCTCGGTCACCTTGCCATTGCAAAAGGCCCGCTACGTCCTCGGGAATGTTGATCGCAATGGGTAATTTTTTATCTGCAAAATTTGAAACGATCAGCAGCTTTTCATCACCGGCAAAACGAACAAAGGCATGCACCATTTGCGGAATATTTCCCTGACTGATATTGTGGACGGTTACATCGGCATAGCCACCCGCAGTAATCGCGGGGTTGTCTCGTGCCAGGGTGAGGATGTCTCCATAGAACTGGCGTAAGGACTTTTGTTCATCGCTCAAACGGCCACCATCAAAGGCGCCCCCGTTTACCCATTTCTGCAACTCCGGAACTCCCCAATAATCATGATGGCTGGTGCGCCCATCATCGCCCTGAAAGCCTTCGTTGCCCAGGCCGGGCTCCCCCACTTCTTGTCCGAAGTAGATCATCATGGGCCCCTGATCAATAGTTGCACTTACCACGGCAGCCGGGATGGCTTTGAACGGATCACCGGCAAAAAAGCGTGATGCAAAGCGTTGCTCATCATGGTTCTCCAGAAAGTGCAACATGTTATGGTTTATGCCTTGCAGGCTTTGCTGAATGCCGGCTATGTGTTGAGTGGCCGACTGGCCATTTACCAATAACCGAAGCGTGTCGTACAGTTGCACTTTGTCATACAGAAAATCAAACCGACCGGTTTGGATATAATTTCGATACTGATCCGGGTTGTAGATCTCGGCAATAAACACGATGGCCGGATTAACAGCCTTCACCTGCGGTATCGCCCACTGCCAGAATTCCACCGGCACCATTTCGGCCATATCGCAACGAAAGCCATCCACGTTCTTACCCGCCCAATACACCAGGATGTCCTTCATCTTCACCCACGTATCGGGTACCGGGTCAAAGTAGTTTTTGCGCCCCCCCTGAATGTCGACTCCGTAGTTGAGTTTGACGGTTTCAAACCACTCATTCGCTCCCGGTGTCGGTGTAAACTGATCATTTCCTGTCACTTTTGCGGGCGATTCTGCATATGGACCGGACACGACCAGGTCGGGCGGCAGCCGGTGATCGCGTGGCGGCTGAAATGAGGTGCCCGGCAGGTAATAGAAATTGTTGGTTGGCTTAAACGCAGCATTCGGGTCATCGCCTTCGCCCAGATCTTTAACTCCGGCTGGTTTAGCATCGGAGTGGTATTGCCTGGCCACGTGATTGGGAACGAAGTCGATAATCACTTTCAAGCCTTCCGCATGAGTGCGCTCGACCAGCGCTTCGAATTCCTTCACCCGATTCGGCACATCATCGGCCAGGTCAGGGTTGATATCGTAATAGTCTTTGATGGCGTACGGTGAGCCTGCCCTGCCTTTGACAACCGCGGGATGGTCAGTCGGGATACCGAAACGGGAGTAATCGGTCATGAGAGCATGTTCAATTACGCCTGTGTACCACACGTGGGTAACACCCAATTGCTTGATGCCCTGCAACGCTTTGGCATTGATGTGACTGAACTTGCCGACACCGTTTTCCTCCAGTGTACCAAAGGTTTTGTTGGTGGCGTTGGTATTTCCAAACAGGCGCGTCATCATCTGGTAGACGATCACCTTTTGTTGGGGTGGGGGTGTCATGGGTGAATCCGGAATTTTGTCCTTGGGGGGCTGGCAGGCCGTCAGCGCCAGCAGTACAATCGAAATCGGTAGGCCAAACCTCATAAGCAGAGCGTAAAACGTTAAAATTAGAGCAAACGAGGCACCTGCACAAGGGTTAAAAACGCCTAAGTTGAACAGCCCAAATGCCCGATTCTTGGCACTACATTCTAGCAGGTGAGGCTAGAAGCTACCGTTAAAAATTTCAAAATAGTGCCCCCGCAAGGGTAGCGGTCATCATGGTTGCCAGGGAGGCTGCAATCATGGCGCGCAATCCAAGCCGGGAGAGATCGCCCTGGCGGGAAGGTGCCATGCCCCCGATACCGCCAATCTGGATAGCTATGGAGCTGAAGTTCGCAAACCCGCAGAGCGCATACGTGGAAATACGCACAGCCTTTTCGCTCAACACACCGTTGGCTTTCATGTTAGCCAAATCCAGGTAGGCCACAAATTCATTGATTACCATCTTCTGTCCCAACAGACTGCCTACCTGCAGAGACTCGCTCCAATCGACTCCAATGCAGAAGGCAAACACGCGGAACACTTGTCCCAAAATATATTGTAGCGAGAATCCCTGATAGGTTCCGCCCGTGGAGGCAACGACCCACTCGTTGAGACCCGTGAAGTTCCCGATAAAGTCAACCAGTATCCAGTTCACAGCATAAATGATGGCGATGAATGCCAACAGCATGGCGCCAATATTCAATGCCAGTTTCAAGCCATCGGCAGCACCTGTGGCCATCGCATCCACCAGATTTACACCAATACTTTCCTTGTTGACTTTAAGGGACGTGTCAATTTTGTCTGGTTCGGTCTCCGGCAAAAAAAGCTTGGCTAAAACAATCGCTGCCGGGGCATTCATGATTGAGGCGCTCAACAGGTAAGAGGCAAACTTAGCTTGCTGAGCCGGGTCTCCCCCACCCAAAAACGAGACATAAGCACCCAGCACACTTCCCGCAATAGTCGCCATTCCGCCCACCATCAGGCAGTGCAACTCGCTTTTGGTCATGCGGTTAATGAATGGTCGCACCAGCAGGGGTGCCTCGGTTTGGCCCATAAAAATGTTGGCCGCTGCTGAAAGACTCTCGGCCCCGCTTAGCCGCATGGTTCGGGCCATTATCCAGGCGAAACCGTATACAATTTTCTGCAAAACGCCCAGATAATAAAGTCCGGCCGTAACGGCTGAAAAGAAAATCACGGTGGGCAATGCCTGAAACGCAAAGAGAAACCCCAGGCTGTGTTTTACATCCGGGTTGCCGGAGCTGTTTTTGGCCAGATCACCGTACAGAAATTCGGCACCTTTCAGGGCGAAACCGAGAAAGGTTACAAACTTTTCGCTGAGGTATACGAAGCCTTGCTGGGCAAATTCAACCTTGCCGATGATCAGACCAAAAACAATTTGAATAACTATGCCAACACCAACGAGGCGCCAACTGACGGCCTTTCGATTACCCGAAAGCGCATACGCCAGCGCAATGATGAAGAGAATGCCCAATAGTGCCCTCAGGTAGTCCATCCGAAAAGGATCAGTTGCGTTTGCTCAGCTCGTCCCTGATCTTGGCGGCCTTTTCGTAGTCCTCCTTATCAATCGCATCTTTCAGCAGGTCCTTGAGCTTATCTACGCTCAAGTTTTTGTAATCGTCCTTTTTGGCGGCCGGCTCTTTCTTCACTTTAACCTTCGTCTCCGGCTTTGATTCTTTTTCCTTTTCTTCCTCATCTTCCTGATCGGTGAGCACAATGCCCGCCTCCGCCAGGATGGCTTCATAGGTGTAGATGGGAGCATCGAAACGAAGGCCAATCGCGATGGCATCGGACGGTCGGGCATCCACCTCGGTCTTTTTCAACCCATCCGTGCATACGACCTTGGCAAAAAACACACCCTCTTTCAAATCCGAAATCACCACCTCTTCCACATGAAAGTGATAGAGGCTCGCAAACGACTTAAACAAGTCGTGGGTCATGGGCCGATTAGGAATGATCTTTTCAATCTCGATAGCAATGGCCTGCGCCTCAAACATACCGATGATGATGGGCAGGCGCCTGTTACCTTCCGCTTCCCCCAACACGAGTGCAAATGATCCACTTTGCGACTGGCTGCTGGAGAGGCCGAGGATTTCGAGTTTTATTTTCTTTGGCGTTGCGATAACGTTCTGATCTAAGAATTAAAAATAGCAATTATTTGGCAGCCTTGATCGCCTCCGTCAGTCGAGGCAGCACATCGAATGCATCACCTACCACACCGTAGTCGGCCGCTTTAAAAAACGGAGCTTCCGGATCCTTGTTGATAACCACAATACACTTGGAAGAATTAACACCGGCCAGGTGTTGGATGGCACCCGAAATACCTATGGCAATGTACAACTGCGGGGCGACTTTAACGCCCGTTTGTCCTACATGTTCATGATGCGGCCGCCAACCCATATCGCTCACCGGCTTGCTACAGCCCGTGCCGGCATGCAGCACGTGGGCGAGCTCCTCCAGCTTGCCCCAATGCTCGGGTCCTTTCATGCCCCGGCCTCCACTTACCACAATCTCAGCCTCCGGCAATAACACTTCGCCCGTAGCCTTTTCGGTGGACGTAATCTTTGCATTAAAGTCAGCCTCCGAGAGCGACACAGCATAAGGCTTCACTTCGGCCTGGCCACCGGCTTCCTTCAACTCGGCCGCGTTCTTCCGCAGCGTCAGTACCTTCTTTCCACTTTTCAGTTCGACACGCGCGAAGGCTTTGCCCGTGTAAATGCTACGTTTCACTGAAAATCCGGACGAAGTATCCGGTAATTCGACCACATTGGATACGAAGGCAGCACCCGTTTTTACAGCCACCTTAGCGGCAACGGGCGTACCCAACGAAGAATTGGCGAGTATTAACAGCTCGGCATTTTCGTCTTGCATGGCTTTGCCGATCACGCTGGCATAAGCCTTCACCAACGGTTGGTTCAGCCGCTCATCGCTCGCGTGCAGCACTTTGGAAGCACCATACTTTCCAGCCAGCGCCAGTTCTTCCGCATTAACTGCGCCCAGCGCAATAGCGGTTACCGGCTTACCAAGAGCCACTGCGTACGAAACGGCTTCCAGCGAAGTCTTCCGCACTTTTCCATCCGCACTTTCCAAAAAAACTAAAACAGACATAAACTCAATCTAAGGTTTGTCAGAATCAATATTTCAAACTACACAGCCACGGGTTGTCTCACAATACTTTTGCTTCTGTCTTCAGCCGGTTGACCAGATCAGTCATTTGATCGGCCGGGATCATTTTTACTGCACCCTTGGGGGCTGGCAACTCAAATTTTTGAACCACCACGTTTTTGTCCACAGCCTTCGGCTCCACCACTTTAAGCGGTTTTGTTTTTGCCGACATGATCCCGCGCATATTCGGAATCTTCCACTCGGCAATGGGCTCCTGGCACCCCGCCACCAGCGGCAGCGATGCTTCGAGGTATTCCTTACCGCCTTCAATCTCACGAGCCATCTTAACGGCCGTGCCTTCAATGTCCAATTTCATAACGGGCGAAAACGAGGGGACCCCCAGCATCTCTCCCACCATGGCATGCACCACGCCTCCGTTGTAGTCAATGGACTCGCGCCCCATGAGAACCAGGTCGAAACCTTTGGCGTGCTCAGCAATTTGGGAGGCGACAAAAAACGAATCGGTGGGCTCAGCATTAACCCGGATGGCATCATCGGCACCAATGGCAAGTGCTTTCCGGATAGTGGGCTCCGTTTCAGCGCCCCCAACATTGAGCACAGTTACCGTAGCCCCCATTTTCTCCTTCAGCTCCACGGCCCGTGCCAGGGCGTAATCATCGTATGGACCAATGATAAACTGCACCCCATTCGTGTCGAAGCGGGTGTTGTTGTCAGTAAAACTAATGCGGGAAGTAGTGTCAGGAACGTGTGTAATACAAACCAGAATCTTCATACAATCAACGGCTTAAAAAACTTGTGTGGCACCCGGCCACGGGGTCGAAAGATAAAGGGAAAAATTGTAACGCAAACCATGTTTTACGAGTTAAAAACACGTTATTTTCCATCGTGAATAAGGAACGTATCGCGCTGCTGGAAGAGTATGTCCGTCAGGACCCGCAAGACCCGTTCAACCATTATGCGCTGGCCCTGGAGTACCTGCACGCACACCCCTCCGAAGCACTCGGCCGCCTGCAAAAAGTCATTGAACAATTTCCGCACTACCTGCCCAGTTACTATCCGTGCGCGGAACTCACCGCCATGCTTGATTCCGCTGCAGCTGCGCTTACGGTAGCCGAAAGTGGAATGACTAAGGCGCTGCAGGCCGGAGACCGGAAAACAGCCAGCGAACTGCGCACCCTGGCGGAATCCATTCAAGATTGAAGAATAGCTTCCAGATTGGCCGGTGAGTAGTTGATCGATTTTATCGTTTTATTATCCTGCTGGCGGTAAACCAGCCAGTTATTCCCCTCGCGCTTGTAGTAACACTCTGTACCGTCCTTCTTTTTGTAGAACTCAACCGTGCGTTTAGCTTCCTCCTCACTGTGGCACACTTTGCTCATGTTGCTGCGTTGCACTTCTTCGAAAAGCGCTTTGAATTTATCTTGAAGTCCGAACTCGAGAATAGCTCCGGACAACACGTACTGCAGATCGCATAACGCATCAGCCACGCCCACCAGATCCTTTTGCTCAATCGCGTGTTCCATCTCTTTTAGTTCTTCCGCCAACAGCGCCACGCGCAGCCGGCATCTCCGTTCATCGGGTATGGCCGGGGCAGGCAATATGGGGTGGTGAAAAGTCCGGTGGAATTCCGCTACCAGTTCGAGAGCTTCAGGATGTTTCATGCGCGTTTGATTGGCTCAAAAATGAACAAATAAAAGCATTCATCAAGGCCAGTGCCGACTGTCGCGCAAGCAAAATTGGAGCGTATATTTGCCGTTCGCGATATGATGAATCCTTCATTTATTAACGAACTGCGCTGGCGTGGCATGCTTCACGATATGATGCCGGGCACAGAAGAACAGCTGGCTAAAGAGCCAACAGCCGGCTATATCGGGTTCGACCCAACGGCCGACTCGCTTCACATTGGGCACCTGGTGCAAATTATGACGCTCGTGCAGTTTCAGCGGTGCGGCCATAAACCCATCGCGCTGGTGGGCGGTGCCACCGGAATGGTGGGCGACCCGAGTGGTAAATCGGCCGAACGCAACCTGTTGTCGGAGGACGTCTTGCGCCACAACGAAGCCTGTGTGAAATCCCAACTGGAGCGTTTCCTTGACTTTTCAAAGGGTTCATCAGGAGCCGAGATGGTCAACAATTATGACTGGTTCAAAGATTTTAAGTTCCTGGACTTTATTCGCGATGTAGGCAAACACATCACCATCAACTACATGATGGCCAAGGACTCGGTGCAGAACCGGTTGGAAAGCGGGTTAAGTTTCACGGAGTTTACCTACCAGTTGGTGCAGGGTTATGACTTTTACTGGCTCTACCAAAACAAGAACTGCCGGCTGCAAATGGGTGGCTCCGATCAGTGGGGTAACATCGTGACGGGTACGGAGTTGATTCGCAGGAAAGCACAGGGCGAAGCCTTTGCACTCACCACGCAACTCATAAAAAAGGCTGACGGCAGTAAGTTCGGTAAGACCGAAGGTGGTAACGTGTGGCTCGACCCCAAGCGCACGTCACCTTACCAGTTCTATCAATATTGGCTTAACGTGGCCGATGCGGATGCTCCCAACCTGCTTCGCCAATTCACCCTGAAGGATCAGCAGGAAGCTAATGCCCTGATCGAAGGACATGCCGCTGCCCCTCACCTTCGCCAGTTGCAAAAGGCGCTGGCTGAAGATGTTACCACACGGGTACATGGGCCCGATGCGCTTCGAAAGGCCCAGGAAACTACGGATATCTTGTTTGGGAGCTCGTTCGAAGATTTTAAGCGGTTGACAGGCGAAGAAATTGAAGACGCCTTTGACACTTCGTTGACTTTTAAAGTGGATCGCGCTGTGTTTGACCACGAGGTTGATCCGGTCAGTTTGCTGGGTGAGCGCACGGCCATATACTCTTCCAAGGGAGAAGCCCGCAAAGCCATTCAGGGCAACGGGGTGAGCGTAAACAAGGAGAAGATCAGCCTTGAGCGAAAACTAACCCACCGCGACTTGCTCTACGGCAAATACCTGCTTGCCCAAAAGGGAAAGAAAAATTACTACCTGGTGGTGGTTAGTTAAGTGCTGGGAAAACAGGCCAGCGGCTGGGAATCACATAAGTCTAAAAACTCCATTTAAAACGGACAAAAGCCCGGTGGCTCAAGGCGTCAAATCCCGAATTTTTTTCAGCGAAAAACGATTGCCAAACCAGGTCAATATCCAGGTTGGTGGCCAGGTTGTAACGGACTGAAGGCAGCACAATAAGTAGATTCGTCCGGGGTGCATAAACGGCACCCGCGCTTAAGGTCAGAAGCGGAGTTGCCGCTTTACTGAATGCACCCGTAAGGTTCCATTTCGTTGGCATTGGGTTAAGGGGGGAAAGTTGCAGGCTGGTCACGTCCCAGGTATCGACCGGTTCATCAAGCCCACGACTGTTAAACAGACCGCCACCGGAAATGTACCAACCATTAGAAAAGATATAGTCTGCTTCAAGCGCCAAGTTGAATTGTGATTGAAATGTTCCCTGTTGGATAAAGTATTGCCCTTCACCTTTAAACCCGGTATTGCCCAGGCTACCTGACCAACCCAGACCCACCGTAGGCTGATCCAGGTACCAACCGGCCAGGAACTGGAGATCATAGTTCCTGTAATTCGTGAAGTACCGCACAGCGGCAATGGTTTTATCGATGGGACTTCCACTTCGCGAGACGGCCAGTTCTAGATGCGACATACTGCCCAGCATGTATTGTCCCTTTATGGCATCCGCAGACGGGCGTTCTTCATAATCAAAATCCAGGAAGTTGTAGGTGTTGAACAAATCATTTGGATTCCAGGTGGTGGTGATCCCCCAGTTAATGCGCTGCCGCCCGATGCGCACATTCCATACATCGGACGCATACTCCATCCACAACCGGTCAATGTTGGTATACAACACCATGCTTTCGGTTTCCACCCAGGCCACCGATAAATCCGCCCACTCGCTACTATATTTCAGCCCGGCTGGAAAATCAGGTGTCAACTTAACCTCCTCACCCCAGAAAAACCGGTTTCGCATTTCCATAGCTGCAGTAAATCCCTTGACTGGCTTGAAACGGAAATTCAACCGATTATGAATCAGGTTGCCGGTTATCAGTTCGCTGAAATCGTTATTGAACGTTAGGCTTTGCATATCCTTAACGTAACCGGTAACCTGAAAGGGTTTCACCGCCACACTGTCCTGCGCAAGGAGATGCAGGGGAAAACAACACAAGGCGATACCAACCAGCGTCTTCATTCCGGATTCGTTTACACATCATGCCGATGCGAAGTATCAACACGGGCGGTATCCGAGGCAATCTTGCCATCCACCAGGGTGATCACCCGCCTGGCCCGCTCAATTACGCGCTGATCGTGAGTGGAAAAAATAAACGTCATGTTTTCCTCGCGATTGAGCTTTGACATGATGTCCAACAGGTTGGAAGCAGACTTCGAATCGAGGTTGGCGGTAGGTTCATCGGCCAGTACCACCTGCGGCCGTGATGCCAGTGCGCGGGCAACGGCCACCCGTTGTTGCTGCCCGCCCGACAACTGGGCAGGCCGTGTGTCCATCTTGTCTGTTAGCCCGATCTGGTCAAATAGTATTGCTGCGCGTTTGCGAATCTCGGCTTTGGGTGCTCGCTGCAACTGCATAATCAGTTCCACATTTTCACGTGCCGATAGTACCGGAATCAAATTAAATGCCTGGAAAACAAAACCGATGTTCCGCAACCGAAAGTCGATGAGCTGATTGGCACTCAAGCGGGTAATGTCAGTGCCGTGAATCACAATACTGCCGGTATCGGGTTTGTCCAGGCCCCCGATCAGGTTAAGCAAGGTAGTCTTGCCTGAACCGGACGGGCCGACCAATGCGGTAAACTCACCCCGTTCGATATGCATGTGCACATCGTTTACGGCCATTACCGGAATTGCCTTGGGGTTATAGGTCTTGGTCACCTGGTGCGCATCGATAATGGTATCCATAGTGCATAAAGGTTTATTGACGCATGGCTTCTACCGGAATCAGCCGCAACGCCTTGAATGATGGAACGAGCGAAGCCAAAAGCGCAGTGATACAAACGATATACAAAACCAGGGGCAGGCTGGACCAGGGAAATCGTGGAAAAATCAAACTACTGAAACCAAAACCCGACATGGCAGCACCAGAAATCGATGAGATGTCAATCCCCGAATTTCCCAAGTGAGTAATCAGGAGCCAGGAAAGCAACAACCCGAAGGGTGCACCGGTCAACGTGAGTATTACCGTTTCCCACAACACCAGCATGAACAAGCGTAACTTATTCATACCCAGTGCCACCAGCATACCGATTTCCCGGGTACGCTCCAGCACGGCCATCAGCATGGTGTTGATGATGCCAAACATAAGCGCCAGCATAATGATGACGATGAAGATGATGGAGTACGTGTCCGTAGTTTCAATCATGAGTTTTGTTTCAGGCGATAACTGCTGCCAGTTTTCGATCAGCAGGTTCGGGTAAAGCCGGTTCAGCTGTTGTTCAGCCGTGGTCATCGCCTCATCCCGGTTAAGCAAGACCGCTATTTCGTGACAGGCATCTTCCATTTGCATGAGGCGATTCAGATCGGCTGCGTGTACATATACGAGTCGCTCCTCCAGGGGCGCATTGGTCGATTGATAAACACCGGCCACCCGAAAAGCCGCAGATACCAGATTGTTTTCACTATCCGTGAAGGTGAGCACCAGCTTACTGTTTAGTCGAAGGTTCACCTTATCAGCCAGTTTCCGGCCTATCACCACCTGGTTATGCCTGTTCGCTTTAAACCCCTCTCCTTCGATGAGTTTTTGCTTTAGTCCGGACACTGCATCTTCGTCCACCGGCATTACACCCAGTATTTGCACACCGGCACTGCCGGTGCTCGTAGCGAGCATACCGGGAGCGACCGTGCGGGCGGACACGGCCTGCACATTCTCTAGTGATCGAATTCTTTCCACCAGCCGGCTCGCGCTATCCAGGCAAAACACCGCTTCATAATCCCTCTGGAATCGTGGATGATGGACTTGCAGATGAGCGACTTCCTGCCGGATCACCGTATTCAGCCGATCGTTCAAAACCCCTTCATAAAGGCCCATGATAAACAGGCCCGCCACGAGTCCCAGGGCAATGGAAATCATGATGACCACGCTGCGCACTTTGTTGCGCCAAATGTTACGCCACGCCATACTGATCATCATATTCATTTTCTCATGGCCGTTACCACATCTAATCGCCAAACTTTAAGAAGGGGATACAGGGAAAGCAGAAAACCCATTGCCAGCACAACGATGCCCTGAACAACAAACAGCCAACCATCAGTGGAAGCGGGAAACACTGGTTCGAAACCAAACCGTTGATAGGCTTCGGCCAACTCCCCGCTGAAGCGAATTGGGTGAACATGAAGGTACCAAACCACGGGGACACTGGCCAGCATACCGGCTACACACCCCACCACCACGTTGAGAACAGATTCAATCAGCAACACGACCATAAGTTTCTGTTTCTTCATGCCGATGGCCACCAGCATACCCAATTCGTACTTTCGCTCAGCCATCAGCATGAGCAGCGTTCCGAATATGCCGAAGCCAATCAACAGATATAATATGCCGGAAATGATATACATCGTACCCTTATCGGTCTGAATGTGCTGGTCAACCTCGGGCATCATCTCCTTCCACGTCATCACTTCATATTCCTGTCCAATGGATCGGTGAATGGAAGCAGCCGTTCGTTCAAGGTTCTTATCCGTAGCCAGCGATAGTACATAGGAGGTTACCAGGTTTTCAGCACTGAAAAACGCCTGGGCCACCGGCAGAGGCAGGTAAAGTACCTGGTCATTCAGTTCGGGTGAACCAAAACGCACCAGGCCAATTACCCGGTATTTTCCAGCCGCCATAGCACCATGATAGCCCTGGCTGATAAGAATCACCGTATCCCCCACGGGCAACTGCAACCGCTTGGCCAAGCCTTCCGACAACAGTGCCACAGGGCGTTGATCGTTATGCTCGAAATACCGGCCAGACGCAACCCGCTGATCGAGCTGCGTAATTTGTGGCTCAGCGTCAGGCTCAACACCAATGACCACGCACCCTTTGGTTATTTCATCAACGGAGGCCAGAGCATATGATTCGATTCGTGATGCTAGTGCATTCACATCCGGGTGATTGGCAATAACGGACTCCACCGCTGTATTGCGGACAGCCGCGTTATCCAGAATTTGTTGCTCCCAGTAACCGACCTTATGCACCTGTATATAGCCACTATAGTAACTCACCATATTGCGCACAAAGTGATCAAAGACTCCGTCCTGCAAACTGCTGGTCGTTACCGATAGCAGTACCGCAAAAGATATGGCCGATTGCGTGACCAGCGTACGACTGCGGTTACGCCACAAGTTTTTCCAGGCGAGTTTCAACAACCACATATCATCGCAGATTTTTGAGTTGCTGAAGAGTGAAAAATGAATCGCTAATCGGCTTGTCGAAGACCAGGTTCACATAGATAATTTCTGTCTTTTGATTTCTTTTGTCCATGGGGATCATTTCGACCCGCGTAGGTACTAAGCGCCCACCCATCATCTTAATCTCCAGGGAATTCATCACGTTGACCAACGTGCCATCTTCATCATAGAACTTCATGTGCATCTCCACAAAATTCTCTTTGTCGACATACATCTTCAGTTTGCCCCACACCACGGCTGCCTCCGGTTTAGGAATCATCTGAATGATGAAACAGTTTCGGTTACGGATAAGTGTATCGCCCAGCAGCGTGTGGGCATAGTCTTTTACCACGGAAGACTCCTTGACCAGGTCATCATTAGTAAAATCTGTGCCCATCCAGGATCGCGACATCATGGAGGGTGGAAGTTTGATCGATCGCTCCAAAGTCGGAACCCAGTTCCAGACTTCTTTGGTGCGTTTTAAGAAAGCGACACCCTTTTCCTTTGCCGGAGCGGTGATGAGAATCATCGCATAGTCACCCCCCTTCATCCAGGTTTTCACGCCCATCTCCCGCGTCCAGGTTGGTCGAAGGGTTCGAATCACCATCTCCGCCTGCAGGGTATTGCCCCGCATGTTTTCGTCCGTTTTACGCACGATTTCCTCTGCCGTCAGCGATTGGGTGAGGCCGAAAACCGGTCTTACAACAAGGAAAAAAACAAGCCAAGGTCGCCTCATGACTTGATTGTTAGGATCGGAAAGTAACGAAGGCGCAAGCCGGAAAAAAATGACATTTGTCTCCCCACGGGAGAAAAATCATCACACCACAATAAATGTAGCTTAAGGTGAACTATTTCGTTTTCAGCACGAAAACCACGGTTCCTTTGGATCGTTCAGGTGCGCGGCCGGAAGCTGTACGAACAAGCGAATTACGCATGATCTCGTCCTTCAATAGCTTCTCCGCCTGAAGGCTTAGACCGCGTTCCTTCGTTACGATACCCGTAATGTCGCCATTCTCATCGCACTCGATTTCAAAAACAATACGACCGTCCGCATTGTCGGGCAATTCGGGGATTTTCGGGTCATCGGCCCACGCCCAGCCACCCATGTTCAGGCTCATACCATCGCCCCCTCCGCCACCACCGGGCTTGCCGGTGTATTGGGCGTTGGGATCCAGCACGCCTTCGGGTTTGCCTTTGTCACCTTTTTTGTCTGTATCATTCCCCTGATTGGTGGGCTTGCCGTCTTTGTCGGAAGTTTTTTGATCAGTTTCCGTTGTCTTCTTTTCGGTGTTGGACTCGGTTTTTTTTGTCTCAGTATTCGGCTTGGTCTCTTTCTTTTCCTCAGGCGTTACTTTGGGGGCCTCCTTCTTGACCTCTTTCTTCTCCTCCTTCACCGTGACCGGGCTGGGTGTCTTGGGGACTTCTTCAGCCGCCTTCTCCTGTTTTACTTCCGGTTCCGCTTGTTCGGGCTCCGCCTGCTGGTCTTGCTGCTCCTGAGTGGGCTCAGCTGCCGTCTCTTCCTGCGGTGAGGTGGCCTCTGGCTCTTGAATTGTCCCGCTACCTTCATCGCTGATACCGAAATTCAACACAATGCCGTACTCCGGAAGTGGCGGATTTGGCGCACGCCAGGCCATCAAAAAAAAGAACAGCACCGCCAACACGGCATGGAAACCCACCGTTACCAGCAGTCCTACGTTTCGGTTCTTTTTTTCCTCAGCACTCATTTCGGCTTGGTTGCAATCGATACCTTGGCTTCCAGTGAAGTAGCCACACCGGCCACAAATACCATCTCACGCGTGGGCACGCTTTCATCAATATGGAGCACCACCACCCCCTGAGGGCCGCCCAACTCCTTTTTCAATTCATCCTTCAGCGTAGTCTTGTTCACCCGCTTGTCGTTCACAAAAATCTGCAAATCCTTCGTTACCGTGACTGATACCTTCTGCACTTCAATAGTGCTCGCCACGCTGGTGGGCAAATTCACCGGCAAGCCCGAAGGCGTGACAAACGAAGCCGTCAGCATGAAAAAGATGAGCAGCAGAAATATCAAGTCGGTCATGCTGGCCATGCTGAACGCGGTGTCGACCTTGTTGCGCGACTGGAGGTTCATGATCAGCGGGGTTCCTGTAACAAGTCAATGAACTCAACCGAAGTGTACTCCATTTTGTGCACCACCTTGTTTACCCGTGTAACCAAGTAATTGTACCCGAGGTAAGCAATAATGCCGACAATCAATCCCGCCACAGTAGTGATCATGGCGACATAGATACCATCGGCCAGAAGCTTGGGGCTCACCGAGCCTTCCTGCTGGGCAATGGCTATGAAGGCCTCCACCATCCCGATCACGGTTCCCAAAAATCCCATCATGGGTGCCGCTCCGGATACCGTAGCCAGTATCGACAAGTTCTTTTCCAGTTTGAAAAGTTCAATCTTCGCTACGTTTTCGATTGAGGCTTCAATGTTTTTCAACGGGCTACCGATACGCGACACGCCTTTTTCAATCATCCGGGCAATGGGTGTGTTGTACTGGGAACAAAGCAGTTTTGCTCCATTCACATCGCCACGCAAGACAAGTTCCTTGATTTTGCCCATAAAGGCGTCCGGGCTCTGGTTCGCTTTATTGATCGTGAGCAACCGCTCCGCGAAAATATAGATCGCTACAACTGAGCTCAGCGCAATGGGAATCATCATCCATCCGCCCTTGACGGCCAGTTCAAGCACCGACAGCGACTGCTCCACGACTGGCTGAGCTTCCGCGCCTCCTGTTGTAATTTGTAATAACACCATATCCAGTTTAAAAAATGTCAGGTCGATAAAAATAACGTTCAGACCAGGTACAAATTGCGGGCCAACAGGTATCAGTACCTGATTACCCACAAATCGTTGCCCAACTCTGCCTTCTTACTGTCGGCATGAGCCTGCGCATTGGCAAACGTATCGAAATCCGCTATCGCCAGGCGATAGAATTTCCACTTACCAAAGGGCGGAATAACCTTCGAACTGACTCCGGAGGCACTCATTTTCTTGGCGCGATCCATAATCAGGTCACCATCCACGGCACTCGCGACTACCACGTAGTAGCGCTGGGTGCGGGCAGAAAGAGTCTCGATCGTTCCGGCCGGAGGAATCTTGTTCTTCTCCGCTTCTTCAGCCTCCTTTCGCTTGCGTTCCGCCTCGGCCTGTTCACGGGCCAACCGAGCCGCTTCGTCATCGCGCTTCTTCTTCTCAGCTGCTTCTATCCTGGCTTTCTCTTTTCGTTCCTGATCTGGCTTAATCACGTAGAAATAAATCAGGAAAGCTGCCAGCAATACGATCACACCTATAATCAATCCGATGATCAGCGGGGCCTTTGATGACGGCTCCTCTGGCGGTGTGTACGAGTACTTAGGGGCTTCGCGCACCGGCTCCTCCCGTTTTTCGGGCTCAGCCGTCTCCCAACCTCCATCCGTTGCGGCTGGAGCTTCTTCAGCGCGGTCAATCGGCTTATACTCAATATCCGGCAGGCCGAAATTGTCATCGGCTTCGTTCGGATTCTTGTTTTGATCGTCTGCCATAGGTGTTGGGTTCGGGTATGCTTACAAAAGTAACGGTTTTAACCAAAAGTTAAGGCAACATAACGTCATCATTAAAAGCTCCAGGTTACACCGCCCATCGCCTGAAAACCCCGAACGGGGTAGCGGAAGTACATCGGGTAGTCGCTATTGAAGATATTATTGAAGCGGACAAAGGCCGAAAACTTGCGCGAGAAAAAGTAGTTGACCCGGGCATTGAGGTCCAAAGCGGGATCCAGTGTAACCGTCTGGATGTTGATCGGATCAAACGCCTTCATACCCCCCATCACGTGGAAGTCGGCTTGCAAACTGATTTTCTTGTAAAGATTAAGTGAAGAGAACAAACTGGCCTTATACGTGGGTCTGTGCCAGGCTTCCGTCACCTGGTCGGTTGAGTAAGAATACAAATCTCCCCTCACCGAAACTTTCAGCTTCTCGGCTTGGGCTAAACCCGCCTCGGCAAACAAATTTAGGCGCGTTACATTCCCCTGATCATAATCCGGAGCAAACCGGGCGACATCGGTGGGGTTATTTTGATAGAAATACCAGTTCTTCAGATTGGCAAATGCCACACCGGTAGCCAAGGCTACCTTACTGCCCGCCCGTCCACGCAGCCCAGCGGCAAACTCAAGCGATCGGTTGGTGTGAAAGATTCCAATATTGGAACCCACCCAGTTGTTTTCCCGCGCCAAGGTATGGAGCGACACCTTATCGATGTCACCTTCTAACGATGCATAAGCCTCAAGTGAAGGCGAAAGCATGTAGCGGGCATTGGCTACCGGGTAGACATGGAATGATTTCGCTTTGCCAAGGGTATCATTTTCGTATACCACGTTAGCCCCTACGGTCAATATCAGTTTTTCCAGCGGAGTAAATTCATATATCGGGCGCACTTTAAAGAGGTGACGGCCCTTTGCCTCAACCGATTCATCCTGGCGGCTAATGAGGAAATAGTCAGCACTCATCAGCAGCCGCGATGAATTACTCATGGCGTAGTCACTCGTCCAGGCCAGGCTCACTTCCGATTCTGATGCGGAGTAACGGTCATCCAGATAGCTGAACCCGGCTTTCAACGCGTAATTGAAATCAGTCGGTTTGCTGTTTTGCAACTCGCCCCGAAGGGAAAAGATCGAATACGTTTGGCGGATGTCCTCCGCCTTGATCTCAACGGGAGTCGGAACGTACCCGTAGAAATGCGTGTTGATCTGTTCGAAATCAACTTCCCCACCGACCGTAGCCTTCTCCCCGATTAATTTTCCATAAGCGCCTACTTCCGTACGCCCGTTACCGGAGTTCTTATCATCTACCGGGCCGGTGCCGAAGCTTTGATGAAAAAGTCGCAGCCCATAAAACCGGTCCCGGTTTCGCTTGCTGTTGAGGGCGCCCTCCAAAAAGGGAGAAACATAATTTCCAAAACCGGCACTGATGTAGTTTCCGGCCAGCGGCTCAAGCTTTTCATCCTGAAGGCGCAGCGGGCGAATCACCGGATTGTAAAGTGCGGAGTTGAAGCCAATATTTCGGAACGCATAGGTAATCGCGGGCTTGATCGGCTCAACCGGCCGAGGAGGCACTTTATCAAAATTACGGGCGGCTTGCGGCAATGTAATCTGCCGTTCTTTCTGAATCACCACTTCTACGCTTTCAATTTCGCCTTGCGTTGGCTGAGCCTGGCTCCGCGCAGAGAACGTCACGACCGTAAGCACCAGGCACAGGACCAGGCTGTTTCGCGCGATATGACTCATCATGCTGCTCATCTCCGGTTTTGGTTATCCACTGAATCGGCCGGGGTTACCTGCTTTTGCGCTTCCGCTTTCTGCAGTGCATCCAACTTTTTGCGGGCGGCCTCTTTGATTTCCGGCAGCGGGAAGTTGTCAATCAGCGATTGCAATGTACCTCGGGCCTGAAAAACTTCTCCGGTCGCCTGAAAGTTATCCGCCAGCAAGAGGAACGACTTGCCCACCCACTGCGGGTAGTCAGCAAAATCCTTATTGAGGCTCACCAGCGTCTCGTAACACTGTTTGTAGTCCTTAGTAGCAAAAAACAACTCGCCCAGCAAATACTTGGCCTCTGCCCCGTACTCATCGCGGGCTCCGTTTACGGTGTTAACAAATTCATCTTTCGCGGAGTCAAAGTCTCCCCGCGCCATCGCAATCTTGCCCAACCAAAGCGAAGCTTTGTTTTCAGCACCTGCGTTCACGTTGCCTTTCTCTACTATTTTCTGCGCATAGAAGGCAGAAGAGTCGTATTGACCGGTAAAAAAGAAAGACTCCATAAGCCCGTTGCTGGCATTGTAGATATCTTTTTTGTTGACCGCGAGGCGGTACATTCTGCGGAAGTACGAAATGGCCTGCTCATACCGACCTGCCCGGTATTCCAATTCGGCTTGTCGGGCCGTTACCCGGCTGGCCAGACTAAACGAATTATCACCAGCAAGGGAATTGAATATCTCCAACGCCTTACTAAAGTCTTTGAGGCGATAGTAGCTTTCCGCCTGGTAATAGCGCGCCTCCGACACCCGCGGGCTCTCGGGATAATTGATCAAATACGTACCCAGGCTGTTGATTGCTTTTTGATAATCCTGATTGAAGTACTGGTTTTTGGCGGCTTCAAACTCAACTGACTCCACTCCTTTCGCTCCGGGATTCGCCAGTTTATATTTCTGCAGGTAAGGATCAAACTCACCGCTACGACCTGCCAGAGCGAGTGCTTCCTGTAGTGGTACAAGTACTTCATGAGTAACCGGGTGGGTCGGAAACTTGTCGATCAGCGCAATGTAGTCGTTCGCTGTTTGATTGTAATCCTTCAGATTGTAGTAAGAATCGGCCCTGCGCTTATAAGCGTACGGTGTGAACCGGGAGGGCTGACCATTAGCGATGATGCGTCCATACTCCGCTGCCGCCACTCCATACTTACCTTGTTCAAAATCCAGCTGGCCGCGTTGAAACAAAGCTTCCTCCGCATAGGGGCTCTTGGGAAACAATTTCAATACCTGATCAAGTTCTTGGGTTGCTTCCGCATAGCGTCTTTCAATGCCCAGAATTACACCCAATTGGAGATAGGCGTAA
Organism: Cyclobacteriaceae bacterium; assembly: GCA_016787665.1. Lineage (GTDB taxonomy): Bacteria > Bacteroidota > Bacteroidia > Cytophagales > Cyclobacteriaceae > ELB16-189. The sequence goes on along the minus strand of JAEUUC010000004.1, from coordinate 13,906 downwards.
TCCGAGTCGGGCGATTTTAGCTGGATGACCCTGCGGTAGACGGGTATCGCCTCGGTATATGCTTTGGTTACGTAGTGGCAGTCGGCCAGGCGCAACACGCCATCGGCATAATTCGGATTTGCCGCACCGGACTTGTTGACAAACTCCTTGAAATTGAACAACGCGCGGTCGTAAACACGCTGATTGAAGAAAGCGTATCCGAGGCCATAGCGATTGCGCATCTGCAATTCCAGCGGCACCGCCTCACCCACGGTGAGCACTTCCTGATAGGCTTTGGCCGCTTCGGACCAGTTTCGGTTCAACGCGTGAACTTCACCACTCCAAAAGTTGGCCTCAGCCGTATACACCGGGTCAATCGGGTATTGGAGTGATTTGGTAAAAAAAGTCAGCGCATTGGCGTAATCATCTTTATTAAAATACTCCGTGCCTTTTAGATAAGTAGCCTTTTGATAGGCCCGATCAACAGCCGGACTTCGCTTGGGGAGCGCCTCGATGTATTCAATGGCTTTGTTAACATTGTTGGCGTTGATGTATGCCTGCGACAGCAACTCCTTCACTTCGTTGACATACGGACTGGCGGGGTACGCCTTGAGAAATTTTTCAAACTCAGTAATCGAGAGGTCGGGTTTACCCAGATCGTAGGCAATTTTAGCATACTGAAATGAACTTTCCTCTGCCATACGCCTGTCCTTGACATACCTGCGGGCATTTTCAAATGCCGTAAAGGCCAAAGGTTTTTGTTGCTGTAAGAGGTAAGCTGCACCCAGATAATAGGAAGCATAGTAGCCCGTGGAATCCGGTGACGTAGCCGCCAGACGCAGATACCGTATGGCGTCCGTGTTATTCTTAAGTTGGTAAGCGCTATGGCCAGCGCGCAGTAATACGCCCTTATCTGCATTTTCTTCTTTTCCTTCTGCGTATGCCCGATAGCCCTCCAGCGCAGATGAATACTCCCCTTTCCGGTAGTAGGCTTCCGCCATCAGTAAGGCGATTTCCTCGCGGTTGTTCAGCGATTCACGCGAAAGCACCGATTTGCCATAGGCCAGTAACTCATCGCTGTTATTCAGCCGGTAAAGCGTACTCGCCACAAGAAAAGGAACCACCGGCTTGTACGAGTCATTTTCTTCAGCGCGCTTCAGGTCGATCAGCGCATTCGTATAATCGCCTTCAGCGTATTCAATAAATCCAGCATAATAGCTTGAGGCAGGGCCGTAGGCACCTCCCTGCGCTTTGATGGCGCTGAACGGGACGAGCGCATCTTTTAATTTCTTCTGCGCAAACAGGCTGTACCCATATCGAAACCGACCGGTGGTGGCCTGTTCGGATGACAAGGCCCGGAAATCAGTCTTCTCGAAATACCGTTGTGCCTTGGCGTAATTCTTCTGCTGATAAAAAAAACTACCCATGTCGAAATATGCCGTTGAAGCACGGGGGTGGACTGGATATTCCCGAATAAAGGCTTCCACCTGCCGTTCCGCGTCCTGGTGATACAGGTTGAGCGCGCAGAATGATTTCAAATACATCGCCTCGGGCCTGCGAACGTCAGCGGCCGAAACTTTATCCAGAAAATGATTCAGGTTGACGAGTGCCGCCCCGTACTGGGCATGATCGAACTGATTAAGGGCGGAGTGATAATATTGATTGAGGTCAGACTGCTGCAACGTGCCTTGAGCGTAGCTACGCGCGGCCAAGCTTGAGGTCAGAAACAGAAAAAAACAAATTCGCAGCACAACCGATTTTCGGAGGAAACTGCAATGAGATGATTTTATTGTACTGAAAAGTTTAAAAAATAAAACCATGCTTAAAAAAATCAGGTAAGCATGGACACAAATCTACTAAATAAACTGAAAGCGCCTACTACATCAGGCGAAAGACCAACTCTTTTAATATTTGCCCTTCTGATTCGTCACCCGCATTCACTCCCTTCAAGCGAAGGTCAGCCTGCCTTAACAACGCCAGATTCTCGGCCAGTTTTTGTGGGGTGTAAACGCGCAAAGCAGCACTATAATCCTTTGCCGCATATGGGCTGATTTTGAGGGCACTAGCCAACGAAGCTTCCGCTCCACCCAAAAGTGATGCCGCCATCAGTTTGCTGAAAAATGAATACAAAAAAGCCACCATCGGGATTACTGGATTCTTTCGCGTATTGCGCTCGACATACTGAACGATTTTGGCCGCCAACAATTTATCCTTCCGCACCAGCGCGCGCTGCAATTCAAATACGTTGTATTCCCGGCTAATGCCAACCTGGGCCATCACCTGGTCGGCCGTAATGGTTTCGTCACCTGTACGACTCAAAATCACCTTTTCCAACTCATTGGCCAGCCGCTGCAAATCGGTTCCCACAAACTCGCAAAGCATGCTCACGGCCCGATCCTCGATCTTGACACTGCGGCCAGCGGCATACTCCAATACAAACTCAGCCAATTGATTTTCGTAAGGCGGCTTAAAACTCACCGACACAGCCAATTGGTCGATCTTTTTCCCAACTTCTCTTCGCTTATCAAACGTTTTGTGCTTGTGGCACAGGACCAGCACCGTTGACGGTACCGGGCTTTTCAAATAACTCAGCAATAGCTTCGATCCTGCCTCCTTGTTCAAGTCCTGAATCTCCTGCGCCTCCCGCACAATCACGACCTGCCGCTCGGCCATCATCGGGAAGCGCCTGGCCTGGGTAAGCACCTGGGCCATCGTCACGTCCTTACCATATAGAATCACCTGGTTAAAGCCTTTCTCGGATTCACTTAAGGTGTGATCTTCTATGTATTTGGAAATTAGGTCGATATAGTAGGTTTCTTCACCTTGTAACACATATACCGGAGCATACTTTTTCGCCTTCAGGTCGCTCAGAATTTTTCGGGCCGAAGCATCCATTACATCACGCGCTTTTTCTTTCGCAAAGTAATGGCCGAAACGACTCCAACCAAGGCGCTAAACAAATGCGACTCCCAGGACACGCGCGGGTCTATTGGTAGTACTCCGTAAAAGAAGGCGCCCCCATAGAGCAGGAAAACAAAAATGGAAAGCAAGAGCGGCACCAACTCCTTTCGCAGCACGCCAAAAAGGATCATAAACGCACTTAGCCCATATACCAACCCACTGGCCCCTATGTGGTAGGAGGCCCGGGGGCTCAACAACCAAACGAGCAGGTTGGTGATAAAATAGCACCGGAAAAAGACCGTATTCCCAATCCGGCCATAAAAGAAATACAAGGCGGACCCCAGAAAGAGCACGGGTGCGGTGTTCCCTAAAATATGCTGTAAACTGCCGTGTATCATGGGGGCGAAGAAGATGCCCGGAAGCCCCTCAAGTGTGCGCGGCTTAATCCCCAAAAAGGCCAGATCAACACCAAAATTAAACTGGATGTAGAACAACGCCCACATCAGAAAAACAAGCTGGAAAGGCAAGGGCGAGTAGCCGGAGGATCTAGACATGCAACCCCGGTTCGGCAATCATCGGCAGGTTTACCCAGGTGGACTCCTCGGGGCTCACCTTGTTCTTGCGCAAAAATCCACCGGATGATTCGGCAATCTTACGGGATACCTCCAACAAACACTGATGATAAGGCCGGGCAAACCGGGGATCAATTTTTCGCAACACCGGGTTCAATTTCTCTAACTCCTTTACCACCATCTGCTGTCGTTTGCTTACGTCTTTGGGGTACTGCTGCAACAGGATGGTGAATTTCTCATCAAAGTCCTGGGCTATCGATTGGTAGAAAACAGAATACTCCCCTGCCGCTTTTTGCAGATGATGCTCGGCCAGATCAAGGCCCTGCCGCATTTCCTTCTGGTCGATGGTTCCATCTGCCCCAGCAATCAAAAGACCGACTAACAGGGGCGCCTTAACGACTAACTCCAACTCGTCCTTCGACAGCCCCGCCAACTCTTTTACCATGCTTAAAATTTCCCTTAAAGTTCAGCAATGGAAAGGTGATTTGAAACCACAACAATAACTAAATTGCCCACATAAGCTGCCTTCGGGCCGAAAACATTACGCATGTACGAAAAGGAACCGGTGAAATTGTTCGTTGTCGAAGATGACCCAACGTATACCCGTTTTCTTCGCTTTGTTGTCGAACTCAACCCGGACATTGAACCGACCTTCTTTTCGAGCGGTCAGGAATGCCTGAATCAGTTGCACCAGCGTCCGGCCATCGTCACGCTCGATTATTCCCTGCCCGACATGGGGGGTGAAAAGCTCCTGGCCGCCATCCGTGAGTTCGACCCTGAGATATCGGTTATCGTGGTCTCCGCCCAGGAAAAGATCGGGACTGCCGTAGAGTTGTTGAAGCGTGGGGCGTTTGACTACATCGTGAAGGACGAAAGCACCAAAGACCGGCTGCTGAACGCTATCCAAAACGCCCGCAATAAGTCATCTCTGATCCGCGAAATCGATTATCTCAAAAAAGAGATAGCGGGCAAATACGACTTCGAAAAAAGTATCATTGGGACCAGCCAGGCGATGAAGGGGATTTTCGCTCTTCTCGAAAAAGCCGTTCGCTCCAACATTTCCGTGTCCATTACCGGAGAAACGGGTACCGGCAAGGAGTTGGTCGCGAAAGCCATTCATTACAACTCGGAACGCAAGAACAAACCATTTGTGGCGGTCAATGTTACTGCCATTCCGAAGGACTTAATCGAAAGCGAGTTATTTGGTCACGAAAAGGGCTCGTTTACCGGTGCGATGTCGCGAAGAATAGGAAAGTTTGAAGAGGCGGATGGCGGCACGCTGTTTCTGGATGAAATTGGTGAAATGGATCCAGGCATGCAGTCCAAACTGCTGCGTGCACTTCAGGAAAAAGAAATCTCACGTGTAGGTGGTAACGAAACAATCAAACTTGATGTTCGTATCGTGACGGCCACCCACCGCGATTTGCAGGCCGAAGTGCGGGCCGGCAAATTCCGCGAAGATCTTTTCTACCGACTGCTTGGCCTTCCGGTTCATTTGCCCCCCTTGCGTGAACGGGGCCAGGATATACTCCTATTGGCCCGGCACTTTCTTGATCTGTACGCGAAAGAAAATAAAACACCGAGACTGAAGCTACATGAAACCGCATGCGAAAAATTGATTCAATACCCCTTCCCGGGTAACGTGCGTGAGCTAAAGTCTATCATAGATCTGGCGGCAGTAATGAGTGATGGCGAGCAACTTCAGGGGGAAGACATCCGCTTTCCCACCGCAGGGCAAGCTGGAGACTGGCTGAAAACCGAAATGCCGCTGGACCACTACATCTACCGGATTATCCGAAGTTTTCTGAATAAATACGACAACAACGTGTTGGAAGTAGCCCGCAAATTGGACATCGGCAAGTCCACAATCTACCGGTACCTGAAGGAGATGGAGCAATTGGGAATTTAAATGCAGCCCCTCAAAAAGTTTGTCCAGCAAGGCAAGTTTTACCAAAGCGTGGTGGACGAAGGTGCCGACATCATCCTGATTGTGTCGTTCGAAGGCGAAATTCACTACCAAAACAATGCCGCACGTAAAACGCTTGGATACACCAACCGGCAACTCATCACGCGTAATTTTTTTTACTTCATCCACCCCGATGATTTACCAAAGTTACGTGATCAGTTCAAGCGTATGGTTCGCAAAACGTACGAGGCCTCCGAGGATTTTCAGTTCCGCTGTGCAGACGGCTCCTACCGGTATTTTGAATTCAACTCCGTTAACCTGAAGCGGAAGGAAAATGTCGAAGGACTGATTTTGGATTGTCGGGATATCACGCAAAGGAAAAAAGTTGCCGCTGAACTTGCTAATGCGCAACGGGCCAAAGAGCAATTTTTGGCCAACATCAGCCACGAAATCCGAACACCCATCAATGGCATCGCGGGTATTGCCAGCCTGTTGAGTCAAAATCCGTCTCTTGACGAACAACGAAAGTATCTGGATGCGATTCGCAGCGCCACCGAAAACCTGAAAGTGATCATCAATGATATTCTGGATGTGGCGTCCCTGGAATCAGGCAAAATACGATTTGAGCAAATCGGATTTCGGTTAAATGATATTGTAGACGGGCTGGTGGCCACGTTCCAATACCAATGCGACCAAAAAGGACTTCGCCTTCTGGTCGACAACCACGTGGCAAACGGCACGGTCTTGATTGGTGATCCGGTCCGACTGAATCAAGTCTTAATCAATTTGCTCAGCAACGCCATCAAGTTTACCCATGCAGGCCAGGTTCGACTGGCCTTGCAGAGCGACTCGGCTGCCGAAAAGTGGATGCTGTTAATCGAAGTAAGCGACACTGGCATCGGCATACCGGCTTCCAAACTACCAACCATCTTTGAGCGGTTCAGTCAGGCTGACGCCAGCATTACCCGCAGATACGGTGGCACGGGGCTTGGACTGACGATCGTGAAACAATTGGTTGAACTGCAAGGCGGATCAGTCGAGGTCGAAAGCCGTGAGCACAAAGGCTCAACGTTTCGCGTGGCGCTACCCTTTGAGATTGGCAAGCCCGATGATGTAGCCGTGTCCTCCCCTGCAGCTGACGAGCCAATCAAGCCCGTATCGGCCGCGCGTGTTTTGCTCGTGGAGGATAACGAGATCAACCAACTTTATGCCAGCACCTTGCTGCGCAACCTCGGCTGTGCGTGCGATATTGCCGGTGACGGCAGCATAGCATTGAAAAAACTCGCCAGCGAGAAGTACGACTTGGTGTTGATGGATATTCAGATGCCGGTGTTGGACGGATACGAAACCGCCCGCACGATTCGGCAGTCCGGGGGAGCTTACGCCCAGGTGCCCATCATTGCGCTCACCGCCAACGCCAGTGAACAGGATCGTCAAAAAAGCCTTGAGGCGGGCATGAATGACCAACTTTCCAAGCCATTTCGACCGGCCGACCTCCGCCACGTTCTGGCGCGTTACGCGGCTGGGCCGGCAATATCATCTCCTCCCGTGGCCCAAGTCGATCTGACCTATCTGAAACAGGTTGCCGGAGGAAATCAAGCCTTCATAGCCGAAATGGTGGCAGCTGCAAAACAAGCCATTGACGAAACGCTGGCCGAACTGCACAAAAAACCAACCCCGGCCATTACTGGGCGGCTGCTTCATCGCCTGAAGCCTACCTTGACATTGATCGGTCTTGACGGACTGCGAAAAGAAATCGTTGAAATCGAAGAGAAACTATCAGCGAACCAACCGATTGATTTAACCTTTATTTTGCAAAAATTATTGAGCGCCTCGGTTCAGTTGAAGTAACTCTAATTTCGATTCATTACCACCAGGCGCTTGAACAGGGTGCCTCCATCGGGGCTGGCCACCAACAACGTGTAAACACCATTCGGCAGTTCGGAAACCTCCACCCAGGTGTCACCATCTATGGATTGACTGAAATCGCCATGCTTCACCACGACACCCCGTTGATCACTCATCTTCCACTGATAGCCACGCATGTCGTGGTAGCTGCGGAATGCAAACTTGTCATCAGCCGGGTTTGGATGAACCAGTAGATCACGGAAAACAACTGCACTTGGTCGCTCTTCATCAACGCCAACAATGGTTTGTCCTGCTTTGCCGGTTACTTTAAAAATTGCCGCCTGGTAAACTTCCTTCGTCAGTTTATTCTGTACGTAAGCAATCATCCACAGGTTGTTTGAATTCTGAACCGGTACATCAATCGTAACGTTAGCTCTGGATCGTGTGACGGACGCGGTGTCAAGGCCAGGCTGTATCGGGTCAAACGTCAGGGCTACTGTTTCGCCATCACCTCCAAAGAGTTGCTTGCGCAGCACATTGCGGAAGGTACCGGAACTTGGCGTTGTCACTGGCGTTTCGATCAGCGCAGCCTGAATCAACAAGGGATCACTAAATGGTGTTGTCCCCAGGTAGAGGGCTTCGACCTCCGGGGTAATGGTGTTTGAGTTGCCGGTTGCAATCGTATCAATTCTTATTTTGAACAACGGTGCAGCCAACGCTCTCCGATCGATCTCAACCCGGGTAATCTCGGTGAAATTTCCGGTAAACTTGCTGTCCAGGCGGCCGTCCATAACGGTAGAAGGCGGTTGCGACACCCCATAGAACAGTGATCGCGCGTCAGGATCGTTCGAATTCTCTTGATAGAATTGATCTGGCGTAGGGAAGCCGATGTGGTAACGAATATCTACGAAGTCCGTTTCGCCTAGCAGCGGGAACTGCTCATTCAGTCGGTTGTCCAGCCATGTATCGCCCGCCACACTTGCTGCGAGGTTATAATTTGTAAAGTGTTCAACCAGGTTGGTTCGCTGTTTTTCACCTACGTAGACGTTGTCAAAAGCAAAGCCATCAAACGTGTTGCCCGGGGCATTGTCGTTGTTAGACGCAAACGCCACTCGAATTCGAACTTGATCGCGGTCGACCGGGTTAACCATATCCAAATTAAATCGTGCGTTCTTCCAACTTCCGGTCTTATCCGTCCAACCATACTGACCAATTAGCTGTTGCCCCGGATTTGAGACAATCGTAGCATCCGGGGGATACCAGTTGATACCCTGATCGCGTTGTGAGCCCGTCAAACCGGCCAACGGGCCTACAATTGCCCAGTTCAACCCGCCATCGGTCGAGTATTGTACAACTGCACCATCCAGATTGCGCTCGGCATCCGACCAGTAGTCAAGCGAGATCATAGGACGATCCAGTTGGCGAAGGTCGAAGCATGGTCCATTAACGGCAGAGGACTCGTTCGGGAAGTAGGACTGCGTATTCAACCCTGTCCACCACGATCGGGAACCACCTGCAGCCGAATTGATTGTAGCACCAGCAGGTGTGCTCAACGTCCAACTAGACGGACTAAATACCGGGGGAGCCAAAGGAGGACTGGTTTTCAGACCCTCGGGTATCCATCCCCCATTGACAAAAGGCACGTTGGACTCGAAATCTTGTGAATAAGGAGCGGAATTCGTTGGTGTTACACTAGTACCTCCGGTCAGGATCGCTACATTCTGTGTATCACTATTTACGCAACCATCATCTGTTGTAATGGTGAGCGTTGCGGAATATATACCGGTTAAGCTATAGTTGTGACTGGGGTCTGCAAAAGTACCTGACGTTTGACCACCGTGCGTACCTCCGGGAACACTCCCAAGCCCAGGACCCAGAATAAATCCATCACCAAATTCCCAGGTATAGGATATGATGGTACTAACCGGTCCAGGGTTGGTCCGATCGGTAAACCTCGTTGAATCGTTTGTGCAGATAGCCGCCCAATCAAAACTCACCACCGGCAAGTCACCAACTTTAATAGGCAAAACGGCAATTGCCGAACACTGCTGGTTAGTAGTTACGGTAAGCGTCACTGAGTAATTGCCGGGTGCATTGTAATCATGATCGGCAACGGGGCCAGCGTTTAACGCGCTGGAGCCATCGCCAAAGTTCCAATCATATCTGGCAATGGAACCGCCAAACGGGTTCTGGGCCGGCATGCTTGAATTATCGCGCAAGTCAATGTCGGCCACAATACAATTATTGCTAGGTGGTAAGATAGCCGCATTGGGCACAGCATAGAATGTAATTGGCCGAATGAACGGTGGCGAAGTTACACCGAGTGAGTTTGTGTAGGTGTACTGCAAGAAATAAGTATCCGAGGGAATGCCGGACGTATTAATGAAGTAGTCACTACCAGTTTGAGAAAGTTTTGAATTAAGAATTGCTGCTCCCGGACCTACTGCCACAAAGTTCGTTGGCGTCAGACCCGTGCTGACATCTGGCACGCCCACTACTTTGATCAAACCCACTTCCGAACAAAGCGCATAACCACCGGTCCCATCCGGAGGAACAAAAGGGAATGGAGGAAGTCCAATTTGATACTGTAGGAGAAAGTCCACCGTAGTAACGGGGTTCACAATCACATTTTGCTCGGTATAATTTGTACAACCATTTGAATTGGTGAATGTGTACCGAATCGTATTCAAACCCAGGTCGGCTGCAGCGGGATTAAATATCGCGCGATCAACCGGAGCCTGCACCGTGCTACCAATGTTAGAGGTCAAGGGCGAGATCGTGAATAAACCACCGATCTGATTTCCCGTAAGGGTAACGGGGGCTGCGTTTTCGGCCATCGATCCCGGAAGACCAGTGTACACGACTACGGGTAGTGGATTGATTCGTAAATCCATTTCATCAAACTCAATCGTGCAAGGACCCGCACCATCAGGGTCCAGAGCGGTCATTCGCAACCTCACGGTAGTGTTGATTTCGGAGGGGTTATTAAAGAGGTAGCTGGGTTGGTCAATGGTCGGATTGCTGATTGTACCCGATCCACTCTGAATCGACCAGGCAATGCCGTTTGGTGCATACGTTACGCTACCGAGAATAACGGTTGACGGCACATCCGCACATTGTGCCAAGTCAATGCCAGCTGTAATTGCCGCTCTTCGATTGATGGTGATATTGATATCATCAAATTCCTGAACACACGGTCCAGAAGGGCCATCTGGATCATTTGTTGTTAATCGGAACGTGACAACACTTCCAATATCACTCACATCGGGCGTGTAGGTTGCCAAGGCGGTAATGGGCGAACCTGGAACAATATTAGTAGCGGTCAATGTGCCCGCTCCAGCAACTACGCTCCACAAACCGGTTGTCGCGCTTCCTTGAAGTGAGCCGGTGAGGGCAATCGAAGCGGGTTCGCAAACGATGAAATCTGCCGGCACTGTAACCAGTGGTCTGCGGTTGATGTCAATGCGTACCTGATCGGACACGGCCACGCACGGGCCTGCGCCATCCGGATCATTCGTCTGCAATTGCAATACAACAAACCCACCAATGTCAGCTGGCCCCACGTTGTAGACCGCAGTTACATTAGGCAACGCGGTCGTACTGGCGCCAATAGAACCCGCACCACTAATAATGGTCCATGTGCCCGAAGAGGCGGCACCGCCAACTACACCCGAAAGGGGAATCGAAATGGGCTCACAAACCTGATAATCGAGACCGGCATCGACCGTGGCCACCGGGTTAACCGTAACAGTGATATCATGCACAGGTCCGGCACATCCATTTGCAGTCGGTACGATGTGGTACGTAACGGAGCCTACCGAGGAATTGGTAAGGGTTAACACTTGATTAATTGTCGAACCATTACCAGCGGCCGCCCCCAACACATTGGCTGACGGGGTGATGGTCCAGTCAAATGTAGTTCCTGCTACATTCTTGGGTGCCGCACTGACCGGAATCACGGCTGCCGACCCACTGCATATCGTGATGTTGCTGGCACTGGCAGAAGGAGTGGGCAAAACCCGAACCGTTACCGACTGGGCAACGGGTACCAATGGACATGAGGGAATCGGTGCAGGCGTGGTGACGTTAAACTGATAGGTGACATCGATAGCAGCGCTCGTAGGATTGGTTAGCACTTCCGCAAGCACGCTTCCATTCACAAAGGTGGTAACACCGGGTACCACCGTTCCGCCTGTCACCGCCCCATAATTAACCGAAACAGCATTGATTTGATGCCCTGTGGTGAGGCTGGTGAACGAGATGTTGGTAGCAACACCACTACAAATTATGAATGCTGAATTGGCAATCGAGAAACTGGGGGTCGGCTTTATAGTGACCTGCGTAGACTGAGTAGCCGGATTGGTACAGCCATTGGCCGATACCTGGAACGTATAGTCAACCGTAATCGGTGCGTTAGTCGGATTGACCAGTGTCTCCGTAATTTTTGAACCCGGGGTGCGGGTTGCCCCAGCCGAAAGCGTGCCGATCGCACCATTGTAATTGACTGCAGTAAGGGTAATAATTGCTCCCGCAGTAGCACTATTCAACGCAATATCATTTGGCGTTCCGGCACAAACAACCGATGCCGCATTGACAATACTAAGATCGGGCGGTGCCGGATTGACGGTTACTACAAGTGACTGAGTAACCGGATTGATACACGTTCCCCCGATGCTACCTTCGAGCACATACGTAACGGTTTGAGGTGCGTTGGTCGGATTAACCAGCACATCGGAGATGGAAGCCGGGAAAGAATTGAACTGCGTACCTATTGCTGTAAACCCGGTCACGCCTCCCGTTGCGACTACATTGGCAACGCGTACACGCTGCCCCGTGGTGGCGCTCGTAATCGAAATAGCAGTCGGCAATCCCTCGCACAAAACAGCCGCTCCATTGGTTGCCGCAAATAGAGCCGGTGGCTGAACCGTAACTGTTGTATTGAAAGGTCCCGCATCGGTACAACCGTTGGCCGTCACATCAAATGTATAATTAACGGTTACCGGGCCGGACGTTGCGTTGGTTAATGTTTCTGTAATCGTAGTCCCAGCCAAAAACGTCTGACCGGCAGTTAATGTACCCACGGCTGCTCCGTAGTTAACAGCCACCAGGCGAATCACGGCCCCGCTGGTCGGGCTATTTAAGGTGAAATTGGTCGATGCACCTGTACAAATAACCGGAGCAACATTAGCAATCGACATCGAAGGTGATGGTGATACAACAACTTGAATCGTCTGCTGAGCCGGGTTTGAGCATGCCGGCACTGGCAGTGGCGTAGAAACGCTAAAGGTGTAGGTGACTGTAATCGGGCCCGTGGTTGAATTCACCAGAGCATCCGTAATTTTTTGCCCATTGGTGAACGTACTACCCGCAACTGCAGTGCCCCCGGTAACCGCTCCATAGTTCACGGCATCCAGACGAACCACTCCTCCGCTGGTAGGCGTGTTGAGCGTAATGTCAGTAGCCGAACCCGAACAAATCGCAGGAGCCGAATTCAAAATGGAGAATACAGGCAGTGGTTTCACGGTAACCGTTGTTGACTGCGTTGCCGGATTTGTGCAACCATTGGCCGCAATCTCGAATGTGTACGTAACAACTATGGGTGATGAAGATGGATTGCCAAGCGTCTCAGTAATTTTAGACCCCGGAGTAAATGTGGTTCCATTTGTCAGAGTGCCTGTAGCACCATTGTAGTTGACGTTCGTTAACGTAATTACCGCCCCTGCAGTTAAACTGGTAAGGGTAATGTCATTAGGTGTTCCCACGCAAATGTTTGGCGTCAGATTGGTTATCGACAGATCGGGGGGCGCTGGGTTAACGGTCACCACTACAACCTGCAAGGCCGGATTAACACAAGTTCCACTAATGCTCCCCTCGAATGTGTAGGTAACCGTTTGAGGCGCGTTGGTCGGGTTGGCCAAATTATCAGCAATGATGGCCGGGAAGGAATTGAACAGGGCGCCCGAAGCAGTAAATCCAGTTACTCCGCCAGTTGCCACGACACTCGAAAGTCTAAGTTGAAGGCCAGTAGTCAATCCATTGAGTTGAATGGCCGTGGGAACTCCCTCACAAACAGCAGGCGCACCATTGATGACGTTAAAATTAGCTACGGGTTGAACCGTAACCACCACATTGAACACACTGGCATTCGTGCAACCATTGGCGCTCACCGTATAGGCGTACGTCACATTCAAAGGGCCCGTTGTCGTGTTAGTCAGAACTTCACTCACGTTGCCCGTACCGCTGCCTGCCGCCTCCGCAATACCCACAACGGCCGCGCGTGTCCAGCTAAACGTGGCACCGGCCGTGCTGCTCGTGGCCGTGTAACCAAATGTGCTGCCGCTGCAAATCGCTGCCGGAGACAGCGTGCTGGTCAGCACTGGGGTCGGGTTCACCGTAACCACCACGTTCTGAACCGTGCTGCAGCCGTTCGCACTTACCGTGTATTGATACGTTACCGTAATCGGGGCGGTCGTGGTGTTGGTCAGCGTCTCATTGGGATTATTGGTACCTGACGTAGGACCTACTGGCGTGATACCCGCCACCGTGGCCCGGCTCCAGTTAAAAGTAGCCCCGGTGGTCGCACTGGTAGGCGCATAACTAAACGATGTCCCGCTACAAATCGAAGCCGGGGTCAGTGTACTGCTCAATACCGGGTTGGGATTCACAGTCACTACCACATTCTGCGAAGGACCTGCACATC
>JAEUUC010000012.1 GCA_016787665.1 Cyclobacteriaceae bacterium | reverse complement strand
GTCCGGGTCTCTTAGTTTTAGTCCGTTAACCGAATTGTCCCGATACTTTTGGTCAGTCAATTGTCCCAGTGCGTGGAAGCAAATTAATGTCAACGGTACAATAGTTAGGAGTCTCTTCATTTGTTGCATTGCTGCTAACGTGTGTGCTTATGCAATTGAATGTATCTTATATATGGCGTTTTTGCAAACAAAACCTACGAAAATGCCCAAAAAGGCCAAAAATCGCGGATATATCTTTTGTGCAGTTTAGGCTTGTTGGCTGGCCTGCCGTTGGGTGGTGAAGTGCCCAACAAGACATGCGGCATGCGGCCGTCCCTTCGCTTTTTTTTGCGGTGGGCAAGCTGGAACAGCCGCCCAACATCAGCATCGGAGGTAAAAAAAGTCTAAACTGGCTTAAACTGCTCAAAGGCTTCGTGGCAGGTGTGGCAATAATAAATGGCGCGGCACAGCGTGGGGCCAAACGGGTTTTTTAACTCGGTGTTCGTGCCGTTGCAGCGCGGGCAGGTGGCGCTCTCCAATATTTCCAAGTCATGAAACACCTGCGCAGATGCCGGAGGCGGAGCTAATCCGAATTTTTTTAATGCGGCCTTTCCCTTCTCCGTCATCTTGTCGCTGCTCCACGGCTCGCGAAACGAAACGGTGACTTCGGGCGTGAAGCCGTGCCGGGTTATCACCTGCTCCACTTCCTGCTTCATAATTTCCAATGCCGGGCAACCGACAAACGTGGGCGTCATCTCCACACGGGCCACGCTGCCGTCCACCTCGGCTTGGGTAATCACACCCATATCCACCAGCGACAGCACGGGTATCTCGGGGTCTTTCACCTCTTCGAGCCAGGAAAGTAATTCAGCATTCAATGGTCCAATACTTTTTCCACTATCCAACATCCAGTATCCAGCATCTACCCCTCACCACTCCGCACCCGGGTCGATGCGGAACACTTCACTCATTTCATCCAGCAGCGGTTGCAAATGTTCGGTGTGCTGACCTACGCGTCCGCCAACATGCGGGGTTTGAATTTTCCAATCCGGCAGGGTCAACTGGGTTTGGGCCAGCGTCTTCTCAATCGCTTGCTGCCAGCGCGCCTCCAGCGCTTTCTCGCCTTCAAAAATCTTATCTGCCATTAGCTGATCTTCATACGGTGAGCGCTCAAACATGCCGAGGGCATAAGGCGCCAGTTCGTTCAGCGACTGCTGTAACCGCCCGATACTTTCTTCGGTGGCGCTGCCCAGCTGTTTGATCCACGTGTTGGCGTGCAGCGTATGGTAGCGCAACTCGCCCCGCACTTTGGCGGCCAGTTGCGCCAGGGGTGTGTAGGAGCACTGCATCAGCATTTGCCAACGCAGGGCATCGGCCGTATCGAACAGAAAGTGCCGCACCAGGCTGAAGTCATACTCGCGGTTGGGCAACTCCACTAGTGTGCAATTGTGAAACTGGTTTGCATTGCGCGTAAAGGCTACGGTGTCCGGTTCCTGCTCGCCCAGTTGGTGCAGCAACTGGTAAAGTGCCTGGCTTTGCCCGATCTTGTCCTGGGCCATGGAGGAGAAAGCGATGTCTTCTTCCAATAGCGGGCCAAAGCCGGTCCACTCGGAATTGCGGTGCCCGAACACCAACAGATCATCGGCCATTTTATACAGGAGTTCTTTCAGTGCCAGGTTGCTCATGAGCCGGTTTGTTTAAATCGTAAGCGATAGTGCAGCACGTAGTAAATCAACAGCGGCACCAGAATATAGTTCAGCGTTTTAATGCCGGTAGCCAGGTGCAACGCGCACAACACCAGAATCAACGCGGAGAGTACAATCTTCAAAACCTTAAACGAAGGGTCGTGCACGTTTATGGCTTCCCATAGTTTGGCGATGCCCACCAGCGCAAAGCCTCCGTAAATCCAATAGCGCTGCGGGTCGTGGCCCCGGTACATTTGAATAATGCCGGTTACCATGGCTGCCACGGCCAGTAGTTCCAGCGCCCGTTGCTGTCCCTTCCAGTTCACGTGGTTTTACTTCGCTCCAAAAATTCTTTCAGCTTGTCGCCCCCCTTGTAATCCGAGGCATCGCGGAATTTCTTTTCCGGCAGGGTGAGCCATAAATCTTTTTCTTCTTCAGTGGTGAAGCGGATATCGGCCGTGCGAATGGCCCACACGTTGTACACCACCTTGCCCTGATGCAGGTTCTGCTGCTTGGCTTTCCACATGGCTTCCTGTGGAAGCACAGCCTGCACCTGGCCCACGTGCACATGCTGCTTGCCCCGTTTGGGCAGCACAAAAATGTCGTAAGCCTCAGCGGTACCAGGCTGGTTGATCACTTCCGCCAGTTGATCCATGGCGTTGGTATTGCCTTCGGTGGTGGGGGAGACGTACACGTGGCGGGTGTCAGCCACAAACAGGGACGTACACAGGAATCTGCGGGTGAACGCTTCTTTCGCCAGCACAAAGGCGAGTTCGCGGTTGGCTGCATGCACAATTCCTTCATGCTGAAAGGGCTTGCCATCCTTCGGTTGCACAAACACCTCGAACGTGCCGAGCTGATCGAGTGCAGCTTTCGGCAGAATTTGCCCCGG
The DNA here is from genome assembly GCA_016787665.1 of Cyclobacteriaceae bacterium. Classification (GTDB taxonomy): domain Bacteria; phylum Bacteroidota; class Bacteroidia; order Cytophagales; family Cyclobacteriaceae; genus ELB16-189. The sequence goes on along the minus strand of JAEUUC010000012.1, from coordinate 37,661 downwards.
CTGGCCTATGGCCGGAAGTCGGTTAACGCGGGGATCGAGGGAATTCAATTTTAGATTTTTGATTTACTATTTCAGAATCTCGTCACCACACAGACGACTACGCCAGCGGAGTTACGTAAGCCGTTTTGGGTGACTTGAGGGCTTCGCGCACCCACTTGCCGCGTTCTTCGGCAACGCGTCTCACTTCGAGGCGTTCCTTATTGCAGGGGCCATCGCCATTGATTACGCGTTTAAATTCTTCCCAATCAGGCTCGGTGTATGCCCACTTGCCGGTTTCGGCATTCTTCTTCAGGTTGGGATCCGGAATGGTAAAGCCCAATTCCCAGATCTTGGGCACATACATATCCAGGAACTGGTTACGCATGTCATCGTTGGTAGCCATCTTCACTTTCCACCGCATCAACACTTCGGTGTGGGCCGAGATTTTATCGGAGGGCCCGAAGAAGTGCATCATGGGCGCCCACCAGCGGTTGATGGCATCCTGAAACATCTGGCGTTGTTTGGCGGTGCCGGAGGCCAGGTAAATCACACAATGGTGGCCGTACTTGAGGTGAAACGATTCTTCGGCACAGATGCGATCGAGGGCGCGGCAATACGGGCCGTAGCTTCCCTTGGCGTTGGCGAGTTGGTTCACAATGGCGCCCGCGTCCACCAGCCAGGAAATGAAACAGCAATCGGCCCAGGTGAAGGTAGGGTAGTTGAAGATGTTGGAGTATTTGGATTTGCCGCTCAGCAAATCTTCGATCATTTTCTCGCGACTCTTGCCGAGGGTTTCGGCCGCACTGTATAACAACTGCGCGTGGCCTACTTCATCCTGCACCTTGGCCATGAGCGCCATTTTGCGCCTGAACCCCGGTGCGCGGGTTATCCACGTGCCCTCCGGCAATGCCCCAATGATCTCGCTGTGCGCATGCTGCTCAATCATGCGAATGAGTTGCTTGCGGTAGAGCTGCGGCATCCAGTCGGTTGGTTCAATTTTTTCGCCCCGGGCAATGCGCGCCTCAAACTCGGCTAGTTTTGCCGGATCTTCCTGGGCCACACTGTCGGTCTTGATTCCCTCAAACGTATTTCCGCCCCCGTACATAACAATAGGATTTAAGCCCCAAAACTAACTACTGTTAGGGGATTTTAAAATGACGAAAGAAAGGTCAGGCTTTTTGTTTACGCAGGCCGTTTACCAGCATGTCGGCCAGTTGTTCGCCCAGGTCGGTGGGCACAATGCTGCCATCCGGGTCGTACCACATTGGCATCCAGTTTAAGGATGAAAACAGCGTCATTACGGCCAGTTTGGTATCGATGTTTTCCTTGAATTCGCCCGTGGCAATGCCTTCTTCAATAATGGTCTTGAACCGGTTGATGTAGTTGATGCGTAGTAACAGAAACTCGCGCAGGTAGGGTTGACTCAGGTGCCGGTGTTCGTTCATGAAAACGGCTGCCGCCACCAGGTCTTTGGCCATCACTTTAATGTGACCAATAATGCCCAGTTTTAGCTTTTCACCTGCAGTTACCTTCATTTTCTCTACATCCTGCAGGGACTTTCGGAATTCCGAGGCCATATCAAAGCAGAGGCTTTGAAGAATTTCTTCTTTTGATTTGATGTGCGAGTACAGGCTGGCCGCCTCAATGCCCAGCATTTGCGCCAGGTCGCGCATGGACGAGGCTGCATATCCTTTTTCGCGGAAAAGCTCGGCCGCTTTGCGGATTACTTGTTCTTTGCGTGAAAGATTAACCACCGTTTCCATTTATTACACTTCTCCGACTTCAAAGTAAACAATTAAATTTGATAACCCAGATGATCAACGCATGAAATTCCTCTCGATACGTGAGTACTTCTACCGGCTAAGCAACAAAGCAATCCTATTGGTAACGTTTGCAGTTGCCAGCATAGGTGCAGCCGAATTTCTGCGCGACTTGCAGCCCATGGTGGAAGGTGATACGGTGATGGTGGTGTTTGGGGTGATCACCGCACTGGCTTTTGCGGAACTAACGCTCGTTAATATGTGGTATATCCCTCAGCGCATCCGCCTCATTCGCCAGGAGTTTAGCCTTGGCCTTAAGTTGGAGCGCTATGCGCAGCCGGTTATTTTGCGGCTGGTGGTAATTGTAAGTGCGGTGATGTGGTATGCCGTGGGCTATTTTCTTACCGGTGACCTTGCTTTTGTGCTGCTCGCGGCCGCGGTGCTGCTGCTGTTCTTCTTCTTGTGGCCAACGCGCACACGCGCCTGCCGCGAACTTGAACTGAAACCGGACCAGCGCCAGATGGTGTTGCACGATCTTGATTTGCGGTGAAAAGCAAGCACACCCTGAAAACAAAAAACTCCCGGCTTTTCATACCAGCCGGGAGTTTTTCTTTTTTTGGTGATGGGGTCAGAAGCTGACACCAAACGTTAAGGCGTTTACTTTTGGCCCTTTGTTTTCTTCAAACAGTTCGTTCAGGTCGTAGTTTACAAAAATTTCGGAGTCGCCAAAGCCGAGCTGCAACCGCACACCGTAGCGGAGCGGATTGAGGTAGTAGCTGTCGTGCTCATGGTTTCGTCTGCGATCTCCATTTTCAAAATAGGTCTGTTTCGTGTAGCTGTCCAGGCGGTAACCCAGATAGCCGCCTACGCCTATCCGAAAGCTCCGGGAGTCGGTGTCGTTGAAGAACGTGGGCTTGTGACGCCCGTTGCCAAAATCCAGAACGGGCACGAGTGACAGGTTAAGATGGGTTACCGTGAGTTTGCTTTTGCGATAGTCCACGTTCGAAAGGTCTTCTCCGAACGTAATCCCATTCTCATCCGTACCCAGAATAGTTCGTTCATTTTCAAACTTGAAGTTGTACCAACTTACACCACCGCCCCATTCGAGGAAAAACTTGTTGGCCACCCGCGTGCGTTGAATGGAGTTGAATCCCACATACCAAGACCCCCAGGGGTGCACGGCATACGGATCGGCCGAAGACGGGAACCCATCCGCATCCAATAGGTTATTGATTCCCAGGTCGAAGACAAAGTTCTGGCTGGTGCCTCTGCGCGGCTTGTAGGGGCGCACGGTTTCCCATGGCTCTTCCTTTTCAACCTCTGTCTCCCGCTCGGGTGATTCCGTGGCCGGGTCAGGTTGGCGTTCGTAATCACGGGCCGATTTCGTCTGGCTGCTATCGCGGGCATCCAGTTTGTTGATGATGTCGTCCATCAACTGTTGAAAATTATACTTCCGGAAGGTTTCCAGGTCACTCTTATCGCCCACGGTAACAACTACTTTACTGGCTTTGCCCACTTTTACCAACACCGAATCGGGTTGTGCGGATTGGGCCGAGGCCGGGAGGCACAGGGCCAGCAAAGCGATGATGACGATCAAATTCTTTTTCATATTCGTTAGTTCAAAGTCTCTTGTTTGGTTGTTTTTTGATTTCGGGCGAACAGGTTGTGCTTCACCTTATCCAGTTCGGCAAACAGACCCTCACCATTTTTTGTGTCCTTGGCCACGGCCCACGCTTTGGCCAGCGGACTCCGTTTTTCCTCTGCGGGTGGCTCGGCTACAGCCACGTCTGTCGGGGCATCAGCCAGGGCAGGCAACTCGTACACCAGCACCATCGGTTTCACTTCGTTGACGGCCACCGCGGTTGTTTCTTGCGTATCTATCACCGTCTCCACCGGCACAGCCGCGTCAGCCCCGAATGTCTCAGCAACCGTTGGCTGCTCGTTCGTTTGCTGTTCCGCCTGAATGGTGGGGCTTTCCACAACTGCAGCTGGCTTTTTGGTTTGCTTCTTCACAGGTAGCTCAACCCGTTGCGCCACTTCTGATTTCTCCGGCCTCAGGGTGGTCTCCGCCTTGGGCTGCTCAACGGGTGTTTCGATGGTGCGCGACAGGGTAGGCTCAGATGCTTCCGGCCGCACGAGCCACCAGAGTGCCACGGCTGCACACGCTACTACAGCAGCCACCCGCCACCAGATGACAATCCTATTTTTTTTTGCCAGGTTGGCTTCAATCTTCTCCCACGCCTGTGCACCGGGCTCGAGGCGGTGGTCGCCCACCAGCCGCTCGAAAAATTTATCCGTGTTGTGGTCCATGGTGCTGTGATTTTTTTGTTTCTACGTCCAGTTCAGTCAATCGCTTTTGCAGCAAAGCCCGGGCTCTGCTCAACTGCGATTTCGATGTGTTTTCGGTGATGCCCAATTGCGCAGCAATCTCCTGGTGCGAATACCCCTCTATGGCGTAGAGGTTGAACACCATTCGGTAGCCAGTGGGCAACGCGGCAATCAGGTTCATCAGGTCTTCGGCTTGCAGGTGGCTTTCGAGTGCCTGGTAGTCGGGTTCGCGTTCCGCCTTTTCCACGTCCACATCCAGGTACAACGATTTGTTTCTGCGCAGGTAGGTGAGGCATTCGTTCACCATAATCCTGCGGATCCACCCTTCAAAGCTTCCCTCACCTTTAAACTGATCGATGCGCTCAAACACTTTGGTAAAAGCCGTCACCATCACATCTTCGGCTTCCATGCGGCTGGCAATGTACCGGCAACACAGCGCATACATGCGCGAGGCAAAAAACTCATAGACATGCCGCTGCGCCTGGCGGTCGTGGCGCCTGCAACGTTCTACCCATTCTGTGTCTGTTGCCCGGTAAATAGTCAAGCTCATTCAAAAGCCGTTCGTATCGAAGATGCCGAACGCCCGGCCGGGGTTGCATGTGGTTTTAGAATATTTTCAATAGGCTGCGGAGTAATCGATGGAAATGGTAATCCATACGTACTTGCCGCGGGTTACCGTAACCGGGCTGATGTTGTTTTCCGAATCCAGCAGATTGGCCCAAAGCCCTTTGTTTTCCTTCACAAATACGGAATATCGGCCGGGTTCAAGCCGGATGGTAAATGTGCCATTCGGTTTGGAGAATACCCGCTTGACCAGCCGTGTGTGTACCTTATAAAAGCCGTCCTCTTCTTCCACATCGCTTCGGTTGGTCAGTTCAAAAACATAAATCTCACGGGCAATACCCTGCCGCGGTATCTGTTCTCGTTCCGGTCCCGGCATCTGGTTGCCGGTAACCCAGTAAAGCTGACCTTTAACGCCTTGCCCCTGGCCATACGTTAGCAGAGGCAGGGCTGCCAGCAGAAGTAAAAAAATACGCGCCATCATGTGTCCTCAAATTCCGGTAAAGAGGTTAACCGTTTCCAAATATTCCGGCACAACGGTATTCCATCCGAATTTTTCGGTAATGGTGCGGCCGAGCGCACGGGCAGCTTTTTCTTCACCGTGGGTAATAAACGTAACCTTGGGAGAGTGGGTTAGGGAACTGAGCCATCGCAATAGTTCAGGTTGGTCGGCATGGGCCGAGAGGCCATGCACCTCGCGAATGCGGCATTTCACCGGCACATCATCGCCAAAGACGCGGATGGTGGGGGCACCCTCCAGCATGTCGCGACCCCGTGTGCCTTCGCCCTGATAGCCGACAAATAGAATGGTGTCGCTCTCGCGTGGCAACCGGTGGTGGAGATGGTGCAAGATGCGACCTCCGGTGCACATACCACTGGCCGAGATGATGATGGCGGGCGACTTTCGCTCGTTCAACGCCTTGCTCTGGTCGCGCGTGTTGCAGAAGTGGATGTTGGGTGAATCAAATAAGCTAATCAGTTCGCCCCGCTCTTTGCGTACATCAATTTTATGGTTGCTGGCATGCCGCTCGTACAGGTCGGTGGCGTTGATCGCCATCGGACTATCGATGAAAATGGGCAAAGTCGGTATTCTGCGTTCGGCCATCAGGTGATGCAGGTAATACATCAGCGTTTGCGTTCGCCCCACGGCAAAAGCCGGAATAACGATACACCCCGAGTGTTCCACCGCTTCGTTCACCACTTCGGCTAGCCGGCTTTTTACGTCACCCATCGGATTGGTGCGGTCACCATAGGTGGACTCCACTATCAGTACATCCGCAGTTGTGAGGGCATCGGGTTGGCGCATGATCGGGTCGTCATACCGGCCCACGTCACCGGAGAAGACGATCGTCTTGGTTTGCGAGTCGCCTTCCAGACTAAACGTAACAAAGGCAGAGCCCAACAGATGGCCAGTGTTGCGAAACATCACACTCACATGCTCGAGCAATTCAATCGACTTGTCCATGGGGTAGCTGCGTACCATGCTGAGTACGTTCAGGGCGTCTGCTTCGTTGAACAGGGGCTCGGGTTTGGCGTGCTTGCTGTAGCCGCGTTTGAATGCAAACAGGGCTTCTTCCTCCTGTAGTTTCGCAGCATCTTTGAGCATAATGGTCATCAGGTCGGCCGTGGCATGCGTGCACAGGATGGTGCCGGCAAAACCATCGCGCACCAGTCGCGGCAGGTAGCCGATGTGGTCGATGTGGGCGTGGGTGACCACGATCATATCAATCTGCTGCACATCAACCGGCAGCGGATGCCAGTTGCGTTCGCGCAGTTCTTTCAGGCCCTGGAAAAGGCCACCATCCACCAGGATGTTGGCGCCATCAACGGTTAATAAATATTTGGAGCCGGTAACACTTTTGGCCGCTCCGAGAAACTTCAGAGATACATCCATGAGCAGGGGATAAGTCTGCTCAAGGTAGTAAATCGACTACGAAGTGGTCAATGAGCAGTTATTTCACACCGATGCCTTTTACATAGAAGGAGGGCAGTAACGTGTGATCCTGTAAGCGTATGATTTCTTCCGGCTTCTCCCGATGGTAGATTTTTCCACCGGGCCTGGATTCCGATATGGTGAGGATGTGGCTGAACTCATCAGGTCCTTTGGGTTTACCCCACGCATCTACCCACTCTACGGCCAACACGAAGCGTTCGGTTGCTTTTATCTGGTAGGGCTTCAGGTCAAATTCGATCCAGCCTTTTTTCTTAGCCGTGGTGACGAATATGTTTTCGGTCAACAGCGGGCGGAATGGTTCGGCTGCGCCCAGTATCTGTAGCCGAAAGCGAACGCTATCGAACGTGTTTTCATGGATGTGCATGTGGAAGGACACCAGCAACATCGGGAATTCCGGTTTTTCAATTACCAGTCCACGGGTTCGTCCGCGTTCGGATTCATTGTCACCCCAGCCCGTGTGGTAAAAGCTCTTGCGATTGTTGCCCAACGTAGTGAGAGCCCTTTTGTCGTAAACCAAAACTTCCTGAAGCATCCGGGTTTCCGGCACCAGTTGAATTGTTAACGGTTGGGCTGCCGCCAGGTCGGCCACACAGATGGCGAAGGGCTTGTACCCGAGGTAACGTGCGATCAGTGAATCGCGTTGAGATGCCTTCGATAAGTCGAGTGTAAACTCGCCCGTGCGGTTGGCAATGCCCCCGATTGCTTTTCCTTTGATTCCGATGGTGGCATAAGGAAGCTCTTCCCGGGTGACTTTATCCTGAATGCTGCCCGTTACTACCTGAGCGCTGGCATCGAGTACGGCTATCGCGATAAGAAAAAACAAGGCGTACGGCATAAGACGACTATTTGTTTACAATACTGGGATTACCGGAGTACTTCACGTTGCTGATCAAGTCCTTGTCGATTTCCAGGCTTTGCCGCACGTTAACGCGCGCACTTGCGCCTTCCTTCACCTCCACCAGTGCGCGGTTCACTTCATACCCATTGGCTTTCAGGTTGCTCAGTTTTTCGAAACTGGCTTCGAGGTAATCGCCTTCGCCATCCAGTTCAACTGAAATGGGCCCACGGGCGGTAACGTACAGGTTGGTTACATCCACGCGGGCATCGCACGCGAGGGCCCCCAGCAAATCCAATTCGAGCCGATCTTCACGAAAGCCGCGGAGGTTCACCTCACCGGCACCCGTGAAGCGCACTTTTTCAATACTAGGCAAGGTCACCGTGATTTTCATTTTGTTATCGTCCAGCAAAGCGCCCTCCCAAAATCTGTTTTTTCGGTTGGCGTAATCGATGTGCAGGGTCGTGCCCACTACAGAAAGCGAGTACCGTTTCTTTTCGCGTTCGTTTCCTTCCAGGCGGATGGCAAACTCATTGCCCTGAACCAGATTCAGATCAGCGTAGGCGGTGGCTCGGATCTCATTGAAGTCGCGCAAACCAAACTGGTCCGGTGGTGCGCTCACCCGGTCGGGCGAGCTATTCGGGCAACTGATGCATTGAAGCCCCTCGTTCTTGTCAATGATGAACGTTTGCGTCATGTCATCTACGTCATAGTAGTTGCGGATGAGACGCCACACTTCTGGCTCAATGGCAAAGGGTCGGTTGTAGGGCACAAACAGATCAATGTCAAGGCGCTGAAAGCTGAACCGGGTGTCCGGGCGAAAGTGAATGTTCGAGTCGAAGACCAGGATACTGTCTTGCTGTTGCACCGTGTAGTCGACCAGCTTGGCATTTTCCTGCGCTTTTTTGATGTCATTCCCCTGTGCTTCGAAACGCAGCACCAGTTTCAGATCATTGCCGTCATAGCCGCGAAGATCCAGATCGGTCACCCGGTAGTCGTTCATACCCACTTCGTTGAGCCGCAACACGGGAGTGCCCGCGATGGCAAATGTTTTTTCCTCGCGCACTTCACCTTGCTCTTTGTAGTTGAGGATGAGAGCCGGCACCATGGCACTGAGCACGGCCACGCTGACGAAGAACAACACAAACATCGTCCACCCGACCACCGAATTGATGATCAGTTTTCGCACGATAACCGAGATGCCCAGAATCAACAGAAATGCAGTGGGGATGATAGCCGCCAGAAATCCGAAGAGCAGCAGCCAGCCGGAGAAAGCCTCGCGAATGGATTCGATCGGCAGGCTGGTGTAAGGCTCAAGTCCCCAGAAGGAGGGAAACGCGGAGGCTGAGATGAATCCAAGCATGATGGCAAAGCCGAACAAAACGGAGAGGGTAAGGCCGAGACCCAGCATGACGAGCACCAGCCCGATGAAAATCCGGGCAGCCTCCAGCGCCACGTTGAAAATTGGCCCGATAATGCGACCGAGCCCGCTCAGAATCGTGGCCAGCAGGCGGAAAGGGAAGAGAATAATGCGCGTGAACGTGCTTTCTTCCTCCTCCTTCTCATTTAAATTTTTTTTTACGGTGGACTCGATGTTCGAAAGCGTGACCGGTTCACCTTGCATTTGCATACGTTCGGTAATGGATCGTGCTTCAGGCAGCACAATCCACAGAATGATGTAGGTGATAATACCTACTCCAAAAATGCCGAACACAACAAAGAGGATTCTGACAATGGCGAGGTCCATGCCAAAGAAGGCCGCAATACCGGCTGCCACACCACCAATTACCCGCTGTTCAGGGTCGCGGTACATTTTTTTCACACTGGGCTGCTCATCCAGTTTGTCGTTGCCCGGCAGTACAATCCACAGGATGATATAAAGGAGCACGAGTCCGCCATAGCTGCCTAACACCAGCAACGCAAAGAACAAACGAGGCCATACCGGGTCGATGTTAAAATAGTGACCGATACCGGCACACACACCACCCAGTACTTTGCGTTTGATATCGCGCTCGAAACGGGATGATGACTGGCCCCCCGAAGAGGAACGCCCGGATGAAGAGGGGGCCGCAGCGGGTGAAGGCTCGGCCGATTCCTGCTCTTCGGCCGCTTTGAAGTCGCTTACATTACCCATGGTCGCCATCAGGGCCTGCACATCTTCGGCCGTGATCACCTGCTTGCCTTCATTCAACTTGGCCAGAAAGAGTTCTGCGATTCGGCTTTCAATGTCGGCCAGGATTTCGCTGCTGTCTTCGAAGGAGGCGAAATACCGGTTCACCGAGTCGAGGTACTGCCGGAGTGTTTCGTATCCGTCCTCCTCAATGTGAAAGATGATGCCGCTGATGTTGATGGAGATATTCTTTTTCATGTGCTTATAATTTTAGATCAAGGCCACATGGAATGGCCACCGATCATGTTTGGTAGGTTTAAAGGGTGCTACGGGCCATTTCATAACGCGAAAAAAGTCAGATTAGGCTTGAGTAGTGGTTTTCGAGTTGATCATTTCGGTGGAGCGCACGAGGTCGTCCCACGTTTCGGAGAGGCCTCGCAGGAAGGCATCACCCGTTTCCGTCAGTTTGTAGTATTTCCGGGGTGGCCCCGATTTCGATTCTACCCATTTGTACTCGAGCAGCCCAGCATTCTTCAGGCGGGTGAGCAGCGGGTAAAGGGTACCTTCAACCACAATCAGCCGGGCGGCCGTCAGTTCGTCCAGCAAATCAGACGCGTATACCTCGCCCCGCGAAATGATGCGCAACACACAGTACTCCAGTATCCCTTTTCGCATTTGTATTTGAGCGTTTTCCAGATTCATATCGATGTCGATCTGCGTATATGAACGGCAAAAGTACTATGCATGGCCAAGTACTGGATGAAAATTTTAAAGAAATCTTTCAAATACCCCTAAATTTGTCAAAAATGGCCACTTACCGGGTTGGGAAATTGAGCATAGAACGAATTGTGAGCCGAATCAACCGGTGGGTCCGCCCCCTGATTATTTCCCTTTTTGCCTTCGCGATGGCGGCAGGCGCCCGCGCCCAGTCACCCCAGGCGTGGATCGACTTTTCGCAGAGCTATTATAAAGTGACGCTCGCCCAGGATGGTCTGTATCGTTTAACGTATACCGACCTGCAAGCGGCAGGATTTCCGGTCAGCACCGTTGATCCGCGAACCCTTCAACTCTTTCATCGCGGGGTTGAACAAGCCATTACCGTTCAGGGCCAGGATGATGCGCAGTTTAATCCGGGTGATTTTATTGAATTTTTCGGCAGGCGAAATGACGGCACACGCGATGCAGCACTGTATAAGCCCTCTGCGCTGCAGCCCCATCCTTACCAAAATCTGTATTCCGATTCGTCTGCCTATTTCCTTACCTGGAAACTGGCCACACTGGGCAAGCGCATATCCACTTTTTCTGAAGTCAACGTTGGTCTGCCGTTGGAGACATCGCATACAAACGAGGTGCGGTTGGTTAACGCCAACGAGTATTCTACGGGCAACACGGTTAGTCTGTATTTGCAATACACCCATTTCGATCAAGGTGAAGGGTGGACGGGCCAAACCATTTGTTCCGGCAATGCCGGATGTACCGGCCAGTTGGACTACGTTCTGGAAAACCTCACCCAAGGTGTTGTGCCCGCGGGATTGCCGCAGTTGTCGCTGATGGTGGTTGGCCGCGATGCCATTCCGCATCAGGCCGAAATCTGGGTTGGACCCAACTCCGGGGCGTTGCGGTTGTTGACTACGCAGAGCTTTTTCAATTTTCAAACGGCACTGGTCCAGGCGCCTTTGGCGTGGACCGACATTGGTGCCGATGGCCGGCTGACAGTGCGCGTGCGAGCCATCAATACTCCGCGCGATCGATTAAGTGTCTCCTACGTGCAGGTCCAACATCCGCAAAATTTTAATCTTCAAAATCAAAATAACCGGCTGCTTCAATTGGCGGTGCGTGCGGTGGGCAAGGCCTATGTTGAGTTGCAAAACGCATTGCCGGGCTCGCGGCTGTTCGACATCACGGACCCGAGTGATGTTGTGCGTGTGGGCACCCAATCGGGCGGTGGGCTGCTGACTGCGGTAGTGCCGAATACCAGCTCATCAAGAAAAATTCTGGTGACCAACTCGTTTGCCACGCCACGCGTGCGTGCCGTTCGTTTTCGGCCCATTACGGCCGCGGCTCACAATTATTTAATTATCTCCCATCCTTCGCTGATGAAGCCCGGGGGCAGTTATGCTGACCCGGTTCGCGCGTTTGCTGCGTATCGGGCTTCGCCTGCCGGTGGCGATTACGACACGCTGGTGGTCACGACTCCAGTATTGTACGATCAGTTTAATTACGGAGAGACCAGCTCAGTTGCGATTTACGAGTTCATGAAGTTCATGGTGCAGCAGGGAAACCCAAAATATCTCTTCCTCATCGGCAAAGGTTTGGACGTATCAACCGGATTTCATCGCGGACGAGTCACCACGTATAGTGACCTTGTGCCCTCTGCGGGGATTCCCGGTTCGGATGGGGCGTTTACCGCTGGACTTGGAAGTGCTGGTCCTTTTGAACCGGCCATAGCTACCGGCCGCATCACGGCCTCGACACCCGCTGATGTTTCGGCTTACCTCAATAAGGTGAAGGAAATTGAAAGCCAGCCGGTGACCGAACCCTGGCGTAAAGAACTGTTGCACCTGAGCGGGGGCATTCAACCCAATGAAATCGTGGCATTCCGCCAGTTCCTCGATGGCTTCAAACAGACGGCCGAAGGGTTATGGCTGGGCGGACGCGTAACCACCATTGCCAAGCGCGATCCGTCACCCGTGGAGGTGATCAACATTTCTGACAAAGTCAATGAAGGCGTTAACCTGATTACTTTTTTTGGCCATTCATCGCCTGGCACGATTGATATTGATATCGGGTTTGTGTCTGACCCGGTGTTAGGCTACAATAATGTCGGCCGGTATCCTGCATTTTTGGTAAATGGCTGCAACGCGGGCGCCTTCTTTTCCGACTCCGAGGCATTTGGTGAAGACTGGATACTCACCGCCAACAAGGGCGCGCGGGCCTTTATTGCGCATAGCGCATATGGCTACGTGGCGGCTTTGCAGCAGTACTCCAACTTTTTCTACAACATTGGGTTTGCCGATCAGAATTTTCTGACCCGCGGCATTGGCGATGTGCAGCGCGAAGTATCGCGTCAGTTTCTCACGCAGTCTTCGCAGGATATTCAGGCCGTAACCCAGGTGCAACAGATGGTGTTGCTGGGTGATCCGGCCCTGAGACTATTTGGAACGGCACTTCCCGACTACGAGGTGTCCAATACCGGAGTGGGCCTCGAGTCGCTGGATGGCAATCCGGTGACCGCGCTGAGCAATACGTTTGGTGTACGCTTCATCGTGCGAAACCGCGGTGCGGCCATCGGGGGTACGCTGCCCGTGCGGCTTACCCGTCAGTTGCCGAACGACCTGGTCCTTACGTACGACTCGCTTTTTGCCGGGGTTTCCTTTCGCGACACGCTGGTCTTCATTCTTCCCCGCGAAGCCCTGGGATTTGGGAATAACCGGTTTACCATTTTGCTCGATCCCGACCAACAACTGGCCGAGTTGGAGGAGAACAATAACACGGCCGTGTTTGAAGCATTGATCCCGCTCAGCTCCACCCGCAATCTTTTGCCGGCCCCTTACGGCATCGCCAATCAACCCCTTGTCGAGTTCGTTTTTCAAAACGCGAACACGGCAGCCGAACCGCGTGCGTACCGGTGGGAAATGGATACAGTAGCCACATTTGACAGCCCCTACAAAAAACAACTGATCATTCAGGGATCACCCCTGGTGACGCATACGTTTGGCGTTCAAAGCACAGACTCGGTCGTTTACTACTGGCGCACGCGCTTTGATCAGCCGCTGCCTACCGAAAGCGCTGACTGGGCGGTGTCGTCATTCACATTCATTTCTAATGGGGCACCGGGTTGGGCACAACTGGAGTTTGATCAGTTGAAAGAGAATGCAACGGTGGGCCTGGTGCAAGATCCCGCGATTGAGGGTTTGCGGTTTGAAGAGTCAACGGCCTCGGTTTTCGTCCGGACATTTGGAAGTGGCTTCCCGTCACCACCAACGGATGTGTCATTCAAAGTCAACGGCAGCGAGTACAATTTATCTACGCAAGGTCAGCCGTGCCGCAACAACACGATCAACCTCGTGGCATTTAATAAATCGGCCCTCGTGCCGTATGCGCCTGTGCCCCTCAATTTTCAGGATCCACGCACGTGCGGTCGCGAACCACAAGTGATTAATAGTTTTTTGTCGACTGAACGGGAGACCGGTGTCGATGACTTGTTTCAAGCCATTACCAACACGGCATTCAGCGACTCGGTGATTTTGTTTTCCATCGGTGATGCTGCGTACAGCACGTGGACCACCGCGCTCAAATTCAAGTTGCAGGAGATTGGCGTTGCTGCGGGCCAGCTCAGTTCGCTTGTCGATGGTGAACCGGTTGTCATTTTGGGCAGGAAAGGCGCACCCGCGGGAACTGCCCGGCTGTTTCGCGCGGCTGCGCCCGCCACGGCTGGGGAGGTGCTCGTTTCCGAAGAGTTGACAGGCCGTGTAACTACCGGGGCGATGACATCGGTGTTGGTGGGACCCGCTGCTGCCTGGCAGGAGTTTATTCCATTTGTGGAGGATCGAGAGGCATTCGACCAGGTAGATTTTTCGATTTCGGTCGTGTCACTGGCCGGTAACGAATTTCCCTTGTTGAATGGCGTGACGAGTCGCAGGGATCTCTCGTTCCTGCAGGCCGCTGACTATCCCTATGTGCGTGTCACCTACCAGGCCACGGATGAAATTAATCTGACACCCGCGCAAGTCCGCTGGATGGTAACCTACACGCCTGTGCCGGAAGGTGTGCTGTTGCCCGGCCGCAATTCGGCTACTTCGCCCCAGGGCGTTGCCGAGGGCCAAACGGTGGCATTTGATTATCGCTTTGTTAATGTATCCACGTACGCGTTTCCCGATTCACTTACGGTGAATGCCGGGCTGCGCAATTCAGCAGCCGGTGCGAATCCGGGTAAGACATTTAAAATTAAACCTCCGGCCCCGCGCGATACGTCATCCTTTTCCGTCAGCTGGTCAACGATCGGGCAGGCTGGCGAAAATGATGTGTGGGCCTGGGTCAACAACCGCGCGCTGCCTGAGTTGGCGTATGATAACAACATGGTGGATCGGCAGCGGTTTTTAATCGTGGAGCGGGATGGATTACCGCCTGTATTAGATGTAACGTTTGACGGCCGGTATTTACGAAATGGCGATTTAGTCAGTGCCAGCCCAACCGTTTTAATGACGCTGATCGATGAGAATCCCTTCTTGCTGAAACAGGATACAACAGGATTTCAAATGTGGCTGAGCTCCCCGTGCGCGACCGGTGTGTGTGTGCGGCAGATTTATTTTTCGCAGCCGGGCGTGAGTTGGCAGGCTGCAACAGCCTCAAGTCCGTTTCGCGTTTCGCTGAAGCCGGTGTTGATGCCGGGTACGTATACGTTGCGTGTAGTAGCGCGTGATGCCAGCGGTAATGCCAGCGGAACCGAGCCGTATGAGATTACCTTTTGGGTGGAGGAGGGATCGGCTTTCGAGTTGAAGTCGGTGTCCCCGAATCCCAGCGCAACCGATGTGGTGTTCGAGTTCCTCTTAAAAGGTCAAGACGTTCCGGACGAGTTTTCACTTGAGATTTTTGCACCCGATGGGCGAAAGGTGCACAACTTTGGCGATGGCGATGTGGCCGACTTCTTTATTGGCACCAATCGGCTTGTCTGGCAAACCGGGGGCCTGGCTGCCGGTGTTTATTTGTTTCGGATGAGTTTCCGCGTAGCGGGCAATCCGACAGTCACCACCGGTCGCGTGGTTAAACTCTGATCAGTGGTGGTGGCCGCCCGGGCCATGTACATGGCCATGGCTGATTTCTTCGGCCGTGGCGGCCCGCACATCCATTACTTCAACAGCAAAATGGAGTTCAACACCCGCCAATGGATGGTTGGCATCCACTGTTACTTCCTCGAGACCCACATGGGTGACGGTTACTACCGCACCCTGATTGGTCGAGAATTGCATTCCCTTTTCTACCGGTTGCTGGCCAAACGCTGAACGTGGCACTTTATGCACCATGTTTTCGTCTTTTACACCATAGCCGCGATCGGGGCTTACCTTGAGATCAAATTTATCACCCTTCACTTTGCCCTCGAGGCCTTCTTCCATGCCGATAATCAAATTGCCTTCACCGTGGAGATAGGTCAATGGATCGCGCCCGCTGCTGGAATCCAGAACCTGGCCTTCCGGGTTGGTTAGGGTATAATGGATTGAGGCTACGGTGTGTTTGGCAATTTTCATGCGGTTAAGGTTTTCGAAGGCAAAGCTATCTTTTTTTCCACCGCCACCATGAAATGACCGATTAAATTTGGTGCCTCGTTAAACGGAAACCCGTGGATGAGGTCTAAGTCGAAACAATAAAACCTACTATGAAACGCACTTCATTGTTCATTCTGTTCTTTCTCGCAGCACTGGCGGTTGCCGTGGCGCAACCCAAGGGGGGTCGCAGAAAAGCTGGCGCTATTCGCGAGTCCAACCAAAAAACCGTTGATGCTGCTGAAGTTCCCGAGGCTGTCAAGCAGGCCCAGGACGTGGCCTTTCCCGGGTTGTCGGTAACGCGATGGGAGCAGCGGTCGGGAAAAAGCGATCAACGGAACTTCACCCACTATGTGGCGGTTTTCAAACAGGACAGCCGCACGACCCGTGCCCGCTACGATAGCGATGGAAAGTCGATCGCGTTAACCAAATTGTTTACGGCCGACAATGCACCCAATGTCGTCAAGGCCGCGGCTACCCGTTACTCCGGATATACCCTGGCAGGCGGGGAGGAGGCCGTTACGGAAAAGGGTACTTTCTATCGCGCACGATTTCGTCAGGGGGCAAAAAAATTGACTGTATTTCTGGATCAAGCCGGAGCCGAGGTTGAAAAGAAAAATCAGCCGAAGTTACTCGACATCGAAGAGGAGGGGAATTAAAGACCAGACGAGTATTGGTGTAAAAGCGAACGAGGCTGTGTCAAAGTGCTTGTTGTTGTCAGGTTGAGTCCGACACTGGCCGGACGCAGGCTGAGACAATTGAGACGAACTTTTGAGGCAGCCTCGTTTTTATTTCTCAGAACCCAATGTGGTAGCCAAAGCTGAACGAGACCGGGAGCGGCTCAGTGAACTGAATCCCGATACTCTTCAGGGCGTTCAGGTCATTCTCATACTCGCTCGGGCGCACCGGTACGAGTAGTTCCACGTTGAAAAAATTTTTCGGATTCTTTCGCGATTTGAACTGAACTCCGGCACCGAACGAAGGTCCGTAGTAAATCTCCCGTACATCCAGCGAACCGGTTACCCGAATCACAGCGTTGTACCCGTACATGGCCAGCAAAACGGGCACCACTCGCTTGTCCGGACTCAAGCGGGCGTTCAAGCCCACATTGTAGCCGAATCCTGCGAGGTTATAGCCACCGCCAAACATGATGCCGAGCACCGGTGTGGCCTGCACATTAACCCGACCGCCAAAGCCACCATAATCAACTCCAATACCAAAGCCAAAATCGCCCTTGGCGGGTGTCTCGGGTGGAGCATCAGTTGCCGATTGACCGAAAGACTGAAAAGACGATAACACAATTGCCGCGAAAAGTAGTTTGACGTTTTTCATACCCCAACTTTTTTGTTCGAGATGAAGCTACAAACAAAAGCGATTACTCCCAAAACTCAGATGAAATCAATATCGGCACTTAACGGAAAGCGCATCAGGAAATCCAGGGCTTCTTCCACCGTCATTCCCTCAAAAAGCACTTTGTACAGGCGATCAGTAACTAACGCGCGTACTTTATAGTGGTCCGCACATTTCTTGGCAATGCGCACGGTGTTTACCCCTTCCGCCACTTCCGTCATGCTGCTGAGAATTTCGGTCAACGTTTCCCCCTTGGCCAGGCGGTAGCCTACGGTAAAATTCCGGCTCATCGGACTATTGCATGTAGTCACCAGGTCGCCAATGCCGGCCACTCCGAGGAATGCTTTCGTGTCGCCACCTAACGCCCGGCCGAGGTACACCATTTCCACGGCCCCACGGCTGATTAATAATCCTTTCGCATTTTCACCGTAACCAAGTCCGCTCAAGGCACCACTGGCGATGGCAATGATATTTTTCAGTACTCCGGCAATTTCTACCCCGGTCAGGTCGGTGTTCTCATACACCTGAAAGCGATTGTTGCGCAGCAGTAGCTTGCCCACCTGAATGACTTCTTTAAACGGACTGGCAACTACAGTAGCCCCCGGCTGCCGCTGCGCTAACTCGCGGGCCAGGTTCGGCCCGGCCAAACAGCCAACGCGCACCACCGAAGTTTCCTCGCGAATAACTTCGCTCATGGTCTTGACCTGCGAGCGATCCAGTGTGGCTACCGATTCAATGGTTTCCCCGGGCGGTAAGGTAATGTCAAAGCCCTTGGTGCCATGAATCAGGATGTGATAGGGGCGCAGGTGTTCGGCCAGTTGGCGCATCAGGTCGCGAAAATGCGATGACGGCACCATAGGAAAGATCACATCGCAGGAACGGGCTACTTCCGACAAGTCGTTGCCGGCTTTTACACCCGGCTCGATGTGGTGACCGCGATTCGTGCGCTGTTCATTGATCTGTCGGACTACTTCGGGGTTGCGCGCGTAGAGCAGTACCGGCCGATTCTGCGCCAGGATGTTGGCGATCACGGTTCCGAAATTGCCCGCCCCCAGAACACCGATCGGCTTGTCAGATAAATTGCTCGAGGCCATAACCCGCCAGCCGGTTGTGATAGTAGTAGAGTAAGGTTAAATCCTGTGTAATGATGTTACCCTTTCGGTTGCGGATCAGCGGTCGGTTGAGATGGAAAATTCCCACGTTCTCTAATCCCCTCCGGATCACCACATCAATATCGCCCTTAAGGTGCGTTGCCCGATAGACTTTTCCGTCCTTGCGCAGGCGATAAATTTCTTTTCGCACGCGCTTACACGTTTCACGGAACTCATCGTACAGCAATTCCAATTCTTCTTCCGGCAAACGCAGCAAGCCAAACAGGTCAAGTTTGGGATGTTTTTTCTGCCACATTTCGAATGCCACGAAGGCAACCAAATGGCTGGCAAACACGCGATTGATGCGGTGATACTCACTTACAATTTTTTGTCCCAGCATACGCGTGTACTCGTCTTCGCGCTGCTTGTCTTCCACCACCTGGCCGGATGACACGAAGTAATCGCGGGTATGAATGCGATGCCCGCGGGCGTCCAGGCTATGCCCGTCTTCGTCAACATAGTTACCCATAATGTCCAATCCCGGGCCGATGGACACCGAGATGCTGGAGCCCTTGGTGAAGAACTTGAAGAGGAACCGAACCAATTGCCAGCTTCCATACTTGTCCTGCTCGGGAAAGTAACGGTCCGCACCTTTGGCGTGCAGGTATTCCTCGATCAGCTCGGGGGCTTCCAGAACAAAGTGGTAGTTGAGCGTGACGGGCACAATGAAAATCTTGCGAACCGGTTCATCGGGTGCGGCCTGTGCATACAGGTTTCGCTGTGCCTCAATAGCGGTGCTGAGGAGTCCGAGTTTCAACTGTTTTTCGATCATGCCTGAGCGTGAGCGTGTGCCACCGGGGAAGAACAGACTGTGCGCACCTTTTTGGATGGCTAAGGTCGAATACGTCTTCAGCGTTTCGAGGTAGATCAGGTTCTTCTTTCTGCGATCAACCTTGTAAGCCCCCAGACTATTCATGAAATAAGCGAAGATCTTGATGTTGAACAGATTCAAACCGGCCCCATAAATAAAAGCGGGAAGCCCCAGCGAGTGAATCACCCATCCGATCAGAATGGAGTCAAGGTTGCTGAAATGCGTGGGCACCATCACCACCGTGCCTTTGGAGGCGAGGTTGCGCAGCGATTTTACTTTACCCACGATCTGGATTTTGTCGCGCAGGGTGTATTGATTGCGGAAGAAGCCGCCAAACTTTTTGATTCGTGCTCCATTCAGCAAGCGGGCGAACCAAAACTTGACCAATTCGCGGGTAAATTTGTACGAAGTAGCTTTAAAGTTGCCTGCAATTTCATTCGCGTATCGGTTTACAATACGCTTCAATAGTTCCTCTTCGGCTTTGGCACGGGTTTCCTCCGGTTGATTGGTCAATTCCACCAACTCATTCTTGAGATTTGCCCAAAAGCGAGGCTCATCTTTGGGGTCTACGCGCCACCGGTTTCGTTTGAGTCGGTTCTGTTCCCTATAAATAGTGGCTTCGAGTTCATCGGCCAAGGCGCGGCTTTCGGGCCGCATGGCGTGCAGGCGCTCAATCGCGTGCCGGGTAACTTCCTCAATAAATTCTTTACGATTGCGACTGAGCTGGTACACCGGCCAGTCCGGGATACCATCCAAAATCGGTTTGTATTTCTTGTTTTTGTTTCGCTTTTCTTCCAGAACTTCCATGGAGCACACAAAAGGGCACCAAAGTTAACCCCTTAGGGGTCAAACGCAAATGGAGTTTATGGGGCGTTCAAAGCCCGCTGAAGACTGACCGCCATGCTTTCAAAACGAGCCAGGGCCGCCTGTACAAATTCTTCGGTAACCACCTGGCGCAGGTCATCTTCATGGGCGATATCCCATTCGCTGATCTTAAACGTTTGTTCAAAAGGCCCTGCTTCTAACTTAATCAGGTACTTGTTGTTCCAGTAAAATAAGTTGATGGTGCACTGGGGGTGGTTAATTTGGCCGACAACGCGCATGGTTTAGCGATTATGGGTTTGTGAGGGAACAGCCGGCCGTCCGTACTATCGGGGCGGTTGGCTCGTTATGTAAGGTGAACTTGTCTGCAAATTTATTGTTGTATTTTTGATTCGAATGGGGAAGTTGAAGCGTTTTCTTTACTGCTCAGTATTCATCGCCTTGCTGGCTGGTCTTAATGAAGCGCAGGCCACCCACCTGCGGGCGGGGGAGATCATCGTGAAACGGCAGAATTGCACGGGTCTTTTGTTTACCGTCACGATTCGGGTTTATGTTAATACGGGATCACCCATCAACTTTGGCGGGGATGGTGTATTGGATTTTGGCGATGGCGAGTCCATCATCGTTCCCGAGTTGACCAGTATCCCTCGACCCGATTTGGGGGAGGCTATTGGCTATGTGGAGTACTCCACAACCCATACCTTTCCGGGGCCCGGCCGTTACGTAGTGAGTTACCTTGAGCCCAACCGAAACGCAGGCATTCTGAACATGACCAATTCGGTTGACACCCGGTTTTATATTGAGACCGCTATCAATATTGATCCCTTCCTGGGTTGTAATCAGTCCACGCCTGACCTATTGGTGCCACCTGTGGATAAGGCCTGCACCGGTGGAGCCTGGTATCATAACCCCGGTGCATTTGATCTAGATGGCGACAGCCTTTCGTACGAGTTCATTACGCCTAAGCAGGCGCGCGGAATCTTTGTCAACGGCTACCGCGATCCGAATTCACGGGATTTTTATGATCGGGTCGGTATTCCCTACAACCAGGCAAACGAGAATCAAAACGGCCCGCCCACATTTACCATTAATCCGGTTACGGGTACCATTATTTGGGATTCTCCCGGTGCTCCGGGGGAATATAACATCGCATTTTTGATAAAAGAATGGCGAAAAATCGGGGGCGTTTGGGTACTCATCGGGTTTGTAACCCGTGATATGCAGATTGAAGTAGAAGACTGCCTTAACCAGCGACCTGAAATCAATGTGCCGATCGACACCTGCGTAGTGGCGGGGTCCACGCTGGTGAATAACAATGATATTTATGGGACTGACCCTGATAATGTTCCCACCAGACGCGACAGCTTGAAGATTGAAGCCTTCTCCGATGTGTTTGCGCGCGGAGCCGTGTTTGCGCCCACACCGGCCAAATTTCGCTGGCCCGCGGCTGACGGAAAGGTGCGCTCTACTTTTAGTTGGCAAACCGAATGTGCGGATGTGAAAGAGCAGCCGTACCAAGTGGTTTTTAAGGTAACGGACAAATCATCGCGCGGCCCTTCCCTGGCGCAATTCAAAACGTGGCGAATTAAAGTTGTCGGCCCCGCGCCTGAGTGGCAGTCTCCTCCAACGGTAGCGCCTTCCACGCGGTTTGCAACATTAACCTGGAAGCCTTATGTATGCACAAACGCTGTGCGCATCCAGATTTGGCGCAAGATCGATACCTCAACCATTCCCTTCAGCGCCTGCATCACGGGCATGCCCCCCGGTTTTGGTTTTGAGTTGATAGCGACAGTGCCTCGCAGCGTCACCACCTTTGTGGATCAAAATGGCGGACAGGGCCTCGCACCGGGCGCTTCGTACTGCTACCGGTTGGTAGCCGAGTTTCCCCAGCCCTCAGGAGGGCTCAGCTACGTGTCCGATGAAGTTTGTACGCCAACCATTGAGTCGGTTGCCCCCGTTGTGACCAACGTGACCATTGACCGGACCAGCAATACCAACGGGCAGGTAACGGTGAAATGGGCCGAACCCTTGGATGCTCCCGTTACATTTGTAAAACCCTACCGCTACCGTGTGCTGCGTGCCAACGGTTTCTCCGGCAATGTCGGGTTGGTTGCTGCACACCCGGGCTTGTTAAGTGATACTACATTCACCGAACAAGCCTTGAATACGCGCGATAACATTTACAACTATCGGGTCATTGCGTTTGATAACAATGGCCAGCTCATGGATACGTCAGCGACTGCGTCAACGGTTCGGTTAGAGTTAGCCACGGGCTTTAAACGCATCACGTTAAATTGGAATGCCTTTGTGCCCTGGAGTAATCGTGCAAATGATCTGACTTTTCCCAAACACCTGATCTTTAGAGGACCAGCCGGGGCTACCGAAGCGCAGATGGTACTCATCGATAGCGTCAACGTTAACCAACGATATCAGTATGTAGATTCCGGGCAGTACAATGCTCAGCCGTTGCGCGAAGATCAGGAATACTGTTACCGCGTGGAGACACGCGGCTCATATGGTGATAACCCAGCCCTGCCGAAGCCCCTGAAGAATTTCTCGCAGATTATTTGTGGTCAGCCCAGCGATGACCAGCCACCCTGTGCCGTTGAAATTACGGCCACGGGCACCCGTTGCGAAGAGTTTATCAGCTCCGTTCCTTGTGAGACGGGTGACGGCAGTTCATTCCCGTACTCAAATGTGTTGAGTTGGAAACGCCCCCTGGAAGCCAGGTGTTTTACAGACGTTAAGGGGTACAACATTTACATGTCGCCCGTGAAAGGGGGCGACTTTGTCCTCTATCGCGAAAACGTTCCTGATACTTTCTTCATTGATTTTAATTTGCCCTCGTTTGCGCGTTGTTATAAAGTAACGGCTGTAGACCGTGCAGGCAACGAAAGTGAACGGAGCGAGGAGTTCTGCTTTGATAACTGCCCGCAATACAAGTTGCCCAACGTATTCACACCCAACGGTGATGGCTGTAATGACCTGTTTAGTGCGTACAGCGAACGGTTCAAAATTCCGGGATCGGAACCACCCACCACGCCCTGCGGCTTGATTAACGAAAACGAGATTCGCACATCTTGCCCGCGATTTGTACGTAGTGTGAGTTTCTCTGTGTACAACCGGTGGGGCAAAGAAGTCTACAGGTATGAATCAGGGGGTGAAAAAAATGTGTATATCGACTGGAACGGTAAAGACAATAACGGACGCGACCTGGCCGATGGTGTGTACTATTACACGGCCGACATTGTGTTTGATGTGGTAGACCCGGCCCGCCAAAATCAAACCATCAAGGGTTGGGTGCAAATTGTGCGATGAATCATCCCATAGTCCTATTTGACGGTGTTTGTAATCTCTGCAACAGCTCGGTACAGTTCATTATTCGACACGACCCTGCCGGCCATTTTCATTTTGCCGCCCTCCAAAGCGATTTTGCCCGCGAACAACTCAAGCGTTTTCAGGTAGCTGCGCATTTGGATTCCATCGTGCTGATTGAGGACGGAGTGTTGTACACCCGAAGCACGGCCGCCCTTCGGGTGGCCCGCCATCTCAAAGGGTGGCGTTGGCTTTACCTTTTCCGATGGGTACCCCCGTTTCTGCGCGATGGGGTTTACGACCTCGTAGCCCGTTACCGATACCGGCTTTTTGGTCGGCAGCAGGAGTGCATGTTACCCACACCCGAGTTGCGAGCCCGCTTTATCAACTGATTTTGATTTATTTTGCGGTGCTTATTTGAGCGACCATGAAAAGAGCATACGTTTTTCCGGGTCAGGGTGCCCAGTTTACCGGAATGGGCAAAGACGTTTATGAAGGTAGCCCCAAAGCCCGCGCGCTGATGGATGAGGCCAATCGCATTTTGGGTTTCGATATTTTGTCCATCATGTTCAGCGGCTCGGCCGATGATCTCAAGCAAACCAAAGTCACACAACCGGCCATCTTCATTCATTCGGTGGCGGTAGCCCAGGCCAGTTCCGACTTCAAACCCGACATGGTGGCCGGTCACTCGCTGGGCGAATTCTCGTCACTGGTCGCGAACGGCACGTTGAGTTTTGCCGATGGGTTACGCCTGGTGTCGCAACGGGCACAAGCGATGCAAAAAGCCTGCGAGCAAAACCCTTCGACCATGGCGGCCATTCTGGGATTGGACGATGCGAAGGTCGAGGAAATTTGTGCTTCGATTACCGATGAAGTAGTGGTGGCGGCCAATTACAATTGCCCCGGGCAGTTGGTGATTAGTGGTAGCTTGAAGGGAATCGACATAGCCTGCGAAAAAATGAAGGCGGCAGGGGCCAAACGCGCGTTGCCGCTGCAGGTGGGAGGGGCGTTTCACTCACCGTTGATGGAACCCGCCCGCGAAGAATTGGCAGCCGCCATTGAGCGCACCCAGTTTCATACACCAACGTGCCCGGTTTATCAGAATGTAAATGCACAACCGGCTATGGACGTTGCGCAGATCAAACAAAACCTGATTGCCCAATTAACCGCCCCGGTGCGCTGGACACAATCCGTGCAACGTATGGTGGCCGATGGTGCTACCCATTTTGTTGAGTGTGGCCCGGGTAAAGTGTTGCAGGGGTTGGTGAAGAAGATTGCGCCCGCTGCGGAAGCAACAAGCCTCTAGTAGTATTCACGTACCGTCAGCAGGTCATAACACGCCCGCAGCAATTGCTGGTTGGTTTTGCCGTACTGCGGGTGGACAAAGTCCGGGGCAATTTCCGCCAACGGCACCAGCGTAAAACGCCTGTCGGGGATGCCCGGGTGAGGCAGCATCAGGCGGGCGGTTTGCACCACGTCCTGGCCGTAGTACAAAATATCCAGGTCAATGGTGCGGGGCGCCCACCGCTCGCTTCGCTCGCGGCCCATCTGGCGCTCAATGTCCATCAAGGTTTCCAACAACGCTTCCGGGTCCAGGTCGGTTTCCACTTCCACCACCTGATTGAGAAATTCGGGCTGGTCGGTTTTTCCCCAGGCCTCTGTGCGGTAGACGGCCGATGTGTTCAGGATCGGCCCTGCGGCCGCGCGGATCGCCTCCCGGGCTGAGGCCAGGTTGGCCGGCCGATCGCCCAGATTGCTTCCCAACAGCAAATAGATATTTTTGCGCCTCATAGCAAACTCGCAGCCCCCCGGCCGCGTTTGGAAAGCAAGTATACAACACATGAACTTCTTAAAGACCTTTTTTGCCTCCTGTTTGGGCTCCCTTCTTGCCCTTTTCTTATTTTTCATCATTGGTATCTTCCTGGTAGCCGGCATTATCGGTGCCGCCATGTCGGGGGGCGATGAGCCGCTCACGACCATTAGCGACAATTCCGTTTTGCGACTGGAGCTCAATGTGCCGATCACCGAATTGGAGGTCGAGGACCCGTTCGAAGGCTTGCCCCTTCCGGGTATTGAATCCGGCTCCATCGGGCTCATTCAACTTAAACAGGCAATCGATCATGCGGCCTCCGATCCGAAAATCAAAGGCATTTACCTCGATGTCAGTTTTTTCATGGGCGGCTATGCCACTGCGCGCGAAATCCGCGAATCGCTGGAGGAGTTTAAGGCGACCGGCAAATGGGTGATTGCCTACAGCGAAATGATGTCGGAGTCATCGTATTACATTGCCTCCGCTGCAGACAAAGTTTTCCTGAATCCCGAAGGTGATCTGGAGTTTAATGGCCTCTCGGTTGAAATCGGATTTTTTAAACAGTTGTTTGACAAGCTGGAGATCAAACCCGAGGTGTTTCGGGTGGGCGATTTCAAGAGCGCGGTAGAGCCGTTCCTGCTTGATAAAATGAGCGATGAGAACCGTCTTCAGCTGAACGCCCTTCTCGGCTCCATGTATGGTACCCTGCTGTCGGATATTGCAGCCTCGCGCCAGCGTGAAGCAGCCGATCTTCGGGCTATAGCCGACAAAGCGTTGGTGACCAACGCCCGGCAGGCGCGCGATCATGGGCTGGTGGATTCCCTGATGTATTACGACCAGGTGGAGGACTACCTGCGCGATAAACTGGGATTGGCGGAGGACAAGAAAATTACGTTTGCCCGGTATGGCAAATACCGCAAGAGTTTCTCCACGGCTTCCAAATCAAAAAATGAAATTGCTGTGATTGTAGCCGATGGCGACATTTTGCCGGGCGAAGCTCAACCCGGTGTTATTGGGTCCGAGACCTTTGCCGAGCAACTGCGCAAAGCCAGGAAGAACGATAATGTGAAGGCGATCGTCCTGCGCATCAACTCACCCGGTGGCAGTTCGCTGGCCAGCGATGTGATGTGGCGTGAAATTGTATTGGCCTCGGAAGAGAAACCGGTAATCGCTTCGATGGGTGATTATGCGGCCAGTGGCGGGTACTACCTGGCCATGGCTTGCGATACCATTGTAACACAGCCCAACACCATTACCGGGTCGATTGGTGTCTTTAGTATCTTATACGATGCCAGTGATTTCCTGAAAAATAAACTCGGTATCACGTTCGATGAGGTGCGCACCGGACAGACAGGCGACCTGATCACCTTTACGCGGCCGCTGAGCGTTCAGGAACGTAACATCTGGCAAAACCGGACCAACGAAATTTATGAGACGTTCACGACCAAGGCGGCCCAGGGGCGGGGCATGGCGGTAGAAGACATAAAAAGGATCGCCTCGGGCCGGGTGTGGTCAGGCCAGCAGGCCCTGGCGAATGGGTTAGCCGATGTGGAGGGAGGTTTGGCCGATGCGTTGACGCTGGCAGCTGGGCAGGCCGGTGTTGGGGAGGACTATAAGGTGAGGTTTTATCCTAAACCGAAGACCCTGCTCGAGATGTGGTTTGATAATCTGGAGGAAACCTCTTCGGAAAAGGCTATGCGCGAGAAGCTGGGAACGGCCTACCCGTTATACCGGGAGTGGCAGCAACTGGAGAAACTTAAGGGTAACCAGGCGCGGTTACCGTTTTCGATAAAGGTGATGTAAGATTTTGCTCCGAAAAGTAAAAAACAGTGCGTTGATGAAGAGAATCTTCACCAACGACACTGCCAAAAGCTAAGAAAAGTATCTTAACGGCTTACCCGTTCTACAACGAAACCACCACTTGACGATTCTGTCGAAGGCAGTGATTTATCTTGCGTACTGTTGCTGGAATTTCCAAAACCAAACGAAATCAGTGTGATGGAAATAACAGCGAGTGCTAGGATTGCAATCTTTTTCATGGTCTTAGCGTCTAATGGTTTCTTGACCGTTTCCTCCACCGTTGTTCGGTTTCACCTCTTCATCACTGCAGGAAGTGAAAGTGGCGGCACACACAAGAGCGATGGCGATTAGGGAGAGTAACTTTTTCATAGCGTTTTTGGTTTTTTGGTTATTATTCAATGCTTTTGTTATGTTTACCAGTTCCGGTTCGGGCAACTGGATAGACAAAGGTGATATTCGTTACTAAAACATAGCCATGTAAGTTTTATCAAAAAATTACACGTGTACCTTAAGATTCTGGGTTTTTTGTTTTTTTTCTGCTTGGTTGACGGATTTGTCGTTTGCCACGCTCAGGATTTGAGTGCAATAGATTCATTAAAAAAGGAATTGACAGTTGCTAAAGGGCCTGGGATTGTCTCTCTCTATTATAATTTGGCTTTTGAATATGTCATTGCTGATGACCTGTCGGCTGCATTGGTCAATCTTGAATTAGCTAAGTCAGGGGCTCTGGCGTTCGGAGACAGTTTATATCTTGTCAAGTCAGGTCGGTTGGCTGGCCAGGTGTTCCGGAGACAAAACGAATTGATGAAATCAATTCATGCGTCAAGATCAGTTGTTGCTGTGGCACAACGAAACTCACATAAGCTTGAGTTTAGAGAGGAACTGAAATACCTCTACAATAGCCTCGGTTTAGCGTATACGTTCTTAGCCAAGTATGACAGTGCTCTTGATAGTCATTATAAATGTCTTTTGCTCAGGGAGGAGAGTGGCTCGAACTACGATGTGAGTGAAACCTTAAACAATATTGGATTTCTTTACTTTAAGCTCAAAAGCTATCCCAAAGCCCTCGAGTTCTACGAGCGATCGTTAAGGCAATTGGAAAGAAGTGAGGATCAAAGCTTCAAAGATCGTTTGCTGATAAATATTGGTCTTTGTCAAAACCAGCTTAAACAATATGAGCTGGCGAGGAGCTATATAAAGGATGGGCTTGCGTTTTGCAACACGAACTGCAATACCCAGATTCAGATTGAAGGGAACTTTGGATTAGGGGTTTCCTATTTTCAAACAAGGGAATTTGCCACCGCTCGCACGTATTTCCTTAAATCATATGAGTTGGCGAAATCTGAGAATAGCCCACGATTTGAACTAGAGAATCTGGTCTATTTAATCAGAATAGAAAATCAGTTGCGGAATTTGGTTCAAGCGGGTGATTACTTGGCGGAAGCCGAAGCCATCTCAGTCGGTTCCGAATATGTTATCCTAAGGCAGGAAGTCTTTAAGGAATACGCGATTTACTACAATCAGAAGGGTGACTTTGAGTCAGCTTCGAAATACCAAAAACTCTATATCGAATCAACAGAGAAGGTTTTTAATGAAAAACTTATTGAAGCAGTTTCCAAAATCGAAACCGACTTTGATCAACGCGAAAACATGCGCACCATTCGCGACAAGGAGTTGGCACTCGATCAATCGCGTAAGCTGAATTTCGCCATTGCCGGCCTTTTTCTGCTGGCGGGTGCGCTGGCCGTGGTCATGTTCCGCACCACCCGCATTGTGCGCAGGGTGAACGTGGCGCTTAGCGAAGCCCGCAATCAACTGGAAATACAAAACAAGGAGCTGGACAAACTGGTAGAAGCGCGCACGGAAGAACTCAACCGCTCCAATGCTTCGTTGCGCAAAGCCGTGGCCGAACTGGATCACTTCATCTACAAAACCTCGCACGATATCCGCGGCCCCCTGGCTACGCTCAAGGGCATGACGGACGTGGCCCTGATGGACGTTAAAGACCCGCTCGCCCGCGATTATTTCGAAAAGCTTGATATAACGGCTGAAAAGCTTAACTCGGTACTCACGCGCCTCATGATCGTCAACCAGATCAATAACGCCCCGCTGGTGCCCGTCAAGGTGAATGTTTCTCAGGTCATCGAAAGTGTGCTCCTGCTGGAACGAAAAAAAGGTATCCCGGCCCGCATGAACGTTTCCACCTTCGTGCCGCCCGATGTGGAGATCAACTCCGAACCCCAGTTGCTCCGCATTGTACTTGAAAACCTGATCGATAACGCCATTAAGTACTACAACCAGAGTGAGCGGGTTGATCCGTTTGTCAAAATCACGGCCGTGGTCATCAACAAGCAATTGCTTGTGGAGGTGCTGGACAACGGCATTGGCATCAGCGAGGAAATGAAACACGAGGTGTTCAAAATGTTTACACGCGCTTCCGAACGGTCGGATACCGGTGGGGTGGGCCTCTACCTGTCGCAGCAGGCGGCCGAGAAACTGGGTGGCAGCATTTCATTTGAAACAACACCCGAAAAGCATACCCGCTTTACCGCTGTAATTCCGGCCGACTTGCAGCAAGTGATTGACAGCCGGCAGGGTGGAAACCCGGCTGGTGCCGCCCCGGCCAAGCTATTGAAAACTTCTCCGGATGCCAGCCGCAAGGCTTCATAATTGAGGCTGTTTTGCCATCTTTGCGCCCTATTCTTCGGGCTTCGCGCATGAGTAAAAGGGATTTTAAACGAACTACGGTAACCGCGGCATTGCCCTATGCCAATGGCCCGCTCCACATTGGCCACATGGCGGGTGCGTACCTGCCGGCCGATACCTACGTTAGGTACCTGCGGCTGAAGGGTGACGATGTAGCCTTTGTCTGCGGATCCGATGAGCATGGCGTGGCCATCACGCTGGGTGCCAAAAAGGAGGGCGTAACTCCGCAGGCCTTTGTGGATAAGTACCATGCTTTGATGAAGCAGGCCTTCGCTGATTTTGGTATCTCATTCGATATCTACTCGCGCACGTCTTCGGCTATCCACCGCGAAACCTCCCAGGATTTCTTCCGCAAAATTGACGCGCAGAAACTTTTTGTCGAGGACACGTCTGACCAGTTTTACGATGAGCAGGAGGGAATCTTTTTGGCCGACCGCTATATTGTTGGCACCTGCCCCAACTGCGGACACGATCGCGCCTATGGCGACCAGTGCGAAAAGTGCGGTACCAGCCTAAGCCCGCGGCAACTGATCAATCCGCGCTCGGCCGTATCCGGTAATGCCCCGGTGCTGAAGCCAACCAAGCATTGGTATTTCCCGCTCGATCGCTTCGAAGGGTGGTTAAAAGAATGGTTATTGGAAGGTCACCGGCACGATTGGAAGACGAATGTGTACGGCCAGTGCAAGTCCTGGCTGGAGCAAGGATTACAACCCCGTTCCATTACACGCGATCTGGATTGGGGTATACCCGTGCCGCGCGAGGATGCCAAAGGCAAAGTGCTGTATGTGTGGTTCGATGCACCCATTGGTTACATCAGTGCCACCAAGGAGCTAAAGGGAGCCGACTGGGAGAAATACTGGAAAGATCCCGACACGCGGCTTGTTCACTTCATTGGCAAAGACAACATCGTTTTTCATTGCATCATCTTTCCGGCCATGCTCAAAGCCGAGGGCTCGTTCATTTTGCCCGACAATGTGCCGGCCAACGAGTTTTTGAACCTCGAAGGAGATAAGATTTCAACTTCGCGCAACCATGCCGTTTGGCTGCACGAGTACCTGCGCGATTTTCCCGGGCGAAGGGACGAGTTGCGCTATGTGCTCACCTCCATTTCACCCGAAACCAAAGATGCCGACTTCACCTGGAAGGACTACCAGCAGAAAGTGAACAGTGAGCTGGTGGCGATACTCGGCAATTTTGTGAACCGCGTGATGGTGCTCACCCATAAGTATTTTGAAGGCCGCGTGCCTCCGGCCGAGGAGTTGAAAGGAACCACCGACAAGCGCAAAAAAGTGCTGGCGGTTTACCAACAGGCTCACCGCGACCTCGATCAAAGTGTGGCTGCGCTGATCGATAGCCTGGAAAACTTCCGCTTCCGCGAGGCGCAGTTTCAGTTGATGAACATGGCGCGCACGGGCAATAAGTTCCTGGCCGATACGGAGCCATGGAAACTCGCGAAAGAGGATATGGACGCGGTGGGCGCCATTCTCAACTACGCACTGATGGTGGTGGGCAATCTGGCCATTGCATCCGCGCCCTTCCTGCCCGATGGCAGCGAAGCCATCCGGCAGCAGTTGGGTGTTGATCTCACTACCGCCAGCCGTCAATTCTGGACAGGTAAGAAATTAGTAGAACCGGTGCCGGCCGGCCATCAGCTGGGCCAGCCGGTGTTGTTGTATAAGAATGTAGAAGATGCCGACATCCAGCCGCAACTGGAGCGGCTGCAAAAACCTAAAATAGCAAACGTGGAAGCAACCGCCAACTCCGTGAAACCGCTGAAGCCGACTGTGACCATTGATGATTTCGGGAAGCTGGACATCCGCATTGGTACGGTGACGGCAGCCGAGAAAATGGAAAAATCCGACAAGCTGTTGAAACTTACTGTCAACAGCGGGCTGGACCAGCGCACCATTCTCAGTGGTATCGCGAAGCAGTACACCCCCGAGCAAATGGTGGGCAAGCAGGTGACGTTTATTGCCAACCTGGCCCCGCGCAAGATGATGGGCATCGAGTCGCAGGGTATGATTTTGATGGCCGAAGATCAGGACGGCAAGCTGCGGTTGCTGCAACCCAATGAAGCGGTGAACCCGGGCGCGAGTGTGAGTTGATTTTTTGACGATTCCGAAGTATTTCATTGCCAGCATTGGTGTTCTTCATCAACGGGAATTTTGAATTGAGTTTCTTCGGTGAAGAACATCAGCAAGGGCATATAGATGGGATTGTAGACACGCTTCTGCACCACATCGAGTATGGAAATTATGTTGCTTATCCCTTACGCAATAACTGGCGCTTTCTTGGCCCACATGTCTGTTTATCTTTACTGGCGGCTTAAGAATCGATCATTTGATATGGAAGAGTACTATCGGAAGAATGGCTACCTGATTGGCAATATTGCCTTGTTCATTTTGCTCATTTTGTACTTCGTAATGTTTAAATAGTAAAAAATTCACGTAAAAGCGGCAAAAATGAATTCGTCCAATTGGTGTTTTTTGAAGCAGAGTCAATTGAATTTTCAAATAGACTTAGATTGAAGAATGCCAGACAGGCTGCTGATTTCCGTGAGCATATGGTAAAGATTCACAATTTCATAGTCGGAAAATAAGACAAATGGTTCGGTGGATAATTTTTTCAGTAGTCATGTTAGCAGTGAATGCATGCTCAAAACGTGGTGATAGTCTTATTGGCCAAAAAGCTCTAGAGGATATTGCCTTAAAAATTTTCCTTGACTCGGTTTATCTGAACCCCCATCTACCAGTTGTAACTGATTCTCTGGATATAAATTTGGCTTTGACCAGTGATAGCTTTGAGGATATCTGGTATACTAATGACACCCTTAACTATAGATTGGCTATTATAGAAGATGTTAGTATTACTACCCTTCCAGAACATGAAGAGTTCTCTTTATATGATAATAGAGCAGAGATGTCTGACAGTACTTATTTGGAATCTGTTGGATACCTAAATGACTACTATAAGAAATTGAAGGACACGACTGTTTATAAGATAGTCTTAAACGAAGCGGATACTGTTATTCGTGACCGGAATGAAATCAGGAAATTTTTGACTGATGGGTTCATCGTGATTGAGGTCTGTAAAGCTATTCGATCTCACAACGGTGCTTGGGTCGAACTTATTGTGAAATGGGAGGAAGATGATTTTGAAAACGGATGCAAATTCAGAGTTTTGTTTGATAATAGAAATGGTGCAATAGAATGGTATTTGTTGTGAGCCCCATCCTTTGCAGAATCCTCAACTTTGCCAACCAGTGCCCAAACGATTTTTGACTGACCTGACCGCTTTTTTGACTTATAGCTATTAGATTGAAATGGTATGAGAAAAACACTAATTCTTGTAAGCCTGATAACCCTAACCAGCACGCTGTTCGCCCAAACCGAGGAGTTTGCGGTAACGGAGACGAAGAAGTTTCATTTTGAGTACCGGTTGGGCGAGCAAATAAACACCGGGCGCCCGGTTACAAATGAAAAGGGCAGGGCCATCAATTGGACCTTTGATTACAAAGGCCGGGAAATTCGCACGGATTTCGCCAAGTCTAAGTTTTTTCCCATCATCCAGGATTCGGATACCCTGGCCCGTTGGGATTATAGTAAGAAATTTTTCATTGGCAGTCAGGAGTACCGGGTCAATCACAACGGAACGAAAAAATGGACTTTTTTAAAAGACCGTCAGCCCGTACTGGAGGGAAAAATTGAGAACCGGGAAGGAAAGAAGTATTATTCCTACCAAGTGCTCACGAAAGAAAACCAATATGAGCTCGAGGTTATGAGTCTGAACAAGGCGCAGCATGCATTAGTCACCAAGTCCAACGCGCCCCTGGTGGTTGGTTTGGCGGTGATGCTGGGCGTTATACAATTTGCCGCCAACCGCTGAGGCGTTGAAACTGGTTGGTGTTCTTCACCAACGGTAATTTTGAAGTGAGTTTCTTCGGTGAAGAACATCAGCAAGGGTATATCGATGGGATCGTAGACACGCTTCGGCACTACATCGAGTATGGAAATTCTGTTGCTTATTCCTTACGCAATAGCTGGCGCTTTCTTGGCCCACATGTCTGTTTATCTTTACTGGCGGCTTAAGAATCGATCATTTGATATGGAAGAGTACTATCGGAAGAACGGCTACCTGATTGGCAAAATTGCCTTGTTCATTTTGCTCATTTTGTACTTCATCATTGTTGAATAGCGAGCGAAGGCTGAAGGAATAAAATTGTATCTTGAACTGAAAACAAAGACAAAAGTTGGTTCCGAAAGGTGATGACTAAATCGTTAATCCTGTTTCTTTTGATGCCCTTTACGTTTGGCTGTCAAAATCAAGAGCAAGATAAAGCTCGAGAGATTATTCAGAAGGCAAGCAAGGCTTGCCTGGAGGAGTATTTGGCCGCACGTAGTAGTTCGCTAATACCAGAAAATCACTTTGTTAATGGGGATACAATTGAGGTGACAAGCCGCACGGGTATTTTTCTTTTTCAGGGCGATTCCCTGCGACCGCGTCCCAGGATGATTGAAGAAGGCGCTTTCCTCGTGTATCGTTACAAAAGAGGGGAGCATTGTGTTTTTGATGTTTTGGATAGCGCGTACGGTTTAATTGACCGAGGTACCCTTACAAACGATGAGCTTATGGAAGTGGTATATCCCTACTATAATACTTCTAGGTTGGAATTCTACACAACCTTCACACGTAATACTGATCAGAGATTGAATCAGATTGCCCTAGAGAGTGGAGTCAGCCGGAGGTATGTGGATAGTCTTTTGAATTTCAGTTTATCCGACTAGTGAAATTTTAAAACTTTTGCTGATGCGACTATGCGTGGTTTACTAGCTTTCTTTGCCGTCTTTCTCTTATTTGTGACGGTTGAATCTTCCATCGCTCAATCCGTAGACTCATTAACATATGTGCTACAACTGGACAGCCAGAAATACTTCTTTTCTAACAAGGATGATTCAATCTCAATAAGGGTAATTGATGGTGATGATGGTAATTTCGCAACGCTGGTTATCGAAAATGAAAGATTATCAATGAATATCTTTATGGATGGCGTATACGAGTTAGAGACTCAAAGAAGTGCAAACAGTTCTCATAAAGTCGTTGATAGAATGGAAATCTCCTATTTATATTTAGAGTATCCCTTTTCGCAATTAGTTATCACTAGCATTGTTTATAAAAATTCAAAGCAGGTCGAAACAAAAAATCTGTACATCGTTACTTTGAATGGGTATGAAGTAAAAGATGAACACCAATTAGACAAACCTGACTGGGTTGCTGCGGCAAACATTGTAGCTGAGCCAATATTGAATCTTTCCATTATCTCAACCAAAGATAAGACCAAGCGTTTGGAATTAAGGAGGTTAGAGTCACTTAACGGTGTCGCTACCTACTCTGTTGTTGTTCCAAAAAGGGAGTACCAAGACGCTAGGCATTTGATTACGGCATGCGCAATGATCATGTGGATATATAGAAATAATCATTAACCCTGGTTTTCTCCGCAGAGTGACTGTTTTCGATACTCTGCGACACTGAGATTTTTGTTCTGTGATATACCAAAATGAAGGGTTGGGTGTACTTCGATGACTTCAAAATCACCCACACCGGCAGCCCGGTGCTGTCGGGGGCGGACTATTACCCCTTTGGGCTAACCATGACCGAACGCGAAATACTGGACGAAGCCTACCGCTACGGCTACCAGGGGCAGTATAGCGAAGAAGACAAAACCACCGGCTGGAACGAGTTTGAATTGCGCATGTACGATGCCCGCTTTGGCCGCTGGACGAGCATTGACCCCTATCGCCAATTTGCCAGCCCGTATGTTGGGATGGGAAATAGCCCAGTCGATGGGGTGGATCCAGATGGAGGCTTCAAAAATCGGTTTGGCGCCCTTTTGTATAAAACTTTTAACGGTGGCGGGGAGGTGTACCATGATGGTTCAGAATGGGTTGTTCGTAAGTCGGACAAAATCACTTTTGATGGCCAAGGAACCATGCACCATGTAGTCTCGATCGGTGGCTGGGGTGATGGCACCGAAACTTTAGGTCGCCACCTTGGAAACAAGATATTGTATTCTGATATTTGGAATAGCAATCTAGCACGGGCAGTTGTTCCCGATGTAGTTACGGTTGACTTAACTGGGTCAGCGAGTTTTTTTGTGATTGGAAGTGGTGCTACTCATACATATAACCTTGTGCTTCGCGGTAAGGACTTTGGCATTCACGAAACCAATACGGTTACATCTCCAAACCGATTTGGACTCGAAGTTGACGGGGGATTAAATTTTGGTTTTGTGTACACCACTGGTGACCCGCGAGAATTCGTTGTGGATCGGATGCTAGGTAGAACTCACAATATTTCGGGCGGCTTCGTTGCGGGTGGCACACTTACTTGGGGCACTGATGGACAGGGTAACGTTCTCACTTGGGGATTAACAACAGGGTTTGGGGCGACTGGTGGGGCATCATATGGCCGCGGGATGACCGTACGCAGCATGAGCGACTACGGGAGCGAAAGACATCTTTTTCTAAAAGAGTCATATGACTAAAATTCGAGTCTCAATACTGTTAAGCCTGATGATGATTGCTTTGGTTATAATTGTTATTGGAGACATCAGGTCGAACAACGTCATAAGGGACCAAGACGTTCATGGCATTGTCGAAAGGATATTTATTCAAGAAAAGGCAATACCATACTTTTTGATCTCAAATGACACAGTCTATTTCGGTGATAGATCACATGCACTTGTTGATATCATTCAGATCGGAGACTCAGTGTCAAAGCCTAAAGGGGGAAAGACAATTGAAATTTTTAAACTTGATACCTTGGGATTTCCATCACCAATATCTATTTATCTTTACTAAGTTTAGTTCTATAACAACGATTTATCACAAGATTTGAGATTCTACATTTGATAATTACTCTTAATAATGTGTTCCAATTAGTCCTAAATCGTTTTTAAGGTGAAAGGTTGTCTATTGTTACCACTATCACTTTTAACTCTCAGTGCCTTTTCGCAGGTTGATTCAGTTGAATTCATTCTGTATCGTGAGCAGACTTTTAAGGGTAGCGTGATTCAGTATGAGATGCGATGCAATGGTAGTGCAATCGGCAAAATCAAAAACGGCACGGTAATAGTGTATAAAGCCACGGCTGGCCTGGTCAAATTTGAAGCAGCCACTGAAACGAGTGAAGTAATTTTTATTGATGCCTTGCCCGGAGAAACGTATTATGTTCGGTGCTCGGTAACTACTGGTTGGTTGGCCGGTCGCCCCACGTTCAGGCAAGTGAGTAAGGAACAAGCCCTTAAGGAAATTGAAAAAAATCAAAACCATCAGAAAAAATGAATAGACTAATCATCATGTTACTCTGCATGTGTTGTTTGGCACCTGCTGCTCAGGCGCAGTCCACGGGGAGCGCCCCGGTGTCGTACCAGAAATCCGATACCATTCGCGCCTTATCGAATCTCTACCAGCGCAAACGCAAAGGCGGTACAGCCCGGGCCATTGTTTTCGGCTTGTTAGGTTTAACGGCCATCATAAATACCGCCAATGCAGAAGGCGGTGGGGACGGTGGCGCCTATATCATGATTGGATTCTCAGCCGCCATGGTCGGCACCGGAATTGCCCAAACTAATAAGTACAACGCTTTGAACCTTGAGCAAACGGTTCATTCATATAAGTCTGGCACACCATTGCCTGCCACCTTGAAAAAGAAGTTCAAGCAGAAAGATTTTAGATTATAGCGCGTGTAGTCGATAAAAATGAAATGGGCCGTTCTTTCGTGGATAACCCTGAGTGCCGGCCAGGCGCTGGCCCAGCACGAGGCCCGCTTTTGGTATTTCGGCAATATGGGGCTGGACTTTGCCCAGCAGCCTCCGTTGCGCCTGTACAATACACCCATGTGGCAGTTGGAAGGCAGCGGTACCATTTCCTCGCCATCAGGCGAACTTTTGTTTTACAGCGATGGCATGAGCTTGTGGAATCGCTTTCACCAGGTTACGCCAAACGGTACCGGCCTTCTTGGGCATTGGTCGTCCACCCAGGCCGCGCTGTTTATTCCGAAACCCGGCAACCCGTATATTTTTTATCTGTTCACCACCGATGTTGGCACCTA
>JAEUUC010000006.1 GCA_016787665.1 Cyclobacteriaceae bacterium | reverse complement strand
GATGGTACTGGAGTAAAATCCGGGAGAGTAAGTCGTTGCCTTTTTTTATCAACCTCCCAGGAGGTAACAAAGCCCTGTAGACATACAGGGCTTTTCTTTTTTATAGCCTAAACGGCTAAGCCAAAACCTCCACTCAAGCTAACAATCGAAACTTTTATCCGATTGCGATTTCATTGAAGTCGTTCGGAGCAAAATGAATCTTGGCCATTTCCTGAAGGCGCTCTATGGTTAGGGCTTTGATTTCGGTGGCCAGTTGTTCGTAAAAAGTCGGGGTGAGACCCATTAGCTGGGTTGTTCTAAAGCGATCTACGATCGAAAACGGGTTAGCCACTTCCAATTGCAAACTGCCGAGGAAGTGGTTTCGAGCAAGCATTAGCTCGTTTTCATTAAGGGTATTCAGTAACCCGAGTTCTTTTCGAATCTCGTCAAGGGCAAGATCGCAATTTTGCTTGTTGACATCTGCTGCAATAAACTGAACGCTTCCGTTGAGGAACGGATTGATGCTTGCGTAGATTCCATAGGTCAGACCTTTTTCCTCGCGAATATTTCGCATCAAACGTGAGCCGAAGTAGCCGCCCAGTATATGATTCAGTAACACTACGGCAGCATAATCCACATGTTGCCGGTTAATTGAGAGCTTGGCAAGGCGGAGTGCTGTCTGTAAACTATCTTTCCTATCAACCTGAATTTTTGATGGGCCTGATCGAGGCTCAAATGTCTTGGTCGGTGTTTCCCGCCAAGAATGCGTGCGAAAGAAATTGCAGAGCAATTCGATCTCGTTCGGGGAGATTCGACCTGTGACAAACACAACGGGGCGACCAGCCTGCTGAAAAAAATGCGTTAGCAAATTAACTGAGATTTCTTCTACCTCAGCCTCTTCCAACCTGGAGCCGTAGGGGTGATGCGATCCAAATAGGTTTTCACGCATAGCCACTGATGCGAGGAAGCTATTCTTTTGCCGATTGACCTGCAGGTTTTGTAAGTAAATATTCTTGGCCATTCGAAGTTCATCCTCCGGAAAAGAACTTTCATTAATGATTTCGAATAGCAACGGAAGTACGTTAGCCAACTGGCTTTCGATGGAGAGCAATGTCAGCGTTAAATAGTCATATCCGCTTTGCGCCTCTACGGATGATCCGTGAAACTCAAGCGTTTCGGCAATTTGGATAGCCGAACGATTTCGGGTACCCTTATCGAGAAGGGCTGCGAGAAAATGCGATGCCCCCGGCTTTGGTTCAAACCAGCGGCCAGCCGACCACACCACCTCAATTCGAACCGCAGGTTGATCAACCTGATCAAACCACCAAAGGTCAATATCACCAATCGGTATTTTTTTCGGAATGGGTGCTGCAATGATATCCGCCTCCTGAAAAGGCGGTGGAGTACTACGATTTAGCATCAATTCTCCGCACTCGATTGTTCTTGCTCGGCCCGAGCTTCGAAGTTCATCATGACGGTGAACCGAAGCGTTTCGGCCAACGCATTTTCCCGTTTGTTGACGGGCACCAGATAGGCCGCATCAACTCCGAACTTATCCTTTCGGAAGCCGAGGCCAAACGTGAGGTATTTTCGGTTGCCCTTATCTCGCGCCTCATTGAAGTAACCCAACCGCGCAGCAAATGTCTTGTTGTACCAATATTCGGTTCCTATGGACAACATGAACTCGCGAATTTCTTCGCTGAATCCCCCTTGGGCATCACTGAATGATCCGAGCATACCACTGATGAGTGATTTGTCTTTGCTACCGGGTGCAGGGCTGGGTACCATCAACTTGTTCACATCAAGCCCAAAACTCAGCGAATTGAACGCATCAAGTTCTGTTGTAAAAACGCCACCCAGTCTAAGGTTGGTTGGAATAAAGTCCTTTACGGTGGCATCGGAGTATGAAATTTTGCCCCCAATATTGGTGATCGATGCGGCAAGTGAATACGAGGAGTTTGAGGAGACCAATGGCTTAGTGTAGTAGACTCCAATATCCACGGCCACGGTATTTCCGGGGCGTGCATCCACAGCTCCCGATACCGCACCCGTGAGGTTGGAGTGAATGTACCGGAGTGCACCACCGATGCCGAGGTTCTGTGTCAACATTTGAGAGTATGTGATATCGAATGCAACTTCACGCGGATTGTATCGCCCTAATTGATCAGCCGGGTCAGGCCCCTTGTTGAACTGAATTTCGCCCAAATCAAAATACTTCATGGAGGCGGCCACTGTGCGCTCTTTCGAAATCTTGTAAAAGCCGGACAAGTAGAAGACATACATGTCGTTTATAATTTTGCCCAACCACGGGGTGTAGGAGGCCGATACGCCATAACCCTGTTCGATAAAGGCTAGTTTGCCCGCGTTCCAATAGGCGGCATTCGCATCGGGTGAGAGGGCAGCACCTACTTCGCCCATACCGGCTGCTCGGGCATCCGGTGTGATCGTAAGAAAGGGAACGGCCGTGGTGATGACGTTGTTGAGCGTGTCCTGTCCAATGAGTACTCCCTGATTTTGGGCCCACGAAGCGGAGCAGGTCATCAGCAGAATAATCGTCAACTTCTTCATAATCAGGGAATAAGGGGAGTAAAGATAGCTATTTCAATACAAAAAGCTTGGTGACGGCCTCATTTTTCGAACCATCTGATAAACAACGAACTACAAGGCGGGCGATGTATACCCCGTTGGGAATTTTTGTGCCGTCCGGGGTTTGTCCATCCCAAGTGGTGAGTAATACCCGGTATGCACTTTGGGTAACCGAAAACTGTTGTTCGGCCACGGGCTGCCCCATCAGGTTGTAAATTCTTAGCTGTGCTTCCAGATCTTCGCCCTGTCGGGTATGATTGAATAGGAATGCTGTTTCATCGGTGAATGGGTTTGGATAGTTGCCAAACTCACCGATGACAATGGATTCATTTTCCGAGACCGTGAACTCGATCTGTGCTATCGCAACGTTTAAGTAGGTGTCAGCAGCTGAGAGTGAAATGACATGCCGTCCAGCTGCAAGATTTTTCAACGGGAATGAAATACTTCCCGATTCGAACGAATTCAGATCGGCCTGGTAGTAGTCATTGAGTATAAATGACTTTTCGCCATCCAGCGTGGCTATCAGATTGTAGCGGGTATCGCGCGATGACAAATTGATGCCACTCTTATCATGGAGGCGTGCAATCAAAATTGTGTTCGGACCAACCAGGTTGCCCGGGAGAAAGGTGGTGTCGCCAACGAAGAGTTCCAGATCCGGTGCTTTGGTATCAGCGGGCGCACCAGGCTCTGTGCCACCAACCGGCACATTGATTGTAGCCGCGGCTGCTTCACGCCCATCGGTGGCAGAAGCGAAAATGCTTAGTTTGTTCTTCGAAAGGGTGACCGGCACCGTGACAGGCAGAATAAATTCGGCTTCAAAAGCACCATTCAGAACGGATGCTTTTCCTTTAAACAGGAGTTGGTCGTATTCGTTGTACGCGAAAGGCGCGTTTTCATCACCCCGCGTTTGGCGATTGGCCAGTACATCAAATAACGTTACCGTGATTTCACCGTTGAAGCTGGGGTCGGGTTGGTTGCCGATGTGGATCTCGCCTGACAACAGCACGCGGGACTTGCCTTTAAGGGTATCGGAGCCACTGCCCGTTTGCAGGGATGTGATGCTGATGCTTTGGCGCGGCAATGCCAAAAACATAGACGGATCACCTAACAAGGAAAAATTTCGATTGGCTACACCACTTTGACTATTGTTTTTGGTCTCCCGGAAAATGGCACCCAGGTCGCGATAGACGCCACCCGGCTGATTAAACAACGCATTATAAAAAGCCTGGTTAAGGGTAAAGTTGGTGCTCGCGTTTACAGGACGTGCTGTGGTAACCAGGCCGATCGTGCCACCGTTTTTTTTCAGCAGTGTTTTTTCTCCACTGGAGATTTGCTGCGGGTCATCGTGGCGACCGAATTCGCAAGTGGCTGTAACAAACAAGGGATAATACGGCCGGTTACGCCAGTTTACA
Organism: Cyclobacteriaceae bacterium; assembly: GCA_016787665.1. GTDB lineage: Bacteria > Bacteroidota > Bacteroidia > Cytophagales > Cyclobacteriaceae > ELB16-189. The sequence goes on along the minus strand of JAEUUC010000006.1, from coordinate 345,501 downwards.
ATCATGTTTTCGTCCAATGCCCGTTCCTGCATCCAGATTTGCTCTGATCCATGCCCGGTAAAGTTGACGATCAACGCTCCCTTTTCGATGCGCTGGTCGAGTGCTTCGTAGGTGGCGGGGCTGATTTGCCCACTGGGGCGCTCCGGCTGTTCAAAATTATCGACCCAAATGCGGGTTACATCAAACTCGGGTCGGGGTAGTTCGAAGTTGTTCCTGGCCAGATCGTTGGATTGGGTATGGTGAATATTAAAGTCACCATCATCGGCCACGAATAAAATTTGCTTATGCCATGGCCCCAGGCGCTTGGGATGAGTGTCGTACTCAATGAGTTTGGTCACAACAATGGCAGCTTCATCAATTGTTTTTGCCGGTATCCGGCCAATCCCTATATCAAGCGTGTGATTCTGGGCAGGGCTTTCACGCCATTCTCCTTCATTCGACTCGAGAAACCCAAAAAAATCATCCGAAGAATAGGTTTCAAGCGGGCTCAGCGAATTTCGCGACATGTACAACGGCACGAGGTTGGTGTTGTTGGCGATCCGATTCTTATAATCATATGAACCACGTCCAAGCAACAATACATTTTTGAGTTGCCCGCTACGCAAGTATTGATGGCGAATAAAATCACGGATTGCCACTACATCCTGCTTGCCGCCCGAGAACTCATGGTAGATTTGATTTGTGGTTACGACCCAACTGGAAATACCTTGTTGATTCCGGTGCGTGGCAAGCCTTTGCGCCTCCGATTGCAAGTCGGGTGCAGTAATGATAATGAGACTAACGGGTGGGCCTTCGCGCAGGTTCTGATTGTTGATTTTCTTTTCGAACGTGGCCGGGTCGACAGCCGCTGAATTGAACACCATAAAACTTTTCAGGGAAGTGGTGGCCGTGGAAAACACACCTTTGCCCGATTGAAGCAAAAAACTCTGGCTTTTTGGGTTGAGCCGGTCGGAGATATCCCATATGCGACTCTCAGCCGAAAGCGATGATACCTCGAATGTGGTTATGGCATTGGTCAGTGAAGCTTCACTGGAAAAGCGGGTTTGCTTTCCATAAAGCGCCAGAGCTCGCTTACACGTAAACATGAAGTAGTTGAGGTAGCCGACTGATCGGAGAGACGCAGCTTTGACAAACTCATAGCGGATCAACTGATTGGTTTGGCCCGATGCCCCCACCAAGGCTGATGAGAACGTGATCGTATCGGCCCGAAGGCTTCCCTTTACTCCATATTGGGTGTTGGGAATGGGCAGAACAGGTTGGTCGGCTACCTGAACATTATTAAAAAATACCTTGAAGTTGGCGTTAGCAAATGATTGACCCATCACATGCGAGACGAATTTTAATGAGCTGCCTCCCACAATTCCGGGTACATCAAACTGTATCGTGGCGTCCAGGCGCGCGTCAAACTGCTCACCAAACCACTGGCGGCCTGATTTTAACTCGTTGTAGCGTTCTGTTTCGTAAAATCCGAAGTCTTCAAATTCGCGTATGATTGGATGAGTGCCCGGCTCTGATGGCTGCTGCGTTACGCGCTTTCCCGCTTGGGAGCGAATGCTCAGGTAGTAAAAGTTTTTATCGTCATACAAATTGTTTTCATAGAAAAAGAGCGACTTGCTTGTTCGGTACTCAAAGCGGTCGGGGCCATTAGCGTAAAAAAGAATGAAGTCGTTTCGGTCAAACCGCCCGTCCCCTTCCCCGACAACTTCAATGGCCAGCTCTTGAAGATCGGCCAGGCGCGGTGAACTGTTGAGCTGGGGCAACATGCCGTGCGAGCCTGTAAACAACTGAAGGTTTCGCGGGTCAATTTGGTCCGGATTGAGGCCCGCCTGGCGAAGCAGGTTGTAGTCAATCTTGTAAATACCATCCGACTTAACGGAGAATTGGAACCAATTGCCGGTTTGTAAAACGGAAGGTTGGGCCGGGGCCACTACGGCCATGGCTGCACATACTGCGCCACTAAAAATCCAACGCCAAATCACGTGTTAACTTTCTTTACCCAGCCAACCGCTCACCACGGACATACAAATATACATGACAATGGTGACGGGCAGGGCTATAACGCCCCCAAAGGCAATTAAGCATACGGCTAGCAGCAAAAAGGTAAACTTTATTTCGTTGCCCTTCCACGCGAATGTTTTGAACTTTAAGGCAAACAGTCGAATGGGAGAAACCAGCAACCAGGAAGATATTGCTGCGATGCCGACCCAAACAAAGCCGGTTGCCCCGCGAAGGTTAACCAGCGGCTCAATTGCGGGCAGCGCAGTAAGAAGCAGGGCGTTGGCTGGCGTTGGCAACCCTATAAAAACCTCGGCCTGCCGGGTATCAACGTTAAATTTCGCTAAACGAAAGGCCGAGGCCACGGGTACGATGAGTGCCGAATACGCAAAAATATCAAGACCAGCCTGCTGCATGGTGTAGAAGAGCGTGAGCCCCGGAAGCACACCAAAACTGACGACATCCGCCAGTGAGTCGAGCTCCTTGCCGATGGGGGATGATACGTGCAGCGCTCGTGCGCTGAAGCCATCAAAAAAATCGAACACGCAAGCCGCCCATACGCAGTAGGCGGGGACTAAAAGTGCCCAGTCAGCTGCGTGCAGAATACCATAAACACCACACACCAAATTTCCGGCTGTCAGGGCATTAGGCAGATGACGAAACACTTTCATTCAACAGCGCAGAAGGGGTTGTACAATTTTTCTTCGCCAATTGTGGTGGCTGGTCCGTGTCCGGGGTAAACCTGTGTGGCGTCAGGAAGTACATAAAGCTTTTTACGGATGCTCTTCATTAGGGTATCATAATCGCCACCGGGCAGATCAGTTCGGCCGATGCTTCGGTTGAAAAGCACATCCCCGGCCAACAGGATTCCGGTTGTTCGATTGTAAAACGCAACATGGCCAGGAGAGTGGCCGGGCACAAAGAGGACTTCAAGTGCTGTGTTGCCGAATCGGATAGATTCGTTCTCTTTTATTTCATAGTCAGCTGTGCTCGACTCGAACGCAGGAATTCCATACACCCCGGCAAAGACTTCGGCCGATTTCAGAACAGGTGCTTCCAGCCGATGCAGCCACAAAGCAACCCCGAATTTTTTTTTGATGAATGCGTTCCCCAACACATGATCGATGTGGGCGTGGGTATTGAGCAATAATTTCACATCGAGCTTTTTTTCGGCAATGAAATCGGTCAACTCAGCCCGTTCCTCCGGAGTGTAGCATCCTGGGTCGACCACGGCCGCCTCGCGCGTTTCATCCCAAATCACATACGTGTTTTCGGCAAACGGATTAAACGTAAATGACCAAATCTCCATCGACCGCAAACATAGTGCTTAATTGACCTATTTTTATGCGGTGAAGGAATACGATTACATGGTGGTGGGGCAGGGGCTTGCCGGCAGCTCATTGGCGCTTCATTTGGCCTGGGCCGGGCGGTCCGTATTGGTGGTTGATCAACCGGCCCGGAACCAAAGTTCATCTGTAGCCGCGGGACTGTTCAACCCGGTGACCGGCAAGTTATTGTCCAAAACATGGCGGGCGGATGAGTTGTTCCCGTATACATTTGAGTTTTATCAGCGAGCAGAACGAACCATTGGTGCTACGTTTTTTCACCCTCAGCCGATCTATCGTCCTTTCTTGTCGATAGAAGAACAAAATCAGTGGATGTCAGCCGGGCCCGAGTGGCAGCCCTATCTGGAGCGCGTCTCATCGACAAGCACATTTGATGGGCAGGTTTACGATCCCTACGGAGGAATGATTTTGAAATCCTGTGGGTATGTGGATGTCAATCGATTTGTACGGGGTACACGCGAGTGGTTCGGGGCGCGCGAAAGTTTCGTTGAGGATTTTGTCGATGACGTGCAGCCGATGGATGAAGGTGTTCAGTGGAAGAACATTCGTGCTAAGCGTGTAATTTTTTGCACTGGTTGTGCGTTACCGCCTGTGTTGTCTTTTTTACCGGTACGACCCCTGAAGGGCGAAACCTTAACGGTTAAATTTGCCGAACGGCCGAACCTGATCTACAACCGCGCTGTTTATGCCGTACCGGCCGATCCGTTGTATAAGATCGGGGCTACGTATCAGCCTACCAAATGGGTGCCTGGCATAACGGCTGAGGGCCGCCACGAATTGGAGGAAAAATTGAAGAGTTTCATCAAAATTCCGTTTGACGTAATTGACCAGCAGTGGGGGTTACGCCCGGCTTCGCCCGACAGGCGTCCTTTGCTGGGTGCTCACCCGAGGCATTCACGTCTGTTGATTTTCAACGGCTTGGGCACCAAGGGTGTGTCACTGGCTCCTTATTTTGGGCGACAGATGGCTCTTTTCCTCGAAGGCTCGGGCCAAATCGAGGATTTGGTCAATATCAATCGGTTCAAAGCGTTATATTCGAAGTTCGAGTGAGGGCACGTATGCATTTGAGGGTAATTTTTTTGCTGTCCGGTCTGTTGATCAGTGGGGTGGCTCAGGCCCAAATGGCCCGCGAGACGTTTGGTAAAAACAGGATTCAGTACAAGGATTTTGACTGGAATTTTATCAGTTCCGAGAATTTCGATGTCTATTATTATGGTGATCGATACCGCGTGGCCAGCGAAACGGTTCAGTATTTAGAGTCGGAGTTTGACCGAATCACAGACCTGATCGGCTATCCCCCGTACCTCAAAACCAAGGTCTTTTTGTACAACTCCGTCACGGACCTGCTGCAAAGCAACATGGGACTTACCTATAACCGATTTACGGCCAATGGGGAAACCAATTTTATTAAGCCCTATGTAGAGGTAGCGCATCCGGGTACACTTACCGATTTCAAACAAGAGTTGCTGCTGAAGGTATCAGACCTGATGGTGAATGAGATGATGTTTGGCGGCAGCCTCAAAGACATGTTCCAAAACTCGGTGTTGTTGAATCTTCCCGAATGGTTTATCGATGGCGCCTCGCACTACATCGCTCATGGCTGGAGTATTGAGATGGATGACTATGTGCGGCAGGTGATGATGAAGAAGTCGGCCAACCGGGCATTAAAGTCTACCGGGAACGAAGCCGCCTTGGTGGGCCAATCGATTTGGAATTATATCGTGGAAAAGTATGGTAAGAGCAGTATTTCCAATATCCTGAACTACACCCGCGTTATTCGAAATGAACAAAAAAGTATTCTCATTACGCTGGGGGTGCCGTACAAGAGACTGATAGCCGATTGGGAAAATTTTTATTCCACCATGGAACAGCGGGTGAGCCAAACCTATCAGCCCCCGGCCGATTCGTTGCAGTTTAGTCCCCGCCACCGGTCAAGTCTCATTTACACCACGGTTAAACTGAGTCCGGACGGGCGTAAAATTGCTTACGCGGAAAACGACCGTGGGCGATTCACGGTAAAGGTGAAGTCACTGGAGAATGATCAGGAAACCACGATTCTTTCGGGCGGCAACCGGGTGATTCATCACGATGTCGACTACCGGGTGCCGCTGTTGAGTTGGGCCGATGCGAATACCCTGGGTGTAATTGTGATTCGCAATGGCGACTATGTTTTTTGGCTGTATGATTTTAATACACGGTCGAAAATTCCGCGCGAACTCGGCCAATACAGCAACATCCGCAGTCTTAACTTCAACAGCAACGGTCGGTTAGCCGTGATCAGCGCGGATGTAGGCGGACAGAATGATTTGTTTCTGCTCAGCAGCCGCAGAGACCGAACCCGCAGGCTTACCAACGACATTTTCGATGACCTTGATCCGGCATTCGTTCCCAACTCTTCCTCAATTGTTTTCAGCTCGAACCGAACGACCGATACCCTGATTAATACCGTGCGCGGTCACCAGAACATCACCGAGAACTATAATCTGTTCATGCTGAACTTGGATTCGGGCACCACGGTAGGCAAGCGCATAACCAATACACTGAGCAAAGATTTTTCGCCCCGGGCGCAGGATGCCAACAATGTCTATTACCTCAGTGATCAACGCGGCATCATCAATCTGTTTCGCTATAATGCCGAGACGGGCATTTACAGCCAGCTCACCAACTTCAGCTCCAGCATCAAAGACTACGACCTTAATTTTCAGTCGAACATGCTGGCTATGGTAATGGACAAGGATCTGACCGAAAGCATTTTTCTGAACTCCAACTTTAATTTCGACCGTCAGATTTTCACGCCATCCACCCGAAGAAAGGAAATTCAGCAGGCGCGTGTACTTACGGAAAAGAGAAAAAAAGAGCCTGACCAAAAGATGTCAGTTAAGGATCTGATTAACCAGCGATTGCGTGAGAAAAAGGACACCACAACGCGGCCAGCGGTTGTGCCGGTGGCCCCTGATACCGTCAAGCGCACGCCCGGTGAGATCAATACAGACGATTACCGTTTTGAAGATCCACCAGCCCCTAAGGCTGATACCTTGAAGCCGGTGAAAAAAGATACATTGAAGGCCGTAAGCCCCGATCAGTTTGTGTTTGAAGACGAGGTGGTGAAAAAGCCTCAGCCCACCGAAACATTCCTCACCCGCTACATGCGGGCTCGGGAAAATGGCCGGGTGCTGGGTCCGTTCCCTTACAAGGGGAGATTTAGCTATGAAAATCTGGTGACCAACTTTGTCGTTGACCAGTTGCGGGGCTTCAGCATGCGGGTGGAAACCCAGATGAACGACATGTTGGAAAACTTTCAAATCTTTGGAGGCATTCAAACGGCCTTTGATTTCAAAAGCGGGGATGTGTTTGGCGAATTCCAATACATCAAGCATCGCCTTGATCTAAGTGTTCGGTTCGATCGAAAGGTTGTGTTTTGGGATACGGAGATGCTCACTCAGGATGATATACGCAGGCAAAAGTATGCCTGGCAAAAACTTGAATTCGGTGCTTCGCTGCCACTAACGGTGCGCACGCGAGTATCACTCAAACCCTTTTTAGGTTACACCCGTTTTACTGATCAAGGTTCGCAATTTGCTTCGTTTGGGCCGCCCACATTTCTGCCCACTCAGCAACAGTTTTATGCGGGTGCTCGCGTTGAAGCAGTCTACGACAACTCCCTCACCACGGGCATGAACATCATTGAAGGCACACGGGGAAAAATCTCGGCCATCAACTATCAGGCGCTGGGGAATAACCAGAAAAGTTTTTCTCAGGTGTTTATTGACGTGCGCCATTATCAGAAGATTTACAAGGAAATAGTATTTGCTGTCAGAGGATATGCCGGCACGTTCTTCGGCAACTCACCCAAAAAATATCTTCTGGGCGGTATCGACAATTGGTTTGGCAATACGCTGAACACCGCAGGTCAAAACAACCCGATGGGCCCGGTTGCCACCTTTAACGAGAACCTGCTTTTTGCTGAGTTTGCGACAACCCTGCGCGGTTTTGATTATGGCACGTTGTATGGAAACAGTGTGGCGATTGCTTCGGCCGAGTTACGCCTGCCGCTGATAAGGGCTTTGTCGGGTGGGCCGATTTCCTCCAATTTCTTTCGCAACATGCAATTCATCGGTTTCTACGACATTGGCTCAAGCTGGACTGGCCCGGTACCGATCAACACGCGAACCAGCGTTCGTAACCGGATTGTACCGGAGGATACCTCCGGATCACCTTTTGTGGTTGAGATCAAAGACTACCTGAATCCCTGGTTGTATAGTTATGGTGTTGGGTTCCGATCCATGATGTTGGGGTACTATCTGAAGTTGGACGTGGCGTGGCCGGTGGAGAATTATCAGGTGAAAGACCCGCGGTTCATGGTGTCACTTGGTTTTGATTTTTAATCTGCTCTACTTCACAACATGATTAAGTCCATGACGGGCTATGGCCTTGCCACGGTTCAGGCCGGTGAGGCCACGCTAACGGCTGAAATCCGCAGCCTGAATTCCAAGTTTCTCGACTTAAGTGTCCGGCTCCCGAGGGCCTTTCAAGACAAGGAAATCGAAATCCGCAACCTGCTGAGCGAACGATTGGAGCGGGGAAAGATCTCTGTTAACGTGGAGTTGGAGCGACCTGCACAAACCGAACCTTCCTTTGTATACAACGAAGATTTGTTCATGCGGTATTACCTTGAATTGAAGAAACTGGCTGATCGGGTGCTGGCTCCGTATGATCCGCTCTTTCAGATTGCATTAAACGCTCCGGATGTAACGGTTTCAAAAACCCCGAGCGAGCCAGACGCAGCCACATGGGAAGCGGCTTTGTCTGCAGTTTCCAAAGCGACCGATCAATGTGATCAATTTCGCATACGCGAGGGGGGCGTGCTGGGGGGGAAATTAAGCGAGTATATTCAGAAAATCGAAAGCTGTTTGGGCGCAGTGGCTGCACTTGATCCTGCACGTGTTGAGCGCGTACGGGCCCGGTTGCAGGCCAACACCAAATCCTTTTTTACGGATCAGGGCTGGGACGCCAACCGCCTGGAGCAGGAAATCCTGTATTATGTGGAGAAGCTGGATATCCATGAGGAGCGTGTGCGACTGGCCACTCACCTGAAGTATTTTGCCGATCTGCTGGCGCAGCCTGCGGCAACCGGTAAAAAATTGGGATTCCTGGCACAGGAAATTGGACGCGAGATCAATACCATCGGATCAAAAGCCAATGACGCGGCCATTCAAAAGGAAGTTGTAGCCATGAAAGAAGAGTTGGAAAAAATCAAGGAGCAATTGAACAACGTACTCTGAGTTATTCCAGGTAACCGAATTGTTTCAGCTTTAGCTTTTGCTTACGCCAATCGGCAGCCACCTTCACCCGCATTTCCAAAAAGACCTTCTTTCGGAAGAAAGCCTCAAGATCAATCCGGGCTTGCGTCCCCACTTTTTTGAGCGAACTCCCTGCCTTGCCGATCAGAATTCCTTTTTGTGAGTCACGCTCGGTGTACAGCACAGCGCTGATGCGGAGCAACGAAGGCTCATCTTTGAAGGATTCGATACCTACCTCAGTGCTGTAGGGAATCTCCTGACTGTAGTTGAGGAATACTTTTTCGCGAATAATTTCGGAAGCAAAAAATCGCTCACTTCGGTCGGTGAGTTCGTCTGGCGGGTAGTAGGCCGGATGCTCGGGTAGAGCTCCGATGATTTCCGGCAACAGACGGTTCACATTTTGCCCTGTTTTGGCCGAAACACAGATTACGGATTGAGCCGAGACCGACTTGGACCAATAGGCCTGTTTTTCTTTTTCACCTTGTGGTGTACCCAGGTCACTTTTGTTGACAATCACCACGATCGGTGCACGGGTCTTGAGCACGCGACCGTGAAGTTGCGGGTCAAATTTTTCACCCCATTCCACCACGAATAAAACCAGGTCGGCATCTTCCAGTGAAACGGTCACGAAGTTCATCATGGCTTCCTGCAACGGGTAGATTGGCTCCAATAGGCCAGGCGTGTCGGAGTAAACAATCTGGTAATCCGTTCCGGTCAGGATGCCCATAATGCGGTGGCGGGTGGTTTGCGCTTTGGCGGTAACGATCGAAAGACTCTCCCCCACCAAGCGGTTCATCAACGTTGACTTGCCCACGTTGGGTTTCCCTACAATACTGACAAAGCCGGATTTGAACATACGGATTAACGACAAAGGTAGTTTGTTTTCTAAAGCCTTTACCTTATTTTTGCACCTCTAAATCGCGGGGTGGAGCAGTTGGTAGCTCGTTGGGCTCATAACCCAAAGGTCGTAAGTTCGAGTCTTACCCCCGCTACATGAAAAAGCGACCTTCTCGGGTCGCTTTTGTTTTTTGTAGGGATTAAACTATTGGGATAGAGCACCGACTGTCCGGCACCCTATCAAACCACCTTCTTCCGGATCATTTTGGCATATGTGCGGCTCACGGGGAAACTTTTGCCATTATGCATCTTCACCACCATGCCCCCATTGAAGTGTCGCTCAATTTCTTTCAGTGAATTGATGTTGATGATGGTCGAGCGATGTACGCGGATAAAAAGGTCGGGACTGAGCATTTCTTCCAGTTTGCCAATGCCGGATGAACTCACGAACTGGTCCGTTTTGGTAGTAATGATGGTGTAATCGCCCGAGGCTTCCAGAAACTGAATTTCTTCCACAGCCAGATTAAACAGCTTCTCTGATTTTTGAACAAAGAGATGCGACTCAAAATGGCCGGGCCCCTCTTTTCGCATGCTATGCAGGAGGTTCTCCAGGGTGTCTTCTTCCATTTTCTTTCGCTTCAGGGCACGATTTACGGCAAGCCTGAACCGATCCTGATCGAGCGGTTTGAGTACATAGTCAACCGCATTTTTTTCAAAGGCCTGGATGGCATACTGATCATACGCAGTCGTGAATATCACGTAGGGTTCGTGCTCTATTTCATCCAGTACGTCAAATCCGTTCATGCCGGGCATCTGTACATCCAAAAAAAGCAGGTTGGGTTTCAGCTTGTTGATTTTTTGAACCGCCTCGGTGCCCTGTGAAGCTTCGTCTACAATTTCCAGGTCGGGGAAATCCGCGAGAAACTCGCGCAGCAGGTCGCGCGCCAGTTTTTCATCATCTACAATCAGACAGGTTGTTTTATTGCTCATACAGGTAAGGTTTCAATTTTTTCCGGTGAGTCTGCGGTCATCGTGTCTGCCAATGTTGGCGCCTCAATGAAAAAGCTCACGGAGTAACCCGTTTCGGTAGCCTTCACACGCAGTGTCGCACCTGGGCCATAGTAGCTTTTTAGACGCTGGTCGGTATTGCGCATACCCACTCCGCTGGAGCTGCCGTCCAGCACCTTTGGGGCTTTTACACCGAGTCCATTATCGCGCACTTCAAATTTTACGATGGGCCCCGATCGTTTTACCGTGAGATAAATTGTGCCCCCATCTGCTTTTGGGGCCAAGCCATACTTCACGCTATTCTCTACCAGGGGCTGCAAAATCATCGGAGGGATTTCAATGGCCAGGCACGAGGGATCAATACTTTTTTCGAAGCGAAGCCGGTCGCCAAACCGCACCTGCTGAATCAGTACATAGTTTTCAATGAATTCAATCTCATCGGCCAGCTTAACCAATTTGCCCGAATGGGAATCCAACGCGTACCTAAAAATGTCGGAGAGTTGCGTAATCACACGCCTGGCTTGTTCCTTACTCGTGCTCACCAGCGTGCTGATGGAGTTCAATGTATTGAACAGAAAATGCGGGTTGATTTGCGATTTGAGCAGTGAGATTTGCATTTCCTTGTTCTTCAAGGCCAGCTCACTTTTTTCCTGTTCTTGCTTCTGCAAATTCTCGAAATAGCGGAGTACATAATAAACGCCCACGGTGATGATGTACTGGTCGTAAAACCGGAGCGCATCCCAACTCATCATGCCCATCATGTACTCTTTCCAATGATCGAAATACACAAAGCCCTCCATGTAATCGGTGAAATAGTAGGAGAGCGTGCCCATGATGAGAAAAAAGACCATGATGCCCCCCAGGTGACCTCCGATTTGCACCGGGGCGTTGAATCGCGCAAGGAAATGGCTCCACACAAAAATCAGTGCAATAAAAAGGCATAGGGCCTCAAACAGAAAAAATCCGTTCCACAGCACATACGCATATGGATTTTCGAATCGCCACTCGAAGAAGGTGCTCACAGCGAAATTGAGCGCATACCATGAGCAGATGATCAGGTAGGCGCGCTTCCAAATGCGCGGAATCCGGTTGAGTAGCGAAGGCACAGGCTGAAAATTCTCTTTTAAAGTTAACGAATTGAATTTTCTGACGATAAACAGCCGAAAATCAACGTTTAAGTAACCAGGCTCCCGACCAGTGATCCCCGGTATTCTGGCAAAACGCGTAACTTTCCCAAACCTTGCCATGAAGTACCCCTTTCTGTTGTTGGTTTGGTTTTTGTTTTCGGGCACAGGTCACATGTGCGCCCGGGCACAGTCCATTACCCTCAGCGGCACCGTAGCCGATCAGGAGACTGGTGAACCATTGGAGTTTGCAACAATTGGAATCAAAGGCAAACCGCTCGGTACTATTTCGAATGCACAGGGTGATTTTGATTTCCACCTTCCCGCGCAATACCGCAATGAAACCCTGGTGGTGATGTACCTCGGTTACAAATCGTATGAAGCACCGCTGTGGACGTTGCTCGATACCCAACCGGTTAACATTCGCCTGGAGAAATCGACCTACCTGCTGAACGAGATCGTAGTCAAAGATTCGCTGGCTGCAGGCGAGATATTGACCATTTCGCTCTCACGGGTCGATCAAAACTATCCGGACAAGCCATTCATCTTGGACGCCTTTTATCGGGATGCCAAGCAAGTGGGAGGCACGTACATTTCGCTGCTGGAGGCCGCCATCAAAATTTTTGACGAAGACTACCGTGCGCCACGTAATAAGTCGAAACTGCGCGAACGTGTGGCCCTGTTGGAAGTGCGCAGGAGCCTGGGGTATGGAAATAAGTTTACCACCTATTTTGATGAAAGCAATTTACTGGAGGAACTCCTGTTGAATAATAACGTGCGATACCGGCAGTTCCCGGAGGAGTCGGTTTTTTTTGAGAGCCTGATTCGGGAGCGCGACTCTTATTACAATGGACATGAAGTATTTGTGGTAGCTCACTACGAGAACTATTTTTTGAGGGTCTATATCGATAAGGCCACATACGCCATTATTCACCTGGAATATGAAAACAAGGCTGAAGATGTAATTGGCCGGAAGCGCGGCATGGAGCGTAGATTTGTGGGCATTAAACGGACCCTTGATTTTAAGCAGTACGAGGGTAAATTCTTTCTCAACTATATTCTGCTGGACTCAAAAATTAACTGGTACGACTTACGCTCCGGTAAACTTCGCTTTGAGACAGTTCTCAATCAGCAACTGTTGGTCAACCACGTATATACCAACACTACCGAGCGGATCAGCACGTACGAAAAGATGCGAAGCTATGGCCTTCAGTATCAGGATCAACCCTATAACAAGGCGTTCTGGGAGAAATACAACGTCATTAAGGAAACCCCCTTAGACAAGCGAATACGCGAAGACTTGGAGAAGCGCGAAGGCCCGCTTGAGAAACAGTTTGAATCGGGCGGCCTGCTTTGATTAATGATCAATACCAAGTATCTGAGCTTCGCGCAACAGCTCTTCTTTGTTAATCGGAACTACGCCAACGTGCTGGCATACCAGTCCGCCTGCCAGGTTACACAAGGCTGCAATGTTACGTGGTTTCATTTTCATGGCAACGGCCAGCGCAGCCACACTCACAACCGTATCGCCAGCGCCCGACACATCTGCAATTTCGCGTGCGTGAGCTGCCAGGTGATTGGTTTCATTTTGGTAGTCAATATATATGCCATGCTCGGAGAGTGTAGCCAATACGCCCTGAGGGTGTAACCGTTCTTTCAATACGGCAACACCTTTTTTGAGTTGATCAAGATTACCTGCATCAAGGTCAATCTTCAATCCTTCCCGCATTTCTTTTAGGTTAGGTTTAAACAGCGTAACGCCCCGATAAGCCAGAAAATTTCTTTTTTTAGGATCCACCACGGTGGGGATGCCGTGCTGGTTGGCCAGGTTGATCGCGTGCGCGATAATCTTCTCGTTCAGAACTCCTTTGTCGTAGTCTTCAAAAATAACCACCTGGCAAGTGGGCAATAATTGATTGATTTTCTCAATCAATTGATCTTCTTCGGCCGGTGTGGGTACTTTGTCTGATTCTTCATCTACCCGAACCACATGTTGATGGCTGGCAATAATTCTGGTCTTGACGGTGGTGGGCCGTGTAGCGGAGGTCACCATCCCGTCACCCGTCATAGCCTGTTCGGCCAAAATCGCAGAGAATTGTTTGCCCGCCTCATCATGGCCTTTCAAAGCCACCAATATCGGCTGTGCGCCCAGGGCTTGCACATTTAACGCCACGTTGGCAGCTCCGCCTAACCGGGTATCTCGTTTTTTTACGGCAACAATCGGCACCGGGGCTTCCGGTGAAATGCGCTCCACACTTCCCCAGATGTAGCTGTCCAGCATCACATCACCAATGATGAGCACTTTTACCTGGTTGAATTGTTGAAAAGTCTGTGCGAGCGACATCGTCTGTTATGTTAGTTGGGCCAGCGCTTCTCTGATTCGCTTCAAGGCTTCCCGAAGATCATTTTCAGACGCAGCGTATGAAAGCCGGATGCAACGGGGCTCGCCAAAGGCGTCACCCGTTACCAGCGAAACATGCGCCTTCTCCAGCATGTACATGCAAAAGTCTTCCCCATTGGTAATGGTTCGTGCTCCGTCACTTTTGCCGTAGTAGTAACTCACATCCGGGAAGAAATAGAATGCTCCTGTGGGGTAGTTAGCTTTGACACCGGGCAGATTTTTCAATAACTCATAGACAATTTCCCTGCGCTTTTTGTATTCCTCCACCATCTTAAGTGTGGGCCCAATATCGCTCGTGATAGCGGCCAGTGCCGCACGCTGGGCGATGGAACTATTCGCTGATGTGAGTTGTCCCTGCATTTTATTGGCCGCATCGGCAATCCATTTTGGCGCACACATATAGCCCACGCGCCAGCCCGTCATGGCAAATCCCTTGGCAAAGCCATTGATGGTAATGGTTCGGTCAAACATGCCAGGAAGGGAACCTATGCTGGTTTGATCCCCCGTGAAATTGATGTGCTCGTAAATCTCATCTGCGATAATGAGCAAATCGTTGTGTCGCAACACCACGGCTGCGATGGCTTCCAGTTCTTTTCGCGTAAAAACCGAGCCGGTCGGGTTACAGGGCGATGAAAAGATGATCAAACGGGTTTTGGGTGTGATGGCCGCCTCGAGTTGGTCGGCTGTAACTTTGAAATCGTTTTCAATGCCACCTTTCACCAACACGGGTGTTGCTTCGGCCAGCCGTACCAGGGCATCGTAGCTTACCCAATACGGTGAAAAGATGATCACTTCATCACCCGGGTTTAACAGGGCCAGCATGACATTGGCAATCGACTGCTTGGCTCCGTTGGAAACCACGATGTTTTCCGCTTTGTACGGCACGTTGTTTTCGCGCTGGTATTTGGCTGCCAGTGCTTCGCGCAAATCCTGATAACCGGCCACAGGCGGGTAGCTAAAGTATTTACCCTCGTCAATCGCTTTTTTGGCGGCCTCGCAAATGTGGGCGGGGGTTTTGAAATCGGGTTCGCCCAGGCTCAGATTTACCACATCAATGCCGCGGTTCTTGAACTCGCGGGCTTTGGCGGCCATGGCTAATGTGGCAGATTCCTGAATGGACTCAATGCGATGGGAAAGACGATTCATGCTCCGGTAATTGAGCGGCAAAAATAGCAAAGAAAAAGCCGATCTGGCACCTGGTTACGGCTACACGGGAGCTAGCCAAACAGTGTGCGTCCGGAGATGCTGCGCCCAAGCGTAATCTCATCGGTGTACTCCAATTCACCACCCACCGGCACGCCCCGGGCGATGGACGTCACCTTCACGGGATACTCTCTTAACTTCTTATGTATGTAAAAGGCCGTGGTGTCGCCTTCCAGCGTAGGGCTCAGGGCAAGAATCACTTCGCGAACCTCGGCCGAAGGCTTGCTTACCCGCTGCACCAGAGATTCGATCTTCAGATCGGACGGGCCAATCCCGTTCATCGGAGATATGACACCCCCCACCACATGGTACACGCCCTGAAATTGTCCGGTATTTTCAATCGCCAGTACATCGTTACATTCCTCCACCACGCAGATGATCGAACGGTCGCGCCTGGCGCTCGCACAAATACTGCAGATCTCCTCATCGGAAATGTTATGACAAGTAGTGCAAAAGCGTATTTGTCTGCGCAATGTGTTCAGCGCTTCGGTTAGCGCCAGCGTTTTCAACTCTGGTTCTTTGACAAGGTGCAGAACCAGGCGCAGCGCGGTCTTCTTGCCTATGCCCGGTAACTTAGCTACCTCATTAACGGCATTCTCGATCAGTTTTGATGGATAGTCCACGCCAATCAGAGAATCTTGGCGTTGATGCCCACTTCGCAGATGGCTTCCCGCATCGGGCGCAGCTCATCCCACGAACCGGTTTTTACGGTACACTTGCCTTTAAAGTGAATGATGTACGTACACTGCTCGGCTTGTTCGGGCGTGTGGCGACAGACGCGAATGAGCGTATTAATCACATGTTCGAATGTGTTAACGTCATCGTTAAAGACCACTAAGTCGTGTACTTCAACGGTTTCTACTACATCCAATACGGCTGTTTGTTCCTCCACATCAACAGCTGACATCATCTTCATGGTTGGTTGTCACCGAAATTGATTTCAAAAGTAAAAAAAAATGCCAAGTTTACGGACTTATCAACATGACGCCACTTCTTGTTTTAATCATTCTGGGCCTCTATTTCGGGGCGTTAATCACTATTTCGGTGATTACTTCGAAAGGTGCTGACTCAACCACCTTTTTCACCGGCAATCGGCAATCCCCTTGGTACCTGGTGGCCTTTGGCATGATTGGCGCATCGCTGAGTGGGGTGACATTCGTATCGGTACCCGGTGCTGTGGGCAAAACTCAGTTTGCTTACTTCCAGGTCGTGTTGGGTTATATCATCGGATATTGGATCATCGTATGGGTGCTGATGCCGCTCTACTACCGCCTCAATCTCATTTCGATTTACACGTATCTCGAGCAGCGGTTTGATCGATGGGCGTATCGCACCGGTTCATTTTTCTTTCTGGTCTCGCGTTCGATGGGCTCCGCCCTTCGCTTGTATCTCGCGGCCACCATACTGCAGCTTTTCCTGTTCGATGCCTGGAACGTGCCGTTTGCCCTGACCGTGGTAGCTACTATTGTGCTGATTTGGGTCTACACCTTTCGTGGAGGCATCAAAACAATTGTGTATACCGACACCTTTCAGACTACATTTTTGGTTATGGCTGTAGTCGTGGCCGTGTGGCAAATTGCTACGCAACTTGATGTCGGGTTCTCCAATCTTGCCTCGTTGCTCAGTGAAAGTGGGTATGCTCAGATCTTTTTCTGGGATGACCCGAAGTCCGCTCTTTTCTTTCCCAAACAGTTTATTGGTGGAGCGGTGATCGCTCTGACCATGACCGGTATGGACCAGGAAATCATGCAAAAGAACCTGACCTGCCGCAACCTTAGGGAAGCCCAGAAAAATATGCTGTGGTACAGCTCCTTGCTGGTGCTGGTTAATCTGTTGTTTTTAACCCTTGGTGCCCTTTTGTACATCTACGCGGGTCAAAAAGGTATTGCTCAACCCGCATCGTCTGATGAGCTATTCCCCATGCTGGCGCGCGAGCATCTCGGTTTGCTGGTGGGCGTGTTTTTTCTGCTGGGTATTACGGCTTCATCCTATGCCAGTGCAGATTCGGCTCTCGCAGGGTTAACCACTGCCTTCTGTATCGATTTCCTTGATTTCAAGAATAAGCCGGAAGCGGTCAAGCAAAGACAAAAGTTACTCGTGCATGTTGGCTTTTCCCTGCTTTTCCTGGTCATTATCCTCGCTTTTAAGGAAATCAATGAGCGGTCGGTAATTGATGCGGTGCTGAATATTGCAGGTTACACCTATGGACCGCTGCTAGGGCTGTTTTCGTTTGGCTTGCTGACCAAACGAAGAGCGGGCGGCCCTGGCGTGTTGGTCATCTGCCTGTTGGCACCCGCTCTTTCGTATGCTTTGAGTTACTATGCGCGCGAAGCGTTTAACTATCAGTTCAGCTATGAAATCTTGTTGGTGAACGGGATGATCACCTTCATTGGCTTACTCCTGGTTGGAAAAAGGAAACCATTCCATACGTAATGGTACCATCGCTGTGAACAACCCGTTGGCCCAAAATCTCGAACTCATTTGACTTTATTCGTTTTTCGTGCGTGAAGGTTTTCACGTAGCGGCCTTGTGTGATACGAATCAGATAAGTGCCGGATTCCATGTCGAAGAAATCAACCAGCATCTTGCGGCCCTTCATTCGTTCTTTTGCAACTACTTTTCCGTTATCGTGAATCACTTCCACCTCGCTCCCGAGCAAATCGCGCGAAACCTTAAAATAAAAGGCATCTCGTTTCTGCGACAATACTTTTACCTCGGGATAAGAACCTTCGCTCGGCTGAGCGAATACAGCGATCGCCAACATGACTAATGCAATCAGAATCACAATCTTTTTCATACGCCACGCATTTGTTGTTTGTTGGAACAAAGGTGATGTGTTTCGAGCGCGCCCCTTTTTGGATTTCTCCGAAATTCGGGCTCATGTAAGAAATCACTTCATTTTGCCTTCACTTTTGCCGGTTTTCAGGTTTTTCGGGTGTTTATGACGATAAATTACATTTTGACGAACTGAAAATCCTGGGTTGTGTTGCCTTTCGTCACGCGGATCACGTAGGCACCGGCCTTCACGTGCGAAAAGTCAATTACCAGGCGCTTCCGCACCAGTCGCTGACTGGTTACCAGATCGCCATTAGCGAAGAAAACTTCAACTACGGCACCGCGGAATGCGGAATTGGCTTTATACACAAAAAGGCTGCTTTGGGGGGCGCGGTAGTGCGCAGGCACATGGATTTCGCCCGCCTGCGTTGTTCCGTACGTGAAACAGACCAGTAACAGGGCAACAACGGTGGCTTTCGGATTCATGACAGTTTTTTTGTCACCTAGGAGCGATGACTGTGCCAAGGCGCTTTTTTTAATAAAAACGAGAAACCCGGGGTGAAAAAATCCCAAATTGGGACTACAGGAGTTCCGTTGTGGGATCCCAAAAGACCTTTTTCCAGTGGATGACCTTGTCGTTTTCCACTTTCACACCCTCTTTTTTGAGCCGGTTTTCCATGGTTTTGGCTGTCTTAAACGCGTGCTTACCACTCAGCATCCCTTGGCTGTTGAGCACCCGATGAGCCGGCACCCCGGCAGGAGCGGCATGCATGGCCCATCCGACCATGCGGGCGCTCAGGCCGGTTCCCAAATAGCGTGCAATGGCGCCATAGCTGGTGGCCCTGCCCTTGGGTATCAGTTTCGCTACCTCATACACGTCTTCAAAAAAGCTGGAAGAAGCCATCATCGATTGTATTGGCGTTTTGGATGGAACTGGTAATGAAGCCTAAATTTGCTCGATTTTTTTCGATGCGATTAATCTTATTTCTGTTTTGTTCCTTAGTCGTGGTTTCGGCCAACGCTCAACGCATTCTTTTTCCGGATACGGTGGGGTGGAATCATCTGGCCGAAGGCAACCTGTTTCATTTTCAACTCCGCACGGATGCTCCGCAGCCACCCCGATTTTCGGTGGAGGGCGTGAATGAATACCGTATTCAGTTTGACTCTACCGGCCGATTTTGGTGGCAGCCGTCATTCGATTTGGTTGACCGGCTTGAAAAGCAGAAGGAAGTGACAATCATCTTTCAGGCGATTTGGCCAGAAGGACACAAAGTTCGTCAGCCAATTACCTTCCTGATCTCTCACGTTAATCGACCGCCTGTGATAGAAGAGCTGCCGATTTTTTATGTGCGGCAAGCCTCGGCCAATCAATTCCAGATATCATCCGACTATGTAACAGACCCGGATGGCGATCCGGTAACATTCCGTATCGCGCCATCGCAGCTTCCCGAGGGTGCATCCTTTAGCGCCTTGGGTTTACTTACCTGGAACCCATCCCGCAACCAATACAACAGTCTGCGAGCCAATCCTATTGTGCTGGATATTGTAGTACAAGACCAGCCGGCAAAAGCCGAAGTAGTTGGCAAGCTAAAGATTATGCAAACGCAGATGGATTTACCGCCCGACCTTCTGATTGTGCCCAGCGACACCGTTGTTCGTATAAAGGAAGATGAGCTGATGAATCTCCAGTTTTATCTCTCTGATCCCAATGGCGATGATAACCTGGCCGGAATGGATTTTATCTCTTCGGATAAACGCATCACCAAAGACCACCTTCATGAAAATTCACCGGTACAATGGGAGTTTATCTGGACGCCCGGTTACGATTTTGTCGATGAAGCCGAAAAAAGTAAGAACGTTGACTTTGTTTTCTTTACAATTGACAAATCAAAGAACAGATTCGAACGTAAGGTGAAAGTACAGGTAGTGGATACTGAGAACCTGATTGAAAAGGACAAGGCTATTTACCAGCGCTACCGGCTTAGCCTCGTGGCGGCCAAAGCATTGTTGGATCAACTCGATCAGAATCACGAGCAACTGAGCAAGGCCTACAAGCAGGCAAAGAAGGGGAAGAAGAACAGGGCGATATTGAATGCGTCACTGGGCGCCACCACTGGGCTGTCGCCTTTGGTTCTTGAAACCGACCAGTCGAAAGTGGTGTCGGCCGTGGGCGGAACAGCCGTGATGACGATGGGAACCCTGGAGGCAACCGAGGTAATCGGCAAGTCAAAAAACGAAATATTGGACAAGCAGAAAGTCAATATCGAAATCCGGAATCAGTTGCAGGTGGAGGCCGACAATTTTGCTCGTAAGTATGCACTGAAGTCCGCACGAAGGGGCAAAGAATTTGACACAGACCGCGAAAAGTTGTTACCTATTCTGAATAACCAGAAGCTCGTTATTCTGGAACTGGAAGCGGATAAATCGGCCTACCCCAACTACAGCAATAAAGAGCTCAAGAAATCTTTTCCTGACTTTGCCGAAGAATGATCCGGTCGATTTGGATCATTCCCCTGGTTGCCCTTACCGTTGGCAGTTTGAACGCCTGCCGTTCGAAGGGACGCTCAACTGAAATCAACGGACCATATTGGCAAGCAGCTGATATCGGCTCGCTTCCTCAAGATTCTGCCGGAGTACTGATCCGATATGGGCGAGATCTGATTGCACACACAGGCAAATATTTTGGGCCGATGGGTAGCGTAAGCCAGACGACCAATGGCATGAATTGCCAGAACTGTCACCTTAACGCAGGCACGCAGACGTTTGGCAACAATTTCGGTTCAGTTGCTTCGCTATACCCTCGTTTCCGCGCGCGTTCCGGGTCGCTTGAATCGATTGAAAGGCGAGTGAACGATTGCCTGCAGCGCAGTCTCAATGGAGCACCGCTCGACTCCTCCTCAACCGAAATGCGCGCGCTGGTGGCCTACCTCAACTGGGTGGGAAAAGATGTGCCGCGCGGAGAAGCCGCGTTGGGCTCGGGCCTGATGGACTTACCCGATCTGGCCAGGCCGGCCGATAGCGCCCGTGGCCGCGGGGTATACGTTGCCAAATGCCAAACATGTCATACACCAACCGGGGAAGGATTGAAGCCGCAGGGCTCTGCCGAGTACAGCTATCCTCCCCTTTGGGGGCCCAGTAGCTACAATACCGCTGCCGGGCTTTTCCGCATTTCGAATCTAGCACGGTATGTGTACGCTAACATGCCGCAGGGTGTTACCTATGAGGCGCCTCAACTCTCGGTGGAGGAGGCTTGGGACGTGGCGGCATTCGTGAACTCCATGCCCCGGCCTCATAAAGAATTTGCGGGGGATTGGCCTGACTTGCGCTTAAAACCGGTTGATTATCCGTTTGGCCCTTTTTCGGATACGTTTGCAACGCGGCAACACAAGTATGGCCCTTACGGGCCGATTAAAAAATACTACGAAACCAGGTAAAGATGACGGCCGTCAGTTGTGGCGGCCCATCCGACTTTTATCTTTCGGGCGATTTTGTAAACCAACAGTATGTCAGTACCCTATCAATCGGCCGAAGAAGCCGTCAAGATCGTGCAATCCGGTCAGCGAATTTTCCTCCACGGCAGTGCAGCCACGCCAACCACGTTGTTAAGTGCGTTAGTTAAGCGCAGCCCAGAATTGCGAAATGTGGAGTTGGTGGCGATCAGCACCTTGGGTGAACTCGAAATCACCAAATCTGCGTATGCCGACAGTTTTTATTTCAACTCGTTGTTCGTCTCGGCCAACATACGCGAAGCGGTGAACACCGGGCGTGGCGATTATATTCCTATTTTTCTCAGCGAGATATCCCGCCTTTTTGACAAAAAGATTTTACCCCTGGACGTTGCGTTTCTTCATGTGTCGCCTCCCGACAAGCATGGCTTTTGTTCGTTCGGCACGTCAATCGATGTTGCCCGTTCAGCAGCAAAAAATGCCAAACACATCATCGCCCAGATTAACCCTAACATGCCCCGCACACATGGGGATGGATTCATTCACATGAGCAGATTCGATGCCATGGTGCTGTGTGAAGATGTGTTGCCGGAGGTAAACTACGGAGCACAACTGACAGACGAAGATCTCAAGATTGGACGGAACATTGCCGACCTGGTGGAGGACCGCTCTACCCTGCAAATGGGTATCGGTACCATTCCGGATGCCGCCCTCAAAAGCCTCGGCCACTGCAAGGATTTGGGCGTTCATACCGAAATGTTTTCGGACGGTGTAATGGACTTGTTGAATAAGGGAGTCATCACCAACGCCTACAAAAAGAAGCACCCGGGCAAGGTGGTGTCAGGCTTTGTCATCGGAACGCGCAAGCTTTATAATTTTCTGGATGACAACCCGCAGTTTGCTTTTCTGGAGGCCAGCTACGTCAACGATACGCGGGTAATACGGGCAAACCCAAAGGTAGTGGCGATCAACAGCGCGATTGAAGTTGATTTAACCGGGCAGGTGGTTTCCGATTCCATCGGAACGTATCAGTTTTCGGGAGTGGGCGGCCAGATGGATTTTATCCGGGGTGCAGCCTTGTCGGATAACGGCAAGCCGATTATTGCTTTGCCTTCAGCCACGAAGAAGGGTCAATCCAAAATTGTTCCTCACATCAAAGAAGGTGCGGGTGTGGTAACTACCCGGGCGCATATGCACTATCTTATTACAGAGCACGGCACAGCTTACCTCTACGGGAAAAGTTTGCGCCAACGTGCCTATGAGATTATGAAGATCGCGCATCCGGATCATCGCGAATCGCTTGAAAAGGAAATTATCAAACGGTTTGGCAGTAACCAGCACCCGGTCCGCTAGGCTTTAACGCGGTAGAGCTCGGCCAGCTTTTCAACGGTGAAGTCAATTTCTTCGCGGGTATTGTACTTGCTGAATGAAAAACGCACGGCACCGCGCTGCGAACCCGGGTATAGGGCGCCCAGTACATGCGAACCGGTTGTTGCCCCGCTGCTGCACGCGCTGCCACCTGAGGCCGAGATGCCCTGCAGGTCGAGATTAAACAGCACCATTTCATTTTCATCAGACTCGGGGAGGCTTACATTGAGCACCGTATAGAGACTCTTCGTCAGGTTATCGGAGTCTCCGTGAAAACGAACCCCGGGCAATTCTGCCCGAAGTTTGTCGATCATATAAGATTTGAGACCCGTGATGTAAGCCTGATGCTCTTCCATTTCGCGATAACAAATCTCGAGCGCTTTGGCCAGCCCTATGATGCCATACACATTTTCAGTTCCACCCCTCATGTTGCGCTCTTGCGCACCACCGTGCATCACAGCCTGAATTTTTTTGTCTTTGTTGATGTACATGAATCCCACGCCCTTGGGTCCGTGAAATTTATGCGCAGCAGCCGTAAGACCGTGGACTGTCAATTTTTTCAGATCGTGACGGTAATGCCCCATGGTTTGCACGGTGTCGGAATGGAAATAGGCATTGTATTTCTTGCCGAGTTCACCAACCTGTTCGATCGGTAATAGGTTACCGATTTCATTGTTGGCATGCATGAGCGACACGAGGGCTCCCGGATATTGAACGAGTAGCCGCTCGAGATTTTCAAGGTCAACGTGACCTTTTGCGTCTAACCTGACATGATGAAGTTCTACTGAGCCCTGCTGCGCCAATGTTTCGAGCGTATGGGTAACGGCATGATGTTCAATAGGGGTGGAGATGGCATGCTTCAGTCCGTAGGTCTTGACACTGCTGACCAGCAAAGCGTTGTCCGCCTCGGTGCCGCCTGACGTAAAGATGATTTCGCCTGGTGTGCAATTGAGCAGCTCAGCCACCTTTTTGCGCGCCTGTTCGATGGCCGCTCTCACTTTACGGCCATGGCCGTGGGTGGATGAGGGATTACCGAAGTCCTCCATCAGAAACGGCTTCATCGCCTCAAATACTTCCGGGTCAAGCGGGGTAGTGGCTGCGTTATCAAGATAAATGCTCATGGCGTAACCAAGTTAGGAATTAAGCATCAATTGGATATCAGTCAGAATGCGCTGCGCCAGGGCATTGGCTTTCGCAGCATCTTGCGACTCCGCATAGATGCGGATGATAGGCTCCGTATTTGACTTGCGTAGGTGCACCCATTCGCGCGTCTGTTCGAAGTCAATTTTCACACCATCTGCCGTGTTTATTTTCTCATGACGATACTTTTCCTGAATAGATGCCAGTATAGTATCCACGTTTACACCGGCTGTCAGTTCAATCTTATTCTTTGAAATGAAATAGTTGGGGTACGATGCCCGTAACTCCGTCATCGTCATTTTTGATTTGGCGAGGTGTGACAAAAACAGTGCAATACCGATGAGCGCATCGCGGCCGTAGTGAAAATCCGGTACGATTACACCGCCATTGCCCTCGCCCCCGATAACGGCTTTCACCGCTTTCATTTTTTCCACCACATTCACTTCTCCCACGGCAGCCGCGGAATACACTCCCCCTCGCTGTTCGGTCACATCGCGCAGGGCGCGTGTGCTTGACAGATTCGACACCGTGTTACCCTTTCGCTTTTTTAGCAGGTAGTCGGCTACCGCTACCAGCGTATACTCTTCGCCAAAGGGCTTGCCATTCTCCATGATCAACGCCAACCGGTCTACATCGGGGTCTACTACAATACCCAAATCGCATTTTTGCTTCTTTACCGTTTTGCCGATTTCTTTCAGGTGCTCAGGGAGTGGTTCAGGGTTATGGGCGAAACGACCCGTGGGTTCGCAGTAGAGTTCAACCACCTTTTTTACGCCCAGCGCTTGCAAGAGTTTTGGCACGGCCAGGCCGCCCGTTGAATTAACGGCATCTACGGCAATTTTGAATTTAGCTTTTTTGATGGCCTTGCGATCTACGCCTTTGTATTTCAGAATGTGTGCAATGTGCACATCCAGGTAGTTGTCCTTCTCCTCGTAATGGCCCAGTTGGTCAACCGGTGCAAACCCAAACGGTTCTGACGCAGCGATTTCCAAAATGTGTGCACCATCGGCAGCTGAAATAAACTCACCCTTTTCGTTCAGCAACTTTAGTGCATTCCACTCAATCGGATTATGGCTGGCGGTAAGGATGATGCCTCCTCCGGCTTTTTCCATTGGCACGGCCAGTTCCACCGTGGGCGTGGTTGACAAACCGAGATCGACTACGTTAAGGCCGAGTCCACGCAGGGTGGAACTGACCAATTGGCTAATCAATCCACCGGACAGGCGCGCATCCCGGCCAATCACCACTTTTTTTCCTTTGCGGGATTTTACCCAGGTGCCAAAAGCGGCCGCAAACTTCACCGTATCTACGGGGGTTAGGGCTTCACCCGGCTTGCCTCCAATAGTGCCCCGAATACCTGAAATGGACTTGATTAACGTCACAATGCTCGAATTTGAGGAGCAAAATTAACCAGAAAACCTCTTTCCGCTTAGGATTTCATTGAATGCCCGGCCCCGGAATTGCCATCTTTGCACTATGCAACTCTCACTTCCCGACTTCCTGACGCTGCGCCATCATCTGCCGGTAGTCGATGTACGCTCGGAAGGTGAGTTTGATGAGGGCCATATCCGCGCAGCGTTGAATGTGCCCCTGCTCAACAACGAGGAGCGGCACCGCGTAGGGACCACCTACAAACAGCAGGGCCAACACGCGGCCATTCGCGAGGGTTTTCGATTGGTGGGGCCACGACTGGATGCTATCATCCAGCACACCGAAGAAATCAGTCAGGGGCGCGAGTTATTGATTCATTGCTGGCGTGGCGGAATGCGCTCCAACAACTTCGCCCAATTTGTTGCCATGGCGGGTATACGCAGCCGCGTGTTGCAGGGCGGGTACAAAACGTATCGGCAAGCTGCACTGCAGGCGTTTCTACAACCGCTTAAGCTCATTTTACTTACCGGGTTTACCGGCAGCGGTAAGACAGAAATTCTTCAAGCCCTTCGGCAGGCGGGCGAGCAGGTGATTGATCTCGAAGGGCTGGCCCATCATCGTGGCTCTGCCTTTGGAGGGTTGTTCATGCCGGCACAGCCCACCACCGAACAGTTTCAAAATGAATTGTTCGAGGAGATCTTATCGATGGATAAAAGCCGAACCATTTGGATTGAAGATGAGTCCATTGCCATTGGCAAAATATTTCTGCCGCCTGATTTCTGGCAGCACATGATGCGGGCCCCCATTGTTCAGGTGGAGGTGCCGCTGGAGACCCGTATTGCACGCCTGGTCAGGGATTATGGCCATGCCCCGAAAGATGAGTTCTTTGAGATCATGAAAAAGATTGGAAAGAAACTGGGTGGCCAGCATTTGAAATCCGCGCACGAACGTCTGCTGGCGGATGATATGGGGGCGGTGATGGAAATACTACTGACGTATTATGATAAGGCGTATCGACAGAGTATTGAAAAACGAAGTGCCCGCCTGCTAGCGTCCTTTGCGTGGAGTGGGGAGGGCATGGTTGAACTTGTACACAGCCTGGTAGATCATAAGGTGGTCCTGAAATATGAATGAAGTTAAACTTACCCAGTATTCTCACGGAGCCGGCTGTGGATGCAAGATTGCTCCGGCCGTACTCGACCGCATTCTGAAGTCAGAGGGCAGTCATCCGGCTTTTTCAAAATTGCTGGTGGGCAACGAGTCGAAAGACGATGCTGCGGTATACGACCTGGATAACGGAAACTGCCTGATCAGCACTACGGATTTTTTCATGCCGATCGTGGACGATGCCTTCACCTTTGGAGCCATTGCCTCGGCAAACGCCATCAGCGATGTCTATGCAATGGGCGGTCGGCCGCTGATGGCACTGGCGATATTGGGTTGGCCCGTGGAAAAACTGTCGCCCGAGTTGGCACAACAGGTATTGGATGGCAGCCGTTCGGTTTGCGCGAAGGCTAACATTCCGCTGGCGGGCGGGCACAGCATTGACAGCCCTGAGCCGATTTTCGGACTGGCGGTATCGGGGTTGGTCAACAAGACTAATCTCAAAAAGAACAACACGGCAAAGCCAGGCGATCGGCTGTACCTGACCAAGCCCCTTGGGGCCGGCATCCTCACAACCGCACAAAAGCGCGGGCTTGCCGATGCAGCGGATGTTGCCGAAGCTGTTCGCTGGATGACCGAACTGAATGCCATTGGTGCCGAACTGGGCGAGCTACCGTACGTCACTGCCCTTACCGACATCACCGGGTTTGGACTTTTAGGTCACGTGATTGAAGTATGCGAGGGGAGTGGTGTATCAGCCGAGATTCATTACCCCCAGGTGCCACTCATGAATAATTTAAAGTCGTATACCGACAGGTTCATTTATCCAGACAACACCATGCGCAACTGGCAGAGTTTTGAAAAGAAGGTGGAGGGTATCGGGAGTGAGTCGCTGCTGACACTTTGCGACCCGCAGACCAGTGGAGGGTTGTTGGTTTGTGTAGATCAAGATGCGCAAAAAGATTTTGAACAGTTCATGCATAAGCGACAAGTGCAGGCGTACGGCATCGGTCAAACGACACCCCTGAGAGACTCGGTTATCATAGTCGTTGAACAGTAGGCCGATGATAGTCATTTAAGAGCTGGCACAGCAAATCTGACTCTTATTCTAAAAGATGAACTCTTGCCAAGAGTAGTTCAAACCGATGAAGGTCCTGGCGATCAGGCGGGAATGAGAGTCTGTTTTTTGAGTTGCTTTCGAAAAAATCTCCTAACGAATTGAACGTTTTGCCTGTTCGCGTGTACAGCACAGAAAACTGAACCTATGAAGCGAGTCATTATCCTTTTTGTCCTTTTTCCCTTATCGGGTTGGGCTCTCGCACCTGAGCGGATCCTTCCGAAAACACTGGTTATCAAACCTGTTTCGTGGTATGCCGAGCAGCGAAAAGCCTGGGCCGAGGCCATTGCCCAACGCCCAGCTGACCCTGCGGCCTGGCTCAACTACTATGCTGCCTCTGTATTTGCACACGAAGCGACCGGAAGTCTTCAGCAGATCGTTTCGGAGATGGGTAAAGCGGTACCGAATAGTTATGAGTATTGGGTAGCCAAGGGCTGGAGCGCAGGTTTTACAGCCGAGGCACGCGAAGCGTTGCAAACTGCCTATCGTCTAAAACCCGAACAGAGCGAGGCCTACGGCTTGTTGCAGTTGATATCCGAATTTGATTTGAACAAATCTGACCGCGGCCTATTCAGCAAAGGGCTCTATGAAAAAAGCCAGGTTTCGGCTTCCCTGCTCAACTACAGCTATAATGTGTTAATGTCATTAGAACCCTCGGCCGTTCTGATTACGGAAGGAGAAAGTACAACCATACCCCTTTTTGTGCTGCAAGATGTGCTTAACATTCGCCAGGATGTCACCATCCTCGACCTGGATCTACTCACACATCAATGGTATGCCACCCGAAAATTTCAGGAGACCGGTATTGTCCAGGCAGTCCAGGCGTCATCCTTTTCTGAAGATGTTCGTGCCTGGATTTGTTCCCAATTGCCGGACAGCAACCCCAATCGCAAATTCTATTATGCGCTCACGCTTGCGAAGGACAACATCACGTCAATTAAAGAGTATTTGTATGTCGTGGGATTGGCCTCGCTCCACAGCCTTACCAATGTGGATAACGTAAGCCAAATCAAACGTAATCTGGAAAGGGAATTTTTGATGGATTACCTGTTGGTTGATTTTAGTGGCGAGCCGGAACATGATGCTGGCCGGGTGTTTAGCGCCAATTATCTGGTGCCGATGATTCTGGCCTACGAAGCTTACGTGAAGGAGGGCAAAACCCAGGAGGCAGCTCAACTACGAGGCCTGATGGAAAAAATTGCCCGCGAGACTGGGAAGAGTCAGATTATGGCAGATTTTCTTTATGGCACCAACACCGAAAGCATACCCTACTATCCGCTTGCGATTAATGCCAAATCCTGGGAAGAGGAAATGAGACCCATCACCAGCACGACTTATGCTGCTCGTACAGAAGTCACGAATGCACAGTACAATCGTTTTTTGGAGTACCTCACGGCCAATAACCTGAACGATTTACACGAAAAGTACAAGTTCGACTTTTCAGATTATGAAGAACCGGCCTTATCTATGATGATCAACTACTCAACCCCAAGGGTAGAAACCAAGAAGAGCAAATTCTTTAATCATTACCCTGCGGTTAACGTGCGTTACGAAGCAGCCATTGCCTATTGCGAGTGGATGACCCAACAGTATAACCAGGCGGCCGATCGAAAATTCAAGAAAGTGAAGTTTCGCCTGCCGACAGTTGACGAGTGGCAGATTGCGGCTGCGGCAATCAAGAACCCTACCTCGTGGAAACTCAACGAGCAAATGGCGGAGGTGAGGATTACGCCCAATGGGTCAGAAATGGACAAAAATGCCGAAAAGCGAATGGTGTCGCTCAGTGAGCCCGAGATCCTGTATCCCTGGTTTAGGTTTTATGGATTGCGAAACTCTGCCATAAATACCAAAGGCTGTTACCTTGGCAATTTTAAAGCATCTCCCTGTAATTGTCCTGGCTACCGCGGAAGCAAGCCCAACAGCTACGATGGTTTTGCGACTATGGGTCCCGTGATGTCATACTTTGCCAATGATATTGGTCTTTTTGATGTAGTAGGCAATGTTGCGGAGATGGTTAATGAAAAGGGCAGCGCCTGTGGCGGTAGCTGGAATCATTCACCGACTGAATCTACCATTCGCAGCATCCATCGTTACGAGAAGCCAGATGCTTCAATTGGATTCCGCGTGTTTATGGAAATTATCGAGAATTAGATTTGAGATTGTTTGGCCATCAATTGGAAAAGCTGCCGGATGAAGCCTTGATGCAAAAGGCAGCGGCAGGCAGTGAGGCGGCTGTAACGGTGCTCTACCATCGTTACAGCCGTCCGCTGTTTCGCTATTTTTTTCGCATGCTGTGGAAGGACAAAAGCAAAGCCGAGGACTTTTTGCATGATCTATTCATTAACATCATGGAAGCCGGTGAGAAGTTTGATTCTGGCCGTTCGTTCTCGACATGGATTTACTCCATTGCGCATAACATGTGCAAGAATGAATATCGCAAGCAGGCTTTTCGTTTGGCTGTAAACGGTCATCATCACCCTGAGGAATCATTGCCCGAGGTGGCCATGCATCCATTAGATGAACAAATGTTTCACCTCCTGTTGGATAAGTGCCTCGCGCACGAACAGGAAGAGGTTAGAACAATGTTTGTACTACGCTACGAACTGGAAATGAACGTGCCTGAAATCAGCCGGATCATCGGCTGTCCGGAAGGCACGGTAAAATCCAGACTATTTTACCTGAAGAAGCGATTAGCTGCACAGTTGCAGCAGTATAAAGTAATGTTGGAGAGATAAACAGGCTTATGGAAAAGATTGATAAACTGGAAAAGCTGCTACGAACCTGCTCGTATGCCGAATTAAGCGTGGAACAACGGAGAGAAATTTCCGAATACGTCAATTCGGAAGAGGAATACGAATCAATGCGGTTGGTGAATCAACACCTGGAAAGCGAGAACTCGCGCAGCCTTCCGCTCGCACCTTCGCCTGAGGTGTTGAAGCGCATCAAGGGTCATGTTCGGTCAACTTCCTCCGTTGGCTTATGGAATTGGTTGAGTTTGCCCGTTCCAACATATGCAACCGCGGCCATAGCTATTGCAGTCGGAGTTGGGTGCTGGTGGGCAGGTTCCAGTAGGAAGCCGCAGCCGACCCTGGTTGAAAAAACAGAACGTATCGTTGATACGGTTTATTTGTCCTCGCGTCCCGATACAATTTTTATCGATCGGGTGGTTTATATTCCAAAAAAAGAAGCGGCTGTTGCAGGTGTAACGGATATTGGCAATCAACCCACGGTACCCACGTCCAGGGGAATAAGTATGAAAGAAAAGGAGGAACTGGAGCGATTGCTCGTTTCGGGGTTGCGCTAGTGAACCTACAAATCCGAAATCCGGGTTTGTTCAATTTCCAAAATCAATCCTTCGCCATAGGCCATCGCGGGCGTTTGGTATCCGACTTTAAACTGACCCTGAAGAATTTTTTGGGCAATCAAGACAGACGTCAGCGCGGTGAGTTTGTAACCGCTTACCGTCTCCAACCGGCTCTCAACTTTATTCCCGTTGGCGTCCCACGCTTTGCCCCATAAATAACTGCGGCCTTTCTCAACTTTCTCCTGACTGGGGCCCGGGCGTTGCTTGTCGATCTTTTTTAACATGAACTTCTTCACCCAGGTCATTTTCAACAGCCAGTTGAGGTAGCGGGTGAGTTTTGCATTCTTGATCATACTGGCGGTTGCCCCGGTATAAACTTCAATATTGGGTATGCCGGTACTGCGCCAGGCGGTGGAAATGTCGCCCCACGGTATGCACAGCGTGGGCGTTTGGAAGGGGCCAAAGTCGATGTTTAGCACCTTGTCGCCTAACTCGATCCGTTCGAGCTTTCCGTTTTGGCGAATGCGGCCACCGCTGCCCAAACCTTCCGTCATACTTTTTTTGGTGCCACGCGAGAGCCCCCCGCCCATTGCCGTGAAGGCCAGTTGAAGGTGGGTAGCCGAGGGCAGTCGATTCTTCAGATGCACGGCCAGGCAATCGGAGGGTACCACATCAAAGCCGGTGCCGGGCATAATGGTAATGCCGGCTTGCTTGCCTTTTTGATCGTAACCGGCCAGCATTTCAAAAACCTCGTATTCCCCGGTGATGTCTGTATAATGGGTTTTGGTTTCCAGGCATGCATTTGCCATAGCCTGTGCGGTATGGCGGAACGGCCCTGCACAATGAATCACCACCGCTGCTTTGGCCAGCAAGGCCGTGAGGGCCGTGTGGTTGGTGGTGTCAACAGGCTCAAACGGATAGCCGGTAGCTTCACTTTGCTTGCGCAAGCTTTCCGCATTTCGGCCAGATAAAATCACATTGAGTTTTTTTGCCCGACAAACTTCAACAACAAGCTGGCCCGTATACCCGTACGAACCATACACCAGAATCGTTTGATTGCGCATCATTTGCTAGCCTCCCGTTCAACCTTTTCAATGAAATACTTGGTATCACCCCGCCAGGGAAACGTAATGTATCGTTTCACAAAATGCAGGTTCACTCGCTCACCACTGAGGGCCACTTCTTGTAAATCTTTGATAACCTCCTGTTGCTTGGTTTCCACCGAAAAGTCAAAGGTTTCGGCAATCGGGCTGGTGCCCTTCAGGGCTCCGAACGACTCCAGATTTAGCTTGCCTTCGTACGTCTTAAACAGAACGCCTTTTTCGGTAATGCGTAAGACTTTGCCAGCCATCACACCCCGCTCGTAAACGCCCCAGTACAAAAAGGCGATGACCACCAGGCCAACCAGCAACGCCACCAATAAGGTGCGCTTGACGATTTTCATAAAGTTCATCATAACAAATCTTCGGTTGAACGAATCAGGAGAGCAAGGTAGCCCTTCTCTTCAACTTTACATAAGCGAAAACAGCCGCGGCTATCACGACCAGCGAAATGAACTGGGAATGGGAGAGGATACCCTCGATGACAAAACCCCGCTCCACATCTCCGCGTAACATCTCCAGCAGTCCGCGAACCATGGCGTAGAGTATCAGATAAAGCAGGAATAACTGGCCTTCAAACTGGCGCTTTGGCCGTACAAGCCACAAAACCGCCAAAATAGAGAAGATGGCCGCGGCCTCGTACAATTGAGTGGGATGGAGCGGTGTATGGAGGGGCTCAGCCTGACAGGCCGGGTCGGTGAATGTAACCCCAAAAAAACTGGTTGTTGGTTTCCCGTAACAACAGCCGGCCATGAAACAGCCCAGCCGCCCGAAACCATGCACGATGCACGTAACCACGGCCATGACATCCAGCATGCCGAGCACGGGAATCTTGTTCTTTCGGAAATACCACAACATGGTGGGTATCGCAAACAACAGCGAGCCATAAAAAACAAATCCACTTCCTGAAACCAGGCGCTTCGGTTGGCTGAAGTAAAATCCGGGGTTTTCGAAAATCAGAAAGACCTTGCCACCCACAACACTGGCGGTCACCAGAAGGATGAACAGGGTATTGGCCTGATCGAACGTGAAGCCAAATTGTTTCTTACCCTGCCTTGCCATGTAGCTAAAGCCCAGGATGGCCCCGATGGCAATGCAAAATCCGTAGGTATAAATGGTGAAGGAGCCGGCCTCAAAAAGAATAGGATGCATGGCCGTGGCCGAATGACAAGGTTAAGGTTTATGAATCTGGTAACTCACACCGTCATGATCTCGGCTTCCTTTTTCTTCATCAGGGCGTCAATCCTGGCGATGAAATCATCGGTGAGCTTCTGTACTGTTTCTTCGGCATTCTTCACATCATCTTCCGAAACGCCTTTGATTTTCTTCAGCGATTCGTTGGTGTCCTTACGAATGCTGCGGATGCTCACTTTGCCATGTTCACATTCTTGCCCCACTTGCTTGACGAGTTGCTTCCTGCGCTCTTCGGTAAGCATGGGGATGTTAATGATTACCTGCTGGCCATCGTTCTGCGGGGTAAGGCCTAGATTGGCAGCCATAATGGCTTTTTCAATCTCATAAATCAGACCTTTTTCCCAGGGCTTGATAAAAATGGTGCGCGCATCAGGCGTAGTCATAGATGACACCTGATTCAGCGGACTCATCGCGCCATAGTAAGGTACCATGATGCCATCCAACATGGCCGGGTTGGCTTTCCCGGCCCGTATCTTGGTTAATTCATGGCCCACGTGATTCAGCGCTTTGGTCATTTGCTCACGCGCATCTTCGATGAATAATTCGAGTTCTTCCATAAATTGAAATCTTGAATTAACTAATCAACGTCCCAGCTTCTTCGCCCCGGGCGATCTTCAACAGATTGCCTTTTTTATTCATATCGAAAACGATAATCGGCAGCTTGTTTTCCTGGCACAGGGTGAAAGCGGTCATGTCCATGATATTCAGTTTTTTCTGGTAGGCTTCCTGAAAGCTCAGGTGACTGTACCGCACCGCATCCTTGAATTTTTCCGGGTCTTTGTCATATACACCATCTACGCGCGTGCCTTTTAGTACGACATCCGATTGGATTTCAATGGCACGCAGGCTGGCCGTGGAGTCGGTGGTAAAATAAGGATTGCCAATGCCGGCTCCGAAAATCACGATACGTCCTTTTTCCAGGTGGCGAATAGCCCTCCGCCTGATGAACGGTTCGCATACCTGCTCCATCTTGATGCCAGCCATCAGGCGGGTGTACAGGCCGTGACGCTCCAGCGCACTTTGCAGGGCCATGGCATTGATTACGGTGGCTAACATGCCCATGTAATCTCCTTGAACACGGTCGATGCCCAGCGCCTCGGCCTGGCCGCCCCGGAAAATATTTCCGCCTCCGATCACGATGGCCAGCTCCACACCCGCATCTTTCACGGTTTTGATTTCTTCGCTGTATTGCTCCAGCACGGCCGGGTCAATGTTGCTGTTTTTGGAACCCATCAGCGCCTCACCGCTGAGCTTAAGTAGAATGCGTTTGTATTTCATGCGTGGAAAAGACGCTCAAATATATCAGAAAGAGGCGATTTTCGGGCAGCTGTTTTTCAAGCCTGTTGCGGCCTTCACGAATGAATGCTGGTCATCGTTTGCCCTCAAAACTCCACCAGCACCTGACCTTTTTCCACACTGTCGCCTTTCTTGATCTTAATGGATTTCACCACACCATCGCCTGGTGATTTCAAGATATTCTCCATCTTCATCGCTTCCAAAATCAACAACGGATCACCGGCTTTCACCGTATCACCGGCCGAAATTTTCAGGTCGATGATCAGCCCCGGCATGGGCGCTTTGATGTTGTTCACTTTGCCGGCACCCGTGTGCTGCATACCCATTTTCTCCAACAACAAGTCAAACTTGTCTTTCAACTCAACCACCTGAAGTTGCCCATTGATCTTGAGGGTGAATGTTTTGGTGGCCGAATCCACCTTCACCAGCTCGGCCGAATAACCCTGGCCCTGGTGTAGGATGTGATAATGCCCGTTGCCAAGTGGAACGATGTCCCAATCCAGCCGTGCATTGTTTAACGTCAGCGCATCTCCGCTTCCTTCAATTTCAAAAACCTGTTGGTTTACGCTAGCCCGGTACATATATAGGAGTGGTTTTAATTGGCCCTTTGCAAAATAGACAAACTGTACTATACCTTTGCGGGGTCGCGAGGAAAAATCGCGGCAGGGGTGCCTTAATCATCCACCATGGCCGAAAGCGAGGGTGGAACAAAACAACGGGCTGAGATTATACCCAATGAACCTGATGCCGGTAATGCGGCCGAAGGGAAGGCAATGGTTAAACGTACGCATCACACGCCCCGGTGTGCTCTGCAGGTTTAAACCGAACGAAAACATGTTCAAATTTAAGATCGCTGCGGTAGCGCTGGTGCTGTCGTGGCAGGCGTACGCTCAACAAACCCTCACGGGCGTGGTGAAAAGTGCAGGCACTGGGCCGCTGGCTGGCGCCACTGTGGAATTGGTACGCGACAAGTTGGTTACGATAACGGACGCTTCTGGTCGTTTTGCTTTCGCCAACCTGTCTGGAACCGCTTACGAAGCTGAGGTGCGATACGTAGGCTTTCAAACCAAACGAATTACGCTGGTGGCAGGCGTAGTTGCCGAGATTGTGTTGGAGGAGTCCACCACGCTGACGGATGAAGTGCTGGTATTGGCTACACGGGCGGGGGATAAAAGCCCTACCACGTTCAGCAACATTGACCGCCCGGTTATTCAAAAGCAAAACTTCGGGCAGGATCTCCCCTTCGTGCTCAATTGGTCGCCTTCGCTGGTAACCACATCGGATGCTGGTGCGGGAGTGGGCTATACGGGTATGCGCATCCGCGGCAGCGATGCCACGCGCATTAACGTAACCATAAATGGCATTCCGCTTAACGACAGCGAGAGCCAAAATGTATTCTGGGTAAATACCCCGGATTTAGCTTCCTCTACGAACAGTATTCAGGTGCAACGGGGCGTGGGCACGTCCACCAACGGAGCCGCGGCCTTTGGTGCTTCCGTCAATCTGCAAACCAACGTGCGCAACGATTCGGCCTATGCCGATGTGATTAACTCGGTGGGTTCGTTCAATACGTGGCGGCATACGGTAGCCTTTGGCACGGGCTTGCTGAACAACCGGTTTGCCTTTGATGGCAGGCTTTCCCAGATCACCTCCGATGGTTTTATTGACCGGGCGTCCTCGGATTTAAAGTCGTATTATCTCGCAGGAGGATACTATGGAAAAAAGACGATGATCAAAGCGATCACCTTTGGCGGTCGCGAAGTAACGTATCAAAGCTGGTATGGTGTGCCGGAGTCGCGGCTTCGCAGTGATGTTACCGCGATGCTCGAGACGGCCTCAATGGAGGACTGGAATGCGGAACAGACGCAGAATCTGTTGACCAGCAACCCCCGCACTTTTAACACCTACATGTATGATCAGCAGGTAGACAATTACCGGCAGGATCATTACCAACTGCACACTTCTCATCTTTTTTCGGAGGCCATCACCGCCAACGTTGCCCTGCACTACACCCGTGGCCGGGGTTTCTACGAAGAGTTCCGGTATGACGATGCGTACTCTCGCTATGGACTGGATACGGTGCAAATCGGGACCGAGAAATTCGGCTCGACAGATCTGGTGCGCAGGCGTTGGCTCGATAATCATTTTTACGGGCTTACGTGGTCGGTCAACTACGATCGTGCACGCGTGCAGTCCACCCTGGGTGGGGGTTGGAACCAATACGATGGAGATCACTTTGGGGAAATCATCTGGTCAGCGCTCCCGATGGGTGTAGAAAAAGACTATCGGTATTATTTCAACAACGGGCATAAGACGGACTTCAATGTCTTCTGGAAAACGAGTTATGCCCTTAATGCGCGCTGGCAGGCATTTGTCGATTTGCAGTACCGGGGTATCCGCTATGCTACAGCCGGCCGCGAGAACCGTCAGTTTGACTTCGACATTTCGGCCGACTTTCACTTTTTTAATCCCAAGGCGGGAATCACCTACTCCCGAAATGAACGGGAGCAATTGTATGCCTCTTATGCCGTGGCGAATCGTGAACCCGTGCGCGATGATTTTGTTGATGGCAGCTCAACCCGTGCTCCGAAACCTGAAACCCTTCACAACCTGGAAGTGGGTTGGCGCTGGCGTACGGAACGGGCTACGCTTAACGTGAATTACTACCTCATGAACTACCGCAATCAGTTGGTGCTTACGGGAGCGATTAATGACGTGGGGGCTAACATTCGCACCAATGTGCCGGACAGCTATCGCACGGGAGTTGAATTGGATGGATCGGTGCGCCTGCATGAAAAAGTTCAATGGGCGGCCAACCTCACGCTTAGTCAAAACAAGATCAAGGAATTCACCGAGGTACTGTATGATTATGGAGTCAACTTTGACGAGTTCAACGAAATTCGGAACACCTACCGAAACACGGATATCTCATTTTCGCCCAACGTGATAGCTGGATCGGTACTGGCGTTTACGCCCATTCGGGGTGTGGAATTGGCCTGGCTCTCCAAGTATGTGGGTCGCCAGTTTTTAGACAACACGTCAAATCCGGACCGGCAATTGAATGCCTACTGGGTCAATGACCTGCGGGCTACGTGGTCGATCCGGCCGCACGGCATGCGCGAGATTGCCATCAGTGCCTTGGCCAACAACCTGTTCGATCACGAGTATGAGTCAAACGGCTACACGTACGGATACTTTGGCGGTGCCGGTAATGAGTTCCGGCAGAATTACTTTTACCCCCAAGCCGGCCGGAATTACATGCTGATGCTGGCGTTGAAGTTCTAAGCTGGGTATTAGCTACTGGATTCTGGATCTTGGTGCCTTTATCCAGCATCCAGTATCTAGTATCTGGTATCCAGTATCCAGTATCTAGTACCAGTCTGGTATCTTTGTGTCATGAAGAATCCGGGGTTTGTCGTTGCCATGTTTCGCCTGACCCGGTTCTGGAACCTGGTGATTGTAGCCCTCACGCAATATTGTACTGCGGGTTTCCTGGTCTCGTCCTCCACCTTAACCGACTGGCGGCTGTTGCTGCTTGCTTCTTCTACCGTGATGATTGCCGCGGCCGGCTACATCATTAACGACTACTACGATGTGAAGATTGATCTGGTCAACAAGCCTGATCGCGTGGTAGTGGGCAAATGGATACCGAGGCGGTTTGCCATTTTGTTTCATTCCGTTCTTTCCATCACCGGCACAGCCATGGGTTTTTGGTTGAGTGTGCCGATCGGGTTGATTAATTTTTTCTGTGCGTTTCTGCTTTGGGTGTACTCCAACCAACTCAAGCGGCAACCGTTTATTGGCAATCTCACCATTGCGTTGCTTACGGGTTGTGCCGTGTTGTTGGTTGAAGCACTCTACCACAGCCACAATATCATGATCTGGATCTATGCGCTCTTCGCTTTTTTCATCACGTTGGCGCGCGAGATCATAAAGGATATGGAAGACCTTAAAGGTGACAACACCTTTGGTTGCCGCACACTGCCTATTGTGTGGGGCATACGCAGAGCGAAGAATGTGATCTATGGGCTGCTGGGGGTATTCGCTCTCTCGGTCATCTACCTGGACGTTCGGTTTCAGGCCTTGCCGCTCATCTACTTTCTGCCGGCTTTGTTTTTGCCCTTGATCGTGCTCACTGTTCGTCTGGCGCGGGCGGATACAATTCGTGATTTTTATTGGTTGAGCCAGTGGTGTAAGTTGATCATGTTGCTCGGGGTGGCGAGCATGGCTTTCCTATCTTAGCGCCATGACCAACGCCCGCCTGGCCATTTTTGCCTCTGGTAACGGAACCAATGCCGAAGCTTTCTTCCGGTACTTCAAACATCATCTCCGGGTGCAGATAGCGACCTTGATCAGCAGCCGGCCCGATGCCTTTGCGCTCACGCGTGCCCGTCAACATGGGGTAGAGTCGTTGGTGGTGGACAAGGTAATGCTGCAAAGCGGAGATCTGGTGGCCTGGTTACAGCAGCGACAAATCACGCACATCGTGCTGGCAGGTTTCAACTGGATGATTCCAACAAATCTTTTACAGGCCTTCCCCGATCGAATCGTAAATATTCACCCTGCGTTGCTGCCGGCCTTTGGGGGCAAAGGTATGTACGGAATAAAAGTTCACGAGGCGGTGAAGAAAAGCGGTGTAAGCGAGACCGGCATCACGATCCATCTGGTGAACGAGCATTATGACGAAGGAAAAATATTATTCCAGGCCCGCTGCCCGGTAGCCCCGGCTGATACACCTGAAACGATTGCGCAGAACGTTCATCAACTTGAACATCGCCATTACCCGCACGTAGTCGAACAATGGATCGGCTAACCCGCTAGGTTAGTTTCTTCAATGTCAATTTTTCAAAGTCCTTCGCTTTAGGAAAGTCATCGAAGATGTTTTGGACGAAAGCATCCGGCACGGCCAGTTTACGCCTGGTTATGTCGATCCAGGCGCCATCGATGTTGATGATGGCACTGAGCGTTCCATCTTCTTTAAAAAAATGATGGCGAATACTCCACCGGGCAAAATCGTTAGTGGCGCAGGTCACTTCCATATCTACGGTAATCCGGTCTTCAAATTTGATTTCACGCTTAAACACTGCTTCCTCCCGGAACAGTATCGGGCCGATATGCAATTCTTCGAACTTCATGTTCGTTAGACCGTGCTGAGAGAAACAAGCGATGCGTACGGTGGCCCCGTAGTCGTAATAAGCCGAATGGCGCAAGTGCCGGTTTTGATCGATATCCGACCAACGCACCTGTATGGGCAACAAAAACTTTTCCATGCGGTTAAGATACTATAACTTTCCTCCATGCAACAGTCAGCCGCCACCACCTTATTCTTGCCGATTGCCCTGGGCATTATCATGCTG
This sequence comes from Cyclobacteriaceae bacterium, assembly GCA_016787665.1. Classification (GTDB taxonomy): domain Bacteria; phylum Bacteroidota; class Bacteroidia; order Cytophagales; family Cyclobacteriaceae; genus ELB16-189. Next base: position 305,715 of record JAEUUC010000006.1, on the reverse strand, counting down.
GGCCTCGGGCTTTCGCTCACTATTTATGACTTCAAACGGGTAACGAAATTTCCCAAGGCCATTACACTGGCGCTTGCCTGCCAGATGTTGCTGCTGCCGCTACTGTGTTTCGTGCTGGCCCGGTTCAGCGGGCTCGGCCCCGAGTTGAGTGTGGGGCTTATGTTATTGGCGGCATCACCGGGTGGGGCCACCGCTAATTTGTACAGTCACCTGAGCAATGGCGATGTGGCGCTCAACATTACATTAACTGCCGTTAACAGTGTGCTCGCCCTGTTCACCTTGCCGGTGATCGTGAATTTTTCCATGGAGTACTTTCTCGGGGCCGGCCAGTTTATACCCATGCCCTTCAGCAAGGTGGTGGAGGTGTTTGCCATTGTGCTTATGCCGGTTACCTTGGGCATGATCATCAAGAGCAAAGCACCCGCTTTCGCGCTCAAGATGGACAAGCCGGTAAAGATTATTTCTGCATTATTACTGATCCTGATCATTATTTCGGTGACGGTGCGCGAGAAGCAGGTGCTGATCGACAACTTCAGCGTGCTCGGGTTGCCCGTGTTGCTGTTCAACGTACTGAGTATGGCCGTGGGTTATTTTCTGCCGCAGCTGTTTGGCATCGACAAGCGCCAGTCCATTGCCATTGGCATGGAGATCGGTATTCACAACGGTACGCTGGCGATTTTCATTGCCCTCAACGTGATTAACAATGCCACCATGAGTGTGCCCCCGGCTGTGTACAGTTTGCTGATGTTTTTCACTGCGGCTGCCTTTGGGTTTTTGGTGAATGTGAAAAAAACCGCTGAAGCTTAAGTTCTATGTGTCTATGTGTTTGAGTAACGCTCCATCAGTTCAAAAGCCATGGCAAAAAGCATAGCGGTTATCAAAATCGATAAGCAAAACTTAATGACCGTTCTGATTTTCTCCGAGCGCCTTTGATCGTCTAGTGACTTCCGGATTAGTTTTATTGCATTCGGGTCGTAAGCTTTTGTAGTAAACAGGTGCTCACCTCGTCTGTACGAGCTATCCATTCCCTGCCGGTCAAATTTTTTCTTCCGTCCACCTTTGAGCATTTCCCGGTTTACCCGGTTCGTCTCGGCCATCTGTTTCCAAAAGCCGCCAAAACCCATCATAGCTGGCTGAGTTGATTACGAACTAGATTCCAATCTTCTCCCGTTTGGTCCAGATTTCATCAATGGGCTCGCCCTTGCTGCTTTTGCCGCTGTGGCGCCAGTTGCCCTCGGGTAGTTCAAAATTGAATTCCAGCGTCATGCCCACGCGGGTATTATCGCGCGAGAAGAATTCGATTGCTTCGGTGTACTTGCCGGCTTCCGTGGTGTAGGTTCCGCCTCCCGTTCCGAAAAACTCTTTGGTTTCGTTGTTGTAGGCAATCCACTGAAACCGTGTGCCGGAGAGAATCTTCATGGTTTTGCGTGCACCTGGCGTGATGGTCTGCTGGCCTTTTTCGGTGACGCGGCCGGTGATCAGCCACGCACCCGCCAGCGCCCCCGGAGTGCCGTTGTCGATTCGCGTGAACTCCACATCGCCTAATTTGAGTTTGTCATTCTTCACGTTTATCAACTGTCGTGTTTCACTGCCGACCTGGCCGGCATTCATGGTATTGAATTCATGAAGGCTAACGAGCTGATCTTTTTCCACCCGCCAACTTCCGCCATACGTCCCGGTAAACGTTTTCTCTTTCAGGTTGTAGACCGTTACAGCAAAATGTTTCGGGGAAACAATCATCACCGTGCGATTGTCGTCCGGGCCGGTTTGCCAGGCCCCAACTAATTCTTGTGCAATCACAATATGCGAGAGCAAGAGCGAAGCAATCAATAGTGGAGTTTTCATTTTCATTTCAGTTATGATTCGCCACGAAGGCACCAAGACACAACATTTGCGCTAAGGCGTATTGATTTCATTAAACCCGCCCTCTGTTTTGTCGGTCCAGCTCATGGGGTAGTTTTTGTCCAAAAACTCCAGGGCATCGGTGGTCAGGTGCAGCGGGTGAAACGTATCGATCATCACCGCCAGCTCATGTGTTTCTTTTGCCCCGATACTCTTTTCTACGGTGCCGGGGTGCGGGCCATGCGGCAGGCCGCCCGGGTGAAGCGTAAAGGATCCCCGCTCAATACCTCTTCGGCTCATGAAGTTACCTTCTGCGTAGTACAGCACCTCATCACTGTCGATGTTGCTGTGGTTATAGGGGGCCGGTATGGCCTGCGGGTGATAGTCAAACAAGCGGGGCACAAACGAGCAGATCACAAAATTGCGCGCCTGGAATGTCTGGTGCACGGGCGGTGGCTGGTGGATGCGCCCGGTGATGGGCTCAAAATCATGGATGGAGAACGCGTAGGGCCAGAGAAAGCCATCCCAACCCACCAGATCCAACGGACTGTGTTCGTACACATAATTGTGCAGGTAGCCCTGTTTCTTGATTTTCATCCGAAACTCCCCGATGCGGCTGTCGGTAATCAATTCGTGCGGGGGCCGAATGTCACGTTCACAATAGGGGGAATGCTCCAGCAATTGCCCTAATTCATTGCGATACCGCTTCACCGTTTCCACCGGAGATGCCGACTCGACAATCAACAGGCGCAACGGGCCCTCCTCAAACTCCAGCTTGTAGATTACCGTGCGGGGAATGACTACGTAGTCGCCCTGCCGGATCTCCAATTTACCAAAGGGCGAAATCAGCACGCCCTTGCCATCGTGAATAAAGATGACTTCATCGCCTTCTGCATTTTTATAGAAGTAATCCATTTTGCGACTGGTGGGCGAACAAATGGAAATGGAGCAGTCGTTATTGGTCATCAACACTTTACGTGCCTCCAGAAAATCGTTACCCGTGGCGCCCACTTTGGAAGTATTGAGATGTGTTTGTTTCAGGGCGTAGTCATCAAGCCGTTTGGGTCCATACTTAACCGATTCCAGCACGGCTTTGATGCGCGTGGGCGGATAAATATGATACAAGTTGGAGTAGATGCCCGAAAATCCCTCCGAGCTCACAAGTTCTTCCTTATATAAGGAGCCATCGGGTTGGCGAAATTGCGTGTGGCGTTTGGGCGGAATATGGCCCAGTTTGTGGTAGTACATAGCCAGAAATTATTTCGTGAAATTACAAAACGCGGTTCGAATCGCCAGCCGTGGAGGAGCGGGCGCTCAGCAACCCTATGGTCATCAGCGCGGCTGTCGCCAGAACCACCAGAATCAACACGTTTTGATCAAGGATGCTGAGCCGTTCGGTTTGTGGAATACTGAGAAAAAGCAAGATGCTGATCAGCCCCCGCGGGGCCATAAACAGCGATGTGGTGGTTAGTGCCCGTTGACGTAAATGCAGGTAGGCTGCGCGAACGAGATAAATCGCCAACAGCATGGCGCCACAAATTATCCACAGATTCAGCGCCTGAAGTTGCTGTACGTGGATGCCGATGCCGAACAACAAAAAGAAAAAGGTGCGCACCAGAAATGCCGATTCTCCCGAAAAGGAATGCATTTGCTCCAGGTCATGCGGGAAATGAGTATACATGAAATGTTTTTGAAACCAGCGAAGGGGGATGGCCGCAGCATTGTTCAAAATCAGGCCAAAGCCCAACACAATGAGCAACGTAGGCAAGTGGAAGTACTTACCTACTGAGTAGGCCCACACCAGCATAGCGATGATGAGCAAGAACTTAATCTTGTGCCTGATGGATTTCAGCAGGAAAAGCAGTCCGAGGCAGAAAACAAATGCCAGACTGATAATCAGCACCAGCGAACCGCCCAACGTCAAAAATGCCCCGATCGGATAGGTGTCGTTGGTGAGTATGAAATTGAACATGACAATGCCGAAAATGTCCGACAGGGATGATTCATAGACGACAAACTCCCGCTGTTCAGCCGGTAGCGTGCCAGCTGACGGAATGGCAATAGCTGAACTGATGATGGCAAACGGAATAGCATGGAGCAAACAAAGCCGCCAGGTACCGGCTTCAAACACGAAGAAAAGCACGGCAGCAACCGCAAAGGCCGTACCCAACAAAATGGCCAGGGCGGCTGCGCTGGCGCGCCTGATGATCGCGCGCTTGTCCATATCCAGCTTTAGTTCCAGTGCGCCCTCCAGCACAATCAGGATCAAACCCACGGTTCCCAGCAACGGCAGTATTTGCTGAATGCCGGCCAGATTAATATTTAACGCGCGACCGGCATACGCAAGACCAACACCTGTGGCCAACAGCAAAATAACAGACGGGATTTTGGTGCGCCTGGCGAACAGATCAAAACCGTACGAAAAGATGATGAGGCTGCTCAGCACGAGCAGGGTGACTTCCACATTCATTGGCCGAAGATAGCCAAAACAGCAACAGCGTTGTAATTCCGGTTCGTGTCGCAACCCGGTTAACCGGTCACATTTTTCTTCCCGCCAGCTCAGGTATGCGGTCGAAAAGCGTCAAGGCTTTTTGAAGTGCCTCGTTCGTCTCGTTGTAGATCGGAAAGAATTGAGGTCGGCCCCAAACGCGAGACGCAATTTCGGCTTTCAGGAAAATCTGGAAGCGCATTCTATTCTTATTGAGGTCTTTCCAGTCGGGTTCCACGTTGTTACGTTTGCCCATGGCCACCACTTCGTTTAGCATGGCATCGGTGATCGCAAAGTTCTGGGTATACCACTCGAAACCTTTAGGCTCCAGCGCAGCTTTGTTTTGTTCCGCATAGTTAAAGGCGAATTCGCGCAGCACGTTGGCCTGAAACAGCCTGTTGAAATAGGCGCTCGAGTTCGAGGTGTCCAGGGGCACAAAGTAATCCGGCATAATGCCGCCACCCCCAAATACCGTTCGGCCGTTAGCCGTCTTGTAACGAAGTGAATCTTTCACTTTAATACTATCGGCTGTGAAGAGTTCACCGTGGTTGAAACGATTAAGCCAGTCGCTGTCATATTCATCGTAGGGTTTTTGAATCGAGCGGCCACTGGGGGTATAGTAACGCGAAATAGTAAGACGGAGCTCCGAACCGTCTGACAACTCAAAAGGGCGTTGCACCAATCCTTTGCCGAACGACCTACGGCCAACCAGCAAGGCGCGGTCATTGTCTTGCAGCGCACCGGCCACAATCTCGGATGCCGATGCGGAGTTTTCATTTACCAGCACAATGAGATCGCCTTGTTCAAAATCGCCTTCGGATGTGGCGATGGCATCCTGGTTATACTTTTTTTCCTGTCCATCAGTATACACGATTTTTTGGCCAGCCGGCAGAAAGTCATCGGCAATCGCGATGGCCTGATCCATGTATCCGCCTCCGTTGTTTTGCAAGTCGAGGATCAGTTTTTTCATGCCTTTGCCCCGAAGTTCTTTAAGCGCCTTCCGAAACTCCTCGTGGGTCGTTTTAGCAAACGTCTGTATGCCGATGTAACCGACATCTGGCCCCACCATGTAGGCGGCATCGATCGAGTACTGCGGAATTTTATCGCGGATAATGCGGAATTGAATGGGTGTGCGCGAAGCTCTTCGCAAGACCTCAATGTTGACTTCTGTTCCTTTCGGGCCCTTCAGCAGTTTCTGCACATCGCGGTTGGTGAGTTTGATGCTCGCGATGTTCTTATCGTTCACTTTAACAATGCGGTCACCGGCCCGCAAGCCCACAGCTTCGCTCGGTCCGCCCGGCAGGGCCGCCACCACCACCAACGTATCCTGAAAAATATTGAACTCAATGCCGATGCCTTCGAAATTGCCTTGCAGGCTTTCGTTCGCCTGCACTTTTTCCGAAGCGGGGATGTACACCGAGTGGGGGTCAAGCTTTTCCAGCATCAGGTTGATGGCTTCTTCCACCAGAGGTGCCGTATTGGTTGTATCTACATAGTCTTCTTTGATCAAACCCAGCACTTCGCGAAGTTTTTGCATATCGTCCCCGGTGCCGGGACTGGCGTTGCGGCTGGTGATGTTTGAGCCAATCAAGACGCCCGCGGCCAGGCCGATGAATAAAACCAACGGTAATTTGATCTGAAAGGGGGAATTGGGCTGATCGCTCATGGCAGGCTAACGTGTTACACCTTAACGGGTTTGAGAATGAAAAGTTCCTGTCGGAACGGGCCCAAAGATGGCGGATTTTTCCGTTGACCGCTACCATCACAACCTCTATCTTTGACCGCATCCATGAACACGGCTCTTCACCACCAGTCCCTGCACCAGTTGGTTAGCGATGACCACGAACGAGCGTATGTGCTTCATTACCTCGGCATACCATTTTACCGTCAGTGGGATCACACCTTGGCGCAAGCGTGTCAGCCGTTGGGCATCCGCCCCGAGCAGGTAGAGTTGGAGTGGCAGCAGCCCCGCTTTGGGTGGGATAGTGGTGATGTGCCGCTCGCGGGGGTTCCGGTGGAACTCATCATTCAGTACCTGCGATACACCCATACGATTTTTGTCAAACATAAATTGCCCTACATCGGGCGGCTGGTGGAAAGTTTTCAGGCGCATCACCCCGAGTATGACTCCATCGCGAGGGATATGAAAGTGCTTTACCCGCTGTTTCGGGAGGACTTCATTCACCACATTTACCAGGAGGAGGACACGCTGTTTTCCTATATTCTGGAGCTTGATCGCGCGGTCCGCCATCAGTCACCCGCCACACGTTTGTTTTTCAAGCTTGAACGCTACTCGCTGCAGCAACTGGCGCTTGACCACGAGGTGCACGATGATGAAATGGCCGGGATTCGTCACATCACGCACAATTACCGCCTTACCGACACGGCACCGCTGCACGTCAAAGTTTTGTACACCGAGTTGCAGCAATTTGAAGCCGCCCTGCAGGCCCATGCACGGGTAGAAAATAATGTGCTGTTCCCGAAAGCAATGACCCTGGAGAGCCAGGTGAGGGCGCGGTTGTTCAATACCGTTCGCCATAATTGACATGGGCCGCCTGTTGGCTATCGACTACGGTTTGAAGAGAACCGGCCTGGCCGTTACTGATCCCCTGCGCATCATTGCCACCGCCCTGGACACGGTGGAGTCGGGCCAGTTGCTGAGCTACCTGGAGACCTATTGTAAAAACGAAACCGTAGATGAGTTCGTGGTGGGGATGCCACGAAAACTGAACGGGCAAGATTCTGAAATTGCCCCGCAGGTGCGCCAGTTGATTGAAAAACTCAAACAAAAATTCCCGACCAAGCCCCTACACGAGGCAGACGAGCGCTTTACTTCCTCTATGGCCCAACAAGCGATGATCAGCGGGGGCATGAAAAAGAAGGACCGCCAGGTGAAAGGCAACGTGGATAAGATTAGTGCGGTGTTGATTTTGCAGACATTTATGGAGAGCCGCAGGTGACTCGGGATTTTTGGCTCAAAACTTCTGAGTTTGAAATTTTGGATTTGTAGTCTGAAACCCGGAGTCCAGTAAGCAATTTCTTATTTTTGCGCCATGGTTTACCCGATTATCATGTATGGCGACCCCGTGCTGCGCAAGCGGGCAACCGATATTGAGAAGGGCAGCGATATTGCCCCGTTAGTGGCCGATATGTTTGAAACCATGGAGGCAGCTAATGGCATCGGGCTGGCGGCCCCCCAGATCGGAAAAAGTGTTCGGTTGTTCGTGGTCGATGGCACCGGTTTGGAAGATGAGCCGGGCATGGAAACCTTTCGCAAGGTATTTGTCAATCCCACCGTGCTGGAGGAATTTGACGAGCCGTGGGAATTTGAAGAAGGCTGCCTCAGCATTCCGAACATACGTGAAAATGTCAGCCGAAGGGCCAAACTCACCCTTCACTATTTTGACGAGAACTGGAATGAATTCACCGTGAAGTTTGATGGCATGAAGGCCCGGATCATTCAGCATGAGTATGATCATATTGAAGGAAAGCTATTCATCGACTACCTCACACCGCTGAAGAAAAGATTACTGAAGGGAAAGTTGGCCAACATCAGCAAGGGCGATGTTGATACCGAGTACCGCATTCTGGCGCCTCTCCGAAAGTAGGTTTTGTGAAAGTATCTTCTCGACTTCCCGGCACCGGCACGTCCATCTTTTCCGTGATGTCCAAGATGGCACTGGAACACGGGGCCATTAACTTGTCTCAAGGTTTCCCGGATTTCCCGGTGGACCGGGTGTTGATTGATCTTATCCATCAAAAAATGGTGGAAGGTCATAACCAATATGCGCCCATGCCAGGCGTGTTGCCCCTGCGGCAGGCAATTGCCCAAACTGCGCAAGAAACGTACGGGCGCGCGGTCGATCCGGAAACCGAAGTTACGGTGACAGCCGGGGGCACGGAGGCTTTGTTCTCCGCGCTTGCTGCTCTGGTTCACCCAGGCGATGAAGTTATCTTGTTCGACCCGGCTTATGACTCATACGACCCGGCCATTCGGTTAAACGGTGGCGTACCGGTGCACCTCAACCTGGCTCCCCCTGATTTCCGCATTGATTGGCAAGCGGCTAAAGCACGGATCTCCCCGCGCACCAGGATCATTATGGTCAACACTCCGCACAACCCGTCAGGGGCGGTGATGGATGAGGCCGACTGGCGGGAACTGGAAGCATTGGCGTTGAAGCACAATCTGGTCGTGATCAGCGATGAAGTATACGAGCGATTGATTTTTGATGGGCTGAGGCACCACAGCGTGCTCAGTTTTCCCTCGTTGGCCGATCGCAGCGTGGCCGTTTATTCGTTTGGAAAAACCTTTCATGCCACGGGCTGGAAGGTGGGTTACGCGGTGGCGTCACCTGCGTTAACCACCGAAATCCGTAAGGCGCATCAGTTCATCACGTTTGCGGTGAACACGCCCGTGCAACTGGCTTTGGCCGAGTACATGGCTAACCCCGATCATTACCTGCACCTCGGCCGGTTCTATCAGCAAAAGCGTGACTTTTTTCTGGAACAGGTGAAGGGCTCCTCCTTTCGCGCGCTGCCTTGTTCGGGCAGCTACTTTCAGGTAATGGCTTACCCGCGCCACCTTGGGAAGTCCGATATGGAAGTGGCAACCTGGATGACACGCGAGAAGAAACTGGCTGCTATTCCGGTCAGTGTGTTTTATCAGGATGGCACGGACCATCAGTTACTTCGTTTTTGTTTCGCGAAGCGGGAAGAGACACTGGCGCGGGCCGGTGAGATTTTACGCCAGCTTTAAACGCAAATTTCGGCCCGGACAATTCGCATTCGTGCGATTGATTTTCCACACGGTTTGACTTTCTTTGCAGCCTTATTTCGCCATGCAAGACCTAAAAATCACACTCTTACAAGCCGATTTGCACTGGGAGGACCCCACGGCTAACCTGGCCACGTTTGAGGAAAAAATCTGGCAAATCGGGGGCGAAACCGATGTGATTGTGCTGCCCGAAATGTTCACTACCGGGTTTTCGATGAATGCCCGCAAAATGGCCGAGATGATGAACATGCGCACCTTCAAGTGGATGCGTCAAATGGCGGATCAAACCGGGGCGTTGGTGCTGGGCAGTTTCATTGCCCACGTACACGACCGGTATTACAACCGCCTGCTGTGGATGGAGCCGGGTGGTCAGTTCAAGACGTACGACAAACGTCACCTGTTTCGCATGGCGGAGGAACACCAGGTGTATACCCCGGGTGAAAGCCTGCTGGTGGGGCACTGGAAGGGTTGGAAAATTTGTCCGCTAATCTGCTACGACCTGCGTTTTCCGGTTTGGAGCCGCAACCGCTGGAACGCTTCCCTGAAAAAGCCGTTGTACGATGTGCTGGTGTATGTGGCCAACTGGCCTGAGGTGCGTATTTCTGCCTGGGACACGTTGCTGCGGGCAAGGGCTATTGAAAACCTCAGCTACGTGGTGGGAGTGAACCGCGTAGGTGTGGATGGAAATGGTGTTGAATATCAGGGGCACTCGGCCGTGGTGGGGCCCAAGGGCGATACCATTTTTACCGCAGAGGGCGTGGAAGCAACGAAAACGATTGCTCTTAGCGCAAATGCACTGCAGGCCTATCGCGATCGCTTTCCGGCCTTGCTGGATGCCGATGACTTCACGTTGGAAATGGGTGAATTTGAGGAACGCGACCTGCTCGGCTTGAGTTGATTGTGTAGCTTTGCGACTCACTTTTCCCTCATGTCGCGCAAGAAAATCTCCCGGGCCCTCATTTCAGTTTATTACAAGGACAATCTGGAACCCATTATTCACCTGCTGGCCAAAAGCGGAGTTGAATTTGTTTCTACCGGAGGCACCCAGGACTTTATTGAGAAACTGGGTTATGCCGTGGTGCCGGTTGAACAGTTGACAGGCTATCCCTCCATTTTTGGCGGCCGCGTCAAAACATTGCACCCGGCTGTTTTTGGGGGGATTCTATTCAGGCGCGAAGATGCCGATCATCAACGGCAAGCCGCCACGTACTCCATCCCACCCATCGACCTGGTAATTGTTGATTTGTATCCTTTTGAAGAGACCGTGGCAAAAGGGGGCACGGAGGAGGACATCATTGAAAAAATTGACATTGGCGGAATTTCGCTCATTCGGGCGGCTGCCAAAAATTATCAGGATGTGCTGATCGTCTCGTCCCGCACGCAGTACCCCGATCTGCTAGCCCTGTTGAATTCAAAGGACGGCCACACGGAGCTGGCTGATCGCAGGCATTTTGCAGCTCTGGCTTTCGACACCTCATCCCACTACGACACTGCCATCTTCCATTATTTCAACCGGCAGGAGAAGATGGAACGATACAAATCGAGCTTCCAAAAGGCCACGGTGCTGCGTTATGGAGAAAACCCCCATCAACAGGGTGTTTTTTATGGTGACCTCAACGCCCAGTTTGAGCAACTGCACGGCAAAGAGCTTTCGTATAACAACCTGGTTGATGTTGACGCAACGCTGCAATTGTTGTCCGAGTTCGCCTCCGAAACAGCATTTGTCATCATTAAGCACACGAACGCCTGCGGAGTGGCAACCGGTGCCACCGTAAAAGAGGCATACCAAAAAGCCTTTCAGGCCGATACGCTATCTGCGTTTGGAGGGGTGTTGGCAACCAACCGGCCGGTTGACCGGCAGGCGGCCGCGGAGATGAATAGCCTCTTTTTTGAAATTCTGGTGGCCCCGGCATTTGAAGCCGAAGCATTGGATATTCTGAAGTCCAAGAAAAACCGCATGTTGCTGGTGCAAAAGCAACCCCTGGCCGGAGGGCGGCAGGTCAAAACAATTCTGAATGGCGTTTTAGAGCAGGACGTGGACTGGAAAACCGACTCAGAGGCGGACCTCAAGTTGGTAACCCAGCGGCAGCCTTCGGCAGAAGAGATAAAAGCGCTGCTGTTTGCCAGCAAAGTGTGTAAACACACGAAAAGTAACACCATTGTATTGGCCGTCAACGGTCAGCTGATTGCCAGCGGAGTGGGCCAAACCAGCCGGGTGGATGCGCTCAAGCAAGCCATTGAAAAGGCCAAATCATTTGGGTTATCCCTGCAGGGGGCTGTCATGGCTTCCGATGCATTCTTCCCTTTCCCGGATTGTGTGGAAATTGCCCACGCGCAGGGTATTCGCGCGGTCATTCAGCCGGGCGGCTCGGTCAAAGACCAGGATTCCATCGACTTCTGTAACCGGCAGGGCATGGCTATGGTCTTCACCGGCTTCCGGCATTTCAAGCACTGACGGGCAGTTCGGTTTCACTTTTGTGTCAATGAGCGAGCGGTAAGTTTTTCCACCCTTGCGAAGGGAAAAACCGTCAATTATTTCTGTAATTTCGGCCAAATTTTCTACACACACTTTAAGGAGAGTTGACACTAGAATGGGATTATTTGATTTTTTCACCAGCGACATAGCTATTGACCTGGGTACTGCGAATACGCTGATCATACATAAAGACAAAGTGGTGGTGGATGAACCCTCCATTATTGCTTTGGATCGCGTTAACGGCAAAGTGTTGGCCATCGGCCGCGAGGCCATGCAAATGCATGAGAAAACGCACGACAACATCAAGACCATCCGTCCGCTGAAGGAAGGCGTTATTGCCGATTTTCATGCAGCCGAAATGATGATTCGCGGCATGATTAAGATGATCGACACGGGCAAGCGGATTTTTCCGCCCTCGCTGCGAATGGTGATCTGCATACCGTCTGCGATTACGGAAGTGGAAAAGCGTGCCGTGCGCGACTCGGCCGAGCATGCTAATGCGAAAGAGGTGTACATGATCCACGAGCCGATTGCAGCTGCGATTGGAATAGGTATTGATATTGAACAGCCGGTAGGCAACATGATTGTCGACATCGGTGGAGGAACAACCGACATTGCGGTCATTGCGCTTTCCGGTATTGTGTGCGACCAGTCCATTCGTATTGCAGGCGACACATTCAATCGCGACATCCTGGACTACATGCGGAGGCAACACAATCTGTTGATTGGTGAGCGCTCGGCCGAGCGGGTGAAGATTGAAGTGGGATCGGCTCTCACCGAATTGGATGACGGCCCCGATGACTACGAGATCCGCGGTCGCGACCTGATGACGGGTATCCCGAAGACGATCAAAATATCGTATTCCGAAGTTGCCTTTGCCCTTGATAAGTCCATCAGCAAATTGGAGGAAGCTGTACTGAAAGCGCTCGAGTTGTCACCACCTGAACTTTCGGCCGATATCTACGAGCGCGGCATTTACCTCACGGGAGGTGGCGCCTTATTACGGGGGCTGGACAAGCGCCTGTCGCTTAAAACCAAATTGCCGGTACATGTTGCCGATGATCCACTGCGCGCGGTCGTGCGGGGCACCGGGGCAGCGCTCAAGAACCTGAACCATTACCGAAAAGTATTGATGACGTGACGGAATGCAGCGACTCCTCCATTTTCTTTACGAGTACCGGGCCTTCTTCACATTTCTAATTTTACAGTTGTTGTGCGTCTGGATGATTGTGCAAAACAATCAGTATCAGGGTGCACAGTTTTTTAATACGTCAAACCGGGTGGCCGCTGGTGTTTCGGGTACCACGCAGGATGTTAAAAACTATTTTGCCTTACGCAGAATCAACGATGAGCTGTCAGAGGAAAACAAGTGGCTGCGCCAGAAACTGGAGCAACGCGAGCAGGCCATCCAATACCTCACGCTGAAACAGGATTCTGTTTTTGATACCGACATTGTCGAGCGCTTTGAGTTTGTGAATGCCAAGGTGGTGAATAACTCGACTGCACGGTTTAAGAATTTCATTACCATCAACCGGGGGTCGGAGGAAGGCGTTGAACCGGGGATGGCGGTGATGAATGACAACCGGGCGGTAGGCAAAGTGAAAACGGTGTCAGAGCACTACTCAGTCATCATCTCGCTGCTGAATATTGACGAACAGTCTTCTGTGCTGATCAAGCGTACCGGCCATTTCGGCACCGTGCAGTGGGACGGAACTGATCCACGGTTTATTGACCTGAAGTATATCCCTCGCCATGTCGTCCCGTTGGTTGGCGATTCTATCGTCACTTCGGATTTTAATGCCGTGTTTCCACCCAACGTGTTCGTGGGTATCATCCGGCAAACGCGTTTGAGCGAGTCGGATCAGTTTCATGAAATTGACGTTGAGTTAGCGCAGGACTTTGGTAAACTGGCGTATGTTCAGGTGGTCAAGAGCCGTCTGAAAAAGGAAAAGGATTCGTTGGAAAACATGACCATTGGTGAACCAAAATGACACGCGAGTTCCTGGCATCGGTTATCGGTTTTCTGGTTTATGCCCTGTTGCAGGTAATGCTGTTTCAGGAGCTAGTGTTGTTTCGCTACGCCTTTTGTTTTGTTTATGTAGCCTACATCCTGCTGCTCCCGATGGAGACCAATTCACTACCCCTGATGATACTGGCTTTCATCCTGGGGTTGTTCGTGGACATGTTTTATAATAGCCTGGGTATCCACGCTTCGTCTCTAGTCGTGGTGGCGTATCTGCGCAACTATTGGCTTGGTGTTATTACCCCGCAAGGAGGCTATGATACCGGGTCGGCCCCCACCGTAGCCGCCAACGGGCTTCAATGGTTCATGGTCTATACTATCCCGCTGATATTCCTTCATCACGCCATCTTGTTTTTTACTGAGGCCGGGGGTTTTGGCTTGTTCTGGTTCACCATGCTGAAGATTATGGCGAGTACGGTGTTTACCTCCGCGATGATTATCTTGTTCCAGTATTTTGGAGGAGGCAGCAGGCGATGAATGAGGCGCGCAAAGAAATTATCCAGGTGCTGGTGGTGCTGACCGGTATCATTTTTGCCGTGAAGTTGTTTTTTGTGCAGGTGGTAGACAACAAGTATGCACAACTGGCCGATAGTAATGCGTTGTTGCGCGAAGTTGAATATCCGGTAAGGGGCCTCATCTACGACCGCCACGGTGATCTGATCGTGCACAATTCACCGGAATATGATTTATATGTAGTGGTCAAAGACACACGGCCATTCGACTCGGCCCGTTTTTGTGATATTTTTGACATCACCCCCGCTCAACTTCGTCAGGCGTTTCGCGAGTTGAAAGCACGCAAAGAGTACAAGCCTTTTAAGCCTACGCTCTTTCTGAAGCAACTGTCGAACTATGATTTTGCCAAAATCCAGGATCGCCTGGACGAGCTCCCCGGTTTTTTCATTCAGGCCCGAACCACCCGCTCCTATAACACGCCTTCGTTGGCCAACGCGCTGGGTTACGTCAGTGAGATCAGCAAGGAGCAACTTGATCGTGATTCGCTGAAGCTTTATCGGCAGGGTGATTACATCGGGCAGAGCGGTATCGAACAATTTTATGAAGCGCAGCTCAGGGGCACCCGGGGTGTTCGGTTCAAACTGCGGAATGCAAAGGGCATCGTCCAGGGCGCGTTTAATAACGGTAAGTTTGACACGCTTTCCCGCCCCGGGCTTGATCTGACTACCGGAATTGACCTGAAGTTGCAGCAGTACACGGAGCTGCTTATGAAGGGTAAAGCCGGAAGTGCGGTGGCCATTGAACCCGCCACAGGCGAAATTCTTGCTTTGGTATCGGGGCCATCTTACGACCCCGGCCTGTTGACCGGAAAGGCCTTCAGTTCAAACTTCAAGTTGGTAAGTGCCGATACCAACAAACCACTCTTTAATCGCGCCTTAATGGCGCAATACCGCCCCGGCTCAATTTTCAAAATTGCGCAGGCGATGACGGCACTTCAGGAGGGCGTGATTACACCCGACACACGGGTTCGGTGTGATCGATCCATCATTGCGTGCCATGGCAGTCACACGAATGAAGACTTGCGCGGGGCCATATCCAACTCGTGCAATCCCTACTTTCACCAGGTGTTTCGCAGAATGATCCAGAAGGGAAAAACGAATGACCCGTTTACCGACAGCCATTTGGGATTGGAGGAGTGGAATAAGCACATCTGGAGTTTTGGGTTTGGAAAAAAATTAGGTGTAGATCTGCCAAACGAAAAAGAGGGTTTGATTCCCACACCCCGCTACTACGACCGGGCGTATCGGAGCGCTGCGTGGAAATTTTCCAATATCTACTCGCTTGCCATTGGGGAAGGCGAAAACCTGGTAGTGCCGCTGCAGATGGCCAACTTTGCTGCCACGATTGCCAACCGGGGATTTTATTATACGCCCCATATTGTGAAGGCTATCGGGAAGGATGGCAAATCTTTGCCGCAGTACCAGCAACGGCACTATACGACCATCGATTCTGCATTTTTTAATGTTGCCGTTGATGCCATGCAGGAAGTGGTGGAGTCGGGAACGGCCTCGTACCGGGCCAAGCTTCAGGATATTGTGGTCTGTGGCAAGACCGGAACTGTTCAGAATGAGCCGCCTCTGAAGGACCATGCGGTTTTTATTTGTTTTGCACCGCGCGACAATCCGAAGATTGCCATCGCGGTATATGTCGAGGATGCAGGTTTTGGTGGCCGTGCGGCTGCTTCGATTGCCAGTCTCATGGTTGAAAAGTATTTGTTGGGCGAAACGAAGCGGCCTTTCATCGAACAGTATGTACTAGCCGGAAAATTTGAGTGATGAGGCGAGACGAAGTCAGCGGCTTGGATTGGGTTACCATCTTGATTTACCTCGCCATGGTGGTGCTGGGGTGGTTCAACATCTATGCTGTGGTGTATGATGAGGCCGCAGGCCGCGACATTTGGGACCTCAGCCTTAATTCGGGTCGCCAATTGGTTTTCATTGGGGCATCGTTTGTTATCATCATGGTTATTGTGATCATGGACCTCCGCTTTTACGAAGCCTTCGCCTATGTCGGGTACGGTCTGATTGTTCTACTGCTTTTGCTCGTACCCGTAATCGGGAAGGAAGTGGGGGGAAATAAGGCCTGGCTCGGCATTGGATCGTTTGGTGTGCAGCCTTCTGAGTTTGCTAAATTCATAACCGCGCTGGCGGTGGCTAAATATATTGCCACCGTTGGATTTAAGATGGACAATCTTCGAAATCAGGCCGTGCTGTTTTTGATTATTGGCGTGCCCATGGCGCTTACGTTGCTTCAAAAAGATACGGGCACAGCTTTGGTATTTACATCCCTCATCCTGGTTTTCTATCGCGAGGGCATGTCCCCTTTCCTCATTATTGTGGGTGCCAGTGCAGCTGCCATTTTTGTGCTCACCTTGCTGGTGCCCAATGAGATTTACCTGTACGCGGGCATAGGCGTAATCTGGGCGCTGATCATTTTGCTCGGCAAAAAGAAAGTGGGACGCATCGTGTTGGTTACAGTGGGGGCCATTATGATATCCGGTGTAATTGCCAGTGTGGATTATGTGATCACCGATGTGCTGAAGCCTCACCAGCAAAATCGAATCAAGGCCCTCATTAATCCCGATGCTGACCCGCTGGGATACGGATGGAATGTGACACAATCCAAGATTGCCATCGGTAGCGGAGGTTTTTGGGGCAAAGGCTTTTTAGAAGGAACCCAGACGAAGTTTGACTTTGTGCCGGAGCAAAGCACGGATTTTATCTTCTGCACGATTGGTGAAGAGCACGGCTGGGTGGGTACATTATTAGTGGTAAGCCTTTTTGTGGCGTTGCTGCTGCGTATTGTCTACTTGGCGGAGCGACAAAAAAACCGGTTTACACGGGCCTATGCCTACGGTGTGCTGGCTATATTTTTCTTTCACTTTGCCATCAACATCGGAATGACCATCGGACTTTTTCCGGTAATCGGTATCCCATTGCCCTTTTTCAGCTACGGTGGTTCCTCCTTGTGGGGTTTCACCGTATTGCTTTTTATTCTCCTGAAACTCGATTCTCACCGGGGCGAAGTACTGCAGCGTATTTAGGCGTACCGCATTTTAAGGATGTCAAGAAACTCCTCGTACTCTTCGCTTTCCAGATCCCATTCCGGGTATGACGCCTCAACGTATTTTAGCGCCTGATTCAGATTGTCGAAGGAATCCAGCCGGTCAATGGCTTGTGTGAATATTTCAAAGTCGCCATGAAACAGAATCTTGGTGAACATGAACTTCTGATTGATGGTCAGGCTGTCTTTAATTTTCCGGACTTTCTCTTTTTGAAAGCTATCGGCCAATGAAGCTTTCGTTTCCCGCGCGGGCTCCTCAAACAAAGGCACGTTGGCAACTGCGGGCTGTACCTTCGGCTTTTTGGCCTTAGCTGGCGTTTCGTAAAATGACTCGACCGGGACGGGCACTACCTCACTAAACTGAGCGATATACCCTTCTACATCTTCCGGTGCAAAGTTGACTTCTTCCAGAATCTTATCAAGCAGGCTGAAGGCCTCCCCGCTGCTGATGGTGCTCCGGTTACTTTGCTCGATTTTCTGCAATAATTTTTCGAGTGGTGCCCGGTTGATCCGAAGATACTTCACCTCCTGCTTCAATTCGTCCACACTCAACTGATCCCTACCGGGCTGTTCCAGCACACGTGCGTAGAAATCGTATGGATCAAGAATGAGGTAAAGAGTCTGGCTGGCAGCCTTTTTCAACAGCGGTTGAAAGTTTTCCCGTGCAATGGAAATATGGTTGGACAACAGATTTTGAAATCTTGACAATTCGGCAGCCACATCCGGGTGGGTGTAATCGAAATACGGACTGCGCAGTTTCTGCAATTCGTGTTTCCAGGCGCTAAGCAGTTCGCTGATCACAAAAAGATTGACCTGGGCAATGGGCGAAAGCTTCAAAATTTCGGGACCGCTGATGCGGGGCTGCTGGGCGAAAAAGCGGGCCGTTACCTTGCTGGCATAGTCATCACTGTAGTCGTCCAGGGCCTTTATGCTGATCTTTTCGTCCATGCCGGTAAAGATAACGATTGGCGGTAACCCTAAAAACGACCCGGTGCGGCAAAAACACGGGGTTTGCCTAATTTGCGAACATGTTTGTTGAACCCCGGCTGCCAAATCCGAATGAGTCCCACCGCAGCGGTTGGATTGAGGTGATCTGTGGTTGTATGTTTTCAGGCAAGACCGAAGAGCTGATCCGCAGGCTCAACCGGGCCCTGATCGCCCGGCAAAAAGTTGAAATCTTTAAGCCCGCGGTTGACAAACGGTATCACGAGGAGAAGATTGTATCGCATGCGGAACGCGAAATTCGATCAACTCCTGTTCAATTTGCTTCCGATATCTTGTTGCTGGCGGGCGATTGTGATGTGGTGGGTATTGACGAAGCGCAGTTTTTCGATGACTCGATTGTGGAGGTTTGTAATAAGCTGGCCAACAGCGGTAAACGCGTGATTGTGGCTGGGCTGGATATGGACTACGAAGGCAAACCGTTTGGGCCCATGCCATTCTTGCTGGCCGTAGCCGAATTTGTCACCAAAGTACATGCGATATGTGCGCAAACCGGGGAACTCGCTTCCTTTTCATTTCGCCTTGCAGACGATAAGTCCAAAGTATTGCTGGGTGAAAAGGATGCCTATGAGGCAAGAAGCCGAAAGGCTTTTGTAGATGGAATGAAAGCGCGGGATGCCCAATAACACATGATTCATAAAACCCGTGGTGTCGTTTTCCGGATGACCCGTTTCGGGGATACCTCGGTGATTGTTAATGTTTTTACCGAGGCCTTCGGATTGCAAAGCTATTTGGTGAATGGTGTGCGCAGCCGTTCAGCCAAAGGAAAGGCTGCCCTCTATCAGCCGTTGACGCTACTCGACATGGTGGTGTATCACAAAGAGCACGGAAATATCATGCGCATCAAGGAAGCACGTTGTTGGTATGCGTACCAACACATTGGCAGGGATATGCGTAAAACCTCTATCGCGCTTTTCCTGGATGAAGTGATGAACAAAGCGGTACGGGAGCAAAGTCATACACAGGAACTGGCAACGTTCCTGATGGAGTCGTTGGTCGCGCTCGATCAAACGGATGTACCGGAGAATTTTCACCTTTATTTTCTTGTCCAGCTTGCCCGCCATTTAGGCTTTGGCGCCCATGCCCCACAGGAGATACTGGAAGGGCGATGGCTGGATGACGCGGGCGAGGAGTTGTTAAAGCAGTTATTGGGGGCCTCCGATCATGCCCAGGTAAAGCTAAACCAGGCACAGCGGAGAGTGCTGCTCGATGAGTTATTGTTGTTCTTTCGGGGCCACCTGGAAGGGTTTGGCGAAATGAAATCGGTAGCCGTGCTGCGCGAAGTAATGAGCTAGTCGTGTAGCTCGAGCCGGAAACCTACCCCATGGTAGTTGGTAATCTGAATGCGCGGGTCGCTTTTTAAGTACTTCCGTAATTTCGAAATGAACACGTCCATACTGCGACCCATGAAGTAGTCATCGTCTCCCCAAACAGCCTTTAAGATTTCTTCGCGTTTCAGCACCCGATCCTGGTGGCGGCACAGCAGTTTGAGTACCTCGGCCTCCTTTTGTGTTAATACCTTTTCCTGGCCAGCCTGTGTGAGCGTTAAGTTCTGGCAATCGAATTCGTAGCTGCCAATCGAGTAACGGACGTTGGGCGGAGCTGCGATGATCGACCGCTTAAGAAACACATCGATCCGGTGCAATAGCTCCTCCATGCTAAATGGCTTCACAATGTAATCGTCACCTCCGGCTTTGAAGCCCGAAAGCCGATCCTCCAGCATGCCTTTGGCCGTCACAAACAGGATGGGGACCTCCTGATTTTTGGAGCGCACGGCTTCCGCTAAAGCAAATCCATCCTGCCTCGGCAGCATGACATCAAAAATGCATAGATCGAACAAGTGATTCTGAAACGTTTGTTGTCCCGAATAGCCATCCGTGCATAAGGTCACTTCAAACCCCTTACGCGACAAGTTGTCTTTCATGACAAACCCGAGGCTGGGATCGTCTTCAACCAGGAGAATGCGCTTGTGACCACCGTTGATCATGCCGTGAGCGGAAGTTCAATGGTGAATGTGGTTCCTTCGCCCTTCCGGCTCTCAACCGAGACCCGACCCTGATGGAGTTCAACCATTCGCTTGACGTAGTACAAGCCCAGTCCGAATCCCTTCACATCGTGCACATTGCCCGTGTGTACCCGGTAAAACTGTTCAAAAATTCGTTTCTGATCTTCGGTTGAGATGCCCATTCCTTGATCTGATACGTAGATCAACAGTCTTCCGTTGCGGTTAGCCGTAACAACTTTTACCGCAGGCTTTTCTAAACTGTATTTAACGGCATTATCCAGGAGATTGCGAATGATATTGCCGAGGTGAAGGGGGTCGCCTGTCACAATGAATTGATTTGCCTTCAAATCATTGACCAGTTGGCCTGCCCGCCATTCGAGGGTTGTAAGAACCTGTTGGGTGGCCTCTTCGATCACCTGGTGCATATCGACCGGATCGCGCTTTAGCGCGGCCTCTTTTTTGTCAAGCGTGGCGATTTGCAATACCCGCTCCACCTGATCCCGAAGGCGAGAATTTTCTTTTTCGATAATGGCCGTGTATTGTTGAAGTCGTTCCGGGGTCTCGATAATATCCGGTTGTTTCAATACTTCGGCCGATAGCGCAATGGTTGCAATCGGGGTTTTGAATTCATGCGTCATGTTGTTGATAAAATCCTTCTGCACCTCCGAGAGTCTTTTTTGCCGAAGAATGACCAGCAACGTATAGACAAAAAAGAAAATCACCACCAGCATTACGGCCGAGGAAAATCCCCAGATCCCCATTTGGCTGATCAGGTCGGCTTTGAGTAAAGGAAAGTGAACTGCAAAATAGTAGCCATCCGCGTCCAGTCTGGGAGGCTCCGGGAGTGTGGAGGCCACCTTCGTTTTTTTTGGAGAAATGTAGGTGGTGCCCACCATGCATTTGTCCATACAATCATAGATGCTATACTCAAAGTCGGCTGTGACCTGGCGTTTCTCAAACTCATTCACCAGCAAAAATTCCAAAAGTCCCCCGTCAACCGGGCTATTGAGCGCAACAACAAAGTAGTTACTGGAAATTTGCGAAACCGGATTATTACTGGGCGAGGGTGTTTTATTCACTTCATACACCTTCAGCGCAACATTCGTCAGGGCGGTGTTCACATCACGGTAAAATTGATTTTCGCGGAGATCAAATGCTTTGCGCACCCAGTACACCTGGGTGATGACGATGCCAACAATACTCAAGGCAGCCAATACAATGACGAAGCGCAGGGCGGACCGACTCACCTCGTAAAAGTACCGCGTATTTACGGTCTAATTGGCCATTTAACAGTTCGTTAACAGCGTTTACCAAGCGGTTAACAAAACACGTGGCAAAGCGGCATTAGGTTTGTATTGTTTTTGAGAAGGCTGTATGTTTAACCTTTAAATCTAGAAACCAAATGAAAAGATCGTTTTTGCTCGTTTTTGGGATGTTGGTGGCGGCATTTGCCTACGCACAGGTGGCCACCAGTACAGCGCCTAAAGGCGATGTAGCTGCCTTTACCTGGACTGCCCAGGTGCATGATTTCGGAAAAATTAAGCAAGGCGTGCCGGTTACCCATGAATTCACGTTTACCAACAGTGGCACCGTGCCGCTGGTGATTACCAATGTTCAGGCGTCTTGCGGGTGCACCACCCCGGATTGGTCAAAGGAGCCCGTGATGCCCGGAGGAAAGGGCTTTATCAAGGCCACCTACAGTGCTGCCTCTATCGGGGCGTTTGATAAGTCTGTAACGGTGACAGCCAATGTGGAAGAAGGATTTGTGTCTTTGCGCATTAAGGGTGAAGTGGAAATGCCCAGTGTGCCGAATGACTGACTTAAAAACAACAAACAAAAAAGGTCGCTTGAATGGGCGACCTTTTTTATTTCGGGCGTACGAGCTTTACAGTTCGCGTATCCAAATGTTCCGGTAGCTCACCGGGTTGCCGTGATCTTGTAACTTAATCGATCCCTTACCATGCGCATCATAGAAGGGAAGGCCCTTAAATTCTGTGGGTCCCCAAATGGCTGCGTGATTTTGGATCACTACCCCGTTGTGCAACACCGTCATGTAGGCTGGCGTAACCATTCGGCCACTGTCTCCAAAACGGGGTGCCGTGTAGATAATGTCGTACGACTGCCATTCACCGGGTTTGCCTGTGGCGTTTACCAGCGGAATATGCTGTTTGTAAATTGAGCCCGCCTGCCCGTTGGAGTAGGTCGTACTCTCATAGCTATCGAGCACCTGCAACTCATAGCGTTCTTGCAGAAATACGCCACTGTTTCCGCGGCCCTGACCTTCACTTTCAATTAATGCCGGTGTTCGCCATTCCAGGTGCAACTGCACATCGCCAAATTGACGTTTTGTTTTAATGTCACCTTTCCCTTTTACTACGGTCATGGCACCATCTTTTATTTCCCATTGAGCAGGGCTGCCATCGCCTGACGTCCATTCGCCCAGATCTCTTCCATTGAAGAGTACTATGGCATCCGAGGGTGCTGCGGACAAAACGGGCATAGCCGTAACTTTCTTCGGTTTCGGTTCCCACAGTTCGGTAACCTTGGGGTCGAAGGCATCGCGGTTTTGCGCATGCCCCAGCAACGAGGTAAAGCACAAGGCAGAAATCACAACGTGTTTCATATTACATTCATTAATTCCCGAAAATACGAGTTGATCCGTTTGTCGACCTAACATTTTCCACCACTGGTCGAGGTCGGCCTTCTGACCGGATTTAGCTAACTTGCCAACTCAAACCAGTAGTTATGGTAGACACAATCAGCAGCAGCCAGCAAGCCATTGCCCTTGAAGATCAATATGGTGCCCACAACTACCACCCGTTACCGGTGGTGCTGTGCAAAGGCGAGGGTGTTTACCTGTGGGATGTTGAAGGCAAGCGCTACTATGATTTTCTCTCGGCCTACAGTGCCGTCAACCAAGGTCACTGCCACCCCCGCATTATTCAGGCTTTGGTGCAACAGGCAAAGGAATTGACGCTTACCTCCCGTGCCTTCTATAACGATAAACTTGGGCTGGCCGAAAAGTATGTATGTGAGACGTTCGGCTACGACAAGGCGCTGTTCATGAACAGTGGAGCGGAAGCCAACGAAACGGCTATCAAGCTGGCTCGCAAATGGGGATACACGAAAAAGAATATTCCGGAGAATGAAGCCGTAATTGTGGCGGCTCGCAAGAACTTTCATGGCCGGACGACCACCATCATTTCGGCTTCAACCGATCCTTCATCCCGCAAAGGGTTCGGTCCGTTTATGCCCGGATTTGAGATTGTGGATTATGATGATGCGCCTGCATTGGAGAAGGCGCTTGCCAACCCGAACGTGTGCGGCTTATGGATTGAGCCGATCCAAGGGGAGGCCGGGGTTTATGTGCCGGCAGAAGGTTATCTGGCGGCTGCCGCTGCCCTCTGCAAAAAATACAACGTACTGCTGATGATGGATGAAATCCAGACCGGTATCGCCCGGACAGGAAAAATGCTGGCCAGTGACCATGAGGGCGTTCGTGCCGATATCCTGATTTTGGGGAAAGCTCTTTCCGGTGGCGTGTTCCCCATTTCAGTGGCGTTGGCCGATGATGACATTATGCTGGTGATCAAACCGGGCGAGCACGGTTCAACATTTGGCGGCAACCCGCTTGCCGCAGCCATCGTCATGGAGGCCCTCGAAGTAATAAAAGATGAACGGTTGGCAGAAAATGCTGACCGACTCGGGCAAATCTTCCGCCAGCGCATGGGCCGGCTGGCTCAGAAAACCAAATGGGTAAAGCTGGTTCGCGGTAAAGGCCTGTTGAATGCTATTGTGATCAACGATACGCCCGAAAGTGAAACCGCCTGGAACCTGTGCCTGAAATTTGCAGCCAATGGCTTGTTAGCTAAACCCACGCACGGCAATATCATTCGATTGGCACCACCCCTGGTAATCACGGAGGAGCAGTTGCACGAGTGCTGTGACATTATTGAGAAAAGTGTGATGGAGTTAGCCTAAGCGGCTTGCCACTTCATTCCAGTTCACCACGTTCCACCAGTTGCCCACATATTCATTTCGCTTGTTCTGGTATTTCAGATAATAGGCGTGTTCCCAAACGTCCAAGGCCAACAAAGGAGTACCCTTGAGATCGCTCACACTCATCAGCGGATTATCCTGATTGGGTGTGCTGCCCACTTTTAACTGGTTTCCCTCTTTCACCAGCCACGCCCAGCCTGAGCCAAAACTCGTCATCGCAGCCTGGGTGAATTGCTCTTTGAACTTATCGAATGAACCGAACGATCCATTAATGGCATCCAGTATCTTTCCGCCCGGTGCATTGCCGGCTTGCGCGGGCGCAAGATTGAGCCAGAAGAAATTGTGGTTCCAGGCGCCACCGCCATTGTTGCGCGCCTTGGCCGAGTGTTTTTGGATGTTCGAAAAAAATTCTGCCTCCGTGGTATAGCCAATCTTCTCCTCGCTTATCGCGTCATTCACATTTTTCACGTAGGCGGCATGATGCTTACTGTAATGGATATCCATCGTCATCGCATCGATGGACGGCTCCAGGGCGTCTTTGGCATAGGGCAGAGGTACCTGCGAAAAAGACAGCGCGGCCAAGGGCGTACCCAACACGGGTCCTGCCACAGCCGTGAAGGCTGCCAGTTTCACCGATTGCTCAACAAATGTTCTTCTATCCATACCGTATACCGTTGGTTCGTGAATGTAGGCAAAGACCATGCCTTGGTTAAAATTAGGCAAAATTCAGTAGCTTGCCATACCCTCCAAACCATTTCGCATGGCTGAAATTCTGTATGACACCATCCCCTCGCTGGATCTGGCTGACTTCACCTCGGGCGATCCGCACAAGCGGAAAAAATTTGTTGATGATCTCGGAACGGCCTACCATAACATCGGGTTTGTGGCCATTCGAAATCACTATCTCACCGATGAATTATCCGCGCGCCTTTACGCGGCCATCAAAAAATTCTACGCCTTGCCGGATGCCGTGAAGCAGAAATATGAGATCCCCGGCCTGGCTGGCCAGCGCGGCTACATCGGCAAAGGGAAAGAACACGCCAAAGGCCGTAACACCGGAGACCTCAAGGAATTTTATCACATCGGCCAAGAAGTTACCGATCCGCACGATCCCGTGAAGCACGAGTATCCGGGGAATGTGTGGCCGGCCGAAGTGCCCGAGATGAAGGAGATCGGATTGGAGGTATACCGCAGGCTTGAACAAACCGGTGTGCAAATGCTGAAGGCAATTGCCCTATACCTGGGACTGGAAGAAAGTTACTTTGACCGGAAGGTCAAATTCGGTAACAGCATTCTACGGCCGATACACTATTTTCCAATCGAGAATCCGGATGCCGTGCCAGCCGATGCCGTTCGGGCAGCCGAGCACGGTGACATTAATCTGATCACGTTGCTGATGGGAGCCAGTGCCGATGGACTACAAGTACTCAGGCGTGACGGAAAGTGGATACCGATCACCGCACTACCCGAACAACTGGTGGTAAACGTAGGTGATATGCTGGAGCGCCTGACCAACAAGAAGCTGAAGTCGACCATTCACCGCGTGGTGAATCCACCGCGCGAGTTAATGAACACGCCACGCTACTCCATTCCGTTTTTTATGCACCCACGAAGTGAAATGAGCCTGGCCGCGTTGCCATCCTGCGTGGATGCGCAGCATCCAAAGCTTTGGGATGATATTACTGCGGGTGACTTTCTGAATCAGCGTCTTCGCGAAATCGGACTAAAAAAATAGAACGCTCCGGATGATACAGCGCATCCGATACCTGGTGTTCCTTCGGGAGGTCGCGTATCTCTCCATCACCTGTTTTGGAGGCCCCCAGGCCCATATTGCTCATTTTCAACATCGGCTGGTAGACAAAAGGAAGTACATATCGGAAGGTGAATTGATTGAGCTGAATGCGTTGTGTCAGGTATTGCCCGGGCCCACCTCCACCCAAACGCTAACGGCCATCGGTTATAAATTGGGTGGCCCTAATCTGGCTTATCTCACGTTACTGCTGTGGATGTTGCCCTCAGTTGTGATCATGACTTTGGCGGGCATTATCATCAGCCTGTTCGCCTCACAGAATATTTCGCTTGAGTTCACCAAGTTTATTCAGCCGATGGCGGTCGGGTTCATTGCTTTTGCTGCGTACACCATTGGACTAAAGACGGTAAGGACAAAGGCTGGTGTGGTGATCATGCTTCTGGCCGCGGTTGTGTCGTTCTTTTTCCCCAGTCCCTTCATCCTGCCCTTCATTCTGTTGTCGGCCGGGGCGCTGACAGCCTTGAAGTATCGAGCGCACCCCAAAGAAGAAAAGGTCAAGATGGATGTGCCATGGTCAAATTTTTTGTTGTGGGCGGGGGTCTTGATTGTGGCGGCTGTACTGGGCGGAATTACACAAGCGCTGCCGATCAAATTATTTGAAAATTTTTACCGCAACGGCAGCCTCGTGTTTGGAGGCGGTCAGGTGTTAGCTCCGCTTTTGTATAGCGAGTTTGTTCAGTATGCGAAGCCCTTGCATCACCCCACATCACACCATGAGTTTTTGACGGGCTACGCCTTTGTGCAGGCATTGCCCGGGCCCGTGTTCTCGTTCAGTTCGTACCTGGGTGCGTTATCCATGCGCGACCACGG
The DNA here is from genome assembly GCA_016787665.1 of Cyclobacteriaceae bacterium. Lineage (GTDB taxonomy): Bacteria > Bacteroidota > Bacteroidia > Cytophagales > Cyclobacteriaceae > ELB16-189. The sequence continues at coordinate 278,910 of JAEUUC010000006.1, read as the reverse complement.
CATCAGCGGGCAGTTGCTGGGTGCCTTCATGTCGGCTGCTGGCATTTTTTTACCCGGAACGTTTCTCGTGTTTTTTGTGATCCGCATTTGGGAAAGCTTAAAAAAATTTCGCCCCATTCGGGCATCATTGGAGGGATTAAATGCGGCCAACACCGGACTGGTAGCTGCTGCGGCTGTATTGTTGTACCAACCGTTGGACATGAGTATTCTTAACTTCAGTTTTGCCTTTGGCACGTTCAGCCTTCTGGTGTTTACTAAGATTCCCTCGTGGTTGGTCATCGTGTTGGGATTGGTGCTGGGGGTACTGCTATGAAAAAAGCCCCGCTGGTGGCGAGGCTTTTTTATATCTTCTGCGGGAAGGTTATCCCAGCTTAAAGTTAATCGGAATCGTGTAGCGCTGGCGAACGGCTTTACCGCGCTGTTTGCCTGGGTTCCAGGGCGGAGCGCTCTGCACCACGCGCACAGCTTCTTCATCGCAGCCCGCACCAATGCCGCGGCCGTCCACCACTTTCACATCAGTAAGGCGGCCATCGCGTTCAACTACAAATTGCACAAACACACGGCCTTCTACACCCATCCTTCGGGCCTGAGCGGGGTACTTCATTTTTTCACCAACGTACTTGTAAAAGGCCTGCATACCTCCCTTAGGCGCGGCTGATTCTTCTACCACCGAAAAGATCTGCTCGGTGTCTTCTTCTTCCACTTTGGTATCAACAATCACCTCTTCCACCTTGGTATCTTCCGTTACCTCGGTGTCAAATTTGATCTGGATATCTTCTTTGATTTCTTCTTCGTCCGGCACTTCCACAATTTGTGGCTGCTGAATAACAGGTGCTGGTGGCGGGGGTTGCTCGGTAGGCGGCACTTCAATTACCTCTTCAAAGGTATTGGAGTTCTTGCCTTGCAATTCGATAAGGTTCTCATCGTACTGTTTGCGCTCGAAAGCATACAGCACAATCGACATGGTTACCAGCAGGCCGATGCTGAAAAAAAGCCCTGTTTTTTTCGTTAAATCGGCTTTTTCGGTCTTTTTAACTTCCATTCTTCCGCAGTTTAGGATTTCAAATATAATAATTGAATGCGCGCATGCCCAACCCGTCACAAAAAAGGCCAGATTTTTTGTGCCTATTTCCGGCTACCGTAGAATAGCGTGAAATATACCGTGGGGAAAACCGAATAATTATTGGAACTGGGCATCAATTCGATCGGATTGAGGTAGGCATCCAGCAACATGCCGACTTCGAAACCGGTTACCTGAGTCTTAAATGCACCAAGCTCAAAATTAAAGCCCAATTTGATGTTTCCGCCAAACTGGATTTCGGAACTGCCAATCCCTTCGAGGAGACCCCCGGTTCCCAGGATGTTCGGGAAAATGTGCTTGGGGTTGTTCGGGTCATACTGTTCTCGAACGGTATAAAAAAGGCTATTGCCATCCACCGACCGTTCAATGAAATAGGGAGCCACGATACCAATGGATGGTCCAATTGCCCCTACGGCCTTGATCTCAACGCCTTGCTGGGGCGCTTTAGTAAACAGGATAAGATCCCGGCCGTATTGCAACCGGATGGCATACAGATAATTGCTTTTGCCGTAGATGAAGAGGTTACCCGTCTGAAAGGAATTGTAGCGCACTTCTTGCGGATGCTTCACGTTCATGATTTCGAGACCAAACGTTTCCAGCATCCGATCATCCAACTTGCGGGCTTTTTTGAAAACCAGTCCGCCAATCAAGCCCCCTGAAGAATTCTTGTTGATTCCCCACGTGAATTCCGAGTTGTATTCGTATGTATCGCTGGGCTGCGCCTGACCTATCGTAAAAGAGGCGAATACAAGAACCAGACAAAACAGGCGTATTTTCATGCTCGGCAGAAAGCGAAATTTAAAGGTTAATATTGTAACACAAAAATTGTAACCCGGTTCCATGGTTTCGATGAAAGGCGAGTATTTAGGTGGACTTCGTACACAGGTTCAGCATTTAAAATCGGGGAATAGGGTGGTGACAGATGCACCACCTGACAATAATGGAAGGGGCGAAGCGTTTAGCCCAACCGATCTGGCCTGTGCTGCCTTAAGCAGTTGCATGATGACGCTAATGGGTATTTTTGCCGAGCGTGAAGGCATTGCCTTGACGGGGCTTCGCTCCGAGATTGTTAAAATCATGACCTCCAATCCGCGGAAGATCGGAGAAATTCAGATTCGGTTTGTTCACGAAAACCTGGCGGCAACGCCCGAGCAAAAGATAAAACTACAGCGGGCTGCCTTAACATGCCCGGTTGCTCTCAGTCTGGGAGCCGATGTGAAGCAAACGGTGGAATTCAAGTTTTGACACGACCTCGGGCCGCCTTTGTTAGCGAGGTCCAGTCAATCGAAAAGTGTGAGGCATGATAAACGACCCGGCCCTCGTGAATCACGATGGCCTGTGGTGACTCGTGAACCACACCAAACTGCTCCGCCACCGTGTTTGAAACATCGCGATATCGTTTTAAGTCAATAAAAAAGGGTTCCAGATCGGTTGTTTCGGCTGTATTCCAGTTTCGCTCCAGCCGGTCTAATGCTGTCCGGCTGATGGAACATGTGGTGCTGTGTTTGAAAAATAATACCGGGTGGTTGAATGACTGCTCCCGGGCCTGCTCAAGCTCGTCCAGCGTGGTAAGGTGTTTCCAGTTCATGTATACCTAATGATATAAATCCTTCCAAAGTTCCCGCTCACGCTTGTCATACTTGGGTTTGCGTACGGGATCTTTTACCACGCTTGGTTGATTGGCGTTGCGCTTGAACATCTTGGAGAACAGGAGTTTCACATTCATCATCAAAGTTCGTTCGCTCTTGACGTTGTCTTGCCGCGAGTTGGCATAGCGCCCATCTGGGTGAGCATCGCGGTCATATTGCTTTTTCATTTTCACGTTGCCTTGATAGTCGCCCAGGCGCGCATATGCTTTGGCGGGGGCCAATACTTTTAAAGCATCCCGATCACTGTTTGGGTTGTGCCGGTAATTGGCCCGGAGTCTTGCTTTACCCGAGAACTCCGTAGCCTCGCGGAACGATCGCCCACCTGCGCGCACATCCAGCGCGGCTTTGGCTGAGCTGGGGTTATGCCGGGTTTCCCAGTATTGCTTCATACCCCGCGCATACGCACTGGCGTTAATGGAAGACTTGGATGGGGCTGTGCCATCCAGCGCTTCCCGGGCGCTTCGCTTATTTTGGTCATACGATTTCCGGAAACGCGTGCTGGCGGGTATGCCGCCCACCTTCCCGTATCCAGCCGTTGGCTTGATGTTCAACAGTGCCTCTTTCGCTGACCGATCGTTGCGGGCGTACTCTTTAGGCTTCACTTCAATCTGAAGGCCGTCAACTTTGTAATCTTGTTCGCTTGGCTTTTTCTTCTTCAACGACTCGCGTGCGGCATTGGGGTTTTGAATGTATGACTTACGCATGCGCGACTGCCGGATGTTACCGGAATAAGACAAGGCCCGAACTTCTTCCCCGGTCGGAGGTTTTCCGGCAATGGCCGTTTCGTTGTTGTTCCACAAGCGCCCACTAATGCTACCTCCTCCTTTCTCAGGCCGCTTCGCTTTCAGATTACCAGCAAAGTCAAAACCCTCGCGACTGAATGATTTTTTGCCGCGCTGCCGGATATCACCCCGATAGCCCGCCCATTGCGCATCGAATGTTTTCTTTCCTTTGCGGATGTCGCCCTGGTAACCTGCCCATTCTGCGGAGAATGTTTTCTTCCCTCTTCGAATGTCACCCTGGTAACCAGCCCATTCGGCAGAGAACGTTTTTTTTCCTCTTCGAATATCACCTTCGTAACCAGCCCATTCGGCACCGAAGGTTTTGCGGCCGCGCCTGATATTACCGGCATAGTCGTAACCCTGATTGCTAAACTCACGGGCTTTGCCCGTGCTCCGAATGGTACCGGAATAACGCCCCATGCGCAGCGTATTGGCAGACGGCACTCGGCCCGCCACCGGCTGGCCCTGGTTGTTCCAATCGTTTCGGGCTAAACTTCCGCCACCTTTGGGCTGGCGTCTGGCCTTGATCGATCCGGGATAACTTAGGCCCTGATCGCCATACTCTTTACCTTTCGTTCCACGAGGCACACGTATGTTGCCGCTGTAGCTTAATCCCTGGTCGCCATACACTTTGCCTTTTGTGCCACGGGGTACGCGTATGTTGCCTGAGTAACTCAAGCCTGGGTTGCTGAACACACGGGCTTTTCCCGAACTGCGGATAGTCCCCGAATAGCCACCCATCCGAAGTGTATTTGCTGAAGGGACTCTCCCCGCCACGGGTTGGCCCTGATTATTCCAGTTGTTTCGGGCCACTGAACCACCACCTTTTGGTGATCGTCTGGATTTTAGGTTACCCGAGTAATTGAGACCCTGGCCTCCATACTCCTTCGCCTTTCCCCCACGAGGAACTCGAATATTACCGGAGTGGGAGAGTCCTGCGTTACTGAAATTTCGGGCTTGGTCCGGACTTACACCCTTAAACGGTTTACCAAAAAAGCGTCCGATTTCCTGTGTTTGTTTTCCGGGCGGCTTGACGGGCACCGGCCCACTGATTTTGCCTGACAGGCGCTTGCCATGCTTGCGCGAAGCCTGGGCAGCCCGGCCACCACTTTTCGTTTTAGGCTTCACGCCTTTGAACGGGCCGCTGAAGAAACGTTGAATTTCTTGTGTTTGTGGCCCGGGTGTTTTTACCGGCACCGGAGTCGTGCTCACTTTGGCACTTTTTTTCAGCCGAAGGCGCGCGGATTGTTGCGTAGCCGCTTGGCCGCTTTTCTTTTTTGGTTTGACACCCTTGAACGATCCGGAAAAAAAACGACCGATTTCCTGCGTAGGGCCTCCGGGAGCTTTCACGGGCACAGGATCCTGGCTGGCTCTGGCTTCCGATTGAATTCGCTTGCGAAGAGAATGTTCTCCTGCCAGTTCAACACTTTTTCCGGAGCCGGGTTTGCGAATGGGTAATCCAGCTACGTCACCTTTCCAGGCGCGGCCACTTCGCGAGCGACTGGCATACCCGGACGGGAACGATCCCCTGTACGCGCGGTCTCCGGTTCGCTTTCGTCCCCGGTACGTGTCCGGCTGGGCGATAAATCCCTTTTCGGGCGAGCGGAAGTTACGTCTCCGAAGCGGGGCACCCGCCAGGTCGGTGGTAATGGCCCGCTCACCCTTCGAATACTTACCCCAGTAAACATTTTTTCGACCGCGCACCACATAGGCTCGTGAAGCGGACTGATTGTTAATGCGCTTGCGGCCCGGAGGATACGAAATGGGGCCGCGTTGCATCCGTGACGCCCGCGCCAACTCACTGCGATTTCCGTAGGGCCTTGGCGGTGCTTTGGTCGATGCGTTGACGAAGCGGCCTTTCTGAGGGAAAACATTGTTACGGGACTGTTGAGCAGTAGCAGACCGGATGCGTTGCGCCTGCCCGTCCCGGCCACCCTGCCACGCTCGTTCACGGCCCGCGGGAGATCGCTTGCGGTAGGTGTTCGAACTGGAGATTGAAAAAACGGCACGCCCTGCAGAGGAGGTGTTACGCGTACGCAGGCGCTTGCCGGCAATATCTTTTGTGTTGGCTTTACCCGATTTTTTAACCGACTTGGCTCGTGTTGTCCGTATCTGCTGGCGGTTGTTTTGGGCCCGATCTTGTGAAAGCCCTTCTGTGAAAGCCAACGCCAAGATAACCGTCAGCAACAGAGACGGCATCAGTTGGATTCGATATGGCTTGAATCGGTGCACTTGAACCGACCAAGGTACGAAAAACCAGTTGATAACGTTGGCTACCCTAATACTGCATCAAACGCTCGATGCACGGTTTTAATCTATCAGTAGGCAGAAAATTCCGTTCCAACGTAGGCGCAAACGGGATGGCCGTGTCCAGGCTCGCCACCCGTATCACGGGAGCATCCAGGTATTCGAAGCAGTGTTCGCTAATCCACGCGCTGATCTCGCCCCCGATGCCACCGGTTAGCGTATCCTCATGCAGGATAAGCACACGGTTGGTTTTCTTAACCGTAGTAGCCACGGCTTCTTTATCCCAAGGTAGCAACGTGCGCAAATCGAGTACATCGGCTTTCAGGTTGGGCATTGAGGCTAATGCTTCTTTGGCCCAGTGTACACCCATGCCGTAGGTGATAATCGAAAGGTCATTGCCTTCGTTCACCAGTTTGGCTTTGCCAATCTCCACGGTGTAATAGTCGTCCGGGATGGTATCTTTTACTGATCGGTACAAAAGTTTGTGTTCAAAATAGAGGTAGGGATTTGGATCAGCCAGTGCTGCCGTCAGCAGCCCTTTGGCATCGTACGGGTTGGACGGATAGACAATCTTCAATCCAGGTGTATGAAAAAACCAGGCTTCATTGCTTTGGCTGTGGAATGGGCCTGCGGCCGTGCCGGCACCGGTTGGCATCCGCACGACTACGTCAGCGGCCTGGCCCCACCGCCAATGGGCTTTCGCCAGATTATTCACGATCTGATTGAATCCTTCGGTGACAAAATCGGCAAACTGCATTTCGACCATTGCCTTCATTCCCTTCACCGACAATCCTAAACCCGCTCCCACTATCGCGGCTTCACAGAGAGGGGTATTCCGCACGCGGTCCTTGCCAAATTTTTCCACAAAGCCTTCGGTGATCTTGAATACGCCACCATACTCTGCGATATCCTGGCCCATGAGGACCAGATTAGGGTGGCGCTCCATGCCTTGTCGCAATCCGTCACTAATGGCATCAATAAATCGTTTTTCGCTTTGTGAGGAATCACTGGGGGTAACTACAACCGATTCGCCCGGAGCGTACATATCCCTCAGTTCCAGATCGGTGTCAGGGACCGGGTGCGTTTCGCGGAAAGCCACCTCCAGGCCCGCTTCGATTTCTTTTTTGATTCGCTTGCGGGTTTCGTCAACGAAGGCTTTCGATATCACTTTTTGGTCGAGGAGGTAGCGCTCATAATTTTCTACGGGATCTTTCTTCGCCCAGTCCTCCATCAGTTTTTTGGGAACGTACTTCGTTCCACTGGCTTCCTCGTGCCCGCGCATACGAAAGGTGAGGCATTCCAGTAATACCGGCCGGGGACTTTTGCGCAGACTCTCGGTGATCGTCTTCACGGTGTCATACACTTCGAGTACGTTATTTCCATCCACCTGAATGCCTTCAATGCCATACCCGATCGCTTTGTCGATAAACTGTTTGCATCTAAACTGTTCTTGGCTGGGTGTGGAGAGCCCGTAACCGTTGTTTTCAATGATGAAGATCACGGGCAAATCCCAGACTGCGGCAACGTTCACCGCTTCGTGAAAGTCGCCCTCGCTGGTGCCGCCATCTCCGTTGAACACGGCCGTCACCTTTTTTTCTTTTTTTAGTTTGGAGGCGAGCGCAATACCATCCGCAACCCCGTTTTGTGGCCCAAGGTGAGAGATCATGCCTACAATGTGATGTTCGTTCGAGCCGAAATGAAACGAGCGATCGCGACCCTTGGTATACCCCATAGGTGTACCTTGCCATTGGGCAAACAGCCGCTCAAAGGGCATGTTGCGGCCGGTGAACACGCCCAGATTGCGGTGCATCGGCAAAATGTATTCGTCCGGGTCGAGCGCTTGCGTAAGGCCGACCGAAATAGCCTCCTGACCAATGCCGCTGAACCACTTGCTGATGCGGTTCTGCCGAAGCAGGATCAACATCTTTTCCTCAATCAGCCGCGGTTTAACCAAGGCTTCGTATAAATGAACCAGGACGGGGTCGCTGTATTTTTTGCGGTTAAATTTCATAGCTCGCAGAATAGGCTCAAAGGGCGCAAGTTACTCGGAAAATCGATTACGCACGGGGGCCCCGGGGTGCTCTTCTTTCCGTAATTTTGAGCTTTTATCACATGATTAATTTCTCCTCGTTCACGCTTGATAACGGACTTCGTGTAATCGTTCACGAAGATCCTTCGGTGCAGATTGCCGTGATGAATGTGCTCTACGATGTGGGCTCGCGCGATGAACATCCCGATAAAACGGGTTTTGCTCATCTGTTTGAGCATCTCATGTTTGGCGGATCGAAACACATACCGAGTTATGATGAGCCCCTGCAACGGGTAGGGGGCGAAAACAATGCCTTTACGAGCACGGACATCACCAACTACTATCTCACCGTGCCGGCTGCCAATCTCGAAACAGGGTTCTGGCTGGAGAGCGACCGCATGCTGAGTTTGTCGTTTGATCCCGAAGTTCTGGAGGTTCAACGAAAGGTGGTGATTGAAGAATTCAAGCAACGCTACCTCGATCAACCTTACGGAGATGTGTGGTTAAAATTGCGCCCGCTGGCGTATAAAACACACCCCTATCAATGGGCCACCATTGGAAAAGAAGTGGCGCATATTGAACAGGCGACCCTTGAGGATGTTAAGAACTTTTTCTTTCGACATTACGTGCCCAGCAATGCCGTGCTTGTAGTGGCAGGCCACGTCAAGGTGAATCAGGTTAGGCAGCTGGCCGAAAAGTGGTTTGGACCGATTCCGGCCGGAAACCGGCCACAGCGAAATCTGCCTGCCGAGCTGCGTCAGGAGCAAAAACGCCAGTTGACGGTTGAGGCCAATGTGCCCGCTCACGCCTTGTATAAAACCTGGCATGTACCGGGGCGCTTTCACTCGGATTACTATGCGACTGATCTGTTGGGCGATATTCTCGGGCGGGGTCATTCCAGCCGGTTGTACCACCGCCTGGTGATGGAAAAGGAGATTTTCTCAACCCTTTCGGCCTACAACATGGGCACGCTGGATCCGGGCATGCTGGTGATCAGCGGCCGTGTTAACGAAGGCATATCCGCGCAGGATGCCGAGTATGAGGTTGACCAGATTTTGCATGAATTGCTGCGCGAAGGCCCCCGTGCCGAGGAACTTCAGAAAGTGAAAAACCTCGCCATATCCTCCATTGCCTTTGGCGATGTGGAAGTGATCAACCGCGCCATGAATCTGGCGTTCGCCAGCTTATCGGGTGATGCGGATTTGGTGAACCGCGAAGAAGAATTGATTAACCGGGTTACCCGCGAGGATGTCATGCGCGTGGCTGATGACATACTGCAAGAACGCAATGCCAGCACGCTTTACTACACGCGCGTCAGCTAAGATCAGGAACGGAAAACGAGAACGTGGCACCGTGTTCCGGTTCTGAACTAACGGAGATGGTGCCGCCTAGCTTCTGCAGCGTTTCTTTCACGATATAGAGCCCTAACCCAGAGCCTTCGGAGGTTTCAGAAGCCCGGTAGAACATATCAAAAATGCGATGCTGGTGTTCCGGTGCAATGCCGATACCATTATCCTCAATGTGAATCCACGTTTTTCCATCCATCCGGCCCGCAGATATTTTGATAAAGCGTTCTGACTTTTTTTGATCGTGGTACTTATAGGCATTGGAGATCAGGTTATTGAGAACCACTTTTAACCGGCTCGCATCGGTGGTCACAATCAAATCATCCGGCACGTGCCAGAGCAACCTTACTTTTTTGTTCTCAACGGAGTAGGCCAACGCATTGGCAATTTCGCGCAGCAGAGGTTTAAGGATGATTTCGGACGGTGTGATGTCAAGCCGCGTGTTTCGCGAGTAATCGGTGACTTCCCGGATAAATCCTTCCATTGTTTTTATTCGCTCCTTCATCATGGCCAGGTACAAATGCAGTTCCTCTGGCTGGTTGGTTTTTTCAGAGAGGTGAATGAGACCTAGCAGCGAACTCAACGGAGCCCGCATATCGTGTGAAGCGCTGTACACAAACCGGTCGAGTTCTTCGTTGGTCTTGGCCAGTTGTACGTTCTTTTTTCGGATTTCCTCCTCGGCTTTTTTTCGTTCATCGATATCGATAATGGAACCCACGACCATTTCCACAGCGCCCGTGGGTGATCGCTTTAACACGCCACTATCCAAAAACCACTTATACTCACCCGATTTGGTCTTGAGCCGGAGTTCACTTTGGTAGGTGGGCGCCACTAACTCGGGATGGGCGAAATTCTCGCGCATGCGCGCCAGGTCCTCGGGGTGAACGACCTGGGCGAGGTAAAAATCAGGTGTTAACTCTGCCAGTTCGTCATCGTGGTAACCCAACAGGCTTTTGTAGTAGGGGCTTATGAACATCTGATTATTGGCCACCTGCCACTTGTAAATGCCGGCTTTGGTGCCGCGCAGGGCGAGCGCATACCGCTCCTGACTTTGATTTAAATCTTCAGTTGTCTTTTTCAGTTGCTCGGTGCTTTCCATGGAAGCGCGCTCCGAGTCATGATTACGTTTGATTAGAAAAAAAACTACGAAGGAACTGGTTAATATGCCAATGACGAAATTCGATATGAAGTTGCGCATCACGGCCTCCGGTTGATCGGAGGGCCGATCGATCAGATTCAGGTCAACCTGATAGGCCAGCAGTCCCAATCCGATCGAAAGCAAGGCAAAGCTGATGCCCAGATACCGTTGTTGATAGCCGTAAAGGACTAAGGCCGCCAACGCGCAGGTGACAAAATAGAAATAAACGCCCCCCTGGGGCTGATCCACATCTGAAAAAAGAAAAATAACGGTGTTTGTCATCAACAGCAATAAGACAGACGAGGATGTGTATTTCCCGATTCTGTTCAGATGAAGGCAAATAGCGGAAATGACGACCATCACCAGGTAGTACGGAATGAACTTGTAAGCGCCATTGAATAAATCGAGGCCAACATAATACAGCGCAACCAGGATGGTCAATACGGTAAACTGGGCACGGAGCAGTGCGTATTTAAATGTTCTTCGATCGGGGATGTGTTCCTTGCCTAGTAACAGGTTGCGCAGAGATAACGAAAATGGCATGCGTCAATATTAGTTAATTATACAAGGCCAGAGCCTTCGGTGTAAGATTTCGGTGTTTATTGACAGTAAAATTGTAAGACTTGTAACCACTACCTTTGTAGTCACGACAAAAATTGAGATGAATATACGCGTTGGGATGGGATATGATGTACATCAACTAGAGACGGGCAGGCCGTTTTTTCTTGGCGGTGTTGAGTTGCCAGGCGCCCCGAAGGGCGCGGTAGGGCACTCCGATGCCGATGTGCTGATTCACGCCATTTGCGATGCGCTGCTGGGTGCCGCTAACCTGCGCGACATTGGCTTCCACTTTGCCAACACAGATAACCGTTGGAAGGGTATGGATAGTAAATTCTTTTTACGAGAGGTAACACGCATGATCCACGAGCGCGGCTGGAAAGTAGTGAACGTGGACTGCACGCTCTGCCTGGAGAAACCGAAAGTGAATCCGCATATTCCAGCCATGAAAAAATCACTGGCCCCGCTCATGGATATCACCGAGGAAGAGGTATCGATCAAGGCGACTACAACCGAGACATTAGGGTATGTGGGCCGCGAAGAAGGGGTCAATGCCATGGCGGTCGTCCTCATCGCCAAGACATGAGTAACCTGGAACTGCTGGTAACCGGTGATGGCTCACACTCGCTGATCAATCGCGAGCTTGATGAGACCTATCATTCACGACATGGGGCAGTTCAGGAGTCCAATCATGTATTCATTCGTCAGGGGTTCGATCTGCTTGACCTGCCATCTGTTCGCATTCTGGAAATTGGATTTGGAACGGGCCTTAATGCGTGGCTAACCTGGCAAGCGGCTGCCTCCCGGAAGATGGTGGTTCAATATGATACGCTGGAAACACAGCCGCTGGCTTCGGGTATTTGGAAGTCGTTGAACTATGCGGCCGAGGGTCGCCAAGTCGATTTTCAGCGCATTCACGAAGCAGCCTGGGGGACTCCGGTAGTGCTTGATTCTTTCTTTTCCTTACACAAAAGAGAGGTCTCGTTGCTAAGTTGTGTGTTGCCGGAATCAACGTATCATGTAGTGTATTTCGATGCTTTTGCACCGAATAAGCAACCCGAGATGTGGGCACAACCGGTATTAGCGAAGATAGCTCAGGCCATGCGTCCTGATGGCGTATTCGTAACTTATTGTGCCAAGGGCCAGGTAAAGCGCGACCTGCGCAGTTCGGGATTCGATGTGGAGGCCGTGCCGGGCCCGCCCGGAAAGCGTGAAATGATCCGCGCGATTAAAAGGTGATGAGCCCGTTGGGTGTTACCACGGCATCCAGGGCAACATCCCTATCATCAAATCCCTCAATAGCTGCTGCTTCGAAATAGCTAAGCCCCACCTTACGGCAATGGCGTTTACACTGCGCCAGAAACCGGTCATAAAATCCCTTTCCGTAGCCAACGCGCTGACCGTTTGCAGCAAAAGCCAAAAGCGGAACGATAACAAGATCTAGTCTCTCGGGATCAGCCGGTACACCCGTTTGCGGCTCGGGTATGCCCCAGGCATTTTCTTTGAGCTGATGGAGGCCTTCAAAAAAAATATGCTGCAACTCACCATTGGCCGACACCTTGGGCACCACCAGCCGGATGTGACCAAACTCTCTGCGCAGCCGGTCAAGAATGGCCCAGGTATCGGGTTCGTGACGTGCCGGAATCGGGAGATAAAGATGGAGGATGTGTACACCATTCAGATCCACCTTTTGAAAAAAGTGATTATACAGGCGCAAATCGTAATCTGAGCGCACGGCATCGCCAAGAAGGTTTCGTTGCGCCAGGTAATGCGATCGGGCTTCTTTCTTAGTCATACCACATCACATGCATGCGGATGTCAAACGCATTGAGAGTATCGACCAGCTCGCGGAGCAACTCGGGCCTGGTGTGAAGGAAATTCAGGACGTTGTCGGTTCGTTCTTGCAATCCTCCATTGGGGAACAGGGCGGATTTGATTTCCTCCAGTTGACGCAGGGTGTCGGCATGCTTCCGTTTCTCGGCTTTCAGCATTTTCTTTTCAATCTTCGCCAGGCTCTTTTCGGCCCGATGATGTTCAGCATCCACCAGCCGATCAAGACTGCTGTCGATGCGACTCGTTTTGAGGCGAATCGAATCAAATTGCTCGCGCAGACGAACCTGTTCCTCTTCGAGCGACAGCGAATGATCAGAGAGTTTGCGCGTGAAGGAATTGGTGAGCGCAAGGGTATCGAGAAAGACTTCGTTGTGCGTGAGGCCGGTCTTCTTCATCTTTCGCTCAATTACCGGATCAATGATCAATCCGAAATTGCGCGGCAACAATATGGGGAACGGCACCTTCATGTCGTCAAACACAGGTTTGAGTTGAAGCCAATAGACCATTTCGGCCGGGCCGCCCACGTAGGCGAGATTGGGCAGAATCATCTCTTGGTATAGGGGCCGCAACACTACATTCGGGCTAAAGACTTCGGGCTCTGTCTGAATGAGCTTATTCATTTCTGCAGCCGAAAAACTCAGCGAAGTATCGACTACCGAGAATCCGGTGCTCGTTCGTTCAATCCGGCTTCGCAAGTTATTGCGCAGGTAGAAGAAGTTAATCTCACGCGCATTTACCTGTGTGTGGTAGCCCAGCGATTGGAGCTTTTGGGTTTGGACTTCAACCCGTTTGTGAAAGGCCTGATGCAGTACATCCTGTTCGATGGCCGGCACGAAGACTTTTTTCAGTTGGGCGTCATCCCCATCCACTACCAGCAAGCCATATTCGCCAAACAGCGCATTGACGTACGATCGCACGGCATCGCTCAGCCGTTTGTTTTTCGAATACGCTTCCGCAAAAATGCGGTTATCTCCGGGCAGCGCATTGGCCAGATCAGCTAACCCCGTTGTATCGAAACGGCCCACGGCCCCGCTCTGTAGGGTTTCCCACGTATGCTTTTTTCCGTACAGCCGGAAGGACTTGATCTCCTCATAGTCGTGGTCTTCGCTGGCCATCCAGTATACCGGAACAAAATGAAATCCCGGGTAGGCGGCAGCTAATTGCCGGCACGCATTAATGACGGTGACAATTTTAAAGACAAAGTACAGCGGCCCCGTGAATACGTTTAATTGATGCCCGGTCGTAACGGTGAAGGTGTTGGGTTGGGCCAGAAGCGCCAGGTTCGCGGCCACCGGCTGGGGCAACTTGAGTTGGGCATATTGGGCTTCGAGAGCCTTCTGCAGCAATAGACGATGCTCAGGGGAAAAGGATTTTTTATCACCAATCTGAGCTGCAAAAGAGTTGAGGCTGGGCGGATGTCCGTAGAACGGGCGCAGATTCTCGCGGCCCGCCACATAATCCAAAAAAAAGGAAGTGAAGGCGTGCGTGTCTTGCAGATCAATTTTTTCAGCCTTCATGCAGGAATGTAATGACAACACATAGTGCAAATAACGTAAAGGCTGCGCATATCGTTAGCGCCTCTGGTCAGATTGCCCGACCGTGCAAATCAAATTCCGAAGCCGACTCAATTTTTACTTGCACAAAATCGCCCACCCGCAGGTACTGGTCGTCCGAGTCAATAATTACTTCATTATCCACCTCGGGAGAGTCAAACTCGGTTCGCCCGATGTATTGGCCCTCTTCCTTGCGGTCTACCAATACCTTAAATGTCTGGCCAACTTTCTGTTGGTTGAGTTCGAGCGAAATGCCCTGTTGCAACTCCATAATGGCATCTACCCGCTGTTGCTTTACTTCGGCCGGCACATCGTCTGCCATCGAGTAGGCATGCGTGTTCTCCTCGTGTGAGTAACTGAAAATGCCGAGTCGGTCGAAGCGCGATCGTTCCACAAAGCCCATCATCTCGGCAAAGTCCTCTTCCGTTTCGCCCGGGTGGCCGCCAATCAGCGTGGTGCGAATGGCGATGCCGGGTACTTTTTCACGGATCGTAGCCAGCAGTTGCTCGGTTTTTTCACGAGTCGTGCCTCTGCGCATGAGTTGCAGCATGCGCGTGGACCCGTGTTGAAGGGGTATGTCGAGGTAGTTGCAAATATTCGGGCGGCTCGCCATCACATCTAAAACGTCAAGCGGAAAGCCGGTTGGGAAAGCATAATGCAGACGAATCCAGGAGATACCCTCGACATCGGACAACCGGAGTAGCAGTTCGCTCAGATTTCGTTTTTTGTATAGATCAAGACCGTAGTAGGTGGAGTCCTGCGCAATCAGCAATAGTTCGCGGGTGCCGTTGCGCGCCAGGTGCTGCGCTTCCTTCACCAGTTCTTCCATTGGCCGCGACACGTGCTTGCCGCGCATCAGCGGTATGGCGCAAAACGAACACGGGCGGTCGCATCCTTCTGAAATTTTCAGATAGGCAAAGTGTGCGGGGTTAGTGAGAATGCGCTCTCCAACCAATTCGTGTTTGTAGTTGGCATTCAGCTGTTTCAGCAATCGCGACAAATCTCGCGTGCCGAACCAGGCGTCTACTTCCGGTATTTCTTTTTCCAGATCGTCCTTGTACCGCTGCGACAAACAACCGGTCACATACACTTTTTCCACCACGCCTTCCTCCTTGGCATCTACGTAGCGCAAAATGGTATCGATGGATTCTTGTTTGGCGTTGTCGATAAAGCCACAGGTGTTAATGATTACAATGTTGGCGTCATCGGTTTTGGACTCGTGCGTGGCATCAATGCCATTACCGCGAAGCTGCGTCAGCAGCACTTCACTGTCCACCTGGTTCTTGGAGCAGCCCAGCGTCACCAGGTTTACGCGAGCCTTTCGATTGCCTTTGGTTTTCAACGTCTTTTAAACAACTTGCAAAGGTAAAAGAAAGCAATGACGGGCGTGCGTAGCTTGGGAATAAAAACGTGGCGATTGTTCTGGTTCCCCTGCCTGGCTGTGCTGGGTGTCCAATGCTTTTCGTATCCCGATTGTGTGCAAGACGCCACCTCTCAGGTGACCCTGGCGCTGAAAACAGCAAATGGCTCGGCTGTGCGCGAAGTCACCTTTACACGCATCACAGTCGCGGGTTCGGCCGAAACCTTTTATGCCAACCAGAAAGTGAGTAGCCTTCAACTTCCGTTGAATGCCAACACGCGCGAAGTGAGTTATACCTTCGAGTATGAGGGGTTGGTGAAGAATCTCACGCTTTCCTACACCACCGAATTGCAGTTGATTTCACCGGAGTGCCCGGTGCAGACGTATTTCCTGGATTTGGCGGTAGTGTCCAGTTCGTTTGGCGATGGTCAGGTACTCATTTTGAATCCGGTTGTGTTGAATAATGGTGCCGTGCATGTGGAGATACGTTTGTAGTTGCTGGCTAATAGCCGTGGCGGCCCACGCCCAGACGACCGACTCGCTCGCCCGCAAGGACTTTCGGCCTACCGGGTTGCGCCTGGGCACCGATCTGATTCAACTGGGTAAAACGATGGCGGGGTCCAGTTTGCAGGGTTTTGAACTGAATGCCGATATCGATTTCTACCGTTACTACCTGGCACTGGATGTTGGACAATGGCAACGGGAGCACCAGACTTTGGACGGAACGTATAGCAACAACGGTCAGTATTTCCGGTTGGGCGTGGATGTTAACTTCCTCACCAAAGACCCCGAGGGCAATATGTTTTTTATGGGTTTTCGGTATGGCCGCAGCCGTTTTGATGAAAACTTACGGTACACGGTAACGGACACCGTTTTTGGTGATTATACCAACGAGCGAAGCCATGTCGGGCTCACGCGCGGCTGGGGTGAATTAGTCACCGGCTTGCGGGTAAAAGTCTGGAAGGGGTTGTGGATGGGCTACACCGCGCGGTTCAAATTTGCGCCCGGCTCATCGGCCACACCGGATGACTGGGCCGTTTACGAGATACCGGGTTACGGCATTGCCGAGGATAAGTCCTATTGGGGATTTAACTATCAGGTCTTTTGGCGTATACCCTTTCGTTCAGCAAGGGGTTTGAATCCTAAATGACTTTTTCGTTATTCGTACCACATAACCAGAAACCTATCAACCTATGCTACTCTTCTTTTTGATCATCGTTGGATTTGGCGCTATCTCGGCTGTTATTAATGCCATGCTGGGGGCCGAGCGCGGCCTCAGTTATTTTGACATGATGGTGATCGGCATCATCTTCACTCCTTTGATGACCCTGCTCATTTGCGTTTCCGCGCTGTTGATGGACAAGCGCTAGATTTCTTGTTTAAGTTTAACTCAATGTAAACTGGTACGGATGGGTTATTTTGGCCCCCATGCGCGTCCATTTTTCGGTTTTATGCTTCATTTTGGCTCCATTGACCGTTTTTGCGCAGGGCTTGCAGGTCGATGGCCGGGTGCTTGATGCCGAGACAGGGAAACCCTTGCCTTTTGCTAACCTGCAGATTGAAGGCACCCGATTGGGCACAAATACCAACGTTGAGGGATACTTTAGCCTCTTTGTTCCGAATGAATTTCGGGATCGTAACCTGCTGATCTCCTACATCGGTTACGGACTATTCAAACAGTCGGTTCAAAAAATACCTCGTGTTGTGCGGCTCGCACCGGAAAGTCGGCAATTGAAAGAGGTAGTTGTAATGCCGGATAGTTCCCTGCTTGTGTTCCTGAGGGAAGCCTATCGGAATATTGAATCCAACTACACGACTGAACCCTACCAGCTTCGGGGCTTTTACCGGGAGTCGCTGAAGTTAAGAACTGGTTCCTACTACTATTTTGGTGAGGCCGAGCTGCTTGTACAGGGGAGCGGGTACCAGTTTACATCCGAAAATGGAACTGTCAAGGTGCTGAAATCCCGAATCAATCACTTTGCTCCGGCTGATTCAATTCGGGCTGTTCTTTATTATGGAGGTCCCTTTATTGGTATCTCTAATGACCTGGTAAAATACCGGCCGGAGTTGCTCCGCCCGGACAAGAAAGACTTTACTTACCAGCTTATAGGTACTGAGAAAAACCTGGGTAATGAAATTTGGGTGATAACGTTCACAAAAAAAGACGGCACGATTCGTGGAAAGTTGTATGTGGAAAAGGACAGTAAAGCATACGTCCGTACCGAGATAACGCGGGCATATAAGGACTCGGCCAACCGAAGCTCATGGTCCAGAGTGCACGACATCAACACGACTGTGCAAAACACTTATGTTCGGAATGGTGGAAAATGGTTTTTGGCCTACAGTGGCATTCGAAAAACACAATTTAATACGCGACTAAAAAAACACACCGCAATTACGGGTGAATTCAGCACCAGCGAGATTATTTCCGACTCCGCAAAAAGGATAAGATTTGATGATGAACTGGAATACACGGGTATTTTTTCGCAGCTTCAAAACGCTTTCTCAAGCGACTTCTGGAAAGGATCAAGCACACTTCTTCCGGACTCAAGCCTACAAGCGCAAGTGAAGCCCTTGATGGATTCAGTGCCGTTACCGCTTACAAAAAATGATGTTCTGGAAGAGGGTAAAGAAAAACAAATCGAGAATTTTGAAAAACTCCAGCGTAAGGTTCGCTTCCTAACCCGCTTTGGTCAGGGTTTGGGGTTAACACTTTTACCCGTCATACCTCGCGGTGCGGATGTTCAGATGCAGTACCCGATCGAAAGTCAGTCGCTTTCGTTTGTAATGCCTGTGAGCCAATCTGATTTTCCTTTACTCTTCTCTGGCGAAGCAGCTTTTGCTATTAACAGAAGACTGCAGGCTTTCGCAAACTTATCTGGCGACTTTTCTCCGCGGTATGAATTTCGGGGTGTTAGTCTCGGTATCCGCTACAGCTTGAAATTGAATACACGCGGAAATTCCCTTTTGCTCAGGCCATCCCTTGCCTATGGGGCTATGTTAATGGGGGTTGGGGGCGAAGTGTTTGATAATCCCGGAGGCATTGTTTTTGACGGCAAAACGGTAACTGATGACCGGTTACGATTTTATGTTGGTGAGCGAGTGGCGTACCTGCTCCCTTCGCTGGCACTTGAGAAAAAGCTTCATGGCTTGAGGTGGGTTTTTCTGGATGCGGGTTACTTCCTGCCGCTAAAACAGCATAACATGCTCTTTTTAGAAGATCGCTCCGGGTTTTTTCTATTTCGACAGTTTCGAAGTCTGCCGTTGGAAGAGTCAAACGCCAGTGTTACGCAAAACGGTCAAACGATCACATCACAAAACCTGAACTGGTTCAGTTCGCTTTTTTTGCAGATCGGATTTCGCTGGAGATTTTGAAGCTATAATTCATTTTTTTTGAAACAGCGAATCGACAAATTCGGCCCTGTCGAATAGTTGCAAGTCATCAACCTGTTCGCCAACCCCGATGTAGCGAACGGGAATTTTGAATTCGTCTGAAATGCCAATGACAACGCCCCCTTTCGCAGTACCGTCCAGTTTGGTAATGGCCAGGCAACTCACTTCGGTTGCTTTCGTAAACTCACGCGCCTGAATCACGGCATTCTGCCCGGTGCTGCCGTCCAGCACCAACAGTACATCGTGGGGAGCATCGGGTATTACTTTTTGCATTACCCGCTTAATCTTGGAAAGTTCCGCCATCAGGTTGACTTTGGTGTGCAGCCGGCCGGCCGTGTCAATGATAATCACATCCGCTTTTTCCTCCACACCCTGCCGCACCGCCTCATAGGCCACAGCGGAGGGATCGGTGTTCATGCCTTTGGCCACCACCGGCACATCCACCCGCTCGCCCCAAAGTTTGAGTTGATCAACGGCTGCGGCCCGAAACGTATCGGCTGCACCGAGCACCACGTTTTGGCCTGCGCGTTTGTAGTGTGCGGCCAGCTTCCCGATAGTTGTCGTTTTGCCTACGCCATTGACACCCACCACCATCAGCACATAGGGCTTGACCCCTGCGGGCGGCTCAAAGCTTTTGTATTCGGCCGTGGGGCCCTCACTTAACAACAAGGCAATTTCTTCGCGCAGCAAACGATCAAGTTCACGGGCACCCAGGTATTTGTCGCGGGCCACGCGTGTTTTGATGCGGTCAATAATCTTGAGGGTGGTTTCAATCCCCACATCCGAAGAGACGAGGATTTCCTCCAGTTCATCGAGCACCTCATCATCAATGGTGGATTTACCCAAAACCGCTTTGCCCAGCTTGCCCAAAAAGCTGTCGTTTGTTTTTTGTAATCCCTTATTCAGGGATTCCTTTTTTTCAGACGAGAACAAGGACGAAAAGAGCGACATAAAACGGAAGGGTTAGAAAAACAAAAAGTCCCACGAAGGGACTTTCAATTGATTATGGTTTTGAATTACTTCTTGGCCAGCGTTTCCTTCACCAGTTCGGCAGGAACAATTTCTTCCCGAAACACATACGCGCCTGTCTTTTCAGACTTCACGGCCCGGATCACTTTCGCGAAGTTTTTTCCTTCACCTTTCTTCAGGGTAGCAACAACTTTCTTTGCCATGGTTACTTAATTTCTTTGTGTACGGTGTATTTTTTCATGATCGGGTTGTACTTCTTCAACTCGATGCGCTCGGTGGTGTTTTTCCGATTCTTCGTGGTGATGTAGCGGCTCATGCCTGGCAGGCCACTGTTCTTGTGCTCGGTGCACTCGAGAATCACCTGTATGCGGTTACCTTTTTTTGCCATGGTTCTGGTCGTTAACGGTTAGATGGCTAATGTCCCTTTGGCTTTCGCCTCCTTCAACACAGCCGAAATGCCCTTGGCGTTGATCGTTTTGATTGCCTTGGTGGATACTTTCAGGGTAATCCACTTATTCTCCTCCGGAATGAAGAATCGCTTGGTTTGCAGATTGGGGTAGAATCTGCGCTTCGTCTTGTTGTTAGCGTGCGAAACGCTGTTGCCCACCTGCGGGCGTTTTCCGGTTATTTGACAAACACGTGCCATAATTCGCTTTGTTTTTGGCCCTTTTTTGGAAAAGGGACTGCAAATATCGGGAATGGCACCTCAATTATCCAACCGGGCCGTCAAAATACCTCAATTCTTTACGGAGGGCCAGATTTTACGCACTAATTCGGCCGGTTCAAGACCCTGGAAGTCGTTGATTGCCAGTTTGGTACCCGACAATTCACCCGCACTGTGGGTTGTGAGTACACCCACCACCGGGCTACCGGCCGCCAGGCCGGCCTTTACACCCGATATGGAGTCTTCAAACACAACACATTGCCCCGGTTCCTTCCCCAGACTCGCTGCTGTTTTCAGGTAAATCTCCGGGTTCGGTTTCCCGTGCTCGACATCTGCCTCATGGAGAATGGCGGAAAAGAAGTGCCGGATGCCGGTTTTGGCCAACACAAAATCAACGTTGGTGAGCGGAGCCGAAGTGCCGATGGCACACGGGATGCCCAGCCCCCTGGTTTTTTCCAGAAACGAAGTAAGTCCGGCAACCTCGGTTATGTCACGTTCATATAGACGCCTGAACAACGACTCTTTTTCTTCGGCATAGGCGGCCAACTCATGGGGAGGCAATGGTCGGCCGAAAAGATTGGTAATCCACTCCTTATTGGTGCGCCCATATATGCGCCCGGCCAGTTCGTCCTCTGACAAATCGTATCCGTACTTCGTACAGAACTGTTGAAGGGCAATTTTGTGAAACGGGTTGCTGTGAATAATCACCCCGTCCATATCGAAAACAAATGCTACTGACACGGGCGCAATGTTAGGCAGAGATCAGCGGATCACCAACCGTTGCGAAACCGATTTGCCCTGCGCGGTGAACCGGACAATGTAGAGACCCGGAGCCAGATCGCTGGCATTAAACAAAAGAGGCTCGAACGCCCGCAGACTATACGCGTTGCTCAACCGTTGGCCCACCAGGTTGTAAAACTGAGCGGTGCCATCGCGATCGCTGCGCAAAAAAAAGTTAGCATCGGAATTGGCCGGATTAGGATAGACGAGAAGCCGGGGCTCCTCGGGGAGTTGGGTGTTGCCCGTGTTGGTCAACAAATACAGGCCGCCCAACGTGTTACCGACTACTACCGTTGGGGTGCTGGTTGGCTGCAGGGCGGCAATGGCCGGCCATACGCGCCCGCCAAAGTTTTTTTCCAAATACGTGTTTCGAATGGGATTAAAGACTGTTAGCGCCTGTGCGGTTGAGGCGCCCGAGCGGTAATCGGAAAAAATGAATAGCCGCCCGTCCTGGTCACCCATCAGCAAATCGTTTTTTCCGTCCCCGTTAAGATCGCCTTGTGCAAAAGAAGGACTCTGACGATCGGTGCTGGCCCCCAGGCCAAGAAAGGGTTGAGGTTCGGCAACAAATGAGGGAACACCCCCGCTGCCTACATTTTTCCAAAGCTGTACCAGGCCGGTTGAGGTACCCAACACGAGGTCAGTCAAGCCATCCTGATTGACATCGGCCATCAGTATGTTTTCGCTACTGCGGCTGGCGGGTAAGGAGAAACCTGTGTAGGTGATGTCCTGGTTGGCAAAATTTAATCCGGTGTTGGACTGGTTGGCAAAATAAGCCAGAACGGTGACGCCATTCGAAGCCCTGGTGGCGGAAAACACCAGATCGGCTTTGCCATCGCTGTTCATGTCCGCGAACTGCGGCTTCAAATTGTAGAAACCAAAAAACGAAAGACCGAGAAAATCGGAATTGATGAATTCAAACTCAGGGGCAGCGGCTGAGCCCGTATTTTCGAATACCCGAATGGTGGCCCGAAAATTATTGTCGCCATTCATTCCCACGAACAGGTCCAGATCACCATCGCCATCGGCATCAAAGAAAGCCGGCACAGCGTTATCGCCTACGTCCACCATGCTGCTCTGTAGAAAATCTGCTTGCGTAAAGTTGAACTGTGGGGCAGTGGCTGTTCCCTGGTTCGTGTAGAGCCATACACTGTTCTCGAAGTTGTTATTAATAAAGTCCCGGCCGTAAACGTTGGGCGATACCACCAGGTCGGGCTTTCCGTCAAATGTGACGTCTTCTGCGAAGGGGCTGGGAAAGGACAGCAACCCCACCGGGTTTGCCACGGGGAAAAGGCTGAAGCTGTTGAAGTCGGCTACGCCACCCGAGCCTTCATTCGTTAGCAGGTAAAGCCGGCTGCAATTTTGTTCAGAGAAGATCAAATCCCGATCACCGTCTTGATCAACATCAAGGTTAAGCAGCACGCGACCCACGGCATGTTGACTGCGACCGCCACCAAGTTGTGTACAAGTCTGATCGAACGCAATGCGGTTACAACTACACTCTTCGAAGTTACCATAGTTGGCCGTTACCCGCTTCATTTGCATGGAATCGCACCGCCCCGTTCGTTCAATAGTTAAGTTTTGATGATACTCCACGGTGCCCGCGCCAAAAAATCGAAAGTTGAGCACATCCAGGTCGCCATCACCGTCTACATCATCAATGGCCGGAATGTCATCAAAACCCAGTTGGAGATTAATGTTGCCGGAGTTACCCTCCGTTAACAGTACTTTGCCTGGGTTAAAAGGGCGCCATGAAACGGGCTGGCCGGGGCGGGTCGTATTCACAAAAACCAGAATACCCAGTGGGTCGCGGGTGAATAAGTCTTTTTTGCCATCGCAATTAAAGTCGCGCAGCAGCATCCACTGGGTGACTTCCGCTGGAAACAAATCTTCATACTCGGGCTGGTAGGCGTATTCTGATCCGGTGTTGATGAACGTAAGTACCTTATTCGCTTGTCGTTCAAAAACCGCCAGGTCGGGCCGGCCATCGCCATTCAAATCCAGGGTATTGAGCTGAATGCCGTTGAGCCCACCCGCCCACGGCATGGCCAGCCATTGGTCGTTCACTTTTACCGGAATGGATTGATCAAACCGGTATTGAAACTGCGCTTCTGCGAAGTTCACGGCCATCAACAGCAGGCCAGCAGCCATGGCAGCATGGAATTTCATCTCTAAATCCTAACGGACGCGCGTAACTTCTGTTATCTTGAACGCGAAAGTTAACCGTAAAATTCGGCATGCGGATTCAGGATTTGTACGAGTTGTATCGCCAGTCGGCCGGTGTGTGCACCGATACGCGAAAGATTCGGCCTGGTGTCTTGTTTTTTGCGCTTAAGGGCGATCGGTTTGATGCCAATGCCTTTGCTGCAGATGCGTTGGCCGCGGGTGCGGCTTTTGCAATCATCGATGACCCGGCCCGGGCAACGGAGGCGCGCATGTCGTTGGTGCCCGATGTGCTGACTACGCTTCAAGACCTGGCGCGCTACCACCGCCAGCAATTGCGCATTCCGGTAATTGGCCTCACGGGTTCAAACGGAAAAACCACCAGCAAAGAACTGGTGAATGCAGTTTTGGCGAAAAAGTTCAAAACGTTCGCTACGGTGGGAAACCTGAATAACCACATTGGTGTGCCCCTTACGATACTCAGTATTGACTCCAGCGTGGAGTTGGCTATTGTTGAAATGGGCGCTAACCACCTCGGAGAAATTGCCTCGTTGTCATCCATTGCGCAGCCCACCCATGGGTTTATCACCAACATTGGAAAAGCGCACATCGGTACGTTTGGGGGTTTTGAAAATATCATACGCGGTAAATCGGAATTATATCAGCACTTGCTCACCACCAATGGTGTCGTGTTCATCAATTCACAAAACCCGATACTGGCCAATATGGCCAAGCGTTTTCGGAACCCGATCTTCTACCCGGCCAAGGGCGATTATTATCACTGCGAACTGGTAAGTGCCGACCCCACGGTGGTTGTTCGTACAGAAGAGGGCGCCACGGTGGCTACGCACCTGGTGGGCGCCTACAATTTTGAAAACATTGCCACCGCACTCTGTGTCGGAAAATTCTTTGGTGTTGCGGCAAGCGATGCCCAACAGGCGATTGCTGCGTATGTTCCATCGAATATGCGTTCGCAAGTGGTAGTCAAAGGAACGAACACGGTGATTCTGGATGCCTACAACGCAAACCCCAGCTCGATGGAGGCGGCCCTCCGCAACCTGGCTTTGATGAAGGCCGAAAACAAGCTCGCCATTATTGGTGATATGTATGAGTTGGAAGAGGAGACGGCCGCGGAGCATGAGCGCGTGGGGCGTTTGCTGGCCGAACTCCGACTGCCCGCGTGGGTATGTGGGGCTCATATGCAGCACGCGGCTAAAATAAATCCGGCTGTAATGTACTTTCCGGATAAGTTAAAATTGGCTGCGCATGTGCAGGCAAACCCCGTTGGCCATACAACGGTATTGATTAAGGCTTCACGCGGGATGGGTCTGGAAACGATTTTGGAATATCTTTAAAAAACCTGTTATGGATCTGAACGGCATACTCAGATTTTTGGCCGCGTTGAAGCGGAACAACAACCGCGAGTGGTTTGAGAAAAACAAAGCCATCTACCTCGAAGCAAAAAATGCCTTTGATGATTTTCTCGAGTTGTTTCACCGCGAGGTAGTGAAGTTTGATCCGCGGCTGGCGGGATTGAATCCGCGCAAGCAGGCATTCCGGATTTATCGCGATGTGCGCTTCAGCAAGGACAAGCGACCTTACAAGGTGAACATGGGCGCTGGCTTTTCGCCCGGTGGTAAAATGGAGCAGGAGCCCGGCTATTATCTGCATGTGGAGCCGGGTAATTGTTTTGTTGCAGCCGGCATCTATATGCCCGACTCCGGTAACCTTGCCAAAATCCGGCAGGAAATCGACTACAATCCGGAAAAACTAAAAAAGGTGATGGCCGGCCGGTCATTCAAAAAATGTTTTGCCGGTTTCGATGATTTCGATAAAGTGAAAACGGCTCCGAAAGGATATCCAAAAGATCATCCGCAGATTGATCTTCTGAAGCATAAGAGTTTCATTGTTTCGCACGCCTTTACGGATGCGGAGGTGAAAAAGCCGACCCACTTCAAAAAAGTTGCCGAGGTTTGCCGGGCGGCAAAGCCGTTAAATGACTATCTCAACGAGGCGCTTGCATGATATGGAATTGGTTCTAACTAACCTGGTTTTTGGCCCACTCTTTTTTCTGGCCAGATAACAGATGTTACGCACGCGGTGATCTCGAAGTGGCTTAGGGTCTGGGCAGCTGCTGATTTTACGCCTCGAAGGCGCAAAGGCAAAGGGGATTGGGATTACTTTCCTGCATAACATCAGATTCTAACCCGCAGATTTTTCTTTTCGCAAAATCCACTTCATAGCCGGGCCACTGCTGATGCTGGTAAGCAGTGCCATAATCACCAGCGATACAAAAACGCGTTCACCGATCAGCCCATTCTCCAACGCCACCAGACCCAGGATGATTTCCATGGCCCCACGGGCGTTCATGCCAAATGCCGCTGCGAGTGATTCGCGCCAACTGAACCCACCCAGTCGGGTCCCCAATCCGCTGCCGATAATTTTACCCGCATAGGCAATCAGTAAAATAAACAGGGTGAGCCACGGATCGAAGTTGGCCAGAAAGTTTACCCGCAAGCCGATGGAGACGAAAAACAACGGGGCGAAAATGTTATTGATGAACTGGTGCACGATTTCCTTGGCGCGCTCAGAAAAATGCTCCGAATCGCCCAGGGCAATGCCAATAATGAATGCACCGAATATGGCGTGAATGCCGATGAACTCAGTGAAAGCCGAAGCGAGAAAACAGAGCGCCAGTGATAACGACAACACACCACCCGGCCACGCCAGCTTTTTGTTCACCCACGGCAGTACCCGGTTGAGCATTCCGCGCCCGAGCGTGAGCATGAGAGCGGTAAATCCGATCGTGAGCAGCACGGTGTTCATCAGCGACAAGTTTTGGTTGCCTTTTCCGATCAACCCCAGAACCACCGAAAAAATCAACCAACCGACAACGTCATTGATCATAGCTGAAGAAATCACCAGCATACCCATGCGCGATTTGAAAAGCCCAAGATCCATGAGCACACGGGCAATTACCGGCAGGGCCGTGATGGCCATAGAAGTACCGAGAAACAAAGCGAAGGGAAGCCGCATGGATTCGGCTTCTGACCCGAAAAACCCGGGCCAGTAGTAGGGAAACACAAAGCCGAGGGCAAACGGAATGATCAACCCCAACGTGCTGGTGTAAATCGCCTGACGCCCCTGTTGCCAGACAATATGTAAATCCACTTCCAGTCCCGCGATGAACAGCAACATGACTACCGCCATCTGCACAATACCGGAGAGCACAATACCGGAGTTGCTGTCGTGAGGAAAGAGGCTGTGAAACCACTCTGGCGAAATCAATCCGAGCACGGTGGGCCCCAGCAGGATGCCTGCGAGTAGTTCGCCAACTACGGCCGGTTGATGCAATTTGCGCGCAGCTTCGGCCATCAGGCGTCCCGCCAGCAACATAATGCCCAACTGAATAAGCAAGAGCATCACGTCCATTTCGCCCAGCTTACCCATTCATGGCCTCCTTTCGGCTGTGCACAATCAACAGGTGTGCGGGTAGGTCGGCAAATATGTATTCGAGATCGTGCGGAAACACACGATCGAACAGCGAAAATCTTCGCTCGGGGGCGCCCACGATCAGCAGGTCGGCCGATTTTCGTTCGGCAAACCGCGCCAGTTCAAACCCTGATTTACCGGACAGCACTTTGACATTCACCTTCAGACCTTCGTGCGGCACTGACGAAAGCATTTTCTCCACTTCGCTCATTTCATCATGAAGCAGATTTTGCTGGATGTCATTGTATTCTTCTTCGGTGCATTGGTCGGAGGAAGCCAGGGCAAGCCCCATCATTTTCAACTCCCGCACCACGTGCAGCCATTTACTCTTCTCCTTTCGTCCGATCCAACAGGCCACTTCAAGCGCGTGGCGAATGTAAGGACTATCTTCTGCGTTGAGTACCAGGTGGCTATAAGAAACCAACTCACCCGGATTGGTCACCATCAGCACCGAGCAATTGGCTTTGCGCATGATCTTGCGCGCCACCGTGCCGAGGTAGTAGCGAAAGATGTTCTCTTTTTTTAAAGCACCGGCCACCAGCAAATCGATGTGCTCGCGTTCGCAAATGGCCAATATTTTCGACACGGGGTCACCCGTTTCCCAGCAAATCTGATAGGGGATATTGCGCTCCAGAAGTGTGGCAGCCAGGTTCTCTACGGCCAGCCGCGTTTCATTGGACGCTTGCCCCACATGAATGATAAACAGTTCGGCCTGAAAAATCCGGGCAACATAGGCCGCCTGCTGGAGCAGACCTTCGGCCGTAGGCGACAACGCCACAGCAACCCCTACACGTTTCCACGAGATCATTTGTTGCTTTCCGGGTTTTGTTCGTTGCGTAAGATAATGTTTTTACAAATCACATTCATTTGTCAAATTGCCAGACCTAAACCGAACACCTCTTATGCGCCCTGCCGAAGGACGACTGTTAGATCAGAAGCGCAAAATGCTGATCAGCCGTCTGACGATTGTTGTGTTTTCCGTGACGGCAGTGTACATGCTGCTCGATTTTGTTCTTCGCATTCATGTTCAGTTCTTTATCTATGTAATTTTCTTAGCCAGCTCAGCCATCACCTATTGGTTAAACCAGCGGGATAGCCGATGGGCGAAAATATTTGGATTAACGGTCTTTAATCTCATTATCTTTCTTGTAGCATCCAGTGAGCCATTTGAGACTGGCATTCACCTGTATTTCGTGGCAGCAGGGGCGGTGGCCTTGGCTGTTTTTGGATACGAGGAATGGGGGAAGAGTATATCGTTTACGGTGCTTTCGCTGGGATTGTATGTTCTTGTTTTCTTGTATGACTTCAACTTAATCGGCTACCGGACATTCACGGAAGAGCAGGCCCGCATTTTCTTTCTCATCAACATGTTCATTGCGAGTTTCGTCTGCGTCTATTCCATTCTTCTTTTTTCAAAGGTTCATCACGAGGTGGAGAACACGTTGCGGGAACAACGTGAAAGCGTACGTATAGCCAATCAGGAGCTTCGAAAGACCAATGAGGAGCTTGATCGCTTTGTGTATAGTGTGTCGCATGACTTACGTGCGCCCTTGAGCTCCATTCTGGGGCTTACGGATCTTTTTGACTTAACCACCAATGAAACGGAACGAAAGCAAATTGTCGAGCACATCCGCGGCCGCGCTGTTCGGCTGGACGAGTTCATCCACGATGTGCTGGACCATGCCCGCAATTCGCGCGCTAATGTCGAGCAAGTCAGTGTTTCATTGCGGGGCCTCGTGGAGGAGATGGTTCAAACACTGCCGGCCGAAAAAGCCAAGTTGTTCAACTGGGATATCCGCGTGGCGCCAGCCATGAGCGTATGTACTGACCCCGATCGGTTAAGGGTGATATTGTCGAACTTGATCTTCAATGCGGTGAAATATGCTGATTTGAAAAAGGCCGAGCGATGGATTCGGGTGGAAGCCAGCGAACCGGAGGGCAGCTGGAGACTCTCGGTACACGATAATGGAATTGGAATTCACGATGAGCACCAGCCGCGCATTTTCGATATGTTTTATCGCGCCCACACAGGCTATGAAGGGTCAGGCCTGGGCCTTTACATAGTAAAAGAGGCGGTAGGCAAATTGAATGGCACTATTGCGTTGGCCTCCACGGAGGGCGAGGGCACCAAGATTGATATTCTTTTTCCACGCGCATAGGTCGCTGGTAAATGCAAAACGGGCGATCTACCTTTGCGCCCTTATGGCGCAACAAGATGACAACGTACTGAAGAAGGTGATTTCCCATGCTAAGGAGTATGGGTTCATTTTTCCTTCCAGTGAAATTTATGATGGCCTCAGTGCCGTGTACGACTACGGGCAAAACGGGGTTGAGTTAAAGAACAATATAAAAGAATACTGGTGGCGGTTTATGACCCAACTTCACGACAACATCGTTGGGGTGGATGCCGCGATCTTCATGCACCCGACTACCTGGAAAGCCAGCGGCCATGTGGATGCCTTTAACGACCCCATGGTTGACAACAAGGACTCGAAGAAACGCTACCGGGCGGATGTGCTGGTTGAAGATGCCATTGCCAAAATGGAAGAGAAGATTGAGAAGGAGGTAGAAAAGGCTGCCAAACGCTTCGAGAATTTTGATCGTGCCATGTTCGTCAGCACCAATCCGCGTGTGCTCGAGTACCAGAAGAAAATTGACGAGACCAACGCCCGGTTGAAAGCTGCGATGGGCAGCAACGATATGCCGGCCATGAAGCAGTTGATTGCGGATCTGGAAATTGCAGACCCGATATCCGGCACCAAAAACTGGACTGACGTGCGTCAGTTCAACCTGATGTTCTCCACCGAAATGGGCTCCATTGCCGAGGAGGCGAACAAAATCTACCTGCGCCCGGAAACGGCCCAGGGCATTTTTGTCAACTTCCTGAATGTACAAAAGACCGGCCGCATGAAAATTCCGTTTGGCATTGCGCAAATCGGAAAGGCGTTTCGCAACGAAATCGTGGCCCGGCAGTTCATCTTCCGCATGCGGGAGTTTGAGCAGATGGAGATGCAATTCTTCATCCGGCCAGGCGAAGAAATGAAATGGTATGAGTATTGGAAGGCGAAACGAATGAAATGGCATCAATCGCTGGGACTGGGGGAGGACAACTACCGGTTCCACGACCACCTCAACCTGGCCCATTACGCCAATGCGGCCTGCGACATTCAGTTTAATTTTCCCATGGGCTTCAAGGAATTGGAAGGTATTCACAGCCGCACCGATTTCGATTTGAAAAATCATGAGAAGTATTCGGGTAAGAAACTGCAGTATTTCGACCCCGAGTTGAATCAGAGTTACATACCCTTTGTGGTGGAAACCTCGGTTGGTCTGGATCGCCTGTTCCTCGCCACACTGTCGAAAGGATACAAGGAAGAGAAGTTGGGTACCGGGGGCGAAGAAAATGAGCGCGTGGTGCTTTCCATACCGCCAGCGCTGGCACCACACAAAGTGGCGGTCCTTCCCTTGGTGAGGAAAGATGGCCTGCCGGAGAAAGCGGAGAAGATCGTCAACGATCTCAAACTGGACTTCCGTTGCTATTACGAAGACAAAGACACCATCGGGCGTAGGTACAGGCGCATGGATGCCATTGGGACGCCTTATTGTGTAACGGTCGATCATCAATCCCTGCAGGACGATACGGTGACCATACGCCATCGCGACACCATGCAGCAGGAACGCCTCAGCATAAGCGCGGTCAAGAACGTTCTGGCCGAAACGTGTTCCATGAAATCACTCCTGCAAAAGCTGGTGTAGCATGTGGCTGAGCCTGCTGGCGATGGCCGTACTGGCGGCCGGATTCTACTACCGCCATCAGGTGCAGGAGGGCTATCGGTATGTAGGCAAACGCGCGGCTCCGTTGCGCACGATCATTACACCGGTTCCCTTGCGGTTCAAGGAGATCCTGAAAAACTATTTCCCGTACTACAATCAGCTAAAGCCGGATCATAAGCGAAAGTTTGAACGCAAACTCGTTTATTTCATTTTCTCCAAGTATTTCATTCCGCGAAACTTCGGTGGTGTTACGGATGAGATGAAGGTATTGATCGCAGCTTCAGCCGTTCAGCTTACGTTTGGGTTACCCCGGGTTTTTATGGCGCACTTCAACCGTATACTCATTTACCCGGATGATTATTATTCGGAGATTACCAGACGGTATCACCGGGGTGAGGTTAATCCGGCTTACCGCACCATCGTTCTCTCGTGGCGCAGCTTTGTCATGGGCTACCTGCAGCCAACCGGCACAACCAACGTAGGCCTTCATGAAATGGCACATGCCCTCCGCCTCCAAAACATCATCCGGGTGAATGAGTTTGATTTTTTTGATGCCGAGCTGCTGGATGTTTTTGATCAGTGGGCCGATCGGGTTTGTGCCCAGATGGAGGAGGGAGGGGTTCGCTTCTTCCGTCCTTATGCCTGTACGAATCATCAGGAGTTTTTTGCGGTTGCCGTGGAAAATTTCTTTGAGCGTCCGGCAGCTTTTAAAAAAGAGTTGCCCGAACTTTATGGCGTTATGACCCGCTTATTGAATCAAGATCCGATGACCATCACCCAACCGGCAGCTGTATGATGGAGTGGTCACCCTTGCTTTCTGCACAGCGGTTGGGCCAAAAGGCACCTACTCGCGATCAGACGCGAAGTGCGTTTGAAATGGATTTTGATCGGATTATTTTCTCCCATCCCTTCCGCAGGCTTCAGGATAAAACGCAGGTGCACCCGCTGCCTGAGCATGATTTTGTGCACACCCGGCTTACCCATAGTTTGGAAGTAAGCAGCGTGGGGCGTTCGCTTGGCCGTAAAGTAGGTGAGGTGATCCTGCAGCGGCATCTGCCATTGGCTGAGATGGTCTCTTCGCATGACTTTGGTACGGTGGTGGCTTCGGCCTCGCTGGCACACGATCTGGGTAATCCGCCCTTTGGTCACTCGGGCGAGTCTGGCCTGTCGGATTATTTTTTGTATGGCGAAGGTCAGCGATGGAAGCCCTTTTTCACCGAACCGGAATGGGCCGATCTCACCCGGTTTGAGGGCAACGCCCAGGGGTTTAGGATTTTAAATAAGCGCCAGTATCAAGGCCTGCGCCTGACGGCCGCTACACTCGGGGCCTTTACCAAGTACCCGTGCCCGGCTCATTTTCCCGCGCGAAATAAATCGTTAAAGAGTCAGAAGAAATTTGGGTTTTTTCAAACCGAACGCCAGGTATTTGAGGAAGTGGCCGAACAGTTACAACTCATCAGACGTGGCGAGGCCTGGGCACGCCACCCTATGGCTTTTTTGGTGGAGGCAGCCGATGACATTTGTTACAGCATTATTGATCTGGAAGACGGGTGCCGGCTTGGCCTCGTCTCTCTTCAGGACACCATCGACTTGTTGGCGCCCATAATTGGTGGGGATTTCAAACCCGAAAAGCTAAATCAGATCACCGGCATGGATGAAAAAGTGGGTGTGCTCCGGGCGCTGGCTATTGGCAAGCTGATTGATGATGCGGTTGACTTATTTCTGGAACAGGAACAACATATCCTGAGCGGTTCGTTTGATCAGGCCCTTACCGACAGCGGTCGGTTTGCGCAGCCGCTCAGTGCCATTGCCAGCCTCTCAATTGAGCGGATTTACCGCGCGCGCCCTGTGGTTGAGAAGGAAGTAGCCGGTTTTGAAGTGCTCCCCGGGCTACTCCACGACTTCCTGTTGGCGGCCGAGCAATTGGTTCATCAAAATCAGCCTACGCGCTACCGGCACCTGGCCCGCTTGTTGCCACCGGAAACGGTTTCGGCCGTACAGCAGCAACCCGATAACACCTATGGCCGCGTGCGGGAGGTAATTGATCTGGTCAGTGGCCTTACGGATACCCATGCCGTCAGATTGTATCGTAAAATAAGAGGCGTGGCATAGCCAAATCTGCCTTTTCGCTGTCCAAAAATCCTTAGTTTTGCCGGTTCTAAACTCGGCAACCCATGTGGCTCCGCATTGCTGACGGTATTATTCGTCTTCGCCTGCTCCTGATGGTGGTCATTGGCCTCATTACGGTGGTGATGGCATATTACGCCAGCCGGGTTGAAATGAGCTACGACTTTGCCCGTACCGTGCCCCCCAATGACCCGGACATGGTATTCCTCAACAAGTTTCGCGAGCAGTTTGGCGAGGACGGAAACGTGGTGGCCATTGGCGTGAAGGACAGTGCCCTGTACACGCTGAATAACTTCAAAGCCTTTCAACAGCTCACCCGCGAATTAGGTCAGGTGGACGGTGTTAATGGGGTCATTTCGCTCCCGGCCCTCAAGATCATTCAGAAAGACACGGTCAATACGCGTTTCTTTCTCGCAGCCCTCTTCCCGGATTCGGTCGATTCCCAACCGCACCTTGACAGTCTGTTGCGCATTGCGCAAGGCCAGCGGTTTTACATGGGGCAATTGATGAACGAGGCCAACGGGGCAACCATGTTGCTGGTGTCCATGAAGGGCGAATACACCAACTCGGAGAAGCGAATCGGGCTCACCAGCCGATTGGTAGAACTGGGCTCACAGTTTTCTGCGCGAACGGGTGTTGAGTTGCATTATGCGGGCTTGCCGTTTGTACGTTCGGTGGTGGCCACCCAGGTGCGCAGTGAACTATCGTTGTTTCTGTACCTGTCCGCGATCGTTACTGGTGTTATCATGCTGGCGTTTTTCCGCTCGGTGCGCGCGGTGATCTTTTCGATGATCATGATTGGCGTGATGGTGGTGTGGACATTAGGCACCATCGCGCTGCTCGGATTTAAAATCACGTTGCTGAGCGGACTCATTCCTCCTGTCATTGTCACCATTGGCATTACCAATGCGATTTACTTATTGAATAAGTATCACGTAGAGTATGTCAAACTCAAAAGCAAGGAAGAAGCGATTCGCGTAGTGGTGCAGCGCATGGGCCTGGCTACCTTCCTCACTAACCTGACGGTAGCTATCGGGTTTCTCACCTTGTTGTCAACCGACATTCTCATTTTGCGCGAGTTTGGAATTGTGGCCGGCCTCAATATTCTGGCCTTGTTCTTTGTGAGCCTGGTCATGATTCCCGGCATGCTCACCTGGCTGCCAGAGCCTTCACCGAAACATCTGCGCCACCTCGATTTCAAGATACTGGGTGGTTTTGTGAAAGCAGTTGATTTGTTGGTACACCGCCATCGCGTCTACATCTATGTGGCGACTGTCCTGGTCACCTTTTTCGCCATTGTGGGCATCACCCGCCTGCAGTCGCTGTCTTTCATGGTGGATGATATCCCGGAGGAAAGCCAGGTCAAAAAGGATCTTCATTTTTTTGAAGATAACTTCAGTGGAATCATGCCGCTGGAAATGGTGATTGAGGTGCACACCAAACGGAGGCGGCCGTTGCTGGATCTCAAGAATATTGAAGCCATTGATGCGTTTGAGGCTTCCCTCGATTCGATTTCGGTCACCTCGCGCCCGATCTCCGTCATCAGTTTTATCAAGGCGGCCAAGCAGGGGTTTTATAACAACAACCCGGAGCGCTATGATCTGCCCAGCAAACAGGAGGCGGCCTTCATCCTTCGGTACATGCGTGGACAAACGGACAACAGCGGGCTGTTTAAATCATTTGTTGACTCCTCGTTTCGCAAGATGCGCATCAGCATGCAAATGGCCGATATCGGCTCGAAGCGCATGGATTCCCTGATCAGTTTCGTGATTCAACCGCGGGCCGACTCGCTGGTTGCGGAACTGAGAAATAACCTGCGCTCGGACAAAGATTCAGTCTCCTTTGCCACAACCGGGTCGTCTAAGATTTTTATTAAGGGTAACAAGTTCCTGATCAATAACCTGACCGAGAGTCTGGTATGGGCGTTTGTTCTGATCACGCTATCGATGGGAATCCTCTTTGCGAATGCCCGCATGATCATCATTTCGCTCATTCCGAACCTGATTGCGCTGGCCATTACAGCCGGGCTCATGGGGTACTTCGGCATTCCGTTGAAAGCAAGCACGGCTTTGATCTTCAGTATCACCTTTGGTATTTCGGTGGACAACTCCATTCGTTTTCTGGCCAAGTACCGGCAGGAATTGCTTGCGACCAGATTTTTCGTGCCGCGCTCGGTAAGCGAGAGCATTCTGGAGACGGGTAAGAGCATCATCTACACTTCGATCGTGTTATTCGCGGGCTTCATCATTTTTGCGTTCTCGGATTTTGGCGGCACGGTGGCGCTCGGTCTGCTCACGTCCGTAACGTTGGTGATCTCGATGTTCACCAATCTGATTTTGTTGCCCGCCTTGATCATGACGTTCGATAAGCCGAAGAAAGCAAAGTATGAACGCCAGTTGATTGACGATTTTGATCCTGCCTTTTATGGTGAACAAGAGGATGAAGCGATCGACCTGAGTAAAATAAAAATTCATGACCGGGTTGGGTCGGCCGAGTAGTGCCCAAATAGTTTTTACGCATGCCAGCTAAGTACAAGGAGTATAAAGACGCTCATCCGGCCACACTGGCGGGTGAGGTTCTTGAATTTTGGAAGAAGGAGAACATCTTCGAGCAAAGCGTGAGCTTGCGCGAAGGCGCGGAGACCTTTACGTTTTACGAGGGCCCGCCATCGGCCAACGGTACACCGGGTATCCACCACGTGATGGCTCGCACCGTGAAAGATATTTTTTGCCGATTCAAAACGCTTCAAGGCTATCAGGTAAAGCGTAAAGGCGGATGGGATACCCATGGCCTGCCCGTTGAGCTGCAGGTAGAGAAAGAACTGGGCATCACGAAAGACGACATTGGCAAAAAAATTTCCATCGAGGAGTACAACAACAAGTGTCGCGAGACGGTGATGAAGTATAAGGATCAGTGGGACGACCTGACCGAGAAGATGGGCTATTGGGTTGACCTCAAGCACCCCTACATCACCTACGAGAAGGAGTACATCGAGTCGCTATGGTGGATTCTGAAACAGTTTTACGACAAAGGGTTGCTGTACAAAGGGTACACCATCCAGCCCTATTCACCCTCCGATGGCACGGGACTGAGTTCCCATGAACTCAACCAGCCGGGCTGCTACAAGGAAGTGAAAGACACCAGCGTGGTGGCGCAGTTCCGCGTGAAGCGAAACGAGCGATCGGAGTTTCTATTTTCTGAAATTGAGAATGAACCTTTGTTTATCCTGGCCTGGACAACAACCCCCTGGACATTACCATCAAACACAGCCCTGGCAGTTGGGGCTAACATTCGCTACAGGCGAGTTTATTGTAGAAACAAGTATACGGGAGTTAGTCAATTTGTTTTGATTGCGGTCGAGCGGTATGATGCCTACTTTGTTAAACCAGCAAGGGAAGGTGATCAGCATGTTGTTAAGGCAGGTGATCGTGTACTGGACTTAGCCAGCAATGAACTTCAACTTGAATGCCTCGGGTCTGACCTTGTAGGCATTCGCTATGAGCAATTGATGCCGTTTGTGCAGCCGTTGTATGACGCGGATAAGGCCTTTCAGGTAGTGGCGGGAGATTTTGTTACCACCGAAGACGGAACAGGAGTTGTGCACACTTCACCCACGTTTGGTGCCGATGACTTTCGTGTGGCCAAGCAGAATGGCATTCCTCCGCTCACGGTGAAAGATGACAGCGGCCATGAGGTGCCCACGGTAGATAAAAAGGGAAGGTTTGTATCGGCAATCGGAGAGAAGCTGAAAGAGGGCGTAGCCCGATACAACATCAAAACACACAAGCCCCTGGGTGCCGATGACTTTTACGTGAAGAACTACACCGATGAAGATGAGTCGCACCCGGATTATAAGACTACCGATGTGATCATCTCCATTATGCTGAAGGAAGAGAACAAAGCCTTCAAAGTGGAGAAGTACGAACACACCTACCCGCACTCGTGGCGCACAGATAAGCCGGTGCTCTACTATCCTTTGGATGCCTGGTTCATCAAAACCACCGCCTTGAAAGATAGAATGGTGGACGTAAACAAAACGATTAACTGGAAGCCGGAGTCTACCGGCACGGGACGTTTTGGCAACTGGCTGGAGAACCTGGTAGATTGGAACTTATCGCGCTCACGCTATTGGGGAACACCGTTGCCCATTTGGAGGACACAGGACGGACGCGAAGAAATTTGTATAGGATCGGTTGAGGCACTGAGAACTGAAGTGCGAAAGGCAATACAAGCCGGCATCATGAAGGAGTCCATGGAAAATGGTCCGTGGGTGAATGACCTTCATCGCCCGTTCGTGGATGATGTCGTTTTAGTTAGCCCATCGGGCAAGCCGATGTACCGTGAACCCGATCTGATTGACGTTTGGTTCGACTCCGGGGCTATGCCGTATGCCCAGTGGCACTACCCGTTTGAAAACCAGGACATTTTCAATCACGCTTACCCGGCCGATTACATTGCCGAAGGCGTTGACCAAACGCGTGGTTGGTTTTTTACCCTGCACGCCATTGCCGTTCTGCTCAGCGAAAGCAGTGACGAGATCAAGAAAGTGAATGCCCGGGTAGGCAATAATGGCAAGGCCTTCCGCAACGTGATTTCCAATGGCCTGGTGCTCGACAAAGACGGCAACAAGATGAGCAAGCGCAAGGGCAATGTGGTGAATCCCTTTGAGGCCCTCGCCAAGTACGGCCCGGATGTGGTACGGTGGTATATGATCGAAAATGCACCACCTTGGGATAACCTCAAATTCGATTTTGCCGGGGTTGAGGAAACGCAGCGGAGATTTTTCGGTACGCTGCAAAATACCTATGCATTCTTCGCCCTCTACGCCAATATCGATGGTTTTGTGAAAGACGAGCAAAACAACGTGCCTCCCGAGAAGTTGGCCGTGCTCGATCGATGGATCATCAGTAAGCTTCAAACGCTTATCGCAGAGGTAACGGCAGCCTATAACGAGTATGAGCCCACCCGCGCGGCACGGGCGATACAGGAGTTTGTGAACGATCACTTGTCTAACTGGTACGTGCGCTTGAACCGCAAGCGATTCTGGATGCCGTCACAGCGAGGCGAACTCTCCATCGACAAGCGGGCTGCGTACGAGACCTTGTACGAGTGTTTGATGGTGGTGGGTCAACTGATGTCGCCTATCGCACCGTTTTATGCCGAGTGGCTGTACCGGAATCTTACCGACAACATCCGGCAGGCGGCCCGCCAGTACAACACACCGCTGAAATACGAGTCCATTCATCACACCTTGCTGGTTAAAGCGGAAGCGAATCGGATAGACGAGCCGTTGGAAAAATCCATGGACTATGCCCAACGGATTTGCAGCCTGACTCACGCGCTGCGCAAGAGTGCCAAAATCAAAGTGCGCACGCCACTAAAGCGGATTTTGTTACCAGTGCTGGATGATCGGTTTGCGCAACAGGTGCGGTCAGTCGAGGACATCATCCGGGCCGAAGTGAATGTGAAGGGTATTGAGTATATCGATGATACGAGTGGCCTGTTGGTGAAAAAGGTGAAACCGAATTTTGGCAAGCTCGGCAAACAGTACGGACCCCGTATGAAAGAAGTGTCCGCGGTGATTCTGGGTCTTTCGCAGGGCGAGATTTCGGACCTGGAAAAAAGAGGTACACTATCAAAAGGCGGGTTCGATCTGGTGCTCGAAGATGTGTTGATTTCTTCGGAGGATATTCCGGGCTGGTCGGTTGCTTCGGAAGGTGGCGTAACGGTGGCCCTGGACATCGTGCTCACGGACGAGCTGAAGCGCGAAGGTATTGCGCGCGATTTTGTCAACCGCATTCAAAACCTCCGCAAGGACATGGGACTTGACGTGCTGGACAAGATCTTGATTGAAGTCGAGCAAAACGGTGAGGCGATCACAGCGATTACTGAATTCAAAGAGTATATCAGCACAGAAACACAAGCGGTCAAACTGGAGTTGAAGGAAAAACTTTTAGAGGCTACCGAGGTGGATATGGATGAGTTTGTTTTGAAAGTTAAGTTAGCCAAGGCATGAAGGTTTACCACTATTTTTTGATTGCGTTGCTTGTCATTTTGATTGACCAAACGAGCAAAGTGCTGGTGCATGAATACATGTATCTGTATGAAACTATCCATGTTCTGCCCACGGCAGAGTCGGAGTTTGGTTTTAAGCTGCACTATATCCTTAATCCGGGCATGGCGTTTGGCATCCGGTGGGAGAGCGAGTTTGGCAAGTTGGCCCTTACCCTTTTTCGCATGGTGGCCATGTTCGGTATCGCGTGGTACCTCGTGCACATGTTCCGCAAGCAGACCCACCCGGGTTTTCTCATTTGCC
Organism: Cyclobacteriaceae bacterium; assembly: GCA_016787665.1. Taxonomy (GTDB): domain Bacteria; phylum Bacteroidota; class Bacteroidia; order Cytophagales; family Cyclobacteriaceae; genus ELB16-189. The sequence continues at coordinate 239,656 of JAEUUC010000006.1, read as the reverse complement.
TGGGCTTGATATTGGGCGGTGCGGTAGGCAATGTGATTGACAGTATTTTTTATGGCGTGATTTTCAACAACGCTCCGCTTAATTCACCAACCCCCTGGTTTCACGGCCAGGTCATCGACATGCTGTTCTTCCCTTTGTTTAAATATACCTGGCCCGAGTGGATGCCCGGACTGGGTGGAGAGGAATTTTTGTTTTTCAGCCCCGTGTTCAACATCGCAGATTCCAGTATTTTTTTGGGTGTGACGTCTATCCTGATCTTTCAGAAGCGCTTTTTTAAGGACGAACATGCTGCAGCAGAGGGTGTGGCCCAGCCGGCAGAGGCAGCCGCGGTTGAGGTGCCAGCGGCTGAATCAACTCCGCCACCCGCAGCCGAAGAGTCGGCTGCACCCCCAGCCCAGTAGCACAGGTATTTTTGCCAGCGCGTTGTATTAACGCGAGTTTACTTCGACATTTCCGATGTCTGGTGCGTGATTTGCATCTTTGTTAAACATGAAAAAGGCTTCGAGCAAGGTTATTCCGGATGAAATGTTGAACCTGGTGCTGGAAAAACTGGATTCCTTAAAATCCGGATACCAGGCTAAAACCGGCCAGTGGAGTTTTATTCCCCATTTGCGCCATGCCTTGCGCCAGTTCCTTGATCTTCACAAAAAAAGTCATCCACAACTGAGCATTCTTTTTCCGCAGGGGCCCTCCGAAGATTTGCTGCGCAGAGCATTCAATCAAAAGTCTCCGCCCGGGGCAACCCGCCCACTGCGCGATTTGCTGTTCTTATTCGCTTCCGACAATGCACGCGATTGGAACGCCACGATTCAGCACCAATTTATGCCCCGGCTCCAGCCTTTACTGGATTCGCTCAAGGAGGATGTGCCACTTCCGGCCGATTTCAAAGTGAAAAACCTGGCCGATCAACTGGCCAGCGTGCTGGCGCAAAAGTTATCGGAGCGCGAGTTAGATTTGTTAAGGCGGCAAATTGAACAGGAGTCCAGCGGGGAGTCCATGGCCATCGAGAATATCATTGTACCCTCGGTGAATGACCCTGCCCGCCCGGAGTTTCCGCCCAAACCTTTTTTCGAGCCGACCTTTCCAGCTACGCGAACCTATCGAATTGAAGTGCCCGGCTTTACGAATGTCTGGCTGAAGGATGAAAGCACCAATCCCACCGGCACACACAAGGCCCGCATGGCCTGGGAGGTAGTCATCAAAGCCAAGCAGTACAACATCAAGGAGATGTCACTGATCTCATCTGGCAGCGCGGCAGTCGCCATCCAGTTCTTTTTTAATCTTTATCAGGTGCCCACGGTGCTTAAGGTGCTGGTGGATCACCATATGCCGCAAGCAACACAGGAGGCACTGCGCGACTTAGGTTGCGAAGTATACACCACCGATCTCTCCGCACGGTCACTTTCCGGGCAGGAGATTAAGGAACTCACGAAAAACAAAAAGGGAATTGACATTACGTATCGCGAAGTACTCGACCGGTTCAACGACAATTATTACGACTGGCTTTCCTATGAAGTATTGAATGAAAATCCGCGTTGGTGCTTCGTGCCATTTGGTACCGGTGATTTGTTTGTCAACATCTTGATTATTGCGGAGCGTGAGTTCAACAACCGCATTTACCGACACGATCCGCGTTTCCTGGGCGATTCGGCAACGCTGGGTCGGTGCCACTTCATGGGTGCCACCTCACGCGATCCCGGCTCTCCTTTGGATAAGTTGTTTTCCTACTACCTCCCTTCGCTGGCCGATTATGAAGATTATTTCCAATCGTTGATCATGAACATGCGCATTGGCAATCATTCCGGCATTTTTAATGTAGAGGAGAAGTATTCGCGGCAGGCGATGGAGTTGGCCGCGGCCCAGAACATTACGTGCGAGCCTTCCGGTATTGCAGGATTGGGTTTGTTGTTGCAGCAAGCCGAGCTGGTACCGCGCGATGAAAAGGTGCTCATTATCAACACCGGCAAAACGAATTTGCGCCCCGTGTTGCCATTGGCTGCCAAAGCGTAACTTTGCGGCATGGCTGAGACTCTGGTTATATCCGAAACGGCAACGCGCGAGCAGCGATACACGGAACTCCTTCCACAACTTCGGGCGATGGTGGAAAGCGAACGCGACCTGACGGCCAACCTCGCCAACCTGGCGGCCGCCTTGCGTCAGACCTTTGGTTTTTTTTGGGTGGGGTTTTACCTGGTCAAAGATGATCAGCTGGTATTGGGCCCGTTCCAGGGCCCTATTGCCTGCACGCGCATAAACTTTGGCAAGGGCGTCTGCGGAACGGCCTGGAAGGAGAAGAGAACGGTGTTAGTGCCTGACGTAGATGCCTTCCCCGGTCACATTGCCTGTAGTTCACTGTCCCGCTCTGAAATCGTGGTGCCCGGTTTCCGAAATGGCGAAGTAGCCCTCGTGCTGGATGTCGACAGCGATCAGCTCAACGATTTCAACTCAACCGATCAAATGCATCTGGAGAAGCTGATGCGCTTGATTGAGACGTTCCTGTAATCGCCCTGCGCCACCCACCTTTTTGTTGTACCTTCGTTGGGTAACAAAATGCCCAATTCATGAACACCCTTCAAAGCCGTAGAAACTGGTTAAAATCTTCACTGGGACTGACAGCTGGTTTGATGATCACCCCGGCACTGGCGGATCAATTGTTGGCCGCACCCGTAAGCCGGGCCGAAGAATCGTTGATGTGGCTGTCGCCACCCAACGGTAAACTGGTGCGGCTCGGCTCAAATGAAAACCCGTACGGGCCTTCGGCACGGGCACGGGCAGCCATTCAGGAGGCAATGAGTGAGTTCAATCGTTATCCCTTCGAGCAAGTAAACCAACTGCGGGCCCTGATTGCCGAAAAGGAGGGCGTTTCGGCAGATCATATCCTGATCGCTAACGGTTCTTCCGAGACATTGTGCCTGGCCGGTATGGCTGCGGCATTGGAGGGTGGCTCCGTACTTTCTGCTTTCCCTACGTTTCGCTCGTTAATGGACTATGCCGTCAAGTTCAATGCGCGTTGGGATCGCGTTGACCTGGACGAGTACCATGTTCACAATCTGGAGGCAATGGCCGCTGCGGTTAAGGCCGACACCCGCATGATGTTTGTGTGCAACCCCAACAACCCAACCGGCACGGTATTAGAGTCTGGTAAGCTGAGAAATTTTGTTGTTGAAATGGCCAAGAAGACTACAGTGTTCATGGATGAAGCATACCTGGAATTCCTTGAACCGAGCGAACAGCAAAGCATGGTGGATTTGGTTAAGCAGGGGCACAACGTCATCGTGTCGCGCACGTTTAGCAAAGTGCACGGCCTGGCGGGCTTGCGCATTGCCCATGCGATTGCCCATCCCGACATGGTAAAGAAGTTATCGAAGTATCAAATGGGCGTAGTGAACAATCAGGCCGCGTTGGCGGCTGCGCGGGTGTCGCTTCAGGACACGGATTTTCCTGCGCTTACCCGGGCAAAGAATAACGAAGCGCTCAACTATTTTCAATCATACCTGGATAAGAAAAAGTGGTTCCACGGCAAATCGCGCACGAATTGTGTGTTGTTCCCGGCTCCCAAAGACGGAAAAACGATTTTAGCCGAAACGGAGAAGCGCGGATTTCAGATCCGGATTTGGGATTATCAGCAACGCGAGTGGTGCCGGGTAAGTATTGGTACGCTGGATGAAATGAAAGCCTTTACGAAAGTTTTCGATGAAGTAGTAGCCTGATGCAGCCTGAACAGAAGAACAATGGCATACGCTGGATATACCTCGGCCTTTTTTTATTTGGCCTGATCTTCAATGCGGTGGGCTTTGGCTCATTTTGGATGAATCGAAAACTTGAGCAACGCGGGGTTCGGGTGCAGGCTTCCGTGGCGGGTTTCTCAACGCGAAAGAGCGATGGCAGCACGTTGTATGGGGCAATCTTCCGCTACTCCTGGGCAGACTCCACCATCATTCAAACGTCCAACACATTTAGCAATCCCCCTATGTACGATAAAGGCGAAACGGTTACACTCCTGGTAAGCCAGAACGATCCCACTGACTTTGTCGTGGATTCATTTTGGCCCAAATACCTATTTCTGGTTGTTTTTGGGGGTATCGGTACCCTGGTTTGGGCAGCCGCTATCGCGGTGTTTTTCCTTCGGTAGCGTTACGCAGCGAGAGCAGCTGCGGGTTCAGCCGCTACAGGTCTCTGCCCTAAAGATTTTAGTTGACGAGCATGTGCGACCAAGGCATCCCAAAAGGTATCTTTTGATTTGTAGGGCACCCCAAATTCCTTGGCGGTTTGCGCAACAATAGGCGCAATAGCGCGGTAGTGAACATGACAAATATTCGGAAACAGGTGGTGCTCCACCTGGTAGTTCAGCCCGCCAACATACCAGGAGAATAACTTCTCGCGGTGACCAAAATTGGTTGTCGTGTGCATCTGGTGAATAGCCCATGCATTTTCGAGCATGTTATTTTCATCACCTACCGGATACTCTGTGCCTTCAACGACATGTGCCGGCTGAAAAATAATGGCCAAAATAAATCCGGCTACGTAATGCATGATCAAAAAGCCTGTGAACACCGGCCAGAAGCCAATGGAAAGCACCTGCATCGGGATGACGATAACATAACCGAAGTATAAAATTTTTGTCAACAGCAGTCCGGTCCACTGCCCGACAGCCGAGGCTTTCTGCTTTTTGACGAGGCCTTCACGCTGATACTTGATCAGGCGTTGAAAATCTTTGAATGTTATCCAAACCAGGGTGAGAAGACCGTAGAAAAACCACGCGTAGATATGTTGGTAGCGGTGCATCGGCTTCCATTCAGAACCGGGTGCCATACGCAGAACTCCACGCGGGCTGATGTCTTCATCTGTGTCATGCACGTTCGTGTACGTGTGGTGCAGCACGTTGTGCTGTACGCGCCAGTTCCAATAGTGGCCGCCTACCAGGTTAAGCGAATATCCCAGCAAGTCGTTTACCCATTTCTTGCTGGAGTACGCTCCGTGGTTGGCATCGTGCATAATGGATAGGCCAATGCCGGCCACCCCCAGGCCCATAACCACACAAAGTGCCGCCAAGGCCCACCAACTGGTGAACAAGCCGGACAGCACAAGAAAATAGGGGATGAAATAGAGAGAGAACATGAAGATGGTCTTGATGACCATTTCGGTGTTCGCAGTTCTTTCGATTTGATTGGTTTTAAAGTACGCGTTGACGCGTTGAGACAGCGTTGCAAAAAACTCGGGGCGTTGCGCGGGAAAACGTAAGTTCAGATTCATTGTTGGCAAGGTACGCCAATATAGCACGGAAAACGCCCGTTAGTCTCGTTTCTTTTTGCAGACGGCAAAATCAGTTAGAATTCGGCAATAACGGTGCGCCCACCTTTTGTGATGTCCCCCGGTTTAACCACAACGCGGGCGTTGAGCGGAAGAAAAACATCCACGCGGGAACCAAACTTGATAAACCCAAATTCATCACCCTGCTGCAGCGGCTGGCCTTCCTTTACGTAGCACTTGATTCTTCGCGCAAGCGCACCGGCAATCTGTCGAAACAGGATCTCGGTGCCGTTTTTCATTTTCGCCACTACGGTGGTGCGTTCATTTTCCGTACTGGATTTGGGATGCCACGCCACCAGGTATTTGCCCGGGTGATATTTAAAATAGCTGATGACTCCGCCCACCGGCATGCGGTTCACGTGTACATTAACCGGTGACATAAATATCGACACCTGCTTTCGCCTGTCGCGGAGGTATTCGGCTTCCGTTGTTTCTTCGATCACCACCACCTTGCCATCGGCCGGGGCAAGCACCTGGTTGTCGTTTCGGGAGATATCGAATACCGGGTTGCGGAAAAACTGGAGAATGAGCAAATAAAAAATTACGCTGACACCAATGACCAGGTTTTGCACCAGGCGCAACTCGGGCAGGAAGTAGGAAACGGCAAAATTGATCAGGAACAAAACGACCAGTAGCCCAAACAGCAGGGTTCGCCCTTCTTTATGTATCGTCATCATCGCAGTTTAACGACACAAAAGTAGCAAAACCTTCTTGTCCGAGACACGGTCAAGTCAGTGTAACCCACACGGGCAGGTAAGGAATTAGAATCCTCCGCGGAACTTGTAGGTTTTGGCCACTTTATCGATAGCCACCATGTAGGCCGCGATGCGCATGGATACTTTATACTCCATGGCGGTCTTATAAACGGTGACGAAGGCATCTTTCATGATGCGATCGCTTCTGCGGTTCACGCGATCAGCCGTCCACTTGTAGCCCAGGCGGTTTTGTACCCACTCGAAGTACGATACGGTTACCCCGCCTGCATTGGCCAGAATGTCGGGAATTACCGTAATCCCTTTTTCATAGATCACACTGTCGGCCTTTGAACTGGTGGGACCATTGGCACCTTCGACAATCAGCTTAGCCTGAATTTTCGGGGCGTTGGTTGCCGTGATTACGTCTTCCGTAGCGGCAGGTACCAATACCTCCACCGGCAACGTCAACAACTCTTCACCCGGTATCTTGGTTGCCTCCGTAAATCCTTCCAGCGTGCCTTTATTTCCTTCGCGGTATGCAATCGCCTTATCAATATCGATTCCGTTTTCATTAAAGTAGGCACCGCTGATATCGCTGACGGCTTGCACCTTCAGGCCGCGCTCGGAGAGCAATCGTGCAGCCCATGAACCCACATTACCAAAACCCTGCACGGCACAAGTTGCCTTGTACGGATTGATTTTTAGTTTCTCCATGGCGGCCAGAGTGGTTACCATTACTCCGCGACCAGTCGCTTCCGTGCGGCCGAGGGAGCCACCCATCACAATCGGTTTGCCGGTTACCACAGCTGCAACCGTCATGCCTTTGTTACGCGAGTACTGATCCATCAACCACGCCATCTCCCGAGGCCCGGTACCCATGTCGGGTGCCGGAATATCCTGGTCAGGACCGAACACATCCATCATAGCCTGCGTGTAGGCGCGCATCAGGCGTTCAATTTCTCCTGCCGACATTTCGCGCGGGTTACAGGCCACTCCGCCTTTTGCACCTCCGTACGGAATGTCAACCACCGCACACTTCCATGTCATCCACGCGGCAAGTGCTTTGACTTCGTCAAGGTTTACATGCGGATCAAACCGGATACCGCCTTTGGACGGCCCGAGGATGGTGGAATGCACTACCCGGTAGCCTTCGAACGTCCGGATGCTGCCGTCATCCATCGTAACCGGGAGCGAAACAATCACCTGCTTGGCCGGTGACTTCAACACGTTATACACTTGTTCATCCAAACCCAGGATTTGCGAAGCCGTGCGAAAACGCGACATCATGGCTTCAAACGGGTTCTCACGATCTACCAGGGGAGCAGGTTCAATGTAGGCCATTCAAGTTTAAATTTTGCGATTTCGGTGGTTTCCGAAAACGGTTGCAAAGATAGAGAAAATCCGACACCAAGCAGTAAACGGGCCGTGTATGAGCGGCTCAAAAGTCCTTAAAATATCTCCAGGAAAGCGACAATAAACGGGGCCGAAATCAGTAGCCCATCGAAGCGGTCGAGGAAGCCCCCGTGGCCGGGCAAACTGGTGCCCGAGTCTTTAATTTCGATGCTCCTCTTGAGCAAGGACTCAACCAGATCCCCAAATGTTCCACCGATAATGATGATGATGCCGATAACCCGCCATTTCCAGGGCTCAATCACCGCTTCCTGCCCGATGGCTGTTAGCAAGTAGGGAATGCCGTAGGCAAACAGCATGGCCAGCACGGCTCCACCAAAAAAACCTTCCCATGACTTTTTTGGAGAGATGCGCTCGAAAAGTTTTCGCTTGCCAAACCAGGTTCCCGCAATAAATGCGCCCGAGTCGGACGCCCAGAGAATCAGCAGGCAACCCAGCATAATCTGGTAGTTGTAAAACTCATACTCGAAAACGGCAATGTTCAGCAGTGCGAACGGCACCGCTACATAGAAAATCCCCAGAAAGGTGAAGGCAATATTGGTGAAAGGTTTACGCTCAAACTTTTTATAAAGCTTGATCATGTACACGCACGACACCAATGGAAAAATGGCGAAATAGTACCGGTACGAAATGTCACCGCGTTCAATGAAAAAGGACAACGAAAACAAGACCATTCCGCACAACGTGCCGAATGTTTTTTGCGGCAGCATTCCGTCTAAACCGCTGAGTTTATAGAACTCCCACAACGAGAGCGTACAAATGATCAAAAAGACAATAAAATACGTCCAGTCACTGTAGACAATACCGGTGATCACCAATGCTGCGCCAATAATAGCGGTTATAATGCGCTGGGTTAGGTTTGAATACTTCTTCAATACGGCTGTCATGCTTGTTGACGTTTGAATTGAAACAACAAGGCCGCGAACAGGAGTGTTGCCGGCACCACCACCGTCAGGGGCAGCGCCTCGGTGCTATTGGGATCAAGCTCAACCTGCCCACGCTGGTAAAACAGGAGCATAACGACAATGAATCCATTGTTCACAAAATGAGCGAACATGGCCAGCAGCAAACTGCCCGACCAGTAGTACAAGTAGCCGAACAAGGCACCCAGGAGTAAACGAGGCACAAAGCCGAAAAACTGAAAATGTATGGCGCTGAACAGGGCAGCCGAAATCCAAATCGCTACATGTATCGAAACGCTGCGGCTTAATTCCTTTTGAATCATGCCCCGGAATACAATCTCTTCGCCAACCGCAGGTAATAACGCGATCACAACAAAGGCGATGACGAATTCACCGGAGTTGGCAAAGGTGGTGAAGAATTGTGTCAGGCGCAGCGCGAGTTCTTCCCGCGAGCGAATCCATTCTTCCACGTCTTTCCATGCGGCCGGCAAATGGAGATCCGCGTTCCACTCGGCAAATACGGAATTGGTCGCCATGAAAATAATCGTGAGCAAGGCCACGACCAGCAGGTTAAGCGCCATCGGCCGTGCCGGTTGAAACCACGTGTTGACCTTTTCGCCCAATCGGAATCGCCACCACAAGGCGGGCACAACGACCAGTCCAAAAAATGTGGCTGACCCCTGAAGGATAAAGTAGGGGACTTTGATCTCCGGGTGATCCTGGGGTTGTCGCAAGGCTTCGGTGAAATCAACCAGACTTCCGTTGAAGAAGGGCAGGGAAATCAAGAAGCCAATCAGCGGCCCCACCACGATGAAGCCGGCCAGCGCCACCAATAGTATGATGAACGCGGAGAGTATACCGTTAATGCGGGGAGGAGAAAGGTCCGCAGGCTGTTCCAAAAAAGCGTATTTTTGCGCGCAAATATGGCGAAAATCGGTCATATCGATCTGGGAGATTTCCCCTTGCTGCTCGCACCTATGGAAGACGTGAGCGATCCGCCCTTCCGTGCCGTATGTAAGGAAGGCGGTGCCGATTTGATGTACACGGAGTTTATTTCCAGTGAGGGCCTGATTCGCCACGCGGCCAAGAGTAAGCAGAAGCTGGACATCTTCGAATACGAACGCCCGATTGGCATTCAACTTTTTGGTGGCAATGTTGACAGCATGCGCGAGGCGGCTGAGATTGCGGCAGCGGCCGGGCCGGATTTGATCGACATTAACTACGGATGCCCGGTTAAAGCCGTGGCGTGCAAAGGCGCAGGGGCAGCCCTTCTGCAAGATATTCCTAAAATGGTGCGCATGACCGAAGAGGTCGTGAAAGCTACGTCACTGCCGGTAACCGTAAAAACACGATTAGGCTGGGACGAGAACACGAAAAATATCGTGGAGGTGGCCGAACGCCTGCAGGATATCGGCATTAAAGCCTTGACGGTGCACGGTCGCACGCGTGTGCAGATGTACAAGGGCAGCGCGGACTGGACGTTGATCGGTAAGATCAAGGAGAATCCGCGCATGCACATTCCGGTTTTTGGTAATGGTGATATCGACTCACCGCAAAAGGCCCTGGAGTACAAAAACCGGTATGGTGTGGATGGCGTCATGATTGGACGCGCAGCCATTGGTTACCCCTGGATTTTTAATGAAATCAAATCTTACCTCCGACACGGTGAGCGGCCGTTGCCTCCTGATATGTCGGAGCGCGTGCGCGTAACGCGCCAGCATGTTGATTTTTCCATTCGTTGGAAGGACGACAAACTGGGCGTGTTCGAAATGCGCAGGCACTACACCAACTACTTCAAGGGTATTGCTGACTTCAAACCCTTTAGAACCCGACTGGTAGAAGCACCCACGGTGGAAGAGGTGCACGCTATATTGAATGAAGTAACCGAGTTTTATGCGGGTGTTGCGGTTTAACTCCGCAAGAATCGGATTGACTGCCGAAGTCACCCATCTTTTTTTTGACTCATGAACGAAAACCGCAGTACCGCATTTTTTCTGCTCATAGTCCTTTCTGTTATCTGGGGTACATCCTTCATCCTGATCAAGAAAGGCCTTGCTGTGTTTAACCCGGTGGAGTTGGCCGCCATTCGTATTTCCGTAGCGGGTCTTGTATTGCTGCCCCTGGCATGGGTGAAGCGCAAGGAAGTTCAGTTACCGGAGTACAAAAACTTTTTGTTCGTTGGACTCATTGGTATTTTCGTTCCGGCCTTTCTGTTTGGTGTTGCACAAACCCGGTTGGACAGCTCGCTTGCCGGGGCGCTCAACAGCCTTTCGCCCGTTTGGGCATTAATCATCGGGGCATTTTTCTTTAAGCAACGTTTTCGCGGATATGTTATCCTCGGTATCATCATCAGCTTCGCAGGGGCCATGCTGCTCTCGCTTTCACGTGGCAGCGGATTTAACGTTGAGTTAAATCCCTATGCGTACCTCATCGTGCTGGCCTGCGCCATGTACGGGGCGAATGTCAATTTCATCAAGTTCAACATTCCCCATCACGGCTCCGTCACCATTACCAGCATGGCCGTGGCCGTGGTGTTTCCGCTGGGCCTGGTGATTTTGTTTGGGTTCAGCGATTTTATTACCAAACTGCAAACCGTACCCGGTGCGTGGATGGCGCTGGGCTATCTCACCATCTTGGCCGTGATGAGCACAGCCGTAGCTAACTTATTATTCAACAAGCTGATTAAGATCCAAAGCCCTGTTTTTGCCGCCTCCGTCACGTACATCATGCCGTTGGTATCGGTTACGTGGGGCGTGTTGGATGGAGAGGTCCTTCAGGCGATTCACGTGGCGGCCATGACGTTGATCCTTGGGGGCGTTTACCTGGCAAACCGGAAGTGATATGAGTTTGCAAGTGGCCTCACTTAACTCGGGCAGTAATGGCAATTGCTATTACATCGGTAATCAGCACGAAGCGGTGCTGATTGATGCCGGCATCTCCTGCCGCGAAATTGAAAAACGGATGAAGCGCCTGGAGTTGTCCATGAAAAAGGTGAAGGCCGTTTTCATCACGCATGAGCACAACGACCACATCAATGGCCTGCACCGCCTGGTCAAGCGCCATCGGGTGCCTGTATACGTCACCCACGCCACGAGGCGAAATGCATTACTCGCCTGGACGGAAGGTGTCGGTTTGCATTTTCAGGCCTACGAGCCCATCGCACTTGGCGGGTTAACCGTTACCGCGTTGCCCAAGTTTCACGATGCAAATGACCCGTATAGTTTTGTTGTGGAGCACAACGGAATTCGGGTAGGAGTGTTTACCGACATGGGTCGTGTTTGTGATCATTTGATCCGAGCATTCAAAACCTGCCACGCGGCCATTTTGGAGTCCAACTACGATGAACACATGTTGGAAACGGGTGGTTACCCGCTCCCGTTGAAAGATCGCATTCGCGGAGGTTTTGGTCACATTTCGAATAAGCAGGCATTGCAGTTGTTTTTGGAGCATCGGCCACCGTTCATGTCGCACCTGTTTCTTGGCCACCTCTCCAAAAACAACAATCGGCCTGAGTTGGTGGAGGAACTCTTCCGGCCAGTTGCGGGCAACACACGTGTATCGATTGCTTCGAGGTATCAGGAGTCAGACGTTTTTCATATATCAGGAGAGTCAGCCGAGATAATCTCGACAGCCGCTTCACACCAACTTTCACTCTTTGGCACTTAATGGTGATCCGGCTCTCGCAATCCTACGTAGTCACTTTTGGAGGTTTCAAGTGATCCGATGACCCCGGTGAATGAGTCGTTGTTCGCGGGCAGGTTAACAAACGTGTTGACAATCTTTCGATGGTTGTAAACGATCAGCGTATTTGAAACTGCGGGATTGATTTTGTTGAGGTGGCTTTCGCTGGCGGTGTCGTCAAAACGGGGCACATAAGTGAGGGCAACTTTTTTCAGGTTTAGTTCACTACCGATTTCGGCTAATACACGTGCCTGAGCCGCTTGGCCCACGATGTACACTTTCAGATATTGTCCGCGTTGCACGCTTTCGCGCTCAAAAAACTCCGCCCACTGCCGAAGCTCATTGCGGCTGATTTTTTCACCCGCGAAAAAGATCACACCCTGATAACGGCCGTATTGGCATACGGGACAAGCACGTGATCCTTTGTCCGGCCCCCACACATGATAAGGCGAAAAGGAAGGCTGATCTTCGCCAATTTCCAGTCCGGACTGCACCGCTGCGGTTGATCGCGCATTCGGGTGGTTGGGGATGTTGAGCCCCAAGATGATGTTGTCCTCGGCAACCTGCACATTGCGGTTGAGTAATATCCGCAATACACCGCTGCCTCCCCGGTTTTCCATTTTCCTGCGTTCGGCCGTGGTCAGCAGTTGGTCGTCATCAAAAACCCAGTCGTCAATGAAGTATTCGTTCAAGCCCGGTTCTTTCACCACCACGTGAATGTGAGCGGGTATTCCCTCACCCGGGTAGGGTGCCGGGCGTAGCGTGTAAATGGAGTACTTCCCCTGGGCATCAGTCTTCACCCACCCGCGCAAGTAACCATGCCTGCGAGCACCCTCGGTTAACCCCGGGCGATTGCTGTACTGCCCTTTCGCATCCGTGTGCCAATAGTACAAAACAACGTTGGGTGCCGGAGTTCGCCCATCGCGGTTCAGCACACGACCGGTGATCAGTAATTTTTGCCCGGTCTCGCTCCATCCTGCGCTGGTATCCGTTGCATTTATACGCTTGGGCATACCCACGTACATGATCTCGCAACCTTCGCAGCCACCACCTACCGCTTTGCTCTGTGCACCCGCATTTGGTTTTACCAGTAGCACCACCACTACCGGCAGTAAGAATTTGATCCTCTTCATTGAATAATGGTTGTAACTCCGTTTTTTGAGATTCGCTCCACGCGTACCTCGTTTTGCGGGTTTGTTTCCAGCAGCCACAAGTCACCATTCGGGGCGGCCAGCCCACCGGTGGGTGCCCACGGCCAGTTTGTTGTATACACTTCTTGCATCTCACCTTTGGAGGTGAATCTGCGCACGGTTCGGTCGTCATAGGTAGCGGTGTAAATGTTGCCGGCAGCGTCATCCCATAACCCCATCGTTCCTTTGCTGGCGATAAATCCAACCGATTTGCTTTTTCCGCTCTTGTCCATCTTCCGCAGGCGGTGCTGATCCTGCATGAAGATGAGGTCGCCCTCGCGGGTGATGCTAAGCCAACCGATTTTACCAAAACACTCCCGGGTATGAAGTTCTTCAGGGCCCCTGCGTGAGGTGCGGTAAATGGTCTGGCATTCGCGGTCACGATCGGCCCGGTAGCGATTGCCGGCATGATCGTGTACGAAGCTGAAGTCAGTTGAGAACCCAGCGCGGTCCGGCATAATCTTTTCGAAAAGGCCGTTGGCCGAATACTTCCAAACATAGTGTCCCCAGGTATTCAGGCGCTCGCCATTGAACCATAAATGTTCACCGTACAAATTGTCCTGGTCGTCTACGTATAGCTCGTGGGTATGCACCCGGGGCACGGCAATAGTCTTTTGGCCGTTTGGCGTAACCTTCCACACCTGGGTAAGGTCAGTGTAGTAAACATTGCCGTGGCTATCCATCACAATGCCGATGCCCGGGTGGGCCAGGGCGGGTGTAGCCAGCAGAACAAGGAGGGCGAGTCGAATCATCGTGACAAAGTTTGTTCGGATGTACGGAGCTCAAAAGGCCGGGTTGGCACCGAGGCGCGGAAAATAGACGAATGACACACTTAATCGACCATCGTCAGCGCCCAGTCGTATTTTTTTGCGCTTTTTTGTAAAAACGAGTTCGGGACGTTATGCGCTTAAAGTGGGTTCTTTGGGTTTTTCTGCTGGTGGCGTTCTTGTACGATCAGCGGTATGCCGCCCAAAAATTTGAGACCGGGTTTTTTCTCATCGGGCTGCTCATTCGCACGGGGGGCCTTTTGACGATTGGTTTACTGCACCAGGAATGGCTGTGGCCTGCCTTTGCCGAACGGGGCCGACTTATCCGGTATGCGGGCTTGTTGGCCGTATTGCTCGTAGGGTACACCTTGCTTCAAAACACGTGGGATGTGTGGGCGTATGGATACGTCATCGGTGACTTCGAACTGCGCAACTACTGGGCGGGTTTCTTACCTGCTTTGTTTAATGCGTTCTGGTTTTTAGCAATCGCACTGGCTTTTCATAAAATGCTGGAGTGGTTCGGGCAACGGCAGCAAATTGCCCGTCTGGAAAAAGAACTGGGTGACCTGGAACAACGGGCGGTGGTGTTCCCCGACTCCGTGCGGCAGGTGGATGAAATTTTTCTGAAATCCGGTAACGCGCGAATCAAGGTTAACCTGAATGACATCACCCACGTGCAGGGGCTAAAGGATTATGCCATTGTATTTGTGGGCAACGAAAAAGTGATTGTCAAAGGATCGTTGAAAAGTGTGGAAGCCCGGCTGGCCGATCGGCTCGTGAGAGTCCACAAATCGTATCTCGTGGCGCGGGATCACCTGCGCAAAATTCAGTCCGGAAAAATCATCATTGGTGCACACCAGATTCCGGTGGGGCGGAGTTACCGGGAGTCTCTGCCCGTTTAACGATCTAGCGCCATTTCAATGTTACGAATACCGGCAAGTGATCCGATGGGTAAAAGGTTCCGTTGTTGGAGTCGATGACGCGGTAGTTGACGACCTGCCAATCCGTGGAGTGAAAAATGTAGTCAATAGTCCGGCATTCCATTTTACCTACGTCAAACCCGCAATAGGTGCCCGATTGATTCTCCGATGGTCGGCTATCGATTAGCGTCAACCCCTCCGGGTTAGTCAGCATACGGTAAGGAACGGTGCCCGGCTCACAGTTAAAATCACCGGTAAGAATCAGCGGGTCCGGATACGCGTTAAACTTCGCCTTGATCAACCGGGCACTTTGCTCGCGGGCCATAACCCCCATGTGGTCAAAGTGCGTGTTGGCCACGGCAAATGTTTTGCCGGTTGCCTTTTCCTTTACCCGGATCCACGTCACAATTCTTGTAATGGCAGCATCCCAGCTTTTACTCCCCGGCTGCTCCGGTGTCTCCGAGAGCCAGAAGGTATTTTGTTGCACAAGTTCAAATCTGGACTTCCGGTAGAAAATGGCCGAATACTCGCCTTTGTCTTTTCCATCATCCCGGCCTACGCCCGCCACGGCAAAGTCCGGCAGCATGCGTTGAAGATCTTTGACTTGATTGTCGAGTGCCTCCTGCACACTGAGGAAATCCGGAAGATTAGCCTGAATCAGTTTGATGACCCGATCCGACCGGTGTTTCCACTGGTTAACGCCATCCACCTCGGTATCGAGCCGAATGTTGTAGCTCATGACGCTGACGGACTGGCCCATGACGTTTATTCGAATAAAAAGAAAAACAAGTAAACACCCTTTCTGAATCATGAACAAAGGTACTCAACCTGTATTGTTGAGGAATTCTGGGTTTTCCTTTTACCTTCGTCTTCCTTACAAACTACACCATGAAAAAAGCAAGCCTGATAGCCCTATGGCTGGTAGCCGTTACAGCCTGCCAGACTCCGGAGTCTCAACAGCCCCCCAAACAATACACCATCCAGCAATTCATGGATGTGAAAAATATCTTCAGCGCGGGGTTTTCGCCCGATGAGTCTAAACTTCTTCTGGGCTCCAATGAAACGGGTATCTTCAATGCCTTTGAACTGGACCTGAAGACGATGGAGAAGAAGCAACTCACCTCGTCAACCGGGGAATCGGTTTTTCCGGCTTCCTATTTTCCGGCCGATGACCGCGTAGTATATACGATGGACAAAGGCGGCAATGAAATCGACCACATTTTTGTGCGCGATGCCGATGGCTCCACCGTTGACCTGATTTCCGACTCCACGGCTAAGGCAAACTTCTATGGCTGGAGCTACGACAAGAAGCTGATGTACTATTCGTCCAACAGCCGCGATAAACAGTTCTTTGATCTCTATAAAGTGGATGTGTCTGCGGCCCCCAAGGAGGGTAATGTGTTTGCGTCTTCCATGATCTACCAGAACAAGGAGGGATATGATCCGGCTGCAGTCTCCAATGACGGCCGCTACATTGCGCTCACCAAGGCCATTACCACCAACAACAACGACATGTACCTGCTCGATACGCAGAGCAAGCAAATGAAACATATTTCGCAACACGAAGGCGACATGTCGTTCAACCCGCAATACTTCAGCCTCGATGGCAAAACGCTGTACTTCCTCACAGATGAAGGCAGCGAGTTTGCCTACCTGGCCAGCTACGATATTGCCACCGGAGCCAAAGCCAAAGTAGAAGAAGCCCCGTGGGACATCATGTTTGCCTACCAGTCGCGCACCGGCAAGTACCGAGTGGTGGCCATCAACAACGATGCCCGTACGGAGGTAAAAATTTATGAGAACGGAAAGCCCCTGGAGATCGCTGGCCTGCCTGCCGGAGACGTATCCGGAGTAAATATTTCCGACAGCGAAAAACTGATGACGTTTTATGTTAGCGCTTCCAATGCTCCGCGAAACCTGTTTTTGTACAACCTCGAAACCCGCGAGATCAAGCAGCTGACCAACACGCTAAGTGCTGAGATTGATCCGAAAGATTTGGTAACGGCTGAGGTGGTGCGGTTCAAGTCGTTTGATGGGATGACGATTCCGGGTATTTTATACAAACCCAAGGGATTGAAGCCGGGTGAGAAAGTACCTGCGTTGGTTGAAGTACATGGCGGCCCCGGTGGGCAAACCCGGTTGAACTTTGATTCAGAGTATCAGTATTGGGTCAATCATGGGTATGCGATACTGGCGGTGAACAACCGCGGCAGCTCGGGCTACGGCAAAACGTTTTTTGCAGCCGATGATAAACGCCATGGTAATGAAGATTTAAAAGATTGTATTGCCGGCAAGCAATATCTGCAGTCGCTGGATTTTATCGATGCGCAAAAGATTGGTATTTCGGGCGGCAGCTATGGTGGTTACATGGTAATGGCCGCCCTCGCCTTTGCGCCCGATGAGTTTAATGTAGGCGTAAACTACTTTGGCGTCACCAACTGGCTGCGCACGCTCAAGAGCATTCCCCCGTGGTGGACGTCCTTCCGTGAGGCGCTCTACACCGAGATGGGCGATCCGGTGAAAGATTCGGTAGCTCTCTATAACAAGTCACCGCTCTTCCATGCCGAAAAAATCAAGAAGCCATTTATTGTATTGCAGGGCAGCAACGACCCGCGCGTGCTCCAGATTGAATCGGACGAGATTGTAGCGGCTGCGAAGAAAAACAACGTACCCGTAGAGTACGTCATCTTCCCGGATGAAGGTCATGGATTTGTAAAGAAAGAAAACAACATCAAAGCCGCTGAAGAAGTGCTGAAGTTTTTGGATAAGTATTTGAAGGGTAGTTAAATCCCCGAAAACTCCCTTTAGGCGTCAGACCGGCTCAATCGGTCTGACGCTTTTTTATGCTTCAGATTCCATACGGTTAACCCAACGCCACCACTTCGGTAACGTCTTCCGGCATCATGCGCTTGAACAGATTTTCGATCCCGGCTTTGAGGGTGATCGTGGAGGAGGGGCAACCGCTGCAGGAGCCCTGCAGTTTTACCGTTACAATTTTGTCCACGTACGAGTGAAACGTGATGGCGCCACCATCTTGTTCCACCGCAGGGCGGATGTATTCGTCCAGAATGGTCTTGATCTTTTTGATGGTTTCGGTTTCCTCTTGTGCAGGCGCAGCATCATCCGGCATATCCAAAATGAGCTTACCGGCCTCCAGAAACTGCTGAATGTGATTTTTGATGGTGCCCTGGATCTCGATCCACTCCACATCTTCTTTTTTGGTTACCGTAACGAAGTTGCTCATGTAGAACACCCGCTCCACAAACGGGTACATGAACAACTCCTGCGCCAACGGGGCGTTTTGGGCGGCCTCCGGGTTAGGGAAGTCAAAGCTCATGCCCTCTGGCACCAGCATTTCACTCACCACAAACTTCAGCGAGTTGGGGTTCGGGTTCGATTCGAGGTAAATGTGAATATTTTTTGGAGCAGCCGTTACCATGTTTTTCTTTTTTGGAACAACAAAGGTAAGCGTTAAAAGTTCATCGTGCTGTGAAAACAACGGCCAGGTTGCTCCGACTGTGATCGGACTCAGGCTACTATTTGGTTAGTAAAGACGGGTTTCTAAATCTTCTCCGTAGGCTGCCCCAGGGCATTCTCCCACTTGCTCACTACGGCTGTCGCCACACTGTTGCCCACCACGTTGGTGGCGCTGCGGCCCATGTCCAGCAGGGGATCGATACCCAGCAACAACGCGAGACCTGCTTCCGGAATGTTGAACGTGGCCAGCGTGCCGGCAATTACCACAAGAGATGCGCGCGGCACCCCGGCAATGCCCTTACTGGTGAGCATGAGCACCAGCAACATGCTGATCTGCGTAGCAATGGAAAGTTCGATGCCATACGACTGTGCGATGAACAGTGATGCAAAGGTCATGTACATCATGCTGCCGTCAAGGTTGAAGGAATAACCTAACGGCAGTACAAAACTCACGATCTTATCCTTGCAGCCAAATTTTTGCAATAACTCCATCGTTTTGGGAAATGCCGCCTCGCTACTTGAGGTGCTGAAGGCGAGTATGATGGGTTCTTTTACTGTGCGCAAAAGGTTGATCACCCGTTTGCCAATCATCAGAAATCCGGCCAACGTGAGGAGCAGCCACAATACGAGCAGTCCGAAGTAGAATTCGCCAATGAAAATGGAATAGGTGGTGAGAATACCGAGACCCTGTTTGGCAATGATGGCCGCCATGGCACCAAACACCGCAATCGGGGCGAGGTTCATCACGTAGCCCGTCACTTTTAGAATGACATGCGCCACGGCATCCAGAAACTGGATAACGATTTTACCCTGCTCGCCAATGGCGGCCGTGGCCACGCCAAAGAAGAGCGAGAAAACGACAATCTGAAGAATCTCATTCTTCGCCATAGCCTCAATTACGCTGGTGGGGAACACGTGATACAAAAAGTTTTTAAGCGACATGCCACCTTGCGATAGACCAATATCTTCACCCGCATCCGGCAGCGGTAAGTTCATGGCAATGCCCGGTTGAAAGATGTTGACCAGGATCATGCCCAACAGCAAACTCATCAGCGATGCCCCAACAAACCAAAGCAGCGTTTTGCCCCCAATACGACCCACCGAACTGATGTCACCCAATTTGGCAACGCCTACAATGAGGGTGGTGAGCACGAGCGGGGCCACAATCATTTTGATCAGGCGAAGGAAAATGTCAGCCAAGATGGAAAAGGGTTCTACCTTTTTGTCGCGTGCCGCGAGCACTTCGCTTTGCTGCCGGGAGAGGTCTTTCTTCTGGGCGAGCAAATCAACCCGTGTGGCGCTGTCGGGTTGGGCTGCCAGAGATTGATTGATCTGGATGAGCGAAGTTTGAAGGGAGGCCAGCGTGGCATTATGCTCCTGAACATAGGTTTTGTTGAGCACGAACCCCGCACCAATCCCCACGAACAAGGCAATAACGATATATAAGGTGAGTCGACTCTTTTTCGGGGGTTGTGCAGAAGGTTCCATGGCCGGTATTTCGGGTAAGTTTACTAAAGAAAATCGGGAGAATGCACAGGATTACAGCTGGCGAACCATCTTTTTGACTAACGCCATCTGCCCCTGATGGTAGATATCGTGCTGAAGTACGCCCTCGATGAGTTGTTGAACGGACGTGCCAGTGCGGTACGGCTCCTGCAATACGGTTTCGTCATGGCGCTGAAGTAGTTTCAAGAGTTGTTGCTGCGTTTGCTCCAGCTGAAGGCGTAACGCAGGCCAGCCCGTGCTTTTCAAGGAGGCCAGCGGAGGCCAATTATGTTCGCTTTTCATTGACGCTTTGAAGGAAGTATCTCCCTCCAATCGTTTGATTAAGGACTGACGCCAGTAGATCACGTGAGCAACAAGCTCAGCCAGGCTATTCAGATGAGGTGCCGGACGTGTGAACGCTTCGGCATCGGTTACATCCTCCAGCACCGATAGCAGGTTATCGCCATACCAGGGTTGATTGCGATAGACGGCCTCAAACTGTTGTATGTATTGATTCAGCATAGTCACCAGCTACTATCGGCTCCACCGCCACCGGAGTCTCCACCACCCCAACTGGCGCCACTGTCGCTTGACGAAGATGAGCTATCGGACGAAGAGGAGGCGACCAGCATGGGAATAACAAACGGAATGAGATGGACAAAGCCACAGTGCAGGCATACAAACTCTTCTTCACCCCGGCCGGAGCTGGCGTAAGTGGCTGCCTCCAGTTCGCGTTTGCCCGTATGTTGATACGTAATAAACCGGCACTTGGGGCAGGCCGTATACCGGGCCTTTTCATTCGGGTAGCTCAGTAACTCTACGGCTCCGCAAGACGAACATTTCCATACGTCATAATCCACCGCCCCGATTTTTTCTTCCGCTTGCTGGCCACTCTGCAAAAACTCATCCTCCTGTTGTTCGGACAACTTGGTTGTGACGGCACCACATTTGACACAATTTCGAGGTCGGTTCCGGTAATCGTGGGCTTGCTCGTTGAGTTTGCGCGCCAGAAACCAAACAGGAATGGGAAAAAAGACAGATGCCACTTTCCAGTAGGCCCGCTGGCGGATAAGGAAGCCGTACACCTCCTGAAACTTTCCACGCGCCAACACCGGTTGAGCTAGTTGTTGAACACGACTGTAGCGCTCCACTAGGAACAACGTAGCCAAGGCGTACAGGGCGCCAAAGAAAAGGCCTGGGTGGATGTCCGCCTCATAAGCCACCATGAAAAAGGCCAGGGGGATTGCCGCATAGAGCAGAAGCCATTGCCACATGGGAATTAAGATGCGCAAGGTGGGTGCACTTTTCTTGAATTTCTTGTACCCCCAGGCGACAAAAAACATCACGAAGGCAGTCACCATCCAGAGGAAGCCAACCAATACAAACCAGTTTCGCGTTTCGGGTGCCCCACCGTCATCGTAAATTTCGGCCACCGCTTCGGGCGAGGTGAGTCTTCGATACACTTCCTTCATTCCTTCGCGCATGCCGGTGTTGTAGTCCGCATTTTTGAAATGCGGTACCATGAAATCTTGCTGAATGCGTTTGCAGATGGCGTCTGGCAAAACGCCTTCAAGCCCATAACCGGTGTGAAACCGAATATTACGTTGGTCCTCAATGACGAGGATCAGCAGGCCGTTATCTTTTCCACTCTGCCCAATGCCCCACTTCCGGAACAAGGCTTGGGCAAACTCAAACCGATCGGCATCACCAATGGAGGGCAGCATGACCACCGCCACCTGCGCGGTTGCCTTTTTTTCCAAACTATCGAGCAACCCGTTGATTTCGGAAACAGTGTACGCGTTCAATAGTCCGGCCGGATCGCTCACATAGCTGTTGTTCACCAACTTGGTGTTGGGCACCGTTTCCACGGTGTAGACTTGCCCGAGAGAACTATTGCATTGTAAAAAAAGAGCTACTGCCGTCACCCAAATGGCTATCAGAATCCTGTTTTTGAGCAACAGCTGATTGTCGCTCGGTAGAACTTTGTGTCTTTGTGTCGTTGTGGCAAGGACCATCACAAAATTAGCCTTTGGATACCCTCTTTAATTTTCGGAACGTTGAAGTTAATTAAAAAGCCGAGTCGTTTTTTGGTCAACTTAAGATGGCTTAATACCTGAGCCTGCCAAACCGGATTAACCAGGTCTACCGCCTTTATTTCTACAATCACAAGGTTCTCAACCAAAAGGTCTAAGCGCAGCCCTTCATCAAACACGATGCCGTCATATTGGATGGGCACATCCAGTTGCCGTGCGACAATCAAGCCCGATTTCCTCAGTTCGTGAGTAATACAAACCTCATAGACCTTTTCGAGAAGGCCGGGGCCAAGTTCAGCGTGAACTTTAAAGGCTGCATTGACGATGGCCCTGCCAATTGCCTCCTCTTGGTCCGTTAATTTTTCAAACTTCACTCGGTCGGAATTTCGCTTTTGTTCAGCCAAGGTGCAAATTTGATGGCCTCACGGCTTTTTGCCACCAAGGCACTAAGGCACGAAGTTTCGGCTTTTTGACTCCTAGCTTATCTCTTGAATTGTTAGTGCTTTTGTGTCTTAGTGGCGACCCTAAATTTTTGCCACCAAGGTACTAAGGCACGAAGTTTCGGTTTTTGGCTCCTAGCTTTTTTCTTGGATTCTTAGTGCCCGTGGTGTCCTTAGTGGCAGTATTTGGTGTAGATGTCTTTTAATCAAATCTTAGAAGTCCTTGCCCGCAAGATAAAATCGGCCATAACCAGAGCCGCCATGGCTTCCACGATGGGTACGGCTCGCGGTACCACGCAGGGGTCGTGGCGGCCCTTCCCGCTCACGGTTACTTCATGCCCTTCTTTATCAACACTCTGCTGATCTTGCATGATGGTAGCCACGGGCTTGAAGGCAACATTGAAATAGATATCCTCTCCGTTTGAAATGCCGCCCTGCACACCACCGGAGTGGTTGGTTCGGGTACGAATGCGATCACCATCAGCATAGAACTCATCGTTGTGTTGCGAGCCGCGCAAGCGAACGCCTTCAAACCCGCTGCCGTATTCAAAACCCTTAACCGCGTTGATGCTGAGCATGGCTTTGCCTAATTCTGCGTGCAGTTTGTCAAACACCGGTTCACCCAACCCCACGGGCGCGCCCTGAATGACACCGGTCACCACACCACCGATGGTATCGCGATCCAGTCTTACCTGATCAATCAGCGCAATCATTTTTTCGGCCGTGGCCGCATCCGGGCATCGAACGATGTTGTCTTCGGTTCGGGCCAGATCAAGTGCCGTGTAAGGTGGCGCATGGAGATCGCCCACCTGCGAGACATAGGCGCGGCACTCCACGCCATAGGCCTTTAACAGTAGCTTGGCAACCGCACCGGCCGCTACGCGGGCAGCCGTTTCCCGAGCGGAGCTGCGACCTCCCCCGCGATGGTCACGTGTGCCATACTTGGCTTCATACGTGTAGTCGGCATGCGAAGGCCGAAATGTATTTTCGAGATGACGATAATCTTTGCTGCGCTGATCCTCGTTGTCGATGATAATCGCCAAGGGCATCCCGGTGGTTCTTCCCTCGAACACCCCACTCAATATGCGAAAGGTGTCATCTTCCTTTCGCTGCGTGGTGATTTTGGATTGTCCGGGTTTTCTCCGGTCCAGTTCCTGTTGAATGAATGTTTCATCCATCAGCAGTCCGGCCGGGCAACCGTCTATCACCACGCCAATCGCGGGTCCATGACTTTCTCCGAAGGAGGTAATGCGAAAGAGTTTACCGTAGCTATTCATTCCTGCTAAAGTAACCCTAAGCGCGGGGAATCAGAAATTTTTCTGCACGGTTGGTCAGGCCTGTTTGCGAACCAGGACAAACGTGGTCAGCCCGGCTACCAAAACCAGGAATACCGCGACCACCCAGTTCATCGGATCGGTGCGCTGGTTGGCCTGCAAGTTGTTGTCCGCCTGATTGATTTGATCGTAGAATGTTCCGGCATCTACGCTCTCGATGGTTTGGTTGTGTTGGCTCTCTCCCGTTACGCGCAGGGTAATGCCCGAACGCAGCGTGTCATATTTCTTCTTTACCGGATTAAAATATATCCACTGAAAGAGGTTGGCCAGCGGGTAGTCGCCCGGCTCTTTGGGCACCAGGAAGTAGCTAAATGACTTGGACCCGGTTACGCGCCCCGCTTCACGATTAATATTTTGCCGCACGTTCGGATCATAAATGTCAAAATCCGTTTGAGGCGGCACTGCGGGTTTGTCGATAGCTGAAATATTCCCCTCTCCGCCAATGGAAAACTCGTACGCCACACTTTCGCCTGTCGTAACTTCGGCTGTAGTAATTTTTTCTTGCAAGCGATAGTCGCCTACGGCAACGCCATCGCGCAGGGGGTGGGCCGGCAGGTCTCTCACTTTAACCGTTTTCGGTTTGGAATAAAAAGTCTTGAACGCCTCCTGGCGGTTCTGCCCAAAAAAACTGGGGTTCTTCGCCACCTTGAACTTGATCATTTCCAGGCCAACGCTGGGAAAGACCACGGGCTGATTATTGAGAGGATAAAACGTGGCGCGGTACAGTTTATACTGGGTGTAGTTCCGCCCACCAATTTGAACTTGCTCGCCCTCAATATTCTCAATGTTGAAATTTTCCTCCCAGCAATTGGCCGGCCGCAGTTTTTTCAGGATGTCAGCCAGTTGTTTGCCTAGGTCGTGAAACTGCATGGGCGCGCGGTTGCTCTCCGAGACAAGAAACGATAAAGTTGCCGTGAATCCTTCGCCCACATACACCTCGTCTGCCGTGGTGGATAAAGCCAGTAACGCATCCTCTTTCACCTCCACGAACTCCGTTTCACCGCGCCCGTAGGCATCGGAAAAGGGGTCGCGATCGAAGAGTCCGCGGAATGGATCGGTGGACCGCTGCTGGACGGCCGGCCCGACTTTAACCTTCTTACCGGAGACCGAAATGATTTGTTCATTCACCTTCATCTTGAACGCGGGCACGGTGATCATGCCCTGTTGCAGGGGAGTGTACGTCATAATGACGCTTTGAGAGGAACTCATTTGCCCATTAATGATGCTGGTTTGTGATTGGGTGGACGCACCCCGTTTGCGCATGCCGTTTATGTCGGGAAAATTGTCGTAACTGCGCAACTGTTCGTTATTGACCGTTACCGTAATTGTCCAGGCCTGGTTCTCGCCAATTTCATCCGGGCCCAGGGTAACCTGGATAGCCGGATTTTGTGCCGAAGCGGAAAATTTTAACAAAAATGTAATTGCCCAAAATACCGCAAGATTCAGCTGTTTGACCATTGCAATACGTTGCGCAACAAGTTGCATAATGCAAAAGTAGGTTCTTCTTTTCACTCTTGATTTTTTTATTTTACTTCACTTCATCAAGCCCAAAATCCACACCGAATTTGATAAGACTCTACTTCACCTGATTTAGTTGAAACATCATGCTTAGTTATGTGAAGACGGTGCTCACCCGGGTGAGCTTTGATGCGTGGCTTTTTGAGAAAGAGTTGCGCAAGGCGATCAAGGCGCTGATCGCGGAGGAAGTACAGGAACTCAGAAGTTGGTGCTATGCCAACTTTGGGGGTCAATACCAGGCGATCTTGAATCGCTGTTTTGTGGTTGTGTAGTTATCCCATCATCGAAATGAAAAATCGTCCCGCCAACAAGCGGGACTTATTTTTTCAGGGCGAACCGGATGTTGCGTTTCAACCCCTCAAAACGGGTGCGTTTCACCGGTGATTTGCGGAACAGCTTCTCAAATACGTCTTCCGTAAGTTCAATCCATTCGCGTTTGGTCATCGTTCCCAACTCTTCGGGTGGGGCAAAACGCGGCTCCCGGTGGGGTTGCGTAAAACGATTCCACGGGCACACATCCTGGCAGATGTCGCAACCGAAAATCCAGTTTTCAAATTTGCCCTTCATCGCATCCGGAATCTCCTCTTTGAGTTCGATGGTGAAGTACGAAATGCATTTACTGCCATCAACCACGTAAGGCTCCGGTATGGCCTCCGTAGGGCAGGCATCCATGCAGGCCGTGCAGGTGCCGCAGTAATCTTTAACCGGCCCATCGGGTTCCAGTTCAAGGTCCACGATCAATTCGGCAAGAAAGAAGAAGCTGCCCATTTGCCGGTTGAGCAACAAGCTGTTCTTGCCCACCCATCCCAAACCCGACTTTTGCGCCCACGCGCGTTCGTGAACCGGTGCCGAGTCTACGAATGCGCGACCATCCAGGTCTCCGATTTTTTCGCGCAACCGGTTCAGAAATATTTTGAGTTTGTCCTTGATGACAAAGTGATAATCTTCACCATAGGCATACTTGGCAATGTGCAAGCCGTTTTCCCGGGCCAGGTCAGCCGCTGGGTAGTAGTTATACAGCAAGCTGATCACAGACTTGGCGCCCGGCACCAACAAGCGCGGGTCCAGGCGTTTGTCAAAATGGTTTTCCAGATATTTCATTTGGCCCTGGTAGCCGCGGTTCAGCCACTCTTCCAGGCGCGGGGCCTCTTCTTCGAGAAATTCGGCTTTGGATATTCCGCAGAAATTGAAGCCGAGGTCGGCTGCCATTTGTTTCACCAACCGGGCACGATCATCCTTCGGACGAATAACTTCCGATGACCGATCCAGCTCCATCATCAATCAAACAGGCCCGGTCCCTTGGTTGAAGGGGGCGGGGTAATCTTCAAATGTTGGTAGGCCCGTTCGGTTGCTTCGCGGCCGCGCGAAGTGCGCTTGAGGTATCCTTCCTGGATCAGAAAGGGCTCGTATACCTCTTCAATGGTCTCCGCTTCTTCGCCAACAGCCGTGGCAATGGTAGTCAGCCCGACAGGGCCACCTTTAAACTTTTCAATAACGGTGGAGAGGATCCGGTTATCCATATCATCCAAACCGTGCTCGTCAACATCCAACGCTTTCAATGCAACCTGCGCAATGGCGAGTGTAATGGTACCATCACCCTTGATCTGCGCAAAGTCGCGGGTGCGCCTGAGCAAATTGTTGGCGATACGCGGAGTGCCCCGGCTTCTGCGGGCTATCTCGAACGCAGCATCGGGGTGAATGGACGTGTTCAGAATGCCGGCCGAGCGTTTAATAATGCGAGTCAGTAATTCGGAGTCGTAATACTCCAGGCGGGCATTGATGCCGAAACGGGCGCGCAGGGGCGAGGTGAGGAGCCCCGCCCGCGTGGTAGCCCCGATTAGGGTGAACGGGTTCAATGAAATCTGGACCGACCGCGCGTTGGGGCCGCTATCCAGCATAATGTCTATGCGGAAATCCTCCATGGCCGAGTACAAATACTCTTCCACCACGGGGTTGAGCCGGTGTATTTCATCAATGAAAAGTACATCGTGCGGTTCCAGGTTGGTCAGCAGGCCGGCCAGATCGCCCGGTTTGTCCAGCACCGGGCCCGATGAAATCTTGATATTGGCGCCCAACTCATTGGCAATAATGAACGAGAGGGTGGTTTTCCCCAACCCGGGCGGGCCGTGCAACAAAACGTGGTCGAGCGATTCCTCCCGTTGCCGGGCGGCTTCTACAAAAACCTTTATGTTATCCACTACTTTTTGCTGGCCGGTGAAATCGTGGAACGACAACGGCCGTAAAGCTTTTTCCACTTCCCGCTCGCCCTGACTCAGCGAGTCGGCATCACCCTTCAGATAGTCTTCGCGCATGGTGTTTTCTCCGGTTCAAGTTAGCAACATTATCCTTTCCCTTTCTAACTTGCACGCCTTTATCAAGAACGATGACGAACCGCGCGAAAAACGCCCTGTATTCGATTGTGTTGGTGCTGGCTGTGGTGGCTGTTTATTTCTACCGCGCCAACCAGCAACAGGAGGCTGTAAAGATTGAAGGTGCTACTATGGGTACTTCGTACCACATCACCTATTTCGATCGCGAAAAGCGCAACTTCAAGGATGATATCGACTCCCTGTTGCTCTTGGTTAACCGGTGCATCAACACCTACGACCCCAGTTCTGATATCTCGCGTTTCAACTATACCCAGAACTCGGTTCGCTTCGAGTTGCCTTATTTTTATCCTCCGCTGGCCAAATCGCTGGAGGTAGTGAAAGCTTCCGGAGGCGCGTACGACCCCACGGTGATGCCCCTGGTGAATGCCTGGGGATTTGGGCCGGCCAAGCCCTTGAACCCGGACAGCTTGCAAGTTGATTCCATCCGCAGGCTGGTGGGGTTTGAAAAGCTCCAGTTCAACCGTGACAGTGTGTGGAAGCTTGACCCGCGCGTTCAACTTGATTTTGGCGGCATTGGCCAGGGCTATGGAGCCGATGTCATTGTAGATTTTCTTGCCTCGAAGGGAATTAAAAACATGCTGGTTGAGTTAGGAGGGGAAGGTATGGCCATCGGCAAGAATCTGGAAACCGGAAAGCCCTGGGAGATCGGAATCCTGGATCCCAATTCGGACTATGCCAACCAGTTTTTTATTGCCAACGTCAGCTTGCGCGATCAATCGTTCACCACGTCCGGCAACTATTTCAATTACCGGATCGTGAACGGCCAGAAGTTTTCGCACACCATCGACCCCGCTACGGGCTTCCCGGTTGAGCACAATTTATTGAGCGCCTCGGTTTTTGCACAGGACGGGGCCACGGCCGATGCCTGGGCCACGGCTCTTATGGTAATGGGATTGGAAAAAGCAAAGGCAACATTACAGCAGCATCCCGAATTGCAAGGTTTCCTGATCTATTCCGAGCCGGATGGGCTAAAGACATTTTCAACGGAAGGCATCCGTCCCTACCTTACCCTCAATCGTTAAAGCCGCATGGCCCTTAAACTCGCAGTCCTCTTTCTCACTCCGTTGCTGGCGGGTTTGCTCATTTACCTGGTGCCGGGGCGTAGCTCCGGTAATTTCAAGTTGCTGTTGGTATTTGCCGGGGCTTACCTGTTCTCCATAACCGTTACGCATGTGCTGCCCGAGCTTTACCTGGAGTTTGGTCAGGTCAATGCCATTGGGTTGTTTGTATTGGCTGGCTTTTTTTTGCAACAGCTGCTCGAATATTTCTCAGCAGGAATTGAGCACGGTCATATCCATGCGCATTCGCATAATCAAGCAGCTCACCACGGTCATCACCACAAGCCGGTGGCGGCTATTGTTTTGTTGCTGGCCTTGTGTGTGCATGCCTTCCTGGAGGGAGCCATGCTGGCCCAACCGGTTACGATGAGCCCGGTGTACGATCCTCACGCCATTCTGTTGGGTATCGCGTTGCATCGGGCACCCGCTGCATTTGCACTTATGGCGGTTCTCACCCATCAGATTCAGCGGAAGACTGCGGTGCTTTATTTGTTGATTTTTTCATTGGCCGCCCCGGCCGGGCTTTTGCTCAGTTCCTATTTTGTCGAGACGCAAGTGTTGACGGACAGCGGTTTGATGTACTTGTATGCGCTGGTGTGCGGAAATTTCCTGCATATCTCCACCACCATTGTTTTCGAGAGCAGCCCCGATCACCATTTTAATTTCCGGAAATTAGCGGTGGCGGTGGTCGGTGCTCTGGCGGCTGTTGCGTCTGGTTATCTGTTGTGAGGGCGGGCGGGCCTGCCCGCCACATGTTGTACGCCCTATTGTACGCTCAAATCCCGCACATGGCGGCACTCTGTCCCTGCCGGTTTTTGAAATTCAACGCAAAGCCCATTATCTTTCTTCATTCATCTGCCTTCTATGAACATCGTGCGCTCGCTATCGGAGTACCACTCGGCTTGTCAACAGGCCATTACCAATCCGGAAGACTTCTGGTCAGCCATAGCCAGCGGGCTCACCTGGCGCAAGCGGTGGGATAAGGTGTTGGAGTGGGATTTTCATAAACCGGAAGTAAAATGGTTTATCGGAGGCAAACTGAACATTACGGAAAATTGTATTGACCGCCACCTCGCCACGAAAGGCAATCAGCCCGCAATTATCTGGGAGCCGAACAACCCCAATGATGATTCTCTTACCATCACGTATGCCCAGTTGCATCAGCAGGTGTGCCGCGTGGCCAACATGTTGCGGGCGCAAGGGATCCAAAAAGGGGATCGGGTTTGTATCTACATGCCCATGATTCCCGAGGTGGCCTATGCCATGCTGGCGTGTGCACGTATTGGCGCGGTGCACTCCGTTGTCTTTGCGGGCTTTTCGGCCGGCTCGCTGGTGGATCGCATCAACGATGCCGGCTGTAAAATGGTGCTGACGGCCGATGGCGCCTACCGCGGTGATAAGACGATTAACCTGAAAGCTATTGTTGATGAAGCGCTGGAGCGCTGCCCCTCCGTGGAACGTGTAGTGGTGGCTGAGCGCTTGTTCAGCAAGCCGCACATGAAGCCCGCGCGTGACATCTGGTGGCAACATGCTGTCGGCCAAATGGCCCCCGCCTGCGCAGCGGAGGAAATGGATGCCGAAGACCTGCTGTTTATTCTTTACACCTCCGGGTCCACCGGCAAGCCAAAAGGCATGGTTCACACCTGTGGTGGCTACGCGGTGTATACCAGCTATACCTTCCAAACGGTGTTTCAATATCAACCCGGTCAGGTGTATTGGTGCACAGCCGATGTGGGGTGGATCACCGGCCACTCGTATATTCTTTACGGCCCGTTATCATCAGGCGCCACCACCGTCATGTTCGAGGGTGTGCCTTCATGGCCCGACTGGGGCCGGTTCTGGCAAGTGGTCGATCGGCATCGCGTGAATATTTTTTATACCGCGCCAACGGCTATTCGCTCGCTGGAAAAGGCACCGCTCAGTTTTGTTCAGCGGCAAATATTAGATTCTCTGCAATTGTTAGGTACGGTAGGCGAACCCATCAACGAGGAGGCCTGGCATTGGTATAACGACAACATTGGCAAAGGCCGATGCCCGATTGTTGACACCTGGTGGCAAACGGAAACCGGTGGCGTTTTGATTTCGCCAATCCCCGGAATCACCAAATTGATTCCGGCCTACGCAACCCAGCCCCTGCCGGGCGTGCAGCCCGCCATTATGGACGAGCAGGGCAACGAAGTGACCACACCCGAGGCCGAAGGTCGTCTCGTGCTCAAATTTCCGTGGCCATCCATCGCGCGTACCATTTATGGCGATCATCAGCGTTTCCGCGATACGTATTTTTCAACCTTTCCCGGCTATTACTTTACGGGTGATGGAGCTAAGCGCGATAAAGACGGCAACTACCGCATTACCGGCCGCGTGGATGACATCATCATTGTAAGTGGCCACAACCTGGGCACGGCCGAAATCGAGAGTGCCGTGGACGAGCACTCAGCCGTGTGCGAAACCGCGGTGGTGGGCTTCCCTCATGACATTAAAGGTCAAGGCATTTATGCGTTTGTGGTTACCTATGACCCGGTTCATGAGCCGGTACACCTGCGCAACGAAATCCGAGATATTGTGTCCAAAATCATTGGACCTATTGCCAAGCCCGATAAAATTCAGTTTGTCACCGGCCTGCCCAAAACCCGCAGCGGCAAAATCATGCGCAGAATTTTGCGCAAGATTGCCGAAGGCGACACCACCAACCTGGGCGACATCACGACCTTGCTTGATCCCGGGGTGGTGGAGGAAATCAAGCAGGGAGCCTCCACGGTATAGCCGATAAAAAAAGCCCAGCAATTGCGGGGCTTTGGTTTACCTGTTGAGTTACAGTTTTACGATCCGCAAGCCTCGCAGGCATCTGGATTATCCAGCGAGCAGGCCATGTCGGCCAACTTTTGCTCGTAGCTGGCCACCGGGCGGGCTTCGTAGTTCAATTGCTGCTGAACTTCGGTCACCACGGGTTGGGCTACAGCCGCCACCTCAGCGGCCGGAGCTGCCACGGCTGCCGTGGCCACCTGGGGCTGCGTGAGCGCGGATTTATCGAGCGTAAACTTGATGGCATCCGCAGCTGCGTTTGTGCGTAAATAATACATGCCGGTTTTCAAGCCTTTCTTCCACGCATAGAAATGCATAGAGGTCAGCTTGCCGAAGTTGGCATCCGTCAGGTGAATGTTCAAGCTCTGACTCTGGCAGATGTAGGCTCCGCGGTCGGCACTCATGTCAATGATCGCCTTCTGCGAAATCTCCCACACCGTCTTGTAGATGTCCTTGATGTTTTGCGGAATCTCGGCAATGGGTTGCACCGAACCGTTGGTCGAAATCAGCTTCTGGCGCATGGTTTCGCTCCACAAGCCGAGACTGATCAGATCCTTCATCAGGTGTTTGTTCGCCACGATGAACTCACCCGAAAGTGTTCTGCGGGTGTAGACGTTGCTCGTATACGGCTCAAAGCACTCGTTGTTGCCCAGAATTTGCGAAGTCGATGCGGTAGGCATCGGTGCCAGCAACAGGGAATTGCGCACACCGTATTGTTTTACGTCCTGCTTCAGTTGTTCCCAGTTCCAGCGGTTGCTCTTAGGGGTAACACCCCACATGTCGAATTGGAAAATGCCCTTGCTCACCGGTGAACCCTTGAAGGTTTCATACGGGCCATTGATTTTGGCCAACTCCATCGAAGCCTCCATGGCTGCGAAGTAAATGGTCTCATGGATGTCCTCATTCAGGCCGCGCGCCTCGGGTGAATCAAACGGCATGCGCAGCATGATGAACGCATCCGCTAATCCTTGTACACCGATGCCGATCGGGCGGTGCCGCATGTTGCTGTTGCGGGCCTCTTGTACCGGGTAGAAGTTGATATCGATCACCTTGTTCAGGTTGCGGGTTACCACTTTCGTGATTTCGTACAACTTCTGATGATCGAATTTTCCGTCTTCTGTTACAAACTTGGGCAGCGCGATAGACGCCAGATTGCACACCGCAATTTCATCGGACGAGGTGTACTCGATGATTTCCGTGCACAGGTTGCTGCTCTTGATCGTACCCAGGTTTTTC
The DNA here is from genome assembly GCA_016787665.1 of Cyclobacteriaceae bacterium. GTDB lineage: Bacteria > Bacteroidota > Bacteroidia > Cytophagales > Cyclobacteriaceae > ELB16-189. Next base: position 207,008 of record JAEUUC010000006.1, on the reverse strand, counting down.
TGGTTTGATTTTTTGTTCGCGGCATCTTTGTACAGCATGTACGGGGTGCCGGTTTCAATCTGCGATTCCAGAATCTCGAACCACAGATCTTGTGCCTTTACCTGTTTGCGGAACTTGCCTTCCTTCTCGTACTTTTCATACAAACGCTCAAACTCCTCGCCATAGCAATCGGCCAGACCGGGTGCTTCGTTGGGGCAGAAAAGCGACCACATCTCGTTGTTTTCGATCCGCTTCATGAACAGATCGGGGATCCAGAGGGCGTAGAACAAATCGCGGGCACGCAATTCTTCTTTACCGTGGTTCTTTTTCAATTCCAGGAAATCGAAAATGTCAGCGTGCCAGGGTTCCAGGTAAATGGCAAAGCTTCCTTTGCGCTTGCCTCCGCCCTGATCGACATAGCGGGCCGTCATGTCAAAATTGCGCAGCATGGGCACAATGCCGTTGCTGCTGCCGCCCGTGCCTTTGATGTAGGAGCCTTTTGCGCGGATGTTGTGAATGCTCAGACCAATGCCCCCGGCACTCTGCGAAATTTTCGCGCAGTTTTTCAGCGTATCGTAAATACCATCAATGCTGTCATCCTTCATCGTTAGCAGGAAGCAGCTCGACAGTTGGGGCCTTGGCGTGCCGGCATTGAACAGGGTGGGCGTGGCGTGGGTAAACCATTTCTCCGACAACAGATTGTAGGTTTCAATGGCTGCGGGAATATCTTCTCCGTGAATACCCACGGCTACGCGCATCAGCAAATGCTGCGGGCGCTCCACCACTTTGTTGTCAATTTTCATCAGGTATGAACGCTCCAGCGTTTTGAAGCCGAAGTAGTCGTAGCTGAAGTCGCGGTCATAGATGATGGCCTCGTCCAGTTCAGCCGCATGCTCATGAATGACTTTCCAGGTTTCCTTGGAGATGAGCGGGGCATTGTGACCGGTTTTCGGATCTACATACGTGTAGAGCCGCTTCATGGTGCTGGAGAACGACTTACTGGTAACCTTGTGGAGGTTACTCACGGCAATGCGGGCTGCCAGCTTGGCAAAGTCAGGGTGCCTGGTGGTCATCGTAGCGGCAATTTCCGCTGCGAGATTGTCCAGTTCTTGCGTGGATACGCCATCGTACAAGCCATTGATCACTTTCATGGCCACCTCTACTGGGTTGACAAAGTTGGGATCTAAACCGTAGCAGAGTTTTTCAATACGGGCCGTGATCTTGTCAAACTTTACGGACTCCCGGTGTCCGTCACGTTTTACTACGAGCATGAGTTAGCAGGTTGTGGTAAACAAAAAGTTTAAAAAATGTTTTCGAATGTATTAAAAATCCTCGTTCAGTGAAAACTTCGGAGCACTTTCTTTTTCCGTGCTCTTCATCACACCGGCTTTCTGGTATTCGGCCACGCGTTTTTCGAAGAAATTGGTCTTTCCGCGCAGGCTGATCATGTCCATGAAGTCGAACGGGTTGGTGGCACCGTACACCTTTTCGCCCACAAGCTCGTTGATCAGGCGGTCGGCTACATACTCAATGTACTGGCACATTTGCACGGAGTTCATGCCAATGAGGTTTACCGGCAAGGCATCCGTCACAAACTCTTTTTCAATCTCCACGGCATCTTTGATGATCTCAATGACACGCTCCTTGGGCAACTTATTTGCCACATGCTGGGTGTACAGGTGGCAGGCGAAATCGCAATGCAACCCTTCGTCCCTGGAAATCAATTCGTTCGAGAAGCTGAGGCCCGGCATGAGCCCGCGTTTTTTCAACCAAAAGATGGAACAGAACGAACCGGAGAAGAAAATACCCTCCACGGCTGCGAAGGCGATGAGACGCTCCTGGAAACTCCCCTGGGAAATCCAGCGCAACGCCCAATCGGCTTTCCGCTTCACACAATCCATTGTTTCAATGGCGTGGAAAAGGCGATCCTTCTCGACCGGATCTTTCACGTAGGTGTCTATTAATAAAGAGTAGGTTTCCGAGTGTATGTTTTCGATGGCAATCTGGAAGCCGTAAAAAAACTTTGCTTCCGTATACTGAACCTCGGCCACAAAGTGCTCGGCCAGGTTTTCGTTCACAATGCCGTCACTGGCGGCAAAAAAGGCCAACACGTGGGTGATAAAATGGCGCTCCCCATCATTCAGGTTGGCCCAATCCCGCAAATCGTGGCTTAGATCGATTTCTTCGGCCGTCCAGAAGCTGGCCTCAGCCTGTTTATAGAATTTCCAGATGTCGTGGTGGGCAATGGGGAAAAGGACGAAGCGATCCTTGTTCTCCTGCAGGATCGGTTCGGGTAGTGGTTGACTCATACGAAGTAAAGCGTTTGGTGTTTGGTTATACCTCAGGTGCGGTTCGCGCCCGCACGCTGTTAATTTTTTTTCTAGCTGGAGACACGAGCGGGAATTTGTCACGTTCAGGTCTGAAGCAAGGAGACAAATATTTCAAACGAATGATAAACTTCAAAGGCTCGGCCGCGGACCTCAGATCAACAAATTTTGGTTTTTTGTGCGTGAAAGGATCAGAGTAAATTCATTCTCATCCACTTAGCTGTCGCAGCCAAAGTCGCAGGTGAACTGAATAATTTTTTTGAATTTTTTTCGCCTGAATTTTTGGACAAATCGTTGCTGGCGGTTGCGTGTTTTGCGTTTGACCTGAGATTGGCCTACACGGGCCGCGCGCCCCACCAATCGGGATGTCCTGGAAATCGTTGTAAACTGCGTTTTTAGGCTAAAAAGACGGTATTTGGACGAGAGTAGGGGTGATGCCTTGCGTTTCGGGCTCTTTCCGTTATCTTTGCAGTCCATTTTTAAAAACCATTAAACATGTACGCAATTGTAGACATTGCCGGAAAGCAGTTTAAGGTGGCTAAAGACCAGTACATCTACGCACCCAAAATGGAAGGTGAAGCGGGCTCAGCCGTGAGCTTCGATAAAGTCCTTCTGGTTGATAACGGTGGCAAGGTAGATGTGGGCGCCCCTACTGTGAAAGGTTTGAAAGTAACAGGTAAGATCCTGGAGCACGTAAAAGGAAACAAGGTTATTGTTTTCAAAAAGAAGCGCAGAAAAGGCTATGCGGTGAAGAACGGTCACCGTCAGCAATTCACCAAGGTGCAGATCGAAAGCATCGGTTGATATTTTAAAATCATAAATCGCAAAATCTCAAAAGTGAAGTTAAGGTATGGCACATAAGAAAGGTGAAGGTAAAGTAAAGAACGGCCGCGAATCGGAAAGCAAGCGACTGGGCATTAAAGTATATGGTGGTCAGAAGGTGATTGCCGGCAACATCATTGTTCGGCAGCGTGGCACGAAGCATCACCCCGGCAAGGGCGTGGGCATGGGCAAGGATCATACCCTGTTCGCGTTAACGAATGGCGTAGTTACCTTTAAGAAAGGTCGCGAGAACAAGTCGTTCGTTTCGGTAGTTGCCGAGGCGTAGAGAGCCAAAAACAGAATTTTATTTGGAGACCCACCGAATTTCGGTGGGTTTTTTTGTTTTTTGATATGTTTTTCAGCGTTTTTGAGGCATAGGTTATTCTTCCATCAAAATTCAATTAAATTAGTGCCTCATTTTGAACCTAAACCTTAATCTATGAGGAAATTTTTACTGCTCGTAAGTGGTTTTGTTTTGGTGTCCTCCCTCGTGTGGGCGCAAGGCAGAACAATTACCGGCAAGGTGACAGCATCAGAAGATGGATCACCGCTGCCGGGTGTGAATGTGTTGGTCAAAGGAACGACCACGGGTACGGTAACAGATGCCAACGGAAGTTATTCCGTGAACTTAGCCGAGGGTACCACTTTGGTATTTTCGTTCATTGGTTACATCTCCCAGGAAGTGGAGGTAGGGGCACGAAATACCGTTGACGTAGTGCTCCAGGCCGATGTGAAGCAACTTTCTGAAGTTGTCGTCACGGGATATGGCAGCCAGTTAAAGCAGGATTTAACGGGTAACATCGCCCAGGTAAAGGCAAAGGACATTGAGTTCATGCCGGTGCCCACGGTAGATGCCGCGTTACAGGGCAAAGCTGCGGGTGTCTATGTGAACAGCCAGTCGGGTAAACTTGGCCAGGCCGTGAGCGTTCGCGTTCGTGGTAACTCATCCATTAGTGCCGGTAACCAACCGCTGTATGTGGTGGACGGAATTCCGATTACAGCCACCAACCTGAGCGGTTATGGCGGAGCCACCAATTCCCTGATTGATCTGAACCCAAATGATATCGAATCGATTGAAGTGTTAAAAGATGCTTCAGCGGGTGCGATTTATGGAGCACGAGCCTCAAATGGTGTGGTGTTGATCACCACGAAAAAGGGTAAGGCTGGAAAGACCACGATCAATTTTAACTATCAAACTGGTTTTTCTGAGTCTACCAAGCGGGTGGATTTCCTTAACTCCCAGCAATATGCGGAGTTATTGCTGGAAGGGGCGGCTTATACCGATAATGCCTTTGGCGTACCGACCAATGATCCGTTTAGCGATACCCAGTTTGCAAAAGATTTGATGAATTACTACAGCTACAATCAGTGGGAAACCAACCCAAATAACACCTACGAGTGGCAAGATGTGGTCTTTCAGAAAGGTGCATTACAGCAGGCCGATATTCAAATGAATGGAGGTAATGAGAGCACGAAGTTTTACGTCTCGGGACAATACCTGAAGCAAGAGGGTATCATTATTGGTAACGACATCGAACGTATCACCGCCCGTTTGAATTTAGATCACAAAGCTTCCGAGTGGTTGAGCCTCGGGTTGAATATGAATTTCGCGCGGACGTACAACAGACGTTTGCCCGATGACAACGCCTTTTCAAACCCGTTGCAAAGCGTGGCGTTGATGCCGATGACACCGAACATAATTCCTGCAGGTGAGCCCGGTGCGGGTCTGCCGGCTGGTACACCTCCCGGTGATCCAAACATTCCGCTCTACTACAATCCGCAAATCACAGTAGATTACGCGAAGTATACGGCAGAATCGTTCCGTAATTTCAGTAATGGTTATGCTACCATCAAACTGGCCCCTGGACTTACCTTCCAGTCGATGTTTGGTTTGGACGTGTTGAACCAGGTGGAAGAAGGTTACTTTCAGACACAAACCGTGCGTAACCAGACACGTGCTTCAAAAGGTTTGGGAAGCAACCGCACGCAGACGGTCGTGAACTGGAATACGAACAATTATTTTAACTACGTCAAAAACATAGGCGGCAAGCACGACATCAACGCCACCGTGGGTATGGAATACCAGCAATCGGACAACCGGGGTAACTTCGTGGAAGGTCTTCAGTTCCCGTCTGATTCCTACCAGAAAATTGCCAGTGCTGCGGTTATTTCGGGCGGTTCGTCCTCACAGACTCAATTTAGATTCTTGTCGTACTTTGCCCGTGCCAACTACAAGTTTGCCAACAAATATCTCTTCTCGGTTAGTGCGCGCAGTGATGGATCAAGCCGTTTTGGTGAGAACAACCGGTATGGTTTCTTCCCTGCCGTATCAGGAGGTTGGGTGATGACGGAGGAAAGTTTCTTGAGTGATTCTCGCTACGTAAGCTTCCTGAAGTTGCGCGCCAGCTATGGTTTGGTAGGTAATTCCGAGATCGGAAACTTCCCGCAACTAGCTCTTTTTGGGGCAGCGCCTTATGGCGGTGCTGGCGGTCAGGCACCGACCCAAATTGGTAACCCCAATCTGCAGTGGGAGACCAGCAAACAGTTGGATGTGGGTGTGGACTTCGGATTTTTCAACAACCGGTTGACCGGTGAATTGGACTACTACAACCGCCTTTCTGAAGATCTTTTGCTGAACGTGAATATTCCGTCTTCGACAGGTTTTAATTCCGTGGTGAAAAACATCGGATCGCTGGAAAACAAGGGCGTTGAATTGGTTTTAAACGGTCAGATTTTAGTGGGTGAATTCAAGTGGAACGCCTCGTTTAATATCGCCCGCAACCGCGGTAAGGTTACTGACATCAATGGCCAGGTAATTGAAGGCGGTGTAAGCAATATGAACCGCGTGATGGAGGGCCAGAACGTGGGTGTGTTTTTCTCGGTGGAATATGCGGGCGTAGATCCGGCCAACGGAGATGCCTTGTTTGTGAGGAACACGACAAATCCCGATGGAACCATTGATCGGAGCACAGTACCCAATTCGCAATACAACGCTGCGCAGCGCGTGGTGGTAGGCGACCCTAACCCGGAATTCATTGGTGGATTTACCAACAACTTCTCCTACAAGGGATTCGACCTCTCGATCTTCTTTAACGGAGTGTTTGGTAACGATATCAACATCCACGGTATGGGGCAGTACTCCATTGCCAACATGCGATTCGAGGATAACCAGACATCCGATCAGATGAATCGTTGGCGTCAGCCGGGCGATGTAACCGATGTGCCTCAGGTACGTTACTATTTTGGTAACGGGTGGCAGCGCAGCAGCCGCTACATTGTAGACGGTTCGTTTATTCGTTTGCGTACGGTCAACCTCGGCTACACGCTTCCGAAGAAGTGGCTGGCCCCGATCAAGTTAACCAGTGCACGCGTGTATGTATCCGGTCAAAACCTGCTGACGTTTACGGACTACCCGCTATGGGATCCGGAAGTGAATGCCGACTCGTTCGATTCCAATATTTCGAAGGGTAACGACTTCTATACGCCTCCGCAACCGAGGACGATTTTGGTAGGTGTAAACATTGGGTTCTGATGAATCAAAATTTGAAAAGTCTTATGAAGAAGAATAACTCAATACTTAAAATAGCAGGTGGGCTTGCAATCGCTGTTGTGGCACTATTGGCCCCCACCTCGTGTGCCGATCGACTCGACATTGCACCCTTCCAGAGTTTGCCGCCTGAGCAGGCTTTGGCTACGGAGGGTGATGTGGAAGGTTTGCTGGTTGGGGCCTATGATGGTCTTCAGGATACCGATGCCTATGGCGGGGATATCCAGTTGATGGCCGATCTTTGGGCGAATCGCCTTTACATCCGCTTCCGCGGAACGTTTCAGGGGCTTCAGCAAATTGCCGGTATTAACAGCGGCTCCAATCCCATTTTGTTGGATAACGGATGGGCCACCGGCATCTGGGCGAATGCGTATCGCACAATTAACATGTGCAATATTATTCTGCAGAAGAGAAACCTGGATTTGATCGTTAGCGATCCGGCTAAGAAGGCTTCAATTGAAGCCCAGGCAAGGTTCATTCGTGGTTCACTTTATTTTGAGTTGGCAAGGCTTTACGGTAGAACCTGGGGTGATGGTGATAACAACACCAATCCGGCTGTACCGCTCATCCTAAAAGCCACACCGTATAATGAGAGCGAACTGACGGCCGCCAACTATCCGGCACGTGCGTCTGTGGCGGCCATTTATAACCGGGCGATCATTGACATCGATTCTGCGGAGTTGTTTTTGCCGACTACCAATGCGGGCGGCTACGCCACCGTATGGGCAGCCAAAATGCAGCGTTCCCGAATTGCATTGATGCAGCAAGATTTTGCAACTGCGCGCAACAAGGCCAATGACGTAATCCAGTCAAATAGTTACCAGTTGGCAACGACATTTGATAATCTGTGGTTTAACTACATCAACTTTGGTGGCGTTGCTCCGCGCGAGTACATCTTCTATATGCAAGTTACTACGCAGGATGGTACTAACGGCCTTAACACCTATTATGGTGGAACGATAGGATCCATCCCGGGAACCGCTGGTCGCTTGGATATGGATGTGCAAACGGCATGGTTGAATCGCCACGAAGCCAGTGACGTAAGGCGTGCGTACTTCATCTCAGCCTCAGGAAGACGCCTTACCCGAAAGCATCTCGATCGTTTTGGTCACGTGCCGGTTATGCGCCTGGCCGAAGCCTACCTGACACGCGCGGAAGCCAACTTCCGGTTAGGCACCTCAGTAGGTGACACCCCGTTGAACGATGTTAACCGGATTCGCAACCGTGCAGGGCTGGCTAACAAGGCAAGCATTGCATCGGTTGATGAGATCTTGTTGGAGCGTGACCTTGAATTAGCATTTGAGGGTCATTTCATGCATGACAACAAGCGAAACGGCAAGGCGGCCCCCGGTGGTGTTGGTGGCACTACTTCGGTTCCGTTCAACGACTTCAAGTTGATATTCCCGATCCCTCAGCGCGAGACGGATGTCAATAAGAACCTTGTGCAAAATGCCGGCTATTGATTAGCTGATTTTTCGATCCATAAAAAAGGCTGCCCATCGGGCAGCCTTTTTTATTGCTCAGTTGTGGAGCGATCAGCGTAGCGGACGGTAACCCAGGGGTTGGGCTTAATGGGCCAAAAGTTGCAACAACGTAGTCAGCCGCGCCTTCAGGTTTCTTCGATCAACAATAAAGTCAAGAAAACCATGGTCGAGTACAAACTCGGCACTCTGAAATCCTTTGGGTAAATCTTTTCCAATGGTTTCGCGAATTACGCGCGGGCCGGCAAATCCAATCAGGGAGCCGGGTTCGGCAATGTTGAAATCGCCCAACATCGCATACGAAGCCGTAACACCTCCGGTCGTGGGGTCCGTGAGCAGGGAGAAGTACGGTATCTTCGCTTCGTCCAGCAAGGCCAGTTTGGCGGATACTTTAGCCAATTGCATTAACGATAGCCCGGCCTCCATCATGCGCGCGCCACCCGAGCGGGAAACAATCAGCAAGGGAGTCTTAGTTTTCAGCGCGTGGTCAGCCGCACGGGCTATTTTTTCGCCCACCACACTACCCATCGAGCCACCAATGAAACTGAAATCCATACAGGCCACGACAATCTCGTGCCCGTTCATCTTGCCATAGGCGGTGCGCACCGCATCTTTCAGTTGTGTCTTCGCCTGCGACTCCTTAATTCTTTTCGGATAGGGCTTCGTATCAACAAACTTGAGCGGGTCACCCGATTCCATGTTGGCGTCCAGCTCCGTAAACTCATTGTTGTCGAAAAGAATCTCGAAGTATTCTTTGGATCCGACTTTCACGTGGTAATCCTCTTCGGGTACCACGTAGGCGTTGTTCTTTAACTCGCGCGTGTGTACGATTTTCCCCCCCGGGGATTTAAACCACAAGCCATCCGGGACTTCCCGTTTGGCTTCAGTGGGGGTCAGAATTCCTTTATCGGTTCGTTTAAACCAAGGCATGCTCGTTCGTTTAATCAGGCGATGGTAACAGACTTATCCAGGTACACGTCCTGGATCGCATTCAGAATTTCTACGCCATCTTTCAATGGACGCTGAAATGCCTTGCGACCCGAAATGAGCCCCATACCACCGGCCCGTTTGTTAATCACAGCTGTGCGTACAGCATCGGCCATGTCACTGGCGCCCTTGGAGTCACCACCGGAGTTAATCAAACCCGCCCGACCGTTATAGCAGTTGATCACCTGGTAGCGGCACAAGTCGATGGGATGGTCGGAGGTTAGTTCGGTATAAATTCGCTCATCCAGTTTACCGTAGCTGCTGCCACCGGTATTCAGAGCCTTGTAGCCACCGTTGTTTTCAGCCAGTTTCTGCTTGATGATGTCGGCCTGAATGGTAACACCCAGGTGGTTGGCTTGCCCGGTCAGGTCGGCCGACACGTGATAATCTTTGCCGTCTTTCTTGAAGGCGCTGTTGCGGGTATAGCACCAGAGAATGGTGCCCATGCCCAGGTTGTGCGCTTCTTCAAAAGCCTTGGCCACTTCCATGATCTGCCGGGTGGAGTTGTCTGAACCAAAATAGATGGTGGCCCCCACAGCTACTGCGCCCAGGTTCCACGCATCGCGCACCGAGCCAAACATGATCTGGTCTGCCTTGTTGGGGTAGGTGAGGAGTTCATTGTGGTTAATCTTGACAATGAACGGAATTCGATGCGCGTACTTCCGCGAGGTCATGGCCAGCGCACCAAACGTGGTGGCCACTCCGTTACATCCACCTTCGATAGCCAGTTTTACGATGTTTTCCGGATCGAAGTAGATTGGGTTCTTGGCGAAAGAAGCCCCTGCGCTATGTTCAATGCCTTGGTCAATCGGGAGAATGGACAAATATCCGGTGCCGCCCAGGCGACCGGTATCAAATAGCCACTGCAAGCTGCGCAACACCTGGGGCGTACGGTTAGAAGGTCCGAAAACGTGATCGACAAACTGCGGCCCTGGCAGATGAAGTTGATCTTTTGAAATGGTTTTGCAGGTGTGCTGGAGGAGTTGATCTGCGTCTTTGCCGAGCAGGTCGGAGAGGGATTGCTTTGCCATGTTTTGATTTAAAAAGGGAAACAAATATAGCTGCCGGAGGGCGGTCTTCCAAAGAGCTCAAATCACTGTTAATCAAACGGTTGCAAACAAAAAAGCCCGCTGCAGGGCAGCGGGCTTCTTCTCTGGCGGGGTAAATCAGTTGGCGGCCACTTCGGCTACCTGCCCGCTTAACTTTTCTTTTATGCGTGCCGACTTACCCTGACGGCCCTTCATATAATACAACTTGGCCCTGCGCACCTTGCCGGCCTTAATTAGTTCAATCTTATCGATGCTGGGGGAGAGGAACGGGAAAATACGCTCCACGCCAATGCCGTTGGAGACTTTGCGTACCGAGAATGACTCCCCGTTCGTGCCTTTACCTCTGCGGTAAAGCACCACGCCTTGAAACTGCTGGATACGCTCCTTGTTTCCTTCGCTGATTTTCACGTGAACATTCACTGTATCACCGGGCTTGAAATTGGGCAGGGAGGGCCGCTTGGCATTCAACTCCTGCTCGGCTACCTTCATGAGGTCAACCTTCTTTTTTGCTTCCGCCATACTCGTATCCGTTAAAAAAGGACTGCAAAGATAGAAAACCACCCCGCCTGAGCAAAGCCGAGGCCCAATAATCCTGCAAATAGCTGATTTTTAGTCGTTTAATAGGTTCGGCCTGCGTTTTCGGGTACGTTCAACGGCCTGTTCCTGCTTCCATTCCTCAATTCGGGCCGGATTGCCCGAAAGCAGCACTTCGGGCACGCTCCATCCTTTGTACTCGGCTGGCCGGGTGTACACGGGCGGGGCTACGAGGCCGTCCTGGAAGGAGTCGGTGAGAGCGGAAGTTTCATCGTTGAGGACGCCCGGCAGGAGGCGGATAACCGCATCGGCCACCACGGCTGCTGCCAGTTCACCGCCCGAGAGCACGTAATCGCCAATGGAAATTTCCCGGGTGATCAGGTGTTGGCGCACCCGCTCGTCCACGCCTTTATAGTGCCCGCACAGCAGAATCAGGTTTTGCTTCAGGCTCAATTCATTGGCGATCGACTGCGTGAGCAACTCGCCATCGGGGCTCATGTAGATAACCTCATCATAGGTGCGTTCGGCCCGGAGTGCCGTCAGGCAACGGTCGATGGGTTCAACCATCATCACCATGCCGGCACCACCGCCAAACGCGTAGTCATCGGTACTGCGGTGTTTGTTCGTGCTGTACGCGCGCAGGTCGTGTACGGCTACCGTCACCAATCCTTTTTGCTGCGCCCGTTTCAGGATGCTGTCGCTGAACGGTCCTTCCAGCAATTTTGGCAGCGTGGTGATGATGTCGATACGCACGGGTCAAATCTCCAAAAACCCCTCGGGCAAATCAACCGTAATCTTGCGGGCTGTTTTGTTGATGCTCCGGATGAAGGGTGCGTTTACGGGCAATAAATGTTCTTTGCCCTCGCGGTCAAATACCAAAAAGCGGTTGGGCCCGTGTTCTTGCACTTCGCGCACGATTCCCAATTCACCGAGTTGCTTGTCCACCACAGCAAAGCCGAGCACCTCATCGTTGTAAAACTCTCCGCGGCCGCTGGCCGGCCGCAGTGCTTTGGGCAAATACAAACCGCAGCCCTGCAACTGACGAGCGGCTTCCACCGTGTTTACGTCTTCCCACTTCACAAAGGCTTTGGTATCGCGCACGGAAATATGCTGAATAAAATGGGGTACCAATTGGCCACCCAGGTCCACCAGTACATGGTCAATTTTCTTCCACTGCGTGGGTGACTCCGCATTGAGTGATATGGTCACCTCACCTTTCAGGCCGTGCGCCCGCAGTACATGCCCGATCTTATAACAGTCTGAATGCCTCATAAAAACAAAGCCAACGCAGCGGGGCTGCATTGGCTGGTATAATGTGTTCGGTAGAATTAAGCCTGAGCTTCTGCAGCCGGTGCCTCACCTTCAGCAGCGGGGGCTGCTTCTGCCGGGGTCGCTGCGACTTCAGCCTTCTTGCGAATGGCCTCTGCGCGTGCCTCACGCACTTTGCTTTCAGCCTCTTTGCGGGCCTTGGCGGCATCTTGCTTCTTCTTCGCCAGGTTATCTACCCTGTTCTTAATCTTGGCTTCTTTCGCCTGCAACCACTCGCTGTGCTTCTGGTCGGCAATCTCCTGCGAGATAGCGCCTTTCACCACACCGATTTGCAGGTGTTTCTTCATCATCACACCGCGGTACGAAAGCATGCGCTTTACGGTATCCGTAGGCTGCGCGCCTTTCATTAACCACTCGAACGCCTTTTGGTCGTTCAGGTCGATGGTGGCCGGTACCGTAAGCGGATTATACGTGCCGATTTTTTCAATGAAACGCCCATCGCGGGGTGATCTGACGTCTGCGACTACCACATCGTACAGCGCCAGTTTTTTGCGGCCTCTTCGGGCCAATCTGATCTTAACTGCCATTTTCTTGGTTTTTGGTGGATCTCGTCCTGTTTATTTCCTAAAAAAGGACTGCAAAGGTAGCAGAAAATGGCTAAGCGACAACCATAGGTTCACAATTGGTTTTTCTGGCGGCCCCTCAGCGCCCACCCGCCACCCTGCCCGGCTTCGGCCGGGCTGTCAAGGGCTGCGCTTCGCTCCGGTGCCGCGTGGGCGCGGCACTTCACCCTTCCCATCCCTGGCCGGGCCCTCCGGCAAGGGACTGACGCGGAAACCCTTTTGATGCGCGGATTTGGGGCCAGGCAGCAAAAGATTGAAGCAAAGGCCCGGTGCCCCGATGGAAAATCGGGGCATGCCGCCAAGTTCATAATATTGAATAATCGTTTAAACAGTTTTATAATTTTAACTTCGCTTTTTACCTTCGGTGCTCTTTAGCGCAAACTGAAGTTTTGTATGGACAAATACTCCTATATCTCCAATGCCGATGTCGGCTACATTGACCAGCTCTATCAAACCTATAAGCAGAACCCGGCCGGGGTAGATGCCTCGTGGCAAAAGTTTTTTGAGGGCTACGATTTCTCCAGCCAGCGTTTTGGCGACAATGGCCACGCGGCCGTAACGGAAGCCACCCCCAAGGAAGCCCAGGTGCGAAACCTCATTTTCGCGTACCGGTCGTTTGGTCACCTGAAGTCGAACACAAACCCGGTGCGCCCCCGCAGGGATCATAAGGTGCAGCTCGACCACACGTACTTCGGACTCACCGATGCGGATCTGGACACTGAGTTTGAGATCGGGGTAGAGATTGGCATGGGCAAAGCCACCCTTCGCAAGATCATGGAGAAACTGAAGGCGGTGTATCTCGGTCCCATCGGCTTCGAGTTTAATTTTATCCGCAACGATGAAATCCGCCAGTGGTTCGCCCGCAAGTGCGAGCAGGAATACTTTACCTACGACCCGAGCATAACGGAAAAGAAAACCATTCTGGGCAAGCTGAACGAAGCGGTGGTGTTTGAAAACTTTTTGCACACCAAGTTTCTGGGGCAAAAACGTTTTTCATTGGAGGGGGGCGAGAATACCATCCCCGCGCTGCATTCCACCATTACCAAGGCAGCCGAATTGGGTGTTAAAGAAGTGGTGATTGGTATGGCCCACCGTGGCCGGCTCAATGTGCTTTCCAATATTCTTGGGAAAACCTACGAACAAATCTTTACCGAGTTTGAAGGTAACGTGAACCCTGACCTGACTATGGGCGATGGTGACGTGAAATATCACCTGGGATACGCGAGTCACATTGAAACCCCTTCGGGCAACAAGATTTACGTCAAGTTGACGCCCAATCCGTCTCACCTAGAAGCGGTGGATCCGCTGGTGGTAGGCTACACCCGCGGCCAGGCCGATGATGAATATCAGGGTGACCTGAGCAAAGCCATGGCGATTTTGATTCATGGCGATGCAGCCGTTGCCGGCCAGGGTATTGTCTACGAAGTGGTGCAGATGTCGGGCCTGCCCGGCTACACCACTGGAGGAACGATTCACCTGGTGATCAATAATCAGGTCGGCTTCACCACAGATTATGACGATGCCCGAACATCCATTTACTGTACGGACATCGCCAAGATTGTGGATGCACCCGTCATGCACGTGAATGGTGACGATGCTGAAGCCGTGACGTTTTGCGCCAAACTGGCGGTAGAGTACCGCCAGAAATTCGGCAAAGATATCTTTATCGATTTACTGTGTTACCGCAGGCACGGGCACAATGAAAGTGACGAGCCCAAGTTTACGCAGCCCAAGCTCTACAACCTGATCGCCAAGCATCCGAACCCGCGCGAGATCTATGTAAAGAAACTGATCGAACGCGGAGATGTGGATGCCGCACTGGCTGACGAAATGGACCGCAGTTTCCGCAACCAGTTGCAAGATCGCCTCAACGAAGTGAAACAAAAGCCGCTCCCCTACAAGCCGCAAAAGCTCGAGGAGGATTGGGACAAACTGCGCAGGGCGACACCCGATGATTTTGATGCTTCACCGGAAACAGGTGTGAAGCAGGGCGTGATCGACAAAGTAGCCAAAGCACTGACGACTATTCCGGAAGGATTCAAGCCGTTGAAGCAGATCGAGAAATTGCTGAAGGACCGCAAGGATGCCTTCTACGAAACCAAGATGCTCGGCTGGGCCGAAGGCGAACTGCTGGCGTATGGCACGTTGCTGGCCGAAGGCGTGTCGGTACGCATGTCGGGTCAGGATGTAAAACGTGGAACGTTCTCACACCGGCATGCCTATTTCTTTGATGCCAATACCAACGCGCCCTACTGCGCGCTGGACAACATCCAGGAAGGGCAGGCGAAATTTCACATCTACAACTCCCTGCTGTCGGAGTTTGGTGTGCTGGGATTTGAATATGGCTACGCCATGTCTTCGCCACATGCGCTTGTTTTATGGGAGGCGCAGTTCGGTGACTTTGTGAATGGCGCTCAAGTGATGATCGACCAGTTTATCTCAAGCGCGGAGTCGAAATGGCAGCGCATGAACGGTTTAGTGATGCTGCTGCCACACGGTTATGAAGGTCAGGGCCCCGAGCACAGCAGTTGCCGGCCGGAGCGGTTCCTTCAGTTGGCGGCCGAATACAACATGATCATCTGCAACCCTACGACACCGGCCAATAACTTCCATATGCTGCGCAGGCAGGTCACGTGGGATTTCCGTAAGCCGTGTATTGTAACTTCACCCAAATCGTTGCTGCGCCATCCGGCTGCCGTTTCAGCCCTCAAAGACTTTACCAAGGGGCAGTTTCTGGAGATAATTGAAGACTCGAGCGTCTCCGCCAAGGAGGTGAAGCGCGTGGTGCTCTGCTCGGGCAAATTGTACTATGAATTGGATGAAGCCCGCCAGAAAAATAAGAAGAAGGATGTGGCGATCATCCGCATTGAGCAGTTGTATCCCTTCCCGGAGAAGCAAATCAAAGATATCCTGAAGGGATATAAGAATGCCGCAGTAGTGTTTGCTCAGGAGGAGCCCGCGAACATGGGTTTTCAACAGTTTATCCAACGCATGATGCCGAACCAGGAGATGGAGTTTGTGGCCCGCAAGGCCAGCGCCTCGCCCGCTACCGGCTATAGCAAAGTGCATAAGATCGAGCAAGAGAAAATCATTAATCAGGCGTTGGGCCTCTAATCCGATTAGCTATGGCACAACAAGTAAAAGTACCGGCCGTTGGCGAGTCCATCACCGAAGTGACCATTGCCAATTGGCTGAAGCCGGATGGATCAGCGGTGAAGATGGATGAAGTCATTGCTGAGCTGGAGTCGGACAAGGCAACCTTTGAACTGACCGCCCCGCAGGCCGGCACGCTGCGCATTACGAAGCCCAAAGGTGACGTGGTGCCCATTGGCACCGTCATTTGCGAAATACAAGATGGTGCCGCGGCTACAACGGCTCCGGCTCCACCTGCTGCTGTAACAAAAACTGAAACTGTACCTTCTCAACCTATGAAATCAACCGGACAGATTAAAGAAATGAAAGTGCCCGCAGTGGGCGAGTCCATCACGGAAGTGACCATTTCTACGTGGCTTAAAAAGGACGGAGACTTTGTCAAATTGGACGAGGTAATTGCCGAAGTCGAATCAGACAAAGCAACGTTTGAATTACCGGCAGAAGCCAACGGCATCCTGCGCATCGTGGCGCAGGAGAAAACAACCCTGCCGATTGGAGGACTCATTTGTAAAATTGAAGTTACGGAGGGCGCACCCGCCAGTGCGACAGCACCTGCGCCAGCCGCTGCTACGGCTCCACCTTCTTCACCGGCCACCGGTGGCGCTGGCTATGCGGCAGGCCATCCCTCGCCCGCGGCCGCCAAGATTCTCGATGAGAAAGGAATTCCGGCATCGGCCGTAGCCGGCTCGGGTGTTGGTGGTCGCATTACCAAGGAAGATGCGGCCAAAGCCCAGGCAGCACCGGCCAAGGAAACCAAGGCAGCGGCAGCTCCGCCTGCGCCTCTCGTAATTGCTGCTGGCGGTAGCCGCAACGAGCGTAGAGAGAAAATGACTTCGCTGCGCAAGACCATTGCACGCAGGCTCGTGTCTGTAAAAAATGAGACGGCCATGCTCACCACCTTTAACGAGGTGGACATGAAGCCCGTAATGGATTTGCGGGCAAAGTACAAGGATCAGTTCAAGGAGAAGTACGGAGTGGGCCTGGGTTTCATGTCTTTCTTTACGAAAGCCATTTGCGTTGCGCTGAAAGATTTCCCAGCTGTAAATGCCTCTATTGATAAAGATGAAATCGTGTACCACGATTACTGCGATATTTCCATTGCGGTTTCGACCCCACGTGGGCTGGTGGTGCCGGTGATTCGCAATGCCGAGTCACTGACGATGGCACAGATTGAAAGCGAAGTGGTGCGCCTGGCCACCAAAGGCCGTGACGGAAAGTTATCGATTGAAGAAATGACGGGGGGAACGTTCTCCATCACCAACGGGGGCGTGTTTGGTTCAATGCTTTCTACGCCAATCATTAACCCGCCTCAGTCAGCCATTTTAGGTATGCACAATATTGTGGAAAGGCCGGTGGTGAAGGGCGGAGAAGTGGTGGTACGACCGATCATGTACGTGGCCCTGTCCTACGATCACCGCATTATTGATGGTCGCGAGTCGGTTAGCTTTCTGGTGCGCGTCAAGGAAATGTTGGAAGATCCCGGAAGACTGATTTTGGGCGTATAAATATTTTCACCTTATGAATTACAACGTCATTATTGTTGGCTCCGGCCCGGGAGGTTACGTGGCGGCCATCCGTTGCGCACAACTGGGTCTGAAGACAGCCATTGTGGAAAAGTACAATACACTCGGTGGCACTTGTCTTAACGTGGGTTGCATACCCTCAAAGGCAATGCTCGATTCGTCCGAGCACTTTCACAATGCTGCGCACACGTTCAAGGAGCATGGAATTGATATTTCGGAGCCAAAAGCTAACCTGCCGCAAATGATCAAACGCAAGGCGGGCGTAGTGAAGGCGAATGTCGATGGCATCGCTTTTCTGATGAAGAAAAACAAAATTGACGTGCACACCGGGGTTGGCTCGTTTGTCGACAAAAACACCATCCAGGTTACCGCAGCCGATGGGAAATCCACGAAGCTGACAGGTGAGAAGATCATCATTGCCACCGGATCAAAGCCTACGCCACTGCCGTTTGCTGCGTTTGACAAAAAACGAATCATATCCAGTACCGAGGCTCTCGAACTCCAGGAGATTCCCAAACACCTGATCGTGGTCGGAGGTGGTGTAATCGGAATGGAGCTAGGCTCGGTGTATGCCCGCATTGGTTCAAAAGTTTCGGTGGTCGAGTACCTCGACAGTATCATTCCCACCATGGATGGTACCCTGGGCAAGGAACTGCAGAAAGCGACCAAGAAATTGGGGATGGATTTTTACCTCGGCCACAAAGTGGTGTCTGTTGAGAACAAGGGTAAGGAGGTCGTGTTGAAAGCCGAACCCAAAAATGGGGGAGCCGCAATCGAATTGAAGGGCGACTACTGCCTGGTGAGCATCGGGCGCAGACCTTATACCGATGGACTCGGTCTGGACAAGGTGGGCATCGAACTCGACAAAGGACGAATTCCGGTGGATGACCACTTGAAGACTAAGGTGGATAACATTTACGCCATTGGTGATGTCGTGCGCGGGGCCATGCTGGCGCACAAGGCCGAGGAGGAGGGTGTCATGGTGGCCGAGCAACTGGCTGGTCAAAAACCGCATATCAACTATTTGTTGATACCGGGGGTGGTGTACACCTGGCCTGAGGTAGCCAGCGTAGGCTACACCGAGGAGCAACTAAAAGAGCAGGGACGCGCCTACAAAACCGGCAGCTTCCCCTACAAGGCGCTGGGCCGTGCCCGGGCCTCCATGGATTTAGACGGGCTCGTTAAGATATTGGCCGACAAGACCACAGATGAAATATTGGGTGTTCACATTATCGGTGCACGTGCTGCGGATATGATTGCGGCAGGTGTGGTGGCCATGGAATACCGCGCTTCGGCCGAGGATGTGGCTCGCATGAGTCATGCTCACCCCACCTATATGGAAGCCGTCAAAGAAGCGTGCCTCGCGGCAACCGCTAACCGGCCTCTTCATATGTAATGTGGAGTTTTCTTCTGCCTACTTGGTTAGTCGCCAAATCAGTGCGGAGCGTATGAGAAGCGCACCGGCTATGGGCAATAGAAATACGTTGAGTTCCTGCGGCCACCACGGCCAAAAGACCAACGTTACACCCAACTGAATTACGCAAAAGCGAAAATAGCCCGTGGTGAATGAGCTACGCTTTAGCAAAAGGTAAACCCCCACGAGGTGTAAAGGAAACGCCCACAGCAAATTGAAATTGCTGGCGGCATCGTGATGGTCGGTGAGGGTCCAGAGCATCAGCAGCAGAACACCGATTAGTCCGGCAACGCCAAAGAGCAACACATCCAGCCAGCGGCTTAGGTTTTGCCTGCGCCAGTCCCAAAGGGAAATCGCCACCACAATTGCCAGCAGAGATCCAAAGGCAATCCACGGATGAACGAAGGCGATCCAGGCATCGACAGGCTCTGGCTCAAAGATCACGACTCGTTCACGTGTAAGCGGTAGCCAGGCCGAATCCGATTTTACTTGCGCATGCTGTACGAAGTAATCAATGTAATCCGGCAAAAACATGTATTGCCAGGCTGTCATTTGACGGTCGATGGGCGCGCCCAGACAAATGTCGATGCCTAAATCTCCCCAGGGCAGCGGACCAAGATATTCATCGGTCTTTTGGCGGAAGGAGTGTTGGGGTTCAAAGGAGGAGCTGTCCCATTTCACGTCAGCGCCCAGTTGGCTTTGCAGTACGTCCCGAATGCGACTGGCACAGTTGTCGCGATAGTAATCGTAGCGATAGGTTCGGTTTTCTTTTTGCGCATTCCACACCAGAAAGTCGAATATCTTTTGTTTCTGAGCATACGTGAGCTGAAGTACCTGCTCGTGGATAAAGCGCTCGGCCCGCCTGTATGAATTTTCAAAGTCAGCAAAATCATAAGCTGCGAGCATGTAGAAGTTGCGACCGCGCGCGAAGTTTAGGTAGAAATTCGGCTGATCGAAATCAAACACCCCGTAGTTAAACGCATAGTCGAATCCGAGTTGGGGATCGCGCACCCGGATGGCGCTGTGGCCAAACGCTGAATAGAGTTCGTTGACATCAGGTCCACAGGTGATCACGGATATTTCGGCAGCCTCTGATAGCCGATAGGTTTGTGCCTTGGCTGCCGGGCTACTGATCAGGATGAGGAGTGCCCCGATCAACCAAACGATAATTCTTTTCACGTTCGAAAGATAAACAATAGCGGGGTAAGCGGTATTTTTGAACGTTATGACAGCCTGGCGCGACAGTCTCCAATTTTTGCGAAAGACAACCCCACTGCGCGTAATCAACGCGGGGCAGATTTGGAGCAGTTACCAACGCTCGCGTTGGAGGCAGGCGCCCCTTTTATCCGGCCTGCCGATTTCCATCGCTTTCGAGCCGACCACATCATGCAATCTGCGTTGTCCCGAATGCCCCAGTGGTTTGCGTTCGTTCACCCGACCCACGGGCATGTTGCAGGAGGATTTGTTTCAACGTGTGATTGATGAGTTGGCACCCACGTTGAGTTATCTCACGTTCTATTTTCAGGGCGAACCCTATCTGCATCCCCGGTTTCTGGAGATGGTGGCTTATGCTTCGCAGCGTGGCATCTATACCGCAACTTCAACCAACGCCCATTACCTGACCGAAAAGAATGCTGAGGTTACGGTGCGGTCCGGTCTTGACCGCCTGATTATTTCGATTGACGGCACCTCACAAGAGACCTATCAGGCTTACCGCATTGGCGGTAACCTCGAGAAAGTAGTAGAAGGCGCGCGCACCATGCTCAACGTTAGAAAGGCGCTGGGTTCATCCACACCGCATATCATTTTTCAGTTTCTGGTGGTTAAACCCAACGAACATGAAATTCCGGAGGTGCACCGACTGGCACGCCAACTGGGTGTGGATCAAGTAAAATTGAAAACCGCGCAGATCTACGATTATCAAAACGGCTCTCCGCTCATTCCCGTTCAGGACAAGTACTCCCGCTACCGGTTGCAGCCGGATGGAACCTACGCGATCAAAAACAAATTTGACAACCATTGCTGGAAGATGTGGCACAGTTGTGTGATCACCTGGGATGGCAAAGTGGTGCCGTGTTGTTTCGACAAAGACGCCCATTTTGTCCTGGGCGATGTCACCCAGCGAAGTTTTAAGGAGATCTGGCAGGGCGAAGATTATCAGAATTTCCGGGCTTCCTTGTTGCGCTCGCGAAGCGAAATTGAAATGTGCCGGAATTGTACCGAGGGTACCCGGGTGTGGGCCTAAAATCAGAATCTTTACACCTTTTCCAAACGGTCGGAGGCAGCCGCGCACTTTCCGCATCCGGACTGGCATTGGCCCCGGTGCTGAAAACTTCGCCACGCCAGCCGGGTAAGATACCCCAGCGCGCATGCGAATACGAGAATGATTAAAATGTTCTGCAGCACGCCTCAAAGGTACTATTTCGAAGACGATTTTGAATGTCCGGTTGCGGACGGTATCGGATGAAACCGGACAGCCAAAGCCCAACAACGGGGCCTTTTTTGAGGTGGAGCCGCTTTGGCATGTGATTGGCCTGTGTTGTCGTTCATAAAACAAACGGTGCCGCGATTGCATCTACAGACATATGATAAAAAACTATGTGATCACCGGTTTTCGAACGCTCCTCCGCCAACGGGGTACCACATTCTTGAATGTAGCCGGCCTTACTCTGGGCATTTCGGGCACCATCATCCTTTTCCTCATTCTTCAATTTCACACTGGTTTCGACCGCCATCACAGCAAGTTTGACCGGATCTATCGCGTAGTCACCTCCGGCAAAGGCAATGACGGTGAGTGGGGGTTCACGGCCGGTGTGCCCTCCGTACTGCCCCCGGCTTTTCGGCTTGATTTCCCGCAAGCGGAGGAAGTCGTGTTTACCCAGTATCGCGCCAATGCGCTGGTGTTGGTTCCGCAGCCGGATGGTGATTTCAAAAAATTTGAGGAGGAGCGTGGTGTGGTGTACACGGAGCCGAATATCTTCCGTGTGTTCGACCGAAAAACCATTATCGGTGACGCAGCCAAGGCGTTGGATGAACCCAACGAGGCCGTGATCAGTGTTGCATCAGCCAAAAAGTATTTCGGTAAGGAAGATGCAATTGGCGAGATCATTAAGTTCAATGACCAGGAGTTTAAAATTGGTGCTGTTGTCGAAGATCCCCCCTTGCAATCTGATCTTCCGTTTTACTTGCTGCTTTCGTACGAAACCATCCGAAAGTCCAACGAGGAAAACGGGTGGGGCAGTATCTGGAGTGATGAGCATTGCTATTTTTTGCTGAAGGAAGGGGAATCCGTTTCCTCCATTGAAAGTCAGCTCGAAGCATTCGCCAAAAAGCATAATCGTGAAGCTGACTGGGGGCAACAGCGTTATGTGATCCGCTCGTTGGCTGATTTGCATTTTGACGATGAGATCGGCAATTACAACTACAACGCGGTTAGCCGTGTTTACCTCATCGCCCTTGGTGCCGTTAGTCTTTTCCTCATCATTACGGCTTCAATAAATTTTATCAACCTCACCACGGCCGAGGCCATCCGGAGATCAAAAGAGGTGGGAATCCGGAAAACACTTGGCGGATCGCGCACCCAATTGGTGGGGCAATTCTTAGGTGAGACCAGCCTGGTTACCTTCTTTGCTCTGTTACTCTCATTTGTACTTGTTCAGTTGGTGTTGGGCCGCGTCAACTCATTTTTGGAATTGGAGTTGACGTTCGATTTGTTGAGCAATCCCGTATTACTGGCTTTTATGGGCACTGTGTTTATCGTGGTATCATTGCTGTCAGGCCTTTATCCCGCTTTTGTTATTTCGGGTTACAACCCGGTTTCAGCGTTGAAGAATTCGGGCACAAACCGGAATGCATCCGGATTCCGGTTGCGACAAGCGCTGGTTGTCACCCAATTCGTTATTTCCCAGTTGTTGGTCATACTCACGCTGGTGTTGATTAGTCAGATGAATTATTTCCGAACGAAGGACCTTGGTTTCCGCAAGGATGCTATCGTGGTGATACCCATTCCCGAGCGGGAACGGCCGCAGCCCGGAGATTCTCTACAGGCAAGCAAGTCAAGGACGTTGGCGCAGGAGGTAGCTCGTCTGGCCGGTGTAGAAGGCTATAGCTTGTGTTTTGCTCCCCCTTCATCC
The DNA here is from genome assembly GCA_016787665.1 of Cyclobacteriaceae bacterium. Classification (GTDB taxonomy): domain Bacteria; phylum Bacteroidota; class Bacteroidia; order Cytophagales; family Cyclobacteriaceae; genus ELB16-189. The sequence goes on along the minus strand of JAEUUC010000006.1, from coordinate 184,167 downwards.
GGCTATGTCATGGGCTCTGATTTTCTGATGGAAGGCAAGAGTGAAGAGGATGCCCGGGGCACCCAGGTCAAACCAGCCGATGGAAATTACCTGGATGTTTTTGACCTCAAATTAATCGCAGGCAAGAATATTGAAGATTTGGATACACCGCGCACCACGTTGGTCAATCGGAAGTTCACCGAGGTGGCAGGATTTTCAGCACCTGATTCGATATTAGGCAAGCGCGTTCGCATTTGGGGACGTATGCTGGAGGTAGCGGGTGTAGTGGAGAATTTCCATACGACTTCGCTCTCAAGCCAGATAGAACCAACGGCTATGCAAAACATGTTGAGCCGATACCAGCGTTTGGCATTGCGAATTGAACCAGCCAACTTTCAGCGCGTGTTGCCCGAAATACAGGCAAAGTGGGAGGCCGCCTATCCGCTGTCCGTCTTTAGCTACGAGTTTTTGGATGAGAATATTCGTGAGTTCTACGAGAGCGAGCAACGGTCATCGGTCATGCTTTCCGTCTTTGCCGGCATCTCGATTGCCATTGGTTGCCTGGGCTTGTTCGGTCTGGTGGCCTTTATGGCCAATCAGAAGACGAAGGAGATCGGGATTCGAAAGGTGTTGGGTGCTTCGGTCGAGAGCATTCTGCTGATGTTTTCACGCGAGTTTTTGATCTTGATCGGGATTGGATTTTTGTTGGCAGCTCCGTTAGCATGGTGGATTGCCGGTTTCTATCTCAAACAATTCGCCTATAAGATAACGTTGGGGCCTTCCGTCTTCGCAACGGGTCTGTTGGTGACCATTGGTATTGCCGTGCTCACCGTGGGTATGCGATCATTCAAGGCAGCTTCAGCTAACCCGGCCAGATCGATACGAACGGAGTAAAAACAAAAAAGGCCCGGTGAGGGCCTTTTTTGATTTACGCGATTGACCGCTATTTCTCCGGGTTCAGCACAACCTGAACAAAGTTTCGCCCATCAAAATATTTGTTTGCGGCCTCCTGAATCTCTTTGGGCGTAAAGGCGTCCATCACCTTTTCGAAGTTCAGAATTTCGGAGGCAGCATATCCATTTTCGATGCTGCTTTGCAATTGGCGCATCCAGTAGCTATTGTCCTTCAGGTTCTCTTGATAAGTTTTCTTCCAGCCTTCTTTCACTTTGGCCAGGTCAGCCGGAAGGGGGCCGTTCTTTTTGATTTTCTCAATTTCTCCCAGGGTTGCGGTAATCAGCTTGTCGACATTTTCCGGTCCGCAGGGAATAGAGACGCTAATGCTATAGCTTTCGTAAGGATACTTGCTCAATGAACCACTCATGTTTGAGGTATACGTGCCGCCCAACGACTCGCGCAGCGTTTCGATCATCTTGATTTTAATGACCTCGACCAGCGCAGTCATTTTCAACTGTTCAGTAATGCTATACGGAGCTTCACCATTGAATTGAAGGGCAATGAAGCTCTTTGGCTCCGTGCCGCGTTTAACTTCTTTTTTCACCACTCCCTTAACCGGCCGCACGCCTGCATCTTGGAGAGCAGAGGTTTTGGTTTTGTCTGACGGCAGACTGGCCAGGTAGGTAGCAATTAAGGGTTTTATCTTATCCAGGGTGAACGCCCCGATGATAACAAACGTAAAGCCATTGGCGTTTCCGAATCGCTCTTTATAGATTTCCAGAGCCCGATCAAGGTTGATCTTCCCATAATCGGCAGCACTTGGAATACGTGGTCCCCGTGGATGATTTCGATAGACCGTGCGCAGCAACGAATCTTGAAACACCATTTGCGGATTGGCCATCATATTCTGCATCATGGCCTGCTGCTGATTGACGAATGACTTAAACAGTTCTTCATCCTTGCGTGGTTGCGTGAAGTACAGGTGCACCATCTGAAGCATCGTTTCCACATCAGCCGCACTGCTGGAGCCACTGATGCCGTCCGTCAAGGTGGAAAACCGAGGACTAGCGGTGGCTGTTTTTCCGGCCAGTGTTTTTTGCAGATCTACGGGCGTAAACTTGCCAATGCCCATTTGGCTGACCAGGGTAGCCGCGTTTTCCGCGTTCAAACGATCTTTCACATCGTAGTTGAATTGTCCGCCAAAACGGAAACCCGTAAGCATCACCTGATCATTTTTGAAATCAGTGGGTTTCAAAATCACTTTAACCCCGTTGCCGAGCGTCAACTCATAGTAACCAGCTTCTTTGTTTTCTTTCTGGAAGCCAATCCGGCCGGCCACGGGGGGCTCGTCCATCAGGCTGGCGGCCACCGCTTTTTCTTCGTACGGTGTAACTTCCATTTTTGACGCTGCCTCTACCATAGCTAACAATTTCTCGTTGGTCGGCAGTTCGTAGTCAGGTTTCTCGGGCGCCAGCAGCAACACCAGTTTTCCCTGATTGGCCGGGATGTTGGTGGCCGTATACTTGTTTACCTCTTCTAAGGTGATGGTTTCCGAGAACTGTTTGTAATAGTTGAACTCGTTTTCGATGCCCGGAATGGGTTCCTGTGCCAAAAAGTGGCGGATGTATTCATTGGCGTAACGCTCCGATTCAGTCTTGTCACGTTCGTTGTAGCTGCGCTCCAGTTGCTTAAGCAGATTCTTTTTGGTGCGCTCTAACTCACCTTTGGTGAAGCCAAACCTGCGGGCGCGCTCATTTTCCATTACTATGGCATTTACGGCCGGTTCAATTCCAGCTTTGCTCAGCAGTGCAAAGGATTGGTACGACTCGTAATTGCGAATAAAGCCTCCCTGAATACTTCCGCCAAAGACAAAAGGAGGGTCGGCCTTTTGGGTAAGTTCCTGAAGGCGTTCGCTCAACATGGTTTGCACCATGTTCTTGATAATGGAGGCGCGGTATTCGGCCAGCGTAGCCGCCTCGGTAAACGGTTGGGGCGAGCCCACCATTTGCAAAATAGAGTTCGGATTCTCTTTGTCGGTAATCACGAGAGCCTCCGTTTTGCTCCGCGGGGGCACGGGGAACACCGTTCGCTTTCGTGGCTTTGACGGGTTCTTGAGTTTCTCAAAATGCTGACGGATGAGGCGCTCCGCTTCAGCCGGTTCCAGCGTACCCACCACCACTACGGCCATTTGGTCGGACCGGTACCAGTCTTTGTAAAAGCGTTTGATGACATCGTGCTTAAAGTTCTTCAGAATGTCCTCCTTACCAATGGGGAGGCGATCGGCATACTTGGAGCCTTCAAAGAGTTTCGGGAAGTACTGTTTGCGCATGCGGTCCTGCGCACCTTTACCGAGCCGGGATTCTTCCAGCACCACACCACGTTCTTTTTCGATCTCCTCGCCATCGAACAAGACGTTGCTGGCCCAGTCCTCTAATACCTGGAATCCTTTATCAATGTTTTCTTTTTTGTCCGTGGGTATGGGCAAAATATAAACGGTTTCATCAAAGCTGGTGTAGGCATTTAAATCGGCACCGAATTTTACTCCGATTGACTGTAAGTAAGACACCAGGTCATTCTTCTTAAAGTTCTTGGTACCATTAAACGCCATGTGCTCGGTAAAGTGAGCCAGGCCCTGTTGATCATCGTCCTCCAGAATGGAGCCGGCATTCACGACCAGCCGGAGCTCAACCTTATTTTCCGGCTTGGCGTTTTGCCGAATGTAATAGGTTAATCCATTGGGTAGCTTACCCACTTTCACCTGCGGATCGACAGGCAATTTATCCTGCAGGTTTTGGGCAAATCCGCACCATGCGGTAAGCAGCAAGGCCAGGAACCCGAAAATTCTAAGTTTGTAATTCATAAATTGAGGTTTGATTTCGTAATTGAAATTGTCAGGAAGCCAATCAACCAAAGGTTGCATTCGATTGACGTAGCGAAGATAAACAACACATGCCTATATATTATGTGGTTAAAAACTGAAATCGGTTAAACAGGCAGTGAATTTCCCCAGTTTTTTTGAATGACGCTCAGCATTTCGGCATGGATATAGCCATTAGCCGAGCATAGTTCCCCTCCGAAAAGAAAATTCTCACCACCCGAAAAGTCGCTGACGGTGCCTCCGGCTTGTTGTAAAATGAAAATGCCGGCTGCCACATCCCACGCGTTTAGGTTGTATTCAAAAAATCCCTCAAACCGACCACAGGCCACGTAGGCCAGGTCGACTGCTGCGCTTCCAATTCGTCTCACGCCATGTGTGCGCTCCAGAAATTCCTTAATGATGGCCAGATATTCATCACGTTTTTCGAAATGATAGTAGGGAAATCCGGTAGCGAGCAAACTCTCGCCCAGGGTTCGGGCAGGTGAGGCCGAAATGATCTGATCGTTGCAACGGGCAGGTTCACCCACCACAGCATGAAAACATTCCTGGCGATTGATTTCATACACAACACCCAACACAATCTTTTTGTGATGCATCAGCGCAATGCTGATCGCAAATACCGGCAGGCCGTGCAGAAAGTTGGTAGTACCATCCAGCGGGTCAATAATCCAGTTGTACTCCTGCTCCCGGGCTTGCTCCACGGTACCTTCTTCGGTGATGAAGCCAGCTTGCGGTACCAACTCGCGCAGGCGGGTAACTAACCTCCTCTCGGATTCTTTGTCGACATAGGACACCAAATTGTTAAACCCTTCTTTTTGCTCAATTCGGGAGCGGTCAAACGAGTAACACTCTTTCTCAATAAAGGCACCAACATCGCGGCTTAACCGGATGACTTCGTTTCGAATGTCCGACAAATTCATTTTTTCTTTTTTTCTTTTTGCGTGACTGCTTTTACGCCTGTAAACATCAACACCAGCGCCATAATCCATAGCGCACTACGGGCCACCAGTTCGCCCTTCGCCATATAAACGTCTGGGCCGGTGCCGCCCTGGTACACGGCTTCCATAATGTCGCGGGTAATTGGTACGGACGATAAGGACAGTACCGATACAATGGGCGGCAGGGAAGCCACCAGAATAAACGCGACCAAGGCCATCAGGTTAATGGAAGATCGGAAAATGGCTACATAAAAAAGCCAATTCGAGATAAGAATCCAGAGCGTAACAGCCGTGAAGCCCAGGCTCGCGTCCCATTTCAACCACGAGGGTTTCAGTTGAAACGCATCGGCCAGCAGGATGAGGTCGGTCCGCCAGGGTGACTTAATCAACAAATACTCCAGGGCCAACCAGAACAGAATGGTTACCCATTTGCCAATGCGCGGTCCCAACGTGCGCCCAACCCAAACGTAGCTGCCAAACGCCAACGTGAGGCCGATCGCCTGAATGAAGGCGGTAATAAGGTGGATGAAATCAAATTGCCAGGCCGCCAGCAGACCGGCCGTGAGGGTTATCCAAATCAGCTCCAGGCCGTTCCACGGATTTTCACTCTCCAGGCTTTGGTCGGTGATGGCAAACAGTGGCGCCAACGCGGCCAGAATCAACACCGGAAAAGAGGACATGAGCCATCCGGCTACCAGAAAGGCCATGCTCAGGCAGGCTAATACAATTGGCGGAAATCGCGTGCTAGTTTTCTTGGCCATGGATCACAACTACGATTTCACCCTTCACCTCGCGATCAGCGAAACTCGCCTGTACCTCGGCTACTGATCCGGTTATCGTTTCTTCGAACCTTTTTGTCAGCTCCCGCGAAACGGAAATCATGCGGTCGGCACCGAGGTGCTCGCGAAGTTCTTCAATCAGTTTTTTCAGCCGGTGGGGCGATTCGTACAAAACGATGGTCCGGGGTTCCTGGGCCAATTGCTTCAGCGCAGTTTGTCGCCCCTTTTTGTGAGGCAGGAATCCTTCAAAGACAAACCGGTCAGTCGGAAACCCGGACTTAATCAAGGCTGGTATGAAAGCCGTGGGGCCGGGCAGACAATCTACGCCCAGACCGGCCTTCAACGTCTCGCGCACCAGCAGAAAGCCGGGGTCGGAGATACCCGGAGTTCCCGCATCGCTGATGAGTGCAAAACGTTCACCTTGTTTCATGCGATCGATAAGCCGTGTAACGGCTTGGTGCTCGTTGAAGATGTGATAGCTCTGCAGGGGACGTTCAATGTTGTAGTGATTGAGTAGTACCCGTGACGTACGGGTATCTTCCGCCAGAATGATGTCGACCGATTTGAGAACGTCCAATGCGCGAAACGTGATATCCGCCAGGTTGCCAATGGGAGTGGGCACGATATAAAGTGCAGTTCCGCTCATATCAGACGATCAATGGCTGCCGCCAGTGCCCGGTCCTTTTCCGTCACGATGTTTCCGGCATCGTGTGTCTGCAACTCAATATCCACCCGGTTGTAGACGTTGCTCCACCACGGGTGATGATTGGCTTGCTCGGCCAGCAATGCGACACGCGTCATAAAGGCAAAGGCTTCTGAAAAATCGGCAAAGACGAAAGATCGTTTCAGTTTGTTGTTTTCTTCGTTCCACATGGGCGGCACGGGTTTGGCTGCGAAGGTACAATTTATCCGAAGTTCACAGGGCGATCAGGCCTTCTACAACGGAGGCTTTCTGATAAACCGCAATCACCGCATCACTGGAACTCATCGGCATAACAAAGGTCAGGCTGGTATATCGCCCGCGGCTTGATTCACGTTCATTAGCCAGGTGTAAGGGAAATAAAGCCCGCACCTCTTCTTCCTTTCCTTTGGGAACAATGAACTTAAAGGTGTACGGGGCCGGCCAGGTATAGTAGCCGTCCAGTTTCTCCTTAAAATCCTGATACCACTTTTCGTCCATAAACAAAAACGCCCTCCGCAGAGGGCGTTATCTTGACGTTATTCAATCAATACATCCGGTAGCGCTTGTCTTTGATGTTCGCGCCTTCGCGAATGGCTTCTGTAATGTAGTAGCCTACCCGGCCGTCCAGGCCCTGTTTCAGTTGATTCTTAAACATGGTATAGTCTCCGATGGCAGGTGCAGGCGTGAGGTTTTTCATTTCGAAGATGGAGACCCCGGTTTCACCGATGATCGGTGCCGTGCGTTTGCCGGCTGTTACCGAGAACGCACCACCAATGGCGATGGGATCGAATCCGATGGTCGGCAATGAGGTGGCATTGATTTTCAGGTCGCTGGAGGTGCCCACCTTAGCATCGGCACCGAAGCTACTGGCGATTTCCTCCAACGTGCCGGTCTTTCCGGTTAGTTGCTTAACGAGGTACTCGCCAATTTTTTCATTTTTTACTATTGGCCGAATTTCTTCCTTCACTTTTTCAAACGGTTTAGCACCTTCTTCCAGTTCGTTGGTTACTACGGCTATCACATAATTTCCTTCGATCTCGTTCACGGGCGATACCTTTCCAACTTTTCCTTCGCGGAACGCCCAGGAAATGGTGACACGGGCATCGTTCAGGTTATTCATTCTGCGCTCAGTTGGCAACAGGTCGTTGGCTTCGTACACATTCAGGCCTTCCTGTTTAGCTTTCTCCTTGAAGTCGTCCACGCCCGAAAGGTCCGTGGCGAAAGCATCGGCTTTGCGGAACGCTTCGTTACGGGTTTCATCGCTTTCTGTAATCGTACGCTCAATGGAGGCGATTGAGTACGTGGTGTTATCCTTTACCGCAGTAACGTCAATCAGGTGATAGCCGAATTGTGTTTCCACTACATCGCCCAGCAGCCCGGTTTTGCGGGCATCAAACACGGCTTTTTCGAAGGGCTTCACCATCATGCCGCTTTGGAACCAACCCAGGTCACCGCCTTTTGAGGCGGTACCGTCTGTGCCGTGCTCACGGGCTTTTTCGGCAAAAGAGGCACCGGCTTTGATTTCATTGAGAATCTTGCGGGCCTTGTCGCGGGCCGTTTTCTTAGCTTCGTCTGTTTCACTTTCCCACCGGATTAGAATATGGCTGGCGCGGGCGCTGTAGGTCGTGTCCTTACCAACCTTCACCACTTTCATCACTTTGTAGGTATCACCATCGAGAAAGGGACCCTTAACGAAGCCGGGTTGCAGTTCTTCCGGGCTGATGGAGGCCGGGAGATTGCCTTTGTTGTATTTCGAGAATGCGGTGGACGGATTATCGGAGTTGTTGATCGCAAAAACGGAATCATCAGCGGTAGTCTTTAACTCAGTTGCCAAACGAGTCAATTCTTCGCGTACCGCGGCAGAGTCGGCAGGGGAGGGCGTAATCGGATAAAGCACGTAGCTCAGGCTGCGGCTTTCTTCGGTCTTGTAGCGCTTCTTGTTTCGGGTGTAATAGGCCTTCAGGTCGTTATCGCTCACGGTTATCTGCGAGTCGCTCACGGCATAAAACGGTACATAGAGATAGGCCACCTCGGCCACATCGTTTTGATTGTGATAATCGCGCTCAGCTTCGGCAGCCGTGACGTAGGTCGTTTTCACTAAGAGGTTTTCATACTTAAGACGTTCGCGGCCGGCCGCTAGTTCTTTCTGAAAGGTATTCCAGCGATATCGGCTTTCCTCCCACATGGCACGCGCTTGAGGCTCTACCGGTGCAGGTGTATTGAAGTTGTTGATGTATTCGACTACCCTGCGGCTGTCAAAGTTACCAGCTGAATCGCGGAATGAGTTTTTGATGTTCTCATCTACATTCTTGCCTTGGATCATGTCCCATACCTCATCGCTGGTCACGCGAATGCCCACTTTTTCGTATTGCGGCTGAATGGCATTGCGCAGAAGCAAAATCTCCCAAGCCTGCTGGCGCAGGGTTGGCATTTCGCGATCGCCCGGCTGCCGGCCAAAGCTCAGGAGGTAATTGGTTTCGCGCTCCTGCACGGCATCCATAAACTCTTTGTTGCTGATGGTGTTACCCGCAATGCTGCCTACCGAGGTGTCCTGGCCACCGATCAGTGCGTTCGGTCCACTGCCAATCAAATCACTGCCCACAATAAACGCGGCCAAGGCCACCATAATAAAGCCCACCACCCACTTGGTCATCTTAGTGCGGAGCGTTCCAATCAATGCCATAAATGCTAATGTCTAAATCTTGAAATGAGGCGCAAATTTAAGTGCTTTGGCCTTATCGCCAAAGGCGAATTTTGGGCAAAACCGAATAAATTTGTTTGATTATCAGGGAGTTAAGAAGGGGGACGAAACCTGCCGACCCTACTTGCCCCGCTTGCGCCAGGTGTAGACGAAAAACAAGGTCACCGAGAACATGATGGGCAAATAGGCAAATCCAATCCCCACCGTCATCAATTCATAGATACCGATGATGATGAAACCGGCCGCCAGGGAGAGCAGGATGATATCGATGAGTTTCATAACTAGTCGCGGATGATAAATTCACCCTCGGTTTTCTTTATTTCGTAATCGCTCATATCCTGGGCGGCATCCAGGCCTGTGCCGAAGATGATTTCCTGATCGAGTTTGATTTTGACAAATTTCTCGGTAAAGATCCGTTTGGTGTCGGGCTTCCAGAAAAGTTCTTCGGTGTTTAGTTGTTGATTCTTTTGGAGGTTGACGACAATTACATCACCGCGGCCGCGCCATTTATTTTCTTCCTTAAAATAAAACGCTTCATTGGCTTTTAAAGTCGATTGCAGGTCGCCCCGTTCATCGTAAAACTCTAAATACACTCCGTGCGGAAACTCACGGTCGCCATTTTGAAACTCGGATATGGTTTTGGCAACCAACTTGATCTTGAGTTGATTCTTCTCATGGTAGAGCATATCCACGTTTTCCGCCACGCGCAGGGGGCCGGTGTAGGGCTCGGGCACCTGGGTTTCGGTTTTACCGCAGGCCCAGGTGAGCGTAGCCAGCAGGATGATTGACCAAATGGGTTTCATAAAAAAAGGCTGGCCTTGCAGCCAGCCTTTGATTGGTTTTCTTTCGGGTTATTCCTTACCGCGGGTTTTCAACACTACGGTTTCATTTATCCAGCAACCCGTAGGTTTGCTCTCCCCTTCTTTCCAGCTCAGTTCGAACAATTCGGTTACCGAGGGGAACGAGGCGCGTGCCTGGGCCATTTTCTGGCTGTTGCCCGCCCGGGCATACATGTCGTACGCGGCAATGTAGATCAGGCGATCTTCGGCCATCGACTTTTGCTTTTTGCACTCATTGAATGAACTCATGTACAGGTCACCGATTTTTTCAAAGCCTTCCTTATTTGATCCATCGGCAGCAATGGCTTTGCGGTAGGACTCGCGGGCAGCCGACTTCTGGTCGCGGGTCGAAAGCAGGTCGCCTTGGATGATATATGAATCAGCTTTTTCGGAAGGCGTTTTCGCCAGCGTTATGGCCTCGGCTATGTACGAGTCGGCCTTGTCATAGTTCTTATTTTTCGCATATACCTTGGCCATGTTTTTTGCCAATCCGAAATCCGGAGTGTTTTTGTGTACAACCTCAGCAGCTTCTAACCAGAGCGGATCTTCAATGCAGCCACCTTTCGTCATAAACATGAAGATTCGGTTGGCCAGGGCAGCATCGTTCGGGTTTGCCTTGAATTTCGGCTCCAGGTTTTTCTTCACGAACGGGCAGTCTACCGTTACCAGTTTGACGAGGATGTCATCAACATTGGCTTTAATGGTTTTCAGTTTTTCGATCTGGTCTTGCTTATTCTCTGTAGCCGCCTTTTGCATTTTAGCATCAATCACGGCTGAGATCTTATCGTAACGGGCCAAAATCTGCTCCTCGGTAAGATTCTTCAATAAGGCCTGGTTCAGCTGAACCACCTTCATGTAGAGTTCGAGGTTGCCATCGTTTACGTTGTTACCGCTGATTTCAAACACGCGGTCGAACAGTGCCAATACCGATGCCGTGCGCTCCTTGTTTTGGGAGAAATATTTTGCCGAATAGCCGGCTTTGCGGTTCAGCACATTGATTTCATCACCGCAGTTCTTGATCCGCAGGTCATAGATAATCATGAGTGAGTCAGCCAGAGCCAGTTTTTTGGCGGGGTCTTTTTCTGCTCCAGCCAGTTTATCGTAGATATCGGCACCGTGGATATAGGCGTTGGTATGCCACTGGGGTGCGTTGTTTAAAATCCATTGAAGCGATGCCGTAGAGCCGCGGTAGTTTCCGCTGCGCATAGCGTCTTCATAGATTACTTTGTTCTCTTCCAGTTTGGCACGCAGTGCCGGGTCCGTAGGCATATTGTTTTTGCAAGGCGTTTGCGCGCTGGCGGCAAAAGCAGCAGTAAACAAAGCCAATAGCCCAATCTGGCGGAAATAGGTCATGTTTGTTTTCATGTTAGTCAAACCTTCTCTTTATAAACCATTGATCATTAAAAGTCATGCCAAAATAAAGCTTAAAGTAGCTCTCTTCAATGCGATTCTTTCCAATACTGCCCCGTTGCCCCACTTTTGCGGCAAAATCGAGGCTGGAAAAGCCCCGGTTTACTGGTAACGAGAAGCCAAAATTAATGCCAAAATCACGCACAGGTGCGCCATTTATCAAATACGGATATTCGTTGAGGCTTACACCCGTTCGGTATGTGATTCGTTTTAGATAGGTGCTGAGGGATGTTGGATCAGGCGTAAACTCGGCTCCAAGGGCGAAGCGCCAGGCATTCTGGGTCGCGGGGGTATCACCACCAAATCCGCTGAATTTGCGGTAGTCCTGAAAAATCGCATCGACACCGATAGTCCAGCGGTTGTTGAAATTACTAACCGAAAAACCGGCCCCAATAGTTTGAGGCAGACGAATGCTGCCTGATTCGCTGGTTACCAGCACGGTGGAGTCAACCGTGGTACCGGCTACACTTCGTTCAAGGCGCTGGTAGTAAATCGCATTGATGTCGCGGGTGAAATCATAAATCAACCCCGCGTTGATTCGATGATTCCTCCGGCCTACCGAATCGCGATGGTAGGAGAGCCCCAGCGTAAAATTGAAATCGCGCACATTTATACGTTGGTAAACCAGGGGGTTGTACACCACGGTTTGGGTGGTGTTGGCCAGTTGATTTACCGTTTGAATCGTAATGGCGCTGAACAGATAAGCTGCTTTCACACCAACGGAAAGGTCTTCTGTCAAAGACACGGCATTCGACCAGAATGCCTGATTAATCCCACCACTGCCAACCTCTTCAACGTCTACCGTATTGGTACTATTGATAATCGGTGACGTGTAGGAAAAACGGTAGTTTACTTCTGAATAAGGTTGTAGACCCAGAGCCATGCTCCAGCGCGTAGGTACCCATTTGCTGTATTTGATCGGCATGGCCAACACGAGGTAGTTGATGTTACCGCTGATGTTCTTTTCCGATCGTGCCGAATCCCGGAGGGTTCTGCGTTCACCTAGAATACCGGCACTGAACGAGGTCACTTTATTAAAGACCAATAAGGCCGGGTTCATGTTGTTGGTGTAATACGACTGCGGGTTGCTGAGGCCAACACCCATGCCCTGATTATGGGCCAATCCTGTGCCGTAATACTCCCCTATGCCAAAAGCTGAAAAAGGGGTTTTGGCCGTCTGCCCAGCGGCTGCAAAACAAGTCATAAAAAAAATGGGAAGAAGAAACGCCCTTTTATGTTGCCACATTATGCTCCAAAATGCTGTTTAAACCCTCCAGAACTAAATTGGGGGCCACAAATATGGGCGGTTTCAACTGGTTTTCAAAAAGTTGAGCATCGCCTCCACAGAGGATAACGTGAAGTTTTCCGGAGCATTGCATTTCGTATCGGGCAATCATACCCGTCAGTTCAGCCACCACCCCATTCAGCACTCCGCTTTGCAGGCAGGTAATGGTGGACTGACCAATTAGGGCGGCTTTTGGGATCGGTTCAGCCAATGGAAGTCGGGCGGTTTGCTGGTGCATCGCGAGGAAACGCATTTGGACACCCGGTGAAATGGCGCCACCACGGTACACCCGGTCGCTCGTTACCAGTTCATAATTGATACAGGTGCCCAGGTCGATGACCAGGCAATTTTCTCCCGGAAAACGCGCAGCAGCTCCGCAGGCAGCGGCAATACGGTCGGCACCGAGAGTTTGGGGCGTCTCATAATTTAGCCGCAGGGGAATCGGCAGTTCAGGCGTTAGCGCCAGGTATTGCCCCTTAACCTCCACCGGTAATGGCCCGCGAAACTGGTTGCTCACGTTGCTTACGATAATGTGGATAGGCCCGCCTGCTTGTAATATTTGAGTAGCCAGGGTTTCATCTAAAAACTCATGAACGGCTAGTAAGCGGTTTTTTTCAAAAAAAGCGACTTTCCCCCGGGTATTTCCAATATCCATTACAGCATTCATGAGTTTTTTGCTAACCCTTTTTGAGGTTGGGCCACCAAAGTTAACTTTGAATTTGTGATGTCACCGAGAGCTACGACTGGTCAGCAAAATTCATGGCTATTTTTGGCCTTGTTGGCGCTGGCGGTTGTGTTTGTCCCCGCTCGGCCTGTTGTTGATAATCGGTTAGATGACACCTTTCTTGTCGCGGCCCCGATTGAAGGTGAGGCCATCATGATTCCCACGGAAACGCTTTCCTCCAGCGAATCAAAAATTACGGCCGAATTTTCAGAAAGGAACGATGTTCAGGTGCCGACCATTCGGCATTGTTATTCGATCCCTTCGATTTCACAAACGGGGGTGCCAGTAGCACGAGGTTTGGTTTGGTTAAGGTTTGGCGTGATAAGAATTTGAGCGACTTTCCAAGTTGCCACTATTATTATCATTTGTCCGCTAACTAAACCCCCTTTTCCAAATGTTTTTTTCAATTGTCTTACTTCTTGTCGGCTTTTTGATTCTGATCAAGGGCGCAGACTTTCTCGTTAACGGAGCATCTTCGGCTGCCAAAAAGTTCGGAGTGTCTAATCTGGCAATCGGGCTCACCGTGGTGGCGTTCGGTACGTCTATGCCCGAGCTTATCGTTAGTCTTTTATCCGCGCTGGACGGAAAGAATGATGCCTCATTTGGTAATGTTATTGGCAGCAACAACTTCAACCTGTTGTTTATCCTGGGTATTTCAGGTCTCATTTTCCCGTTGGTGGTTCAGCGCAATACGGTGAAGTATGAAATTCCACTTTCGCTGGTGGCGGCCATCATGTTGTTCGTTCTCGTAAACGATCAGCTGCTGTGGGGGTCATCAGATATCCCAACCGGCTATCAGGGCATCGCCAGCCGGGTCGATGGCTTTATCATGCTTGGGTTTTTCGGTCTGTTTTTGATCTATATCTATCGAACCATGAAGCAGACATCCGAAATGGATGAGGGCGATGGGATAAAAATTTATGGCACGTGGGTGTCAGTAGGCATGATTGTGGCCGGTCTGGCCATGCTGATCGGTGGCGGCAAATTGGTGGTTGACAATGCCATTTCGATAGCGCAGCATTTTGGTCTGAGTGAAAAGCTCATTGGGCTTACCATTCTGGCCGCGGGCACTTCGCTGCCTGAATTGGCTACCTCAGCCGTGGCTGCCTATCGAAAAAATGCAGACATAGCCATTGGCAACGTTGTGGGCTCCAATATCTTTAATATCTTCTTCATCCTCGGTATCACCAGTACCGTAAGCCCCATGGGCTACAACGCTGCGATGAATTTCGATATGTACGTTCTTTTTGCCAGCACCACCCTGCTGACATTCTTTATGTTCACGCTGCATAAGAATAAACTCGACCGCTGGGAAGCGTTTCTCATGCTGGCTGCGTATATCGGCTATACGGTGTACCTGATCAGCATCGATTAGCGGGCAACCGCTTTCTTAAAGGGCCGAATAATGAGCCGGAATCGTTTATCTGAGCTCAGATAGCTTTGTCCCCATGTCAACAGCACGAGCACCCGGCTGCCAAAGCCGACGAGTTGCAATTGCGCTGGCATCCAGGCCGGCCGTTGCCACCTGGTACAACAGCGGAGGAAAAGCGTGGTAGTTATTCTTATCAATCAGGACTACCTGAAAATTCCCTCTGGCCAACTGACGGGCCAGTCGCAGCCCTCCGAACCCACCGCCCACAAATACAATTCTTGGAAGGTTGGACTGCGGGATACGCAGATGCACGGATATTAACTAATGCAGAAAGTTGTAAATGAGGAGGTAAGCGCCACAGCCGGCAAAGTACCCCAGCATGGCAATCAGGCTGACGCGCTTCATGTACCAGATGAAGTCAATCTTCTCCATGCCCATCACCGCCACGCCCGCGGCCGATCCGATAATCAGGATTGAACCACCAGTGCCGGCACAGTAGGCGAGGTATTCCCAGATAAAATGATCGGGCGGATAGGTAGCCAGGTCGTACATACCCATGCTGGCCGCTACCAAAGGCACATTATCGATTACGGCCGAGAGAAGGCCAATGAGGGTAACAATCACCGACTGACTTCCAACAGTGGTATCAAGCCACACCGCAAAGTGGTGCAGCAGTTCAATGGATTCCAGCGCCCCAACGGCCAGCAAGATGCCGAGGAAGAAAAGCACACTTGAGGAATCAATGCGTTGCAAAGCACCGGAAGCGGTGTAGGGTTTGCGCATCGCCTCATCGGCATGAGGGTTAATGAATTCGGATACAACCCACAGCACGCCCAGGCCGAGCATCATGCCAATGTAGGGTGGCAGGTGTGTGATGGTTTTAAAGATGGGAACGAAAATCAGTGCTCCCACGCCCAGCAACAGCATGGTGGTGCCGCCCCGGATTCTTTCATGGTTGTACCCCTCGTGTCCGCTTAAATCAGTTGCGCTTGATGCACCGGTGGTGATACCGAGATCGCCTTTAAGCGTGAAGGTGAGATAAACGAGAGGCACCAGCATGCAGATTACGCTGGGCAGGAACAGCACCTTCATAATGTTGACGGTGGTGATTTGACCACCGATCCACAGCATGGTGGTCGTCACGTCCCCAATGGGTGTCCACGCCCCCCCGGCATTGGCGGCAATCACAATCATACCCGCAAAAAACATGCGCATGTCTTTATTGGGTATGAGTTTGCGGATGAGTGACACCATCACAATGGACGTAGTCAGGTTATCCAGAATGGCAGACAAAAAAAACGTAACCCAACAGATGAGCCAAAGAAGTTTCACCGGGTTCTTGGTGTTGATGCGGTCCGTGATCAAACGAAACCCCTGGTAGGCATCCACCAGTTCCACAATGGTCATGGCGCCCAACAGAAAAAATAATATTTCGGAAATCTTGGCTAAATGATGTGATAACTGTTCGCCTACATGACCCTCGGTTGATGACATCGCATAAATGGTCCACAACAAGACGCCCGTTAGCAGAGCGGTTGCCGTCTTGTTGATTTTGATGGGATGTTCAAGTGCAATCGCCAGGTAGCCGATTACAAAAACAATGATCACCAGCGTTTCCATAATACAGGGGTTAGGTCAGTCGCATTAAAGATAAATGAAAAAATGAAACTGCCGAACCGACCTTATTTGTCTGTTCTGGTTGGGTATGTTTGGGATTGGCCCAGGTATAAGGCGAGAACAACCAGCCCACCGCCAACCACGGTGAAAAGGGTAAAGGGCTCATCCAAAAACCACCACGAAAAGAGAATGCCGAAGACGGGGCAGAGGTACAACCACATAGCGGCTTTTACGGCATCCGACTTAAGCAATTGCAGCCATAAATGCACGGCAACCATGGACACCGGAACGACCAGCCAGAGCAGGGAGCCCCAGAACCGAAGATCGTATTCGGTTGTCCGCAACGGCCACGCCAGAGCAAACGGGAGCAGCATTACCCCGCCAAACAACACTTGCCAGCCGTTGATGGCGAGCCTCGGCAGTTGCCAAGGCACGGAGGAATAATACACGGAACCGATGGAGTACGTCAGCATGCTCAGGCCGATAAGGGCTAATCCACCAGGCGTGGCGTGGCTGGTGGCAACAAGGGGATATGTTGCCACGCCAACTCCGGCCAACCCGATGAGCAAACTCAGCCACGCCCGCCCCGCTATCGGTCGCTTCAGCCAGAATGCCGAGAGCAGGCCGATCAAAAGTGGATTGAGGGCGATGCTCAGGGTAGTGATACCCGCAGCTACATATTGGAGGGCAATAATGAAAATACCGAGGTAGAGGGCGGTATTAAAACAACCGAAGACAAGTAACGGCACCCACTCGTGCTCGTGGGGCAGGCGGCTGCGCTGAATACCATGAACAAAAAACAGCAACAAGACGCCCGCGATGAGGAAGCGAAGCGTAAAAAACCACAGGGGATCAGCTGACTGCAGCCCGAACTTCCCGGCCGTTGACGCGGAAGACCACAGGATGGCAAAGGCGATACCGGACAGGAGGTAAGGCGAGCGGGGTGAGACGGTCATCGGTGTAAAGTAACGAAAGAGACCGAAACGAGCACGCGATATCTTGAGGCACGTGCGCTACAATCCAAATACCGTTCGATTAAGCTGTTGAAGGGCTTGGTCTTTGAATGGGGTGGGCACCAGAATCGAAATATTGTTTGGACTTCCACCGAAGGAGACCATACGCACCGACACGGTTGGGAGGGCATCAAAAACAAGCTTTAAAACGTCCGGTTTCTCGGCCAGACCCTGGCCGGCTATGCAGATAATGGTTTGCTGCTGATCAATTTCAATTGATCCCAGCGCGCGGAGCTCGCGCTCAATTTCCTCCAGGTGACGCGCGTCATCGATTGTAATGGAAACCGCTACCTCCGAAGTGGAAATCATATCGATAGGCGTCCGGTATTTTTCAAAAACACCGAAAACCTGGCGAAGAAACCCGTAGGCCAACAACATGCGCGAAGACTTGATGCGGATGGCAGTGATGTTGTCCTTCGCGGCTACGGCTTTAATTTGTCCGCGGCTACCCTTGTCGCTAATCAACGTGCCGGCCGCTTGTTCATCCATCGTGTTTTTCAGACGTACCGGTATACCAAACTTCTGCGCGGGCACAATGGTGGAGGGGTGCAGAATCTTAGCCCCGAAATAGGCGAGCTCGCTGGCTTCATCAAACGTTAACTCTGCAATGGGAACCGTTTTCTTGACTACGCGTGGGTCGTTATTGTGCATGCCATCAATATCGGTCCAGATTTGAATTTCATCGGCCTTAATGGCTGCACCAATCAATGAAGCCGTGTAGTCGCTGCCGCCTCTTTTCAGATTATCAATTTCATTGAGGTGGTTTCGGCAGATGTAGCCTTGCGTCACCAGGATCTCCACATTGCCGAGGGTGGCAATCAGCGGCTGAAGTCGTTCGCTGATTTTATCGAGTTCAGGCTCCTGGTTTTCATCAATGGACATGAAGTGAAGGGCCGGCAGCAGGCGGGCAGTAATCTTTCGCTCCTGCAGGTGATGATAAAACAATTCCGTTGAGATCAGTTCACCCTGCGCCAGCAGTTCGCGGTAGCTCCGGTCGTCAAAACGGCCAGCCGCCAGCAAGCGAAACAGACTAAAATAGCGACCGACAATTTCTTCACCTATCGCCCGGTACGAGGCCGACTGATAAAGGTCCCCGACAAACGCCTGGTAATGTTTCTCCAGCGATGCAATTTCCCGGCTTGCCTCCCCGGGTTGATGGTTCATCAAGTGATCGCCAATGCGCACGAGCGTATTGGTGGTGCCACTGAGAGCGGAAAGCACAACAATTTTTTTACCGGGTGTGGTGAGCACAAGGTCCGCCACTTTCTTCATACGCTCGGGCTTGCCAACGGAAGTGCCACCAAACTTTACAACGATCATATCGGCTTTTATTAGGGCGGCAAAGATAGGCAACGAAACAGACAGAAAGCAGGTTAGGAAAGGGGTCAACCTATCTCAATCGATTTCAGACCCACATTTTTTTCAGCAGACTCTGTCTTCGTTAAAAAAAGAAGGGTCACCTGTTTCGGTGACCCTTCGGGCGATCAATCATCGCCAGATCTACTTCTTGTCGTTCACTTCTTCATATTCTACATCAGTGGCTTCGTTGCCACCGGTAGCCGGGCCGCCCTGCGCACCGGCACCCGGTTGCGCGCCAGCCTGGGCGCCTCCCTGGTACATTTCCGATGCGGCTGCCTGCCAGGCCGTATTCAAAGCATTCATCGCATTGTCAATGGCCGTCAGATCCTGGCTCTTGTGCGCCTCGCGCAGTTTCTCCAGTGCACCGTTGATCGCGTTTTTGTTACCATCTGACAATTTCTCACCGTACTCCTTCAGTTGCTTTTCGGTTTGGAAGATCAGTGAATCAGCCTGATTGATTTTTTCAATGCGCTCTTTGGTTTTCTTATCCGATTCCGCATTGGCCTGAGCCTCTTGCTTCATCTTCTGGATTTCGGCATCGGTTAATCCGCTGGAAGCTTCAATTCGAATCTTCTGCTCTTTGCCGGTGCCTTTGTCCTTGGCCGATACATGGAGAATGCCGTTGGCATCGATATCAAAGGTTACCTCAATTTGAGGAACGCCACGCGGTGCCGGAGGAATGCCATCCAGGTGGAAGCGACCAATGGTGCGGTTATCTTTCGCCATCGGGCGTTCACCCTGCAGCACGTGAATTTCAACGGAGGGTTGATTATCGGCTGCGGTCGAAAACACTTCCGATTTTTTCGAAGGAATGGTCGTATTCGACTCGATAAGCTTGGTCATCACACCGCCCAGGGTTTCAATTCCCAGCGACAGTGGCGTAACGTCAAGCAATAACACATCCTTCACTTCTCCGGTGAGTACACCACCCTGAATAGCAGCACCCACGGCCACTACTTCATCGGGGTTCACACCTTTGGACGGTTTTTTGCCGAAGAATTTTTCTACTTCCTCCTGAATACGTGGGATGCGGGTTGAACCACCCACCAGAATGACCTCGTCAATTTGAGAAACGTTTACACCGGCATCGGCCACGGCCTTACGGCACGGCTCCAGCGTTCTGCGAATCAAGTCATCGCAGAGTTGCTCAAACTTCGCCCGGCTCAATTTCTTCACCAGGTGTTCAGGCACACCATCTACAGACGTGATATACGGCAGATTTATTTCGGTCTCGTTTCCGCTGGATAGCTCAATCTTAGCTTTTTCTGAAGCTTCCTTGAGGCGTTGCAGGGCCATTGGATCTTTGCGCAAGTCTATATTTTTCTCGGCCTTAAACTCATCCGCCAGCCAGTTCATGATGCGCATGTCGAAGTCGTCACCACCCAGGTGCACGTCACCATTAGTCGATTTCACTTCAAAAACGCCATCGCCCAATTCAAGAATGGAAATGTCGAACGTACCACCGCCCAGGTCGTACACTGCGATTTTCATGTCTTTGTTTTTCTTGTCGAGGCCATAGGCGAGTGCTGCGGCTGTGGGTTCGTTTATGATACGTTTTACGTCCAAGCCGGCAATTTGCCCGGCTTCCTTGGTAGCCTGACGTTCCGCATCGTTAAAATACGCGGGAACGGTGATCACGGCTTCCGTCACGGTAGTGCCCAGATAATCTTCGGCCGTGGACTTCATCTTTTGCAGGATCATGGCCGAAATTTCCTGAGGCGTGTACAAACGATCGCCAATGCGCACCCGCACGGTGTCGTTGTTACCCCGCTCTACCTGGTAGCTTACCATTTTCATTTCGCCTGTCACATCATCGTACTTCTTGCCCATGAAGCGTTTGATGGACTGTATCGTGTTCTTGGGATTGGTAATGGCCTGACGCTTGGCCGGGTCGCCCACTTTGCGTTCGCCTTTACCGTTGTCCAAAAAGCCTACGATCGAAGGGGTCGTTCTGCGGCCTTCGCTGTTAGCGATTACCACCGGTTCGTTGCCTTCCATAACGGCTACGCAACTGTTGGTTGTTCCTAAGTCAATGCCAATTATCTTTCCCATATAGCTGTTGATTACGATTTCAAATCTGCTGGGGGAGGGTCAAGGATTATGCCATCGGCTTTTTTGTGCCAAAAGGTGACACAATGGCATAGATGTCTACAAATCCGACTGAAATACCTGAAATTTTGATGGATTATACGGCTTTAGGGCAGTTCAATCTTTTCCACCCGAACACCTGCCGCGAGAATACCCGAAAGCGAATCCGTTCGCATAAACTGCTGAAGCGACACGGTATAGGGGCCGGGGTACGCGAACGCCTGCCGGCTCACCAGGGGCACCCGGTGGTCATAAATATCTCCCAGGGCACTTTCGCCCAACGGCTTTCCCGACTTTGGTTCGAACAAGTAAGCCGAAGACAAACTGGACACTAACGGCTTGCCGGTAGAATCCTGAAGCGACCAGTTGACGAACAAACGCGACCAGGGGTAATGGCGGGAATTGCGGATGTTATAATAGATATTGTAACGCTGGGTCGTATCGTCAATTTGAAAAGTGAAGCGAACCGTGTCGTTTACATTCCAGACACGATTCGTAAAATCGTGATTGTCCTCAAACACACGCGTGCGATCGCAGGAAGCCATCAACGCCAGAACAACTACCGGAACGAGAACTCTCATCCTTGTTTCGGTTGATTAGGGCGAGGACCGCGGTTGTCTCTACGCCTGTTGCGGTTCTTATGCTTCTTCTTGCTCTTGTTCTTGAACTTTTTGTCAAGATTCTCGAGGTCCTTATTGAGTACTTGAACGGGCTCGCGCACTTCTTCCACGTCTACTTCCAGTGAGGCGGGCTTTTTACCTGCCTTATTCATTTCCAAAATCTGATTGACGCGCTCGATGCTCACCGGGTGCCAGTTGTTGTCATCACGAAAACCAAACCACATGATTTTGCGGAAGATGTCGGTCTTCTGTAATGAGGCATCGCCCCGTTCGGTTTGCAAGGGCTTCTCCACATCCGGAATGTCGCGCAAGGCTTCCATATACGTCTCCAACTCATAATTGAGGCAACACTTGAGTCGACCGCATTGGCCGGAAAGCTTGCTAGGGTTGAGCGAGAGGTTTTGGTATCGGGCCGCGCTGGTTGCTACGTTTTTGAAGTCACTGAGCCAGGTGGAGCAGCAGAGTTCGCGCCCGCAAACACCAATGCCGCCAAGCCGGCCAGCCTCCTGGCGCATGTTGATTTGGCGCATCTCCACCCGTATTTTGAACTCACCTGCCAGTACACGAATCAGCTCGCGAAAATCCACACGATCTTCGGCCGAATAGTAAAATGTGGCTTTGGTGTTGTCGGCCTGGTATTCGATGTCCGACAGCTTCATCCCGAGGTTCATCTGGCGGATGATTTCGCGGGTGCGATACAGCGTAGGCAGCTCACGCTTTCGAACTTCCTCAAACTTTTCCAGGTCCTTGGCGTTCGCCAGGCGATAAATTTTTTTGATTTCGCTGTCGTTTGCAATCTTCTTCTTTTGCATCTGCAACCGAACCAGCTCACCCTGCAGCGATACGTGGCCGATGTGGTGGCCGGTTGCCGATTCCACAATTACGGCATCACCGGTGGTCAACCGGATTTTCTCGGTGTTGCGATAAAAATCTTTGCGTCCGTTCTTGAAGCGAATCTCGGCTACGTCAAAACGGTCTTCCACTGGCATGTCCATATTCGACAGCCAGTCGAACACATTCATCTTATTGCAACCCCCGGTGCCACAGGCCCCGTTGTTATTACAGCCGCTGACCTGGCCATCTTTTTTTGTTCCGCATGCGCAACCCATACGATCTTAGCTCAGTAAAATCAGATTTACATTTTTGATCTTTTCAAATCCCGAGTCATACGTAACGAGGGGCAGGTCGAGATAGAGAGAGGTCGCAGCTATAATGGCATCCGGTAATCTTACTTTTTGCTTTTGCTTAAGATCGATCGCCAATTTTTTCACCTCCGATTTTAACCCCACCATTTTGCAATCGCTCAGAAGTAGGGTAAAAAAGGCAGCTTGCTCTTTTGTTATCTTATACCATCCCAACAGCTCAATCTCAGTTATGGAAGAAACATAAAGTCGATTTCCGTTCAAGTACTGATCGAGCCCGGGCTTGCCCTCGGCCAGATTAATCAAAACGTTAGTGTCGACAACCAACTCAACTCCATTCATTTCGAACCGAGCGCTGATAGGTTACGCCATCCAAACCTCTAACTAATTGACCAAAATACTTACCCGCCTTAAATCCTTTCACTTTCTTCTTAACAAGATTTTTCAAAGCCTTGTCGACCTTGGCACGGGACGCATTCGTTGGCATCTTAATGATCATTTTCCAAAATTAATCAAATCAAGGCCAATATCCTTACGGTATTGTGCACCCGGCCAGTGAATGCCAGCCACCGTGCGATAGGCCCGTTGCCGAGCTTCATCCAGGCTGGCGCCCTTGCCGGTGACGGCCAGCACGCGCCCGCCATCCGTAACCACGCCTTCGTCCGTTTGTCGCGTGCCGGCATGAAACACCCGGGCATCCGTTGTCGAAGCCAGGCCGGTAATTATTTGCCCTTTGGCATAATCGCCTGGATAGCCTTCGGCTGCCATGACCACCGTTACGGCAAATTCATCACTGATCTTTAGTTTCTTTCCGGCCAGCTCGCCCTTGGCGCAAGCGCTGAGCACCTCAACCCAATCGCTGTCAATGCGGCTCATCACCGATTGCGTTTCAGGATCGCCCATCCGGGCATTGTACTCAATGACAAACGGCTCGCCCTTCACGTTCATGAGCCCGATGAAAATAAAGCCGCGGTACGGGATGTTTTCTTGCTGAAGACCGCTGAGTGTAGGTTCAATAACTCGTTGTTCCACTTTCTTCAAAAAGGTCGAGTCGGCAAAGACCACGGGTGATACAGACCCCATGCCGCCTGTGTTCGGGCCGGCATCGCCATCGCCAATCCGTTTGTAGTCTTTGGCCTCGGGCAACACAACATAATCTTTTCCATCGGTGAGGATAAACACAGACAATTCGATGCCGGTCAGGAATTGCTCAACCAACACTTTGGCGCTGGCATCGCCAAACTTTCTTTCGCCCAACATTTCGCGTAGCTCCTGCTGAGCCTCGGCCACCGTTGCGCAGATCACCACACCTTTTCCTGCTGCGAGCCCATCGGCTTTCAACACGATGGGCGGTTGTTGGCCTGCCAGGTACTGAAGCCCTTCGTCAAGTTCAGCGGCTGTGAACGTCCGCGCCTGCGCAGTGGGAATGCCATGACGAACCATGAACGCCTTGGAAAAATCCTTGCTACCCTCGAGCCGCGCGCCCGAATGCCCCGGCCCGACAATCGGAATGTTGTGTAAGTCAGGTTGCGCTTCAAAATAATCCCGCAGCCCTTTCACCAGCGGAACTTCCGGACCGATCACCACCAAACCAATTTGGCGGTCAACACAGAAACGGCCGAGCCCGGAGAAATCGTCCACCCGGAGCGCCACATTTTCAGCGACTTGAGACGTGCCCGCGTTACCGGGTGCAACAAAAAGTTTTTCGCAATGCGGGCTCTGGCTGATCTTCCAGGCCAGGGCATGCTCGCGCCCCCCGCTGCCGATGATGAGAATGTTCATAGCGTGGCAAAGATAACATTTGTGCTGCCGCCACCCGTTACTCGACCCGGTTCACGTGGATGTAAAAATTCGGATCAATCACGAGTTCAGTTTGGCGCCACGCGCCTTTGTATTTCTTCCACTCCTGCGAGGGCTTCAGCCAGGTTTTCGTGTTGGCGACCTTCACGGGCAGGTCAAATCCTTCTAACACGTTCGTCCACCGGTAGCTCAGTTTGTTGTTTTCCAAACGATACTCCAAAACGGGGACTTGCGTGGTACGGAGGTACTGATCAAAAATCCGGGAAAGATCCCGGCCCAGGTGAACTGAAAAGAGTTTCTCGATGTCTGCGCTAGAGGCTTGGCTGATGAAATATCGCTTGTTGACATCGAGCAAAAACTGACGAAAGGCGTCATCCGATGAAAATAATTGGCGCAAGGTGTGGATGAGGTTAGCACCTTTATAATACATGTCACCACTGCCTTCCGTGTTTACGCCATAGGGCCCAATCACGGGCTTGTCATGCTGAATTAGTCTGCGTGTGCCGGTGACGTAGTCGGAACCGGCCTCTTTGCCAAAAAGGCATTCCGTATAAAGCGTTTCGGAGTAGGCGGTGAAGCCTTCATGTACCCACATGTCGGCTATGTCGGGGGTGGTGATGGAATTGCCAAACCACTCGTGGCCGCTTTCGTGAATGATGATGAAATCCCACTTCAACCCCCAGCCTGTGCCGGAGAGGTCGCTCCCCAGATAGCCATTCATGAATTTGTTACCATACGCAATGGCGCTCTGGTGCTCCATGCCTAGATGAGGAGACTGGACCAACTTAAATCCATCCGAATAAAACGGGTAGACCCCGAACCAGTACTCAAAACATTTTAGCATTGACGGTACCTGCACAAACTGTTTTTTCGCTTTTTCGATTTCATAATCCAAAACATAATAGGAGAGATCAAGCTTTCCCTTTGCACCTGCGTAGGAGTCGCTCCAGTCAGCGTAGTGCCCGATATACGGCACGAGGTTATAGGAATTGATCTTGTTTGTTACCCGCCAGGTGTGCGCAGTCTTTCCATTTTTCTCTTCTTTTTTGATCAACCGCCCATTGGCCACACCCGCCAACTCATTTGGGGTTACCACGGTGAGGGTTGCCCCCAAGTCGGGCTCATCGCTTTGGTGATCTTTGCAGGGATACCACACGCTGGCACCCAAACCCTGGCAGGCCACCGACATCCAGGGCCGGCCTTTCGCATCGCGGGCCCAGATCCAACCCCCATCCCACGGAGGATTAACCGCTTCCCGAGGCACGCCATGGTAGATGATGCTCAGCGTATCTACCTGCCCGGCTTCGATCGCCTGTGGAAAGGACACCAAAAAGGCCTGTTCATCGCGTTGCGCAGGCAGCGTTCGGCCATGCCAGATCACCGAATCCAACAGCAGCGGTGTTTGTAAGTCGATTTGCAGGATAGACCCGGACCGAACGGTACGAAAAACCATTTGAAGGTGACCCCGCAGGGACTTGGTTTCGTATTCCGGCTCAACGGTCAGGTCGTAATGCTGAACATCCCACCACGAGCGATTGGTATTCAACGTGCCCCGAAGTGAATCGGCACGGGAAAAACTTTGAGCCAGACTAGTTGCCGGCAGTAACGAGAGTAAGAACAGCCAAAGAATTTTCATTCGGCTAAGCTAGCCGAAATGCCTGAAATAAATGGTAACCAACCAAGGCAAGTAAGATCGCAACCAGGCTGAGGATAGCTAAGGGGAAGAAGTTGGCGTGCACACCTAACGCCAGATTGGTGGATTGAACGATGGGTAAACCAACCAACGCGACAACCACAACCTTGGCCCGCGTGATAAACCGTACCATATTCTGCTCTTGCCGGAATTTGTTTTGCTCGTTAATCTCCACCGGGTAATTATACCAATGCGGACGCGCGGCCAGCAGCGTCAGCCCTGCGTACAGCAGCACCATCAGACTGGCAATAATCCACAGCAAGTGCCGCGGCCCTTGTGCATCAGCTACCCCTGAAAAGCTGAAATGAGTGGGAACCAGGTCGGGTAACCGGTTGTATCGACCGATCAATAACACCAAAACCGCCACCACAACGGCACCCGCTGCCGCGTCCATCCATCGCCTGTTCTTCATGTCTGTTTAATTCGCGTACTCGCTTAGGAATTTGATGCGCATCAGGCGCACCTCCTCTTCCGAGCAACCCTCATTTTCGTTCAACGCATCTTCAATGCTATCGGTTTCCGAATTCAGAAAATAGTCATGCAGTTGATCCTGCTTGTCTTCTTCAATGGCCTCTTCCAGGTAATAATCCAGGTTCAGCTTGGTTCCGCTGTAGCAGATGTTTTCTATTTCCGTCAGCAGTTCATCAAACGTCAGGCTTTTTGACTCGGCAATCTCTTCCAGGTCAACCTTTTTGTCAATTTGCTGAATGATAAAAATTTTGACTTTGGATTTGTTGACGGAAGACTTCACCACCACGTCAGCCGCGGTTTCAATATCATTCTCATCTACATATTTCTGAATCAACTCCAGAAACTCCTTGCCGAACTTGTTGACCTTACCCATGCCCACCCCGTTCACCGAAGCCAACTCCTCTTTGCTGGTCGGGTAGGTGGTGGCCATCTCCTCCAGCGAAGGATCCTGGAAGATGACGTATGGCGGAAGGTTCTTTTCCTTGGCCATTTTCTTGCGCAAGGTTTTCAGCATCTCAAACAACTTCTCGTCATACGATTTGGTATTGACGGGCTGTCGCTCGCTGGATTCTTCCTCTTCATCCACATCGGTGGTGAAATCATGGTCACGTGCCAGTTCCACCGGATGGGGCTTTTTAATGAATTTCTTTCCTTTCTCGGTCACCCGGAGCACACCGATGTTCTCAATATCTTTTTCCAGGTATTGATATACCAGCGCCTGGCGAATCACCGACTTCCAGAAATCGGCATCTTCCGTATCTCCTTTGCCGAATACCGGAAGGTCAAAATGGCCGTAACTTTTTACGTATTCATCTTCAATGCCGCGAATCACATGCACGAGGTGCCCAAGGCCAAACCGTTCATTGGTCTGTTGCACGGCTTCGAGCGCAATCTTGACATATTCAGTGCCATCGAATCGCTCACGCGGGTGCGTGCAGTTGTCACACATGCCGCAGTTCTTTTCCATGTATTCCTCCCCGAAATAGTGAAGTAACTGGCGCCTGCGGCAAACGGGCGACTCGGCATAGAATTCCATCTCCTGCAACAGGATGCGTGCGTTTTCACGCTCTTGAACCGGTTTGTCCTTGTTGAACTTTTCGAGTTTGTTGAGGTCGTTGTGACTGTAGAACATTAGACAATGACCTTCGAGTCCGTCACGACCCGAGCGGCCGGTTTCCTGATAATATCCCTCCAGTGATTTGGGGACATCGTAGTGCACCACAAACCGCACATCGGGTTTGTCAATACCCATTCCGAAGGCGATGGTCGCCACAATGATGTCTACCTCTTCGTTGAGAAAGTCATCCTGATTTTTGATCCGCACATCGGGATCCAGCCCGGCATGATAGGGTGCCGCCCGAAAACCATTCACGTTGAGTAGTTGGGCGATCTCCTCCACTTTCTTTCTACTGAGGCAGTAAATAATGCCCGACTTACCTTTGTTTTCCTTCAGAAAGCGAACGAGTTGCTTTTTGGTCTCTTTTTTGGGGCGAACCTCGTAAAACAGATTTTTTCGATTAAAGGAGGAGATGAACACATCAGCCTCTTCCATCTGAAGATTCTTTTGAATATCCAGCTGCACCTTGGGGGTGGCGGTAGCGGTAAGCGCAATTACCGGCATGTCGCCCAACTGGCCGATCATCGTTTTGATCTTGCGGTATTCGGGGCGGAAGTCGTGACCCCACTCCGAAATGCAGTGAGCCTCGTCAATGGCTACAAACGAGATTTTCACCTTTTGCAGAAAGGCGATATTTTCCTCTTTGTTTAACGATTCGGGCGCTACATATAAAAGTTTTACTTTCTCGCTTACACAGTCTTTGCGCAGGCGGGTGATTTCAGCCTTGCTTAATGTTGAGTTTAAAAAACGCGCATTTACGCCATACGCGTTCATCTGGTCCACCTGATTTTTCATCAGGGCGATCAGCGGAGAGATTACGATGGCGAGCCCCGGCTGAACCATGGCCGGTAACTGATAGCAGAGCGATTTTCCGGCACCGGTGGGCATAATCACGAATGTGTTTCGCCCCCCTAAAATATTTCGTATGACGGTCTCCTGGTTTCCACGAAAGCCGGAATACCCAAATATTTCTTTGAGTTTATCTTTCAACAAATCTTTTTCTTCTGCAACAATCATAACTTTCCAAACAAACTATGAAACCAAAAAATGGTTTATATCTTTATCGCTCAATTTTTGGCGACCATTATTTAACAATATACAAATTTTGCGGTAAGTGGTTCTCCGAAAAGTGATTAAAGTTCTACCGACTTGTTTTACGGCCTTTTTTGTGGATGGTTTCTCAAGCCTAACAGTTGTAATGGGCATCTAACGTCATGCTAAAGAAAAATCTTGTTGTTGTTTTAATGGCCGGAGGCGTTGGCGTTCGGTTTTGGCCCTACAGCCGCAATTCCAAACCCAAGCAGTTTCTCGATGTGCTGGGAAGCGGCAAAACCCTCCTGCAATCAACGTACGACCGGTATTTGCCGATATGTGACCCGGAAAATATTTACGTTGTGACCAGCGAGGAACATGCACACCTGGTGCAGGAGCAGCTGCCCGCACTGCCGCCCGATCAAATTTTGAAGGAACCGATGCGGAAAAACACGGCACCGTGCATCGCCTATGCCAGCCTGAAGATCCGGAAGAAAAATCCGGATGCGGTGATGGTTGTGAGCCCGTCTGATCACTTGATTCTAAAAGAAGCCGAGTTCACGGCCACGGTTAAGAAGGCAGCGGAGCAAGCCACCCAGGAAGAAAAACTGATCACGCTGGGCATTCAACCGGCCCGACCCGAAACCGGCTACGGGTATATTCAATACATCGAAAACAAGAAACTGATCAAGCCGGTAAAAACTTTCACCGAGAAACCCGAGCTGGCCCTGGCGAAAAAATTTCTGGAGAGCGGAGACTTTGTGTGGAATTCCGGCATTTTCATCTGGAGTGTGAAAAGCATTTTAAAAGCTTTTGACCGGTATCTGCCGGATATGGCCGAAGTATTTCATGAAGCCGCGGCTCGTTTTGATTCACCGGATGAGGAGGCGGCTGTTAAAACGGTGTATAGCCTGGTGAAGAATGTCTCGATCGACTACGGGATCATGGAAAAAGCCGACAATGTCTTTGTCGTACTTGGCCATTTTACATGGTCCGATCTGGGCTCGTGGGGCGCTCTTCATGACGTTTTGCCCAAGGATGCCCACAACAACGTTGTGGCTGCGGATGCCCTGTTGTACGAAACGCGAAACTCCATTGTAGAGGCGCCAAAGGACAAGCTGGTGGTCGTGCAGGGACTCAACGGTTACCTGGTGGGTGTGTTCGACAATGTGGTGATTGTTGTGGAAAAGGACCGGGAAGAGCAGTTCAGGCGCTTTGTGAACGATCTGCGCGCGAAGCCCAATGGCAACGATTACCTCTGAGCCTGGCGCTGACGCACAGCTTCATACATGCTGATGGCCGCGGCCACGGAGACGTTAAGCGAGGCGATGTTTCCGAACATCGGAATTTTTACCAGTTGGTCCGCAACCTTTAGCAGGTCGGGCGAAATGCCGTCTTCTTCCGAACCGACAATGATCGCCAAGGGCCCCGTCAGGTTGCTGGCGTATACGTCATCAGTGGCTTTTTCCGTGCAGGCTACCACCTTGATCCCGTTTTGCTTTAGCAGCGAAATAATTTTTCGAACATCGGGCACTTTGCAAACGGGCAGGTAGTTCAAGGCACCTGCCGAAGTTTTTACGGCATCTCCGGTGATGGGCGCGTTGCCTTTGTCACCAATAATAATGCCCGTCAAGCCGGCACAATCGGCTGTGCGGGCCATGGCCCCAAAATTCCGAACATCGGTTACCCGATCGACAACTAAAAACAAGGGATCCTTACCCTGATGGTAGGCAAAATCAATCAGGTCCTCCACCCGCGCGTACGTTACGGCTGACAACAGACAAACAACCCCCTGGTGATTTTTTGACGACAGGCGTGCCAGTTTTTCGGCCGGCACAAAACTCATGGGCACCTTGTGCTTTTTAATTTCGTCCAGCAGCTCTCGTATCAGTTCGTTTGACAAGCCCGATTGAATCAGCACTTTCTCAATGGGGCGCCCCGCGCGCACGGCTTCAATCACCGCCCGGGTTCCGAATATCATGTCCTTGTGCGTCACGCTTAGCGGGATTTAATTGCCTTTTGCTCTTTCGTTTTTTGGGCCGCCAGTACGGCTTCGTAGGCGTTGATTAAACCCCCGGTGCTGCTCAACGATTCGAAGCGCACACGCCCGCCACCTGGCTTTTCTACCTCCAGATTATCAAACTGGCGGGTGGATTGACGCAAAATGTCACGCACTTCGAAGGCACTCAATTCGGGAAAATAAGACATAACGAGGGCAGCCACACCGGCAGCGCTTGGGCTGGCCATACTCGTTCCGCTCTGATGCTCGTATTGGCCACCCGGTACAGTTGAATAGATTTCAACACCGGGCGAGAAGAAGTCAACGTTGCGTTTCCCATAGTTGGAAAAGTCAGCCACGAAATTCTCGTTTGCTCCCCAGGCGCTGGCGCCAATTTCCAGCCAGTTTCGTGCTTCCTTACCATCCAGGAAAAACCGATTGGGAAAATTTTTCTCCTCGTCTGAGTTCTCTGCATCGTTGCCGGCAGCGTGAATAAGCAGCACACCTTTCTGCTCGGCATACCGGACAGCTTTGTCCACTACTTCTTTTTGAGGTGAATAACTTTTTCCAAAACTCATGTTGATGATGTGGGCGCCATTGTCGACTGCATAGATAATGGCGTTGGCAACATCTTTGTCGCGTTCATCTCCGTTGGGCACGGCACGCACCGCCATGATTTTTACGTTGTCGGCAATGCCGCGTATGCCGATGTTGTTCGTTCGGTTGGCTGCAATAATTCCGGCCACGTGGGTTCCGTGTTTGGAGTCGGGGCCCTTCACATCATTATTTCCATAGCCTTTTTCGTAGGGGTTGTTGTAATCGTCCCCCACGATCTCGCGCGAATTAAAGTCTTCGTTATACCCAAACTTGACAATCACTTCATAATAGTCCACCGCCTCTTTGAGTTGTCCCATGTAGGCGTCCAGGCTCTCGCCATCCTCCATATTGCGAAACATGTTGAGTAGAAAACCTTTCGCAAACAGCAGGGTAGGGCTGTTGGTCTGCAGACTTTCTAATTTCTCCGCGGTGAGCTCAGTTGTGTTCAGCAGTTTCTGCAACGTATCAATGCTCATTCGCACATTGGAGTACAGACTGGCGTACAGCTTGTATTGCTGCGCATTTTTTTCTTTCAGTTTTTCAAACTTGTCTTTGATTTTCAACCAACCATCATACTCTGCCTGTTGTTTCCGTGAAATCTTCATGCCCGGTTGGCCATATTTTGCCTTTAGCCGCACATACTCGCGGGTGAGTTCATACGTATCCGCATTCACGTTTCCGTTCTTGCCACCGATGAAATTCCACCCGTACACATCATCAACATAGCCGTTTTTGTCATCGTCTGCGCCATTGCCCGGAATTTCATCTTCATTGATCCAGAGTACGTCTTTGAGGTCTTCGTGCTCGATGTCAACACCGGAGTCGATCACGGCAACAATGACCGTACGTGATGGTTTGTCTTTGAGCAGGGTTTGATAGGTGCGCTCGGAACTTACACCCTGAAGAGAATCCAACTGGGGATCGCGTAAAAACCAATCGTTGGGTACAGTTTTAGATTGCGCGCTGGCGCTCAATGCCCAAATCACAAAAAGCTGAGCCGTCATTACCTGGAGGACGGGTCGGGTAAGGCTTTTAAAACTCATGAAGAATCCGTGTTTATTTGATGGATTGAACCTGTTTGCGGTGGCAAAAATGGTTCCGTTTTGGCGGTGTTCGTCAAAAAAACGTAAAAACGGCAAAAAAAACTTACGTGGGTGCCCAAACAAATCGCTTTGGCGGGCATGGGCGTATTGGGCAGCCCATCTTTGAGTCATTAAACGTTACGGCTATGATTGCACTGTATCTGTTGTCTATGGTGGTGTTTTTTTCTTTGTTTTTCCGACTTGCCGTGAAGAGCCAATCGGTTCGATACTCGCACTCCGGGCCTTCTGTTCAGCTCTTATAGCCGGGCTCATCGGCTCACCGAGGCCCGCGTTTCGGGGCTTGGGTTACTTTTGCTCTCCGCTTGTATAAAAAATGGTAGATTTACATATCAAATCTGCCATCGATATGTTGTGTTTTAGCCGTTTAGCATGGTTTTTAGGTTTGGTTGGCTTATTTGGGTCGCGTGATCTGGCGGCTCAGTCATCAATTCCGCGGATTGTCATTAACTCCATGGGCCACTCAGCCCGGGTTCAATCCCTTGAGTTCACCCCGGATGGGGCTCGGATTATTTCCGTGTCAGAAGACAAGACCGTACGGGTCTGGAATGCCGCCAACGGGGAGATGCTCAAAAAATTTGAATCTCAGATTGGTGACGGACCGGAGGGCATGTTTTACGCTTCGGCCTTGTCGCCTGATGGTAAATTGCTGGCCGTTGCCGGCTATCCGGTGGGAAATGAAAACCCCATTGTGATTATCGACCTGGAAAAGGGAAAACAAATGGGCACAGCCGTGGGCCACACCAATGTCATTAATGGGCTGGCCTTCACCCGTAACGGCAAATTTTTGGTGAGCGCGAGCGATGATGCCACCATTCAGATTTGGAAGGTGGCTGAAGCCGGGGGAAACTATACGGTAGTTAACACCCTGCAAGCCGAGGCACCGGTGAAGGCCATCTCGTTAAATGCGGCTACCCAAGATCTGGCCGTTGCCATTGAAGGCAGTGCCGACATTGTGGTGTATGGTTTGGGTGGATTGGATCGCGGACAAAACAAGTTTAATCCGCGCACGCTAAAAAAACATAAAGGCTCGATTTACAAGGTAGCTTATTCGCCAGATGGCCAATACCTCGCCAGCAGCAGCGATGCATTTGAACTGAATTTATGGAAGCCGGATGGCTCATTTATCAAATCGCTGCCGTCTCAAGATGTGGTAACGGCTATTGCCTTTTCGACTGATTCTAAAATGATGGTTGTGTTGGATGGTGTTGGTAATGGCGAGAGCTATGGCATTCCGGCTGGCAATAAGTTCAGCGATTTCAAAGGCCACGATCACACCGTACAGGCGGCTGCCTTTGCACCCTCCGATAATGGAACCTACATCGTGGCATCAGCCGGGGGATGGAATAACGAAATCTGTCTGTGGAATCCGTTCAATGGAAAGCTTATCCGCAAGATAAAGGGCAAGGGTAATTCCATTGAGCATCTGGCGTTCGGG
The DNA here is from genome assembly GCA_016787665.1 of Cyclobacteriaceae bacterium. Classification (GTDB taxonomy): domain Bacteria; phylum Bacteroidota; class Bacteroidia; order Cytophagales; family Cyclobacteriaceae; genus ELB16-189. The sequence continues at coordinate 150,600 of JAEUUC010000006.1, read as the reverse complement.
CAAGGCCTGGAATTGTATGTCGATAGTAAGATTGACGGGCAGGAACAGTATTCAGCCAGCTATGATTTCTTTACCCTTAAACTCAATGCAAGCCCTAATCGGTACACGCCCCCCATCAAGAACCTAAATGAAGGCATAAAAAAATCATCCGACTTCAAGTTGGATTTACCGAAGGGTAAGGCCATTGAGCTTGATCCGGGAGTAGATGGAGCAATCTTGGATTTTCAGGCTACGCTCGAAGGCCACATTGTTATTGCGAGCAATTTTTCGTTGAAGATGTTTGATCGCAACGGATACCCCATGAAGGAATTCGTGGGGCATTCGGGTGCCGTGCGGAGTATCACGTTGAGCCCTGACGGGCGATACCTCGCCTCGGGTGGCGAAGATCAGTCGATCATCATGTGGAAAATTTCAGAGACGGGTGCCTCTCAAAGCATTCGGCAGACACCGGAGTTTAAGGACGAGCAGTGGGGCGAGTATTTTACTTCTATGGATTTGGATTCTCTTTCCAAAGAACCCAGCAAGGAGGCCTGGAAGAAGGTGATTGAAGTCCTTAAAGTGAAAGATAAGCAGGTGGCGCGGGGCATTGAAGAGGTTTATAAAAACCTGGCCGAGCGCTTGTTGCCTTTTGCGACTTTATTTATCACCGAAGACAACGAGTGGGTCTGCTGGACACAACGGGGTTATTTTTCCTGTACCTCGGCCGGCAGCCAGTATTTTGGTTGGCACATTAACCGGGGCATTCACCAACTGGCTGATTTCTTTACTGCCGAGCAGTACTTCGAGATCTTGTACAAACCTAAGCACCTGGAGAAGAGTATGGCCCAAGGCAGACGGGTAGAAGAAATTCTGCGGGAAGAGGGCGAACGGATTTTCGATCTTTCCAAACTGCAGAAACCCTCCGCTGGCCTGTTTGATAATCGGAAACTGATTTCAAGCGGACAGGTGCAGTATCAGGAAGGTCGCCTGGTCACCACCGCCAAAGCCCTGACTCTGGATGTGGAAATTTTTGACGGTGGCGGAGGTGTGAAAGAGGTGAATATTTATCACAATGATAAATTGATCCAAACCGACCGCGATGTTAAGACAGCCCGGGATAACGATAAAGTAGTTCGCTCCTACACCATTGACCTGGTCAACGAGATGAATGAGTTTAAGGTGGTTGTCGTGAGTTACCAAAAGGTCGAATCGCGGCCTGATGTTGTGCGCGTGGAGTACGTGGGTGAACGAATGGCAACGGCATCTCTGCATATCCTTGCCATAGGCATCAACAAGTACAAAAACCAGTCTTATAATCTGAATTATGCCGAGCCCGATGCCCGCTCGTTTGTGGAACAACTCGCGAGCCGCAAGCAGAATATTTTTAAGGGAGTGACGAAAACCGAACTGTACAACGAGGAGGCGACTAAGGACAACATTGTGACCGCGTTAAAAAGCCTTGCCACCCGGGCGAAGCCCGAGGATGTATTTGTGTTTTATTATGCTGGCCATGGCAGTCAGGATGAAGAAAACAAAAATGCAGACGGGGAAAGCCCGTTCTACTTCGTCCCGCACGATGTGACCAAAATTTATGGCGACCCCGGGCAATTGCAGGCAAAAGCGTTGGCGAGTTCAGAATTGGTTGGCTACCTGTCGAAGATTAAATCCACCAAACAAATAATTTTGATGGATGCCTGCCATTCCGGTGGGGCTGTGAAAGATTTTAATGTGCGGGCGGCCGCTTCGGATGAAAAGGCACTCATCCAGCTCTCGCGCAGCTCCGGGACGGTGATCATCGCCTCTTCGGGATCCAAGCAGTTTGCCACCGAGTTTGATGTACTCAAACATGGCGTATTTACGTACGCACTGCTGGAGGCTCTCGGAGGTAAGGCGGACAATGGTGACAAAAAGATCACCGCCAACGAATTGAAGTTGTATATGGAGGAGAGGGTGCCCGAATTAAGTAAGCAATACGGGGGCACGGCTCAGTACCCGACCGGGCGCTCTAATGGTCAGGATTTTCCGATCAGCGTGCTGGAGGAAAATTAATCGGCAGAACATCTAAACGAAAATGCCCCACTCCGGGGCATTTTTTTATCTCCGCTTGGTTGGCTTACGCCTGCCCGAACTCTTGTATTTGTTTTTCTTGGATGGCGCCTTGCGTTTAACGCCACCGCCCGATTTAGAACCCTTGTATTTGGTAGAGCCGCCCTTGCGCCCACCGCCCAACTTGGCTGTGTTTTGGTAGCGTTTGCTGGGAGAGAACGAGGATACGCGCTTCTGCGCTTTCGCGAGGGCCGATGGTGACTTGCCCCCGGGGCTCTTACGCACGGTTGATGTCGTCAATGTCTTACGTCTGTACGACACCGCGTTTGAATAAGATGCGCTGGCTTTTTCCTTGTATTCCTGATTGTTGAAGTCCAGCCGGAGCGTTATCTCGTGTGAGGTGCCCTGAAAGCCGCCCAGGGGAGAACCCATCACCATCTCGGGTGAATAACCGAGCAGCAAGTTTGGCAACACCCGGTAAGCCACCGTTGCATTCACCACACTGCCCGCCCGCATAGCTGCTCCGAGTGTGAGTTTGTTGCTCACTGTGTAGTAGGCGCCAACATCCCACGTGTCGTTACTTTCCGAAAACTTGCGAAAGGCGAAATAGGGTTCAAATAAATCTTCGCCACCCCGCACAGGAATCATCCCCTGTAGATATCCGGAATAATAGCTCGACAATACCTGGGCATTGGGCTCGCGAAACCAGGCGGTGGACAAACGGTTGGCGGCCAGGCCGGCTTTAAAGTATTGATTTTGATACATGACACCGAACGAAAAGTCAGGCGTGTTTTCACCATTTTGGAGACGAATAAACACCGGGTCGTCCGTGCCGGTATTGCTGTCGCGCGTGGCCCGCATCATGTTGTACTCGCCACCCACACCAAACGACAACACACTCAGTTTGTTGAAATGAAGATGATAGGCGAAGGCGGCCGAGATATACGTGTTCTGCAAAAAGTTTACGTTTTCCTGATAGAGGTTGATGCCGGTGCCAAACCGATAATTGGCAAAGGGTGTGTGTGCGCTGAGGAAGAAGTTCTGGGGTGCATTCTCTACACCTAAATAGTTTTTGCGAAACGAACCCGTGATTGAACCAAACGTGTGACCGGCCATGGCCGGGTTGTAGATAAACGAGTTTGTCAGCTTTTGGCTGAACAACGGGATGTCCTGACTGTAGCCATTAGCCACCGCAAACACCGAAATGAACCCAAGCAGTAAACGTCTTATCATAACACCCGTTTTCTTCTATTCGATAATTCTCATCTTCTTACTTATTACTTCTCACTTCAACACTGTAATCATCCCTGACTTCTTCACCGTGCTGCCTGTGCCATCGGTATATTCAATGGCACACACATAGTTGCCCTCACCAAGACTGGAAAAGTCAAAGTCGCTCTGGTCGGGTTTTGACTCGGTGTAGTTCACAAAGTTCGTCCACGATTTTACTTTTACTCCCCAGCGATCGAGCAGGGTTACCGTGTTTTCCGGAAAGGCCTCAATGTTCTCAATACGAATCGTTTCGTTTTTCTGATCGTTGTTCGGACTGATCAGATCAAAAATCTTAAGTTCGATCACATCCAGCCGGCCGAGGGCAAAAAGACTGGCCTTGGAGGTAGCCGGAGCGGTGCCGGTAACAAAATCCGGCCGACTGGCACCCCCCAGGTTCGTGACATTCCCGTCCGTGTCTTCTTCAATCACCAGCCGTTCGCCCAAGAAGTTCTGCGTGCCATTCAAGCTAAGGCTAACCAATGAGCCGCTGAAAGCCGGGTTATTGGCCGAGAAGGTGGTAAGTTCCCAATAGTGTTCGTTAAAAATTTCATCTACGCCACGCGGAATCTTACTGTCCAGGTTGGGGCTTCCCGAAATGACCTCCAGGCCCAGGCGCGTACCCACATCGGTAACATTCTCCAACACGATGGGGAAGAATCCGGCTGCATTGCCGATGGGGAAACTGCGGGGTCCGATACCGGATACTTCGGTGAACAATCTACCTTCTACATAACTATTGGCATTGGTTACGGCCAGGTCGGTAGTGCCGTAATAGGTGAGCGCTGCGTTATTGCCACTGCCCACCACCAGATTGCCGAGTGTAAGCGTGAACGTGGTGCTGATGCCCCAGGCACCATTGGTGATCGATTTTACACCGGTTCCGTTGAGCTCAAGCTCATTCACGCGCACCTCGTTGGCCGTGTTGTTGATCAAAGCCTGCGCACCGGTGCCGGTGAGTACGAGGTTAACGTTATTGAAACTGACGTTCGTGCTGTTCACCACAATACCTCCGTTGGTGCTCACGACCGTACCAGCATTGGCGCTAAACGGGGTGCTGTTGGAAATGGTGAGTTGGGCCAACGCAAGCACGGGCGCAACTGAAAAAGCGAGAAGCAATAACCTTTTCATTTCAGTTCTTTTTTGCCTCAAGACCTAGCACTTTCCTGATCTCAGCCAGTTCTGTTTTTAGGCCATCGATTTCGCGTTCCAGCCTATCCGCTTTGTGATTAATAACAAAGGATTCGTAGAAGACGGCAACTTTTTTTCGTTTTACTCCATTGATGGTGTCGGCCACCGTTCCCCAATTTACAGGCTCGGCAACTCGGGCAATAATATTTGCAACTTCAAACTCTCCGCTGTCCTTCATTCCATGGCCCGCAACACCAGACGAGATCAGGTAGTCTCCGGGTTCGAGATTTGAACCATTGTCAACAATCCACATCTCACCGTTACCGACTGACATTATCTGATACGGGTTATCCAAAGAATGCGGTTGGTGGGGGTCAATTAGATCAAAAAAAGACCCCATTATCTTGGCATCATTGGCAACTGTTGAAATTTTTATGCCATGTAATATTTCAGCCTCACGGGTACCATGGTAATAATTGTTACTTCCCGTTAACGTAACCAATAAGCCCCTTTGCAAATTGCTTTCGTCTGATATTGCATAATGAACACCCGTAAAAGCACCGTAAGCCACTGTGGTACCCGAAACTGTAATCTGGCCCTGGACTACTCCACCACTCATAAAATTTACTAATGCACCATCGGCACCTCTGTTTACCCCTAAAGGGCTGGTATTTGCAATCGCATCAGAGTGAGCGTAAACACCATAATTTGTTGTGCCCCTTCTAAAAGCCATAGCGCCATAAAAGCCGATACCTTCTCCAGCACTACTTGAACCATAAATCGCTGCATCAAAATCCGTAGTAGGACTAGAAACTGCATGCAACTTCTTTGAAGGGTTGTTGATGCCAATACCTACATCACCCGAAGGACCAATCACAAACCGGTAAGCACCGTTTGTGTCATCCCAGATGCCAAATGCGCCTATTCCAGTTGCGGCACCGCTACCTGTTGAACCAATGATGTCGTAGGTCCGATTTCCACCGGCCGGATTCGTGAAGCGGATTGATGAACCTGCACTAGTGCTTGTTGATTGAAGCAGAAGCCCGTTAACATCCCAATCGGTATTGGCTAATGTCACCTGTCCGGTTCCGCGTAGCGACATCACATTAATTCCGGCAGCTTGATTCCAGAAGGTGAAAAGCTCAGTGCCGGCAGTGCCGGTAGTTAAGGCACCAATATCCCAGTGACTGGTTCCTGATGCGGCAGATGCAAACCGCAACCGTCCAAAGTCTGCACCATTGCTCTGGAAAATTCGGGCCTGGGGGGCCGTGGATCCACCCCCACTTGACACATCGAGTCGTGCCACCGGATTTGTACTACCGATCCCGAAATTACCCGCACTGTTAAAACGAGCGCGCTCGGTTGCCGTGGTTCCAAACAAGATATCTGATGATTCAAAGTTCCACACGATCAACTGGTTGCTGTTGGTTGTTTGTGGCCCTACCAGGAATCCGTCCGCACTGGTGTTGCCGGAGCCGGCATGCGTAAAATGAATACCATTATAGCCCGCATCTCCGCCCAAATGCAAAACACCATTGTTTGGAGCGCTAATCCCGATTCCTACCTGCCCGGTCCCCTTTATGCGCAGCAACTCATTGCTTGCAGCTGTGCCATTACCCGCAAGAAAGACATGGTCGTTGGCCGGGAATCCCACCTGATACTTCAATTCGCCCAGGCCAGTGTAGCCGAAACCGAGATATTGATGCTCGTTGTTGGCAGTCTCAAAAAGGACGATCTTTTTTTCAGTTCCGCTGGCCGAAATGTGAAGGGGAGCATTCGGTGTGCTTGTACCAATACCCACATGACCGGTGGCGTGGTTCATCGCCAAGATGTCGCGAACGGTAGTACCAATACCTGAGTTTGCAGTGATTAGCAGTTTGCCTGCACCTTGAGCATTGGCAGAGCCTGTAGAAATGATCGAGAATATCTGGCCACCGGTGCTTGTATTGGATATGGACTGCCAGGTACCTATCGTGTTACTGCTTTCGTTAACTAAACCAATATTGCCGGTGCCGGTTATGTGAGTCCTTCCGGAAGGGGTAGTTGTCCCAATGCCAATATTTCCGGCATTAGTTACGGAGAGTCGGTCACCACCATTGAATACATTCCAGGTTCCGGTTCCGCCATTCCAATACGTCCACATGGAGCCGCCTCCATTGTTAGAGTACCCATAAAAGGGCAACCCGGTGTTGTCAGTCTGAATATACATTCCACCATAGGCGGCTGCTCCAAAACCAGAGGCCTGGATATCAAAACGGGACGCTCCGATCGGTGCTGTGCGGCCAATGCCGGTATACGTACCATTATCAAAGATGCTGGAAGCCTCCTGTGCGGTACCGCCTGCATTGCCGCGTATCACCGTGTTTGCGGGAGTTGCCGCAGTTGGCAAGCTAGTCCAGGTAGGTGTTGTGGCATTCATCATCAACACCTGACCGACTGTGCCGTTGCCGATGTCTCCGATCGTGGTGGGTCCTGAGGCATATAACAAGCCCCCGCCAAATGAGGACAAACCCGTGCCACCGCGGGCTACGGGCAGGGTACCAGTTGAAATATTTGATGCGCTTAACGCGGTAATACCGGAACCATTACCGGAAAGGTTGGCTGCGGCAATATTGCCGGTGGTGCTGATCCCGATATTTGGCGCCAGATCCCCGCCCGATATGGTGCCATCGGTGATGGTGCCGAGCACGCCACCGGAAACCGCTCCTAATGTGGCCAGGGCCCCTAACCCCAAGTTCGTGCGCGTGGCAGCGGAGTTGGCAAGGGTAACGGCACCCGTTGCGCTAATGGTAGAAATGTCTCCGCTTAACGTACGGTTTTGAAAGTCTGTGGTGCCGTTGTACACCAAAACCTGCCCCGCTACGGGGGTAGCCACGGCAGCATCCGTTAGCGCGTCCAGGTTCGATGGTCCACCGGTTGCTGAGATCGTGATGCTGCCAGCGGCATTTACAATGTTGATGCCACTGCCGGCCGTAAGTGGCGCGAGGGTGTAACCGGTGCCATTACCGATGGGCAACTGTCCATTCGTTGGTGCCGCAGTCAACCCGGTACCACCCCGCGCTATGGGTAACGTGCCTGTTGTTATCTTTCCCGCATCCAAATTGGGGATGTCCGCGGCTACCAAGGTTCTAAAGGTGGGTGCCCCTGCCGCGCCACTCGGGGCTGCAAAAACGGAATTCGCAGCCTGTGACGCCAAGGTTGCCGTTAAGGTGCCGGTAGTGGTCACTGGTGATCCAGTCACCGAGAACAGAGACGGCAATGAAAGTCCTACGCTCGTCACTGTCCCGGTCCCGCCTGCTGGAGACCAGGTTAATGTCCCCGAACCATTATTCGTCAACACTCCGGCTGCCTGCGCGGCCGGCCAGGTGTAGGTTTGCCCGTTTACATTGACTGCTCCCGCGCTTACCGCCCCGGTGGTCACGACATTCTGGGCAACAAAGTTTGGATTGATCTTAGCGCCATCGATCGCGGCACTGGCCGAAATATCCGAATTGACGATCGTGCCAGCGGCAATTTTTGGAGACGTGATGGCATCGTTGGCAATGGTTACCAAACCGGTTGCCGATACGCTGCCAATGTCACCGCTCAAGGCGCGGTTTTCAAAGTTTGATGAGCCGTTGTTGTACACCAATACATGGCCGCCCGCAGGTGCCGAAGTAATCACATCGCTTAGTCCATTCAAATCCGTTGCACCGGTCGCCAGGGTCGACCACGTGGGCACACCGGCAATGGTTTGAAGTATTTGATTAGCTCCACCGGCTGCCAGTTTATTTACACTGATAGCGGCTGCCGGATCGATATCTGAGTTGGTAATCGTGTTGGCCGCAATCTCTGCGGTGGTTACGGCATCGGCCGCAATTTGAAAGTTGGCTGGGAACGCCAAGGTCAGGTCGCCCGAAACACCAACTCCTGAATTAGTAGTGCCATTGCCAACTAAAATTTGGCCCGGAGTGAGTGTGGGCACGCCACCACCGCCTACGTTGTCCGTGCCGGGAGCCCAATTAGATCCGTTCCATTTCAACACCTCACCATTGGACGTTCCGGCCACTATATTCAACGTTACGTTCCCTGACACACCACCGCCTGTTAACCCTAAACCGGGTGTAACACCGGTAATCGTGCCACCCCCGGCTAAATTTTGCCAGGTTGCCGTAGTGCCATTCGAGGTTAACACCTGGCCATTGCCTCCAATGCCGAGCCGGGTGGGGGCACCAGCTGCTCCCCCTAAAATCAAATCGCCCGGGTTAGTCATCGGGTTGGTCATACCTGGAGAGAATGGTACGTTGGTAGCCCCGGTTATTCGGCCCTGCGCATCGATGTTCAGTTGCGGGATGTTGGTTGCATTACCGTATGCCCCAGCCGTTACTGCTGTGTTGGTGAGGTTTAGTGTTACAGAACCTGTTGTTCCGCCTCCGGAAAGGCCTGTGCCGGCCACCACATCGGTAATATCTCCGCTCGCGGTACTGTTGATGGTTATGGCACCGGCCCCGTTGGTGATTGAGATCCCCGTGCCAGCCGTCAGCGTGGCAGCCGTTAGCCCTGTACCATTACCAATCAGCAATTGCCCGTTGGTAAAGGGTCCGGCCAGGCCGGTTCCTCCGCGGCCAGTCGGCAGTGTGCCCGAAGTTATCTTCGAAGCATCAAGACTGGGGATATCGTTGGCCACCAGACTGCGGAAGGTGGGAACACCGGCCGATCCATTGGGCGCTCCGAAAAAAGTGTTGGCGGCCTGCGAAGCCAGTGTTGCGTTTATTGTTCCCGATGTGGTAACCGGAGATCCTGCGATGTTGAATATCGAAGGCATTGTTAAACCAACCGAAGTCACGGTGCCGGTGCCACCAGCTGCGGCCCAGCTTAGTGTGCCGGTTCCATTATTGGTCAGTACACCCGCTGCGTTGGCTGGCCAACTGGGGAATGTGATGTTTGGTGTTGTGCCGCCCGAACTGGCAAGCGGGAGGGAGGCAGTTACACCGGTTACACCCGACCCGGTTGGGGCCCAGGTTAATCCACCGGCTCCATCGTGCGTCAGAATGCCTGCAGGCGAAGGGTTAGGCCACGTGTAGGTGCGGCCGTTAAATGTTGTGGTGCCAGAACCTGACACGGTGAGCGAACTGGAAGTTATGGTTCCGGTGGTTCCAATTGAAATATTGCCGGCCAGATCAGTTGCGGTGATCGTTCCGGGGGCAATTTTGGCGCTCGTTACGGCATCATCAGCTATTTTGGTCGTGCTCACCGCATTGTCGGCAATCTTGGGATTGGTTACGGCATTATTGGCAAGCTCATTGGTGGTAACCCCGTTGGCGGCAATATCAATCGTGGTGGTAGGTCCGGTAGGGTTGGTCACCGTAAGCGTGGCATCGGCTGCATTGAGCGTTGTAATTCCCCCACCACCGCTGATGGGTTGAAATCCCCAACTGGAGGTTCCGGGGTTATAGACTAAGGCTTGGGTTGTTGCGGGCAGTGTAAATTGCGCCTGTACCCAATTCGCTCCGTCCCAATATAGAAAGCCTCGTGCGGATGCAGAAAAATTCCGGGCAATATTGGTCTGATTACTTGTTCCACTACCGATGGTTAAGTTGTTGCCAACAACTTCAATCAAGGCTGCTCCGCTACCGCCCACACCGACCCAATTCGTGCCATCGTGGTAGTAAATACGGTCATCACTATCATCAAAAACAACCATTCCCTTTCCAGGGCCGCTAACGGCAGTCCGATTGGTTACCGTTGGTATCACTAAACCCTGGGTACCGTCACCTACCAGCAGCAGCACCGCATTTTGCTGCGGGGTAGCCGAACCAATAGCCACTGCGTTATTTTGAGCGGCCAGCCGGTGGGAGAAAGAAAGACTAAGGGTGATAAAAACCGTCCAAACAGTGCGGGTAAGCAAACGTCTCATGTCAACAGTTTAGTTTAAAGGCTTAAGATAATAAAGATATGGTTTATACAGCCGGGCGTAGGTTGGTAAACCGCATTAAACATTTCAAAATCACGGAAAAGGGGGATTCCCCATGTTGGTGTCAGGCAAAAATATTTACATTTGCAGCCCCTTAACCGGGCGTTGAACCCTATCGTAATGGGGATGGTGCAAACGCCCAGGATAACACGAGAGAGGTGCTTTTGTGATGGGGATTGGAAATTTGTTTTAGATGTCTGGCCCAGGTGGTGAAATTGGTAGACACGCTACTTTGAGGGGGTAGTGCCGCAAGGTGTGCTGGTTCGAGTCCAGTCCTGGGCACCCTGAAATTCAAAAACATTAGTTTCAATAGTTCAGATTTTGAATGTTGAATCGGTGACGTTTGGATTGTGGTAGGCCGAAGTGGTGAAATTGGTAGACACGCACGTTTCAGGGGCGTGTGGCGCAAGCTGTGAGGGTTCGAGTCCCTCCTTCGGCACAAAAAAAGGCTGTTCAATCGAACAGCCTTTTTGTTTTTCGATGATGTTAGCTTGTTCGCCTTAACAGCCATGATGTCCGACTAGAATTGGGTTGAACTCGACCAGTGTCGTAACAAGACGAGCGCTGATAGCTGCCGGCTTGATACAAGCCCCAAACAAATCAATAGCCAGAGAGCCGGGGATGAGATTTGAACTCACGACCTGCTGATTACGAATCAGCTGCTCTACCCCTGAGCTACCCCGGCTTAGTTGCGCTACCTCCCGATTCTGGCCGCGCCAGATCGGGATGAGCTATCTCGGCTTGATAGGAAGAGGTCAGTGAAACCTCCGTTTTCTCCATCCCACTTACCGGATCGAATGAAAGATCCTGACCAACTTGCTGCTGCAAAGTAAAGGCAAAAATCTATCTTGCCCCTGCATGCTTTCGAAAAAATGCAAATACGCTATTCACGCGCTGGTTTACCTTACGGAGCGATACCAGCAAGGGCCTGTGCAAATTCAGGAAATTGCCGATGCCCAACACATCCCGAAGAAATTTCTGGAGGCTATTTTGCTGGAACTGCGCCACGCCAAAATTCTGCACAGCAAAAAGGGTAAAGGAGGCGGCTACTATCTATACCGCAAGCCCGAAACGGTGAACCTGGTGGAGGTCATTCGCCTTATGGATGGCGCTATCGCGCTGTTGCCGTGTGTTTCGCTCAACTACTACGAACCGTGTGAGGAGTGCCGCGATGAAAAAACGTGTGGTATCCGGCAAGCCTTTTCGCAAGTGCGCGATGCCACGCTTGAGGTTCTGGGTCAAAATACCTTGGCCGAAATCGTTAAGCGCCAGAAGCGGAAAAAATCCTAGATACCCCCGCAATCGTTTGAGCTATTTGAAAATTCGGTTGACGGGGACAAGTGTTTTATAATCTATAAAATCTATAGATTTAAAGATATATTTGCCCCAACATAAAACGAATAACGCTATGGCAATCCGATTGGGCGAAATAGCCCCCGATTTCAAGGCTGAAACAACCGAGGGTACGATTGAATTTCACCGTTACCTGGGCAATGGGTGGGGTGTCTTGTTTTCACACCCGGCCGATTTTACACCCGTGTGTACTACCGAATTGGGTGCCGTGGCCAGACTGCGGGCCGAGTTCGACAAGCGGAACACCAAAGTGCTGGCTTTAAGTGTTGATCCACTCGAGTCGCACCGGCAATGGATTGGCGACATCAACGAAACCCAGCAAACCGAAGTGAATTTTCCCATCATTGCCGACCCGGATTTTAAGGTGGCGAAACTGTACGATATGGTTCACCCCGAAATCAGTGACAAATTCACCGTGCGCTCCGTGTTCGTCATTGGCCCCGACAAAAAAGTAAAACTCACCATCACTTATCCGGCTGCCACCGGCCGCAATTTTGACGAGATTCTTCGCGTCATCGACAGCTTGCAGCTAACGGCCAATTACAGTGTGGCCACGCCTGCCAACTGGAAGCCCGGAGAGGATGTCATTATCACCGCGGCTGTTAAGGATGAAGAAATTCCCGCCCGGTTCCCGAAAGGGCATAATCGGGTGAAGCCTTATCTGCGCACTACGCCTCAGCCCAATCTGAACTGATTGGTGTTTTGAAAGAAAAACCCGCCCCATTGGCCGGGTTTTTTTGTGCCTCGGCTTCGCGTTACCTTTGCCCGAAATTGTTCCAATGGATCGCGTGAAGGAAAAGCCGATGAACGAGTTGCCCCTGATGGGTGAAGGCGAAGGAATCGTATTGTTTTATCCACATGTGCCGGCTTCGGCCATACCGGCCGTAACGGAGGTTTTGCAAAGCCGGTGGATAGGTCAGGGACCCCGCGTGACGCAATTTGAAAATGAGTTTGAAGAAAAGTTTACCGGTGGAGGCAAAGCCCTGGCCGTGGGTTCTGGCACCGATGCCCTGCACCTGGCCTATATTCTGGCCGGGCTGAAAGAAGGGGACGAAGTAATCACTCCGGTATTCACCTGCACGGCCACCACTATTCCTTTCCTTTACATGGGCGTTACGTTCCGTTTCGCGGATGTGGACCCACTCACGCTTAACATCAATGTGAATCACGTACGGCAGTTGGTCAATGAAAAGACCAAAGCGATTGTGTGCGTGCATTACGGTGGACTGCCGTGCGATATGGCCGAGTTGCAGGCGATTGCCGATGAGCACAACATTCCCCTTGTAGAAGATGCCGCTCATGCGCTGGGTGCTACGTATCGGGGCAAACCGATTGGCTCGTTGTCAGACTTCACCATGTTCTCTTTCCAGGCCATCAAGCATTTGACAACTGGCGATGGCGGCATGCTCGTGGTCAAGGATCGGTCGTTGGTGCCAAAAGCCGAGCGTATTCGGTGGTTTGGCATCGATCGTTCGAACAAACAAAAAGGCACATGGGAGAATGATATTTGGGAGGTTGGCTACAAATACCAAATGACAGACATTGGCGCAGCCATGGGTCTGGCTGCTTTGCACGAATTCGATCAAACGCTGGCCCACCGCCAAGGACTTTTTGCTGAATACGTAAAGGGATTAAAGGGCGCCCAGGGCATTCAGTTGATTGGTGCTGACACCAGCGACCGCACGCATGCCGCTTGGTTATGCACCGCCCTGGTGGATGACCGCGAAAAATTCATGCATTATTTGCGCACCAACAAAATCGAGTCTGGGCAGGTGCATTACCGCAATGACCGATACTCGGTGTTAGGTGGCCGCAGAGACGACCTGCCGATGATGGACTCGGTGGAAGATCGTTACATTGTTCTGCCGCTGCATATGCGCATGACAGCTGAGCACGTACGTCATATCTGCGAGGTGATTAAACGAGGCTGGTAATTTTTATACTCGCGCGTTCTTACCCGAATACCACCAGCGCTTCAATTTATCCTTGATTAACAGGCTGCGAGGCACCCGCGGCTCATGGGTTGTGCCCGTGAACGGTTCACCCATGTGCAAATATGTTTTGTAAAATGTGGAGATGGACATTCCCCATTTAAGCAGAAATTGGGTGTGGCCGTCATTCTTCTTCACCCGTGCTGTGCTGCGCGAGACGAAATGGTACACACGGCTGGAACCGATGCCCTTGTAATACCGCACACCCACTTCCCAAAGCTTCATCATCATGTCAGGGTCGCTGCCCATGCCGGGTGAAAACTCGGTGCTGAGGCCACCGATCAACTGCCATATTTTTTTGTGCAGCACCATCGGGTACCAGTTGCCGCCTGTCCAGTTGTGAAAAGGTACGGCCGCAAACTCCTTCAGAAATCGTTGCTCATCAAAATCCCGAACCGTTTTTCCGTAGTCGAACGGGGCCAGGGCGCACCGATTAGTGCTCACGCTGTGTTCCATCATGGTGCCGCTCAGGCAAAAATAAATATGATTCAACGCCTGAATTTCTCTCCACAGCGGTTCATCCCATCCCGGGGCAAAGTAGAAGTCGTCATCACTTAACACGATGTAATCGGTGGTGGCCAGGGTGGCCGGAGAGTTGAATCCATAGCACACCCCCGCGTTTTTTTCCGAGTAGGAATAATCTAACCCCTGCGCTTTCACCCACTCCAGCGTACCGTCTTTCCCCTCATTGACGTGAACGATGATTTGATGGCGGTAGGTGGAGTTTTGCCGAATACTGTTGACGCAGGCTTGCAAATAGGCCAGGTTGTTCCAACTGGGAATCAGAATGGAGAAAACAGCCTCTGCCGCTGGCGGTTGGGGATGAAAGCTGATGGCGGGTATTTCCATTCGATTTTATCCGATGTCATTTACATCATATACCGTGACCTTTTTCCAAAGGTGTTTGTATGTATCAACAAAATGGGTGTGAACCGGATCCACCTGGTACGCATCGTGCCCTGCGATGTCATCGAACACCGTAAACAATGAGAATGAATACGATGAATCGATCACGTCACGCGCTTCCGTGGCGGCCGGTATGCCGATGCGAAAATCCCGCAGCGTTTTGATTTTGCCGAGTGAACGAAGGCCCTCCAGCAATTGCGCGCGGTCTTCTTGTGCGTTCGGGTTTGCGAGCCAAAAGAAGACGTGATGGATGAGCTTGCCTCTTTTCGTTGTCTGGCCGTTTACGTCAGCCACAGCAGCTGCGGCCACCAGTGTAGCGCCCATCCGGGTCATAAATCTTCTTCTGGGGTTACTCATGAGATGATGTTTAGTGCGATAAAAATAAAGCCTTCATTGTGTAAATGAAGGCTTTGATCTGATTTTGTCGGGGTGAGAGGATTCGAACCTCCGACCTCTACGTCCCGAACGTAGCGCACTAGCCGGGCTGTGCTACACCCCGATGAAATACTCAGAAAACGATTTTTGAATGAAGGTCTTGTTTTTTAATTTCTTCAACTTCAATTCAAACCGAGCCGCCTCGAGTTTCCTCAAAAATGGTCTTTTGAAAATTAGTTTCCAAGGCCCTTTGCTCCTTGTCGATTTTGTGTTTCCCGAGTTGTGTTCAATTATTCTTCGTTTCAAATTCTCAGAATGTCCATAATACCAGGTTCCTGTCTTGGTCGATTCAATGATGTAGGTGTAGAATACTTGTTCCAATTTCCTAGGCAAAAGTTCGAACCTCCGACCTCCCCGACCTGTCGGGGCGCACTAGCCGGGCTGTGCTACACCCCGAAAAAGAGGGGCAAAACTAATTCTTTTCGCCATGTGCCCCAAACCGGTACTGCGCTCAGGCGCTCTTTTTTGAGTGATTTTTCAGCAACTTGTAACCTTTCCTGGAGGCTCCGGTAATCACCTACGAAAACCATCAAAACTAGCAGGCGACTGATGACAGACGAACAGCTCATGGAAGCCGTGAAAAACGGTGATCTGTCAAAGGCCTCCCTGTTATTTGAGCGTTACCACGTTCGGATCTACAACTTTTTGTTGCGCATGACGGCCCACCGGGAGATGGCCGAAGATCTGGCACAAAATGTATTTGTTCGGCTGCTCCGCTACCGAAACACCTACAAGCCAGAGTTGCCCTTCAAGGCTTGGATCTACCAACTGGCCCGCCATGCGTTTTCGGACTATTACCAGCAGGCAAAAAAGCAACGTTGGGTGCCGCTGGCATCCGCCACTGAGATGAAAGACGAGCTACAACAGGCCCTGGAGCAGGAAGAGCTGGAGCGAAAGCTGATCAGCGCACTGGCCCGACTGGATGATGATGCACGTGAGTTACTCGTGCTCACCCGCTTCCAGCACCTGAAGTATGACGAGGTGGCCGCCCAACTCGGCTTAACCGTGGCCAATGTAAAGGTGAAAGTACACCGGGCCATTGGACATCTGCGCAACCTGTATTTTCAACTGGAAACCCAAGCCTGATGAAACGCGAAGAATTGGAAAGTAAACTAATCGATTTGGTTGATGGTAAACTGCCAGCCGAAGAAGCTGCGCAGTTGCTCAAACAAATTGAAACAGATGCTTCGGTGCGCGAGCACTACAAACAACTGAAGGAGGTAATGGGCGCAATGGATCGGGTAGCCGAACAAACACCACCTGCTTCTTTGCGGCAAGCCTTTGACCAGGCGCTGCAAGAGGAAATGCAGCAACCGAGGGGCAAGCAAGTTTGGATGCAGCCCTGGACACTTCGGCTGGCAGCCGCACTGGCCCTGGTAGCATTGTCTGTGGTGATCTGGCAGTGGGATGCGCAACGCAGGGAGTTGGCCGCCATGCGTAAACAAATGGAAGAAACTCGTCAGTTGATGCTGGCCCAGTTGGCTAATGCGCAATCGGCCAGCACGCGGTTGAAGGGCGCCACGGTCGCCTACGAACTGGAGAAGCCCGATGATGAGATTGTTCGGGTGCTCGTAAACGTCATGAGCACGGATGACAATACCAACGTGCGGCTGGCTGCGCTTGAGGCACTTTCCCGTTTTTATCGCGAGCCGGCTGTTCGTTCACGGTTGATCCAATCGCTCGATAGCCAGACGGATCCCGTGGTTAAAATTGAACTGATTCGCCTGCTGGTGCAAATGAGGGAGAAAAGTGTAATGCCCTCACTGCAAAAAATGGCTGAGGATGAGTCGGTGATGAAGGCGGTGAAAGATGAAGCGCACCGCGGACTGTTAAAACTTTCATGAGCGAGTAACTAATTCAAACACAAAAAATTGACAAGAATGAAAACAAGATTGGCAGTTTGGGCCGGGTTGGTATTGATGACCACAGCCGCGTGGGGACAGGAGTTTAAAGTGGCGCGCAACAGCGGCCGCCTGGAAATTCACCTCGGCCGTGTTACCCTTGAAGGGCATAACGGAAACGAGATTATCTTCACCTCGCGCAGCGGCAAGAGTGAATCCGATCCACGCTCGCAGGGGTTGCGGGCCATCAACGGCCTCGGCCTTGAGGACAATACCGGCCTGGGCATCAACGTAACCGAGAAAGACGGAGTGGTGGAGGTTTTTCAATTGAAGAAAATGAACTCTCCGGATGTTAAGATTCTAGTGCCCCGCGGAGTCATCGTTTCCTGTGAACACGAGTCTCAATATGGGGGAACCATTGCGGCCCGAAACCTGGAAAACGAGCTGGAAATTTCCACCACGTATAATAGCATTGAGTTGGAGAACATTACCGGCCCGCTGACCGCCAAAAGTGTTTATGGGCACATTGAGGCAACTTTCAGCAACAATGTGAAAGGCCCGCTCTCGCTCGTGGCCGTGTATAGTTATGTAGATGTAACACTGCCGGCCAACCTGAAGGCGAACCTCAAGCTGAGTACCTCATACGGTGAAATATTTGTGGCACCCGAATTCAAAATCGAGGTTGAACGGGATGGCGAGTTTGTGAACTACAGCGACAAAATTTCTGGAAAAATTAACGGAGGCGGCATGAGCGTTTCCATGCGGGCAGATTACGGTAAGATTTACTTGCGCAAAAAGTAGATTATGCGTGCGATCCTTGCCCTTATTCTCTCAACAGGTTTGGCCCAGGGCCAAACCTTTATTCAGAAAAGCTACCCCGTGGCAACCGGTCAGAAAATTGACCTTCGTTTCGATTACCCCGAACAGGTGCGCGTGAGCACCTGGGACAAGAATGAAGTTCAGATTACCGGACAGGTAAGCATTAATGCGGGTGAAAATGACGATGCGTTTGTGCTGGAGAGTTCAACCGACAATAACTCCGTTTATGTACGGAATGAAATCCGCAACCTCAAAAGCCTGCCTCACCGCATAACTGTGATCCGGGGTGACGATAAGATCACGTTCAAAAGCAAAGAGGATTATCACGCGTACCGCGACAAACATGGTGTGGATTGGAATATGAAATCCTACGGCCTTGACCTTGAAATTAAACTGGAGGTGAAGGTGCCTCGAAATACCCAGACAAAGCTTGAATCGGTGTATGGTATGGTCGAAGTCGTGAATTTTTTTGGCCCCCTGGTAGTTGAGGCCACGTATGGGGGCGTAGACGTGACGGTGGATGAGAGCAAAACGGGGGAGTTAATTGCCGAAACGAACTATGGCCAGATTTACTCAAATCTGAATGTGGCACTCAAAGGCGTAGAAGACGGAAACTTTCACACCTACGTAACTGCAAAACCGGGCAGTGGTCCCCGTTATGCGTTTGAATCCAAATATGGAAACGTGTATCTGCGCAAGCCGTGATTATTTCAGTCGCTCGTGAAAGAACAGCTCGTACCCCGGCAGCAAGTCGGGGTGCGCAATTTTCACCAGGTCTTTCAAAATCAGATCGGGGCGCAGGTAGCCAAGCTCCAGAAATTCACTCCCCCCGCGGGCGCCATGCCGTTTGTCGTACGTGTAAACACCCTGTTGCCGAAAGGGCTTAAACAACTCATAGCGCGGTTCGGTGGCTTTTAACTCGGCCAGGGTTTTGAAGTTGGCCACGCCAATCCAGAGATCAGCTTCCCGCGCCTGCGCATAAACGGATTCAAAACTCAATTCCAAAAAGCCTTGTGTCGAGTCGGCCGCCCACAGGTATTGGCAACCCGCATCGGCCAACAACCGGGCAGCATAATTTTTTCCGCCTGGCAAAAACCACCCATCGCCATACAGCACACCGCTCATCACCGTGGGTCGCTTGACTTGCTGTGCGGCCTGTTGCGCGGTCTCCAGATAGGCCTGTTCAATCGCCTGAAAGACAGAATCCGCCACCTCTTCCTTCCCCATCAAAAGAGCCATAAACCGAATCCATTCGGCCCTGCCCAGGGGATGTTTTTCGAGATACTCGGCATTTGTCACAACCGGGATACCCAGCTCCTTGATTTTTTTTAGCTGACCCAGGTCGCTGCTCATGCTATAACCCATAACGACATCCGGCTTCAATGCGATGAGTTTTTCAAGATCCATTCCTTTGTCTACACCCACATCAACTACTTGGCCGGCATCCACCCGCGCGCGCATTTTTTCAGATGAGATATAGTCAGTAGTCGGAAACCCCACGAGCGTCTGTGTTGCACCCAGGTAATCAAGCAACGGCAGGTGTGTCGTGGAGGTGCACACGATACGTTGCACCGGAGTAAAGATCACCTGTGTTTCGGTATCGTGCGCAGGCACCGGGTCGCCACGTTTCACGAGCAAATACCGATACCCTTGCCGGGCACCCGGAAAAGGATAGGTAACGTCTACCCAGAGGGCACCCCCATCGCGTTTCCATGAAAAACCTTCGGCATACTTCGGACGGGTATCACTCAAAGAAGCCGGGCGCTCGGCTTGCCGGCATTGAAACAAGAGCGTGACAGCCGTAAGTAGGAATAGCGGATGAATACGTAACATCCCGCAAAGAAACGGATTTGAGCCCGCTTGGCCGTTTTGTTTAGCGGCCTGCCAAATTATTTTGAAACAATTAGGGCCAATTCGCATTTATACTTGTTTCTAAACTGCAGCATTTTGCTACCCCCCAAGTCAAAAAACAAGAAGGTAACCGAAGAGGACTATTACTTCGAAAACGGCTTTGTCGTGTTCACGGAGCAGTATCTTCTCAAGCGGGGCTACTGCTGTGAAAACGGTTGTCGTCACTGTCCGTACGGCTACGTGCGAAAAGATCAGCCGGTGGAATCTCGTCCCAGGGATTCAAACAGCTGACGGGCCGCTGCCGAAGGGAGCACATGCCCGGCCTTCACCTCTTGTTCGATATGCGCCATTGATTTGCCCGATCGGGTTTCCATGGCAGCTTGAAGGATGAGCCGTTCCAGGTGTTCATGTAACCACAATATTTTTTGCTGCTCGCGCACATACGTCAAATACCCGTTGGCTTGCGTGTGTTCCACATATCGCTCCACCATCAACCAGGTTTCGGTAATGCCCAACCCTTGAACGGCTGACGTGAGCCAAACGGGCGTGGTCCATTGGGAGTCGGCTGCCGGGAATAAATGTAACGCATGTTGAAAATCGCTTTGTGCCTGCTGGGCCCGCTTCAGATTATCGCCATCGGCTTTGGTAATGGCCACGCCATCGGCTAACTCCATGATGCCCTTCTTTATTCCCTGCAACTCATCACCACTGCCGGCCAGCATCAGCAGCAGAAAAAAATCCACCATGTCGCGCACAGCCGTTTCGGATTGCCCGACACCCACCGTCTCGATAATGATAACATCAAAGCCGGCCGCTTCGGCCAACAACACGCACTCGCGCGTGGCGGACGTAACACCGCCCAGCGACAAACCGGAAGGGGAGGGCCGGATAAACGCTCCGGGGTTCCTCGATAATTTTTCCATGCGTGTTTTGTCGCCTAAAATGCTGCCTTTCGTTTTTGGGCTGCTGGGGTCTACGGCCAGCACGGCCAGTTTTTTTCCCTTATCGATGAGGTAGTCACCCAACGCCTCAATGAATGTGCTTTTGCCCACCCCGGGTACACCCGTAATGCCTATGCGGGTCGAACGGCCCGTATGGGGCAGGAGGTTTTGAAGTACTTGCTCGGTCAGCAAACGATCTTCGCGCCTTGCGCTCTCGGCCAGCGTAAAGGCCCGGCCAAGCATCACGCGGTCGCCTGCCAACAGGGCGTGTGTGATGGTATCAACGGTAAGGTCACTCATGGCGGGTTGGACGGATGCGACCGAAATTTCTACATTTAGGTTTGGCAATCCACATTTATGAAGAGATTTCTACTCGATAGCCTGCTTTGTACACTCTTCGTGTTCATTTTTCTGTTTGGATTGTTGAAAATATCGGATCTCAAGATTTTCAACGCGTTTGATCCGCTTGGAAAGGCGCTGGGCGACATGGAACTCACGGACATAGCCTTTTCCCAGTTTCGGGATACCGATGAGTTGAAGGTGGATACCAATGTGGTTATTGTTAACACCGGTTATCTAAACCGAAGACAATTAACCGAACAAATTGCCACCATCATCGCCTGCAAGCCAAGAGTTATTGGCACGGATATTCGATTTGTGTGTCTGCACCCCAGCCAGGATTCGATAAACTGTCCGCAAAACTATGACACCCTGACTAATCTGCTGTTGGGTTCAGTAACTTCAGCGTTTCCGAATTTTGTACATGCAGAAAAAATCGAACAAACCGACTCGTTAATACGAGCGCTTGGGGATACAGACATTTACGACTCCGTTTCGCATAGCCACCCTCTCGTTGTTCAAAATTCACATGAGGGTTTTGTTAATCTGGAGACGGAGGCGGGCCACCAGGAAGATCTCAAAACTTGCCGAAGGTTTACGCCTCGAATCGTTGTTCGGGGTGAGGAGCACCTTGCTTTCTCCGTTCAGATGGCCATGTTGTACGACTCCGTGAAAACGAAGCGATTCCTCGAGCGTGGCAAGACGTCAGAAGTTATCAACTACCGCGGAAATATTATCGATTGGTTCGGGGCGGGCGACCTCTCCGGGCGTTATCAGGTTTTGGATGTGGGCCAGTCGCTGGATACCACTCAATTTCTACCGTCCATGTTGAAGGATAAAATTGTGATCATGGGCTTCCTTGGGGAAAACCTCTTTGACACATCATGGGACGATAAATTCTTCACGCCTTTGAATAAGGTCTACGCAGGCCGCGCCAGACCGGATATGTATGGAGTCGTTGTGCATGCCAACATCGTCTCCATGATCCTCAATGAAGATTATGTTGATGAACTGCCCGAGTCTTTACAATACGTGATCGCTTTTTTCTTGGTGTTTCTCAATGTTATGTTGTTCGGTTGGATCACGCGCAAGATTCCCGTATGGTTCGACTCGCTGAGCCTTACCATACAGGTCTTGCAGGTTTCACTTCTGGTTTTTTTAATGATCGAAGCATTTAATCTTTTCAGTTTCAAACTGAACCTGACGGGTGCTCTGGCAGCTATTGCCCTCGTTGGCACATCTTTTGAATTGTATACGACTGTGATTAAGTCACTTTTCAAGTATCTGGGCGAAAAGATTCCTTGGCTTACCAAACGGGGGCAGGACGTATTAACGCCCGAGAGTTCCGAATAAATCGTTAACTTTATCCATAAATCATTAGGTAAAACCATGAAAATCAAATTGTTAGCAACTGTCTTGGCGTTGGTATCCGGGTCCTTTACGTTGCTGGCCCAGGACTATGCCTTCCGGGTTATAGCCAATAAGGGAGGCGTGGAATACAAGTCGGGTGATGCCTGGCAGCCGGTGAAAACCGGAGCATCGCTGCAGGCGTCTGACGAGGTCAAATTGGCCGATAATGCGTACCTGGGATTGGTCCATAAGACTGGAAAGCCGATGGAGATCCGCGAGTCAGGAAATTATAAAGTGGCGGACCTGGCCAGCAAAGTAGGAAGGGGAAGCAGCGTATTGAACAAATACACCGACTTCATTCTCAGTGCTAACTCCGCTGAAGCCAAGAAGAACCGCCTGGCGGCCACCGGAGCGGTAACGCGTGCCACGTTCACGCCCGACATCAAAGTGTTCCTGCCGGAAAATCAGTATGCCGGCATCTTCAACAAGACGGTCATCATCAATTGGGAATCGGCCAAAACGCAAGGTCCTTTTATGGTTACCGTCATGAGTATGTATGAAGATGAGTTGATGAAGGAAGAAACACCGGAGAGCCGCTACCGCCTTGACCTTTCCAATCCCAAAATTGAGAAGGAGTCCAAGCAGGCGCTGCTGGTCATTGTGTCTTCGAAGAGTGACCCCAACATCAAATCCGGCCGTTACCTGGTTAAAA
Source organism: Cyclobacteriaceae bacterium (assembly GCA_016787665.1). Classification (GTDB taxonomy): domain Bacteria; phylum Bacteroidota; class Bacteroidia; order Cytophagales; family Cyclobacteriaceae; genus ELB16-189. The sequence continues at coordinate 127,684 of JAEUUC010000006.1, read as the reverse complement.
ACCTCTCGGATGACGAGTCAGCGAAAATCAAAACCGCCTGGGCTGAAATTAGCGGAGATGTGAAAGATGAAACGGCATTGAATAAGTTTTTGCAGGCCGGTTTCTATGAAGAGCATAAACTGTTCATCGATGCCATTGCAGCTTACGAGGATGCCATTCGCATGGCGCCAGATGTTGATTTGTACAAGGAAGCCTACGAAGAATTCCTGCTTCGCAATAAGTTGAAGGCACCCAAGTAGCCGGGATCAAAACAATTTCAGAAGGCCTCTTTTTCGAGGCCTTTTTTTATGGCTTGCCCCTCCGGATTTATGTCCTATTTTTGTGACCTAACTATTGGTTTATGAGCGTACTCGTCAATAAAAACTCACGTGTCATTGTTCAGGGTTTCACCGGTTCGGAAGGAACGTTTCATGCCGGGCAAATGATCGAGTACGGAACCAACGTGGTGGGTGGCGTAACGCCCGGAAAAGGCGGACAAGAGCATTTGGGCCGCCCGGTGTTTAACACGGTGGAGGAAGCGGTTCGCAAAACAGGGGCAGATGTGTCGATCATTTTTGTGCCCCCCGCGTTTGCAGCCGATGGCATTATGGAAGCCGCTGCAGCTGGCATCAAAGTGATTATAGCGATCACGGAGGGCATTCCGGTAAAAGACATGATGATCGCCAAGCAATTCATTAAAGACCGCGGTGTACGCCTCATTGGGCCTAACTGTCCGGGTGTCATTACACCAGGCGAAGCGAAAGTGGGCATTATGCCAGGCTTTGTTTTCAAGAAGGGTACAATTGGCATTGTATCAAAGTCGGGCACGTTGACCTATGAAGCCGCTGACCAGATTGTGAAGGCCGGCTTGGGTATTACGACCGCCATTGGCATTGGTGGCGACCCCATCATCGGCACAGCGACCAAAGACGCGGTGGAGTTGCTGATGAACGATCCCGAAACCGAGGGTATCGTCATGATTGGCGAAATTGGCGGAAGCTACGAACCTGTGGCCGCGCGTTGGATAAAGGAGACTGGAAACAAGAAGCCCGTGGTGGGTTTCATTGCGGGTCAAACCGCACCTCCGGGCCGCAGAATGGGCCATGCCGGTGCCATCATTGGTGGTGCGGAAGACACCGCAGCTGCGAAAATGAAAGTGATGCGCGAATGCGGTATTCACGTAGTCGAGTCACCCGCCTTAATCGGGGAGACCATGCTGAAAGCCCTCGGCAAAAAGTAATCTGAATTAGCGCGCGGTGTTAAACGCCAGCCGGAAATCCTGCTCCAGGTAAGCATTCAGTTTTTCCAGGCTATTGAATACCATGAAGTTTTCGACTTCATGCCATTCCTGATCGTTCTTAAAAACGATTTGTACAAACAGGTTGCGCACCATGTACACGAAGACCGAACGCCCTTCCTTTAAGCGGCTACCCAGGGCAACGCCTTTCGCCCTCACGTGCTCAAGCTGGCGCTCCTGCGGCCACTTTCGGAAGGTTAAGTTGAACCACATACTCGTTAAAAGTTGCTGTTAATCGATTGCCGCCCATACAAGTAACAGGCTCCGGTTGGGTTTATTGGAGTCTTTGCCCCTGAGTGGGGAAACGCCCCAATTTCAAGGGTTTTCTGCCTTGGAACCGAACGGCCCGCTCCATTTCCGGCTTTCACAATAGTTCGTTGGCCAGGTTAGCCAGTTCCGAACGTTCGCCTTTCTCCAACGTAACATGCGCGTACAGTTCGTGGTCCTTCAGCCGGTCGATGAGGTACGACAGGCCGTTACTCTGCGAGTCAAGGTAGGGGGTATCGATCTGGTAGATGTCACCCGTGAAGATGATCTTGGTGTTTTCACCAGCCCGGGTAATAATCGTTTTTACCTCATGGGGCGTCAGGTTCTGGGCCTCGTCCACGATGAAACAAATATTGGACAAACTCCGCCCGCGGATGTAGGCGAGCGGGGTGATCACCAGTTTTTCGTTTTGCACCATTTCTGTAATCTTCGAATACTCCTTATCCGATTCGCTGTACTGGTTCTGGATAAATTTCAGGTTGTCCCACAGCGGTTCCATGTAGGGGTTCAGCTTCGACTTGATGTCGCCTGGCAGGTAGCCGATGTCCTTGTTGCTCAGCGGTACGATGGGCCGCGCGAGGTAAATCTGTTTGTACTCGCGTTTTTGTTCCAACGCAGCGGCCAGTGCAATCAGGGTTTTTCCGGTGCCGGCAACGCCTTGCATGCTCACCAGTTTGATTTCCGGTTTTAGTACTGCGTGTATGGCAAAGGCCTGTTCGGCATTTCGCGGTTTGATACCGTACGCATTTCGTTTCTCCACTTGTTCGACCATACCGTTGGCCGAGTTGTAAAACGCGAGCACCGATTTTTTTCCGCTTCTGAATATGTAGTAATGATTTTTTCGCGGAACCTCCTTGCCTAACACCTCCTCGGGCGGGCAGTAGCCTTTGTCGTACAGCAGGTTGATCACTTCGGGATTCACTTCGTCAATTACCGTTTTGCCGGTGTGCAGCGAATTGATGTTTTGGATTTTCCCGGTGGTGTAATCCTCGGCCTGCAGTCCCAGCGCTTTAGCCTTCAACCGGAGGTTAATGTCTTTGGAAACCAGAATGACTTTCCGGCCTTTTTCTTCCTTTTGCAGTAACAAGGCCGAGTTGAGAATGCGGTGGTCAGCCTTGTCTTCATTGAAAACTTTGTTGGCATCCACCGAGCCATTGCCACCGGTATCCATCAGCACTTTAAAATCCCCTTTGCCCTTACCATTGATGGGGTTCCACTGGTGCAGCATGTGGTTCTTGGCCAGTTTGTCGATGAGGCGAATGAACTCACGGGCTTCAAAGTTCTTGGTGTCGTTTCCCTTCTTGAAATTGTCCAGTTCCTCCAGCACCGTTATCGGGATGCCGATGTCGTGTTCGTCAAAGTTGAGGATGCTGTTGTGTTCGTAGATGATGACTGACGTGTCGAGAACAAAAATTTTCTTTTCTGTCTTCTTAGTGGTTTTTGACATAGCTGAAAAAGTGGGTGAGTGATACCGCGGCTACCGGCTTCTCCGCCTGAGAAGGTTGGGCAACAACGGGCGATTAAAACGAAAATCGCGGAGACACCACCCTCACAATACCACCTGGGGCATCGTTAGGGCACTTGGTATCTTCGCGACAGTCCAATCGATGGTTAAACTTACAGAGCCTCCTGAATTTATCCAACCGACAGGCTAAGAATTTACTTTTGTCAGGTAACGATTTGGTAACGATAACGTCATCTCGGTAAGTACAAGTCGCCCTTCTCGGTCGGTAGAATCTGAAGGACACGCGCCAGCACCAGCAAGATGAGCTTGCGCGATGCCTGAAACCGGCTTAGCCGCGCCAGGGCGCGAAACTGATCGAGTGTGATATGTGGGTTCATACCCAGGTAGGCCATCAGCTTCTGTTCGGCTTCGCCATAGTGAAAGCGGGTGTCCTTTTCTTTTTTCGCTCGCCTTACGATTTCCGCCATTTCGCGACTGGCCCGCAGACTCATGTCACGTGACCGCACGAAACAGGCTGGGGCGCTCCCCCGCACGATGTAGTAGTGCGGCCTTCGCGCGCTCAGCGGCACTTGCAATTCCAGCACGCTTCTTTTATTGTTTACCGAAATGAAACGGTGCACGAAGTTCAACGCGGGTTTGCAGTGGCGTGCTTCCTGCTGAATGACGAGCAATTCCTCCTCGGGGTATTTCAGACCTTGAATACGTCCGTCATCTTCAACTCCCACCAAAAGGGTGCCACCAGCCGTGTTCGCAAAGGCCAGCATTTCGCGCACAATTTTGTCGGGGTGGGTGGCTTTCAGTTTAAACTCCAGATGCAGACCTTCGCCAGCGGCAATCAACTGGCGGAGTTCCCGCAGCCCGGTGGCGTTCACCTCGTGCTGTTGCTCTACCCTCACCGCTATCGCCTGCCTCGTGGCTGGTCCTCGTCATCTTCATCAGCGGCCTCGTCCTCATCTTCTTCGCCCGGTTGGGGCATGGTGAACATCGAGCTCATCAAGTCTTTGAAATGAAGACCGGCCGTAAGGGGATGCTTGCTGAGCATGCTGTATTCGGCCAGGCCATGCAGGGCAAACTCCATCAGAAACAAATTCAACGCGCTATCGCCTTTATAAAATAACTTGACCAGGTCGGCCAGCCCAGGCACGCCCCTGAGCGCCTTTTCATAATCGGCTGCAGTCATGTCATTCAGCAGGTCCACCGTATTGCCCTCACCAAACCAATTCGTGATTTTTTTGTAGGGGCTTTTTTCTTTCTGCTTGCGAAAAGTATCCGGGTCCGGAAAGTATTTGACAAACTCGGTACGCAGCGCTTTGCCAATCAGGTTTTGCGCCACAATGCCGGGCCCTTCCTGCTCGCCCTCGTACACCAGTTCTACTTTGCCGGTGATGGCCGGTACCACGCCAACAAAGTCACTGATGCGAATGGCGGTTTGGTTCTCCTGGTTAATCAGTGCCCTTCGTTCAGCTGCGGCCACCAGGTTTTCAAAAGCCGAAATGGTCAGGCGTGCCGAGACGCCACTTTTCGCATCTACGTATTCGCTCTTGCGTGCCTCAAAGGCTATTTGCTCGATGAGGTCTTTGGCGATGTCGTTTACCGTAACGCGGTGCCGCTGGGCCGCGTCCAGCCGTGCTTCCTGCTCGGTGATCTTACGCCCGATGTCAATGGACTTAGGATAGTGCGTAATGATCTGACTGTCGATTCGGTCCTTCAGCGGGGTTACGATACTACCCCGGTTGGTATAGTCTTCGGGGTTGGCCGTGAACACGAATTGAATATCGAGTGGAAGTCGCAGTTTGAAGCCACGAATCTGGATGTCGCCCTCTTGCAAGATGTTAAACAATGCCACCTGTATCCGCGCCTGAAGGTCAGGCAATTCGTTGATCACGAAGATGCAGCGGTGAGAGCGGGGGATCAGGCCGAAATGGATCACGCGTTCATCTGCGTACGGCAGCTTGAGGGCGGCTGCTTTAATGGGGTCTACATCTCCGATCAAATCCGCTATGGATACATCGGGTGTGGCGAGCTTCTCCGTGTATCGGTCGTTTCGGTGCAGCCACGCGATGGGCGTGTGGTCGCCCAACTCCGCTACCAGGTCGCGGCCAAACCGCGAGAGGGGAGCCAGTGGATCGTCATTAAGTTCCGAGCCTTCTATGACCGGTACGTATTCGTCCAGAAGATTAACCATGAGGCGGGCGAGCCGGGTCTTGGCCTGCCCGCGTAAGCCCAGCAGGTTGATGTCATGGCCAGCGAGGATGGCCCGCTCAAGGTCGGGAATCACGGTCTCTTCATATCCCCAGATGCCGGCAAAGACATTTTCGCGGTGCTGCAGTTTTTGAATGAGGTTGTGCCGCAGTTCCTGTTTAATACTCCGGGCGTGGTAACCTGCCCCTTTCAGTTGGGCGAGCGTTTTTATTTTGTTGTGATCTTTCATGAAGCGTTGATGAATTGAATACAGCCGCAAACCTGACGTTTACACGCGCTTGGTTCGGTTCCTTTTGAAATCTTCGAATACCAGGTTGCCCAGTCCCTGCAAACTGCTGTAGTAGGCGTTACCATTGTTGGCCATGGTAAAATCGCGCACGAAAGATTTCAGATAGGGGTCGGTAGCGATCATGAACGTGGTAACCGGTATTTTGATTTTGCGCAACTGGGTGGCGAGAGCCAACGTGCGGTTCAGGATCTTGCTGTCAAGCCCAAAGCTGTTTTTGTAGTACTTGATTCCTTGTTTCAGGCAGGTGGGTTTGCCATCGGTGATCATAAAAATTTGCTTGTTGCTGTTTTTGCGCCTGCGCAAAATGTCCATCGCCAGCTCCAATCCGGCCACGGTGTTGGTGTGGTAGGGGCCCACCTGGAGGTAGGGCAGGTCTTTGATTTCGATCTGCCACGCGTCATCGCCAAAAACCAGGATGTCGAGGGTGTCTTTGGGATACTTCTTAGTGATCAGTTCGGCCAGCGCCATGGCCACCTTCTTGGCGGGCGTGATGCGGTCCTCCCCGTACAGGATCATGGAATGCGAAATGTCGATCATGAGCACCGTGGAGGTCTGCGCCTTGAACTCACTTTCCACCACTTCCAGATCATCCTCAGTCATGGTGAAGTCTTCAAAGCCATGATTGATCTGTGCGTTGCGGATGGAGTCGGTCATGGCGATTTGCTCCATGGTATCGCCAAACTCGTAGTCTCTGCGATCGGTATTTAACTCATCGCCCCGGCCGGCATGCGGTGTTTTGTGCTCACCTGATTTCGTTTTTTTCAGCTTCCCAAAGATTTCCTCCAGGGCTGACTGCCGAAGGCTCTGCTCCGAGCGGGCATTTAGCCGGTATTCGCCCCGGGGCCCATCCTCGGTGATGTACCCGTTTTTCTTCAGGTCTTCAATAAAGTCCCCCATTCCGTATTGGTCGTTGGTCAATCCATACTGGCGGTCTACTTCCGTGAGCCACTGCAAGGCTTCGCTCACGTTGCCGGAGGTGATCAGCACCAGTTGCATGAAAATTTTCAGCAGGCGTTCGAAATCCGATTTCCCTGATTGGGCCGGGGGTGTATAGTGGGCAAATCGGTGACCGAGCATGACTATTTAATGGAATATTAACCTTTTGAAATCTGCCTAAATAACCAATTTTTCTTCCGGTATGTTTCTAATTTGGCCAAATGAGATAATAAAATTTGGGAAAAGACAGTTTTGGGTATGGGAACCAATTTCTACTTTTGTACGTAGTAACCGAAAAATACCAGAAACATGAAACGAGTGACCCTGATTACACTGGCGGCCCTAACCCTGCTGGTAGCCTCTTGTGCCAGCTATAGCTGCCCTACCTACTCGAAAGCCCCTAAGGCCGAACAGCAAAAACGAATCTGATTTTTCCGAAAGGATTTGAATAAAAAAAGCCGCTTATGCGGCTTTTTGTGTTTGTGTCGGATTTTTTTCCGTCATCGTGCCATAGATGTAATCCCATAGCGGTGACGATACACCAAAAACGACCGCCCCGTTTTTATAGTGATGTACACTATGGTTGATCCACAGGTGTTTCAGGAAGTTACGCGGAGGCTGATAGGCGTGCACCATATAGTGAACCATGAGGTACATGGCATATCCGACCAGAAACCCCGGGAGGAATGCAAAAACCAGGTCGCCTAAGATCAAACGGAAAGCAAACAGCAGGAGGGTGGCGATGGTGATGCTCAATACGGGCGGCATCGCGAGGCGATCTTTGTCTTTGGGAAACTCATGGTGTACCCCATGCATGGTGTACTGGAACTTGGCACGCTTCTCCGTATGAGTGCCCATGTGGAAAACATACCGATGCACGTTATACTCTACCCAGCTAAAAAATACCCAGCCGATAAAGAACAGGAGTGTGGTCAGCAGAGGGGTTAAGGTGGTGTGCGTGACGCTCCAATAGAGCAGGCCTGCTGCATAACTGAAGAAAATCACCAACGGAACCGCAATGTGTGTTCGGCTTAGTTTTTCCAAGATCGGATTCTTGAATAGCACTTTCGTGCCTTTACTTTGAGGTTTTACTTCCGCTACCATAGCACACATGAGTTTTCGTCCGCAAAAATATATGAGGCTGTATTTTTCTACAAGCCCGTCAGTTGAACGCTCCCGGCTACCCGTTTGATTACCCGCTCATAATAGGACTCATACAGGGGCAGTATCCGGCTAATATCGAATTCTTTTGCCCGTTTGAGTGCGTTAGCCTTAAAGGCCGGCAAATTGTTCTTATCGAGAATAAACAGGGCCTTGCGTGTCATATCCTCCACATCGCCCACATTGCTTAGGAAGCCCGTGATACCCTGCACGTTGAGCTCGGGTAAACCCCCGGTGTTGGAGCTTATTACGGGCACTTCGCAGGCCATAGCCTCGAGGGCTGCCAGGCCAAAACTCTCCTTCTCGGAGGGCATTAAAAATAGGTCGGCCACCGACAAAACTTCTTCCACTGCCTCCAATTTGCCCAGGAAACGCACGTTATCGTGGATGCCGAGTTCACGCGCCTGCTTTTCGGCCTTCGCCCGCTCCGGTCCGTCACCAATCATCAACAACTTGGCCGGTATCTCCTGCTGAATGTTATAGAACACGCTCATGACATCGCCAATCCGTTTCACCTTTCTGAAGTTGGAAATGTGAACGACCAACGCTTCTCCATTCGGGCAGATTGCCTTTTTGAAGTGATCTTTCTTCTGCTTCTTGAATTTTTCAAGATCGATAAAATTCGGGATGACTTCAATGTCATTCGTGATGCGGAATGACGCATAGGTTTCTTTGCGCAAATCTTCCGATACGGCCGTTACTCCGTCAGACTGATTTATCGAAAACGTAACCACGGGCTCATAGGAAGCATCTTTGCCGACCAGGGTAATATCGGTGCCGTGCAACGTGGTTACCACCGGAATGTAAATGCCCTCCGTTTTCAAAATCTGCTTGGCCATGTAGGCAGCCGAAGCGTGGGGGATCGCATAGTGCACGTGCAGCAAGTCCAGCTTTTCATCTTTCACGACACTCACCATCTTGCTGGCCAACGCCAACTCGTAAGGCGGGTACTCAAAAAGTGGGTAGGAGTGGAAGTCGACTTCGTGGTAAAATAAATTCTCACTCAAAAAATCCAGCCGGCTTGGCTGTGAATAAGTAATGAAGTGAATCGAGTGCCCCTCTTTGGCGAGCGCCTTGCCCAGTTCGGTGGCCACCACGCCACTGCCGCCAAAGGTGGGATAACAGACAATTCCAATCTTCATAACTCCGGATTTGGATATTAAACCCCTTTCAGGGGTATTTAGTTTCGAATTCAGCGGCCGTTCTCGGCACAATATCGGAAAATCGACTGGTAGAGGACGTCCTGAATACGGGGACGGATATTGGCATTTAATAGTCTGTTGTTGTTCATATCCGGGTGTACCCGGTTCGACAAGAAGATATAGACCAGCTCAAACTCCGGGTCAACCCAGATGCAGGTGCCGGTAAAACCCGTGTGCCCAAACGTGCGCGGTGACGCGTACGCTGACGTGGGCCCCGTGTAATCACCCGGGGTTGATTTATCCCACCCAATCCCTCTTCGGCTGTTGTCGTATTGCCGGGCCGCGAAGCGATCAATCGTTTCGGGCTTGAAATAGGTTTGCCCGGCATAGGCTCCGCGCTGCAACCACATTTGCCCCAGCTTGGCCAGATCAATGGCGGTGCCGAATAGTCCCGCATGCCCGGCCACCCCTCCGTGCATGGCAGCCCCCTGGTCATGTACATAACCTGTAAGCAAGGTTTTTCGAAACAGTTTGTCGTTTTCTGTTGGGGCGATGCGCGAGGCGGGAAATCGCTGCAAGGGCAGGTAGCCCAGCGTGGAGGCTCCGAGTGGCTCGTACAGGTTCTGGGCGAGAAAATCCTCCATCGGCTGGTTGAGCAGGTTATCGGCCAGGTGCTGAAGAATGTAAAAACCCATGTCGCTGTAGCGGTAGTCGTGGGGCGTGCGCGTAGGTTTTTCGCGAACGCGTGCTTTTTGAATCCACACCCACAAACTGTCTTTCATGCCTTTTGAGGCAAACAGGTTAGCTGCAACCGGAAACGGGTAGTCCGCAGTAGCTTCCGCGCGGTAGTATTCAGGCAGATGAGCGGAGCCCTTCATCGTCTGTACCCAAAAGGGCAAGAAGGGCCATAGACCCGCTTGGTGGGTCAGAATATCTTTCAGCGTGAAGTCTTTTTTGTTGGTTGATTTCAATTCGGGCAGATAAACCGATGCTTTTTTATACAGGTCAATAACGCCACGCTCCTCCAGGAATAAAGTCGTTTGCAGCGTAGCCGATATTTTCGTCACGGATGCCAGGTCATAGATGGTTTCGGACGATACCGGAATGTTTTGGTCGTAGGTCAGGTATCCATAGCTGCGATCAACCACTACCTTGCCGTTTCGCACGGCCAAGACGCGGCAACCGGGTGTGGCACCGCGCGCAATAGCCTCGGCTGCGATGTGGTCAATCTCGCGCAGTGTCGGGCTGTCCATACCTTCGGCTTCCGGTTCGGTGTGGGCCATTCGGCCAATCGGTTCAAGGCGAAGACCCGCACCGAGGGGGCGGTCGGCACTCAATTCAAAAGGCAACTGCCCGCGGGCGGCCCGTGCCCCGAAAATAATTTCAGCCGCACCCTGAACACTTAATGGGTCATCTGAATACGTGAGTAGGGTGGTGGCCCGACAGGCGGAGGTTACAGCCGGGTCGGTAAAGTTGATCATGACCACGGTTTTGCCCGCGGCCATCCAGTCATGGGCATAGGCGGTCAGCGATGAGCCAATGGTTTCGCCACCGGGAAAAAGACCGATGATGATCACGTCATATTTTTTGCCTTGCGCTGCAAGGGTGGCTGTGTCGCGTAGGGTTTGCAGAAAGAACGGATCGACCTGTACAAAGTCATTCAATGCCAGGTGAAAAAAGGTCTTGTTGCCGGAGCCCGCGGCTACGTGCATGAATTTTTTTTCCTCCAGCGTGGCGATCGGCAGTGTTTCCGGGTTCCCGCCAATCACCGTGATAGCTTGCTTGAAAATTTCCTGGCGCAGCCATCGGTCCTCACCGGTGTTGATGTCGCCCGGCAGGTTGGTGGCCTCAACAGCGGGCTTTACATTCAACCCGGCATGGAACTTGGCGATGAGTATTTTTTTGACGCTTCCTTCAAGGCGGCTTTGCAGATTTTTATTTCGTCTGATCAGTCGCGTGAGTTGTCGCAGGGTGCGCGCGGGTTGGTTCGGGTTTACCAGCAAATCGTAGCCTGCTTCCAATGCCATCGCTTCCGCTTTGCCGGCCTTGGCCTGCCCGGTCACGGTCGATAAGAACGGCATATCGGCCACGATCAACCCCGAAAAATTCATACGCTGCTTCAACAACTCGCCAACAAACAACTGCGAGGCGGCTGCGGGAACGGCTTTCGTTTTTCCCTGCACTGAAAAATGCAGGTTAGCCGTGTGTATGCCGCTGAGCCCCTGCTTGATCAGTTCCCGGTAGGCGAAAAAAATGCCGGTGTCCAGCCGGGTAAGATCCAGCACCGCTGAATTGTCCTCGAGGCTGGGATAGGAGTGGGCATCGTGCGTGGCAATGGCCAGGATACCCGCGGACTGCAACCCCGTCATCCAGGCGCTGGCCCTGGAAGCGGTTCGTTCCTTTTGCGTGCTGAAAAAATTTTGCAACCCGGGATAGTCAAGTTGTTCAAGGTCGAAACCGGCCTGGGGCCCAAACGCGAAATGCATACCGAGGCGTTTCAAATGCTGGCCGGTTCGTTTTCCGGCCAGGTGTACCAGGCTGTCCGAAGGCAAGGCTCCAAACTGTATAGGCTTACCAAACACCAGGGCGCTGTCCAGTGTCTGTCCTGGTCCCCAGGCAGCGCCCATACCCACCAGCAGCGGCACGCGGGCCGTTCGTTGTAACTCGGTAATTTTTTTTGTGTGACTTCGCGGCCCGCCTTGCGTTATCAAAATAGCACCGGGCTTTACCTGCTGAAATAATTGGCGCGTGTCAACCCAATTGGATGCATTCGTGGCTGCCGGTAAAACCAATAGTTGGGCCACCCGTTCGGTTAGCGAAAGGGTGTTATACACGCTATCGGCCCACTGGTTTGCCCGCTGGGCTTCCACCGGCCAGGTGAAAAGAGAGGCGACCACTGAAAAAATGAGGCAACGGAGCATGGGCGCGGGCCGTGTTTTAGTTATTGAATAGTTATCGTCAACTTTGAACCTTGTAAAGATACGACTACCGGTCAGCGTTGACGCGTTTGAAGTTGGATTTAAACCGAGAAGTATGAAATTCCTGTCCTTATTCACCAAAGTACCCGAGCACCAGCGGTTCAACTACGTGCCGCGCTATTACGATCCCAAGAAAGAGGAAATGCAGGAGCGGGTAGCCCGCATCAAACGCGAAGTGGAGCTTGAAAAAGGCATGGCCCGTGAGAACGAGACCAATGATCACCGCAGGCGCATGGCTGGCGCCTTTCAAGCCAGCCGAAGACGGACACAAAATGCACCCGATTTGCAAACGCCACTGTTGCGACTGGGCATATTGCTATTCCTGGCTGTATTTCTGATTGCCTACCTGACGTGGGGCAAGCCGGTGTTGTATAGTTTGTTAGCCGTAGTTCCCCTGTACTTTTATCTGCGGCTCAAGTCGCTGAAACGAAAATCCTGAGCGGCACAATGCCCGATATCATTCAGCTATTACCCGATTCCATCGCCAACCAAATTGCGGCTGGCGAGGTTGTACAGCGGCCGGCCTCGGCAGTCAAAGAGCTGATGGAAAATTCGCTCGATGCCGGAGCCACCCGCATCCGGTTGATCGTGCGCGAAGCCGGCAAGTCACTGATACAAGTTGTGGATGATGGCTCGGGCATGAGCGCAACCGATGCGCGCATGAGTCTCGAGCGCCATGCCACGTCCAAAATCCGGACAGCCGATGATCTCTTTCGGATTCGTACGATGGGCTTTCGGGGTGAGGCCCTCGCCTCCATAGCGGCTGTGTCGCAAATGGAGATGAAAACGCGGCAGGCGCACGAAGAACTGGGCACCTTGATTTTGGTGGAAGGCAGCGAAGTGAAGAAGCAGGAGTCGGTGGCGTGTGAGAAAGGCACGAGCATTAGCGTTAAGAACCTCTTTTATAATATTCCGGCCCGCAGAAATTTTTTGAAGAGCGTGCCCGTGGAAATGCGCCACGTTACGGATGAATTCCAGCGGCTGGCACTGGCGAATGCCGAGGTAGCTTTTTCGCTCTGGAATGGGGAAGAGCTGATGTACGACTTGCCCGCGGCCAAACTGCAGCAACGCATTGTTGGCCTGTTTGGCAAAGCGTATCAACAACAATTGGCGCATTGCGAGGCGGAAGTAACGATGGTTAAAGTGCAGGGATTTGTTGGCCGGCCGGAGTCCGCGCGAAAGACGCGGGGCGAACAATTCCTGTTTGTCAATAACCGGTTCATCCGCAACAATTATCTGCATCATGCCGTGATGAATGCCTTCGAAGGGTTGCTGCCCGACAATAGCTTTCCCTTCTACGTACTCTTTATTGAAATCGACCCCAAGCACGTGGACGTCAATGTGCACCCGACCAAAACGGAAGTGAAATTTGACGATGAACGCGCGGTGTATGCGGTGGTACGGGCGGCCGTCAAGCAGGGTTTAGGCACCCATAATCTGGTACCGGCACTGGATTTTTCGGCTGATGTTAACCTGGTCCAGAAGCTGCAGTCGGGCGGAAGTGCCGGTCGTGATGTTTTTTATGAAGAGCAGTGGGGAAGTTTGCAGCAACGGAATCTGAAGAACTGGGAACAACTGTATGAGCGCGAAGGGGGCGACAGCCGCCTTGCCTTTCCGGAACAAAAGCCAGAGATGTCGCCTCCGCGGGCAGAAGCGCCCATGGGTGGCCAGGGTACGCCCGATTCGACACCGGCCTTTCAGTTCCAACAGAAATACATTGTATGGCCGGTAGCGGAGGGGCTTATGCTGATTGATCAGGAGGCAGCCCACGAGCGGATCTTGTATGAAAAATTTCAGCAGCACCTGCGCAACCGGTCTGGCGCAAGTCAGCAATCGCTGTTTCCGCAGTCGGTTGTGCTGGCCCCGGCCGATTTTGCCCTGATCATGGAAATCATGCCGGAACTGACGGCCCTGGGTTTTCGTCTCGAAGAATTTGGAAAGAACACGGTACTGGTTACCGGCATTCCGGTGGATGGCACCACCCACGAAAAGTACCTGCTGGATGGTTTGTTGGAGCAATTCAAGAGCAATCAGTCAACCCTGGAGTTACCGGTGGGCGATAATCTGGCACGTTCGTTGGCGAGGCGCACCGGCATACGGTCTGGCCAGAAACTGGGTGCTACGGAAATAAATTCGCTGGTTACGCGACTCTTTCACTGTGCGGCTCCTTCGCTCGCGGCTGACGGACGTCCAACCTTTTTCATTTTGGATACGTCTAAAATCGAGCGATATTTTGGCCGATAATACCTCTGCATGTTTCGAGTTACCCCACTAGTTCGCAATCTGATCATCATTAATGTGGTGATTTTCTTTGCTCAAATGTTGATCAGGATTTCTGGCTCCTGTCCTGAACACCTGTACATTCCGGGTCTTTCGGGTCTTCTCTCGCTTTGGCCAATCGGTTCATGTGCGTTTGCCCCCTATCAGTTCTTCACCTACATGTTTGCACACGGAGGCTTTGGTCATATTTTTTTCAACATGCTGGCGCTCTCGTCCTTTGCACCCATTCTTGAAAGCTACTGGGGCGACAAGAAGTTCCTCTTTTTTTATTTGGCGACTGGGATGGGGGCTGGAATTATATATGTGTTAGTCAATTTTCTCCTTGGCGGTGGTGGCGGAGCTATGCTGGGTGCTTCAGGTGCGATTTATGGTATCTTGATGGCCTTTGGAATGCTATTTCCAAACATGGAGATTATGCTACTCTTTCCTCCAATTCCGATCAAGGCAAAATACATGGTTTTCCTTATCGGTATTGTCACGTATTTGCTTGATCGCAGCGGCACGGTGGCTCACCTGGCTCACTTTGGCGGAGCTTTGGTAGCCTTTTTTATTATCCAGTATTGGCGAACACAAGGTGGCCGGTAACCGTTAACGTAGTATCGTGCTCGAGGAATTTAAAAACGCATTCAACCGGCCCAACAACGCCCACGTTCAGTTGATCATGATCAACGTGGTCATTTATTTGTTTTTGGTGATCGCGTTTGTTCTGACCACGGTGGCCAAATCCGAGGCGATCTTTGGTTACATACACGATGTGTTTGCTATCCCACCGCTGGCAGTTGATTTCATCAAACGCCCGTGGACGCTGATAACCTATGCTTTTGCCCATGATTGGACGGGTATCCTTCACATCTTGTTCAACATGCTGGCGCTGTACTGGTTCGGCAAGTTGTTCATTGAATACCTCGGCAACGACAAACTGATTGCCGTATACGTGCTGGGTGCACTGGCCGGTGGAGTCTTGTATCTGCTGATCTTCAACAGTATTCCCTATTTCCATGAACGCAGCGATTTCCCCGGGATGGTGGGCGCGTCTGCGGCTGTGTATGCGGTGATGGTAGCCACAGCCACGCTGCTTCCGGATTATACCTTTTTCCTGTTGTTCTTTGGCCCTGTTCGAATCAAATACATCGTGCTTGTCTACATCGTGATCTCCTTTATCGGTTCGGTGGGATACAACGCGGGTGGCAACATCGCCCACCTGGGCGGGGCGTTGATTGGGTTCATTTATACCCGGCAATTGCAGGTAGGCGTTAACTGGGGAGGTTGGATAACCGCAGTCCTGGATGGCATCAAATCGCTGTTTTCGCCCAAGCCCAAAGTCAAGGTAACCTACCGCAGCACCACAAAAGAGGCACCGAAGAAATCACGGTCGGCATCAACCGCCAGCCAGGCGGAGATTGACGCCATTTTAGACAAGATTTCGGATAAGGGATATGAGAGCCTCACGAAGGAAGAGAAGGAAAAACTCTTCAATGCGAGTAAAAAGCAATAACTCCCGTTGAGTTCGCGCAAAGGCGTTTCTCACATTCACTTACAATTTTCACAAAACGTCCGCTTCAAAAATTCATCCTCCAGCAATTGGAACGAAATGCCGCCTTGGGAAGACGAGTCGAAGAGGCTACAAAAGCGCGCGCGGTTTTCGTTCACGGCATTCAGCATGATGGTGCGGTAGCTGGCCTGGGCGGTAGCCGCTTTCTTATAGATGGTCAAGCTCAGGTAATAAAAAACCAGATCTTCGCTGGCATCCAACGCCCGGGCCCGGTTTTGCAACATGCGCACCGCCCAGTCAAACTTACTGTAGTGCGAAAAATATTTGGCGAGGTTAACTAGATCAGTATCGGCCAGTTTCAGTGGCTGGTAGGCCTGGAAGATAAACATCAGGGCTTTGTCTTTTGCCGCGTAGTTCTGTTTGCGCATGTGCACTTCCGATAAAATGATGTGGTAGTTGATCAGCAGCCGCCTGACTAGCGGGTCGGGTATGCCTTTGTTTCGCAGGGCTTCGATATCCCTTCGCAACGTAGGCGGCTCGGTTAGCAAATCCGTCATCACCCACGCGCGCATACGCAGCGCGCACAGGTTGAAGAGAATTTGCGGGTTGCCGGGCATCAGTTTATTCAATCGCTCAAAGGCAAGAGTGGCTTCGGCCAGGTTGGTAAATTCGCGATCGAACAGGTAGGCAGCGTTGTTGATTAACAGGCGCCCGAACTCCAAGGATTCCGGAACCTCAAGTTCATGCAAAAACTGTTCAGGTAGTTCCTGCCGGCCTAACTTGTGGAAAATGATCTGCTGTAAGTAGACGGCCTCCTCCACGTCTTTTTCGGCCAATACCTGGCGAAAATATTTCTTCAGCTCAGCCGGATCGTTTTCGCGGTAATTCAGTCGCTTCTCCAGCCGAATGTCCACGACAGCTTTACGGTGCTTTTGCAAAATCGGCTCGAGGCGGGCCTGCCATTCCGGGGCGCGTAGCTTTTCCTTGATTTCATCTTTGCTGAGCGAACCCCACGAAGCATACGGTGTTTTTTGAATGTCGGTAAGAAATTCAACCCAGTTTTCCATAGCTGAGACCTCAGCCTGAATTTTTTCGGATTGATACCCTTGCAGAATGTTGATCATACTTTGAGCGCGCTGATTCTGCAGTTCGATATTCCGCTCAAGTGAACCTTCCACCGATGTGTACGCCCGAATTTGAATGGAGGTAATGGCATAGTCGGTCATGCGCAGCGAATCCACCAGCGGCTGAATATCGGCTGGCTTGTATTCCGCCTTGTCTTTTTCGAAGGGAACTACGGCATGAATGGTTTTCGAAAGTTCCTTGAACTTTTCCGTCAACACCTCGCGGCTCAGCGTGTCGTAGTAAAGCCCCATGCGCAACAATTTCCAACCCTGGTAATCAAGATTGACTACGGCTGTGTAGTGACATAAATTTCTGTTTTCGAGAATGAGGTAGTTGGGCTCCACGTTTTCGGATCGAAATCCCGGAGGTAATTTGCCCACACCTGTCAGGGTCATGCCATCGGGCGACACGCGTGTACGCCTGAACAGTTCATTCCGGTAGACGGGAGGCAACAAAAATCCGCGATGCGAAAAGGAAACAGGTTTCACCGAAGGTTGACCGCAGGCATATTGTTCCTGTTGCACGAGGTCAATGGCGATGCCGTCATTTTTTCCGGTGAATAACTCCTGAAACCAACGCACATCGTTGAGCATGATGTACACGCTATCATGTTGAATGACGGTGCTGAAACGCACATCCGGAGGCATTTGCCGCATCACCCGGTTGCTTTGCTCGCAATCGCGCGCCATATTTTTCCCAGGATTCCGGATATCGTAATCCGTGCGATTGACTTGTTGGGCGGCCAACAAGTGAGGAATAATCAGGAGCAAAAACAGGGAACGCATTAAAGCGATTTGTTGGCGAGCTGCCCGCAGGCAGCGTCAATGTCTTTGCCGCGGCTTTTTCGAATTCGGGTAGTGATACCGTGACTTTCGAGCAGGTGCTGGTACATCTGCAACACGTCATCTCCGGCCTGCTGAAACTGCCCCTCGTCAATCGGGTTGTATTCGATGAGATTTACTTTAGAGGGTATAACCTGGCAGAACTTCAGCAATGCCTGGGCATGTTCAGGTGTGTCGTTGATACCCTTCCAGACTACATACTCGTATGTGACTTTCCGCTTTCGTTTCTTGTACCAATACCGCAGGGCATCGGCCAAATCTTCCAGCGGGTTGGTGTCATTAATCGGCATGATGGCCGAGCGGGTCTCGTTGATGGCATCGTGCAGCGACACGGCCAGGTTAAACTTCACTTCGTCATCCGCCATCTTACGGATCATTTTCGCAATGCCCACCGTTGAAACGGTAATGCGTTTGGCTGCCATGTTCAACCCTTTCGGGGAAGTGATCTTGTCGATCGCTTCGATTACATTGGCGTAATTGAGCAGCGGTTCGCCCATGCCCATAAACACGATGTTGGTGAGCGGACGGCCAAAGAATAATTCGCTTTGTTCCTTAATGGCCACTACCTGATCATAGATTTCATCGGCATTCAGGTTGCGCATGCGCTTGAGGCGGGCGGTAGCGCAAAATTTACAATCGAGGCTGCAGCCCACTTGCGAGGATACACACGCGGTGATTCGTTTTTCCGTAGGTATGAGCACCGACTCCACAATTAGCCCATCGTGAAGTTTAACGGCATTCTTAATCGTGCCATCGCTGCTACGCTGCATGTTGTCCACGTGCACGTGGTTAATCACAAAATGCTCGTTCAGCATCTGGCGTGTGGTTACCGACAGGTTCGTCATTTCGTCAAACGACTTTGCTGACTTTTTCCACAACCACTCATACACCTGCTGGGCCCGAAAGGCTTTGTCTCCTTTTTCGACAAAAAAGGCCTTTAACTCTTCTGGTGAGAGTTTGCGAATATCCCGTTTGGCCGGTGCAGAAACCATGGCGCAAAGGTACGACAAACCGCGGGGTGTTGTCTTATTTGGTTCGGGTTAACGTCTTCGATTCACAGTCCTTACCCTCCAGGTGAAACCGAAAGGTTGATGAAGTGAGTTCATCCACCCGCAATTTTTGAGTGATGATACCGGACTTCTTGTCCATTAGCAAAAGTTGGCCATCGCGCAGGGTATACGTAAAGGTGCGCATGGATTCTCCCTTTTTTTGCCCGGCCGCAAAAATGCCTTCTTCGCCTGTCCCGTTCGATTTAAACCGGATCAGGCGGGCAACGGCCGTGGTGTTCTTGCCGAATTCCTGCAGCAGTTCTTTTTCAGTATCGGATTCGTTGCCGGTGATTTCAGATTCAAAACAGGTTTTTTCCTCGGTCACCTGCCAGGTGCCCACCAGTGGCGAGGACTGGCCCCATGCCCATGTTGTGCAAACCATTATCCAACCGACCATAAGCGTCTTCATACCCGTGTGTGTTTTCATGTGTTGATCATTTCATTAGTAAGGGCGCATGGAATGGGCCACGTAGTCATTTTGCCAGGGGGAAATCATTTGCATGGCCATTTCCTAAATTTACGTCTCTTTCCCTTCTGTGTGCAAAAATGAAACCACTTTTTTGGATCGGGGCTGTGCTGGTGCTCGTCTCGTGCTCGTCTCGCGTTCAGGATGATGCCCGCTTGATCGAGCGCTTGCTGGAAGCCCACCCGCAACAGTTTGATCACATATTGAAAAATCGGGATTCCCTGGAGGTGCAGATCATCTACACCCAGATCGATCGCGATGATCAGAACCGGCCGAGCTTTCGCTCCTTCTATTTCAATGTGGATTCCGCCCGCTATTTTTATCCGGCCTCTACCATCAAATTGCCAATGGCCTTGCTGGCACTGGAGAAAATCAACCGGCTTGGAATACCTGGCCTGACCGAGCACAGCATCATGCTGCACGACAGTGTGTATCGCGGTCAATGGCCGGCACATGCCGACACCACCTCGGCCAACGGTTTGCCATCCATTGACCACTATGCGAAAAAGATTTTAGTAGTGAGTGATAATGACGCCTCCAACCGCTTGTATGAATTTGTCGGGCAACAGGCCGTGCATGAATCGTTAAATGGCCGAGGTTATACGTCACGCCTGCTCCACCGCTTAGAGCGCCCGTTGACGCCCGATGAAAACCGACACACCGAGGCCGTGCGATTTCTGGATGCCCGGGGAAATGAGATCTACAAGCAACCGATGTTGGTAAACCCGGATTCGATTCAACCGCTGATGCGGGCGAAAAAGGGCCGGGGTTTTATGCGTAACGGCCAGGTTGTACACCAGCCACTTGATTTTACCTACAAAAACTACTACCCCTTAGCGGTGCAGCAGCGGCTGCTCCGTGCGTTGATCTTTCCCTCGTCTGTGCCGGAAGCATCGCGCTTCAGGCTGAGCGACCATCAACGGCAAAAGGTCCTTCAGTACATGTCACAGTTGCCGGACGAAACCGCTTTTCCTCCGTATTACCGCGATACTACACTCTACGATGCCTATTGCAAATTCCTGATGTATGGCGAAGAGCGTGCCCCGATTCCGGCCAACATTCGCGTCTTTAATAAGGTAGGCGATGCCTACGGATACCTGATCGACAATGCCTACATCGTGGATTTTGACCAGGGTGTGGAGTTTTTGCTTTCAGCCGTCATCTACTGCAACTCCGATGGTATTCTCAATGATGGCGCGTATGATTACGAAGAGGTGGGGTTCCCCTTTATGCGCGATCTGGGTCAGGTGGTGTATGAGTATGAGCGCAGCCGGCCCCGTAGCCGCAAGCCGGACTTGTCGGAATTCAGGCTGACCTACGATCGCCCCTGAAAAGGTTTTTCAATGTCTTTTTTTTCTGCGATTTTTCGGGCCCAATTCTCATTTCATGCAAAAGTCGAACGCCATTGTGATCACGGCAGGTTATCTGGATACCAGCAACGGAAAGACGGCTCACGGGCTTATTCGGGGCACTGAGCGCTTCCATATTCTCGGTATCATCGATCCGAAACATCCCGGCCGCGATGCAGGTGAAGTATTGGATGGCCGAAAACGCGGCATCCCCGTCTTTGCTACCATGGCCGACTTTGCCGCAGCAGTAAAAGAGCCGGTGAAATATTGCATCCTCGGGGTGGCTACCAAAGGGGGTGTGATTCCCGACTCCCTTCAGGTGATGCTTAAGGAAGCCCTTGAGCGTGGGTATAGCCTGGTCAACGGTTTACACGATTACATTTCTGATCATCCCGAGCTGGCGAATCTCGCCAAAGAGAAAGGGCTGGAAATCATTGACGTGCGCAAGCCCAAGAAGTTTAAAGATCTTCATTTCTGGTCGGGCACGATCAAAAATGTACACTGCCCTAAGATTGCCGTATTGGGTACCGATTGTGCGCTGGGCAAACGAACCACCACGCGATTTTTGATGGAAGCCATGCGTGAGGCCGGCTTCAAAGCGGAGATGATCTACACGGGCCAAACGGGGTGGATGCAGGGCGCGCGGTACGGATTTATTTTTGATTCCACGCTCAACGATTTTATCTCCGGTGAAATGGAGCACGCGATTGTGAAATGCTGGGAAGAAGCCAAGCCGGATATCATTTTTATCGAAGGCCAAAGTTCACTCCGCAACCCGAGCGGCCCGGCCGGCTCCGAGTGGATTGTGTCGGCTGCAGCGGATGCCGTGGTGTTGCAGCATCACCCGGCCCGCAAGCAATACAAAGACCTTGAATTTTACCCCGCCTACATAGCCGATCTCAAAGATGAAATTGCGCTGATTCAGATTTACGGTGCCCCCACCGTGGCCATCACCGTAAATACGGCCAAGATGCATGAGGCGGACGCGCGTGCTTATGCGGCACAAAAGGAAAAAGAGTTGGGCATACCCGTTGTTCTGCCGTTGGAAGACAGCGTGAACCGGCTCGTCCCGATCTTTAGAAAGATGATCGAAGAGTCGATCGCACAGGTATAAACAAAGCCAAACATGAAAATCAAAAATATCAAAACCTGGTCGGTTGATTTGGGTAACACCAAGCCGTACACCATCGCGTTCAAAACGGTAGATGAAGTGAAAAATGCCTTCGTAGAGATTACGCTCGAGAATGGCACAACGGGCATTGGCGCGGGCAACCCAAGCGAGTATGTAACAGGCGAGAGTTTCGAACAATGTGAAAAGGCATTATACGAAAATAACCTCGACTTCCTGGTGGGTCGGGATATTCGCGAGCTAAATCAGCTGTTGTTCGAAGTACTCGTGCGCTTTCCGAAAAACCCGGCTGCGCGAGCGGCACTCGACATCGCCCTGCACGATGTGTTTACCAAACACCTCAATATTCCATTGGTCAAGTTCCTCGGGCAGAAGATCACGTCCATGCCCACGTCCAACACGATTGGAATCAAAAACGTAGAGGACACACTTAAAGAAGCCCAGGAGTATGGCGACCGCGGCTTTACGGTGCTGAAAGTAAAGTTGGGCAAGGACCTCGAAGAAGATGTGGAGCGTCTGGTGAAGTTGCGTGAGAAATTCGGCAATCGGTTTACCATCCGCATCGATGCCAATCAGGGCTACACGGTGGAGCAGACCATTGCCTTTGCAAAACGCACAGCCCAACTGGACGTAGAATTGATTGAGCAACCGCTGCCGGCCAAACAAGATTTGCGTGCTCTGCCGGAGGCGATCCGAAAGAAAGTGGCTGCGGATGAAGCGCTGCTGTCGCCCGCAGACGGTTTATCCCTTTCCACGGCACCGGTTGCAGCCGGTATTTTTAACATCAAGCTGATGAAGTGTGGGGGTGTGCGCGAAGCCCTTCGCATTGCCGATATTGCCACGCTGCAGAACATCGAATTGTTCTGGGGCTGTAACGATGAAAGTATCGTGAGTATCACGGCAGCCCTTCATGCGGCCTTCTCCTGCGCTCACACTAAATATATTGATCTCGATGGCAGCCTTGACCTTGCCCGCGATGTGGTGAAGGGTGGATTTATCTTAAAAGACGGTGTGATGCACTGCTCCGATAAGCCGGGGTTGGGGGTGGAGAGAGTTTAGTCAGTTCCTTGGCTGTCCAAGGAAGTCGGTGAGCGAGCGCAGCGATTGGAAAGTTTCTCCCTGATCTGTTCGCCAATCCCGCTCATGGATTTCAATAGCTCGAGTTGCTGTAGGGTCAACAGCGAACCCCATGCGCTCCAGCGCGTTTTTTGTCCACAAGAAGCGATAGCCTTCGCCTATGAGTCGGATTTTTTCCTGCCGAAAAGGCTGGTGTTTCACCTTACCGGTTTTTAAATCAAAACCCTTTAGTTGAAAAACATCATCAAACGAACCGTCTAACACCAAATCTTCCGGAATGCCGCTGCGAATGGATTTGTCCGGTGTGGCCAGCCAGATTTCATCGGCCGTCTGCAACGCTAAGTCCAGTTCGTGAGTAGCTACCAAAATCCCTTTGCCCGTGGTGCGCGCCAGGTGGCGCAACAGATTCATAACCTCAACCCGGTTATTGAGATCAAGGTGAGCCGTGGGCTCGTCCAAAATCAGCAGCGGAGTTTGCTGCGCCAGGGCGCGGGCAATCATCACCATTTGCAGCTGGCCATCGCTTAATTCATTCACCTGTTGGTGCTGTAGATTTTGCAATTGAACAAGTTCAATGCTCTCATCCACGATGCGGTCATCGGATGCACTCAAATGCGTGTGCCAGGCCAGGTGCGGGTAGCGGCCAAGGCTTACCATGTCGCGCACCGTCATGTTATACGTTTGAACCCGATCGGTGAGCACTACAGCCACCGATTTACCGGCCTCCACGCGGGGTAGATTAATACCCCCGCGCAAAAGGGGCTGTAACCCGGCCAGGGTTCGCAGGAGGGTTGATTTGCCAATGCCGTTCGGCCCCATGAAGCAAACCAGCGAGTGGGCCCGAAGTTCCAGGCTCAGGTTGGTAAGCACCACTTTTTCATGCCGGCCTTGCCGGTACCCGACATCTGCGTGTGCTGTGCTCAAGATCGTTTCGCCTGAAATCACCACCGCACGTTTTTGGTTTTCATCACCACCATAATCACCACCGGTGCGCCCAACAAAGCCGTAATCGCATTGAGCGGAAGATACTGACTGCCGCCCGGCAATTGAACCAGTATGTCGCATACCAACAGCAAGGTTGCGCCACCGAGCATAACGCCCGGAATAAGCCAGCCATGATGAGCACTGGGCAGGAACAGTCGCACCAGGTGCGGCACAGCAATGCCGACAAACGCAATGGGCCCGCAAAACGCGGTGACCGCACCGGTGAGCAAGCTGGCACCGGCCACCAGCCAAAGCCGCGAAGATTTCACCCGAATGCCGAGGCTACCCACATAACTCTCACCCAGTAACCAAACATTGAGTGCTTTGAGTTGGCTTAATATAATGACCAACGCGAGTAGTACCACCGTCATCATTACACCCAGCTCACGCGGGTTCGTGTTTCCCACGGATCCCATCGTCCAAATCACAAAGGACTGCAGTTGCTCCGCCTGACTGATGAATTGCAAAACACTGACGATGGACGAGGTAATGGCGGCAACCATCAGACCTAAAATCAGCAAACCCACCGGGTCTGTCATTTTTCGGGAAAACAGAACCATCAGAAGGAAGACGGAAAGGCTGCCCACACTGGCGGTGGCGGCAAGCCCCCATGCCTGGCCAATTTCTCCGATCTGGATGCCCGCCATCACCGCCAGGGCAACGGCCAGTCCAGCGCCTGCGCTTAGTCCGAGCACATCCGGCCCGGCCAGCGGGTTACGAAAGAGCGTTTGCATCACCAGCCCAGCCAGGGCTAATCCGCTGCCGGCCAAGGCCGCGGTTGCCGCTTTCGGAATTCGGAAATGCCACAAAATATCCGCTGCCGGGGAGGGTTCATTCGGGTGTGTAAGCGCTTGCCAAAGGTCTGCCAGGGGCAAGGCAACCGAGCCAAGGAGTACGTCCAGCAGCAGACCGGCCATCAGCAAAATGGCCAAAATGAGTAGCGCCTGCGCCTTTCGATTCATGGGCGAAAAGTAGGTAAATAAGCCTGAAATCGCGTTTTCGGTGGGCGGAGGGTTGCTATCCATAAAATTCCAAACCCCGTCTTGTTATCTCGGCATTAGCTTCTATCTTTGCAGTCCTTTTTGCGGGCATACCCCGCAAATCGGGTTAAAAAACAAGTAAAAAGGTTTCAACCATGCCTGGAATTATAGGACGCAAAATTGGGATGACCAGTGTATTTGGCCCAGACGGCCAAAGCCAGCCGGTCACCGTAATTGAAGCCGGCCCCTGTGTGGTGACTCAGGTAAAAAATGAGGACACTGACGGGTACCGTGCTGTTCAACTCGCGTTTGGCGACAAGAAGGAGAAAAACTCCACCAAGCCTCTGGTAGGTCATTTCAAAAAGGCCAACACTACGCCTAAGCGCGCAGTGGCAGAGTTTCGTGACTTCCGTAAGGAGTTCGAAGGAATCGTTGAATTAGGAAAAGAGATTCGGGTTCAGGATGTATTCGCGGAAGGCGATTTCCTGGATGCGGTCGGAACTTCCAAAGGTCGCGGGTTCCAGGGAGTGGTGAAGCGTCACGGCTTTAGTGGAGTAGGAGGGCAAACACACGGTCAACATAACCGTTTGCGCGCACCCGGTTCCATGGGTAACGCTTCTTTTGCTTCGCGCGTCATCAAAGGCAAGCGTTTGGCTGGCCGTATGGGTGGCGATCGGGTAAAGGTGACCAACCTGAAGGTGGTGAAAATCATGCCGGAGCAAAATCTGATTCTGATCAGCGGCTCCGTTCCCGGTCCTAAAAATTCAACGATAATTCTGCAAAAGTGATGGACGTAGCTGTTATTAAGTATAGTGGTGAGCAGACAGGCCGCAAGGTGAGCCTGAACAGCGATGTGTTTGGCATAGAGCCGAACGACCACGCCATTTGGCTGGATGTAAAGAGCTTTTTGGCTAACCAGCGCCAGGGCACGCACAAATCCAAGCAGCGTAACGAAATCACCGGCTCGTCAAAGAAGATTAAGAAGCAAAAAGGAACAGGCGGTGCCCGCGCGGGTAACATCAAGAACCCGCAGTTCAAAGGTGGTGGCCGTATCTTCGGTCCCGCACCGCGCGATTACTCCTTTAAGCTGAATAAGAAAGTAAAAGACTTGGCCCGTAAGTCGGCCCTCACCTATAAGGCAAAAGACAACTCGATTGCCGTGGTGGAAGATTTCAATTTCGAGAAGCCCCAAACCAAGCAATACCTGAGCATGCTCAAGTCATTGGCGGTTGGAGACAAGAAGACCTTGCTGGTATTGCCCGAGGCAAACCGTTCGGTTGCCCTGTCGGGTCGCAACATACCCAACACGAAAGTGGTAACGGCTGCTCAGCTTAATACATACGATGTAATCAATGCCGATAGCTTGATTCTCGTAGAGAGCTCCGTTAACAAAATTGACTCCATTTTAAATAAGAAGTAAAATGAGCGTGCTGAAGAGACCTTTGGTAACCGAAAAAGTTTCGGCCCTCAACGAAAAAGGAAAGTATGGCTTCATTGTCGATATGGACGCCAACAAAGTGGAGATTAAGAATGCCGTAGAAAAGAAGTACGGTGTCAATGTGGAGAAGGTGAACACGGTCACCGTGATGGGTAAGTCCAAGACCCGTTACACCAAGGCCGGCTTCGT
Source organism: Cyclobacteriaceae bacterium (assembly GCA_016787665.1). Classification (GTDB taxonomy): domain Bacteria; phylum Bacteroidota; class Bacteroidia; order Cytophagales; family Cyclobacteriaceae; genus ELB16-189. The sequence goes on along the minus strand of JAEUUC010000006.1, from coordinate 101,568 downwards.
ATCGGGCCGCAAGCCCAATTACAAGAAGGCCATTGTTACGCTGGTGTCGGGTGAGGTGATTGATTTTTATAACAACGTTTAATCGAAAGCCGAGCATAGGTCATGGCACTAAAGAAATTAAAACCCGTAACTCCCGGTACCCGCCACAGGTTGGCCCCCGGCTTTGATGATATTACCGAGAGCCGCCCGGAGAAGTCGCTGTTGGCCCCGTTGAGAAAAAGCGGTGGTCGTAACAATGTGGGTCACCTCACGATGCGCTACATCGGTGGAGGCCACAAGCAGAAACTGCGCATCATCGATTTCAAGCGCGATAAGTTTGATGTTCCGGCTACCGTAAAGTCAATCGAATACGATCCGACCCGTTCGGCTCGTCTGGCTAAACTATACTATGCCGATGGCGCAAAGGCCTACATCATTGCCCCCCAGGGCTTGAAAGTAGGTCAGAAGGTAATGTCGGGTAAGGAAGTAGCACCGGAGGTAGGTAACGCGCTGCCGTTGGCAAAGATCCCGGTGGGTACGATTGTACACAACGTGGAGATTAAGCCGGGCAAAGGTGCGTCAATCGCCCGCAGTGCCGGCTCCTTTGTTCAGTTAGTAGCCCGCGAAGGTGGTTATGCTACGCTGAAAATGCCGAGTGGCGAGATGCGCAATGTGCTCGATCGCTGCATGGCTACCGTTGGTGCGGTAAGCAATGCTGATCACATGAATGAAAGTGTGGGTAAGGCCGGTCGCAGCCGTTGGAGAGGTATTCGTCCGCGCACGCGTGGTGTGGCGATGAACCCGGTCGATCACCCGATGGGTGGTGGCGAAGGTCGCGCTTCTGGCGGTCACCCGCGCTCACGCAAGGGCTTGTACACGAAGGGTAAGAAGACCCGTCACCCGAAGAAGTATTCTGACAACTTAATCATAGCAAGGAGGAAGAAGTAATGGGACGTTCAGTAAAAAAAGGACCGTACCTGGACGCGCGCCTCGCCAAGAAGGTGAGTGCCGCTGAAACATCCGGGAAAAAATCCGTGATCAAAACATGGTCGCGCAGAAGCACCATTACTCCGGAGCTCATCGGCCATACGTTTGCCGTGCACAATGGAAATAAATTTATCCCCGTGTATGTAACCGAGAACATGGTGGGCCACAAGCTGGGTGAATTTGCACCCACCCGCACGTTCAAGGGTCACTCGGGCAACAACAAAGCAGAAGCGGCTGCCGCAGGCAAATAACCTCGGCACATTATACTAGCTGACTATGGAAACGACAGAGAAAAAGACGAAACGTTCGGTGCTGAAGCGGGCCAAGATCAAGGCTGTGAAAGAAGCGGCTAAAACCGGCCCCTCGGTAGCTTACCTGAACAATGTGCCCACCTCACCGCGTAAGATGCGCCTGGTGGCCAATCTTATTCGTGGCCAGCGCGTGGCGCATGCCCTCAATATTCTTAAGTATGAGGCCAAGCATCCGGCAGCCCGTCTGGAGAAGTTGTTGTTATCGGCTATCAGCAACTGGGAAGGTCGCAACAGCGATGGTAACGTGGCTGATCTGTATGTAAAAGAAATTTTTGTTGACGGGGGCCGCATTTTGAAGCGTCTTCGTCCGGCACCGCAGGGCCGCGCTCACCGCATCCGCAAGCGCAGCAACCACGTGTCAATTGTGCTGGATCGTATGCCGGCCGAAGCGAAAACTGAAGTAGCGGTAACTGAAACCAAGGAATAATGGGACAAAAAATTAATCCGGTAGGCTTGCGCCTGGGCATCATCCGCGGTTGGGATTCCAACTGGTTCGGTGGTAAAACATTTTCGGATAAGCTGGTGGAAGACCAGAAGATCCGCAAATACATTGATGCCCGCATTCAAAAAGCCGGCATTGCCAAGATTGTGATTGAGCGTACGCTGAAGCGCATCACCCTTACCATTCACACGGCCCGTCCGGGAGTGGTAATTGGTAAAGGCGGTGGCGAGGTAGATAAGATCAAAGAAGAGTTGAAGAAGCTCACCGGCAAGGATGTGCAGATTAACATCTTCGAGATCAAGCGTCCCGAGTTGGATGCCCGGTTGGTTGGCGAGTCGATTGCACAGCAACTGGAAGCCCGTATTTCGTACCGCAGAGCGATGAAGCAGGCAATTGCCTCTTCTATGCGTGTAGGTGCAGAGGGTATCAAAGTGAAATTGTCGGGTCGTTTGGCGGGTGCTGATATGGCCCGCACGGAACAATACAAAGAAGGCCGCATTCCCTTGCACACCCTCCGCGCAGATATCGATTATGCGATTTCAGAAGCCCAGACGGTGTATGGTAAGATCGGTATCAAGGTATGGATTTTCAAAGGTGAGGTTTATGGCAAGCGTGATCTCTCCCCGAACATCGGTATGATCAGCAATGAGCGTGGCGATGGCGCCAAAGGTGGTGGTGCACCGGCTCGTGGAGGTCGTGGAGGAGACCGCAGAGAGCGTGGTGGTCCGCGCAGGGAGCGTGACCGCGATCGAAATAAGGAATAACAGGTTGAGAAAATAGATTAGTCATGTTACAACCGAAGCGTACTAAGTTCAGAAAGACTCAAAAAGGCCGCGTTAAGGGTTTGGCGACCCGCGGACATCAGATTGCCTTTGGATCATTTGCTTTAAAAGCGGTGGAGCCAGGTTGGATTACCGCCCGCCAGTTGGAAGCTGCCCGTGTGGCGGTAACCCGCGCCATGAAGCGTGAAGGCCAGGTGTGGATTCGCATTTTCCCGGATAAACCCGTTACCCGCAAACCTGCCGAGGTACGTATGGGTAAGGGTAAAGGTGCGCCCGAGTATTGGGTAGCTGTGGTTAAACCCGGCACCATTCTGTTCGAGGCTGGTGGTGTAACGATGGCAACGGCCAAAGAAGCGTTGGCACTGGCCGATGGCAAATTGCCCATCAAAACAAGATTCAGTGTTCGTAGAGATTACGTGGAAGGTTAATCAGCAAAGGGTATGAAAAATCAGGAGATCAAATCACTTACCGTTGACGAACTGAAAGAGAAGATCGGTTCAGAGCAGGAGAGCCTTCGCAAGCTGCAGTTTGCCCACCAGGTGTCGGCCATTGAAAACCCGATGCGCCTGCGCGAGAATCGCAGACTGATAGCCCGGTTGAATACCGAATTAACAGCCAGAACGAAAACGAAATAACAGGCTTCGGCCCCCAGGTTATGGAAGAGAGAAACTTACGGAAAGAAAGAGTCGGTCGGGTTGTCAGCAATAAAATGCAGAAGACCATCACCATTGCGGTTGATCGCAAAGTAAAGCATCCGATTTATGGCAAGTTCATGAACAAGACCACCAAGTTCATGGCTCATGACGAAAAGAATGAGGCCGGTATCGGTGATACCGTACGCATTATGGAAACCCGTCCGCTGAGCAAAAACAAGCGGTGGAGACTAGTAGAAGTAATTGAAAAAGCGAAGTAATCATGATTAAGACTGAAACCCGCTTAACCGTAGCCGACAACAGTGGTGCCAAAGAGGTGCTCTGCTTGCACGTATTGGGTGGCACCCACAGACGTTCGGCCTCCGTTGGTGACAAAATTGTGGTTACCGTGAAGTCGGCCCTGCCCACTAGCCAGGTAAAGAAAGGAACCGTTTCGAAAGCCGTTGTCGTGCGCACTACTAAAGAGGTAAGACGTAAGGACGGCAGCTACATCCGCTTCGAAGATAACGCGGCCGTGTTGCTCAATGCTCAGGACGAACCCCGTGGCACCCGCATTTTCGGACCGGTAGCGCGCGAACTGCGCGAGAAGCAGTTTATGAAGATTGTATCACTGGCCCCCGAAGTATTGTAAGCCATGGAAAGGAAGCATAACAAACAGCCCAAGCTGCACATTCGTAAAGGTGACACCGTAAAGGTGCTGGCCGGAAATGACAAAGGAAAAACCGGCCGCGTGCAAGAGGTTTTCCCGAAGGAGAATCGTGCCGTGGTGGAAGGGATCAATATCGTGACCAAGCACCAGAAGCCCACAGCCGGTAAGCCGGAAGGTGGCATTAAGAAGACGGAAGCGCCCGTTCACATCAGCAATTTGATGTTGATTGATCCGGCTTCCGGCAAACCCACACGTGTTGGCCGCAAGCGTGACGAGAAAGGATCGTTACAGCGCTACGCAAAAAAGACAGGAGAATTCATTAAGTAATTGATGTTATGGCAACGCCCAGACTAAAGGAGAAATACACTAAGGAAATCGTACCGGCCCTGAAGCAGAAGTTTCAGTATAAGTCGGTAATGCAGGTGCCCAAGATTGAGAAGATCTGCATCAACAAAGGAGTGGGTGCAGCCGTAGCCGACAAGAAGTTGGTTGATGTGGCGATCGAAGAGATCACCACCATTACCGGACAAAAGGCGGTTTCGACCAAGTCGAAGAAGGCAATTTCGAACTTCAAATTGCGTGAGAACTTGCCGATTGGTGTACGCGTCACTTTGCGCGGCAGTAAGATGTACGAGTTCATGGACCGGTTGATGAACGTGGCCCTTCCCCGGGTGCGCGACTTCCGTGGCGTGAGTGATAAGGGCTTTGATGGCCGTGGTAACTACACGCTGGGCGTAAAGGAGCAGATCATCTTCCCCGAAATCTCGATTGACAAGGTGCAGAAGATCAATGGTATGGATATTACGTTTGTGACTACCGCCCGTACGGATGAAGAAAGTTATGAGCTCCTGAAGGCTTTCGGGATGCCGTTTGTGAACAAAAACTAACAGGTAACATGGCTAAATTATCGATCGTTGCCAGAACCCAGAAGAAGGAAGAATTGGTGAAGCGTTTTGCAGCTAAGCGCAAGGCTTTGAAAGAAGCTGGCGAATATGCTGCCCTGGATAAGCTGCCCCGCAGTTCATCGGCCGTGCGTTTGCGCAGCCGTTGCAAGCTAACGGGCCGCCCCCGCGGCTACATGCGGAAGTTCGGCATTTGCCGGAACCAGTTCCGCCAGATGGCCCTGGAAGGCAAGATTCCGGGCCTCACCAAAGCGAGCTGGTAGCGCGTTTTGACATATAGGTTGCTGAGTATCAAGGTCGTAGAGGGCTAAAAAAGCCCGAAACGAAACCAGATGACAGTCTTGGATAACAGAAATTGTTCTGATACCTTTGCAGCCCCGTTTAAAAATGGGGTTTGCTTTTTTATAAAGCGGAAGTAAAATGAAGACAACAGACCCAATTGCAGATTACTTGACCCGGTTGCGCAACGCAATCAAGGCCCGCCACCGTGTGGTGGAGGTGCCGGCTTCGAACATCAAGAAGGAAATGACCAAGGTGTTGTTCGAGAAGGGGTACATCCTCAACTACAAGTTTGAGGCAACGGAAAACAAGCAGGGTACGATCAAAATCGCCCTCAAGTACAATCCGGAGACGAAAGAGTCGGCCATCACCAGCCTCCAGCGCGTGAGTACACCCGGCTTGCGTCAGTACCGCCCGGCCGACAGCCTGCCGCGCGTACTCAACGGTTTGGGCATTGCCATTCTGTCGACCTCGAAAGGTGTGATCACCGACAAGGAGGCAAAGGCACTCAATGTGGGTGGTGAGGTTTTATGTCTGGTTTATTAATTCAGAAGAGCCATGTCACGAATTGGAAATAAAGTTATCGAGTTGCCCAAGGGTGTGTCGTGCACATACGCCAACGGCAAGGTTTCGGTGAAGGGCCCCAAGGGTGAACTGCACCAGCCGATCAATGGCGATTTCAACATTAGCGTGGAAGAAGGGAAAGTGTCATTGAAGCGCCCCACGAATCAAAAGGAAGACAAATCGAAGCACGGTTTGTACCGCGCCTTGATTGCGAATATGGTTGAAGGTGTGACCAATGGCTATAAGCGCCAAATGGAGTTGGTGGGTGTAGGTTACAAGGCTTCCGCCCAGAATAATGTGCTGGAGTTGAGCCTTGGCTATTCGCACAGCGTGTTCGTTGCCGTGCCCACCGAAGTAAAGGTGCAGGCCGTTCAGGAGAAAGGGCAAAACCCGATGATTATCCTGGAAGGTATCGACAAGCAATTGGTAGGTCAGATGGCCGCCAAAATCAAATCGCTCCGCAATGTGGAGCCTTATAAAGGAAAAGGTATTCGCTATGTGGGCGAGTATGTACGCAGAAAGGCTGGTAAGGCAGCTGCTAAATAATTGAGCTATGGCGAACATTAAAACAAAAGCACAGCGGAGAGACCGGATCAAGATGGGCATCCGCAAGAAACTGGAAGGCACGCAACAGCGCCCCCGTTTGTCGGTGTTCAAGAGCAACCGGGTTATTTATGCCCAGTTGATTGATGACTCCAAAGGTCACACGATCGCAGCTACTTCCTCAACCGAAGTTGACAAGAAGGGTGGCGTTAATCTCACCATCTCCAAGACGGTGGGCAAGAAGCTGGCCGAGAAGGCTGTCGCAGCCGGTGTGTCAGACATCGTGTTCGATCGCAACGGTTATTTGTATCACGGAAACATCAAAGCTTTGGCCGAAGGCGCCAGAGAGGGAGGTTTAAAATTTTAAACGCATGACTCAGAGCAACGTCAGCACAGTAAAGGCCAGCGAAATCGACTTAAAAGAGAAAGTCGTTGCCATCCAACGCGTGGCAAAAGTGGTGAAAGGCGGAAGACGCTTCAGCTTTGCCGCGATTGTGGTGGTAGGTGATGGAAATGGTGTGGTGGGTTACGGACTTGGCAAAGCCAACGAAGTTCAGGATGCCATTACCAAGGGTATCGATGATGCCAAGAAGCACCTGGTCAAGGTGCCGATCATCAACGGTACGGTTCCGCACGAATCGACCGGGAAGTTCGGTGGAGGTTTTGTGTTGTTGAAGCCGGCTTCGCCTGGTACCGGTGTTATTGCCGGTGGTGCCATGCGTGCCGTTTTGGATAGTGCCGGTGTGCACAATGTGTTGGCCAAGTCGAAAGGCTCGTCCAACCCGCACAATGTGGTAAAAGCCACGTTCAAGGCGTTGACCAGCATGCGCGATCCGTTTACGATTGCTCGCAACCGCGGAGTAGAGTTGTCAAAAGTGTTTAATGGATAATACCATGGCGAAGGTTAGAATCACACAAGTTCGCAGCATGATCAAGCGTGCCGAAACCCAGCAAAAGACCATTTTGTCTTTAGGCCTGGGCAAGCGCCAGTCATTTGTAGAAGTGGAATATACCCCGCAAATCCAGGGTATGGTGAAAAAGGTAAGTCATTTGGTTAAGGTAACGGAGTTATAATATGAAGCTGCACACACTAAAGCCGGCTGCCGGCTCAACCAAAACGAACAAGCGCCTGGGGCGCGGCCAGGGATCGGGTGGAAGCACGGCCGGTCGTGGTCACAAGGGTGCCCAGTCACGCTCGGGATATCACAAGAAGATCGGTTTCGAAGGCGGTCAGATGCCGTTGCAGAGACGTATCCCCAAGTTTGGCTTCAAGAATAACAATAAGATTTATTTCAAGAGCGTGAACCTGGATACGCTGGAATTGCTGGCCCAGAAAACCAAAGCCAGCGCCATCAGCGTGAAGGTGATGATTGAAAACGGAATTGTTGGAAAGAACGATAAAGTGAAAGTGCTGGGCCGTGGCGAGCTCAAGTCGAAAGTAAATGTGGAGGCACATGCCTTTTCAGATACGGCAACCAAAGCCATTGAAACAGCCGGAGGTACTGCAACGAAGATCTAATCCATGAAGCGGTTTTTTCAGACCATAAAGAACATTTTCTCGATTGAAGATTTGCGCACGCGAATCCTCAACACAATCGGCTTCCTGATCATTTTCCGGTTAGGCTCGTACATTGTGTTGCCCGGTATCGATGCGGTGGCGTTGGAAGCCCAACTGGCTTCGGGCGCGAACCAGAGCGGTATCTTCGGTCTGATCAACACTTTCCTGGGTGGCTCCTTCAGCCGCGTATCCATTTTTGCACTCGGCATTATGCCGTACATCTCCGCCTCTATCGTCATCCAGTTGTTGACGGTGGCCGTTCCTCAGTTTTCCAAGATGCAGAAAGAGGGCGAAAGCGGCAGAAAGAAACTGAACCAGTACACGCGTGTCCTCACGATCTTCATCACAGCCGCTCAGTCGTACGGCTATTTGCGTACCACGGTTCCCAATGAATTAATCTTATCACCCGGCTTCTTCTTCACGTTCTCCTCGATTGTGATTCTGGTGGCCGGCACCATGTTCTGTATGTGGTTAGGTGAGCGTATCACCGACAAGGGTATCGGCAACGGTATCTCCATGCTGATCATGATCGGTATTGTATCCCGTTTCCCGTCAGCCATTGTTCAAGAATTCTTCGATAAGTCGGAAGGTGGCGCGCTGATCATCTTTATTCTGGAATTGCTGGCCCTGTTCTTTGTGGTGGTGGGCGTTATCGCCCTGACCCAGGCGGTGCGCAGAATTCCGGTGCAGTATGCTAAGCAGGTGGTGGGCAACAAACTGTATGGCGGCAAGCGCGATTTCATTCCGTTGAAACTCAATTCATCCGGCGTTATGCCCATCATCTTTGCCCAGGCTTTGATGTTCATTCCTCCGCTCATTGCCGGTATTTGGCAGGACAGCGACATCAGTGCCTATGTGGGTTCGGCTTTTGCCGACTTCACCTCTTGGCAGTACAATCTGGTGTTTGGCATTCTGATTCTGGTCTTCACGTTCTTCTACACGGCCATCACGGTGCCGTCCAACGATATTGCAGATAATTTGAAACGAGGCGGTGGCTTCATCCCGGGCATTAAGCCTGGTAAGCCCACAGCCGAGTTTATTGATACAGTACTTTCCCGGATTACGTTACCCGGTGCGTTGTTCCTGATTGCGGTGGCCATTCTGCCGGCTTTTGCCGTGCTTTTTGGCATCACACAGAACTTCGCCCAATTCTATGGTGGTACATCGCTGTTGATTTTGGTGGGCGTGGTGTTAGATACACTGCAGCAAATCGAAAGCTACCTATTGATGCGTCACTATGAAGGGATGATGAAGTCCGGCAGAGTAAAAGGACGTTCTCAGTTTGCTGCGGCTTAGGATTGAATGATTAAGCTGAAGACGCCAGACGACATTCAGGTCATGCGTGCAGGAGCCCAGATTTTGGGTAAGGCACACGCGGAAGTAGCGAAACGGGTAGCCCCGGGAGTGAAAACGAAAGAACTGAATCGGGTGGCAGACGAGTTTATTCGCGATCACAAAGGTGTGCCCTCCTTCATCGGGTTTGGAGGATTTCCGTTTGCGCTTTGCATCTCGGTCAATGACCAGGTGGTGCACGGATTTCCGGGTGAGTATGTGCTGAAGGAAGGTGACATTGTATCGGTGGATTGCGGAGTTCAATATGAGGGCTTGCATACCGATTCGGCTTATACGTACCCGTTGCCGGGTGCGCGGCCGGAAGTTCTGCAGTTGCTTGAACGCACGATGGATTCTCTTTATCTGGGAATTGATCAAGCGAAAGCAGGCAACCGCACGGGCGATATCGGGTTTGCCGTTCAGTCCTACGTGGAGAAGTTTGGCTATGGCGTAGTGCGCGAATTAGTAGGGCACGGGCTGGGCAAAAGTCTTCATGAAGATCCGGAAGTGCCGAACTATGGAAAGCGCGGCAAGGGGGTAAAGCTGGTGCCCGGAATGGTTATCGCCATAGAGCCGATGATCAATATGGGAACCAGACGGGTAGTAGCCGAGCGCGATGGGTGGACCATCCGCACGGCCGATAACAAACCCTCGGCACACTTTGAACATACCGTGGCGATTTTTGCTGATTCGACAGAAATCCTCACCACGCACGAGTATATCGAAAGTAGTTATACATATAAATGGCGAAACAAAAGTCGATAGAACAAGACGGTACCATTCTCGAGGCCCTTTCCAATGCCATGTTTCGGGTGCAATTGGAAAACGGTCACGAAGTACTGGCGCACATTTCCGGTAAAATGCGGATGCACTACATCCGTCTGTTGCCGGGCGACCGGGTGAAACTGGAAATGTCACCCTATGATTTGACAAAAGGTAGGATAACGTTTAGATACAAGTAAAATGAAGGTACGGGCATCCATCAAGAAGCGTAGCGCGGATTGTAAGATCATCAGGCGCAACGGCAAGTTGTACGTTATTAACAAGAAGAACCCTCGTTACAAACAAAGACAAGGATAATATATGGCACGTATTGCGGGCGTTGATATTCCAGACAACAAGAGAGGCGAGATTGGTCTCACCTACATCTACGGCATTGGCCGGAAGAGAGCTCAGTTTATTCTCTCCACAGCCGGTGTTAGCTGGGACAAAAAAGTTAAGGATTGGAATGACGAAGAGTCAAATGCCATCCGTTCCATCATTGCGGAGAAGTTCCGCATCGAAGGTGCATTGCGCTCTGAGGTGCAACTGAGCATCAAGCGATTGATGGACATTGGCTGCTACCGCGGCCTGCGCCATCGCAAGGGCTTGCCCGTGCGTGGCCAAACGACCAAGAACAATGCGCGTACCCGAAAAGGAAAGCGCAAGACGGTAGCGAATAAGAAGAAAGCAACTAAAGGATAACAGATAATTATGGCAGCTCCTGTTGAGAAGAAAACCGAAAAAGCCAAAAAGCGGACGGTGCATGTCGAAGCCGTAGGCCAGGTTCATATCCGGGCTACGTTCAACAACATCATCATCTCCGTGACCAACTCTACCGGTCAGGTGGTGAGCTGGGCATCGGCTGGTAAAATGGGTTTCAAAGGATCGAAGAAGAACACCCCCTATGCCGCTCAAATGGCTGCTCAGGAGTGTGCCTCGAAAGCCTTTGAACTGGGCGTGCGCAAAGCGGAAGTTTTTGTGAAAGGCCCGGGTGCTGGCCGCGAGTCAGCCATCCGTACGGTTCAGGCGGCCGGTATTGAAATCACGATGATTCGTGATGTGACCCCGCTGCCCCATAACGGCTGCCGCCCTCCTAAAGCAAGACGTGTATAATCGAATTAAGAACGCTACGAGAACATGGCACGATACATCGGTCCCAAAGTACGAATCAGCAGACGCTTCAGTGAGCCCGTGATGGGCGAGAATAAGGCGCTGCAAAAGAAAAATTATGCGCCCGGCCAGCATGGCAAAGGCAAGAAGCGTAAGCTCTCTGAATATGCCACGCAGTTGGCCGAGAAACAAAAGGCCAAGTACATTTACGGTGTACTGGAGCGCCAGTTTGCCGGCATTTTTGACAAAGCCTCACGCAAGAAAGGCGTAACAGGCGAAGTGTTGCTGCAAATGCTGGAAGCTCGCCTGGACAACACCGTTTACCGCCTCGGCATTGCCCCCACCCGCAGGGCTGCCCGCCAGTTGGTGGTGCATAAGCACATCACCGTAAATGGTGAGGTCGTGAACATTCCGTCTTACACGCTGCGTGCCGGTGATCAAATCGGTGTGCGCGAAAAGTCAAAGTCATTGGAGTCCATCACCAGCAGCCTGTCGATTCAGGGTGCTAAGAAGTACAATTGGCTGGAGTGGGATGGAAGTGAAATGGTCGGTAAGATTATTACCCTGCCCCCACGTCAGGATATTCCGGAGAACATCAACGAACAGTTGATTGTCGAATTGTACTCGAAGTAATCGGTTGTTCCTGATCGGACTAGAAAAATTGAAGTAACCCGTAAACAAACGCATATGTCAATATTAGCATTCCAAATGCCAGATAAGGTTGTGATGGAGAAGGCCGATGATTTTCACGGTTTCTTTACCTTCAAACCGCTGGAAAAAGGATATGGAGTGACCATCGGAAATGCGCTGCGCAGAATTCTGTTGTCCTCCCTGGAAGGGTATGCCATCACCGGTATCAAAATTCCCGGTGTGTTGCACGAATTCTCCACCATCGAAGGCGTTGTGGAGGATGTTGCGGAAATCATTTTGAACCTCAAGCAGGTTCGTTTTCGGAAGGTGTCGGACGGATTTGACAGCAAAATCAACGTTAACATCAAGAAGCAGAAGCAGTTCAAGGCTGGCGATATTGCCAAGTTTACGTCTGCGTTTGAAATCCTGAACCCGGATCACGTCATCTGCAATCTGGATGAGTCGGCTCACTTTGAAATCGAGCTGACCATTGAGAAAGGTCGCGGTTACCTGCCCGCTGAAGAAAACAAACCCAACGAGCAAGTTTTCGGATTCATTCCTATTGACGCCATCTTCACCCCGGTAAAGAACGTGAAGTACAGCGTGGAGAATACCCGCGTGGAACAAAAGACTGACTACGAGAAGTTGTTGATCGACATTGAGACGGATGGTTCAATTCATCCCGAAAAAGCACTCGAGGGTGCCGCTTTCATTCTGATTCAGCACTTCCGCCTGTTCTCGGATAAGTCGATTGAACTGGAAACCGGAGCCGATAGCGAAGTGGAGCAGGTAGATGAAGAGTTGCTGCACATGCGCAAGTTGTTGAAGACTCCGCTGCATGATCTCGACCTTTCAGTACGTGCGTACAACTGCCTGAAAGCCGCTGACGTGAAGACCCTGGGCGATTTGGTACAATTGGAAATCAGCGATATGATGAAGTTCCGCAACTTCGGAAAGAAATCCCTAGCTGAATTGGAACAACTGGTTGCCGAGAAGAGCCTCACGTTCGGCATGGACTTGTCAAAATATAAACTGGACGAAGACTAATGAGACACGGTAAGAAAGATAATCACCTGGGTCGCAACAAGTCGCACCGCGATGCGTTGCTCTCGAACATGGCGAATTCCCTGTTGATCAATAAGCGAATTACCACTACGGTGGCCAAGGCCAAAGCCTTGCGCAAGTACGTGGAGCCGTTGATTACCAAAGCCAAGACGGATTCTCAGCACTCCCGCAGAACCGTGTTTTCGTATCTTCAAAACAAGGAAGGTATCAAAGCATTGTTTGGCGAGGTGGCGGGCCGTACGGCCGAACGTGCCGGTGGCTACACCCGGATTATTAAGTTGGGTGATACCCGCTTGGGCGATAATGCCGAAATGTGTCTTATGGAATTGGTCGATTTCAACGAGATCTACAAGAAGGACGACTCCGCGAAAAAGGGCAAGACCCGCAGAAGCCGCAAGGGTGGCAAAAAGGCTGAGGGTGCGGCTGAGGCCCCCACTGCCGAGCCGCAAGCGGCAGCCGAGGAAAAGCCTAAAAAGGCCAAAAAATCTTCTAAGAAGAAAGAATAAGTGGCTACGCGAACTCAAACGAAGGGATTGGACATGGTTCAATCCCTTTTTTGTTTTTGCCAGATCGATTTTAGACCCCCAACTGGGCAGGGTACCGAAATTGCAACGCCCGGGGGTAACATAAACTTACGGAAAGAGTCTATTTTTGCCTGACTAACCACTACTCGCTTGAGCGCAAAAGCTTACCTATTACTGGCCGATGGACTTCTCGTGGAAGGAACGGCCATTGGCAAGATCGGCACCTCGGGAGGTGAAATCTGCTTCAATACCGGCATGACCGGCTACCAGGAGATTTATACCGACCCTTCGTACACGGGCCAGATCATCGTGAACACCACCGCCCATATTGGCAATTACGGCACGGTGGACGAGGAGCAGGAGAGTGCCAAGCCAACCATTAGCGGAATTGTGGTGAATGAATTCTCGGAGGAGTTCAGCCGGAAGACGGCCCGCGAGAGTCTGCAACAATATTTGGAGAAACACGGTGTGGTGGGGATCACCGATGTGGACACCCGCATGCTGGTGCGCCACATCCGTGATTCAGGCGCCATGAATGCGATCATCTCCTCGGTATTAAGCCCCGAGCAACTTAAGGCTGAACTCAACAAAGTGCCCTCTATGGATGGTCTCGAGCTGTCTTCGCAGGTGAGCACACGCGAACCCTATCTGGTGGGCGACCCGGGATCCGCCCTGCGTATCGCAGCGCTTGATCTCGGTATCAAGACGAACATCCTGCGAAGCCTGACGCAACGCGGTTGTTGCGTCAAGGTGTTTCCGGCCAAAACCCGTTTTGCCAAAATGGAAGAATGGCAGCCTCACGGCTATTTTATTTCCAATGGCCCCGGTGACCCCGCGGTGATGCCGTACGCAGTGGAAACCGTAAAGGAAATTCTGAATGCAAACCGCCCGTTGTTCGGCATTTGCCTGGGGCACCAGATACTTGCCCTGGCGAGCGGCCTGTCTACCTATAAAATGCACCACGGCCATCGGGGTCTTAATCACCCGGTGAAGAATTGTATTTCCGGGTTGGGCGAAATGACCTCGCAGAATCACGGCTTTGCGGTAAAAGAGTTCGAAGCTGGTAAATTTCCCCATGTCGAAGTGACCCACTTGCACTTGAACGACAATACCATTATGGGCATCCGGAGGAAGGATAAGCCTGCGTTTTCCGTTCAGTATCACCCGGAGGCATCACCAGGTCCGCATGACTCCCGGTATTTGTTTGATCAGTTTGTTACTATGGTACAGGAGAGCAATAAGGTAGGAGTGACAGTTTGAAACTTGGGATTTAAGAATTGTGATTTTTGAATTTGAATAATGACCAAAGCACAGCTGATCGAGAGAACGCGAATGTTTGCTACCCGCGTCTTTAGGCTTGTGGATAGACTTCCGAGGTCTCAAGGATCAAAAATCATAACTATCCAACTATTGAAGTCAGCTTCGTCCGTGGCTGCAAATTATCGGGCGGTCAATCGTGCGAAGTCTCGTGCGGATTTTGCTAATAAGTTAAAAGTAGTTTTAGAGGAGGCGGATGAAAGCAATTTTTGGCTTACGTTTATTCATGATCTTGAACTGATTGACAAAAGCGATAATGAATTGCTCCATCTTATCAAGGAGTCGAATGAATTAACCGCCATCTTTACATCATCAATCAAAACAATATCGACTAGCGGAAAGAAATCATAAATCTAAATTCTTCATTTAAAAATTATTCCTATGAGTTTCATCGAAAGTGTCCACGCCCGTCAGATTTTGGATAGCCGTGGAAATCCAACTATTGAAGTAGATGTGATCACCGACAATGGTGCGTTTGGCCGGGCAGCGGTGCCCTCGGGAGCATCGACCGGTACCCACGAGGCGGTAGAACTTCGTGATGGCGACAAAAAGAAATTTCTCGGCAAAGGTGTTTTGAAAGCGGTTGACAACGTCAACTCTAAGATTGCGGCTGAGATTGTTGGTTTGTCCGTGTTTGATCAAAACCTGGTGGACAAGATCATGATTGAATTGGACGGTACGGCCAATAAGGGAAAACTGGGAGCCAACGCGATTTTGGGTACATCACTGGCCGTGGCCCGTGCCGCAGCTATGGAAGCGGGCCAGTCGCTCTACCGTTATATCGGTGGCGTGAATGCCAATACCCTGCCAGTGCCTATGATGAACATCTTAAATGGCGGAAGCCATGCCGATAACTCCATCGATTTTCAGGAGTTCATGGTCATGCCGGTGAAGGCTGCCACGTTTTCCGAGTCACTGCGCATCGGCACGGAAGTATTCCATCACCTCAAAAAAGTTTTGCATGACAAAGGCTTCTCTACCAATGTTGGTGATGAAGGTGGATTTGCCCCCAACATCAAGTCGAACGAGGAGGCAATTGAAATCGTGTTGACAGCCATCGAGAAAGCCGGCTTCAAACCGGGGTCTGATATTTTTATCGCCATGGATGCCGCCACTTCCGAGTTTTACGATAGCAAGACCAAGACCTATACGTTTAAGAAGTCGGATGGTAAAAAATTGAAGTCGGACGAGATGGTGGAGTACTGGGCCAAGTGGGCCAAGAAGTATCCGATCATTTCCATTGAAGATGGCATGGCCGAAGAGGATTGGGACGGCTGGAAGAAACTCACGGACAAGATCGGATCAAAAGTGCAACTCGTAGGTGACGATTTGTTTGTGACCAATGTTGATTTCCTTCAAAAGGGTATCGACATGGGCGTGGCGAATTCGATCCTTGTAAAAGTGAACCAGATTGGCTCGCTCACCGAAACGATCAACGCAGTGAACCTGGCTAAA
The DNA here is from genome assembly GCA_016787665.1 of Cyclobacteriaceae bacterium. Taxonomy (GTDB): domain Bacteria; phylum Bacteroidota; class Bacteroidia; order Cytophagales; family Cyclobacteriaceae; genus ELB16-189. The sequence goes on along the minus strand of JAEUUC010000006.1, from coordinate 85,724 downwards.
CGCAACAGCTACAAGAGCATCATGTCGCACCGCAGTGGTGAAACGGAAGACAGCACCATTGCGGATCTGGCCGTGGCACTCAATACGGGCCAGATCAAAACCGGCTCGGCTTCACGAAGCGACCGCATGGCGAAGTACAATCAACTATTGCGCATCGAAGAGGAGTTGGGGGATGTCGCCTATTTCCCTGGCAAGAACTTCTGATATAGCCAGGAAGTGTTCGAAAAAGAAAAGCCGGTGATAAGCCGGCTTTTTTTATTTAGAAGCGATCTCAAAAATCAATTTTCAATTGTCAGCCTGAGCTTGTCGAAGGCTATTCGGTACTGAAACCCGGTTTCGACAGTCCGATCAAAGTCGGACTCAACCTGACATGATGAAGTGTTTTTTGAGATGGCTTCTAGTAATTGTTTTCTCGACTCTCGCTACCCCAGCGCAAGGCCGAACCCTTGTTTGGGGACGATGGCCTGCGAGATGAAAACTGGGACTGGCGTTTGGGCTGAAAGCGTTTGCGTTCCGTGGGCGAAGTCCGCGGCTGGGCAGGCGGCTTGGGCATGCCATCCCGCACCAGTACGTGTGGATGATCCGTGACCACCGGCAGCACTTTGCCAATCAGCTTCTGAATATCGTGCAGATATTCCTTTTCCTCCTCATCGCAAAATGAAATGGAAATGCCCGATGCGCCCGCCCGCCCCGTGCGTCCAATACGGTGCACATAGGTTTCCGGAACATTCGGCAATTCAAAGTTGAACACGTGCGAAAGTTCGTCAATATCAATGCCGCGGGCAGCAATGTCGGTGGCTACCAACACGCGGGTTTTACGACCCTTGAAGTTCGAAAGCGCCAACTGTCGGGACGACTGCGATTTGTTTCCGTGTATGGCTTCTGCCCGTATGCCGGATCGGTTTAGATCCTTGGCAACTTTGTCTGCCCCATGCTTGGTGCGTGTAAACACCAGGGCACTGTTGATGGAGCGATCCTCCAGCAGATGGTGAAGCAATTTTCGTTTGTCCGATTTGGCCACAAAATACACGGACTGTTGAATGGTATTAACCGTAGACGACACCGGAGTGACCTGAACGGTAACCGGGTTGGTCAAGATTGAAGCGGCCAGTTTCGCGATTTCCGGTGGCATGGTGGCCGAGAAAAACAAGGTTTGACGTTTTTGCGGCAACCGGGCGATCACCTTTTTCACATCATGAATGAACCCCATATCGAGCATTCGATCGGCTTCATCCAGGACAAAGAACTTGATGTGCTGCAGGTGCACAAACCGTTGATCCATTAAGTCGAGCAGGCGGCCGGGCGTGGCCACCAGAATATCCACACCGCTGCGCAGCGCATCGGTCTGTGGCTTTTGGCCCACTCCGCCAAAGATGACGGTGTGGCGCAAGCGCAAGTATTTTCCATAGGTGGCGATGCTTTCCCCAATCTGAATCGCCAACTCGCGGGTGGGCGTGAGGATGAGCGCTTTGATTCCATCCGGTCCTTTTTGGAAGAGTTCATCCTGATGAAGGAGTTGTAAGATAGGCAACGAGAAAGCAGCTGTTTTCCCCGTGCCGGTTTGGGCGCAGGCGAGCAGATCTTTTCGCTGTAACAAGGGAGGGATAGCCTGTTGCTGCACAGGTGTTGGCCGGGTGTAACCCTCGGCTTGAAGAGCGCGCAATAGCGGCTCAATGAGCTGTAATTGGTCGAATAACATGGTTAAAATGTGGTGGGGCGAGGAAGAATTCAAAAACCGGAGCCCCGGTAAAAATTAAAAAATTGCCCCTAAACAGGTGAATTCAGCAACTTGAACTGCAAAGGTAGGCAATCCCGGCACCGATAGCTAATAACCGGCCTGAATAGTGGGTTCTGGTTCTTGACTTACGCTGTCACTTCAAATGACTGTGCGGAAGCCCTTTTCATATATTCTTCATAATCAAAAGGCACATCGCCACCGTCCAGCAGGCACCCTTCGGGGATGGTCGGGTAAATTTCTTCGTAGGTTTTTACCAGGTTCATAAATACTCTGCGGTAGACGTGGGTGCGGTTAATTTCATCCGGGTGACCAATGCCGCTGGCGCCCAGTAGTTCCACAAAACTCTCTACCGTGTTCTTGTGATAGTTGGCCACGCGCACTTTTTTGTCTTCCACCACCAGGCCTTTCATGAAGTAAGGGTCCTGGGTAGCCACGCCAGTCGGGCATGTGTTTTTGTTGCACTCCAACGCCTGAATACATCCCAGGGCCATCATCATCGCACGCGCACTATTACATGTATCTGCGCCCAGCGCCATGGCCCGCACCATGTGAAAGCCGGTGAGTATTTTTCCGGAGGCGATCAGTTTCATTTCCTGCCGGATGCCGAACCCGCGCAGCGCGTTGTCCACAAAAGCGAGAGCATCCAGTAATGGCATGCCAACAAAGTTGGTGAACTCGGGGGGTGCCGCACCCGTGCCGCCCTCGCCACCATCCACCGTGATGAAGTCCGGGTAGATGCCCAGTTGCACCATGGCCTTGCAGATGGAAAGAAACTCGCTTTTGCGACCGACACAAAGTTTGAAGCCCACGGGCTTGCCACCCGATAGTTTTCGCAGCTTCTGCACAAACTGCAGTAACTCAATCGGGGTGCTGAAGGCGCTGTGAAAAGGAGGAGAGAACACCGTGGTTCCCGGCTTCACCAGGCGAATAGCCGCAATTTCAGGTGTATTCTTTTTGGCCGGCAGAATGCCCCCATGACCCGGCTTCGCGCCTTGCGACAGCTTGATTTCGATCATCTTTACACTGGCGCGTGTTGCGTTTTTCTGAAAGGCATCATCGGAAAAGTTTCCGTCTTCCGTGCGCGCGCCAAAATAGCCGGTGCCAATCTGCCAGATCACATCGCCCCCGGGTTCGAGGTGGTAGGGGCTCAACCCACCCTCACCGGTGTTGTGCGCAAACCCACCAATCTTGGCGCCCGCGTTCAAAGCCAGCACGGCATTTTTGCTTAACGAGCCAAAGCTCATCGCAGACACATTCAGTACACTCATGTCATACGGTTGGGTGCATTCTCGGCCGCCAAAACGGATGCGCGGGTGATGGTCCATCTTGTGAAAGTCCTTCGGCACAATGCTATGGGTGATCCACTCATAGCCCTCGGCATAAACATCCAGCTGGGTGCCGAACGGTATGGTATCGATTTGTTTTTTGGCGCGCTGGTAGATGACATTACGCTCGTTCCGGTTGATGGGCGCGCCATCGGTATCATTCTCAACAAAATATTGCTGAATCTTGGGTCGTAGGTCTTCAAATACGTAGCGTAAACGGCCGGCCACCGGGAAATTTCGCCTGATGGACTGACGCGTTTGTACCATGTCCTGGATGCCGATGATGATGACCGGAATGACGATGATGAACAGAAGCAGGACATCGGTCCAGAAATAGGACCAGATCAGCAAGAGAACGGTTACAGCAATACTGCCGATGACAAACATTTTACGCATAGGTAAGCAGGTTAGCTTTCAAATATAACAAAAGTAGGGACGCAACAAGGCGGGCAGGGGTTAGGCAACCCTCATCGCCACAATGCCTTTTTGCTTGTGCATTTTGACTTCAAACAAGTTGAGCATTATGGCGTTCATCCGGTTTTCGGCCAGGTGGGCCTGCCGGTTTTGCGGCAGGAATACGGTGAGGTCTAAGACGGCCTGAACGAATTGCGGGTGGTGACAAAGCCGGGTGCACCAATCGGCAAACGTGGTACTCCATTCCTGCCGGTAATGTTCCGCGTGGTCGGCACCGTTCCATAAGAAGCCCAATTGATTGTCGCCAAACTTGTAGCGGTAGATACCCGCCAGGTTATAATAGAAAGCCGATAGGGGCTTCAAATTGTGTACCTCGTAGAGGAGAATTTTTTCGCTGAACGCATCGTTCAACCCCAGCGGGTTTTGCGCTTGCACATAGGTTTTTCGGGCCGAGTCAACCAGTTGAAGCAGCAGCGGGTCGTGCAAGGCAATTTGCGCCTGCTCAAGCAGGTAGTTCTTATCCAGCGGGAAGAATTTTCTTACCAAGCTGCCGGGGGTTTTACAAAGGTAAGCAAAGGCGGCCGTACTCAGCCGCCTTTGCGTTGTGTATCACCTACCCGCCTCCGCACTGATCAGGTGCCCGTAATAGATCGCATTCATCAACATCTTGTTGGAGCCAAACCAGAATGCCCGAAAAGCCATGTTCTCGGTAAAGCCAATGACTCGTCCGCGGCCCAGAGCGGTGATGCCCAGACCGGAGGAGTTTTTCAGTTTATCATAATTCGGGCGCGAGATGTATCCGCTGATCAAGGGGTTAGCGCCAAAAACCAGGGGGTTCGCGTACGCCCCGTTTGCTTTGGTCATGAACAGGTTGTTGGCTTTGAACACCGGAATTTTGGCCGAGGTGTAGCCATAAAATATCGGATGCGTCAGATCAACATCGGCTTCAAAAATTGCCCCGCTGGTTTCTTGCGCCCTCAGCGCTTCATCCAAATCTGCGTAGGGTCTGGGCTTGGCCGGTTCTTTCTTCTCGTCTTCTTTTTTCATATCAAATTTGGCGAGGCCGGCTGACGTAAGCCAGTTGAGCGCCCGTTCAAATCCGATTAACGTTCCACCGCTCTGAACCCACGCCTTCAGTTTTTCTCTTCCGCTTTCGCTGATTTGTGAGTAGCTACCCTCCGGCATCAGCAGCGTATTGTATTTGGCCAGCGATGTGGTGTTGAAGACGGAAATGGGCATGAGGGTGACAGGAATCTGATACCGCACGTCCAGCAAGTGCCACAGTTCGCCTGCATCGGTGGGCGATACGCCACCTTCCACCAGAATAGCGATTTCCGGTTTCCGCAGGGTGGTGAATGAACTGCTACCCAAACTTACGCCCGTATAATCGAGGCCCGTGCCGAGCGCATAAACATCCAACCCATCTTTCTCGGTAATGTCTTTCATCCACACGGCAAGCTGATCGGGCAGGCGATCCTGGTTGTCAACTGAAATCATAAAGCTGCCGCGATCGAAGCGCTTGCCCGCGCCATGAAAGGGTTCGTTGGCAACTTTCACGCGAATGCCTTTTTCCAGCAGCCGGTAAATGGCACGGGGCGTGTAGTAGCCGTACGGTTCAATCACATACGCGTAGTCGCCCTGGCCGATTATTTTGCCGGTCGGCATTTTGAGATCAGAGATTTTTTCACCGGCTGCCGTTGAGGTCTTCAATTCTTCATACTGCAGGCCAAACGCAAGCGGAAGGGTCCAACTGGAGATGTCATAAAAAATGCTATCCGTGAATTTGGTTTGCTTGAAGAATAGACTCTTCACCAGCTTGTATTGCGTCTGATTGCAGGGGATAACATAAGCGGATTCGGCATCAAAGGTTTGACCGTTGATCGTGACGTTGCCGGAGGGCTTATGTACATCAATGTTCTGCCGGATGGCCATTTCTGCGAAATGGAAGGCCCGGGCTTTGTCTTTGGAGCCCACGATGAATGCCTTTGTCACGTCTTTGGCGGCCTCTGCTGCCGCATTGCGGAAAAACTCCCGTTGATAATTCAGCAGTTCTTCGCGCATTTCATTGGTGGCCTTCAGTGAGCTAAGCATGGTTACGAATTGGTTTCGCACGGTAAACGGAAAGCGCAACACGCCATTCGTGCTTTCCTGGGCATGGCCACGTGAACTAGCTTGTTCAAATAAGATACCGATCGAACCCTGAATATCGGGGAAGGTGGATCCTTTGCCATAATAAAAGTCGTCATAGCCCTCTTGGGTAAAGTAGAGTGAACCGATTTCATCAAGCGCTTTTGCATGGTATTCGCCCATCTTTTTGGTCAGTTCCTGGTTGCGGGGCGGGGTTAGCGGGTTAACCCGCGAAGGCACTCCGGGCATGAAAAAGAACGTGGCATTGGTGCCCTGTTCGTGGTGGTCGGTGAGTACGTTGGGGCGCCATTGTTGAAATTGCCGGGCCCGAGCTTGCGACTCAGGATGCTGGGCCACCAGCCAATCGCGGTTCAAATCGAACCAATAATGGTTGAAGCGCCCGCCCGGCCACGCCTCATTATGTTCTGTGTCGTTAGGGTCGGCCGAAATCAATTTGCTCTTGCGTGAATTCACCCAGCCCGAGAAGCGTTGAATACCGTCTGGGTTAAAGGCGGGATCAAACAGGATGATGGTTTGGTCAAGATATTTTTCGATTTCAGGGCCCTGGGCAGCGGCCAGATGGTAGACCATGAGTAAGCCGGCATTCACTCCGCTGGCTTCATTGCCGTGGATGGAGCATCCGAGGTAAAACACAGCCGGCATCGTCTTCGTGTCGAGCTGACTGGCCCGGTTGGCATCACCCAGTTGCAGGTGTTGTTGGCGAATGGATTCAATATTTCCATGATTTTTTGGCGAAGTAATAGTTAGCAGCAGGAGCGGGCGAGCCTCATGTGTCAGGCCGGTTTGCTGCAACGTGATGCGGTCGGAGGCCGCATCCATCGCTTTCATGTATGCCACGACCTGATCGTGGCTGGCGTGCCACTCGCCCACTTCAAAGCCCAGCAATTTAGCCGGGGTAGGTATGGCCGGGTTGTATTGGACCCCGGGGGGAAGGTAATAGCCTAAATCAGGCTGTGCCTGGGCGGCTACAACCAGCAAAACAAAGCAAATCGCTGCAAGCGTCTTTTTCATGGTAAAGTCTAAATAGTTAATAATGACGGAATTAAGGGTATTCTGCGTGACCATCCAAGGTATTTTTGATAGCTGGCAAAGGTTTCCTGTTTGTTAACAAAATGTGCGAAATATTTAAAATCAGGATGGAAGGCGGGATGCCCAAAAGGGATATTTTTGCCGGTCATTTTACAGAAACTAAACACCAAAACTTATGAGGAAACATCTACTAACCTTTTGCCTTGGGTTGTTGGCCACTGCATGTGCGTTAGGGCAGGGCGTAACCAACTCTTCAATTACCGGTAAGGTGGTTGATGCCCAAGGGCAATCAATCCCTGGAGCAAACATTGTGGCAACCCACAATCCTTCCGGTACCACCTACGGAACCTCATCCCTGGCGGATGGCCGATTTACGATTCCTGGTATGCGAATTGGCGGCCCTTACACGGTAAAGGTTTCGTTTGTCGGCTACAAGGAATCGGTTTACAACGACATTTTCCTAAGCCTTGGAACTGCCGCAAATCTCAATGTCCAAATGGTTGAGGAGGCCACGCAGTTAACGGAGGTGGTTGTGTCAGGGGTCAAAAGTGATGTCTTTTCTTCTGACCGGACCGGTGCGGCAACCAATATTACAACTCAAACCATCAACACCCTTCCTACCATAAGTCGTTCCATTAATGACTTTACTCGCCTGACACCCCAGGCAAGCGGACAGTCCTTCATCGGGGCTGATGCACGTTTTAATAATATCACGATCGATGGTTCATCTTTCAACAATAGTTTTGGTTTGGCAGCTCAACCAGGCGGGCGAACAGGTTCAACTCCAATCTCGCTGGATGCGATTGATGAGATTCAGGTTAATATCGCACCATTCGATGTACGTCAGGCGGGGTTCGTTGGAGCTGGTGTAAACGCGGTTACCCGAAGCGGAACAAATGAAGTTAGCGGCTCCGTGTTTTATAATTTTCGCAACGAAAATTTTGTAGGTGACGTTGCCAACGGTCGCGATGTGATCACCCAGAACTTTGATGTGAAACAGTACGGTTTTCGAGTTGGCGGGCCAATTGTCAAAAACAAGCTTTTCTTTTTCTTAAACGCGGAATCTGAGCGGAGAAGCGACCCGGCAACATCATTCCGTTCCAATCTTGGCGGGGAGCCGGTCACAGGCAATGTAACTCGGGTACTGAAGTCGGATCTTGACGCGCTTAGTTCCTTCTTAAGCAGCAACTATGGATACGAGACTGGACCGTATGAAAGCTACAACAATGAGACGACCAGCGATAAGTTTCTGGTAAAACTTGATTACAATGTGAATCAAAATCATAAACTCAGTCTCCGGTACAATAGCCTGATTTCTGAGACGGATGTGCTGGCAAGCAATAGTAACTCGTTAGGATTTGGTAACAGAAGAACAAATAATAACGCGCTGAATTACCAGAATACAAACTACATCCAAAAAGAGAGCATTCACTCTTTGGTTGCGGAGTTGAATTCCCGACTCGGTGACAAAATGTCGAACCAATTGATGGTTGGCTATACTATTCAAAATGAGGATCGTGGCTCACGCGGTGATTTTTTCCCATTGGTTGAAATTCAAAATGCCAGCACAACGTATATCAGCTTTGGTTTTGAACCCTTTACGCCTAACAACAAATTGAACTACAAGACATTCCAGCTTCAGGACAATTTCACCTACTACATGGGCAAGCACACGCTGACAGCAGGTTTCAACCTTGAACACCTTCAGTTCGAGAACGTTTTCTTTCCCGGTTCCCAGAGCGTATATGTGTATAATAGCTTAGCCGATTGGTACGCGGCAACCGATGCTAACCCTGCGAATGACCCCACCCTCCGCAGATTTCAGTTGCGTTACTCGGCTCTGCCGGGCGGTGCCGAGCCTGTACAGCCGACTAAGGTCACATATATGGGTGTTTACCTTCAGGATGAATTCGAGCCAATCAAGAATCTGAATATCACGGCTGGGCTCCGTGTTGATGTTCCCAAGTTTGCTGATACCGGGTTTGCGAACTCCACGGTAGAGACGCTTACATTCCGCGACCCGGATGGTAACCCTTATTCAATTAACACGAAACAGCTTCCTAAGTCCACGGCTTTGATTTCGCCCCGTCTCGGATTTAACTACGATGTTTTTGGAAATCGTAGCACCCAGGTTCGCGGAGGAACAGGATTGTTTACCGGTCGCCCGGTGTTCGTTTGGATTTCCAATCAAATCGGAAATAACGGTGTGTTGACTGGTTTCGAGGAATTGAACAATACCACACTCCGGCCATTCAATCCAGATCCAACGGCCTATATACCAGCAACTCCAACCTTGCCATCGTCAGTAGAATTGGCGGCAACGGATCCTGATTTTAAGTTCCCTCAGGTTTGGCGAACTAATATCGCGGTGGATCAAAAATTACCGTTTGGCCTTGTAGGAACCTTGGAGTTCATCTATTCTCAGGACGTTAATGGCATCACATACTTCAATGCCAATTTGCCTGCCGCCCAGTCTTCGTTCGGTAACCCTGACGGTCGCCTCCAGTGGACCCAAAACCGTTTGTACCCAAGCGCGCCCTACACCGTTACAAGTGCGGAAGTCCTGACCAATACGAACAAGGGTTACTCTCAGTCGTTTGCGGTTAAGATTGAAAAGCCGCTGACGAAGGGCTTCTACGCGATGGCTGCCTACAATTTTGGTCGGGCAAAGAACATCATTGATCCCGGGTCAATTGCACGTGGATCATGGACCAATAATCCGATTGTTTTTGACCCCAACAACGCCCCCTTGGCTTACAACAATCAAGATCAGCGTCACCGGGTTATCGCCACAGCCAGCTACCGTAAAGAGTATCTCAATTTTGGAGCCACTCAGATTTCCTTATTCTGGGAAGGGCGCAACCAGGGCCGCTACAGCTACCGGGTATCGAACGATATGAACGGTGATGGCGCGAACAACGACCTGATCTATATTCCCCGCGACCAGTCCGACATGATATTTGAAACGTACACCCCAACCGGAGCTTCTGCGCCTTATACGGCCACCCAGCAGGCTGCTGACTGGGATGCCTTTATTAATCAAGACCCGTATCTCAGCAAGAATCGGGGCGACTGGGCTGAGCGGAACGGAGCGTTACTGCCTTGGGTCTTCCGCGCTGATTTGTCGATTGCGCAAGAATTTTTCCTTGATGTTAACGGAAAGCGCAATACCCTTCAGGTTCGTGCGGATATCATAAACTTTGGCAATATGCTTAGCACCATGTTTGCAAAAAGTGCACCATCTGGTGAATTCAGCAAAGAAGGTCGTTGGGGGGTAGGTGAGGTCCCTGTCACTACCCAGCCGTTGAACTATCGTTCAAAAAATGCCGCGGGGCAGCCGGTTTACCGCTTGGTGCCATTGTCAGTGACGAGTGGTGTAGTTAATCCGATCACACAGACATTTCAATCATCGACTACACTGGCCGATGTTTGGCAAATGCAGTTTAGCATTCGTTACATTTTCAACTAGTGCTTGAAAATACGAGTAAAAAAGGGGCTTCGGCCCCTTTTTTTATTCCCCCGTCTTCTGCGTACCTTCCACTATGCGCAGGCCGTTTTTTGTTTTCGCAGTTGTTTGCCTGCTGGCTGTGGTGTTCGTGCAATGCGGAAAAAACAGCCAAAACAGCCCGGAATCGGGTATTCCTCAGCCGGTTGATCTTGACTTTGAAAAAATCCGGGCCCGTGGCTACATCACCGCCCTGGTCGATAACAACTCAGTTTCGTTCTTTATTTACAAGGGACGAACGATGGGCTATGAGTATGAAATGCTGCAGCGACTGGCTAAACACTTGAAGATCGAGCTCAAGGTTAAAGTGATTTCCGGTATAGAAGAGGCTATTATCCGGCTCAACAAGGGCGAAGGCGATATTGTCGCGTTCCCGTTGACCGTGACGGAGGAACGAAAGAAGGTCGTGGCGTTTACCACACCCCATTTCACTACTTCGCAAGTGCTGGTACAGAAGAAGCCTGCGAACTGGCGGATGCAACCGACCTCCATGTGGGAAAAATCCCTGCTTCGTAACCCGGTGGAACTGGCCGGCAAGGAAGTGCATGTACTAAAAAATTCTTCCTTTGCCGAGCGTCTGCAGAATCTCTCCCGCGAAATCGGAGGGGGTATTCAGATTGTTGAAGACAGCGCTGATGCGCAAACCGAGTCGCTTATCCGTAAGGTCGCTACAGGGGAGATCAAGTACACGGTGACGGACCAAACGTTAGCCCAGGTGAATCAACTGTACTATCCCAATCTGGATATCAGCACCGTATTGAGCACGCCCCAGCAGATCGCCTGGGCCGTTCGTTTGAATGCGCCTGTGTTGTTAACACAAATCGATACGTGGTTAATTCAAAGCCGGAAAAATGGCATTCAACCAATCTTATACCGCAAGTATTTTGAAAGCCCACGATCGACCATGCAGCGGTTTGCCAGTGACTACTCGACCTTAACGGCCAACAATCTTTCACCGTTCGATTCCAAATTCAAAGAGCAGGCCGCCATCATCGGGTGGGATTGGCGTTTGCTTGCGGCAATTGCTTTTCAGGAATCAAACTTTGATCCAAAGGTTGAGTCCTGGGCGGGAGCCATTGGGCTGATGCAGGTGATGCCGGAGACGGGCGAGTTTTTCAAAGCTAAAGATCTTACGAATGTGGATGAAAACATACGCACGGGTGTGCGCCTGTTGAAATTTCTGGATGATAACTGGAAAAAGACAATAGACGATGAGGAGCAGCGCGTGAAATTCGTGCTGGCCTCCTACAATGCCGGCCTGGGTCACGTGCTGGATGCCCGCAACCTGGCAAAAAAGTATGGCTATAACCCTACTGTGTGGGACGATCAGGTAGAAGCGTTTATGACGCGTAAGGCGATTCCGCAATATTATCGGGATCCGGTGGTGCAAGCCGGTTACTGCCGGTGCGATGAACCGGTGCGGTATGTGAAGGCGGTCTTGGATCGCTATGAGGAGTACAAAGCCCACATAGCCGAATAGTTTTAGTTGAGCTGATTTACAATTGATTCAAAGTTGACAGACTCCCACGTCTGGGCAATGCCGGGTGTGGCCATTACGCGATCCATGATTTTCTTCTGTCGTTGGCCGATTGCATAGGCATCCGAATACCGGATATTGTCGTGGAAGGTGACCATCGAGTATAGCGGTATCCATTGGCTGGGGTACAGTTGATGCAAGCGCGCCTCAATTTTCTTTCGAAGCAGGAAATCGGCATCAGCTACCAGATCGCGCATTTCAACAAAATTATCAAGAGCAAGTTGGGCAATAGCATCCGCGTCTGGTTTTCGCAACTGCTGGAAGGCTGGCAATACATCTTCCCAACGATCGCTATACTGCGTCAACAAATCATTCAGCACACGGCAGTCCTCAAAGCCCGCATTCATGCCCTGGCCAAAGAACGGAACGATGGCGTGCGCGGCATCACCGATCAGCAGTGTTCGGTTTCGCACCCACGGATAGCAACGCATGGTAACCAACGATCCCGTGGGATTCGCGAAAAACTCATCCTGAAGATGAGGCATACGGTCGGCTATATCGGCAAACTGATTTTTGAAGAATTCCGATACGGCTTGGGGTGTAGCCAGGGTGGCAAAGGATGGATCTCCTTCAAAAGGAAAAAATAAGGTGCACGTGAAGGTGGCGTCCGGGTTAGGCAAAGCAATCAACATGTACCGTTCGCGTGGCCATATGTGCAGGGCATTCTTTTCCATTTGAAAAACATGCCCGTCACCCGCGGGCAGTGTTAGCTCCTTGTAACCATGCTCAATGTAGTCTTGCGAGAAGTCATATCGGTCGGAGAATTGCATCATGCCGCGCGCGGCCGAGAATGCACCATCCGCCCCGATGATGTAATCAAACGCATGGGTGTGCGTGGGATCATGCTGAAATGTCAGCGTGGTGTTGTTCAAATCAACCTGCGAGCAACGATGCTCAAAATGCAATTGGGCGCCTTGGCGTTCCGCTTCCGTCATCAACACCTTGTTCAGGCCGCTACGCGAAACCGAGTTGATGTACTGCCCATCCGTTCCGTAGGGTTGATACGTGAGTTGACCGCGAACGTCATGCATCATGCGGCCGTGCATAGGTATCGCGTTTTGGCGCAGCAAATCCTCCAACCCCACTTCGTGAAGGGCACGAATGCCGCGATTGCTTAATGCCAGATTGATGGAGCGTCCACTGTCCAGCCGGTTGCTGCGCATATCCGGCCTGCGCTCGAAAACGCTGATGCGGTAGCCACGTTTGCGGAGATAAATGGCCAGTAAAGAACCGACCAATCCGGCACCCACGATCGCAATATGGCGAGAGAAATTGCTCATTTTTTTAACGCATTCTTGAATAACTCAACAAACCGAAAAACATCTTCGAAGGAATTGTACAAGGGTACAGGGGCCACCCGAATGACATCCGGCTCGCGCCAGTCGGCAATAACGCCCTTGCGGGTTAACCGGTCAAACACCTTTTTTCCGTTTTGCTTCATTAAGATCGAAAGCTGGCAGCCCCGCTGCTCTTCCTCGGCAGGGGTAATGATCGAGAAAAATGAATCGGCTTGTGGCAGGCTCCGCAATAGAAACTCCAGATACCCGGTGAGTTTGGTACTTTTTTTTCGCAATGCCTTGATTCCGGCCTGGTCAAAAATCCTGAGTGAAGCCAGGTGAGCTGCCCCGCTGAGTACCGGGAAATTGGAAACCTGCCAGCCGTCCGCGCCTGGCATGGGAACGAATCCTTTTTTCATCTGAAAACGCTCCTTCTCGTTATGGCCCCACCAGCCCGCGAGCCGCGGCAGGTTGGTATTCGATCCGTGCCGGTCGTGAACAAAAGCACCGGCCATGCCTCCGGGGCCTGAGTTGAGATACTTGTAACTGCACCAGACCGCAAAGTCAACGTCATGATCATGGAGAGCAAGCGGAACATTTCCAATGGCATGGGCGAGATCAAAACCGGCAAATGCACCCACCTGGTGGGCGGCATGTGTGATCGCCTTAATATCAAAAAACTGCCCTGAATAATATTGAACGGCACCCAACAAGACCACGGCCAGTGAGTCTCCGTGATCTTGGATGGCGTCCAGAATGTCTGCTGTGCGCAGCGTATGTTCGCCTGGCCGGGGCTTTAACTCCACCCAGCCCAATCCAGGATTTATTCCGTGCCATTTCAATTGAGACTCCACTGCATATTGATCGGACGAGAAGGCATGCGCCTCTGTTAAAATTTTGTATCGCCCCGGGGTTGGTTGGTAGAAGGAGGCCAGCAACAAATGTAGGTTAACGGTCAGTTGATTCATCGAGACCACCTCGGTGGGCCGGGCACCCACCAGCCGGGCCAGCGACTTCTTGCTGAACTTGTGGTAATGTAGCCAGGGCCGATGAGCGTGAAAGTGACCCTCGACACCCAACTTGGCCCAATCGGAAAGCTCTTGCTGGACAAAGTCCTGCGTAAGTCGGGGTTGAAGCCCAAGCGAGTTGCCGCAAAGGTATATACAGCTTTTCCCGTTGCTTTTGGGCAGATGGAATTGGGACCGAAACGAGCGCAGCGGGTCGAGCCGGTCTTGCTGTCGGGCATAGCGGAGGGAGTTCTGAAAAGAGGACATTCCGTGTAGCTGATTACGTGATTAACTCAATTGAAGGCGGTGATGTTCAGCATGGTAGGCGGTAAAATAAATCATTTCGCGTAACGTCAGTTTGCCCAGGAGCGGGTGCGGCAGCAGAAGGCGGTCAAGCTTTTCCTCCGAGCAGCGCCCCACGCGGTTGGTCAATTGGCGGGCAACGTGTTGAATACGAGATCCGCTGGTTGATAGTGGTGGTGACCCAGGTAGGAAGACGCCCGAGGCGCGGCCACCCTCCGCTAGTTTGCGCTTATACTTTTCGACTACCTCATCATAGGATCGGGATGGTCGGTTAGCACGACCAAACAGCAGGCGCAACAAGAATTCAGGCATTGCAAAAGCCAGGTTCACCGGGCGAATACTTCGGTAAAGGTGGTCAGCCTGCTGAGCGGGCGACCATTTGCCGGCAATTCTGGGGCGATCGCCATCCGAGGTGTGCTCGCCCAGCGCTTCAACAAAGCGGTTGTGGGTATCTTCAAGCAAACGCTGAAGTTCCTGTATTCGCATGGCTACACAAACCGTGGATCAGCCTCCATCACGGTTCCGCATTTTTTACACGTGCGCAGTTGAGTCGATCCATAAAATTCGCGGAAGCGGGGAATAAAATCAGTCTCAATGTTGTGCAGATGGAACTTGTACTCGTGCAGTTTATGGTTACATTTTTCGCAAAACCACATCAAACCATCATCTTCAGCCGATGCCCGTTTGCACTCAATGACAAGCCCGATGGAGTTGGGTGTGCGGATAGGAGAGTGCGGAACCCGCGCAGGAAGCAGAAACATGTCTCCTTCGTTGATTGGAATCTCCACCGCTTTGCCATCCTCTTGAATTTTGACTGTAATGTTGCCTTCCAGTTGATAGTACAACTCTTCGGTTTCGTTGTAATGGTAGTCCTTCCGGGCATTTGGGCCAGCCACGATCATAACGATGTAATCACCGGCATCAGTGTAAAGATTTTTATTACTCACCGGAGGCTTCAGAAGGTGCCGGTTATCTTTTATCCACTGATGTAGGTTGAACGGTCTGCGGATTGCCATATTTGTACATTAAATCGAAAGTAAGGTACCAAATTCGCACACAATTTATATGAATCTCGATTTGACCGGTAAACGGGCCATGGTGTGCGGCAGCACCCAGGGCATTGGCAAGGCTTCGGCAATTGAACTCGCCCAACTGGGGGCGCATGTTACGCTGGTGGCCCGCGATCAGCAGAAACTGGAACAGACGGTGGCCGAACTGCCATCCAAGCCGGGGCAGCGCCACAATTATGTAGTGGCCGATTTTAACTCTACCCATGAGGTCAGGCTGCGCATTGGGGATTTTATGCAGCATCATCGGGTTCATATACTGGTTAATAATACGGGCGGGCCTCCTCCCGGTCCTGCGCTAACGGCATCGCCTGAAGAATTCTTGCGGGCCTTCTCGGCCCACCTGATTTGTAATCAAATGATCACACAGGCCGTAGTGCCCGGCATGAAGGAGGAAAAGTACGGGCGGATTATCAACATCATTTCGACTTCTGTTAAGATTCCACTTCGCAACCTGGGCGTGTCCAATACCATTCGGGGTGCCGTGGCAAATTGGGCCAAAACGCTCTCGGTCGAATTGGCTGCCGATGGCATTACCGTCAACAACGTGCTACCGGGCGCCACCATGACGGGTCGACTGCAGGCCCTTATCCGCAACAATGCGGAAAAGTCTGGGAAGTCCCTGGCAGACGCCCAACGGGAAATGGAACGGGAGATTCCTGCAGGGAGAATTGCAGAAGTTGCTGAAGTGGCTGCGGCTGTGGCCTTTTTAGCATCACCCGCAGCCGGATACATCAACGGCATCAACCTTCCGGTCGATGGCGGGCGCACCGGATCGCTCTGATCGGGCCGGGTTGCCCCTGATGGCATCTTTTGATTACCTTTCATGTTTTAAAATTTTTTAGTTATGGTCACATGGAAAAGCCGGAAGTGTGACGGCATTGAGCGTAAGTTTTCATTCGCGGCCATTTCTTCGATGAAATGGCTTGTTTTCGCGTGCGTGGCAATCCCCTTTCTCTTGCCAGCTCAATCAAAACTCATTCAAGAAGATTTTAGCTCCAATAAGCGCAATTGGCCAACTGATAAGTTTATGGCGTTGCAGGATGGGCGTTACCTGCTGACTACCTCAGAGGAAGGTGCTGAAGCCTTTGTTAGTTTTTATGTTGATCCTGTGCGCGATTTCAGCCTGGGTGTTGATATTGAGGTGAAGCAGTCCGAAGCTGATGCCGCGATCGGTCTCGCCTGGGGCGTTGGATCGAGCGACTACAATATCTTCATGATTTCGCCTGAAGGCGAGTACATCGTGGCATCAGGTGACTTGAGCAAATTGAAGGGTTGGAAGAAATCACCTGCTATTCGACCCGTACCTGCACTGAATCAATTGAGAGTTGAAAGCAAAGGAGGTACTTACTCATTTTTGATCAATGGCCAGGTGGTGGACCAACGCAGCGGCATGCAGCTTTTTGGCTCATACTCGGGCATTCTTGTTTTTTCATCGCTTGAGGCGCTGGTCGATAACTTTTATTTTGATCAGGCTCAGCAAGTGCGCGTGGCTGAGGATTCTGAAAAGTTCTCACGAAAAGAAAACCTGGGTGCTGGCGTTAACTCGGAAGGGGATGAGTTGGGCCCCATCATTTCTACTGATGGATTGACCTTGTATTTTGCCCGACAGCATGTGGCCGACAATGTGGGCGGAGTGAATGACTCGGAAGACGTTTGGACCAGTCATTGGGAAAACGGCATGTGGCGAACAGCCCGCAACATGGGCAAAGCCGTGAACACACCTTTATCGGATAACCTCGTTGCGATCAGCTCGGATAATAACACGATGATATTCCAAACACCCGAAGGTATGACGGCCCGCCATCGTTCAATGGAGTCATGGTCAGCCCCCGAAAAAATCAAATTACCCTTTGTCAACGAAAGCGATCATTTTGTGGCATGTCTCTCGGCTGATGGAAAGGCCATGATTGTCAGCGCCCGTTTGAAAGCTAATGTTGCCTTCAATCCACGCGTAGAAGAAAATGATTTGTATGTGATCTACAAGAATGCTCAAAACGAGTGGGCCGCACCTGTCAACCTCGGCAAAATGGTAAATACGGCCGGAGAAGAAACCTCGCCTTTTCTGGCAGCCGATGGTAAGACGTTGTATTTCGCTACGAACGGACGCCCGGGTTTTGGCGATCAGGACATCTTCGTTACCAAACGTAATGGCCTGGGTTGGACCAACTGGACAGAGCCCCAGAACCTGGGACCTGCGGTAAACTCACCCTCATTTGACGCGTACTACACGGTGCCGGCATCTGGTGAACACGCCTATTTTGTTACCTATGATGAAAGCCGCGGTGGCGCGGATCTGTTCCGTATGGCGTTGCACGCAGAGGCACGTCCCGATGCGGTGGTCTTGGTGAAGGGAAAAGTTCTCAACAAGGACACCAATCAACCCATTGGGGCTGCCATCATCTTCGAAGACCTTTCGACCGGGCAAGAAATCGGAGAGGCTAGGTCCGATCCGAAGACGGGCCAGTATCAAATCATTTTACCCTTTGGCAAGAATTATGGCTTCAAAGCTCTCGTTAACGGGTACTACGCCATGCACGATAATCTTGAGCTGCAGACTTTGGGCAAATACCAGGAGATCAGCCGGGATTTATACCTTATCCCGATTATTGTCGGTCGTACCATAAAGTTGAACAATGTTTTTTTCGAAGCGGGCACACCGGTGCTTAAGCCCGAATCATACCCGGAACTTGACCATTTGGTGGAGTTATTGAATGATAACCCGGGTATCACAATCGACCTGGCCGGACACACCGATAACAAAGGTGACGTCAATACGCTTCTTAAACTGTCAGAAGATCGGGTGGCTACCGTGCGAAGTTACCTGATCGGGAAGGGTATCAACGCGCAACGCATATCGGGGAAAGGATATGGAGCGCAATTTCCGGTGGCCTCGAGTGACACCGAAGAGAACAGCCGGCTGAACCGAAGAGTGGAGTTTAAGATTACCAAAATGTAATGACGGATATTCTCAACTATATCAATGGCGGTTGGGTAGCTCCTATCGGGAGAAAATTCTTTGATAATGTCGACCCCGCGCGTGGTGAGGTTTATAGTCGCGTGCCCGATTCGGACGAACGGGACGTGGCCGCGGCTGTTCAAGCGGCTCAGGTAGCCTTTCCCGCCTGGTCGGCAATGCCCGTTCAGCAGCGTGCCAATTTGTTGTTAAAAGTGGCGGACTTGATTGATCGCGATTTGGAACTGTTGTCACGCGCGGAGAGTCAGGACCAGGGCAAACCAGTGAAACTGGCGCGTGTGATGGACATCCCACGAGCCTCGGCTAACCTTCGTTTTTTTGCCACTGGCATTATTCATTTTTCAAGCGAAGCGCACGCTACCGACAACGAGGCCATAAACTATACGCTTCGCACACCGGTAGGTGTTGTGGGTTGCATCTCTCCGTGGAACCTGCCCCTGTATTTGTTCACTTGGAAAATTGCGCCCGCATTAGCGGCTGGTTGTACGGTAGTGGCAAAACCATCGGAGCTCACACCGATGACAGCCTACCTGTTCTCGAAATTGTGTGCTGAAGCCGGATTACCGCCCGGTGTTTTAAATATTGTTCATGGTATGGGTAGTCGGGCGGGACAGGCTATAGTTGAGAACCCTGACATTGCAGCAATCTCTTTTACAGGCGGTACGGTGACGGGAAAAAAAATTGCGGCAACGGCAGCCCCCATGTTTAAGAAGTTGTCGCTGGAGTTAGGCGGAAAGAATCCCAATCTGGTTTTTGCCGATTGCGATTTTGAAATGGCCGTCAAAACATCGGTAGCTGCCGCCTTTACCAATCAAGGCGAGATATGCTTGTGTGGATCACGGATTTTTGTTGAACGTCCTCTTTTTGATCGGTTTGCAGCGGAGTTTGTCCGCCAAACACAGGAAATGGTCGTGGGCGATCCGATGAGCAATCAGACGCGCCTTGGCGCTTTGGTATCAGAGGGACATTTGGAGAAAGTGCTTTCCTATATCGAATTGGCGAGGCAGGAGGGAGGCAAAATTCTCACCGGAGGTAAACGCGTGAAACTGGCTACACACCCCAACGGATTTTTTGTTGAGCCTACTGTGATTACCGGGCTTTCACACACTTGCCGAACTAACCAGGAGGAAATTTTTGGCCCGGTCGTGACGTTAGTACCCTTCGACAGCGAAGAGGACGCAGTTGAGATGGCCAACAGCACGCCCTATGGCCTGGCCGCCACGGTTTGGACGGAAAACCTGAAACGGGCACACCGGGTGGCCGGACAAATCAAGAGCGGCATCGTGTGGGTGAATTGTTGGTTGTTGCGCGATCTGCGCACACCCTTCGGTGGCATGAAGCAAAGTGGTGTTGGTCGTGAAGGAGGTTGGGAGGCGCTCCGCTTCTTTACCGAAGCCAAGAACGTGTGCATCAAGCTCAAGTGATGTTTTGGCTGGATCACGAGAACATTTTTCTGAATGTGCTGGGCTATAAGCTTAGTTACCTCGAGTCGCTGGGCTGGTTCACGGGAATTATTGCCGTGTGGCTTTCCGCCCGGGCTAACGTCTGGAGTTGGCCAACCGGGTTAGTCAACGTAAGCCTTTCCTTCTTTTTGTTCTATCAGGTCCGCCTCTACCCCGATATGTTCCTTCAGATTTTCTTCTTTGTTACCAACATCATGGGCTGGTGGCGGTGGACTCACCCAAAGCCGGTTGAGGAAGATGCCAAACACGAACTGAGGATTAGCTGGTTGAAAGCACGTGACGGGTGGATTGTAGCCGGCACTACCCTGGCGGGAACAGCCGTACTGGGTTTGCTGGCCCAACGCCTGCATCATTGGTTGCCGGAAATTTTCACGCAACCCAGCGCTTCTCCCTTTGTGGATTCGTTTATCACCGTATTGAGTGTTGTGGCCACGTACTATATGATTCAAAAGAAAGTGGAGTGTTGGTTGATGTGGATCGCGGTTGACGTGGTGGCCACCTACCTCTATTTTGTGCGCGATATCAAGTTGTACAGTTTGTTGTATTTCGCCTTCTGTTTCCTGGCCGCCTACGGATTTTTTACCTGGCGCAGGGAATTCAAACGTTACACGGTACCCGATGCAGTGGTATGATGGATGGAATTAAGATCGTGTGTTTTTATGGCCCTGAGAGCACAGGTAAATCAACTTTGGCGGCCCGCTTAGCATCTGAGTTTCGCACCGAATGGGTTCCGGAAGTGGCCCGGGAAATGGTCACCACCAATGCCTTTTCAGTGGACGACATCCTTCAGATTGGCCGGGCCCAGACCGCCCGGGTTTTTGAGAAACTGAAAAGTGCAAACCGCCTTTTGATTTGTGACACCGACCTGATCACTACGCAGATCTACTCGCGGCACTACCTTGGCCAGGTGCCCGAGGAGCTCGTGAGGCTAGAGCAAAAAGTGGTTTATGATCACTATTTCCTTTTTGATGTTGATGTGCCCTGGATTGCCGATGGTCTGCGCGATCAGGGAAGTCGCCCGCAACGGGCGCATATGCTACACCTGTTCGAACGTGAGTTGAACAGCCGGGGGATTTCCTTCGAACGAGTAACCGGAAGCTATGAACAACGGGAAGAATTTGTCCGGAGAGCGTTGAAGCAGTTACTAGCTACTTCCTGACATTTTACTCTCGATCAATTTTTGAATGGCGTGAAACTCATCGCGCAGGCGGGCGGCCTCCATGAATTCCAATTCACGCGCAGCCTTTTCCATAGCCTTACGTGTGCGGTCTGCCATTTTTCCCAACTCTTCTTTACTCATGTAGGCCGTGACGGGGTCAGCCGCCAGCGACTTCTCCTCCTCTTCAATGTAATAGCGTTGGACGCCCTTTTTGGAGTCTGCAACCTTGGTTTGCTTGAAGATTTCCTCTTTCGATTTCAACACGGTACGGGGTACAATGCCGTGGGCCTCATTGTATTCCTGTTGCACCAGTCGCCTGCGGTTGGTTTCATCGATTGCCATTTGCATGGATTCCGTGATGGTATCCGCGTACATGATTACCCGGCCGTTGACATTGCGGGCGGCACGACCGATGGTTTGAACCAGTGACCGTTGGTTACGGAGGAAACCCTCTTTATCGGCATCCAGGATGGCCACCAGCGAAACCTCCGGCAAATCCAGCCCCTCGCGAAGCAAGTTTACGCCCACCAGTACATCGAAAACCCCAAGACGAAGTTCCCGCAGGATTTCAACACGATCCAGGGTATCCACTTCGGAATGGATATAGCGGCACTTGACAGCCGCACGCTCTAAAAATTTCGTGAGCTCTTCGGCCATTCGTTTCGTCAACGTGGTCACCAGTACGCGCTCCTTTTTTTTCACCCGTTCATCAATCTCTTCCAGCAAGTCATCAATCTGATTTTTGCTGGGGCGCACATCAATCTGAGGGTCCAGCAGCCCGGTTGGCCGGATGAGTTGCTCCACTACAACGCCCTCCGATTTCCGCAGTTCGTATTCGCTTGGCGTGGCGCTTACAAAGATCACCTGGTTAAGCAGGGCCTCGAATTCATTGAACGTGAGGGGGCGGTTATCCAATGCCGAGGGCAGGCGGAAGCCGTAGTCTACTAGGTTTACTTTTCGCGAACGGTCACCTCCCCACATCGCCCGAATCTGCGGTACGGTGACGTGGCTCTCATCCACAACGAGCAGGTAATCATCCGGAAAGTAATCAATCAGGCAGAACGGTCTTGCCCCAACCGATCGCCTGTCAAAGTAACGCGAATAGTTTTCAATGCCGTTGCAGTAACCAAGCTCGCGCATCATTTCCAGATCAAATTCGGTGCGCTCTTTTAGTCGTTTGGCTTCCAGGTGTTTCTTTTCTTGTTCAAACATACTCACCTGTGCCACCAAGTCATCCTGAATTTCGCGGATAGCCAGGTGCAGCAGATCTTTGCCGGTAACAAACAGATTGGCCGGGAAAATCACCACAACTTTCTCATCTGATATTTTCTTGCCCGTGACGGGATCGATGATGTGAAGAGCTTCAATCTCATCTCCGAAAAAGTAGATCCGAATAGCATAATCGGTATAGGCCAGGAAGACATCTACCGTATCGCCCTTAACACGAAACGTACCGCGTTTGAAGTCAACTTCGGTTCGGCTGTACAAAATGTCCACCAGGGCAAAAAGAAGTCTATTGCGGGCAATCGTTTCACCCGCGCGCAGTGTAATTCGGTTCTTGCCAAATTCTTCGGGGTTTCCAATTCCATAAATACAGGAAACGGAGGCTACGACTAAAACGTCTCTGCGCCCGGAGAGTAGCGATGAGGTAGCACTTAGCCGTAGTTTTTCGATTTCTTCATTGATCGATAGGTCTTTCTCAATGTACAGATTCGAGGTGGGGATGTAGGCTTCCGGTTGATAGTAGTCGTAATATGAAATGAAATACTCAACGGCATTGTCCGGAAAAAACTGCTTGAACTCCCCATACAATTGCGCGGCCAGTGTTTTGTTGTGACTGAGCACCAGCGTGGGGCGGTCCACCTGGGCTACTACATTGGCAATGGTAAATGTCTTGCCGCTGCCGGTTACACCCAACAGTGTTTGAAAGGGCTCGCCATTGTGAAGGCCGCTAACGAGTTCCTTAATCGCTTTTGGCTGATCACCGGTTGGGTTGTACTCTGTGGTGAGGCGGAAGGGCATGCATTTCCACTAACGGAAGCAATCCGTCAGTTGTTCCAAATGGCCCACGATTTTTCGGCTTGTACGTGAAGCATTTCAAGCCCGTTTTTGATAACGGCATTGCGCATCTCTGCTTTTTGCAGGAACACGGTGCGGGCCGGATTGTAAATCAGATCGTATACGTAGTGATCGTGGGTAAGTTTATCGTATGGAATGGGCGGATAGGTGCTCGTGTTGGGGGACATGCCGAGCGGGGTGGTATTGATGATCAGATGGTAGTCGTGCATGATGGCGGGTTTCTTCTCCAAGTCATCATAGGTAAAGCCATCCTTAACCTTTTCGCGGGATACCAGGTGGTAAGGAATACCCAATTGGGTCAATGCCTCGCGCACCGCCTTGGATGACCCACCCGTCCCCAGAATCAGAGCGTGCGTTTTTTCCTTTGGTGTATACCACTTCTCGAGTGTTTCACGAAATGCATCACAATCGGTATTGAAGCCCTTGAGCCGGCCGCCCGAAATCCGAATGACATTTACAGCTCCGATTTTTTTTGCGATCGGATCTATTTCGTCAAGAAATTTCATAACCTGCTCCTTGTACGGAACGGTTACGTTCAAGCCGCATAACTCGGGCATTTCGTCCAGCAGCTTTCGAAGCTCGTCAATGGTGTTCAGGGGGTAAAGATCATAATGGTAATCCC
Source organism: Cyclobacteriaceae bacterium (assembly GCA_016787665.1). Lineage (GTDB taxonomy): Bacteria > Bacteroidota > Bacteroidia > Cytophagales > Cyclobacteriaceae > ELB16-189. Next base: position 62,074 of record JAEUUC010000006.1, on the reverse strand, counting down.
GCAATCCCTCCCGAAAAAATTTCTCATCAAAATAGGCTTTTGAAAAGGAGTGACTTACGGTTTGACCAATCAAACCAAATTTCTTTTCCATGACATTATTTCGTTTTCATCAACGCAGCTACCTTTTCGATTCCGACCACCAGCAGTACGCCCAACGCTGCGAATAAAATGGCGTACAAAATTTGTGGATTGTGGCCGGTCTTAGCTAAATAGTCCCATGGCCATACGCTCCGATCGAATGACACCACTTGCTGCCCCTGGCTGTTCAAATGGTAGGCCGTTGCCTCGCGCCAAGGCCAGATCTTGTTCAGGAACCCAACCATAAAGCCTGCCAGCATGGCTACTGTTAGGTCGTGGTAATGATCCAGCACCCAGGTGAGTGCGTGCGAAAATGCCCATAACCCCACCAGGCAGCCGGCTGCGAACGTAGCGGCCACCGGAATGTTGAACTCGATCAATATTTTAGTCAGAATGAACTCGTACTTGCCCATCAGCAGAAGAATAAAGGCACCGGAAATACCGGGCAGAATCATCGCACAAATGGCAATGGCACCCGCAATGAAAATGAACCATAGCGCATCGGGGGTGGAGGTGGGCGAAAGCAGTGTAATGAAATAAGCCACGACAACACCGAACGCGAACGCCAAAAACGCCTTGACGGTTCGCTGGCGCACCTGACGCAGCACTTGAAATGTGGAAATAATAATGAGGCCGAAAAAGAATGACCAGGTACCAATCTGGTAATTGTCCAGCAGATATTTCATAGCGCGGGCCAGACTGATCCAGGCCGTGGCCAGGCCCGCGAGTAATACAATCAGGAAATTTCCATTGACTTTTTTCCAGGCTTCTGCGATTCGAAAGGTGAACACCAGCCGAATGACCTTGGCATCGATCGATTTGATCGAGTGAAGCAATTCGTCATAGATACCCGTGATGAAGGCAATGGTACCACCCGACACGCCCGGGATGACATCCGCCCCGCCCATGCTCAGGCCTTTCAAATACAATAACCCGTAGTCTTTTAAAGATCTCATCTTTGGTTAATCCGCATGGAAGGGAGGGGCACTAACATCTTTCTTACGCTCAATGCCCAGAAAGTGCAGGAACGTATCGCCTCGCAACCCTAAGCGAATCGTCTCCAGCGGAATTACCTCATTCGGTGCAATGTTGCCCAGGTTAACATTGGCCCCCAGCAACTTAATGAACCAAACCTGTTGCGCTTTTTGGGGAGCTTCCCAAATAATCTTTTCAAACGGAATTTTCGTCAGGATTTCCTGGACCAATCCAGAGCGAACTTCACCGGTAGAACGAAATAGACCTACATTACCACTTTCGCGAGCTTCGCCAATTACTTTCCACGCTCCGGCTTCCAGTTCCTTCTGCATCAGGTCAATCCACATGTAGGGCGGAATAATCTTATCAGCATCTTTCGAACCCACTTCGGAAAGCACCGTCACCTGCCCGGCCAACTTGGCGATATACTCGCATTTCTTGTCGTGATCAAGGTCAATGGAACCATCGCTTACTTCGGCATATTGAAGGCCAAACTGGTCCAAAACCTTCCGATAGTCATCAAACTGATCGCGAATGATGAAGGCTTCAAATAAGGTTCCTCCAAAATAGCAGGGGATTCCCGCTTCTTTATACACGGCCAGTTTTTCCTTCAATCGGGGAGTGACATAAGACGTGGCCCAGCCCAACTTGATAATATCCACATGGTCAGCACAATTGCTGACAAAATCTTCCGCTTCGCGCACGCTTAACCCTTTATCCATGGCCATGGTGAAGCCCACTTGCCTGGGTTTACGGGTGCGTTCAGGCAAGTTCTTGAGTGAGTAGTTCATGAATGGTGATCTTTTCTAAACTGTTCTATGATCTTGTAAAGAGCCTTTTGGGTTTCGTTGTTCTGAAAGAAATCGAACAGTACCGTATGGCCCTGAAAATCCAAAATTAACCCATTTTCCAGATAATTGAGTGCCTCTTTGAAACGCCCGGCTTCAATGAGGTATACGGCCATGCGGTAGAGGAATTCCGATTCATCGGGGCGTTCCTCCATTCCCTGCGCCAGTACTTCTACGGCCTTCGCATGTTCACCTTGCTCGTAGTAAATAAACGACCAATTCAGCCAAATCTCCTTATCCTCCGGACTCAAATGGCTCGCCTCTTCGTAAGCGCTGATGCTGCTGATCGTATTTCCGATTTTAAATTCAGCATGAGCGGCTGCCTTCCAATATTCGGCATTATGCGGATTCAGCTTGATGCATTTGTTGTAAAAGTGCAACGCCTGATACCAGTTCTCTTGTTTTTCAAGGCAGTTGCCAGCGCCATACCACGCCTCGTCATACAGGGGATCGAGTTTGGCGGATTTTTGAAAATACTTCAGACCTAACTCAAACTGACTGAGGCCTTCATAAGCCGCCCCCATGCAACAATATACTTCCGGACTGGGGCCCTCTAATTCAATCGTTTTTCGAAAAGCATCGAGTGCCTTGGTGAATTGCTCCAGATTCATGTACGTATTGCCCATGTTATAATGAGCCGAAGCAAAGGTTTCGTCCAAGGCTATGCCATATTCGTAGGCTTCCAACGCTTCATCATACTTTTCCAGTTTATTGCAGACAATACCCAGATTATACCAGGCTGCAGCCGAGAATGGATCTTCATCAATGAACTTGCGGTAGTAAGATAAGCTTGCTTCAAGTTGCCCTACGATGTCCAGGCAATACGCAAGTTCGTAAAGAGCCCCCTCGTGGCGAATGTTGGACTCAATGGATTTCTTGTAGTAACCGATCGCTTTGTCGAAATCATCCAGACTTTGGTGAGCCAGCCCGAGGTGATAAAAGATTTCATCTTGTTCATCCTCCGTCATGGTCAATGCCTCTTCATAGATAGCGATTGCATCCTGATGTTTGCCTTGAAGGGAATAGATTGATCCAATCGAAAGCAAAATGTCCACGTCCTGCGGCTGAAGATTTCGGCTGGTAGACAGGATGTCAAGCGCCTCTTCGTACTGCTCGAGTTGAGATAAAATATTTGCCTTGAGCGGAAGCAATTCGGATGAATACGGAAACTGATCCATCGCCTTGTCAACCGCCTTCAGGGCTTTGGCCGGTTTGGTGCGGTCCAGATAGTAATCGATGATGATTTCGTATTGTTCGAGTTCAAAAAAAACTGCAGTCTGCAGTTTCAAACTTTCTTCAAAACGCTTAACCAACTCCGCATGCTCTTCGCGTTTCCGAAATTCGTGGGCCATTCCGTTGGGTTTGGTTGCCCGAGCTTACAGCTCGTTTGTGCAGCAAAATTGGGACAAAGAATAGCCGATGTCAACCTTGCACAAGTCGATTGTTTGTTGTAAACGTACCTGTTAATGATTTGCAGCAATACGTGAGTGTTTCGTCAAGCGTATGGTAGTTAAGACCGGTTTTTTGGATGGAGAGCGTAGCATCGAAGCGCACGCGGTTAAAGGAGTTTCGCATGGATTGCCTTGTCAGCATGCGCTCACGGCCAGACGCAGCCGCCATCAGATTTTCCGCGGCCACTGCGAACGGGATCATCCACGGTTTGGCCTCAAGCCGCGGTGGCCTTCGCCCTAATTTGGCGGCCACGCGTTCAAAAAGGTCGCGATAGGATGTGCTACCGCCACTAGCAATAAAACGTTGACCCGGGAAGTTCTGAAGGGCCACCCGGTTAGTGAGTTCGACTACATCGCGGACATCGACATAGTTCACCCATCCCTCTGTGTAAAATGGTTTCTCGTTCCACACGTAGTGAAAGATCTGCCCGCTGCTTCGCGCTGCGATAACTGGCGCGAGAATAAGCGAAGGATTTACAATCGTGACCAAGAGACCTTCTTCCTGGCCCCGGTAGACTTCCAGCTCGGCAAGGTATTTTGATTTGGCATAGTCGCTGGAGAACTCGGGATCCTGGAGAAATGTTTTTTCGGAAATCGTTTCAGCACCACGCGGTTTGGGCAAAGCAGCTACGGAACTGATGTGAATAAATTTTTTTACTCCGCTTCGAAGAGCAGCATCCACCGCATGGCTCGTGCCCACCACGTTGGTATCCATGATTTCCCGTTTTGCCCGCGGGTCGTAGGAAACTCGTGCCGCTGCATGCACGACCATGGAACACCCTTGAAAGGCATCTACCAGCGACAGCGGGTCCAGCACATTGGCTTCAACCACTTCACCGTCAAAGTCAGGCATTGAAGACTTGTCCCGTACGATAGCCCGGACGGGTTGTTGAACCTTCAGCGCCTGGGTGAGGTGCCGGCCCAAGAGACCATTTGCCCCGGTTATCCCAATCATGCCACGGCCAATGTATAGTTCAGCAGCGGAAGTTCCATCGCTTTGGCAAAGGAACGCGTTTGCATTACGTCTACCAGTAAGCGGGCCTGTGCCATGCTGTGCGCATCACTTCCCACGGCATCAATCATATTTCGGTCGATCAGTTGTCGTGCCATCGTTTCGGCAGGTCGCCCATAAAAGCCGATTAGCGAGAGGAGATTGAGTTGGAGCAGTACACCCCGGTTTCGGATATCTTCGGCTTTTTGAATCGTCATGTAAGCATACCGCTCGGGGTGCGCCAGTACGGGGCGATACCCGGCCACCGTCATTTTGAAGATGATTTCGTTTAGGTTGAAGGGCTCACTCACAAAGTTTGTTTCGAAAAGCAGATAGCGGTCGTCAAATGTCAACAGCGAACCGGGCTGATCGAGCATTTGCACGAACTTCTCATCCAGATAGTATTCGGCTGCCGCCTCAAACCGGGCTGTTGGTTGTAGCTGCGCGCGCACGGCTGCCATTCCGGAGTTGATAAGGTCAGGTGTGTTGGGGTAGGTATCCGCCATCACATGCGGTGTGGTGATGCAGCGCTTGATACCGAGTTGTTCAAAGAAACTCAAAATGCCTACGGAGTCATCAACGGTTTTCACGCCATCATCTATGCCCGGGACAAGGTGGGAGTGGAAATCAACCGGATACGGTAAATGCGTGATGCGAGAACCCGAGGAGAACAAATTGATCAGCCGCGAAACCATTTCTTCCAGCCCGTCCGGGTCGCCTCCTGATCTTCGTAATACCCATATCCGTAGTTCTTCTGCTCCAACGGCACGGCATTGAGCACTACTGATACACGTTCTAGCTTATTTATTGACACGGTTCGCTGCAGGTTGTGAATGAACTCGCGTTGCGAATAATTGGCGCGAAAGACAAAAATGGACACATCGGATCTCCGCATGGCCATCATGCCGTCCGTCACCAGCCCAATGGGTGGAGTGTCCATTACGATGTAGTCATACCGTTCCTTCAATTCATCCAGTAGTGCGGAGAACTCTCCATTAAGTAGTAGTTCGGAAGGATTCGGTGGGTGTGGCCCGGAGGGTATGAAATCGAGATTGGGAAGGGCTGTTTTCACCAGGCAGTCCTCCCATTTGAATTTACGAATCAGGATTGTGCTCATCCCTTTGGATGGATCCTCGGGCTTAATCGACTGATCGGTTTTACTCTTCCGCATATCCAGATCGAGCAATGCCACGCGCTTATGTGACATGGCCAGCACCGCTCCCAAATTCATAGCCAGGAATGATTTTCCCTCGCCCGAAATAGAGGATGAGATGGTAATGAGTTTTCGGTCTCGGCCGGTAGAGAAAAAATCAAGATTGGTACGTAGCGATCGAATGGCTTCACTGACCATCGATTTGGGATTGCTGACCACATGCAATTCGCCCTTTCGGATTTTCCTGCTGACCGGGATTGTTCCCAGCACCGGAACATCAGTTGTCTGCTCAATCTCCCGCAGGCTATTGATTTTGTTATTGAATACGTAGACTAGTCCGATAAAAAAGAAGTTTAGTACGAGGCCGGCTACCAACCCGATCCCCATAATCATCAATCTACGGGGTGAAATGGGATGGGTGGGAACCACAGCGGAGGACAGAATCTTAAAATCGGGCGTGCTGCCGGCTTGGGCGATCTCAAACTCGGCCTTGGCCTGCATCATCGTTAGATAGAACTCCTCGTATAATTTGTAGTAACGTTGATTTTTGCTGAACTGGGTATTCTTGTCAGGCATGGCCGCAAAAGCATTTTCCAATTTGATCTTGCGCTGGGCCAGGTCGGCCAATTGATTGCGATAGTTTTTTTTAAGCTCACTAACCTGATTAATTACAATTTCACGTAATTGATTGAATTCCTGCTGTTTTTGTTTGTAGGCAAGCGTATTTTCATTGTAGGCCAGTCCAATGCGCTCCTGGTCGCGCACCATCCTCTCGAGCTCTTCGAGTTTCTTCTCCGTGTAATCGGGCAGCAGACTGCGTTGTAACGGGGAGACGGCCATGGTACCATTCGTAAGGTTTTGCTGAAGAACGTCCAGTTCGCTGATACGCCTGGTGATATCAAAACGTTGCGAGTCGAGTCGGTTGATTTGAGCAATCACCCGCTTGAGGTCGGCATTCAGGTCGTTACTCTTGTTTTGCAGGGTAAAAGACTCAAAGTAGTTTTCGTAGGCCTCCATCTTGTCCTCCACCTGCGTGAGTTCGTTGTTGAGCCAGTCGATTTTTTGTTTGTTCGCGAGATTCTTTTGTTCGTTGCTGTATGAAATATAGACGGAATCAATTTTGTTAACGATCGTGGCGGCTTTCAGAGCATTGTGATCTTGAAACGTAATCCGGATCGTATTGGCATTAATATTCAGGGGTTCAACGTTCATCTGCTGCTTGAGATATTCAATCGATCTTTCGCGGCTATTGATTACAAATGAGTAGTCTTTTTGATCGAAGGGCTGCAGGCGAAACACCGTTAACGTGCCGCCCTCCAGGTCGAGGGGTTTGTCAAATGTGCCTTCAAGGCGCTTACCGCCCTCTCCAATCTGAAGCTGAAATTGCTCTTCGTTTTCTACTGTAAGCAGGAAAGGCACATCCAGTAACTGTCGCTGACCAAACTGATATTCCACGCGAAACGGAGATCTGCGGTACAATTCGTTATTCAAAACATTACCCACGCTCAGGTAGCTAATTTCGAGATCCAATGAATCAAGCACGCGGTTCAAAAAGAGTTTTGACTTGATTTGCTCAATTTCACCCGATATCAAATTAATGTTTTGGTCTTCGACCAACTCCTTAATACCAAGTTCGGTGGCATCGCGCTTCACATCAAGTTTCAACTCCGATTCCGCCTGGTACACATCTTTGGTATACCGTATGTAGAGATAAGAGGTTAACAGGCATACGGCCAAAAGAGCCAGTATTCGCCAACGTTGGTGACCAAAGATGCTGGATAGCTTGTTCCAGTCCAGTTGATCGGATTGAGGTTGAGCAGTGTTTGGCGAAACGTACTTCATGCATTATTGATTCAACACCACAATTAATGTGAGAAGGCTGATGAGTACGGTCAGGAAGCTGGCATTGTCGCGGGTGGCCTCGGTAAACGGTCTACGGACGGGTTCAGCGTATACGACATCCCCTGGTTTCATCACCATGTTACCTGAGTTGAATCCTTCTATGGTACTCAGATCAACCTGGTACACGGTATCCTGCCGGGCAATACGGATGTTCTGTACTTTGGTGTCGTTCGTGGGACCCTTGGCCAACGCCAGAATCTCCGCGAGCGTCATGTTTTGACTGGTCAAGGGAACTACATGGCCACCGAGTGCGCCCAGTACGACTACCCGCTTGTTCGTGAACTTGAGCAGCACATACGGCTCTTTGAAATATTGCCCGTAGTTTTTTTGTACGGCCTCTTCGGCCTGACGTAGCGTGAGTCCTTCCAACTTGATTTCACCAATCATAGGCAACTTGCAAATACCGTTGTGATCAACCAGGTACTGTGGATTTAGCCTTTCATCTGTGGTTACGGCATTGTTGGTGGTGAGTTCCGGCATGGGGTCGATCAACTTTTCGCCCCGGTTGGTGTAGACCTGCATCTCCAGCCAATCGTTTTTCTGGATCAGGTAGTCGCGCTCGAGTTCTCCTGCTTTGGCTGCGTACGACATCGGCTGCCGTTTTTCAGATGGCTTCAGCATGATGTTCTGCTTGTACGAGCCGCAGGAAGCGACAACTACGGGAAGTAAGGCTAATGCGATGAGCCGCCTGATGGCCAATTTCATATCTGCAAGTAAGGCTATTTACGCTGAATTATAAAGCATCAGACCAAGGCCCGCAGGCCTTCGCGGTACTTCTGAATGACACGCGCTTCATCGAATTCTGCTTCCATTTTTTTGCGGCCGTTGCGGCCAAAGGTGAGCAATGTCTCGTCCGGGCTGCAGGCCATCTGTTTCATCTTGCAGGCCAAATCCTCTGGACTCTTGACGGTGCACAGCAGTCCGTTATATTCATGCTGCACCACATGGTGGCAACCGGGCACATCCGTGGTTACAATGGGCTTGCCGAGGCTGGCGGCCTCCAACAGGGTTCGGGGGGTGCCTTCCCGGTACGAGGGAAGTACCACGCAGTCGGCCTGTTCCATGAAGGGACGAACATCTTTGGTGGTTCCCAGGTACTCAATAGTGTTGTTGGAAATCCAAGACTCAATTACTTCGGTGGCAATACCTCGCTTATGATTCGGGTCTTTAGCACCGAGTACCTGAAACCGTGCATCAACCCCCTCACTACGCAGTTGACGAATCGCTTCCACAAATTCGAGTATTCCTTTATCGGTAATCAAACGGGAAACCAGTAAAAAGGTGAAAGTCTTATTGCGCTTGAATTCGACTGGTTGAAAACGGGTAAGGTCAATACCCGACCCCGGCACCAGGTCAGCGATGCCCGGGGCAATTAACCTTTCCTCCAGAAAAATGGCCCGGTCATCTGAATTCTGAAAGAACACCTTGGTTGCAAATCGAAACGAGGCGCGGTAAAGCCATTTGGCTACCCGGCTGGTGACCCCCTTTTTCAGAAAAATGGTACCCAGGCCGCATACGTTGTTGATGGTTGGAATTCGCAGAAGGGATGCTGCCAGTGTGCCGTAAACGTTCGGTTTGATGGTGAAATGCAGGATCACATCGGGCCTTAACCTGCGGTAAATGCTGAATAGCTCGAAAGTCAGGGCCAGGTCTTTTAAAGGGTTTGCACCCCGGCTATCCATTTTTACGGCATGATGAACACAGCCCGATTCGACCAAAAATGAGGTGTAATCGTCCACCGGGGCAATGGTGTGAATTTCATGTCCATCCTCCCGGAGGGCTTTGATGAGTCCCATCCGGAAATTGTATATGTTCCAGGAGGTGTTAAGGACAATTGCAACTTTCATCCGCCAACTATCGGGCCGCTGCCGGCCTCGCTGAGGTTTAAATTCAGGATAAATCCTACAAAACTAACAAAAAGTAACCCTCCCCGCATCTCCTCAGATCAGTTAAGTTTGCACTTCATTTCTATTCAGCGGTGGGAAAAAAGGCGATTTTGGTGGCGTTGATTACTGGCCGGCAAACGGAGGACCTGGTGGCGGAGCATTTGGCGGAATTGGCATTTCTGGCTGAGACCGCGGGTATTGAGTCAGACCAGGAATTTATTCAGAAACTGCCGCACCCGGATAACCGCACCTTCGTTGGTAAGGGGAAACTGGCGGAGATTCGGGCTGAGGTATTGGCAAACCCGGCCATTGGCCATGTGATTTTTGACGATGACCTATCCGCCAGTCAACTTCGCAATTTGGAAAAGGAGTTTAATCCGCCCGACCGGGAGGTTCAAGTGCGCGTTTACGACCGCAGCCTGCTCATTCTGGATATCTTTCTTATGCGGGCCCAAACTGCCCAGGCCCGAACCCAGGTGGCGCTGGCCCGAAATCAATATTTATTGCCTCGCCTCACGCGGTTATGGACTCACCTGGAGCGGCAGCGAGGGGGCACCGGCACGCGTGGAGGTGCGGGAGAAAAGGAAATTGAAACCGACCGCAGAAATATCCGACATCAGATCAAATTGCTGAAAGAGGAATTGGAAATCATCGACCGGCAACGGGCGACCCAGCGAAAAGGCCGCGCGGCCATGGTACGCGTAGCTCTGGTGGGCTACACCAATGTGGGAAAGTCCACGTTGATGAATTTGTTGGCGAAGAGTGAAGTGAAGGCGGAAGATAAACTGTTTGCTACGGTGGATGCGACCGTGCGAAAGGTGGTGCTGGGCGATGTTCCCTTTTTACTCTCCGATACGGTTGGTTTCATCCGCAAGCTTCCCCACCACCTGATTGAATCCTTCAAATCCACGCTGGATGAGGTGCGCGAAGCGGATTTGCTGCTGCACGTGGTGGATGTGTCGCATCCCTATCACGAGAGTCAGATTGAAGTAGTACACAAAACCTTGCAGGAGATCGGTGCTGGCGAAGTACCGCTGATTCTGGTGCTGAACAAAATTGACAAGGCCGAGGCCGAGCAAGGTACCATTGATTGGCAAGAACGGATGGCCCACTATCGCCAATGGGGCGCCCGCGAGGTAGTTTTTATTTCGGCCGTTAGCCGCCAGCATATTCCGGAACTGAAAAGGCTGCTGTATCACACCATTCGCGAAAGGCACATGCAGCTCTACCCTAATTTCCTAAAAACAGAAAACTACGACTACGGATTTTAGTAGCTTTGCCGCACTCTTTTGGTCTCATAGTTCAACGGATAGAATAGGAGTTTCCTAAACTCTTGATCTGGGTTCGATTCCCGGTGAGACCACCATCACACGCGGGACTAAATTTTTCGATGCAGGCTCGGTTGCTCTCGGGGATACAAACAGGCAAGTCGAGATCATTATCGAAATGTCCGCTGCCTTTTTGACCGGGAAAAATTCACGATAGGTATCATGCGTCCGGGCATAAATCGGCTCAATCGAATTGGAAATGGTTGGCGCATTTCAAGAGTATACAGGTCATCGTGATCAATTCTGATCGTAAAGTCGTTCGCGTAGTATTTTCTAAGGAGTTGCTCACTGTCATTATGCACTAAAATGACTTACCTTATCTGACTTAATTCTGTAAGCCAAAGTGAGAAATATGTAAAACTAATAGCCCGCCAGAACTGTATAATTACGTGGAAATCAAACAAACATTATGTCATCCTTACCATTAAACCCGAGCGCCAAGAAACCAGGGAAGGTCATTAAACAGACTTTTCCAGTGCTGGAGATGACCTGTGCCGCTTGTGCCGTGAGTGTGGAGTCCATGTTGAAAACGGCTACCGGTGTGAAGGATGCCTCTGTCAATTTTGCTAATCAAACAGCGCTGATCGAATATGACACCACGATAGCCAAACCGGCTGATCTGCAAAACGTGGTGCGATCCATTGGATACGATTTGGTTGTGGATGAGGATGATCCGCAGGCTATCAAAGAAGAAGCGCAGCGTAAACACTACGAAGAAGTAAAAAACCGGACGATTTGGTCAGCGGTTTTATCCGTGCCGGTAGTAATCATTGGAATGTTTTTTATGGACATGCCTTACGGCAATTACATTTCATTGTTGCTCACGGCACCGGTTGTGTTTTATTTTGGTCGTAGCTTTTTTGTGCACGCTTGGAAACAAGCTCGTTTTGGCAAAGCCAACATGGATACACTCGTGGCGCTTTCAACTGGAATTGCGTTTTTGTTCAGTGTATTCAACACATTCTTTCCCGAGTTCTGGCACAGTCGCGGCATTCACGCATACGTCTATTTTGAGGCGGCCGCAGTTGTAGTTGCTTTCATTTCTCTTGGAAAACTTCTGGAAGAAAGAGCTAAGTCGAGTACCGGTTCGGCAATCAAAAAGCTGATGGGCCTACAACCGAAAACGGTTCGCGTGTCGATGGATGGCGTAGAAATGGAAATTCCGATTGCCCGTGTGAAAGTAGGGAATGTGATTTTAGTGAGACCGGGTGAAAAAATTCCGGTAGATGGCATCGTAACCTCCGGAAATTCTTTTGTTGATGAAAGCATGATTTCCGGGGAGCCGGTTGCAGTTGAGAAGAGGGCTGGTGAAAAAGTTTTTGCGGGCACGATCAATCAAAAAGGAAGTTTTCAGTTTGAAGCACTAAAAGTGGGAGGCGATACTATCCTGGCCCAAATCATTAAAATGGTACAGGAGGCTCAGGGCAGCAAAGCTCCGGTTCAAAAATTGGTTGATAAGATTGCGGGCATTTTCGTTCCGATCGTCATAGGTATTTCCATACTCACCTTTATCACGTGGATGGCCCTGGGTGGAGACAATGCTTTTACTCACGCCCTGCTTACGTCCGTTACCGTGCTTGTCATTGCTTGTCCCTGCGCACTGGGATTAGCTACTCCTACCGCCATCATGGTGGGCGTTGGCAAGGGCGCTGAAAATAATATTCTGATTAAAGATGCTGAAAGCTTGGAATTGGCTCACAAAGTGAATGTGATCATTCTTGACAAAACCGGAACGATCACCGAAGGAAAACCTATGGTGACCAATCTGGTGTGGTTGGAAGGTGAGCGCGCGGCACCCTTATATCAAAATATTTTATATTCGATCGAAGTTCAATCCGAGCATCCGTTGGCACAAGCAATTGTTGATCGGCTAGAAGAGAAAAATGTACAATCCATTCAGCTGAGCGGATTTGAAAGCATTACTGGAAAGGGCGTGAAGGCCCAAGCGTCAGCTGAAACATTCTACCTCGGCAATCAAAAGCTGATGGAAGAAAAAAATATCGAACTGACAGAAGAGGTGAAGCAAAAAGCTATGTACTGGCAAAGCGAAGCTAAGACCGTGGTTTTCTTTGCTAATCAAAATAGTGTATTAGCGTTGATTGCTATTGCGGACAAGATTAAAGAGACATCGAAATCTGCCATACAAACACTTCAAGACAAAGGTATTGATGTATATATGTTGACAGGTGATAATCAACAGACGGCAGCTGCTGTTGCTAAGCAAGTTGGACTAAAACATTACAAAGCCGAAGTGTTACCTGCTGAAAAAGCAGAGTTTGTAAAGCAATTGCAAGTCGAGGGAAAAGTGGTGGCGATGGTGGGCGATGGCATTAACGACTCCCATGCATTGGCTCAGGCCGATGTCAGCATTGCGATGGGTAAAGGTTCAGATATTGCCATGGATGTGGCTAAAATGACGCTGATTACGTCCGACCTCAACGCCATTCCCAAAGCACTTAACCTCTCTACCAAAACCGTAATGGGTATTCGCCAGAATTTATTCTGGGCCTTTATTTATAATGTCATTGGCATCCCATTGGCAGCTGGTGTTTTATTCCCTGTTAACGGATTCTTACTCGACCCCATGATTGCAGGTGCTGCCATGGCGTTGAGCTCCGTGAGTGTGGTAGGCAACAGTTTGCGGTTAAAATTGGCCAAGATTTAATTTTGCTGGAGGCTTTAGAGAAGAGACCGACACAAAGTGATATCCCAGGTGGCGTTTGATCGAAGTCAGACAGCTGGGAGGTTGGCTACACAAACCCCGACAAGATTCTTACGGTGTTGTAGAACAGGCTGGATATAAGGCTGAAAAAATGTGACCCCTGATTTACGGATTCCGCTTCTTTCCCTCGGGAACGAGGAGGCGGATGGCGCCCGGTAAAATTCTGACGACCAATTCGCTGGTCGCTCCGCTGGCTTCGCCATCAATGTGAAATGCTCGCGGCTGCTCGAACCGCACGGTTGCTTCCCGGGCCTTTCGAACGCTTACCTCGTTGGATTCGTGAAGTTGGCCGCGGAACAATTGCCACACCACGCGGGGCAGTTTGGCAAGCGTAATGTGGCGGACTACGCCTACGTCCATTACGCCATCACAAACGGAGGCCTGGGGCGCGATCCGTGCATTATTGCCAAACTGAGAGGAATTGGCAAAGGCAATCACCCAAGAGGTCGACTCCGATTGTTTTCCGTCAAGGGTCAAAATGGCTTTTGCTTCCGGATAGCGGAAGTATTCGCGAAGGACAAGCCGTGCATATCCGGTCAACCCACGGCTGGAGCCCCGATCGAACAGATTTGCGATGTGACCATCGAATCCGATACCCGACACATTAACCGAAATCCGATCATTGACGGTCAGCGCATCCATTAGAATGGTGTCTCGGCTGGCTAGTATCGGTAATGCTTTTTTTAGCGATAGCTGAATACCGAGATGTCGGGCCAGGCCATTGCCCGACCCTTTGGGCAAAATCGCCATCGAAATGTTTTGATGCAGGGCGGCCTGCGCTACTTCGTTCACCGTACCATCGCCACCCATGGCGACCACCACGTCAAAGGCTTCGGCCACCGCACGCTGAGCAAGTTCTACGGCATGCCCTCTTCCTTTTGTAAACTCCAACGTAGCCTGCCAACCTTGTGCGGCACAATAATCCGTGATCAACCCCTCCACCTGCGGGCTGTACCCCGAGCCGGAAAATTTATTGATGACAAAAAATACCTTCTTATTTTCGCCCATCCGAGATCATGGAGTTCAAACCGCGTAAATTTAAGTTTAAAGCCTGGAACACCGAATCCAGGCTTCTGATGCGCCTGAGCAGCGTGGAGTGCAATAAGGGAGAATTGGTGAAGCAGGATCACGTCTTGTTGCAGTACACGGGTTTGCTGGATAAAGAAGGGGAAGAAATTTATGAGATGGACGTGGTCATGATATCGACTGACCAGTTTGTTGTTTTCTGGGATGAACAACGAAAGGGATGGCATTACACCCGGTTGGGCCAGCACTCTCCGTTGGCGCTTGAACCCGCCATTACCGCCCGCATGAAACGTTTCTGCAGTTGGTTTGAGTTGCAGCGATAACTACTTATTGAGTTTTTCCTTAATGTAGTTGGCAGCCTGCCCAATGGTCTGCATTTTCTCGGCATCGTCATCCGGAATTTTGATGTCAAACGTTTGCTCAAATTCCATCACCAACTCTGCGTAGTCGAGCGAGTCAATGCCCAAATCTTTTACAAAACTGGCATCGGGGGTTATCTCGGATTCCGGAATTCCGAGTTTATCGATCAGAATGGCTGCGATTTTTTTCTGAATGTCCTGCATAGCAACTCAAAACTAACTAAAATCGGAGAATAAATTCGGTACCGGCACCTACGGCTGACTTTACCGAAATGCTGCCGTTGTGTTGCCGCATGATTTGGCGCGACAAACTGAGCCCAATGCCGGAACCTGTTTTCTTAGTGGAGTAAAAGGGGATAAAAATCTTTTCCAGCGCCTCGGGTTCAATGCCGCTCCCGGTATCCTTGACCGAAATGGCCGGGCGGTCTTCCATCAAAAAGCCCGTAAGCATTATTTTCCGGTTTGTGGGTTGTTCGAACGACTGAACTGCGTTTCGAAAGAGATTGATCAGCACCTGCTCGACCAGATTTTTGTCGGCCTGGAGCGCCAGTTGCTCGGGTTGCACGTTGATCACTACCTCAATGTCAGCCTCCGCACATTCTTTCTTATGCAGGAGCGTAATTTCATGTAACAGCGGGCGAACGGCCACATGGTCGAGCCGCGGTTTGGGCACTTGTGTCAGACTTCGAAACTCTTTTACAAAATGAATCAGGCCCTCGCTGCGCTTACTGATGGTTTGAACGGAAAGATGCATATCACCCAGTTGCTCAGCCGGCAGACTTTTTGCGCTACCTAAGTAACTACGAAGCTCTTCCTCGACAATGCCGGCCAGCGAAGAGATGGGCGTCACCGAGTTCATAATTTCATGGGTGAGCACGCGCACGAGGTTTTGCCAGGCTTCCATTTCCTTCTGCTCGAGTTCGCTTTGGATGTTACTCATCGAAATCAGCTTCACCGCCTCACCGCGCACGGTCAGTTCGATGGCATATACCGATAGCTGACTCACCTCATCGCTCAGCTTCACCCGCACCAGTTCGCGTCCGCCTGTTTTTAATTTTTGGAATGTGTCGATTAACTCACGGCTGATGGGAACCAGTTCATCCAAATGGTCGGCCTTCTGGATTTTCAAAAGCCTTCGTGCGGCAGTGTTGATGATCTGTATTTGGCCGGTCTCCTTAAAAACAATCAACCCGATACCTACGTGCTGTACAATGTTTTTGAAAAACTGAAAGTCAGAGTCTTTCTCAATACGCGTGTTTCGTGCCCGTTGTAAGGCTTCCTGGATGCGTTGATTAAGTGTCGGTAGCGAATCGGGCCGATCGGCCGGAACCAGACTAAAGGTCGTCTCGTCAAACCGGAAACCCGGCTGTACATCGGTTGTGGGGGGTCCGGATGCTGGTTCAGACCGGGTTGGCTTCTCCACCAATTGCACCAGCTGATAGGCTTGGAATACAATCGCGCCTAACAGCAACAAAACAAGCGTGATGTTGTCATAGCGGCTCACCCAGGCGCAGACCAGCATGGTGACCAACAGTATGGCCAGGCGCTGCACCAACGGAGAGTGCCTGTCAAATGCCATATTTTTCCATGCGTCTGTAAAGCGATGCACGGGTTAGGCCTAATTCCTCGGCCGCCTTGGAAATATTGCCGTTGTGCAGTTGCATGGCTTTCATCACAGCGGCTTTTTCTACTTCATCCAGATTGAGGGTGTCAGCAGCGGGCAACGATTCGTGGCTCCGGTTAAACAGAAAATCACTCGCCTGCAGGGTGGGGGAGTCGGCCATAATAACGGCCCGCTCCAGGGCATGTTGTAATTCCCGAATGTTACCGGGCCAGGCGTATTTTTTCAGTTTCAACATGGCCTCGTTGGAAAGGCTCACCACATCCTTACGGTATTTTTTGGCGTAGTAACTGAGGAAGTGATTGGCCAACAGTGGAATATCTTCCACGCGTTCAGCCAGCGGAGGCATTTTGATTTCCACCGTGTTGATGCGGTAGAGCAGGTCCTGCCTGAACTTTCCTTCTTTCACCATTTGGTCCAGGTTCATGTTGGTGGCGCACACCAGCCGGATGTTGACTTCAATGGCCTGGTTCGATCCAACCCGGGTCACCTGCCGCGATTGCAAGGCACTGAGCAGTTTACTTTGCAGACTCAGGCTCAGGTTTCCAATTTCATCCAGGAAAAGCGTGCCTCCGTGGGCCAGTTCAAAACGGCCGGGCCGGTCTTCCCGCGCATCGGTAAAGGCTCCTTTCTTATGCCCAAACAGTTCACTTTCGAAAAGCGTCTCGGTAATAGCGCCCATGTCTACTGCCACAAACGAGTTATCCTTTCGCAGCGACTTTTGATGAAGAGCTCGCGCCACGAGTTCTTTGCCAGTACCATTTTCGCCCAGGATCAAAACGTTGGCGTCCGTTTTAGCTACTTTGTCAATCAGGGTGAACACCTCTTGAATAGCGGCACTCTCCCCAATGATGTCCCGAAATGGCTGGCTGATTTGCTCTTCGAGTAGCTGTTTGGCTTTGCGAAGTTTGTCTACTTCGTTATACGACTTTTTCAGTTTGATTGCCGTAGAAATGGTGGCCAGTAGTTTTTCGTTCTGCCAGGGTTTTAAAATAAAATCGGTTGCACCCTCCTTTAGCGCGCGCACGGCCATTTCCACGTCACCGAAGGCTGTGATCATAATAACCACCGCATCGGGGTCGCGGTCTTTGATTTGTTTCAGCCATTCAAAGCCTTCCTTGCCGCTGGTGGTGTCCTTGCTGAAATTCATATCCAGCAGGATCACATCATAACTGTCATTATTAAGCAGGAATGGAATTTTATTGGGGTTCTTTTCGATGATTACCTGGTGGTTCGATTTTTTCAGAAGCATTTTGGCCGCCAGTAACACATCTTCGTCATCATCGATCATTAGAATTTTTCCTGCTTCGTTCACCTTGGTTGGGGTTTAAGTTGCTGTTCCTGAAGAAAAAAATGTGCCAGTGCCCGCTGCGTCCATTTTCGACAAAAAAGCGCTCATGGCTGTATCACATTGGACAAAGATGTTCAAAAATGAACACAGTGTCTAGTTCTGCGGGGGCGTGTGGGGCACAATTTCAAGTTTGCGCGGCCGAACGTAGAAAATTCGCTCATCGGTGACTACGGCAGCCGAGACAGGGGGTGGCGCCTTGAGCGTCCGTTTTTCCTGGGTGTAAAGATCAACAAAAACGATTTCATCTTGCCGCAGGTAATACAACTCCTCACCCATAAAGCTGAAGAAGGAAATACCCGAAGCGGGAAGGAAGAAAATTTTTTGACCCACATTGTTGAACACCGATATACCTGACTTTTTATCCAGGATGAACATCATGTTTTGGTATTCGCGCATTTGCACCACGTGCGGTTGAGGTGCAAAATCGGTGGTGTCCAACGGGGCATCCAGCACGATGGCATTGCCTTTCAAGGATATTCTCTTCAAGGAATAATCTCCGCCATCCAATATCCAAAGATTGTTGTCAGGTGTTGGGCAAGCCAGGATGGGTTCTACCGCCCACACGGGATCAAGCGTGAGGATCGACAACTCGTCCAGGTTGTAATCAAACCAGGCCACTTGCTGTGTTTTGCGGTGGTAGAAAAAGACACGAAGCGGGTTCCAGGGTTCTATCAGCGTGGGGGGTTCATGTTCGGTGAGCTGTTTCGCTGCCAGCAACTTTCCATCTGGTGAGTATTTGCTGAGTCTGCCTGTTTGTGAGACGGCATAGAAATTACCCAAGCGGTCCACGGATACGGTTACCACTTGGCGCAACTTGATAGATCGCGTCCGAACTTCCTGCCCGGCCACGGAGAAGGATGCGAGCCACATCAGCAGCAAGATGCAAACTCTCATCCTTCGAATTTTTTCAACACGACTTTTTGCCCGTCAAACTCAGCAAAGGTGTTGAAGTGCACCCATTCGCCCAGATTAATGTAACGGCTGTTTGCCGCCACGGCCAAATCCAGGGGCAGATGCCGGTGGCCGAAAATGTAAAAATCAAAATGCTCCTTCGACTCAACTTCTTTACAATACGTCAGCAAAAACTCACGCTCTTCGCCTTCAAATTTTTCCTCTTTTTTGGTGTTGCTGATGCGGCTCTGGCGGCTCCAATACTTGGCGATGGCGATGCCTAAATTCGGATGGAGGCGGGCGAACAGCCACTGGCAGATCGAGCTGTTGAAAAACCGCTTCAGAAACTTGTAGCTGTAATCACCCGGGCCAAGTCCGTCACCATGGCCGATCATCAGCCGTAACGAACCTGACCGCAACACCCGGGGCTCCCGAAAGACCGGGATGCCCAGCTCTTGTGTGAAATAGTCGAACAGCCACATGTCGTGGTTGCCGGTGAAGAAGAAGATCGGTATGCCCGCATCGCGCAACTCGGCCAGTTTGCCTTGCAGCCGGATGAATCCGCGGGGTATGGCGTGCCGGTATTCAAACCAGAAATCAAAAATATCGCCCAACAGGTAAATGGAGTGCGCTTCATGCCGGATCGAATCCAGCCAACGGCATATTCGCCTTTCGCGCGCCAGGCTGTCAGCAGCGGTTGGCACGCCCAGGTGGAAATCAGAGGCGAAGAATATCTTTTGATCGGGCCCGAGTTGTACCGCAGATTCGGTCATGCACAATGTTACAAAAAAGAAAAAGCCGGTGACATGCACCGGCTTGTATTGTTAATTGAAAAATCTTCAGGCTTTGCTTTCAGCCGGACTGTCAGCTACGGGTTCGGCCGGTTTCTCCTCCGGCTTTGCCGCGGCACCATTGGCACTCGTAAACTTCTCATACGTTGTCTGATGACTGAAGGGGCGTTTGCCAATCAAGCGCTCCAGGTCGGACTGGAAGAGAATTTCTTTTTCCAGCAGTTCTTTGGCTATGATCTCCAGATGTTCCCGATGAAGGATCAAAAGTTGCTTTGTCCGATCATAAGCGGTATCCACAATCTTCTTCACCTCCTGGTCAATGCGCTCTGCCGTTGCCTCGGAGTAGGGCTTGTTAAAGTTGTATTCCGATTGTTTGGAATCGAAGAACGAAATGTTGCCAATCTTGTCGTTCATACCATAGATGGTCACCATACTGTAGGCCATCTTGGTAATACGCTCCAGGTCACTGAGTGCCCCGGTGGAGATTTTGCCGAACACAATTTCTTCTGCAGCCCGACCTCCAAAAGTCATGCTCATTTCATCCATTAGTTGCTCGGTCTGGTAGAGGAATTGCTCCTTGGGTAAGTATTGGGCATACCCCAATGCCGCCACACCACGCGGCACAATGCTAACTTTCACCAACGGATCGGCATGCTCCAAAAACCAGCCGGCTACCGCGTGGCCTGCTTCGTGGTAGGCTACAATACGTTTTTCTTCTGGCGAGATGATCTTGGTTTTCTTTTCCAATCCGCCAATGACACGGTCAATGGCATCATGGAAATCCTGCATCTCCACTTCTTTTTTATCTCTGCGGGCTGCGATCAGCGCGGCTTCATTGCACACGTTCGCGATTTCAGCACCGGCAAAACCGGGTGTCTGGGCAGCCAGTTTTTTGGTATCCACGTCCTTAGCCAGTTTGATCGGCTTTAAGTGCACGCGGAAGATATGTTCACGCCCCGCGATATCGGGCTTATCAATACTAATCTGCCGGTCGAATCGGCCGGGGCGCATCAGCGCACTGTCGAGCACATCGGGGCGGTTGGTGGCTGCCAAAATGATCACTCCGCTATCGGTAGCAAAGCCATCCATTTCCACCAATAGCGAGTTTAGGGTATTCTCCCGTTCATCGTTTGCGCCCGGCATTGATCCACGTCCACGTGAGCGGCCAATAGCGTCAATTTCATCAATGAAAACGATACACGGGGCTTTTTCTTTCGCTTGCTTAAACAAGTCGCGCACACGGGCGGC
The DNA here is from genome assembly GCA_016787665.1 of Cyclobacteriaceae bacterium. Classification (GTDB taxonomy): domain Bacteria; phylum Bacteroidota; class Bacteroidia; order Cytophagales; family Cyclobacteriaceae; genus ELB16-189. The sequence goes on along the minus strand of JAEUUC010000006.1, from coordinate 41,453 downwards.
ACCCACGCCCACAAACATTTCGACAAAGTCGGAACCCGAGAGCGAGAAAAAGGGCACACCGGCTTCTCCGGCCACGGCTTTAGCAAGCAGAGTTTTGCCAGTACCCGGAGGGCCAACCAGTAATGCCCCTTTTGGGATTTTGCCACCGAGTTTGGTGAACTTGCCGGGGTTTTTCAAAAACTCGACAATCTCTTTAATTTCTTCCTTGGCTTCGTCTAAGCCGGCTACGTCTTCGAATGTGATCTTCACTTTGTTCTCGGCATCGAACAGTGCAGCTTTTGATTTACCGATATTGAAGATCTGACCTCCCGGGCCGCCTCCGCCCGTCATGCGCCTCATCAAAATCCAGAAGCCAAACACCAGCAGAAACAAGAAGGCCACATTCCAAAACAAGCCCGTATAGTCGCTGCGGTTGTCAACCTGAATGTCTACTTTTTGCTCGCGCGGGATGTTCTTGGTGATCTGGTCATACTGTTCGTAAAATTTATCGATGGAACCAATCTTCATTCGATAATGAGGCCCTGCATCCGTAAGACCCAGAGGGCGCTTTTCCAGATCATTTTTATAGATGCTGTTTTGTAACGCCTCGGCCTTCAGCGTGATTTCAATCTGCTCTTCATTCTTAATCAGTACGATCTTCTTGATGTCCTTTCGTTCCACCATGTCGGTGAACCGGCTCACCTGAATTTCGGGTACCTCGCTGATTCGGCTAAAGTAGCTGACGCCCAAAATGACGGCCACCAAAGCCAGAATGATCCACATTTGGTAGTTCGGTCGTACGCCTTTGGGCGGATTTTTATCTTTTCTTTCTCTGTCCATGTTTTCTTTCACTTTTGAATAACGTGTGCCGTGGCGTTTGGTTTAATCCTCAATTTCCCGGATGTCGGCATCGCCCCATAATTTTTCCAGGGCGTAAAACTCCCTGCGGTCTTTGCGAAACACGTGCGCCACTACATTGCTGTAGTCGAGCAACATCCACTCTTTATTGTGTTTGCCTTCCGTATGCCACGGGCTTTCTTTCAAGGCTTTGTATACCTCTTCATCAATGGATTCGGCAATGGCATCCAGTTGTTTATCCGAGTTACCCGAACAAATGACGAAAAAGTCGGCCACCGCATTTTTTACTTTTCTCAGGTCCATCACCACAATGTGGCTGGCCTTTTTCTCTTGCATTCCCTTAACGATGCTGGCACTCAGTTTCTCAGCATGATCCAGCGTTTTGCGTTTAGCCATTAATCGTGTTTATCCGTTACCTTGCAAGCCTGCAAATTTAACCAAATAAAGGTTGCATAAAATCCCTGCCAAACCGCTTTTCCTCGGCAAATACCGTGTGGATGTGCCAGAATGTCACTCCACCAACACCCATCTCGCCAACTTGCTGGGGCAGGGCGAGCTGCCCGAGGGGGCTGTGGTGATTACACCGCGGCAAACCTCGGGGCGTGGCCAACGGGGTAACGTTTGGGTTACCGACCCGGGCAAAAACCTCACACTTTCCGTATTGCTCAAACCGGTGTTTCTTCATCCGCGCCAACAGTTTTACCTGACGATGGCAGTGGCCCTCGCCATTACCGACACGCTCGCGCAGTGGGACTTACCGAGTGTCGTCAAATGGCCCAACGATATTTTGATCAATGAAAAGAAAGTGGCCGGCATACTCATCGAGAATCAAATCATCGGTGATCGGTGGACGAATGCCATTATCGGCATTGGGCTGAATGTTAATCAACAGCATTTTTCCCTGCCGCAGGCCAGTTCGCTGCTGCAGATTACCGGGCATACATTTTCATTGGAAGAGATATTGAACGCCTTGCTGCTGAATCTGGAAGTCCGGTACGATCACCTTCGGCACTCCCTGGCACTGCTCAAGGCTCACTATCTCAACCAACTATATTTGAAGAACACCGCGCACGAGTTTGAATCGGCAGGTGTAAAATTTACCGGCATGATTACCGGAGTGGATGAAGCCGGGCGTTTGCTCATTTTGCAAACTGGCCAAACCATCGCGTACGATCTCAAAGAAATCCATTACCTGTGAACCTCTGGACCACCCCGCACAAAATTGTTGTTACCTGCTTAAAGAGGCTTTCTCCATTTCTTGAAGAAGAACTGCGGGCGCTGGCGTTTCCGGTAACGCGCACGTTCAGCAATGGCGTGGAGACCACGGGTACGCTTACGGATTGCATCCGGCTGAACCTGGAACTCCGGTGCGCCAGCCAGGTGCTGTACAGCCTCAAAGCATTTAAAGCCGAACACCCGGGTCAGGTGTATGATCAGTTGAAAGACATTTCGTGGGAGTCAATTATTGAGCCATCCACGTATCTCACCGTCACGGGTTCCGTTACGCATCCAACCGTGAACAACTCCATGTTTATCAACATGAAGGTGAAAGACGCGGTGGTCGATCAGTTGCGTGCAAAAACCGGTCAGCGTCCCGACTCAGGCCCCGACTTGAAAGGTGCCGTGGTGAATTTGTATTGGAAAGAGGATGAAGCCGAAGTCTTTCTTGATACCTCGGGCGAGACGCTGGCCAAACACGGCTATCGCCTTCATCCCGGCCGCGCGCCCATGATGGAGGCCCTGGCTTCGGCCACGTTGATGGCGGCCCAGTGGAGAGGCGACATGCCCTTTGTGAATCCCATGTGCGGCTCGGGCACGTTGGCTATTGAAGCCGCGCTGATGGCTACCGGCCGTGCGCCCGGCCTGTACCGAGATCAATATGCGTTTAGGCACATCAAGGGTTACCGCGAGGAGGATTACCGGGCGGTACGTGAAAAACTGAGCCAGCGTATATTACCCAAGTTGCCTCACCGCATTATAGCCTCCGATATTTCAGAAGGATCGGTTAAGCAGGCACGATTCAATGCCCGGCAGGCGGGTGTTGAAGAATTCATCGAGTTTGAGGTATGCGACTTTGCCGAGACCAGCCTGCCGCAACCCCCAGCCATTATTTTCTTTAACCCCGAATATGGCGAGCGACTAGGAGAGCTTCAGGAGTTGGAGAAAACGTACGAGCGAGTGGGGGACTTCATGAAACAAAAGTGCGCGGGATACACCGGCTACGTGTTCACCGGCAACCTCGACCTCGCTAAGAAAGTAGGCCTGAAGCCCCAGCGCAGAATCGAGTTCTTCTCAGCCAAACTCGATTGTCGATTATTCAAATACGAGTTGTATGGTGGCACGCGAAGAACCGACAAGCTGACGCTACCCCCGGTGAGTCAGTAACTATTTCCGAACTATTCGTGCTTCAGCGCCCTTACCGGGTTCGATAGCGATGCCTTGAGCGATTCGTATCCAACGCTGGCGAGCGTAATGCCGGCAATGGTGGCGACTACGGTCACAAACAAGCTGATCGTTAACGGAGTCTGATAAACAAATGTCTTGAGCCATTGATGCGAAAGCAGGTAGGCCAGCGGTATACCCACCACACAGCCGATGAGCAGAAGCAGCCCAAAAGTCTTTAACAGCAGCAGCAGCACCTGAAGATTCGTGGCGCCCAGGGATTTTCGAATGCCGATTTCTTTAGTACGCTGTTCAGACAAGAAAGCGGCCAGCCCGTACAAACCAACGCATGTGATCAGGATGGCCAACGCGGAAAATTTTTCGGTGAGCTGTGAAATCCGGGTTTCATTTTCATACATGCGGCCGAATTCATCGTCCACAAACCAGTGGTCAAAGCCGAAGTCGGGAAATACACTTTTCCATTGCTGCTCCATAGAGGGAATTGCCTCACCCAATTTTCCAGCGGCCACCCGCACGTGAATAATGCGATCGTCTGTGTGCGGTTTTGGCGACACGGCCAGCGGGTCAATCTTGTTGCGCATCGACCGATAAGGAAAGTCCTCGACTACACCTACAACCAGCCCGCTCACAGGTGCTTTGGTGCTATCGGGCATCGAGTACCCCATGACATAATCAGGCCGTACAATCGTTTTACCAACCGCCTCATTTGGCGTCAGCTTCAGCGCCTTGACAGCTGCCTCGTTCAGCAAAACAGCCGTTGAATCCCGCAGATTGGCTGCGTCAAAATTCCGACCTGCGATCAATTTCAGGCCAAACGTTTTTGGAAAGTCGTAGTCGCCATTGAGTTGGTACCACTCATATCTTTCATCGTTTACATCCGGAAACTGCATCTGCATGCCAATTGGCCCAAAATAGTCAAGCCGTGGCAGGTGATTGGCTAACGTCACGGCTTCAATGACCGGATTTTGCAGAACGCGGTCTTTGAACGCCAGATATTTTTGATTGGTGGCTGCCCCGATGAACCCGCCATACCGAATAGACACAATCTGTTTTCCGGCCTCATTTAGTTTGGAGTTGCGCATCAGGTCCATTTGTCTCACCACCATTACGGCACCCGTCAGCAACGTTACGGCTACCACAAACTGCACGGTGGTCAGAAACTGACGGAATACGTTGCTGCCTTTTTTGAACGCAAACTTACCCTTGAGTACGGTGGCTGGCTCGAAACCCGAAACAAAAAGGGCCGGGTAGCTGCCAGCCAGGAGAGTAACCAAAATAACGACACCCAGTACGATCAATAACATGACGGGATCAACCAAGGAGTATATCGTGAATGCCTTGGTCGTGATGTGATTGAATGCGGGAATAAACAAGGCCACCAACAGAATTGCTAACGTGGCGGCCAGCACGACAAGCAAGAACGACTCAGATAAAAACTGAACCACCAGTTGACTTCGAATGCCACCAAACGTCTTGCGCAATCCAATCTCCCGGGCACGGCTGGCCGATTTTGCCGTGGCCAGGTTGATGTAATTGATGCAGGCCACGAGAAGGATCAACAGCGCGATAGTAATAAACACGTAGGCATACTTCTTGTCGGCCGATTTGTGTGATATGGACCAGTCAATATCCTGATCGAAATGTACATCGGTGATTTTGCGAACTAATGGGCGGAACTTGAAATCAAGTTTGTATTTCTCGATGATAGCGTTGGCTCTTTTTTGCAGATCTTCCTGAATCGCTGGGATTTTGGATTCATCCGTGCAAACAAAAAAGGATTGTGTCCAGAATCCGTTATCGCCATCGCCCATGGAGGTGTTTAGCGCATCTTCCAGGTTGGGCATGTTCTCTTTCAGTGACAAAATGTTGCAAATGAATTCTGGACGCAGGTGCGTGTTGGCCGGCATGTCGCGGTAAACGCCCGTCACCATCATGGTGATTTTTTTACCCTGCGTCATCCACTGGTGGCTGACCGAAACAAGTCGGTTGAGCGGATCATCCGAACCAAAAAGTTCTTGCGCGGCACTCTCACTCACGATCATGCTGTTGAGGCCTTTGAGAGCTGTTGCGGCATTTCCCTGAGTCAGGGGCAGGTACAACGTTTCTCCATAGGTGCTCTCAGCCCAAATGATTTCTTCAGTCAAAACGATGCGATCCTTCTCTTCATAGTTTATGCTGGTGGGCATGCCGGTATTGGTGAAACTGGTAATGCGCTCAATACCGGGGTAGTTGTCTTTTATATAATTGTCCCACCCGGCTGGTGCAGCGGGGTATGCCTGCCGGTCGCCATTGGGGAAATCGATGCGGTAGCCAAGCCGGTAGGTTTGGTCCGCGTCCGGATGCTGTGAATCAAAGGTCAGTTCGTCCTTTACATACAGGAAAATGAAAATGGCCGAGGCAAGGCCAATCGCTAAACCCAAAATATTGATCGTGGCGTAGCCTCGCTGTTTCTTGAGGTTGCGAAAAGCCAGCTGCAGGTAGTTGAAGAACATGGGCGGGGGTTTGGTATAAAGGAACGGATTCTAACGGCATGGGAATGTAACAAATTGTAAAACTTACCGTCCGTAACAGCCCGCGGCAAATCATCCGCTCAAAAGGGCATATGGCAAAAAGCCCTGTCGTCCGGCATCGCCACCTTTTTACCTTTGACGGCTTAAAATCAAGTCAATGAAGAAACAATATTTTCTACTGTATGCACTGGCTCTGGTTTCAGTTGCTGCGGTGGCACAAAAACTGGATATGGAGCTGCTCAAAGGCATGAAGCCGCGCAGCATTGGCCCGGCTGCCATGAGCGGTCGCATTACGGCCATAGATGCCGTGGTCAGCAATCCTGACATCATTTACGCGGGCGCGGCCTCCGGAGGTGTTTGGAAGACAACCAGTGGCGGAGTTTCCTGGGAGCCGATTTTCGACAAAGAAACCACCCAGGGAATCGGGGCGATCACCATCCAGCAGGACAACCCTTCGGTTGTATGGGTGGGCACGGGTGAAGGTAATCCCCGAAACAGTCTCAACGGAGGCGATGGTCTCTATAAGTCACTGGATGCCGGTAAAACCTGGAAAAAAACCGGGCTCGAAAAAACCCGACACATTCATCGCATCATCATCGACCCAAAAAATCCGAATACCGTTTATGTGGGTGCCATTGGCTCCCCTTGGGGCGACCACCCGGAGCGTGGAGTATATAAAACTACAGATGGCGGAGCGACCTGGGAGCGCGTACTTTTTGTAAATGAACGAACCGGTTGTGCCGACCTGGTGATGGATCCCTCCAACCCGAACAAATTGATCGCTGCCATGTGGGAGCACCGCAGGCAACCGTGGACGTTTAAATCCGGTGGGCCGGGATCAGGGCTGCACATCACCTATGATGGTGGCAAAACCTGGAAGAAAATTACCGACAAGGATGGCTTGCCGGAAGGTGAGCTGGGGCGCTTTGGCCTGGCCATCGCCCGCAGTAAACCTGAAGTCGTGTATGCGCTGGTTGAGGCGAAGAAGAACGGATTGTACAAATCGACTGACGGTGGGGAGAAGTGGACAAAGGTCAACGACAAGGAGGAAATCGGAGATCGTCCGTTCTACTATCATGAACTCTATGTGGATTCAAAAAATGAAAACCGCGTGTACTCCATCTTTTCGGTTGTTAACGTAAGCGAAGATGGGGGGCGCTCGTTTCGCAGCTTGTTGCCCTATTCGGGTGTTCACCCCGATCACCACGCGTGGTGGATTCATCCCGAGGATCCGTCATTCATGATTGACGGTAATGACGGTGGTGTTAATATCACCCGCGACATGGGTAAAACCTGGATGTATTCCGAAAACATACCGGTTGGGCAGTTTTATCACATCAATGTAGATATGGATCAACCCTACAACGTGTATGGCGGATTGCAAGACAATGGTTCCTACGTTGGCCCGGCCTATGTGTGGCGCAGTTCCGGCATCCGGAACTCGTATTGGCAGGAAGTATTCTTTGGCGATGGCTTTGATGTGGCGCCCGATCCGGATAACAGCCGGTACGGATACGCGATGTCACAGGGTGGTAATCTGGGGCGCTTTGATCTCGAAACCGGTTACACCAAGTTCATTCGCCCCACCCATCCCAACGCTGACTTCAAATTACGTTACAATTGGAATGCGGGCCTGGCTCAGGATCCACACAACAATGCCACGATCTACTACGGAAGCCAGTTCGTTCACAAATCAACGAACAAGGGCGATACCTGGGAGATTATCTCGCCTGACTTAACTACGAATAACCCGGACAAGCAAAAGCAGTTTGAAAGCGGTGGCCTGACCATGGATGCTACAGGTGCCGAAAATCACTGCACCATTTTGACTATTGCACCCAGCCCGGCAAAAGAGGGTGTCATTTGGGTGGGCACGGATGACGGCAACGTTCAGGTAACGCAGGACGGTGGCAAGACGTGGACTAATACGACCCCGATGATTATCGGCATGCCTAAGAATGCCTGGGTGCCTCAGATTCAGGCAAGCAAATACAATGCGGGTGAAGCTTTTGTGGTGGTCAACAACTACCGTCAGTTTGATTACAAACCGTACTTGTTCCGCACGAAAGACTATGGTAAGACCTGGGAAAGCCTTGTGGCCCCGGCACAAGTGGGCGAGAGCAATTACACCCTTGCAGTTGTACAGGATCCCGTGGAGCCCCGCCTCATGTTCCTCGGCACCGAAAACGGATTGTTTGTGAGCATTGATGAAGGAAAGAACTGGACGCGTTGGACAAACAGTTTTCCGGCCGGTGTACCCGTGATGGATTTGGTTATCCATCCGCGTGAACACGATCTGGTGATCGGCACGTTTGGTCGCGCCATCTGGGTGCTGGATGATATCCGCCCGTTGCGCGATATGGCCAAAGCCGGCACCGGTGCGTTAACCGCCACGGCCAGGTTGTTCTCGGCTCCGGATGCGTATCTGGCTTCGCTGCAACAACCTTCAGGCCCCCGGTTTAATGCCGATGCAATTTATGAAGGTCAGAACCGCCCGATGGGTGCACGACTGACGTACGTAATCAATAAACCAGCGGCCAAAAAAGATGAAAAGCCGACCGAAAAGCCTGCTCCCGGAAAGGACAGTAAAGGCAAGGCCGATGTAAAGCCAGAGCCCAAGCCTGAGGAGAAGAAGCCGGCTGTAAAATACGACTCCATAAAAGTGGAAATCTTCAATGCCAGGAATGAACTGGTGAACACGATTCGGCAAAAAGCACCGGAAGACAACGGAGTGAGTCGTATGATCTGGGCTCTCAATGAGCAAGGCGAGCGGGGACCCGCACGCGAGCGGACTACCGGAGGTGGCGGTCGCGGAGGTTTTGGCGGCTTTGGTCCCACCGTGTTGCCCGGCACTTACAAAGTGCGTCTCACGTTTGGTGGCGTAAAAGACAGCACTCTGGTTACTGTAAAGGCGGACCCGCGTATCGATGCCCCCGCCAGTGTGCTGGAGGCTCGCTATGCCATGAGCAAAGATCTGCAGAAGATGACCAAGGTAACGGCCCAGGCCTGCGACCGTTTACGCGAATCGAAGGAGTTGATTGAAGATTTTGAGAAGCGCATGAAGGATTCCAAACGCACGGATCTCAAGGAAGCGCTCGACAAATCGAAAGCAATGAAGGACTCCATTAATGCCATGTTTGACTACATCCTGGGTAAAGAGGACAAGCGCCAGGGCATTGTGCGAAGCCCTGATCCGAGCCGCTATTCGTATGTGGGTACAGCTCAGCAATACATTGCGCGTTCACGCGAACCCATCAGCGACACCGACCGCAGAGTATTTCAGCACGCACAGGAAAAAGTGACGGAAATTGTGAATAAGGTTAATGGATTCTATACCACCCAATGGCCGGCCTACCGCACCCTGATGGAAAAAGTGGTCATCAATCCGTTTAAAGATTATCAGCCGCTGAACAAAAATTAAACAAAGGCAGTTTTAGCTGACAAGTGCCGGATGTTGAAGTCCGGCACTTGTTGTTTTTGCCCAGAGGTTCTACTTTGCATTATCCATGGTCGAGATAAAATCAGTTGAGTACGCGTATCCGGGCGCAAAAGCCATCCAGTTTACTGACTTTAAACTCGCGGGCGGGGAACACTGTCTTTTATTAGGTGAGTCCGGCAGTGGTAAAACAACTCTTTTGCATTTGCTGGGCGGATTGCTCCGCTCGCAACAGGGAACGATTCGCATCCATGACACGGATATCACGCAGTTGTCGGAATCCGCACTCGACCATTTTCGGGGTAAGCACCTCGGGTTTGTTTTTCAGCGAAACCATCTTCTGCAGGCACTGAGTGTTCGTCAGAATTTACTCATGGCGCCCTTTCTGGCTGAGTTGCCGCAAAGTGAAGAACGCGTGAACGAGGTATTGGATCGCCTCGGCCTGCTGAACCGCAAAAGTGCGCAGGTACGTGAACTCAGCCAGGGCCAGGCACAACGCGTGGCTATTGCGCGCGCGGTAGTCAACAAGCCTGATGTAATTTTTGCCGATGAGCCCACCAGTGCGTTGGATGATAAAAACTGTGAACGAGTCAGCGACTTGTTGCTATCCGTGGCCAGCGAGCAAAAGGCTACTTTAGTGGTGGCTACGCACGATCAGCGTTTGAAAGCCAAGATCACCCGACAAATGGTATTACCGGCATGATGAACCTGATCACACTGGTTTGGAGTTACCTGAAAGCGAAGCCGCTGAACACCTTTTTGAACGTGCTGTTGCTGGGGTTGGGTATAGCGGTGATCACCGTGCTATTGGTTTTCAACCAACAGTTTCAAGAGAAGATCAAAGACAATGTGCGCGGCATTGATTTGGTGGTGGGTGCCAAGGGCAGTCCTCTCCAACTCATTCTGTGCTCGATTTTTCATGTGGATTTCCCCACGGGCAATATCAAACTGAATGAAGCGGAGCAACTCGCGAAAAATCGACTTGTAAAGAGCGTGATTCCCCTGGCCTTGGGCGATAGCTACCAGGGCTATCGGATTGTGGGCACCAATCGCGCATACACCGATTTGTATGAAGCCGACCTGCAGGAGGGCAAATGGTGGGAAAAAGACATGGAAGTGGTGGCAGGCGCGAATGTGGCTGCCTTTGCCCGCGTAAAAGTGGGTGATAGATTGGTGAGCCAGCATGGGCTTGGAGCGGACGGCCATGCCCATGACCAGGAGCCCATGGTTTGCACCGGTGTGCTAAAAAAGACCAACAGTGTTATCGATAACCTCTTATTCACCAATGTGGGAACCGTATGGGCCGTGCATGAAGAACATGAGGAGGACGAGCATGAGCATGATGAGCAGCCGGTTCAACATCCTTCCCCCATAGTACCCACGGTGAATGCGGGTGACAGCGTAAAGGAAATTACCTCCCTGCTGGTGGAGTTTCGCAACCCGATGGCCGCGATTCAACTGCCGCGGTACATTAACGCGCAAACGAATATGCAGGCGGCTTCGCCCGCCTTCGAAACGGCCCGTCTTTTCTCCATTCTCGGTGTAGGTGCGGATGTACTGATGGGTTTCGCCTATGTTCTGATCTTTATTTCAGCGCTGAGTATTTTTCTGGCGTTATACAATTCGTTGAAGGAGCGGCAATACGATCTGGCGATCATGCGGTCTATGGGCGCCAGTCGGTCCCGTCTTTTCGTCACTATGTTGGCGGAGGGCATTGCGATGACACTGATGGGAAGTGTGTTGGGGTTGGCCATGGGCCACGGAGTACTGTTTCTTTTCACGTGGTGGGTGAAGGAGGGCAGCCAGACTGGCTTTACTGCTTACGTGTTTTACACATCCGAACTTTGGATTTTGGCGGGGAGTTTGCTGTTGGGTATCGTGTGTTCGCTGGTTCCCGCTGTTCAGGCCTACCGAACCGACATTCACAAAGTGTTGGCCGGTTAACTTCGGATTGCGTTATTTGTTACCTCATATATAGCTCTATGCGCGTTTTGCTGTTTTTGCTGTTTTGCCTAGTGGTCTCACCGGTTTTTTCTCAAACCGAGGGATGGGCTACGTTTGCTAAAACAAAATTTGAAGCCAAGTACAATGAAAAGGCAGGCGAGTATTTCTTGTACCCGGCCTTCCCCCAGGCTTTAAAGGATATGGTTGGAAAGGAATTTGAGCTGGAGGGCCATTACCTGCCCATTGATATTGAAGGCGATGCCTACATCATTTTGTCGAAGTATCCGTTCAGTCAGTGTTTTTTTTGCGGAGGGGCGGGTCCGGAGTCCATCGCGGAAGTGTGGTTCAAGTCGAAGCCCGGTAAGTTCGAACCGGATCAATACATTCGAGTAAAGGGCAAGTTGAAGCTGAACGATTCCGATCTGGAGCACGGCAATTTCATATTGGTGGATGCTGAACTCATCAAGTAGGCATGGATACCCACGCGATTGCGCATCTGAAACTGCTCATTAATCTTGCTTCGATTGATCATGAAGTTTCCGATCGCGAGCGTGATTATATCTTCAACATTGGTCGCGCTAATGGGCTGGCTCAGGCGGCCGTGGAACCGCTGTTTGAGCGCCATCACCAAATGAATATCCCGCCCGCGTTAAGCCCGCAAGAAAAATTTGATTTCCTTTTTAGTCTCGTCCAACTCATGAAAATTGACGAGAAGCTTTATCGGGACGAAATCCGGTATTGCTCCCGTGTTGCAGCTGAACTCGGGTTCGCTCAGCAGGTGTTGTTTGAATTGATGCTAACTCACCGAAACGCTGATCGTTTAGAGTGGAAAAAACTGATAGAAAACATTTCTTGAACGGTTTTTTACCGTTTAAAACCGACTGAGGCAGTCTGTTTATTTGAGTTTGTAATTATTGTAATCCTATCGTTATTTTACCGGCTCGAAAATTTACAATCAAAATCATAATACTATGGGGAAAAATTTACTGCTATCTGTTTTTCTTCTTTTTCTGAGCAGTATCTGCACATTTGCTCAGCAAAGGACCGTTTCCGGCCGCGTGACCGCAAGTGCCGATGGTAGCCCGCTACCCGGAGTGAATGTTGTGATCAAGGGTACGGCAACAGGAACCGCAACTGACGCGGATGGTCGGTTTACATTGACAGTCGGAAATTCTGGCGATGTCCTGATCTTCTCCTTTATTGGCTTCATAAATAAAGAAGTAACCGTAGGTCAGCAAAGTACTGTTGATGTCTCGCTGGACGAGGATGCGACTCAGCTAAGCGAAGTGGTTGTAACTGGTTATGGGGTTACGCCCAAACGCGAATTGACGGGAGCCGTTAGTTCGGTGCGCGGAGAGGCGCTGAGAAATATGCCAGTGCAAAGTTTTGACCGCGCCTTGCAAGGGCAGGCCGCGGGCGTTCAGGTCTTGTCGGCAAACGGGGTTCCCGGTGGAGCAGTGAACGTTCGAATTCGCGGGCTAGGGTCAATCACGGCTGGCAATGAACCTTTGTACATCGTTGATGGTGTCCAACTCAATAATCGGAACGATGGGGGCGGCACAGTAAGTAATAACCCGCTGGCTTTTTTGAACCCCAATGATATTGAGTCAATTGATGTGCTGAAAGATGCAGCCAATGCGTCCATCTACGGATCGCAGGCAGCGAACGGGGTAGTTATCATTACAACTAAGAAAGGAAAGTCAGGACAAAAAACCCGCTTTGACCTCAACTATTACAAGGGTTTTGTGGAGCCGATGCCCACGCTCAGGATGCTCAATACACAAGAGCTCTTTCAGGTAAGGAAGGAGGCCAGACTTACAGCCAACCCTTCGCTCACGGAAGACCAGGTGCGGCAGGCAGTCCTCGCGGACTTTGGCTTTCCTACAACCTTAACGGAACAAGATATTGCTGCATTGCCCACGTATGACTGGCAAAAGGAGTCGTTTAAGACCGGAACAATCGACAATCTTGAGTTGTCAATGAGTGGCGGAAATGATGCTACCACATTCTATGCATCAATGGCCTATAATGGCCAGGATGCCAGTTTAATCAATATTGATTTCAAACGGTTGGGTGGCAAACTCAATCTGACCCACAAGATTAATAGTAAGGTTTCTACGGAGATAGGGCTTAATGTTAGTTCAATTACTCAGCGTGGGCCGTATGGAGATGCCCGGGGAACCACAGCATTTGGAGCGCCCCAGTATGCCTCCCCACTTATTCTGCCGTTCAATCCAATTTATGATCCCAGTGAGAGTTCCGGTTTCTTTGGATTGCCGGCATCTGGTGATGTCATTGTCGGGGACTTAAGCCAAAATGTGATTGCTAACGCAAACTATATCAAATCGAAAGGTCTCACCAATCAATTTGTCGGCAATTTGGCCGTGAACTATAAGATTATTGATGGCCTTACCTTCCGGGTATTTGGTGGGTTGGATTATCGAAACCTCAGATCCGAATTTTATGGCGATCCCCGCTTGAGCGACTACTTTAACATTAAGGGTACTCAGACTACAGGTAACAACGTCAATAGCAACCTGCAGGGAAATGCTACCCTTACATACAACAAGACCTTTGCAGCCGTACATAACGCCTCCGCTTTGGTAGGCTTTGAGTATCGCGAGGAAATTAACGAAGGAAATAGTTTCACTGGCCGAAGTTTCCCGACACCCGACTTCAGTACACCAAACGCTGCCGCCATTCCGTTTGCCGTTGGTGGCTTTTGGACTGGATTTAAGCGGGCTGGCTTCTTTGGTAACTTCAAATATGACTATAACAAGAAGTACATCCTGTCAGTGACGATGCGATATGACGGATCTTCGAGATTTGGTTCAGATTCCCAGTATGGATTCTTCCCGTCAATTTCGGGTGCGTGGAATTTAACTGAGGAGAACTTTATGAAGGGAGCTGAATTTGTTTCCGATCTCAGACTTCGGGCCGGCATCGGAACAACCGGTAATGATCAGATTGGTAATTTTGATTCGCGCAGCCTGTATGGCTTGGGCGGGGTTTACGGTGGCGTTACCGGAATTGGCCCTAGCCAAATGGGGAATGCGGACTTACGCTGGGAGAGAAACCAGACCACGAACATCGGGGTAGACTACGGTTTCTTTGGCAACCGCATTAGTGGATCAGTTGAAGTCTTTCAACGATTGAGCAAGGACTTGTTATTGGCTCAGTCACTTCCTCAAACCTCCGGCTTTAACAGTATCACCAAAAACGTTGGTGAGGTAAAGAACGAAGGGCTCGAATTTGAGCTACGAACTATCAATCTGGATCGGAATGGCTTTAAGTGGACCTCAAACTTCAACATCACATTCTTGCGGAATGAGGTGGTAAGCCTGTTTGACGGTCTTCAAGTCCTACCGGGTAACCTCGCCATTCGGGTTGGCTATCCGCTCGGAACCAACATTAATAACCCATATGCGGGGGTTAATCCGGCCAACGGGAGGCCCATGCATTACGATATAAATGGAAACCTGACCTACTTACGTGTTGCCGCGGATCAAGTACCGATGGGGCATCAGAATTTTTCCGATATGTTCGGGGGTTTTACCAACACGTTGACGTACAAGGGCATTGAATTTAGTTTCTTCTTCCAGTATGACTACGGACGCACGGTGGCGAATGTTCAGCACTTCCGAATGGCTGACTTGGGTGGTGTGCCGCGGAACAGCCGGTATTCCTTTTTTGAAGAACGATGGACAACACCCGGACAAATCACCTCCGTGCCGAGGCCTGCGCTAAATCGAACCGAGATAGCATCCACTATTTCGTCATATCAGACAACCGCTAGGTTCTATGAGGATGCAAGCTTCATTCGTTTGAAGCAAGTTACCCTGGCCTACAATCTTCCGCAAAACATTTTGGGTAGGTTGAAAATCAGCAATGCTCGTATCTACGCACAGGCGATTAATTTGATTACATGGACAAAGTGGACCGGATATGATCCGGAATTTCAGGACACCGGTAATGGAACCGAAGGTATCATTCCTCAGACGAGAAACTATACGTTTGGTATTCAAGTTGGATTCTAAACTGTCTTAACGAAGAAATCATGAAAAAAATATATTCTTTAAGCCTATTGACAAGCTTATTAGTTTTTGCCTCTTGCGAGTCCATATTAGAAATCGATCCTCGGCAGTCTATTGATTCGTCACAGGCGCTGAAGACACCGGAGGGTATCACCGCGAACCTGGCGAACATCTACAGCAATTTGAAAAGTACCCTGCTCTATGGTCGTGATTTTGTTGCTACAGCTGAGGCGCTAGCGGACAACGCGCGGATTATCAATCGGGCAGGTGGTCGGTATGTGCAGCAAGGTGCCAATGCTCCCAACAACCATTTTGGCAACTGGGCAACAGCCTACAACGTGATTAACCAAATCAATATTTTGTTGGAGGCCCTCCCTTCAGCAAATATTACCGATTCGTTTCGTGACTCGGTGGAAGGCCAAATCCGGGCTCTGCGTGCTTTGTTCTATTTTGACCTCATGAGGGCATACGCCTATGAACCAGGCATGGCCCCATCGCCATCGGTTGATTTTGGCGGTGTACCCTTATTCCTGACGGGCGTGCTTGATCCAAGCCAGATCGAACTGAAATCAAGGGCTACTCAGGCTGAGGTTTACAGCCAGATGTATGCCGATTTGAACGTGGCCATCACAAAAGCGCCCACCGCGGGTGGCCCGACTTATGTCACACGTGCTTTTGCTTTTGCCCTGTATTCGAAAGTTGCCCTCTATAATCGTGACTTCGATAATGCCGAGTCATATGCTACTCAGGCGCTGGCGTTAAAAGGTAATCTTTCTACAAACGCTTCTTATGTGGCAGATTGGCGTCAACGGGTACATCCCGAGTCTCTGTTTGAAGTCACCTTTACAACGGATAGCGAGACCATCGGTGTAAATGAGTCTGTTCAGTCTGCCTTTACTACTCGTATTGCGCTGCCTCCTTCCACAACACTGGGTGGATGGGGTGCCGTGGTACCCACATCGGCATACCTCAGCCTGTTCCCGGTTGGCGATGTCAGACGTACACTTTATGAAAATGGTCTGAACCGTTCAGGGTCTATTGTTATTGAATGCACCAAATTTCTAGGCAAAACGGGTACTGTGTATATGGATAATATTCCGGTAATGCGTACCTCAGAACTGCATTTGATCCGTGCGGAGGCCCGCCTCCGAAAAGCTGCTCCTGATGAAAATGCAGCACGCGCTGACGTAAATGTCATTGCACAACGAGCTGGCCTTGCCCCCTACGATAATACGGTAGTGGGTGCGGCCTTATTAAATGCGATTTACCTTCAGCGCCAACTTGAACTGGGTTGGGAAGGTGATCGATGGTTTGACATGAAAAGACGAGGCCTAGGGCTTACGAAGTCAACTGGAAACGTTCCCTACGATGATTACCGAATTCTAGCCCCGATACCAATTCGGGAAATCCAGTCCAATCCTAATTTGAAGCAAAATGCGAACTACTAAAATGGCTTTGACTATGAAGAATTTGAGATCTTTAGCTTTCTTTTCAATACTCACCCTTGGGTTGTTGTCTTCCTGTTTTGAAGACCGTGAGGTGTTGTTTCTCGGTGCGCAGGTTGAGTTTGAACAAGCGGTGACAAACGCGAAGGCCGCAGGCCAAAGCTTCCCGTTGCTCACCGCCTTGACCAGAGCGTCCGGAACGCCATCCTACCAAGTTAATCTGGTGGGTGCGCAATTGAGTGCTGCTGAGGCAATCACGGTTACCAGAGACGAAGTGCCAGCAAGTCTTTTGAATGCAAATACGATTGTTGCAGAGGAAGGTGTACACTACACGTTGAATGGTAATTTGGACTTTCCCGCAAGTGCGAGTAAGGTAAACTTCACAGGGTTAACCATTTTGCCCGGTTTCCCTGCGCAAACCGGCAAAACTGCATTGATAATTCTGAAGTTGGATGGCAATAGTAATCTCAAGCCCTCCGAGAACTACAGACGGCTTGGAATTAGAATTAACCTGAACTAGAAAGTAGTCGTTTGAATGGGCCACGCTGGCAAGTCCAGTGTGGCCTTTTTTTTTACGGCCCGAAAAAGCTCCAAAATCCCTACTTTTGCGGTCTA
The DNA here is from genome assembly GCA_016787665.1 of Cyclobacteriaceae bacterium. GTDB lineage: Bacteria > Bacteroidota > Bacteroidia > Cytophagales > Cyclobacteriaceae > ELB16-189. Next base: position 24,229 of record JAEUUC010000006.1, on the reverse strand, counting down.
AAATTTAGGTTTGGAGATGAAGGGCATGGACCACATTCGAAATTTCTGCATTATCGCTCATATTGACCACGGCAAGAGCACCCTGGCCGACCGTCTTTTGGAGTTCACCGGTACCCTCACCAACCGCCAAATGCAGGCGCAGGTGCTCGATAATATGGACCTGGAGCGTGAAAAGGGCATTACGATCAAGGCCCACGCCATCCAGATGCAGTACAAACAAGACGGCCGGGAATACACCCTCAACCTGATTGACACGCCCGGCCATGTCGACTTCTCTTACGAGGTTTCGCGCTCGATTGCAGCCTGTGAAGGCGCTCTGCTGGTGGTAGACGCCAGTCAGGGCATCGAGGCGCAAACGATCTCCAACCTATACCTCGCCCTGGAACACAATCTGGAAATCATCCCCGTGATGAATAAGATTGACCTCCCGCACGCCATGCCCGAGGAAGTAACAGATGAGATCGTTGATCTGATTGGATGCAAGCCGGAAGACATCATCCGCGCCAGCGCAAAAGAGGGAATTGGCATCGAAGATATCCTCAAGGCGGTGGTGAAACGCATTCCTTCGCCAAAAGGCGACCCTAATGCTCCGCTGCAGGCGATGATCTTCGATTCGGTGTTCAATTCTTTTCGGGGTATTGAAGTGTACTTCCGGGTTTTCAACGGTACTATTCGCAAGGGCGACAAAGTCAAGTTCGTCAGCACCGACCAGCAGTATAATGCCGATGAAATTGGCGTGCTGAAGTTGGAGAAACAGCCCCGCCAGGAGATCAGCGCTGGTAATGTGGGATACCTGATTTCCGGAATCAAAGAAGCAAAAGAAGTGAAGGTGGGTGATACCATCACCCACCCGGAAAAGCCGGGCCAGGCCATTCACGGTTTTGAAAACGTGAAGCCCATGGTCTTTGCGGGCATCTACCCCGTGGAGACATCGGAGTTTGAGGAGTTGCGCGCCTCGATGGAAAAGCTTCAACTGAACGATGCTTCGCTGGTATGGGAGCCGGAAACTTCGGCTGCACTAGGCTTCGGATTCCGCTGCGGTTTCCTGGGCATGTTGCACATGGAAATCATTCAAGAACGGTTAGAGCGTGAATTTGGCATGACCGTGATTACCACGGTGCCCTCCGTTCAGTTTAAAGCCTACCTCACCAACGGAGAGGTAATGGAGATCAACGCGCCATCGGAAATGCCCGACCCCACCGCTACGGAGCGGATCGAGGAGCCCTTCATACGCGCGCAGATTATTTCGAAAGCCGAGTTTATTGGAGCCATCATCAAGTTGTGCATGGACAAGCGCGGCATTATCATCAATCAGAATTACCTGACCACCGACCGTGTTGAACTGACGTTTGAAATGCCGCTGGCTGAAATCGTGTTTGACTTTTTTGATAAACTGAAGACCATATCACGCGGGTATGCATCGTTGGACTATCACCTCATCGGGTTCCGCGAAAGCGACATGGTGAAACTGGATGTGATGCTGAATGGCGATAAGGTGGATGCCCTCTCTGCCATTGTTCACCGCGGTAAGGCACAGGAGTGGGGTAGAAAGTTATGTGAGAAATTAAAGGAGTTGATTCCACGCCATATGTTCGAAGTGGCCATCCAGGCAGCCATCGGCCAAAAGATTGTAGCCCGCGAAACGTTGAGCGCGATTCGGAAGAATGTTTTGGCGAAGTGCTACGGTGGTGATATCTCGCGTAAGCGAAAATTGCTGGAGAAGCAGAAGAAAGGAAAGAAGCGCATGCGCCAGATCGGAACGGTAGAAGTTCCGCAGGAAGCCTTTATGGCAGTGTTAAAAATCGACTAAACCATGACAGGAGCGGCCACATCGTACACGGTAATTGACGGGCGCAAGATTGCCACCGAGATCAAGGCTGAGATTTCCGCCAAGGTGCTTACCCGTAAGCAGGCCAGCAAGAAAATCCCGCACCTGGCTATTATCCTGGTCGGTGACGATGGCGCCAGTCAGACGTATGTCGACCATAAAGTGAAGGCCTGTAAGGAAGTGGGGTTCCATTACACCATGATGCGTTTTGCCGATACCATTAGCGAGGATAAGCTGATGAAGCACATCGACCAGGTGAACCGCGATGAAGATGTGGATGGGTTTATTGTCCAGTTACCGCTACCGCCACACATCTCCGTAGAGCACATCACCGAAAAAATCCGCCCGGATAAAGATGTAGATGGGTTCACCAATCGGAACTTTGGCAGCATCGTGTCGAAACATCCGCTTCTGTTGCCCGCCACGCCCTTTGGTGTTATGGAGTTGCTCAAACGGTATCAAATACCGACCGAGGGCAAAAACTGTGTGGTGATTGGAGCGAGCCGCCTGGTGGGCGCTCCGCTCAGTATGATGTTGGTGGAAGAAGGAAAGGCCACCGTTACGATTTGCCATAAGTACACGCAGGACATCAAGAGCTTCACCCAAAAAGCCGATATCCTGGTGAGTGCGGTAGGCAAACCCGGATTGATTACAGCTGATATGGTTAAGGAGGGCGTAGTGGTGGTTGATGTTGGCACGACCCGCGTGGAAGGACCCCAGTATAAGAATGGATTTGCCTTGAAGGGTGACGTTGATTTTGCACCCGTGGCGGCCAAAGCTTCGTTTATCACGCCCGTGCCAGGCGGGGTAGGCCCCATGACCATCGCTTCCCTCTTGCTGAATACGCTTCGGGCAACCGAAATTCGAAACCCCTAATATTTTTTCACCTTCATGGACGTGAGACCGGCTGAGGCGGACAGAGGAAAAATGATCGGAATGTCACTTCCTGTTATGGAGGACTTTTATACCCTTCAGGGTGAAGGTGCCTTTCAGGGACATGCGGCTTATTTCATACGCCTGGGCGGCTGCGAAGTGAAATGTGTGTGGTGCGATGTGAAAGATTCGTGGGATGTTAATGCACACCCTCGCGTTTCCATAGCCACATTGGGTGAGCGCGCACAAGCCAGCGGCAGCCCCATAGTGGTGGTTACCGGAGGCGAACCTACCATGCATAATCTGGAGGCGCTCACTTCCGAACTGAAAGGACGGGGCCTTCGAACACACATCGAATCATCCGGGGCGTATCCGCTAACGGGGCAGTGGGATTGGGTGTGTTTCTCACCCAAAAAGTTTAAGGCGCCTCATTCTTCGTTTGCCCAACACGCCAATGAACTGAAAGTGGTCATTTTTCACAAAACTGATTTTCAATGGGCGGAAGAATATGCCGCCCTTGTTTCGCCCAATTGCGAACTCTATTTGCAACCGGAATGGTCGCGCGAAAAGGAAATTCTTCCCCAGATTGTGGCTTATGTTAAACAACATCCGCGGTGGAAGATTTCTCTCCAGATCCATAAATACATGGACATCCCATGAAGGACTGGCGGGCGGCAATGAATCAGTTTGGCCGTTCAAGAACTCCGTTCTTCTTCTTACTGGATTTCGAGCTACAACGTCCCCGTGTTATCCTGATTGATGAACTGGAAGCCGAAGGAATTCAGTTCGCCTTCCATGAGATTAAGCCTCGTAAGGCACTGACTGCAGTCCGTATTGCCATAGATGAGCCTTTTCCGAAGGATCAATATGATGATGGCTACCAACGGGTGTACCATTCGCTTTCGCGGGGAGACTCCTACCTGACCAATTACACCGTCAGGCACAAGGTTTCACTTGAGGGATCGCTAGAACAAATCTTCCATGCCAGTAGTGCGCCTTATAAACTTTTGGACCGAAAACGAAACTTCGTAGTTTTTTCACCCGAGTGCTTTGTGCGTACACGCGGGGATAGGATATTTACTTACCCGATGAAGGGGACGATCGATGCATCGCTTGACGATGCGGAAGACAGGCTATTGAACGACACAAAAGAGCTAGCCGAACACGTTACCATTGTTGATCTCATGCGTAATGATATCGGTCAGGTGGCGCAGCGGGTTCGCGTAGACCGGTTTCGTTACCTGGAGAAGATCAAAACGCAGTCAGGCGAGGTTTGGCAGACCAGTTCAGAAATTAGTGGGGAAATGAACTCTGGATGGAGAGATCACGTAGGCGATATCTTTCACAAGCTGCTTCCGGCCGGGTCTGTTTCAGGAGCGCCCAAGCGCAAAACATGCGAGATCATTCGGGAGGCGGAGCCAGAACCCAGAGGATATTATTGCGGAGTCATGGGCTTTTTTGATGGCCATAACATCGATAGTGCAGTGTTGATCCGTTATATTGAAAAGACGCGTGACGGTTTTTTTTACCGAAGCGGGGGTGGAATCACATTGGGTAGCGATTGCAGCCGCGAATATGAAGAAACGTTGATCAAGGTGTATGTTCCCGTTGTTTGAAACCATTCCAGTTCGGGCAGGTACTCCCTTCAATCTGCATTATCATGAAGAGCGCGTGGCGCGTTCGTGCCAGCATCTGTTTGGCCGGCTGCCTGGTTTTAGCCTGGCCGAGGTTGTACGGGGAGTGCACCTCCGGGGCGATGGGCTGTTCCGGCTTCGTGTAAACTATAATGGGATTGATTTTGCTACTGAACTAACGCTCTATGAGCCAAAAAAAATCAGCGCCCTACGCCTGGTGTACGATAACTCGATATCGTATGCATACAAATTTTCAGACCGGGCCGCACTGCAGGAACTTTACGCGAGGCGAGGTGCCGCTGATGATGTAGTGATCGTAAAAAATGGATTAATCACCGATACGAGTTATGCAAACCTGGCGTTTAAGCAACGAGACGGGCAGTGGGTAACACCTCATGACCCCCTGCTAAAGGGTACCATGCGGCAGGAGTTATCGGACCGGGGCGGCCTTATCGCGCGCGATATTGCGGTCGAGGATCTGCCGTCATTTGAATCCTTCAAATTGATCAATGCAATGCTTAGATTTGATTTTCCGGAGTTGCCGGTTTCGGCTATTGTAGAATGAGAGCAACGTATTGCATTCTCCTCTTGTTGGTGAGTTTTTCCGCGTGGTCGCAGGCGCTGAGCACCAAGTCAAAACGTGCCATTGAACTGTATTTGCAGGCGGATAACTACCGGGTGCGGGGCCAGTATGACCAGGCCGAGTCGATGTTGCGCGAGGCCATCAAAGTCGATAAGAATTTTGAGGAAGCCTATTTTCGGTTAGCTCAGGTGCTGGACCGCAAGGAAAACAGCGAAGGAGCAATTCAAAATCTGGAGGCCGGAAGGGCTCTTGCACAGGCCAACAAATGGCCTGTCTATGAGTATGAACTTGCGCGTTTGTATCTGCGCAAGGGTGACTATCAACGCTCCCTGTCGATGGGTGAGTCGTTCCTGACTCACCCGGGAAATGCCAGTCAGGCTCAACAGATGAAGGTCTGGGTGAGTCAATGCCGCTTTGCCCTGGAGAACATGACGGGCCCGACCACCATCAACGCACGATCTTTGTCAGACACGGTTAACTGTTTTCCGATGCAGTATTTTCCGGTGCTATCGGTCGATGAAAATACACTGGTGTTTACCATGCGCACCGGGCGCGGAAATCAGGATGACGAAAATCTGGTCATATCACAAAAAGTGAAAGGCCGTTGGCAGAAGCCAGAGCCACTTTCGCCAACCATCAATACGAGCTATCGCGAAGGCACCTGTTCCATTTCAGCCGATGGCCGTCACATCGTATTCGCCCGTTGTGGGCCTTCCGGGTGCGACTTGTATGAAAGTTTCAAGGTCGGTAACGATTGGTCAGATGCCTATAATTTAGGCAGCGCCATTAACTCGCCCGGCTGGGAAGTTCAGCCTTCACTTTCGTCCGATGGGCGTGAACTTTATTTCGTGTCGGACCGAAAGGGTGGTTACGGTGGGTATGACATTTGGGTGTCGTCCAAAGATCAGAACAACATCTGGCAACCCGCGCGCAATGCCGGGCGCAATGTTAATACGCCATACGATGAGATTTCACCACAACTCCATGCCAGTGGCTTGATTCTGTATTTTGCTTCGAATGGGCGACCCGGATTTGGTGGCCAGGATTTGTATTTCGCTAACCGCCAGTTTCAAAAACCCTGGAGTGAGCCTGTGAATCTGGGATATCCGCTGAATGACCATGCTGAGCAGTTTGCTTTTTTTATCTCGCGAACGGGTCGTGATGCTTTCTATACCGTGAGTGGATCGACACGAAAAGACGGTTCGCGTATTTTCCGAGCATCCTTACCGGAGAACATTCGGCCTGCCGCGCGCTCGATATTGGTAAGTGGTTTGGTGCGCGACAAGACAAGCAAGCTGCCTTTGGGCGCCACGGTTGCCCTCGCTGATCTGATTTCCCAACAGGTAATTGCCGAGTATGAGTCAGACTCGGTTACGGGTGAGTATCTTTTTGTGTTACCGGATGCCGGTGACTATGCGGTGCACGTTCACAAGAAAGGATATCTGTTTGAGAGTTTGCATTTTGCTGTAGGCCCGAATGACCCGGACGTCCGTCAGGATTGTTGGCTTAGCCCTATTGCCTCTAAATCGGGCACCACCCTAAACAACGTCTTCTTTGAGACCAATAGTTATGCGCTTTCGGAAAAATCGAAGACCGAGTTGAGCCAACTTGCTCAATTCCTCCGGGACAATCCGGAGATAGCGATCGAAATACAGGGCCACACCGACAATGTGGGGCAGGAGAGCTACAATCAGGAGTTGTCGCTGAAGCGAGCGGGAAGTGTTAAGCAGCATCTTGTGGCCGATGGAATCCAGGAAAACCGCTTTTTTGTGGCCGGATTTGGCTCAAAAAGGCCCATTTTGCCAAATACCAGTGCCCAAAGCAGGGCGAAAAACCGAAGGATCGAAGTGTCGATCCGGTAGATTGGAGCAATTCATACCCATTACACCGATTTGCCTATTTGGTCAAAAAGGGCCATAAAACGGCATTTTTAATAATTGGATTATCATTTTGTCAATTTTTTGTTTGTAAATTTCAAGCCAGTTAAACCTAATTTTAATCTAAACTCAAATTATGACGAAGTTTCTACGGCTTATCGCGTTAGTGCTTTCCGTGGGGTATTCAGCTGATGCTTGGTCCCAGGATCGCATTGTTACTGGGAAGGTGACCGCATCGGAGGATGGGTCCACGCTCCCCGGGGTGAATGTGTTGCTCAAGGGCACCACTACCGGAACGACTACGTCCGCGGATGGGACCTATTCCCTATCGGTTCCGAGTTCGGGCGGAGTGTTAGTTTTTTCATTCATTGGATTCCAAACGATTGAAGAATCAATTGGTTCCAGAACTGTTGTGGATGTCGTGATGTCATCCGATGTGACGCAACTTACCGAAGTAGTCGTCACCGCGCTTGGTGTCGAAAGGGAGCGGAAAACACTTGGCTTCTCTGTTAAGGATATCGATAACGAGGAGTTAACTGTTGCCCGAACAACCAACGTGGTGAATGCACTCAGTGGCAAGATTGCGGGCGTGCGTGTGGCCGGATCAAATGGTATGACCGGTTCTTCCTCGGCCATCTTTATCCGGGGATTCACTACGTTTACCGGAAGCAATCAGCCTCTTTTTGTGATTGATGGCATTCCGATTGATAACGGTGGTGGCGGCAATGCATTGCAAACAGGTGTTTCGAACTCGAACCGCGCAATTGATTTGAACCAAGACGATATCGAGACAATGACTGTGCTTAAAGGTCCTGCAGCGGCAGTATTGTATGGATCTCGGGCAGCAGCCGGAGCCATTGTGATTACCACAAAGAAAGGAAAGGCACAAGCCGGAGGGAAGAGGACCGTGGTTGAATACACCGGTTCTTATGCAATCTCTGAGCCAAACCGTTTCCCCGATTACCAAAATCAATATGGCCGTGGAACTTCATTATCCAGCACAGGCGTACCGCAAGCCCCGGTTTACGTTCCAAATGCTGATCAGTCAAACTGGGGCCCCGAAATTGGCGGACAATTAGTACCGAGCGAGTACTCGGCTGCTGATCAGGCTCTCTTCGGGCTACCTGCGCAAGTGCCGCTAACGGCCTATCCGAACAACGTTGAGGATATGTTTAGAAAGGGTTCGAACACGCAGCACAATTTGGCCTTCTCTGGTGGCAATGAGAAGTCAAACTTTTTCGTGTCATATAATAACCTCAGGGATAAGGGGTTTTTGGAGGGTAACTTCCTTGAACGTAACTCATTTCGTTTCAATGGCAATACTCAGCTTACCGAAAAATTTACAGCCGGAGTTACCGCTAACTATATCAATAATGCTTCCGAGCGCAGTCAAATTGGAAACCAGTTATCGAATCCATTGTTTCGCGGTTGGTTTTTGCCACGTGACTATGATTTGAAGAACTCACCTTATCAGCGCCCGGATGGATCGCAGGTGTTTTTCAACAACAATACCGATCATCCGTATTGGACGCTGCGAAACAATTTGTATAACGATGAGATTAATCGTTTCATCGGAACGTTGAGTCTGGGTTACGATTTCAATGATCTCGTCTCGTTGAACTACCGGATTGGTACGGATTTCTTCACCCAACGGATTGACACCTATGATGCCATCGGTGCCCGCGGCCAGGCGAACCATGCCGTACAGGGTGTTGGGGCCGTAGGCGAAAGGAATATTTTCAATCAGGAGACGTCCTCGTACCTGACATTGAATTTGAAAAAGCAAATCAATGATTTTACAATCACGGCACTGGTCGGTAACGAACTCAATCTTCGCGTAGGTCAGGACTACGGATTTGTGGGGAATACCCTCAACACAAGGGGGGTGCGCAGAATCACGGACGCGAACAATTTTGTTCCGAACACATCCGCTAGTTTCCGAAGAAACTTGGTCGGGGTGTTTGCCGATATCCAGGTTAACTATAAGGGCTTCCTATATCTGGGTTTGACAGGCCGAAATGATTGGTCATCGTCTTTCAAAAAGGGTAACAACTCTTATTTTTACCCGTCCATCACGTCAAGTGTGATTTTAACCGAGGCGATATCGGGCTTGAAGGGCAAGGCCGTAAGCTTTGCTAAAGTGAAAGCGAACTGGGCTAAAGTGGGACGCGAGGCACCCATTTATGCTACCGACACCTATTGGTTCCAAGCCAACCCTGCAGACGGTTTTGGACCTCAAATCATTTATCCATTCTTGGGGCAGTTGGGTCGCACACTGGGCGATGCGGCTGGCAATCCCAATCTTGGTCCTGAATTTACCCGGAGTTATGAGGTTGGCCTCGAAGCTGGGTTCTTGAATGATCGAATTCGTATGGACTTGACGTATTTCAATACGCGATCCACGGACATCATTCTCAGTGTGCCAATTGCTGCGGCTTCAGGCTTCACCAGCCAGACGAAGAATGCCGGGGTACTGGAGACGAACGGTATTGAACTCACCTTGGGTGCGGCAATCATTAAGAATAATGCGTTCAGTTGGAATATTGATATTAACTGGGCTCGGATACGCAACAACGTAGTTTCGCTGGCGGATGGTGTCCAAAACATCGCGATTGGTGGCTTCACAACTGCGCAAACTCGTATTGAGGCAGGTAAGGAGTATGGTGTGATTTATGCCAACTCGTTAACGCGGGATGCACAGGGCCGGATTCTGGTAAATTCGACCACCGGGTTGCCGTCTAATGGCCCGGCCATTCTTCGTGGAAATCCCAATCCCCGCTGGACCGGAGGTATCACCAATACGCTTGCCTATAAAGGAATTTCCTTTTCATTCTTGATCGATATCCGCCAGGGTGGAGACGTCTTGTCGCGGGTAGTAAATGACGTTCGCAGAACAGGTACAGCTGCTGAAACAGCCGAGTTACCCCGTTTTGACAGCAATGGGCTTCCTCTAAGAAATTATGTTGTTCCGGGGGTTTTTGCCGATGGCACACCTAACAACATTGCAGTGACGGCCCAGCAGTATTTCCAGACTATGTTCCCCTTCCAGAGTCCTGGGGAGGGAGTGTTTGACGCAAGCTGGGTAAGGCTGCGTGAGTTGAGCTTAAATTACGCTTTGCCGAAGTCTTTGCTAAGTAAGACCCCTTTTGGCAAGGTTGAGATTGGAGTCAATGGCCGGAATCTGTGGCTGAAGACGGATGTACCGCACATTGATCCAGAGACCAACCTGACGGGTGCCACAAACTCACAAGGTCTTGAATTTAATACTATGCCTAATGCGCGTTCTTATGGAGCGGTTTTAAGGCTAACCTTCTAACTATTTAATAAAACGAGTTATGAATAGATATCATATGAAATTGAAGGCTCTCTTGGCAGCAATGATTCTGCTGGTGGCATCTTCCTGCGACAGTTGGCTGGATGACAATATCAGCCCAAATGCGCTCCCGAGCGTTCCGGTTACTCAGATGTTACCCTCAGCTATGGGGTCATTTGGCTTCCACATGGGTGGCTCTGACTTATACCGATACAGTGCAATCTGGTCACAACAGATTACGGCACAGGCGGGTCGCCAAACCGAAAACTATAGCTTGTATGTATTGGCAGATACCGAGCTTAATGGAGTGTGGCGGACCAATTTGTATGGCGGAGTTTTGACTGATCTGGAGGAGATCCTGAAACTTGATCCGGCCACGACACACCCGCGGTATTTCGGAATCGCAAAAGTGCTTAAAGCTTTCACGTACAGTGTCCTTGTCGATTTTTGGGGTGACGTTCCCTATAGTGAGGCTCTGCAAGGTGTGTCAAATGTGGTTCCGGCTATTGATGATGACGCTGCGGTTTATCCTCAGCTGATTACGCTTCTTGATCAGGCTATTGTTGATCTGAAAGCACCGTCAGCATTAAGCGCTCCTGCAGCTGACGATTACATATTTGGTGGAAATGCGTCTCGTTGGATCAAAACAGCAAACGTGTTGAAGTTAAGAATGTATCTGAAGCTGGCTAATACTCCTGGATTTAACACAGCCGCAATTTCAAGTTTTATTACGGCCACACCGACAAGTGAATTCATGGAGTCTAATGCAGATGATTTTCAGCATCCATTTGTTGCTAGTTTGAGTGGTAGGCAAAATCCAATCCATCAGTTTATTCTTTCGCGGCAGGACGATATCTGTACGAGTTCTACCATGATTAATTTGATGAATGCGAAAGCAGACCCCAGGAGGGTGAATTATTTCACGCCCCATCCATTCAGTGTTGCAGCTTACAATACCCCTCCAACAGGAACCACCGGATATGTGGGACTGCAGCCCGGAACAGGTGGCGGCAATATCGTGAACACACTCTCCCGGTTACATCGTTTTGTAAGAGGGGCGGTGACTACCGGTGCAGCTGCAATTCCCGCAGGGCCGAATTTGACCGTCCTTGGTGCCACCAGTCTTTCTTATGATGGGGGTGCCCCAGTTAACATTCTTACCTTTTCCGAGTACAATTTTATCCGTGCTGAATTGGCACTTCGATACGGTGCTCCGGTTGCTCCCAAGGCCAGTGTACAGGCTTGGTTTCAGGACGGCATCAGGGCGTCCATTCTTGATGCGTCCCATCCTGCCCGACCGTTGGTCGAAGCAGACGTGACGGCCTATTTGGCCGCTGATCCAGACGGCAATTCTATAACGAATGGTACCTTGTCAGGAACCACTGAAGAGCAGTTGCGTCAGATCATTGAAGAGAAGTACGTGGCTAATTTGACAGTTACTGGGGAAGCATGGTGTGATTGGAGACGTACCGGATACCCTCTTTTGCAATTGCTTCCGGGTGCACTTAATCCCGGCAATAACAACAAGGTTCCCCGGTCATTGTTGTATCCACAACAAGAAGTTGACGCGAATCCCAAGTTGAAGCAAAAGGCAAATATGAGTGTTAGGGTATTTTGGGATACCCGTACGACTGGACAAGAATGATTCTTACCTGAATTTATTGGAGAGGCGCAACAAAGCGCCTCTCTTTTTTTTGCAATTCTAAATACGTTCGGTTGTTGAACGACAGAAAGAATTTGTAGGGTAGGAGCCCCCTTCGTGATGTTACTTTTCCAGTTTTCCAAGATAGTCTCTGATTGCAGCCTCAAGCGGTGTAAATGAGGCGCGATAGCCAATCCTCTGCAATTTCTCCATCTTCGCTTCCGTAAAATATTGATACTTATCACGGATGTCGGCTGGGGTATCAACAAATTCAATTTTCTCCGGCTTACCCATCGCGTGAAAGACGGCTCGCGTCAGATCCAGGAAGGTACGCGCTTTGCCGCTGCCCAAATTGTAGATGCCGGAATCCTTTCGATGGTGCATTAAAAATGAGCACACCTGTGCCACATCTTTTACATAAATGAAATCTCTCATCTGTTCGCCATCGCGGTACTGAGGGTTGTGCGATCGGAAGAGTTTCATTCCACCCGTCTTCTTGATTTGGTTATAAGCGTGCCAAACAACCGATGCCATTCGACCTTTGTGGTACTCATTTGGACCGTACACGTTGAAGAATTTCAGTCCAGCCCAGAAAAAGGGCTTAGTTGGCTGCGCGAGTGCCCAAACGTCAAATTCCTGTTTGCTCAGGCCATAGGGATTGAGCGGTTTCAATTGGGGAATCAATTGCTCATCGTCATCGTAACCCAGCTCGCCCAATCCGTAGGTCGCAGCGGATGAGGCATAAACGAGCGGAAGTTGATATTCCACGCATTTTTTCCACACATCCTGAGAGTAAAATGTGTTCAAGCGATGGAGCAGGTTAAGATCAAATTCGGTGGTATCCGTACGGGCACCCAGATGAAAAACAAACTCGACATGTTCGTGGTGCGTATCCAGCCAGGTGAGAAATGCATCGCGGTCAACCTTGTGCTGAATGCGTAGCCCCTCCAGGTTTTTGTTCTTTTCAGGATTGTCAAATTTGTCAACAGCAACAATTGCGTTAAAACTTTCGCGGTTGAGGTGGCCAATCAGATAACTGCCGATGAAACCTGCTGCTCCGGTAACTACAATCATGGGGCTGAATTTTCGTGCAAGTTATTCAAAATCACGCCTTTTGGGCAGGGTAAACCGTCACTATATTTGTGGCTGATATGGTACTGGTAAGTCGAAAGGAGCATTTCAACGCAGCGCATAAATTGTATAATCCGGCCTGGTCAAAAGAGAAAAATGAACAGGTTTTCGGCCCTTGTGCAAATGAGAACTGGCACGGTCATAATTTTGAGCTGATTGTGACGGTGAAGGGCAAGCCAGACCCTGACACCGGATTTGTAATCGACCTGAAAAAACTCAGTCTGTTGATCCGGACCGAGATTACCGATCAACTTGACCACAAGAATCTCAACCTTGATGTGCCCTTTATGACAGGCAAACTCGCCAGTTGTGAGAACCTGATCATCGAAATCTGGAAAATACTGGAACCACGCATTGCGGCTATTAGCCGGTATGGCCGCCTACACCAACTCCGGCTGTACGAAACTCCACGAAACTTCGTGGACTACTTCGGGGAAGGGCAAACTTCATGAAATATTATGTCATCGCAGGCGAACGATCCGGTGATCTCCATGGTGGAAACCTGATTCGTTCGATTCAACGCTATGATCCGGAGGCCGTTTTTCAGGGTTTTGGTGGTGATGACATGCAACAGGCAGGCATGGTGCTTACCCGACATTACCGCGACCTGGAGTTTATGGGACTTGCTGCGCTGGTCACCGAACTTCGTAAAATATTTAAGAACCTGGCCGTGTGTAAAGACGATATCAGGCGTTTCAAGCCCGATGTAATCGTCTGCATTGACTATGGAGGATTTAACCGCAGGGTCGCCAAGTTTGGAAGGGAAGAAGGAATTCCCGTGCATTACTACATTCCTCCCAAAGTATGGGCATGGTACCAATCGCGGGCGCGTGATTTAAAGAAGAACGTAACCCGAATGTTTGTTATTCTGCCCTTTGAGAAGGATTTCTACAAGAAATTCGGAATGGAGGTGGACTACGTGGGCAATCCTGTACTGGATGCGGTCAAAGCTGCGCAACCTGCACCAAACTTTCGTAATGAGCTGGCACTGGATGGAGCACGGCCGGTGGTGGCATTGCTACCCGGGAGCCGAAAGACGGAGCTGCGCGGCATCGTGCCGTTGATGGCTGATCTCATACGAGCCAATCCTCAGTGGCAATTTGTAGTGGCGGCCGTATCCTCTCTGGATGATGCCCTTTACGCCCCGTTGCGGCAGTCAGGCGTTATTTTTTTGAAAGACCGAACTTATGATCTTCTGCAAAACGCGGATGCGGCTGTCGTAACATCTGGTACCGCTACCCTGGAGACAGCTCTTTTTCAGGTGCCTCAGGCGGTCGTATTTCGCACGGGCGCCCTGGAATACTTTCTGGCCCGGCAGGTGGTTAAAGTAAAATTTATTTCGCTCGTCAACTTGATTGCCGGCCGCGAAGTGGTGCGTGAATTGATTCAGGATCTGGCTGTGGAAGAAGTGGTGTCGGCAGAAGTAAAACGCCTGCTGACGGACAGTCAGTATCGCCATGGGGTAAAATCGGGGTACCGGGAAATTTACAATACGCTCGATGTCGGATCAGCTTCAGACAATGCCGCCCGCCTGATGACCCATTACCTGAAATCAGGCCACCTTTAATTTGCTGTAATGCGATTTGCTGAACTTGTCTTCCGCGTACGCGCGGTTGATGGTAAGACGTTCGGCCCCTTTTTCGGACGGCAATTCAAACATGGCATCGTTGATGATGGCTTCACAAATGGAACGCAAGCCCCGCGCACCCAATTTAAACTCCATCGCTTTCTCAACAATGAAATCCAAAGCCCCTTCCTTAAATTCCAGTTCTATGCCTTCCATTTCAAACAACTTTTTGTACTGTTTGGTGAGTGCATTCTTAGGTTCGGTGAGAATTTTCCGAAGGGCCTGATTGTCTAACGGATTCAAGTATGACACCACGGGCAGGCGGCCAATAAGTTCAGGAATCAGACCGAAACTCTTGAGGTCCTGAGAAGTCACAAACTGCAGCAAATTGTCTTTATCTACATCTTCCGGATGAAGACTTTCAGCAGTAGCTGCAAAACCCAGTGGCCGGGTGTTTAGCCTTCGCGAAATGAAGCGAGAAATTCCCTCAAACGCCCCGCCACAAATGAAAAGGATGTTCTCGGTGTTGACGGTGATCATTTTTTGATCCGGGTGCTTGCGACCACCCTGCGGGGGAACGTTAACCTGAGTGCCTTCCAGCAGTTTCAACAGGGCCTGCTGCACACCTTCACCACTCACATCGCGTGTAATACTGGGGTTGTCCGATTTTCGGGCAATCTTATCAATCTCATCAATATACACGATACCGCGCTCGGCCGCCTCCACATTATAGTCAGCTGCCTGTAGCAACCGGGTGAGGATGCTCTCCACATCTTCACCAACATAACCCGCCTCGGTCAAAACCGTGGCATCAGCAATACAAAACGGCACTTGCAGGATGCGGGCCATGGTGCGCGCCAGGTACGTCTTGCCCGTTCCGGTTTCGCCCACCATGATGATGTTTGACTTTTCGATTTGTACTTCCTGGGCCTCGGTCGTTTTTCGCTGCATCAGCCGTTTGTAGTGGTTGTATACAGCAACTGAAAGAATTTTTTTGGCTTCATCCTGCCCGATGACATATTCGTCCAGGAATTTCTTGATTTCGCGGGGTTTGATCAGTTTGAAATTGGGAAGATTACCCGCTTCGGTCTTGTTCTTTTTCTCTTCCTGCAAAATCTGGCTTGCCTGCGTCACACACTTATCGCAAATGTGTGCGTGAATGCCTGAAATCATCAGATCAACATCTTTCTTATTTCGCCCGCAAAAAGAACAGGTAACTTCTGCCATATATCACTCCGATTAAGCCGAGAAACGTAATCTGCAAAGATAGGGTTTTTATTACCCATTCGTTGAGTTTCGAGATAACGTGGAAAATCGTCAGAATGAGCTAAAAAAGGTGATTTTTGAGTGTGAATCGGATAATTCTGGATATTGCTATTGTTGGTGCTGGCCCGGCAGGATGCACAGCTGCCCTGGCATTGAAGGATTCAGGTTTGCGCGTTGGCCTGATCGATCAGGCCCGATTTCCGCGCGATAAAACCTGCGGTGATGCCGTGGCGGCTTATGTGCCCAAAGTACTGGCAACCATCTCGCCAGCGCTTCGTGATGCTTTTCAAAAAATTGAGGAGCGGCAACCGGTGAATATCTGCCGCGTGGTGGCGCCCAATGGTACAGCGCTCGATTTTCGTTTCAGTGACACCGGCAATATTATCAAGCGTATTCACCTCGACAATTTTCTTTTCAACCAAGCTATTGCCCAACCGCACGTAACGGCCTACTGCGAAAGGCGCGTAACAAATGTCAAGCAGGTGAGTGAGGGGTGGGAGATCGAAACTCCGCAGGAATTGTTTTTCGCGCGATTGATCATCGGATGCGATGGAGCACAGTCCGTGGTAAGCCGCAAACTGTCGGATGGACGTTTGTTACCCGACAACTATTCGGCTGCCGTGCGAGGCTACTATGCCGGGGTCACCGGTACAGCGCCCGATGTATTCGAATTGCATTTTATTGATGGTTTTGAACTGGGCTATTTCTGGATTTTCCCTGAGGTAGACGGCACTTGTAACGTGGGTGTGGGAGGGCTTTCGGAGTATATAGCAAAGAAGTCAATCAACCTTCGGGGGCTCCTTCAGGAACTGATTTCAACTCACCCCACCATCAGCCCACGGTTCAGTCGGGCTCATCTGCTTTCCGAGATAAAGGGTTTTGGTTTGCCGCTCGGTTCGCGAAAAATCCCAATTTCAGGGCCCGGGTGGATGTTATGTGGAGACGCAGCTCACCTCATCGACCCGCTTACGGGTGAGGGAATTGGACAAGCCATGGTATCCGGGCGTTATGCCGGTTGGAAGGCAGCCGCCTGCTTTTCAGAGAATAACTTCTCCGCAGATTTCATGAAAGCGTATGACCAACAGGTGTATGCAAAGTTTTGGTCATCGCACCGGAAGTCGTATTGGCTTCAACGCTATCTGGCGCCCCGATTCTGGTTGTTTAATCGTGTAGCAAACTGGGCCCACCGGTTTCCGGTTATCCACCGGTGGATCCAGCGCGTGATTCTATAACGATCGATTGGGTGACCAATCCAGACTATTTTTTGCGTTCCAGTACTTCATCGATCATGCCGTACTCTTTCGCTTCCAGCGCGCGCATCCAGTAATCGCGGTCTGAATCCTTGTCAATTTGCTCGAACGTTTTGCCGGTGTGCTTGGCCAGAATGCGGTAAAGGTCTTCGCGAACCTCAATGGTTTGCTTCAGCGAAATTTCCATATCCTTTGAGGTTCCCTGCATACCAGACGAAGGCTGGTGGATCATGATGCGGCTGTGTGGCAAGCCCGATCGCTTCTTTGGAGCCCCTGCTGACAAAAGCACCGCGGCCATCGAAGCGGCCAAACCAGTGCACACAGTTGCTACATCTGGATTGATGTATTGCATGGTATCGTAAATACCTAAGCCGGCATACACCGAGCCGCCCGGGCTATTGATGTACATGATAATGTCCTTCTTGGGGTCGGCTGACTCCAGAAACAGCAGTTGAGCGGTAATCAGGTTAGCGATCTGATCATCCACCCCCAGGCCGAGAAAAATAATACGATCGGAAATCAAACGCGTAAACACATCAATGGCGCGGAAATTTCCCGGCCGTTCTTCAATGACATACTGGGTCATGTTTTGAATCCGGTTTGCGTAGCTATCCACGGTGTTGCCGCTCATGCCCAGGTGGTGCACGGCATACTTTCTGAATTCGTTTTCGTTATACATGGTCGTTTATTTTTTTTCGGTGATACAAAATGGACGCAGAAAGGTAGTTTTTTATTGCAAATCTTCCTTGCATCGCGGTAACGAAAAAAGGCCGGTCACCCGGCCCTTTCTGTCTGTTATTCCGCCCCGGCCTCAATGCCGATGCTCCTCGGCATGCTTCCGGAATTCCTCGAGCGTTACTTCCTTGTCCGAGATCGTAATTTTTGATTTTATGGCAGCCAGAATACGCTCATGACGTACCTGGTTGAATATGCGCATGAAATTCTGCCCGTCCTGACCGCTGAGGTAGTTGTCTGCAATGGAGTCCAGCTTATCGCCTAGTGCCGCCACAACGGAGGGCCCGCCAAACTGCTCGGTAATCATTTCCTTCGCCCGCTGTCTCACGTCTTCGGCTTCGACCTTTACGTTTTCCATTTCGGCCACCTGATTCTTCACCAGATCCCACTTCAGACTGTTGCGGTACAACTTGAATTCTTTTTCCAGAATGTCATCTGTCACCTGCCCGTTGCTGGTGCTTTTCAGCCATTGCTTCAAAAACTCATCGGGTAGGTTGATGTTGGTGTGATCTTCAAAGTGATGTTGGATCTCGTGATCAAGCAAATGCTCGCTTTCGCGCTTGTAGTTGCCGGAAATCGTCTCTTTCACCTTGGCCATAAAGTCACCTTCCGAACTCACTACGTCTTTTCCGAACACCTTGTCAAAAAGCTCCTGGTTCAATTCGGCCGGGGCCACCTGCGAAATATTGGTCACAG
The DNA here is from genome assembly GCA_016787665.1 of Cyclobacteriaceae bacterium. GTDB lineage: Bacteria > Bacteroidota > Bacteroidia > Cytophagales > Cyclobacteriaceae > ELB16-189. The sequence continues at coordinate 5,834 of JAEUUC010000006.1, read as the reverse complement.
AGAATGTGTAAGCACCACGGAGTGGTGAGGCTTCATCCGATGAAACGTTTAGCGTTTGAGCCAGCACGCTGACATCATCAAAAAGATTTTGGATATCAAAGGCAATGACATCGCCTTTGCGCACACCGGTGAATTTCTTTTGTTCCTTCCGGGCTATCTTGTCAAGCGGTAAGTTGGTTGACTTTTTCTCCTCGCTGCCAGCGGCCTGCAAATCGCCAAACAGATTGCAATCGGCCGTGCTGGTCTCCGGGTAGCTCACGTTGCCGAATCTCTTTTTCAAATCAGCCACGGTATCGTCAATCACCTTTTGGTCAACGTTAATTACCCAACGCTTTACTTTTACAGACGGGCCCAACTCGAGTTTGAAATCTTCGACAAGACCAATCTGGAACTCGAACTCAAAATCCTTCTGCGTTTCCCAGTCGATTGACCTGGCCTTGTCGATATCCGGCATGGGGTCGCCTAACACTTTCAGCTTGTTGTCCTTGATGTAATTGGAGATCGAAGTAGACACGAGTTGATTCACCTCCTCCACCAGTATCGTGCGACCGAACATCTTCTTGATTACACCTGCGGGAATTTTGCCCTGCCGGAATCCTTTGATCGTGGCTTTGCGTGAGTATTCCCGCACCTTGCCTTCAACGGCTGGGAGGTAATCGGTCTCCTGCAACTGAATGGTTAAGGATGCGTTGGTTGTGCTCTTTTTGTTTAACGTGATATTCAAGGCTGAAAAAGTTTTGTTCGTCAAATTGTTGAGCAGAAAACCGGTGAGCCGATAGGCCGTTCGGTAATCCGCTCGTTTTGTTGTAAACCCCTTTCGGGTGTTTGTGCGCATGGAGGGACTCGAACCCCCACGCCTTTCGGCACCAGATCCTAAGTCTGGCGCGGCTGCCAATTACGCCACATGCGCTTTTCAATTCCGATTCGCCAAAAAATGCCTTTTTGGATTAAAAAAGACAGTTTTTCGAAAAACGGAGCGCAAATTTAGAGAATATTTGATAGGTTTAACGGTAGAGGCTGAAATCGCCCTATAAGGAACGTGGTAGTAGACGCTGTTGAAGAAAAACGAGAGATCATTGGTCGGTATCGCAGGCTCTTGCGCAAAGCGAAGCCCGTACTGAAAGATGGCGATGCCAAGCTGATCAAAAAGGCTTTTACGCTGGCCCTGGAGGCGCACAAGAACATGCGCAGAAAATCAGGGGAACCCTTCATTTTCCATCCCCTTTCGGTTGCCGAAATATGTGTTGAAGAGATCGGACTTGGCACTACGTCCATTGTATCTGCGCTCATCCATGATGTGGTCGAGGACACCGACATCGAGTTGGAGGACATTGAGCGGATGTTTGGGCGAAAAATTGCCCGCATTGTTGACGGCTTAACCAAGATTCGCGGTGTGTTCGAATACGGAACCTCCGCTCAGGCGGAGAATTTCCGCAAAATGCTCTTTACCCTCTCGGAGGATGTTCGGGTTATCCTGATCAAGTTGGCCGACCGCCTGCATAACATGCGAACCTTGGAGAGCATGCCCCGGCAAAAGCAGTTGAAGGTGGCCTCTGAAACCATTTACCTGTACGCCCCGCTGGCCCACCGCCTCGGGCTGAACGCGATCAAGACCGAACTGGAGGATTTATACCTCCGGTTTACCGATGCACCGGTCTACCACGATATCGCCCAGAAAATTGACGAGTCACGTACATCGCGGAACAAGTTTATTAAGCAGTTCATCCATCCCATCAAAGAAGAGTTGGACAAACTGAAGGTTGACTATGAGATAAAAGGCCGCCCGAAATCGATTTTTTCGATTTATAATAAGATGCGCAAGCAGAATATTCCGTTTGAGGAAGTGTTCGATCTGTTTGCCATACGTATCATTGTGGATACACCACTTGAGCATGAGAAATCGTACTGCTGGCAGGTGTACTCCATCGTAACTGATTTTTATACACCTAATCCGGATCGCCTTCGGGATTGGATCAGCACACCGAAGGCCAATGGATATGAATCCCTGCACACCACGGTGATGGCCAAAAACGGCCAGTGGGTGGAGGTGCAGATTCGGACCAAGCGGATGGATGAAATTGCCGAGAAGGGGTATGCTGCACACTGGAAGTACAAAGACTCGGCCGCTACACACGAGTCCAATCTGGAAAAGTGGCTCATTCGCGTACGGGAAACATTGGAGCGGCAGGACCTGTCGGCCCTTGAGTTTGTCGATGACTTTCGCGGCAACTTGTTTAACGAAGAGGTTTTTGTGTTCACACCCAAGGGCGATTTAAAAACATTGCCCAAGGGCGCGACTGCACTTGATTTCGCCTTTGATATTCACACCGATGTTGGCGCCAAGTGCATTGGAGCCAAAGTCAACCAGCGACTGGTGCCCATCAACCACGTACTTAAGAACGGAGATCAGATTGAGATTTTAACCTCGGCCAAGCAAAAACCGAATGAAGATTGGCTTCGTTTTGTGGTGAGCCCCAAGGCAAAATCAAAAATCAAAGAAGTTCTTAAGGAAGACAAGAAATTGGTGGCCGAAGAGGGCAAGGAAATCTTGCTACGAAAGCTTCGTCACCTCAAGCTGGAGCCCAACCCGCATGTGATGGAACAATTGCGGGCTTATTTCAATGTCAACACGCAGTTTGAGTTGAACTTTCGGGTAGGCAAAGGCCTGATCGCGCCAGCGGACGTCAAGCGGTTTGCCGAGAATCGGAACCAACCAACCTCACGGTCGGAACGAGAGGCCCCCGAGCGGGAGCGTGAAAAGGAGAAGATCAAGCCAACATCGGATGACACCCTGCTGATTGGGGAAGACATGGATGTGGTGGAATATAAGTTGGCAAAATGCTGCACGCCTATTCCGGGCGATGAAGTATTTGGGTTTGTCACGGTCAACGAGGGCATCAAAATCCACCGAACCAATTGCACAAATGCCCCTGAATTGCTCGCCAACCACGGCAACCGGGTAATCAAAGCCAAATGGACTTCCCAACACGAGGTGGCCTTTTTAACCGGCTTGAAAGTGGTGGGTACGGATCGGGTGGGGTTAATCAATGATGTGTCGAGAATCATTTCCGAAGAACTGAAAGTAAACATGAGTTCGCTGGCCTTTCGCACCGACCATGGCATTTTTGATGGTGAAATCATGCTGTATGTAAATGACACGCGCCACCTGGATTTGCTGATCAGTAAGTTGGAAAAAGTTGAGGGTGTGGTCAATGTAAGTCGGTTTGATTCCCGCGTGGCCGACTCTGCCAACAAGTAGTCCAATTGATACTATATTTACGGGTTATTTCGGCATGGCCAGTAATATTCAGCAATTTGACGAAGTGCGGACCATTTTCACCGCCTATCTGGAAAAGAAAGAACTTCGGAAAACACCCGAGCGCTATGCCATATTGGAAGAAATTTATGGCACACGGGGCCACTTCGATGTTGAGTCACTTTACCTGGGCATGAAGAACAAGAACTACCGCGTGAGCCGCGCCACCGTCTACAACACACTTGACTTGCTGGTCGACTGCGATTTGGTGGCCAAGCATCAGTTCGGGAAAAACCAGGCCCAGTACGAAAAATCATATGGGTTCAAGCAGCATGATCACCTGATTTGCACGGATTGTAACAAGGTGATCGAGTTCTGCGATCCGCGTATCCAAAACATTCAGAATACAGTGGAAGAGTTATTGCAGTTTAATGTGATGCACCACTCGCTCATTTTATATGCGTCATGCAAGAAGCAGAATTGCGAAAACAAGAAATCATGAATTTTAATCAGGAAATTAAATCGAACACGCTTATTCTTCACATTTCGGGCGACCTGATTGGTGAAGATAACGGGGTACACCTGGTGGAGGCCGTGAAAGAAGCCATCAGCCACAAGGTGATGACATGCATTATTGACATCTCGGAGTTGCGCTACATCAACAGCAGTGGCATTGGTGTTTTAATAACCTTACTGACCAAGTTCCGCAACAAAGGGGGTGAAGTCTACCTGATGCGACCATCCGAAAGTGTGAAGAAGTTACTCGTAATTACCAAGCTCAACGCTATTTTTCAGGTGATTCAATCCGAAGAAGAGATTATCAAAACTGCGCACTAAACTCATGAAGGTAGATGTTTTATTGGGCCTTCAATGGGGTGATGAAGGCAAAGGAAAAATCGTGGATGTACTGGCCCCGCGATACGATATCGTGGCCCGTTTTCAGGGTGGCCCAAATGCCGGCCACACGCTCGAGTTTGATGGTATTAAACACGTGCTCCATCAGATTCCTTCCGGAATTTTTCGACCATCGGCAAAAAACGTGATTGGAAATGGTGTGGTTCTCGATCCGATCGTGTTTAAAGCCGAAATAGAAAAGTTGGATAAATTCAAGATGGACGTGAGAGCCAACTTATTCATTTCAAAGAAGGCTACACTCATCGTGCCTACCCACCGGTTGTTAGACCAGGCGTACGAAAAGGCCAAGGGCGAAGATAAGATTGGGTCTACATTGAAGGGAATAGGGCCATCCTATCAGGATAAAATCGGGCGCCAGGGACTTCGTGTGGGTGATATCCTGTCAAACACGTTTTTCGATAAGTTCAAAAAGCTGGTCAACACCCATTTCGAAATACTCAAAGGGCATGACATAGAGTACGATTGGGTGGCTTTAGAGGGTCAGTTCCTGGAGGCGGTCACGTTTTTGAAATCATTTAAACTCATCGATAGCGAGTATTTGATTAATCAGGAGTTGTCCAAAGGCTCCTCCATTTTGGCCGAAGGTGCACAAGGATCGCTGTTGGATATTGATTTCGGCAGCTATCCGTTTGTTACCAGTTCCAATACGGTAACAGCAGGGGCTTGCACGGGTTTGGGTGTGGCTCCGCGTAACATTGGCGAGGTGTATGGCATTTTCAAAGCCTACAGTACCCGGGTTGGCAGTGGTCCTTTCCCGACTGAGCTATTGAATGAAGAGGGGGAGTTGCTTCGCAAACAGGGCAATGAATACGGTTCAACTACGGGTAGGCCACGCAGATGCGGCTGGATAGATTTACCCTCTTTGAAGTACTCGATCATGATCAACGGGGTCACCCAATTACTCATGATGAAAGCCGATGTGCTCAGTATTTTTCCGACCATCAAGGTTTGTACCCATTATCAATTGGGGGATGGAACAGTAACCCAAACGGTGCCCTATGAAATTGTGAACGAAAAAATTACGCCCGTTTACACCGAATTGCCCGGCTGGCAGACGACTTTATCAGGGGGCGCTGAACAGGCTATGCCACAGGCACTTCTGTCCTATATTGAGTTCCTGGAAAGGGAATTAAACGTGCCCATTACGCTTGTTTCCACAGGCCCGGATCGGCTTCAAACCATCCATCGCCCGGTAAAAAAAGGCTGAAATTTTAACCCGGACTTGTTTTTTCTCAGTCCGGCCCATACCTTTGCAGTCCGTTTTTGAAGTAGGGGTCTGATTCACACGGAATTGGCCTCTTTAAAGTCGAAAGACTTCTGTTCGAAACCACGGTTTCGAAAACGTTCATTGAGATGATGGTTGATAGCGGACCCGTTAGGTACTCGATAGAGGGTACTTGGCGAGTCGATTCTTTTAAAGTCTGGTTTGGCTGAGAGGTCAGACTGGAGGACAAGATTAAGATGAGACTAGGGAAACAACATAGCGGTGGGTTTTAGAGTTGAGCGCGAGCTTAGCTTAAGATGCCACCGGGGGTCTGAGACTGGCTGGGAGGTTAGTTGAGGATTCTGAAGAATTATTACTATGGAGAGTTTGATCCTGGCTCAGGATGAACGCTAGCGGCAGGCCTAATACATGCAAGACGAACGGTAAGTTGAGTAGCAA
>JAEUUC010000005.1 GCA_016787665.1 Cyclobacteriaceae bacterium | reverse complement strand
TCTGGCAGTACATACAATGGAAATCTCATTCTGAATAATTCAGGCACGTCACGAATTCGTATGGCCTATGCCGGCACGAATCTTTTCAATGGAAATATTGAAGTCAATTCAACGGCAGGTGGTGGTATTTGGTTTAATGAGTTGGGCACGGCAACCTCTACCCTTGGCCCAGGCGGAGCAATTTCTGTTGGGGCATCTGGTTTTTCTATTGGTACACTTAGCCTTCCTCGCTTTACGCAAACGGGCGGAACATCGCAAACACTTGCATTAACGGGTACCACAACGCTGATTGTCGGTCCCGGTTCCGCTTGGGGCGGAAACGTTGATTTTTCGGCACCCCGGATTCAACTCAACGGTGCAACGTACAGCGGGGCGGGTACTTTCGAAAAGACAGGCGCTTTTGACGACTTAAGTGCGGGTGGAAATACATTTGGGGGAACTACGACTATCAACAACAGTGGTTCGGGTGAGATTTTTATGGGCAATGGTACGGCCGATACCTTCAACGGAATTACCACGTTTAATAATACAGGTAGTTTTCGGATTCGTATCGCCTGGAGCCATGCCGGACAAACCACTACATTCGCCAATACGCTTACGCTGAACTCAAACAAAACCGGAGGTGTTGATCAATGGTCATTCCTGCTGGGTGAGAACTCCAACACCCATTTGTTTTTCGGTGGTGATGTAATTATCAATTGTGGAGGCTCTATTCGCAGTGATCACCGTTTTTTGGCCGGTACCGGCTCAACCGCAGTCTTCAATGGAACATTAACGATTAACAACACAAACACGAGTGCGGCCACCGTCATTACGATGGGCTGGAGTGGTGTCTCAACCTATAATGGGAACATCTCTGTGGTGAACTCCGGAGGCGCAGCGGGCGTTACCTTCAACAGCAATGCCTCAGCTAGCTCAACATTAAATGGTGTTATCACCACTGGTGCGTTTCCATCTGGAAGCCTGAACCTTTTCCGGTTTACGCAAGTAGGTGTACTGCCCGAGAACATTACGTTAACCGGCACTGCGCTTCTTCGTGTCGGACCCGCTTCCTCGTTTCAGGGAAATGTCACATTTGTTGCTCCAAGACTTTTCCTGGATGGTGCTACCTATAGTGGTTTGGCTTACCTCGAAAAATCCGGCCCAACCAATGATGACGGAGCTGGAGGCAATGTGTTTCAAGGAGCCACCACACTAGTTGCCAGCAGCAGTGGCTACCTGTTGACCGCCAATGCCAATCCGGATATCTTTAACGGGCCGCTGACGGTCACGAATTCAGGAAGTAACTTTATTTACCTGGCCCACAATGTGGCCGGTAACCAGTTTAATGATGATATCACGCTGAACAACACGGGCAGTGCCCAGGGGATTCTGTTTTCCAATAATGCGACCGGAGCTTCTTCTTTTACCGGTGGTGCATTGATTGTAGGCGGGAGCGGCTTTACTACAGGTGATCTCCGCCTTCGTAGGTTTGGCCAGTCTGGCGGTGTTGCCCAAACCCTTACGCTGACGGGTACGGCACGACTTTGGATTGGTCCAAATTCTTCTTTTGCTGATAACGTGACTTTCGTGGCCCCTCAGTTATTGTTAAACGGTGCGATCTACAATGGCGTTACCTACCTCGAAAAGAGCGGCCCTAGCCCGAGTGGTGCTAATGACGGAAATGGTGGAAACACATTTAACCAATTAGCCACAATTGTTAATTCCGGCAGTGCTTATCTCTTAAGTGGCGCTGTTTCGCCTGATATTTTCAATGGTGACCTTATCGTCACCAACTCCGGATCATCAACGATACGACTTGCTGATAACTCGGCTGGCAACCAATTCAATGGTGACATTGAGTTGAACTCAACTTTTGGTGGAGGTATTTTTTTCGGAAACAACGCGGCCGGCACCTCAACACTTGCTAGTGGACGGACAATCGGGGTAGGATCTTCCGGGGTTATTAGTGGAGACATTCGGTTGATTCGGTTTACGCAGCTGGGGCCAACGGCTCAAGCATTGGATTTGACTGGCATTGCGACTCTTACACTGGGGCCTTCGTCAACGTTTAACGGCCCGGTTGATTTCCGGGCCCCGCAGGTATTGCTGAACGGCACAACCTATCAAGGCACTACTTACCTTGAAAAGAAAGGGGCCACAGATAACGCGGGCTCCGGTGGTAATGTGTTTAATGGTGCTGCTACGGTCGTTAATTCGGGGAGCGGTTACCTGTTGAGCGCTAATGTTAGCCCAGACATATTCAACTCATCGCTTACCGTAACGAACACAGGTTCGAGTATCATTTACCTGGCCCATAATGCGGCTGGCAATCAGTTTAATGGCAACGTCAGCTTCAATTCAACGCTTGGAAGTGGCGGAATTCGCATTTCAGATGCCGCTGGCGGGACCAGTACTCTGGCAACAGGGGCATCGCTGTTGGTGGGTGGCCTTGGCTTCAGCAGCGGAGAATTACGATTCAGAAGATTAACTCAGGTTGGATCTGCCCCTCAAACCCTGGTGTTAACCGGAACAGCATTGCTGCGAATAGGCCCGACAACAACGTTTAACGGTGATTTGGATTTTCGTGCACCCCGGTTCGCACTTGACGGTGCGGTGTATAATGGAACCACATACCTTGAAAAGACAGGTGCAACCAACGATGATAGTAATGGTGGTAATACCTTTAACGGTCCTACCACTATCGCGAACTCCGGTGCCGGATTTTTCCGCTTTGCCACCGCTGCACTTGATACTTTTAACGGAGATTTAACGCTGACCAACACTGGCTCGGCATCCATCCGAATGGCTGATAATGTTCCGGGCACGGTGTTTAATGGAAACATTATTGTAAACTCAACCGCGGGCGGAGGAATCTTTTTTAGTGAAAGCGGGGGAGGAACGGCCACGCTGGCGGCCGGTCGTGCCATTTCGGTTGGCGGATTAGGTTTTTCTATTGGAGAATTGCGGATAAGGCGGCTTACGCAACTGGGAAGTACAGCCCAGAACCTCACCTTAACGGGTACGGGAGGGCTTATTTTAGGGCCAACCGTAACATTCAATGGTCCGGTCGATTTCCGCGCTCCGCGACTTTTCATCAATAGCGGCACCTATAATAACACAACCAACCTGGAAAAAACCGGAGCAACAGATAACGAGGGGTTGGGTGGGGCTGTATTTGGCGGAGTAACCACGATCACTAACAGTGGTAGTGGATATCTGCGAAACTCGGCAGGCTCGACTTTCAATGGGCCTACGAATTTGATTTGTTCGGGTACCAATTACTTGTTACTGGAGTTGTCGTCAGGCAGTACGTATAACGGAAATCTGACGCTGACGAATACCGGAACTTCAAATGTGCGTGTTGCTTATGCCGGTAACAATTTCTTTAACGGAAATATAGAAGTCAATTCAACTGCCGGCTTAGGTGTCTATTTCAACGAGCTTGGAACATCAACCTCAACGCTTGCCTCAGGTCGTACTATTTCGGTGGGCGGGGTCGGCTTCACGGCCGGAGAACTGCGTATCCAGCGGTTCACCCAGTTGGGATCTACGGCTCAAAACATTGCATTGACCGGCACTACACTGAGATCAGGCCCTTCGGTGGTGTGGAATGGAAATGTTACGTTTTCTGCTCCTCTAGTGCTGTTGGATGGCACTACCTTTAATGGAACCACCAACGCATTAACCGGAACGGGTCCGGCCACGGCAGTGAGTGTCGGGGGTAATGTATTTGGCGGCAACACCACCATCACCCAAACGGGCTCTGGAGTATTTCGCCTTGCCAATACTTTGGCAGATGACTTCACCGGCAACGTGACGTTCAACCGGGTGAGCGGAACCATTGAGCCTGCGTACAATATTGCCAGCACATTCCGTGGAGATGTGACCGTTAGTGGATCAACTGCCATTACGTTTGGAGCTAATACGGGGGGTATTACGTTTGCCGGAAGCAACTCCCAAAGTGTAATTCGAGCGGGTTCGGCCTCGCCCATTTTCAGGCGATTAGTGATGAATAAATCAGGCAATTCCGTTACGTTGCTGACGGACGTGAGCATAACAACCAGTGCGACCTTCACCACTGGTGTGCTCAATACCACTTCGACCAATGTGATCAACTTTGCCAATGGCTCAACGGTAGTTGGTGGTTCAAATGCGAGCCACGTGGATGGCCCGGTGGTCAAGATTGGAAACGCGCCCTTTAGCTTTCCGACCGGTGATGGCGGATTTTACCGGGCCATATCAATTTCTGCGCCTACGACAGCCACACATGCATTCCGGGCGGAGTATTTAAAAGCTGCCCAGGGATTTGGCGGTCCCGCCACCTATCCTTCGGGTATTCTTACCGTTAGCTCGTGCGAGTATTGGCTGCTTGACCGTATCGTAGGCGCCTCGAACGTAAGTGTTACGTTGAGTTGGAACTCACCTGAATGTGTTGGCCCCTATATTACAGACATTACGGATTTGCGTGTGATGCGCTGGGACGGTGCCGCCTGGGTTAACCAGGGAAATGGGGGCACCACCGGAAGTTCAACCGCAGGTACGGTGATTTCATCGGGCCCGGTAACTGCCTTTAGCCCGTTTACGCTCGGCTCAACCACACTTGACAATCCTTTACCCGTAGAGCTAACGAGTTTCGTGGCTCTGACAGATGAAGATCGGGTGCAGCTGAAATGGAGCACTGCATCGGAGCTTAATAACGACTTTTTTGCCGTGGAGCGCTCGTCAACAGGTGAGGTGTTTCAGGAGTTGTTCCGGGTGACGGGTGCCGGCACTACGAATCTCGCCAGATCGTACGAGGCATTTGATGAAGCCCCGCTGGCTGGCCCTTCTTTTTACCGGTTGCGGCAAACTGATTTTGACGGATCAATCGCCTACTCCAACGTTGTTCGCGTGGAGATGGATGCTGATTCATTCTGGGCCATCACGCCAAATCCCAGCGATGGCGAGCTACTCGAATTGACTTTTGCCCGACAGCCGGAACAACATTTGGCTATCGAAGTGAGGGATTTAAAGGGTGTAACCGTTTTACGCAGTGAGGGCAATTTTAATAGCTCACGGATTGAACTTAAGCCAAGCGAACGTCTGGCCTCCGGGGTGTATGTAGTAACGGTGAGCACGAAAGATGGCGTTCGACATAAGCGATGGGTGATTAGGTAATCACTTTTTCTTTGTTGGGCTTGGAATTGGATTTTCAGGCCGTTAGGCAAGAATGGACTTGGATCGGAAAACGATCATCAGGAAGTCTCTCCGTCAGGTTTTATTTTGCCTCTAGTGAACTCGGCTAAATTAATGAGAGCCCTGCGGGCCACTTGTCTAATAGGCCCTCACCAGCTTGCCGTCCATGTAATTGAGGTACGCCTGGTTGGCGACCAACGCACCACCGCGGGTTGGGTAGTTCCCGGTAAAGTACCAGTCACCCGAATGATCGGGTATGGCTTTGTGAAGGTTTTGTACCGTCTGGAAAACGATTTCCAGGTCGGCTGTCATTTCGCTCGGACGAACAATATCCGCAATCTTGGCTGAGATTTCTTCATCAGAAAACTGCTCGAACAAACGCTTGACATAGTTCACGGGTTCTTTGCTCGCTTTCGCTTGCAGGCACTGCTCATACACTTCACCCAATAAGTAGTCTTTGCCCTGTTCTTTGAGCAGTTGGATAACAGCACGAAATGCTACGAAGTCGCCAAGGCGGCTCATGTCAATACCATAACAGTCCGGGAAGCGGATTTGAGGGGCAGACGACACGACCACGATCTTCTTCGGTTGCAGGCGGTTGAGCATCCGGAGTATGCTTTTCTCCAACGTGGTTCCGCGCACGATCGAATCGTCAATGACCACCAGCGTATCCTTGCCTTTATGCACTACCTCGTAGGTGGTGTCATACACGTGCGCCACCATTTCGTCCCGATGTTCGTCATCGGTAATGAAGGTGCGCATTTTTACATCTTTGATCACGATCTTTTCAATGCGCGGCCGAAAGGAAAGCAGATCGTCCCAACTGTCCACGGAGGGCTTGCCATCAACAATGACGTCCTTTTGTTTACGGATGAGGTAATTTTCAATTTCCTCCATCATGCCCATGAAGGCTGTTTCAGCCGTATTGGGAATGTAAGAGAAAACGGTATTCTTCAGATCAAAGTTGATGGCTTTTAATACCTGGGGCACCAGCAGGCGCCCCAGACGCTTGCGCTCCTGGTAGATCTGCGGATCTGTGCCACGCGAGAAATACACCCGCTCAAAGCTGCACGATTTCTTCTCCAACGATGGCAAAATGCTATGCTGGGCAAAGTCACCGTTTTTATTGACGATTAAAGCATGACCCGGCTCAATCTCGTTGATTTGATTATAGTCAACGTTAAACGCGGTTTTGATTGCGGGCTTTTCTGAGGCCACCACTACTACTTCTTCATCCGCATAGAAATACGCGGGTCGAATGCCGGCAGGATCGCGCACCACAAACGAAGAGCCCGAGCCAATCAACCCGGCCATGGTATACCCGCCATCAAAATCCTTACACGCTCGTCTCAGTACACGGGAGAGATCAATTTCATTTTCGATGATTTCGGAAACTTCCTGATTGGAGTAACGCTCTTTATATTTTTCGAACAAACCCTGAACCTCTTCATCCAGAAAGTGACCGATCTTTTCCATCACGGTCACCGTGTCCACTTTTTCTTTCGGGTGCTGACCCAAATCAACCAATATGTCGAACAACTCTTCAACGTTGGTCATATTGAAGTTACCGGCCATCACCAGGTTGCGGCTCCGCCAGTTGTTTTGCCGCAAAAAGGGATGGACATTTTCGATACTGTTTTTGCCGTGGGTGCCATAGCGGAGATGCCCCAGCCACAGCTCACCGGTAAACGCAACGTTTTCTTTCAGCCAACGCTCATCACGGAATTTATCCTTGCCTTCCTTCTGGGCTCTTTTGTACTTCTTGGCAATTTTCTTGAACAAGTGAGCCACGGGTTGAGCCTTTACCGAGCGGTAGCGGCTAATGTAACGGTAGCCCGGTTCAATGTCGACTTTAATGTTGGCAATGCCCGCACCATCTTGCCCACGGTTGTGCTGCTTTTCCATGAGAATGTACATCTTCGTCATGGCATAGGTGGGACCATATTTCTCCAGGTAATAGGCGAGCGGTTTGCGCAGGCGGATGAGGGCAATACCGCATTCGTGGAGGATTTGGTCGCTCATGGGTTCTAAAGCACAAAGGTAGTTTTATTAATCCAACCCATCAATAAACCGGGCAGGACGAACGCTACCAGTAAGGCTAGTGCCAATAAAACACTCAAAACGCCCTGAAGTTCCCAGGGCAATCGATTTGGCGTATTCTGCCTATTCTTGACGAACAGATAGTAGGGTATTTTAAGGTAGTAGAAAAGCGCCACTACGGTGTTTAGCAGCCCCAGAATCAGGAAAACCAATCGCAGGGTTGGGGAAACTGAGGTGGATGACCACAAGGAGGAAAAAAGGAAAAGCTTAGCCATAAACCCTCCGGTTGGCGGTAATCCGATTAGCGCGATTAAGCCGGTGGTGATGACTAGGGCCAATGCCCAGCTGGCACCCGCCTGACCACTAAAGTCTTCCACCGTTTGCACGTTTTGGTGATGTTCGAATTGTCCGATAACGTAGAACGTAGCAAAGTTCATCACCAGGTAAACCGCTGAGTAAAATTGCAGGGCGTGCAGTCCGGACTGATCAAATGGAACGAGCGCAAGTAGCAGAAACCCAGCCTGCGCGATGGATGAATAAGCCATCAGGCGTTTGGCATGTTTCTGGCGCAGCGCCCCTACGTTGCCAAGTGTTATGCTGGCCATGGACAAAACACCCACGATGGCGGCAAAGGGAACCGGTGACTGTCCAAAAAGGTGAAAGGCTAAAAGAATCTTGGCGAGAACGGCTAAACCAGCCAGTTTCGGTACGGTTGAAAAAAACGCAGCTATGGCGGCCGAGGCTGCCTGATAAGTATCGGGCGCCCACAAGTGGAACGGCACAGCGGATACTTTAAAGAGCAAGCCTGCGATGATTAGGGCCGAGGCGAGGTAGGCTGTGGGCTCCGCGTTTTGAGTTAACTGATCGATAAATGCACTTGAGGTAAAATCGAACGTACCGGTAGCCGAATACAAGAGCGACCAGCCAAAAATCATGACAGCGGTTACGGTGCTTCCGAACAAAAAGTATTTCAGGCCGGCTTCTGCACCACCCTTTCCGCGGCCCAGGGCGGTGAGCATGTAGCTAGGCAGGGAGATCAACTCAAGCGACAGCAGAAACATGACGGCATGATTGCTGGTGATGAATAGCGTGCTGCCCAGTGCCACCGAAAGAACAAGGGTGAAATATTCAGCAGGATGTTCAACACTTTTCTTTCTGCTCATACCCGCTGTGAGTGCGCACCCGGTTAAAACCAGCAATTTGAAATAGGCGGCAAAATCCGTCTGCTGAATGAATCCAAAAAACAGACGAATGCTGTTCTGAGGCCAGTCGTAAACGATCAGAACACCGGCCATCAGGACTGTGATCACAAAGAGCGTGATACTGATCTCCCAAAGGCGTGATTTGTTATGCCAGATGATTCCTGCGATGATGATCAGCAAGATTCCTGCGGTCAGGGTCAGTTCAGGCAGTAGATACGCCAGTCCGCCTTTTACTTCGCTGATGGAATAGGCTTCCTGCATGGGTCAGGGTACCAAGTGTTCCGACAAGAGCCTGGAGAGTCCTTCAGCGAACGGATTGATCAGGCTAAGCAAACCCTGCGGCAAAATGCCAAGCCAAAGGGTGAGAATAGCCAGTGACACCAGCATGAAACGTTCGCGCGAGGTAAGGTCTGTTAATGTTCCGGCAAAACCCTTGGTAACAAACGGGCCATACAGCATCCGTTGAATGGTCCAGGCGAAGTAGCCTGCCGCCAACAAAAGTCCGGAAGCCGCCAACGCGGGTAACCAGACGGGCACCAAACTCAGCGGGTTGAATCCGCCTAATAGAACCAGAACCTCTGCAATAAATCCAGAGAAACCCGGCAGCCCCATTCCCGCAAAAAAGGCAATCATGATAAGGGCGGTATATCGGGGCATCACGGTCGATAGCCCCGAGTAGTTATCAATCAGGCGATCGTGCGTGCGGTCGTACAGTACACCGGCAATGAGAAAGAGCATGCTCGTGATAATCCCATGACTGGTCATCTGATAGACTGCCCCGGCAATTCCCTCGGTGGTACCGGATGCCAAACCGAGCAAAACGAAACCCATATGCGAAACGGAGGAGTAGGCAATCAGGCGCTTGAGATCTTTCGAGGCCAGCGCATTAAATCCTCCATACACGATGGAGACTACACCCAGACCGCCTACTAAACCGCTGAACTGTATGGTCTCTGCCGGAAACACCGGCAGTACGACCCGTGCGAGCCCATACCCACCTACTTTCAACAGCAATGCCGCCAAAATCACAGAAATGGGAGTGGATGCCTCCACGTGTGCATCCGGCAGCCACGTGTGAAAGGGAACGGTAGGCAGTTTGATGCCAAAACCCACCAATAGAAAAAGAAACGCCCAGGCTTTCAGGGTGAAGCCTCCATAAGTTTCTGAGGATGTCAGCCAGGAACCTGTCATATGATAATGAGCATCCTGCCAATCAAGAACCGAAAAACTGTGAAGAATCTGGCCAAACTGCACAACACCCACACCCAGGTAAAGACCAATGAAAACAATCAGAATGAGGATTGAACCAAACAAGGTGTACAGCAGGAACTTGACGGACGCATACTCCCTTCGAGCGCCACCCCAAATGCCGATGAGAAAATACATGGGGATGAGCATGAATTCAAAAAAGACATAGAACAGCAGCATGTCAAGCGCGCAGAAGCTGCCAATAATTGCTCCGTTAAGGGTGAGCAACAGCATGAAATAACCTTTCACGTTTTTCTGCTCGTGCCACGAACTAATCACCGCTATCAGAAGCACGACAACAGAAAGCGCCACCAAGGGAAGACTTAACCCATCGACAGCCACCAGGTAGTTGGCCTGAAGCACGCCCCATGTGCCAAGTGAAATGTTTAGCCAGCGTGCCTGCTCGGCATAGTACAGGCTAATGTTGGGAGATAACGAATTGAACAGGGCGATCAAGGCGAGCAACTGCCCGATGCTCACCGCCAATGCCAGCATTCTAAACCACTGATGCTTACGCGAAGGGAGCAGCCCGGCCAGGAGGACTGCCGCCAATGGCGAAAAGATCAGTAGCGAGAGTAAGTAGGGCATAGGTTAAAGCAACAGCCAAAGTACGAGAAACAAAAACAAACTGAATAGCGCCCAGAGCAGATAACCCTGCACTTTACCCGACATGGGCACGCGTACAATCTGGCCGGTAAACCGCACTACCCAAGCGGATCCGCCCACCAACGTGAGGTCAACAATCGCCCGATCGAACCACGAAGTCAGATGCGCGAACAAAACGGTGATGTAGGCCCAGGCATGCACCAGCCGGTCAATGATTTGGCGGTCTACAGCAATACCCGCCCGTCCCCATGCTGTTGCCAGTTGCGGCATCTTTTTGTCGTACAGTCCATCAAGGCCCAAGTTTGTATGCCAGGATTTTTCAGCAAATGAAATTCTCGCAAGTCGAAAGCCAGCGAAAAGCCCCGCTATCACCAGCGTTTGCGAAATAATGATGGATACCCAGCCTGTGGGAGCTTCTGTTGTAATTGCGGCTACGAACCACGTCACGGATACCAGACTTAACAGCAGGGCAGGTAACAGGAGGGCGTGCAGTGGGGAGGACTCAGTCTTTTTTACCACCAGAAAATAACTGACGCGACCCACATAAAGTGCGGTTAGCGGAATGCTGGCCCAGACAAAAAGGGATAGTGAAGCACTGAAGGTCATCATATCGTGAAGAATAGCCTCCTTCGAGAGAAAGCCCGCGGTAAGCGGTAGTCCCACCAGGCTACCGCTTAGAATGACCCAGCTCCATTTTAACCAGCCATTGGGGTTCGAAAAGTGGCGGATATCATTTGGATTAGCGTGACCCGATATCACCCCGTGATGAATGAACACCCCCGCACACAGAAATAATCCTGCCTTGAAAATGGCATGGGTTTGTAAGTGCAAATAACCCGAAGCATGGGCGCCCGTTCCGATGGCCAACACCATGAGTCCCAGTTGTGAAATGGTAGAGTAGGCTAGTATGCGTTTAATGTCGTAGGAGAATATGGCCAGCAATCCGCCCAGCAAAAGCGTGACCCCACCGGTGAAGGAAATCACGGTTGAAACCGTATCGTTGAGCAGGGGTACAAGCCGCAATAAGACCAGCACACCCGCGGCCACCATGGTAGCCGAGTGTAATAAGGCCGATACGGGTGTCGGTCCGGCCATGGCTGCGGTTAGCCAGGGGAACAAAGGGGCCTGGGCAGATTTCGCTACGACACCTACAAAGATCAACAATAACGGTAGGGTGCCGGCCGAACCTGGTGCAAGATTGGAAGTTGACAAGAGGCCCGTGGAGGCCAGCATCAAAATACCGATGAGAAAACAAACATCACCAACTTTGTTGATCAGTAGCGCTTTTAAAGCGGCAGAAGTGGAGGATGTGGTCGTATCAAAGCCGATTAGCCGATAGGAAGTGTACCCCACGAGTTCCCAGAAAACAAAAGTGACGAGCAAATGCGTGCTGGTCGCAAGGCCCAACATGGCGAAGGTGAAGAAGCAGAGCAGACTAAAGTAAGACCGGTGATTAGCGGAGGAGCTCAGATAGAACAGCGAATAAAACTGCACAAGCCCCGAAATGCCAATGATCAGGCGGATAAGGCGAAGATCATGAATGGAAAAAAGAAGTGGCAGATTAAAATTCCCGCTTTGCAACCAATTCGCTTGCAGGCTTCCCGGGTCAACCACCCAGGTCAACAGGAAAGCAGCCAACGTGACGGACAAGGCCAGCCCGCCAAATGGAAATCGGTTGACTGGAAAGGTCACCATCAGGATACTGGCAGCCAGGGGAAGCAACAAGATTAGCCCGTTCACCTCCATCAGCGCTCGTTCAATTCGTTGATTTGGTCAGGCACCGCGGTGTGGTAATACCGGTACACCCGAATGATAATGCTCATGCCCACAACAGCTTCACAAACCGCAATCACAATGATGAACAGCGCAAAGAGCTGGCCATCCATTCGGTCCGGAAACTGTTGGTTGAAATGAATGGCATTGAGGATGGCGGCCGACAAGATCAACTCAATGCCCAACAACACGACAATCGCATCTCGTTTTGTCAACACCACCAAAACACCCAGTGCAAACAGCAGAAACGACAGGTAAAGCAGCACCGGGCTCATGATTCACGTTGATAAATGGCGGTGACCGCGGCCCCGATCAGGCAGATCAATAAAAGCACGCCAGCTGACTCAAAAGCCAGCGCGTATTCGGTCATCAACCACCTTCCGGCACGCTGCCAATGATTAGTGGAAAAATCGCTGGTGTGTGAAGTAACTGCGGGCTGCGATAATACCAGGGCACAAAAAATCAGCAAAGCCAACAGGCTACCAATCACAGGATATTGCGTGGATACCTGCATGGGCTTGCCGGCCAGCCGGCTGGTGATCATGATGCCAAAGAGAATAATGACGAGAATTCCGCCTGCATAAATGATAATTTGAGTCACCGCGACATACTCGGCCTGCATCACGATGTAAAGTCCCGCCAGGCTCAACAAGCAGGCCAGCAGCGAAAGCGCAGCATAAAGCACTTGTCTGAAAAGCAGCACACCCAGGGCGGCAGCCGCAGAGAGTCCGGCAAAAAAGTAAAGGGCGATGCTCATGAGGCCGGGTTAGTGGGTGGAATGCGAGGTTTGAACACGGGTTTGGCTGCCGCTGGCTTCGGTGCAGCGGCAGCGGGTGCCGGGGCTGCTGCGGCCTTCGCTGCCAGCGCAACTTCCCAGGCTTTTTGTTTTTCTTCAATTTCTGCCGGTGTCATGGTGCCGAAGGCAAAATTATGTTCACTGATGTTCAGCACACTAAAGTCGTATTCTTTGGTCATGGTCAGGCATTCGGTGGGGCACACGGTGGTGCACAATCCACAAAAGCAACATTTGCCCATGTCAATGTCAAACTTGGCTGCATAAATCCGTTTCGGGGTGCCGTCTGACGTTTTTCCGAACTCCTCAGCCGATTTGATTGGCTCGATCGTGATGCAGTCCACCGGACATACCTTGGCACATTTATCACATACGATGCAGTCGTCAATTTCATTGTGAAGTTTGTACCGGCCGGTATCGGGTACGCTGAGTGTCACGTGCGGGTATTGCACAGTGGCAATGCCCTGCTGGTGTTCAAAATAGTCCGCCTGGCGAATGTTGTGTACCGGGCGGTTTTTTCGGGCCGCCACCAGGTGCCGCCAGGTGAGGCGGAGGCCGGTAGACAGGGTCTTTACCGAAGTGACGAGCGAAGACCAATACCCCATGTTTTTATCCCTACCCATTCAGTCAAAATTACGTCAAAAAGTGAAACCACCCAGTACCTTTGCTCATCGAATTCCTCTGTTATGATCCTTGACGTTCTCCTCCAATATGCCGAGCAACATACCTCGCCTGAGTCTGCGCTGCTAAAAAAAATTAACCGCGATACACACGCTAATGTTTTGATGCCGCGCATGCTGTCAGGCCACCTGCAGGGCCGCCTGCTGGCCATGATCAGTCGTATGGTGAAGCCAGCCTCAATCCTTGAAATCGGTACATACACCGGTTACTCAGCCTTGTGCCTGGCCGAAGGCCTGCGCCCGGGCGGCCGGTTGGTTACTATCGACAAGAATGAGGAACTGGAAGATCGCGTGCGCGGCTACTTTCAGTCATCGTCATTTAGCAACCAAATTGACTACCGCATCGGGGATGCCCGACAGGTCATCCCGGCACTAACGGGCACGTTTGACCTGGTCTTTATCGATGCGGATAAGGAAAGCTATAGTCTCTATTTTGATCTCGTGATTGAGCGCGTTCCCGCGGGCGGCTGGATTGTGGCCGACAACGTGTTGTGGAGCGGCAAAGTGGTGGAGCCCAAGCCCGATAAAGACACCCGGGCTATCCTGGAATTCAACGATAAAGTAGTGAAAGACAAACGCGTGAACTGTCTGTTGCTGCCGGTTCGCGATGGTCTGATGCTCATGCAGAAGCTATAAATCTGTATCTTTGCCGCAATGAGATTTTTTGCAGCGTGCCTCATTTTTTTCGGAGTAGCTGCCTCATACGCACAAGCTCCGCAGGTGCCCCACAAAATGCATTTTGCCGGCATGACGCTCACGATCCGTGACGATGCCAGACGCGAAATTCAGAAGGATGTGGATGCCCTGACGCAAAGTCCGCGATACTTTAACATAAAAGTTGAACGGGCCAGAACCTATTTCCCTACCATCGAGAGGATTTTTAAGGAGGAGCGTCTTCCGGATGATTTCAAATATCTGGTGCTGCAGGAAAGTGCGTTGATTTCCGATGCGGTATCCGTTTCCAACGCAGTGGGATTTTGGCAGTTCAAGGACTTTACCGCACGTGAGGTAGGCCTGCGCGTGGATGATCAGATTGATGAGCGCATGAACATTGTGTCGGCAAGCCGTGGCGCGGCCCGATACCTGAAGACCTGCAACATTTACTTCAATAACTGGATCTATGCGTTGCAGGCCTATCAAATGGGGGCGGGCGGTGTACAACGTAGTGTGGGTAAGGAGCATTTGGGTGCCCGGCATATGGAAATTACCTCCGCTACCTATTGGTATGTGAAGAAGTTTCTGGCTCATAAGGTCGCTTTTGAGCCAGCTTTGCAAGGCGACCCGCAATTAAAAGTAACACTGGTCGAAATCAAGAGAGAGACCACGTTGAAACAGCTGGCGGAGGAAATGCGCGTGGAGCCGGCTGTGATTCGTGAATACAATAAGTGGGCCCGCGGTGAAAAGATACCCAATGACCGCGTGTATGTGGTAGTAGTGCCCAGCGGGAAGCTCGATCCAAACTTTAACGTGCTGATGGTGGCGGCAACACCGGCACCGGCAAAAAATCCCCCAGTTCCCGCAGCTTCGGAGCGGCATCAAGTGGAAGGATTATCGGTACTGTACGCGCGCCCTGGCGAAACGCTGGATGATCTGGTTGAACGCTCGGGCATTGGCGCCAGTCGTTTCTTCAAGTTCAACGATATTGACCCGACACACCGCGTGCGCGAGGGCGTTCCGTATTTTCTGGCACGCAAGCGCAAGAATGCGAGTAAGGTGAATGTGGTGGCCGATCAAACGACAAGCCTGTGGGCGATCAGCCAACGCGAGGCGGTACAGCTTCGCAAAATGCGGCAATGGAACCCGGATGTGACCGACCGGGTGCAGACGGGTGACCGCATATGGCTGACTGCAAAAAGGGTGGGTGAGGCTGGTACACCGTGGGAAGAATCTGGTGAAATCCGTCAATTAGATTCAGAGAGCACCTTTAATTGGGGGGCTCCGGCCGGGCCGGGCAATCAGGTTGCCACTCTGGCTGACGAGACCCGCACCAACCTGGGCGAAGCCGACTCCGCGCCAGTGGCTGCGGCCCAGCTTCCTGACGAAAAGTTAACGGAAAGCCCTGGCCCTGACTTTCACGAAGTAAAAGCATCTGATACGCTTTACGGAATCGCCCGGCAATACGGTGTCACGATCAAAGAGATTATGGACTGGAACAGCAAAACCGACTTCAATCTGGCGATTGGTGAGCGGTTGCGGGTTCGAAAGCCCTGATTTTCAGGCAATCTTGAACAATTCCTTACATCGCCTGTTGTTAAATTCTGAGTCTGTTTCCGCTAAGTCAAAAAAATCTAATTTTGCGGTCATTTAATTCAAGAAACCACTGGGACGAATGTTGATGGAAAGTGCTACGAAGACGATTGATTTGGTGATGTTAGTGGACGATAACGACACCGATAATTTTATCAGTAAACGGATAATTGAGATCACCCGCTTTGCTAACCGGGTGGAAGTAAAGAGCTCGGGCAAGGCAGCCTTGGATTATTTGCGCGACAATCAACAAGTGGCCGAGAATTTACCTAACCTGATTTTTTTGGACATCAACATGCCCATTGTGGATGGGTTCGTGTTCCTGTATGAATTTGAAAAGTTCAACGAGATGGTCCGCAACCGGTGTAAGGTGATCATCTTATCCAGTTCAGATAACAAGCGGGATATCGATAAGATCGTCAACAACAACCACGTAATTAAATTCATTACCAAGCCCCTGACGGAGGTGGCGTTGGATGAAATTCGTTTGAATCAAATCTGAGTTTTAACCTTTCTCTTATTTTTGGGGTAAATCCTTACCCTATGAAACCTCTTTACTCGCTGTCATTTGCTTTCATTTTCCTCTTTTGCTCGTTTCAAACGATTGCGCAGGTAATTCGCGTTGATTCGACTACGAATTGGAAGAAGGCCTTCCGGGCCGGGCTCAACCTGAATCAGGCGTCCTTTTCGTCTAACTGGAAGGCGGGTGGTGTTAACTCCCTTGGCTTTAATGCCCTGATCAACTACAAAGCCAACTATAAAAAAAATAAAACTAGTTGGGACAATGAGATTGATTTGTTGTACGGTATGGTGAACAACCAGGGTCAGGGCTACCGAAAAACACTTGACCGAATTTACCTCGATACCAAACTGGGTCATGATATCAATGAGAAATGGAGTTTCTTCGGTTCCCTAAACTTGTTGACCCAATTTGCCGAAGGTTACCGGTATGACAAGGACGCGGTTACGGGCGCTGAAACACCGATTCTGATCTCAGATTTTGCTGCGCCCGCGTTCATTACCATGGCGTATGGCTTGGAGTATCACCCAGTCGAATACTTCAAACTTCGTTTGTCACCGTTCGCTCCACGGGTGACAATCGTAGGTGATAACAACGGTCGGTTTGCCGCAGTCGATCCCCTCAAACCGTATGGCGTAGAACTGGGCGAGAATGCACGTTACGAATGGCTGGCGTTTCAGGCCTTGGCCGAATTTAACAAAGACATTGCCAAGAACCTGAATCTGAAGTGGCGTTACCTCATGTTTGCGAATTATCAGACGTTGAGCCTTCAAGAAATTGATCACCGGCTGGATTTGTCGCTTACGGCAAAAGTGAACAGTTTCATGAATGTAACGCTCGGTGGAATAGTATTGTACGATTACGACCAGGATACGGCCGTCCAGTTGGCGCAAGCCTTTACTCTGGGTGTAGCGTATAGCTTCCAGAATTTCGAAGAGAAGAAATAAAGACCGGTTTAAGGTCTTGTCCATGCAGATTCGAGATGCGTTGCGATCGGATTTACCCGCTGTCCGAAAGGTGGCTATTGAGTCGTATGTTGACAAATTTGCGGAGTTCAACACGCCCGAAAACATGGAGGCGTTCCTGACGACCACCTACAGTGAGAGTGCCTTCGAAAACGAATTTGACGAGCCCGGGTCAAAGCTTCTGGTCGCTTGCGAGGGCGATCTGATCGTGGGCTTTGTGCGGTTGCGCACCAGCCGCGAAGTGGAGGAAAAGCTGGGTGCCTCCACCCTTGAGTTACAACGGCTTTACATTGCCACCGGGTGGCAAGGGCGATCCATCGGTCACACCCTGATGGAAGAAGCCTTGCGATATGCCCAAAAAATTCAAGTCGATTGGATGTGGCTTGGTGTTTGGGAGAAAAACTTCGGGGCGCAGCGCTTTTATGCCCGTTATGGTTTTGAGCGATTTGGTGAACACACCTTTTGGATGGGCGATGACCCCCAGGTTGACTGGCTGCTCAAGAAAAAACTCCGTTAGGAGCGCATCTCGAAGTTTGATTTCTTTGAACAACAAAAAGCCGTATGTCACGCGAAAAGTTTATTGAATCGATTACCCGTTCCTACAGCCCATCCGGAGCCTCGATTTACTTGGGTGCCGGAATTTTCCAAGCGGAAATTGTGGCTGAGGCAAGAGTCAACCTGCCCCTTCGGATGATGAACCGTCATGGCCTCGTTACGGGAGCCACAGGGTCGGGAAAGACGCGGACGCTTCAACTTCTGGCGGAGCAACTGTCGGCTGCCGGTGTCCCTGTTTTTATGCCCGACATGAAGGGTGACATCAGCGGCATGGCAAAAGAAGGCGTAGCCAATGACAAAATTCAGGAACGGGCAAAAGCGTTGGGAATACCCTATCAACCATCGGGCTTTCCCGTTGAGCTTTACTCGCTTAGTGGCAAGTTGGGCGCACAAATGAGGGCTACGGTAACCGAGTTTGGGCCGGTGCTGCTCAGTAAAGTGTTGGAGCTTAACGAAGTGCAGAGCGGGGTGTTGATGGTGGTGTTCAAATATGCCGATGATAAAGACCTGCCGATCGTTGACCTCAACGACCTGAAGAAAGTGCTTACCTATCTGTCGGAAGGAGAGGGCGCTAAAGAGATCAAGGATAGCTACGGAAAAATTTCACCCGCGACTTCGGGTACCATCCTTCGAAAAATGGTGGCGCTCGAGCAGCAAGGAGTAAGCCAGCTGTTTGGCGAAAAGTCGTTCGACATCGATGATTTGTTTGAGAAAGTGGATGGCCGCGGGGTGATCAGCCTTCTCAACGTGTCGGACGTGCAGAGCCAACCCGCGATATTTTCAACGTTCATGCTTTCGTTACTGGCAGAAATTTATCAATCGCTGCCTGAGGCCGGTGACCTGGATAAACCGAAGTTGGTCTTCTTCCTGGACGAGGCCCATTTGTTATTCAAAGACGCCCCCAAAGCATTTCTTGATCAGATTGATCAGGTCATTCGACTCATTCGGTCCAAAGGTGTCGGGGTTTTCTTCTGCACGCAGCTGACTCAGGATGTTCCGGCCTCGGTACTTTCCCAACTGGGCAATCGCGTTCACCACGTTATTCGGGCGTTCACGCCCAATGATGTGAAGGCGCTTAAGGAGACCATCAAGACTTTCCCCAAGAGCGAGTTTTATGACATGGAACAACAATTCACTCAATTGGGGACCGGCCAGGCGTTCATTACCGTATTGAATGAAAAAGGAATACCCACGGAAACCGTGGTAACTCATCTGGCACCCCCCGCCTCATTCATGGGGCCGTTAGCTCAAGCGGAGTATCAGCAGCAACTCGAGCAATCCGAACTGTATCCAAAATATAAGGACGCGGTAGACCCCGAGAGTGCGTTCGAATTGCTGGACAAAAAAATGCAGGCGGCCCGCGAGAAGCAGGAAGAAGAAGCAGCTGCGAAAAGCGATGCCAGGGAACAGACCACTACCCGAAACACCAGGCGAGAAAAAAGCACGTTCGAGCAGGTGCTGTCGTCCCCGGTAACCAAGCAGGTTGGCCGCGAGTTGGTTCGTGGGGTTTTTGGTGTCTTGTTTGGATCAGCCCCTCGCAGGAGTTCTCGCAGAAAGGGTATCTTCTGACTAGCCTCTGCGGCTCATCAGGTACTTCTTTGGGGTGATTCCAAATTTCTTTTTAAAGGCTGCAATGAAATGACTGGGGTTGGTGTACCCGATTTGATACGCCACTTCGTTCACCTGGAATCTTCCGCTGTCCAGTTTCACGCGGGCAAAATCAAGTTTGTGATCCAACAAATACCCGTAAACCGTGTTGCCATATATTTCTTTGAACCCCACCTTCAGTTGATACTCGTTCAAACCGGCTTGTTTCGCAAGTTCTTTCAGGGTGGGTGGGGCCTCCAGATTACTTAAGAGAAATTCCTTGGCATGCTTGATTTTTCGCACGGTTTCCTGATCGTTCAGGAATGGGCAACTTTCGGTGTTCGGCTGTTTCGTACTGAAGTATAACCCAATGATCTCGAGGACCTTTCCTTCATAGTAAATGCGCTGCACATTGGTGCTCAATTGTTGAGAAAACAATTGGGAGAGCGTAACCAAAAGGGGCGAAGAGATTTCACGTTCATCATAAAACTTTTTGCTGCTGTTTTCCGGGTTGAGCACCGGTAGGGGGTCGTGGGTGAACAGCTCGTGAAGTTTTTTCAGTGTAATGGCCAGTGAGACCAGCCGGCCACCGGGCGGCACAATCAACTCAAAAGGCAGGGTAGCATCCGGGTTGTAGAAGAAATACGTTTTTTGACGCTGCAACTCCCGGGAGTAGTGCGGCCCAAAGGCAAAAACCACGGGCCCTTCCAGACAGAAGTAAAAGTGAATGATCCCTTGACGAACAGAATCGGCCAATCGGATCGAATGCTCTTCGGCATTGGCCAGTGCAGCCAGCGAAAGGGCCTCCTCCTGGAGCAACGTTGACCAATTCCCGATTCGGCTATTTTCTGCTCGATCACTTGGCCTTAACAAGTCCGTCTTCATACTAAATGACATTTGTCATGTTTATTTGGTCCAAAATAGCGCAATATTCATTCAAAAATACCTCTGAATAACAACAAAGTGGGCATCTGGTTCTCTTTGGGAAATTTTATA
Organism: Cyclobacteriaceae bacterium; assembly: GCA_016787665.1. Lineage (GTDB taxonomy): Bacteria > Bacteroidota > Bacteroidia > Cytophagales > Cyclobacteriaceae > ELB16-189. The sequence continues at coordinate 136,749 of JAEUUC010000005.1, read as the reverse complement.
CTGATTTAGGTATTTATTGGATTTTCATTGAGGCACTTTTGCGCCCGATGCGCGTTGTACCCCTGCTCATTTGCCTTCACGTGGCCCTGTCGGGTTATGCCCAGTTGGGCGTAGACACGCTCGCCAACCGGAATCTGGAGGAAGTAGTGGTGACCGCCACGCGAACCGAGCGAGAGTTGGGCGCGTTGCCGATGCCGGTCACACTGGTGGGCAAAGCCCAGATCAAGTCTATCGGCTCCGTGAGGCTTCATGATGTGCTCACCGAACAGACCGGTCTGCTGGTGGTGCCGCAGGTGAACGGGCAAGGCAGCGGGTTACAGTTGCAGGGGTTCAATCCGGACTACACCCTGATCTTGCTCGATGGAGAACCGATTATCGGAAGGTACACCGGCTCATTGGAGTTGTCGCGCATCGCGGTGGGCAACATTCGCCAGATTGAAATCGTGAAGGGGCCATCTTCCAGCTTATACGGTTCCGATGCGTTGGCTGGTGTGGTCAACATCATCACGGAACGGCCCCAGCCCGGTTTTAAGATGGGGTTGAGTGCACGATATGGCGCAAATGAAACCAGCGATCTTAATGGAGAGGTCGGATTCTCCAACAAAATATTCTCGGCTTATTTGTTTGCTAACCGCTTTGGCACGGCCGGGTACGATCTTTCTCCCGAGAATTTTGGAAAAACGGTGTCTCCCTTTCGCAACAACACGTTTCATTCAAAATTTGCCTACCGAATCACGCCCCGGACCGAGTTGGCCGTTTCGGCTCGCTTTTTTGATGAACGCCAGGACCTTAACTTCGAAGTGGCATCGAATGGCGAACAGATACGCACCTCCGGAAGTGGATTTGCCCGCGATTGGAATCTCAATCCAACACTGTCTCATCGGTTTTCTGATCGCCTAAAAGTAACGGGTCGATTTTATTCAACTCGCTACGCTACCGAAAGCTTCCTGAATTCCGAACGCGATGGCAGTCGCTACTATTCGGACAGCTTTCAACAGTCTTTTGTACGGCCCGAGGCGGTGGGCGAATATTTTGTGACCCCGGATCAGGCCATTACGGTTGGGGGCGGTTATGTTTTTGAAACCGTTGCCACTACGCGTTATGGTGATCAGGGAAACCGTGAACAGGGTACCGCTTACGGTTTTTTCCAACATGAATGGACGCCAACTCCGAAGTGGTCAGTCATTACGGGTGGTCGCTACGATCATAACACGATTTACGGTGGCCAGTTTAGCCCAAAATTGTCTGCGCGGTACGACATTAAGCCCGCCTGGTCGGTGAAACTGTCAGGCGGTGTCGGTTTTAAAGCACCTGATTTTCGTCAACTTTATTTCAACTTCTTCAATACCGCTGGTGGCGGGTACAGTGTGCTGGGTACTGAAGTTGCCAACGTACGCCTGAATGAACTGGCTACGGCCAACCTGATTCAGAGTTGGGCTTTTGATCCCTCCTTGCTGGGCAAATTGAAGGCGGAGCAGTCCTGGTCAGTCAATCTGGGTTCGTCATTTCGTCTGAATGATAAACTACAAGGCGATGCTAATCTGTTTTATAACTCGATTGACAATCTGATCGAGAGTCAGTTGGTGGCAACGACCACGGCCAACCAGAATATCTATAGCTATCGCAATATCAATCGGGCATTTACAACAGGACTTGAGCTTAATGGAAGTTACAACCTGACTAGCCGTTGGCAGGTGTCGGCCGGTTATCAGTTGCTGTACGCCATGGACAAAGACGTCCTAGGGTCTATCAGGCGAGGCGAGGTTTTTTGGCGAGACCCCGAGACACTCGCCTCGCAACGTTTGAGTACATCAGAGTATTTTGGTTTATACAATCGTTCGCGTCACATGGGTAATGTCAAGTTGTTCTTTAGGCTGCCCGAACGCGGATGGGAAGCCAATGTGCGCGTGATTTACCGGGGCAAGTTTGGTGTGGGTGATGTGATTGGCAATGTGCAGGGTGAAGTAATACCTCCATCCAACAAGCCGGGTAACAACGTGTTGGATGTGCACGATGATTTCGTGGCAGGCTACGCATTGGTTAACGTGGCAGTTGCTAAAACCATCATGAACTGCTTTCGCATACAGGGTGGAGTGGACAATGTTTTCGGCTACACCGAACCTGTTTTTATTCCCAACGTACCCGGGCGATTGTGGTACGTCAGTCTCTCGTATACATTTTCAAAATCTGAAAAATTAAACTAGATCTATATATGAATAAATCTGTTTTCGCACCGTGCGTCCTTGCTTTAACGATGGGTATGTGGGGATGTCAGCAATCCGAGGAACAACCGGAGGTTATATCTCAAACCATCACCAATCTCAATGCCGACTATGCACCACTGGTGTTTAATCCTGGAGGGCCACCTACCCGGCCGGCTGAGACCAAAAAATATACGCTCTTCAATTTTCGGACTGGTCAAATTATTCCAAATGCTGACAGTGCGTCTGGTTCGTGGGATATCGGCTTCCGTGCCACATCTATCATTTTTAACAGTGGTACCAGCGGACCTGGCACTGCCGCTGCACAAGTAGTGGTGGGCACGTTCGATGAAATTCGCGAGGCGCCCGAGTCAGGTTTTATTCAGGATAACAAAAACGCGGGACCGTCTGGGTTTGCGGTGCTGAGCAGCCCGCTTACACCGGGCAGTACCGCAACTAACCACTGGTGGCAAAACACGGGTGCGACAACCTCCACCATCGTTTCTCCAATTGCAGGACGCGTTATTGTGGTTCGCACGGCCGATGGCAAATATGTGAAGATGGAGATACTCAGCTACTATGAGAATGCTCCGGCATCGCCCAATAACATGGTGGATAAGGATCGTTTTTACACGTTCCGTTACGTGTACCAGCCGGCTGAGAGCCGGTCATTTGAATAAGGCCGGATAATTTTTCAAACGAAAAGGCAGCTTGAAGGCTGCCTTTTTTTATGTCGTTAGGGTGCGTTTCACGCTGTCATTTTCAACAACCGAAAAGGAAATAGCACGATACCGCGGATTACTTGAAATATCAGGTCAAGGGAGAAACCGACTATGCGAAAAGGAATGGTGATAAGCCAAACCAGGGGTAACAGAAAAATGAAGAGCAGAGCCAGCGGCCAGCAAACAACCAGCAAGAAGAACCAAAGAAGGAGGCCGAAAAATACGCGCATGTTTGTGTTTTCCGTCTCCTGGGCAATTTTGCGGCCAACCGATTCGGAGTGGCTGGGGAGCGCAAAATCAGATGAACACGTAAAGCCGGGTATCATTTCTGAACACCCGGCTGTACGCCACTGAACATTATTTTGCAATCACCTCGTACGTTTTGAACGAGGAACTCATCGGGGGTTTCTCTCCACGTTCGCGTGCTTGCCGGATATCTTCAAAGCCACGCTTGTGACCCTCAATGAATTCGGGCGAATTCGTCCATTTCTTAAACGCCTCTTCTGATTCCCAATGGCTCACGATGAGGTACTCGCCATCCTGGCTGGGCTTCAATACCTGCATGTCAACAAAACCGGGCATCCGGTCTATGGCATGGGCCCGGGTGGCAAATAACTGCTCGAAGCGATCGCGGTAATGCGTTTCACACGCGATGTAGTTGATGGCTACAAATTTCTTATCCATGTTATTTAGAATTATTCTTAATAGCACGAAGATGCAACCTGGATGCTTATCGAGCAAATTATTTGGAATAATTCTAAATAAACAAAAATTGAAAGGTCCTGATTATCAGATAAATTTGATTTTTGCCTGCCTATGGAGAAACGTTACCTCTCGGTGGATCTGCTTCGTGGTCTTACCGTAGCCCTCATGATTGTTGTGAATTCGCTGGGTAGCTACGAGTTGGCCTGGTCGCCCCTTTTGCATGCCGAATGGCACGGGTTTACCCTCACCGACCTGATCTTTCCTACCTTCTTGTTTGTAGTTGGCAACTCGATTGCGTTGAGTTTGCCGCGCTATTCACATGAGGGTGCCCGGGCCGTACTGTGGAAGATTGGCAAGCGGACCTTCCTGATTTTTCTTATTGGATTTTTGTTGGGCTGGTTCCCTTTCTTCAACTATGTAGACGGAGTGTTGACCTTCAAATCATGGGAGACGGTCAGGATCTTTGGCGTCTTGCAGCGCATTGCGTTGGCCTATGGAATGGGTGCTTTGTTGGTTTATTTCTTTTCGACCCGCGCGCTCATCTGGACTTCGGTCGGGTTGCTGGTGGGTTATTGGCTTTTGCTACTTGGCTTTGGCGACCTCACGCTCGAGGGCAATGCCGTTTTGAAGTTGGATTTGTGGCTCCTCGGAGCAAACCATTTGTACAAAGGCGAGGGAATTCCGTTTGATCCCGAAGGTTTGTTAAGCACGTTGCCGGCAGTAGTTAATGTGCTTATCGGCTATGGGGCGCTGGTATGGTTCCGAAGGCAGGCCAATGCCAGTGAAGGAATAGCCAGACTTTTTGTAGCGGCAGCTGCTCTCTTGGTGCTGGCTTTTTGGTGGGATCTTTTTTTTCCGTTCAACAAGAAAATCTGGAGCAGCAGCTATGTACTGCTCACTTGCGGCATTGATCTTGCGCTGCTGGCAACGCTGATTTATGTAGTTGATCTGCGCCATTGGACAAGGTGGACCTGCTTCTTTGAGGTGTTCGGTAAAAACACCTTGTTCATCTATGTACTTTCAGGTGTGATGGTTGATTTGCTGTTCGTATTTCGCATCCAGGGTCAATCCGCTTACGGATGGATTTTTCACCAGTTGATCGAACCGTGGGCGGGAACGTATCATGGCTCGGGCGTGCAGGGCCTGTGGATTATGCTGTCGTGTTGGGCTGTGGGCTATGCGCTGGACAAGCAGAAGATCTATATTCGAGTTTAGTGAGCATTCATAAAATCCCATCCGTACCAGTTTACTTCAATTACCAGGCCGTCTTGTAGTTTTCGATTGGGGAATGCTAATAGAGCCCCGACAAAGATCTGAAGCCGGTTGCTCAGGTTGTATCCGCCCCCCAGCACCGTCTGTGACTTTTTGTGTGTACCTGAGATAAAATCACCCATCAACAGCCAACGCTTGTTGATCCGATACTCGTAACCCAGCATGTATCCGGGCCTCAATTCAGGTGGTCCGCCCACAAAAACATCGTTGGCCAGATAAGGGCCGCCCAAGAGGTAACCCCGTTTAGCTTTCCACTTCACCAACGCGTAATTCATAAACGCAAGCCGCTTGGTTTCCACGTTGCTGCTGATGTTGGCACCCAATTGCGTACCTACATTCAATTGCCATCGTTGTCCGAGGCTGAATTGCTTTTGGGCAGTTGCCATTAACAAGGGGTAAAGGGGTTTTCGGTTGCTTTCATCATTGTAGGAAATCCAGCGGCCGTCACCCAACCGCACCGGCAGATCTACAAAATTGATTCCGACATCCCAGTGTTTGCCCAATCCGTAGACCAGGTGCGATTTGGTTTCCAATTGATTGACCGCATAGAAATTGAGCTGGTGCTGGTAGAAAAACTTTTTTCCAGGTGTGATGTCGCCTGAGGGAATGTTAAACAGATTCTGCTGCGCGTAAACGGTTACTGCAGGGTATAGCCCGGTTGTGAGCAAGAGCAACCAGCGCATCTTTTTAAAAATGTCTTGAAGAGGAGTCATGATAGTGGGAACAAGCAGCGGAGTGCTGTGTACTGCGGAGCTCACGAAGTGACGGCAGGGGATTAGTTATCTTTCCATTTCAACCGAAAGTTGATTTTTGGTGCCAGGTTTTCCTGGTACTGATCATACAGAGGCGGTGGAATCGGGTTATCACTCAGGTCAAGCAATTTCAATTTCTTCATTTTCAATATTTCATCTGGCACTTCACGGATGTTATTGCCGATCAGAAACAGATATTCAACTGACTTAAGCTTGCTGATACCAGCGGGAATCTCCTGCATGTTGTCATTTTCCACGTGGAGTTCGGAGAGATTGCTGATGCGGGAGAGAATACTCAGATTGTCTTGCAAATTGAAATAAGCGTCATTGTTGATGTACAAAACTCTCAGGTTTTTCAATTGAACCATGGTTTCCGGAAGTGTTGAGAATTCGTTTTCGGAAAGTTCGAGGCTCTCCAGTTTGCTGAGCCGGCCAATATCAGCCGGAATGGTGGCGATATGATCTCCAGCGAGGCTTAACATGCGTAAACCCGGCAGGTCGGCCAGGTATTGAATGGCCTCGGCCACATCCAGCGAAGGGTTGTGGTCCAGGTATAAGGACTGCAGCAGCTTTAACTCGGTTATTTCGGGAGGCAGATTCCGGATGTTGTTATGCGACAGTACCAAGTACTTGAGCTTGGTGAGCTTGCCGATACCTGCTGGCAGTGTCGAAATGCCCGTGCGACTCAGATCCAGATATTTCAGATTTTTCAACAGCGCAATCGAGTCGAGGGAGGCACCGAGTGTTTGCCGGCTTAAGTCCAGCCATTCGCAGGCATGAGCATTTAGCTGTGCTTCCCGAAGGGAGGTGTATTTGCCCGGAACAGGTTGCGCGTAGGCCTGTAGGGCGATGAAAGAGAGGAACACGGCTAGTACGGGTTTTTTCATGGCAGGTTGAGTTGTGTACCGCGCGGGCCTATGGCGGGGGCCATAGGCCCGCGCGGCACGTGATGTCAGTTTTCTTTCGGATTGATCAGCATCGGAGCGTTGCCATCTGTAATGATAATTTTCGAGTTGGGTGATTTCGCCAACTCCTTGAACGCTTCAAGGCTTTGCCATTCAATGATATTCCGGTTGAGCCCTTCGGAAATAATCTTCTGGGCATCGCGAATACCTTGTGCTTCAATCATCTTGCGCTGCGCCTCGCGCTTTTCACGCTCCAGCAGGAACTCCATGCGCTGGGCATCTTGCTCAGCCTCCAGCTTTTCTTCAACTGCCCGCGCCAGGCCGGCTGGTAACTGTATGTTTTTGAGTAAAACAGCCTCGACCACGATACCCCTTTCTTGCACCAGGCGCGCCATTTGATCGGTAATCTCTTTTTCAATGGTGGCCCGCTGGGCCGAGTGCATGTCCTTGGCAAAGAATCGCGAGCATACATCAGCCGCGGCCGACCGAAACACACTGTTGATGACAACATCCTCATAATTCAATCCGAGGTTTTCCACAATTGAAGGTGCTTTTTGTGGTTCGATGCGGTAGAGAATGGAGATAACGGCTGAAACATTCAATCCTTCTTTGGAGGGTAAGTTGGACGAAATCTCCATGTTCATGGTGCGGATGGGCAATTTGATCACTCGGGTGGTAAAGGGATTGAATCCCACGGCACCCGGCTGAATAACATGCTGACTGAGTTTGCCCAGCCTGCGTTTCATACCCACTTCACCTTGCCGTACGACCGCACAGCTGCTGAAGAGAAGGAGACCAATTAGAAATACGATAACCGATGTTGTTTTCATAGGATTGAATTTTCGTTGTTGAATGTGTTCTCGTTGTTGTCGAATCCAGGCCTTCAGGTGGCTACCTTCCTGAGGCGAAAGTCGAAGCAGTGACTTGCGGTATTCTTTCCGAAACAGTCGGGCTTCGAAGCTAACGCGCTGCAGCACCAGTTTGCAGTACTCCAGCATGGAAATACGAGGTTTACCAGCCATAAGTCACGTATGTTGGTTGTGGTATTTTCGCCACCGAAGCAGTGCTCAACGCACCCGATACTGATGATTGTACCAGCAAAAAGAGCGCGATCCGTGGCCTTACAACATAGTCGGTGCGGTCAAACCGATGACAGTATTGTTCCATAGCGAAATAGATAAATGGTTTGAAAAGGAATAGATCAACACGATCACAGCGTCCTGACGAAGGTCAGAGCCGTGAAACAGGGGTGATGCAGAAAGCCTAAATCAGCAAATTGCGGTACAGAATTGTCCGCGTTTGATTAACAGCAAAATTTTCTTTTTTCGATGGAAGGTAAAAGACGGGCAACCCGAGCCAGGGTTTTGTTTTCGCGCGAGAGCCACGGGCAGCTTGTTTTCGGCTGTCAATCCATTGCACTTCTTCTGTCCGGGAATCGACTTCCTCTACCTTTTCGGTTGCGTGCGATTCAATGCACAAGCGGTCGGAAGTAATCGAACTGGCCAGATCCACACCCAACCAGCTGAGTATCAATAAAATGAAGACAAGCCTGCGCACAATATTCGAGAGTATTACTGCTAAAACGGAAGAGCGGGGAGGAATGTTGGGCTAGAAAAAAAGATTTTTTGATCGCTAAAAGTCCGGATCAAGGCCCAATCGCTCTCTCAATTCCTGCAGGTGTGGATATTGCTGCAAGAGGTAATCGAACTTTTCACGGTTGGTATACACTACTCTCTTGTCCTCGTTGGCCTTGAGGGTTACCTGCAAATTCAAAGACTGATTTCGCAATTGCTCGCGCAGCCAACCCAGCAGGTCCGTTCTCAGGGTCTCCAGCAGCATTTCCTCCACCGGGTTGGTTAACTCCACGTGCAGGTTTTGTCCGTCCCACCGGTAGCCGCGACTCAACAATTGAAATTCGGCCGGTTGTGATTTACGCTGCGTTGTAAACTCCTGCCAAACACGCTCAAGTTCCGCAGCCGTAACGGGCTCATTCAGCAGCGGGGTAGCAAGGGCCACCGATGCCTCCGTTTGGTTTTTCTCATTCGCCTTGCCAAGTGCTTTGAGGTTAAGCGTGGTTTTGGCTTTTACCGGAGTGGTCGGCTTACGTTCCTCCTGCTTGTTGAGATCAATTGGGATGGGCGCAGCAGACAGCCTATTGCTGGGTTCAGGTGCAGGCAGAGCAGCCGGAATTGCTTCCAGGCTCACCTCCGGAACAGGAAGTTGCTCTTCGGCTGTAGGATCAACTATTTTTTTTTTACCGCTTCCGGGGAGGAAGCAGTGAGGACTTGGCCTTGGAAAAGATGTTGCACATGGGCCATTTTCATAAGTGCCAGTTCCACGGTCAGCCGCTGGTTCTTGCTGGACTTGTAGTTGATGTCGCACTGGCTGCTGATATTGAGCCAGGAGAGCAGCAAGGAGTCGCTCACCTGACGGGCCTGTTCGGCATACTTTTTCTTGATGGTGTCGGGCACTTCGAGCAGATAGACGGTGCGCTCGTCTTTTGCCACAAGCAAATCGCGCAGGTGGGCTCCCAGCCCGACAATAAAATGATGTCCATCAAAACCTTTGCGCAGAATTTCATCCAGCAGCAAGAGGGCGCCCGCGTGCTGTTGAGTCAGCAAACTGTCCACCACCTTGAAATAATAATCATAGTCGAGTATGTGGAGGTTAGCCAGCACCTGCTGAAACGTTACGCCTTTGCCGGAACTGAACGTGACCATCAAGTCGAAGATCGATAACGCATCGCGCAGCGCTCCATCTGCTTTTTGGGCAATCAGGTGCAGCGCTTCTTCTTCCGTTTTTACATTCTCGCGGTCGGCAATTTTCTTCAATTGCCGGCTGATATCCTGAATCTGAATCCGGTTGAAATCGAAAATCTGGCAGCGGGAGAGAATGGTGGGGATTACCTTGTGTTTCTCCGTGGTGGCAAGGATGAAAATGGCATACGGAGGTGGCTCCTCCAGCGTTTTCAAGAACGCATTAAAGGCTGCATTGCTCAGCATGTGCACCTCATCGATGATGTACACTTTGTACTTGCCGAACTGCGGTGGGTAGCGCACCTGGTCAATCAGGTTGCGGATGTCATCTACCGAGTTGTTACTGGCCGCATCCAGTTCGAAAATGTTAAGCGAGTTGACTTCCGCTTTCTCTTCAAAGCCGTTGATAAGCCGCGCTACGATGCGTGCGCAGGTGGTTTTGCCCACACCCCGCGGCCCGCAAAACAGCAGGGCTTGCGCAAGCTTCTGATTGTCAATGGCATTTTTGAGCGTGGTGGTGATGTGTTCCTGACCCACCACTTCGTCAAAACCGAGCGGGCGGTACTTGCGGGCCGAAACAACGTAACTCTCCATCAGGCCGGCAAGATAGAACGACTGGCGTAATCCCTAAAGTTTGTCTCTGACTTTTTCGTCCCGTTTAGCCCGCCATTTCCGTAAGAGCCCGAACAAAGGTATCAAGCTCTTGTGTGGTCGTGTACACATTGGGAGTAATCCGGCAACCGTGCACGCCCTGGCCATCGATGGCTACGGTCCAGATTTTGTACTTCTCCAGCAGCGTCTTGGCCATGTCACCGGGTTTCATGCTGGCAATGCCTACATTGGCGATTCCGCAAACTCGTGCCGGGTCCGTGGGCGTGTTCAAAACGACACCTTTTATCTTTTGAACCCGGGATGTCCAATAGTTCTGAAGATACCGGAGCCGCGCTTCTTTCCGTTCGGGGCCTATTTTTTGATAGAATTCAATAGCATCCAGCACCGTAAGATCCGTAGCCACCGGGTGGGTTCCGGTATGGGCCAGGTGTGTGATATCATCCTTCATTTGCCAATCCGCCATCAGCGACCAAAGACCCGGAGCCTTTCCCTGCCGCACATACAAAATGCCGGAGCCGAGTGGAACGCTGAGCCATTTGTGCAGGCTTGCTCCATAGTAATCACACCCCAGATCCGGAATCTTAAACTGGAGGTGACCAAACGTGTGCGCACCATCTACCAGCACCTCAACCTGGCGCGCATGCGCCATATCGCAGATTTTCTTGATGGGTAGAATTTGCCCTGTGATGTTCACCATGTGACTAACGAGCAGCAGGCGCGTCTTGGGCGTTATGGCATCGCGATATAGGCTCACGATCTCATCGTCTGAAGCGGGGTGGTTGGGAACCGAAAGAATTCGGGTTACAATGCCATACCGCTTTTCCATCAGCTTAAACATGTTCACGATGGAGCCATAATCTTGTTCGGCCATTACCGCTTCATCGCCCGGTCGCCAGGTAATTCCATTGATGACGGTATCCAGCGATTCCGTAGTGTTGCGTGTGAGCGCCATTTCTTCCGGAAGACAGCCGGCTACTTCTGCCAGGCGGGCAATTACCTTTTTCTTGTTTTCCGTCTGCACGGTTCGCATATAGTAAGAACCCTGGTAATTCACCTCGCGGATGTGTTCGATGTATTTCTCCAGCGTCTCGGTAGGCACAAAACAATAGTACCCGTTTTCCAGGTTGATGTAATCCGGTTTGAGCCGATAGCCGCTGCGCAAGCCCAGCCAGAAGTCATCCTCGCGGGCGATACTCTCAGCCGAGTGATGTTCGTACTGTGTCAACCAGTTGCCCAGCGAGTCGAATGAAACGAAGCTGCTGAGCCCGAGAGCAGCCGAACTTTTGAGGAAGGTGCGTTTGTCCATGTTACTCAAACTTGGTGTTATAGTTTCTCCATCAGAATGGCCAGGAATGTTTTTACCGCATCCAGATAATTGCCCACGCGAATGTTTTCATCTTCGGCATGTTGATTGTTATCCGGATTTACCGTGGGTACACTTACGGCCGGAATACCCAGCGTGACCACAAAAGGCGAGATCGGTATACTTCCGCCTGCGGTTCGGATTTTAATGGGCTCGTGGCCAAAGGCCTTCACCATGGCCCGGCTCAGCCAACGACCAGTTTCGGAATCAAAAGGGGTCTGAAATGCTCCGTAGGAGATACTGGATTGCATCGCGGCCAGGCGGGGATAGGTCAGGCGTTCTTCTTCAGTCGGTTCTTTTTCGACCAGATGGAAGCCCTGTTTTTTCACGTGTTCACGTACGAGGTTAATAAGCCGTTCCGGATTGCTGGACGGCACCAGCCGGATGTCAATTTCTGCCGTTGCCCATGCCGGTATTAACGTGCGCGCTTTTGCACCGATGTAAAGCGAGTTGAGCCCACGTATATTGAGTGTGGGGTGTTGCATCGCTTCCTGAAAATTTCCACCGATGGCATCCGGTTGGGCAATGCCGAGAAAGCGATTGATCTCGGCCGGATCATCGGGTACTTGCTGGAGTGTTTTCTTCTCTTCGTCAGTCAACACCACGCCATCGTAAAATCCCGGAATCAATACGCGCCCGTCTGCATCTTTCATAGACGCCAGAAGTTGGGCCAAACGCATAGCCGGGTTGGGCGTGTAGTTGCCATAGTTGCCGCTGTGTACCGGGGTGCGTGGGCCAAACGTAGTTAATGTGATTTCGCAAATGCCGCGTGCACCAAACGTAAGCGTGGGTTGGTTGCTCACATGACGGGGCCCATCAAAAATGATCAACATATCGGCTTTTAATTCCTGCTGATACTGTTGGACGGCTTTCGGCAGGTTAGGTGAGCCGAGTTCTTCCTCGAAATCCATGATCACCTTCAGGTTATAGTTCGCGGATGCGTTGAGTGCGCTTAATGCATCAAGCGCTGCCAGGAAGGCCATAGCGGGGCCTTTGGCATCGGAGGTGGAGCGCGCAAAAATCCGCCAGTCGCGGTTAAGGGCGCCTTTTAGTTTTTGATCGTCAATGATTTTCCACTCACCATTGGGCTGTTGTTCTTTCAATACCGGTTTCCACGGGTGGGGCTGCGTCCACGAACTGGGATTAACGGGTTGTCCATCGATCTGCAGGTAAATGAGCACGGTCTTTTTTGCATTTTTTACCGGTCGCTCGGCCAGCAGTAAGGGCACAGTCGGGGTGTTGAGCCGTTGGGTAGTGAATCCCCGCCTGGTGAAAGCGGCTTCGCACCAGATTACATTTTTCTCGATGTCGGCTGGTTCGTGCGCATCGTTTTGCAGGCTTAGCAGTTCGTAGAATTCCGGAAACGAAGCGATAGCCTGCTTTTCGGCTATTGCCTGCCAGGTAGGTTTTTGGGCAAAAGAGGTGCTGGCCAGCAAGAGAAGGATGCCTATTCTTTTCATGTTTGGGATTTACGGAACTCCAAGTTAGCCAGTTTTTAACAACCAAGTTTCTGCCGGACAAAACAACTGATCTCTCGTGCCCGGGTCAGCACAATAGCGTGCCCGCCCGGCAGTATCAGATCATTTTCATGCCGAGCAGGAATGATGTGATCATCTTTTCCGTGTATGGTGATGGCTCGGGGTGCTGGTATCTCGGGCTTCCAATTCATTAGCATAGGTAGTGCAGATTTGATGAATTGGGATGGTGTATCGCGAAGCATCTCTTGCAATAATTGCTGGTGCTCACGATCAACGGTTCCCATAACCTTGGTGAAAATCCACATACCGATCGATGAGCGAATGATACCGGCAAAACGATGAAGCCCCATGTACCTTGCAACCGTGATCAGGTAGGGAAGATGGCTCGGCTGGTTTGCCGAGGAAATAGTGATCAGCATCCGGTGAGGAATGATCTTGGCTACTTCGGTTGCTACCATTCCGCCAAAGGAAACACCGATTAACACGGAATTTGATGACAACACTTGCTTGGAAACGCGGTTGGCGTAGTCTTCTAGTTTTTCGCCTGCTAATGGCATTGGCCACCGAATGAAATGTAAGCTGGCTTGCCCAAGGTCTAACCCGCGAAACAGGCGCTCATCGGCTCCAAGGCCGCTGAATAAGTAAACATCCACACGGCAAGATAAGGAAGTCAGGCTGGGCGACTATCCAGCTGTTCAATCTTCATTGACTATTTTTACCACGTGCAACCCCCATTCTTTTCTGTCATTATTCCCGTCTACAACCGACCGCAGGAGTTAGAGGAATTGCTGGACAGCCTGGTTAACCAAACCGTCAAGGATTTTAATGTACTGATTGTCGAAGATGGCAGCACGGTGACTTCGCGTGCGGTGTATGAAAAGTTCACCGATAAACTGGCCATTGAATACTTTGTGAAACCCAATAGCGGCCCGGGGCCCAGCCGTAATTTTGGTTTTGAACGCGCCACCGGTCGGTACCTGGTGGTATTCGATTCCGACTGCCTGCTTCCCCCCGAATACTTCAGTCGTGTGCTGGATTTTCTGAAACACACTCCCGTTGATGCGTGGGGTGGACCGGATCGGGGTCATGAAAAGTTCACACCGCTACAACAGGCGATGGCCTACACCATGTCATCGGTGCTGACCACCGGAGGTATCCGAGGTGCAAAGAATCAAGCTGATCGTTTTCAGCCGCGAAGTTTCAATATGGGGATCAGTCGGGAGGTGTATCAGCAAACGGGTGGGTTTCATTTCGATCGTTTGGCTGAGGATATTGAACTCAGCATACGCATGCGTAAGGCTGGTTTTCGTGTGGCGCTAATACCGGATGCGTTTGTTTACCACAAACGCAGGTCCACGCTGCGCGAGTTCTTTCGCCAGGTGAATGGCTTTGCCCGCGGCCGAATTCGGGTTGGCCGCGCACACAAAGGCGAAGTCAAGGTTACCCACTGGTTTCCTACCGTGTTTACATTAGGGCTTATCGTGCTGCCAGTGACGGCCATTCTGGCTTCTTTCGCAGCGGTTGCATTTGCTACTGCTTTCGGCCTTTACTTCTTCGCCATCCTGGTTGATGCCTGGCGTGTTACCGGTTCGGCACGTGTGGCTTGGCTGTCTGTGCCATCGGCATTTGTGCAGTTAACCGGTTATGGGCTTGGTTTCTTGTCCGAGGTGCTTAAGCGGTGACTTTACCGCCCAGGTAATATTCCCTTAACAATTTGGTAATATGGGCGGAATTTGGAAACTTCATCCCGCCTAAATCATTCTATGAGACGCGTACTGAAAAGTTTCATCCTGATTATCAATTACAAGACGTTAATCATCACTGCGCTCTCGGTGATATCAGCCTACGTTTGCTTTCATTTTGGCCTCACAGCCAAATTTCCGGATATGCTGGTGGGGGTGGCCATTGTGTTTCCGGTGGTGTTTTCCATTGGTTCTGCCTATACCAGACGCGAGACGGCTTTGCAGCGCCTCAGCGATTTCAAAGGTCATGCTATTGCCATCTACTACGCTACGCGCGATTGGTCAGGCCGCACAGATAGCGACATTAGCCAGCGCTGCCGGGCACTCATTGGCGAAATGAAGGAACTGATGGGGCATATGTTTCGCTCCAAAAACATGGACGAATGGCGTGTGAATGAAAAGAAGATGTATGACATGTTTTCCCAACTCTCGCGCCTGACGATGGAACTGCGTGGTTTGGGTGTGCAAAGCGGGGAAATTTCACGCGTCAGTCAGTATGTGAGCAAGATGATCATTGCGTTCGACAACATGAAGATCATTCATAATTACCGCACGCCCATCACCTTGCGGATGTACAGCAAGTTTTTCATTTACATTTTCCCGGTGGTGTATGGCCCGTACTTTGCCAGCACGTTTCACGATTACTCGGCCGCGCTGGAATATGTGATGCCGGTGCTCTACAGCTTTATTTTAGTAAGCCTGGATAACATTCAGGACCACCTCGAAAATCCGTATGACGAAGTAGGCGAGGACGACATTTCCATCAATGCCGACCAAACCTTGCGGTTGATTGATTGACGTTAATCGCGCACCTGAATTCCCAACTCTTTCAGCTGCTCCTCCGAAATAGTCGAAGGCGTATCAATCATGACATCGCGACCTGCGTTGTTTTTCGGGAAGGCGATGAAATCGCGGATGGATTCGGCACCGCCAAAGAGTGAACACAGCCGGTCAAAGCCAAAGGCAATTCCTCCGTGCGGGGGCGCCCCGAACTCAAACGCATCCATCAAAAAGCCAAACTGCTTTCGGGCTTCCTCATCGCTGAAGCCGAGTTTGCTGAACATCAGTTGCTGCGTAGCGCGGTCGTGAATCCGGATACTACCACCGCCAATTTCAGTGCCGTTCAGCACCATGTCGTAAGCATTTGCCCGCACAGCCCCGGGGTCACTGTCGAGCAGCGCCATGTCTTCGGGCTTGGGCGAAGTAAACGGGTGATGCATCGCATGCCAGCGGTTGGTTTCTTCGCTCCATTCCAGCAACGGAAAGTCCAGCACCCAGAGTGCCGAGAACTTTGTTTTGTCGCGCAGCCCAAGTCGTTCCCCCATCAACAGGCGCAACTCACTTAACTGTTTGCGTGTGGCATTTTTTTCACCAGATAAAATTAAGATCAAATCACCTGGCTTGGCGTGTAGCGCATCAGCCCACTGCTTTAAATCGTCCGGCCCATAGAATTTATCTACCGATGACTTGAACGTGCCGTCTGATTTGTATTGCACGTATACCAGGCCTTTCGCACCTACCTGGGGTCGTTTCACGAATTCCGTCAGCTCATCGAGTTGCTTGCGGGTGTATTCGGCACAGCCGCTGGCACAAATGCCCACAACGAGTTCCGCGTTGTCAAAAACGCCAAAGCCTTTGCCTTTTGCCACGGTATTCAACTCAACAAACTTCATGTCAAAGCGCGTATCCGGCTTGTCTGATCCGTAATGGGTCATCGCATCGGCATAGCTCATGCGCGGTACCGAAGTGAGATCAATTCCTTTTACGCTTTTAAAGAGGTGCCGGATTAATCCTTCAAACGTGCTTAGCACGTCCTCTTGTGTAATAAAGGCCATCTCACAGTCAATCTGCGTGAACTCGGGCTGGCGGTCGGCTCTCAAGTCTTCATCGCGGAAGCACTTTACAATTTGATAGTAACGGTCAAACCCGCTGACCATTAAGAGCTGCTTGAAGGTCTGGGGTGATTGCGGCAATGCGTAGAACTCGCCATGGTGAATCCGGGATGGCACGACAAAATCGCGCGCTCCCTCCGGTGTCGATTTAATCAAAACGGGTGTCTCCACCTCAATGAAGTTCAGACTGTCCAGGTAAGCCCGCGTTTGCTGTGCCATTTTGTGGCGAAGTTGCAGACTCTCGCGCACGGGCGTTCTGCGCAAGTCGAGGTAGCGATATTTCATGCGCAGATCGTCACCACCATCGGTTTCATCTTCAATGGTAAAGGGTGGAGTTTTGGCGGCATTCAACACCGTTAGTTGTTCCACTTTAACCTCAATTTCGCCCGTAGCTAATTTGTCGTTTTTCGAAATTCGTTCGGAGACTTTTCCGGTTACGCGGATGACGTACTCGCGCCCAAGGCTGCGGGCGGCCGCGATCAACTGAGGATCCGACTTTCCCTCTTCCAGGAAAAGTTGCGTGATACCATACCGGTCGCGCAGATCAATCCACAATAAACTTCCTTTGTCGCGCGTGCGTTGTACCCAACCGGCCAGGGTAACGGTCTGGTTCACGTGGGCCAAGCGCAGTTCACCGCAAGTGTGCGTCCGAAGCATGGTTTTTTGGTTAATTTTGAGGGGCAAAAATAAACAGAACTTGTGCCGTTATGCAGGATAAGCACGTTTTTTCCGTTATTCCTCAAAATTCACTCATGCTACGTTTTTCCCTGGTTTTCGTATTGACGGTGCTGGCCGCCTTTACCCCTCAAAAGATGGTTAAGGTTAAAATCAATGAGGAGATTACCGTGATGTTGCCGGAAGATCTGAAACCCATGACGGAGGATGATCTGGTTCAGCGATTTCCATCGGTTCGGGCACCCTTAGGAGCCTTTACCGACCAGAACCGGCAGGCTGATTTCTCCGTTAGCTTGTCGGCCACCCAATGGCCGGATGGTGACCTTAAAGTAGCCAGCCAGTTCTTTAAATCCGGCATTACCAATCTCTATGATAAAGTCTATTTCATCTCCGAAGGAACGCAGGAGATACACGGTAAGACGTACATCTTTTTTGAATTTGAATCGCGGGTGAATGGCACGAAGAGCAAATTGGGTGAACAGGAGCCGGTGGTGAAATACTCTTTTGTTCAATATCTGGTGGAGCCCAAGCGAACGCTGGTCTTCTCCTTTTCGTGTGTCAAGCCGGTGATGCCGCAATGGCAAAAACAGGCCCATGCCGTCATGAAAAGTCTACGGGTAAAATAACGATGGATTTCTCCAGCGATGATTATTTCATGCGCGAAGCGCTGAAAGAGGCACACAAGGCTTTCGATGACGGGGAGGTACCGGTGGGAGCCGTGGTGGTGTGCCAGGGCAAGATTATCGCTCGGGCGCATAACCAAACGGAGCGCCTCACGGATGCCACCGCGCATGCCGAGATGCTGGCCGCCACGGCAGCGGCCAATTTTTTGGGCTCCAAATATTTAACCGACTGTACACTTTTTGTCACGCTCGAGCCTTGTGTAATGTGCGCAGGGGCCCTGCACTGGGTGCAGTTGCAGAGGTTGGTTTATGCAGCCGATGATGTGCAACGGGGCTATAGCCTCGTGAACCAACCCTTGCTGCATCCGCGTACCGAAATTGTTAAAGGCGTACGCAAAGCGGAAAGCAAGGAATTGATCGATCGTTTTTTTCAGCGAATCCGAAAAGGTTAGTTACCTTTCGAAAAATCTAAGGAAGTACTCATGGCAATGGAATTGAAAGGTCGGGTGTTGCAGTTGCTGGCGCAGCAAACCGGGCAGGGAAAACGCGGCACGTGGCGCAAGCAGGAGTTCATTTTGGAAACTCCGGGCCAGTATCCGAAAAAAGTATGCCTGTCGGTTTGGGGCGATAAGATTGATCAATACCGTTTAGCCGTGGGCGATGTGGTAACCGTTTCCGTTGATTTGGAAAGCCGTGAGTACAATGGCCGCTGGTACACCGAGGCTCGTGCCTGGCGGGTAGAAAAAACGGAGGGTGGCCAGGAAAACCCGCCACCCCCTATGAATGATCCTTTTGATCAGTCCGTGCCAGCCGGCACCGATGATTTGCCTTTTTAACTGGCAGTTTTGCGCTTGCGCGAAGTCGTTTCGGCTGATTCTACTTTTTTGTTGTTGCGGTGTTCGCCCAGAATGATCACATCCTTAGTGGTTTCGTACTGCTTGGCCGCTTGCATCATGGCCTGGTAGCTGTCGCGAATCAAAATAGTGCCGGTCTTAGAACCCTTGTTGCGCACTTCCAGCCAAAATCCGTCTTTCTTTTTTTTAGGTAATACTGGTGGTCTTCCCATGATTTTTTCAGATTGATTCTTCAAAGATAACCCAAAACTGCCTGTTTTGGTTTAAATGCCGGCTGGAAGATTGAAACTGAAAGTATTACAGTTATCGGGCGGTTAAACGTTACTCGAATTAACTTCGCTTTTTGACGTTTTTTTCCACCTTTGGTTTGTTACGGCTCAATTTCTCCCGAAGTTTCTTTGGCCGCCAACAGGCTACCAGTTGATAGGATTGGGTGAAAAATTTTTCCTGTTCAATCAGGGAAACAGGGGAACCCCAGCTAGGATTGCGCTTATCTGTTATTTCGGAAGACTCCACCCGTAAAACCCTGAATCATAACCTCTGACAACCCCCACACAGCATAATTTGCCGCCCGCGAAACAGTGAAGATTACTACCCCACTTGATGTCGTTGGGTGCTTGGCAACTCCCTACAAATCGCCTAAAATGAAGATGGTTCATTTTGACTCACTCACCTCTTTCTGTGATTGAATCCCTTTCTCAACAATATCTCCAATAAGATAAAACAGGATTGAGTTGAACAACATGAACGCCATTGCATACCAAAACCCAAATTTATTTGAAAGCCAGGTGGAGGCTCCATAACTGTGAGCAATCAAGACGAACATCAGGAAGATTTTGGCCAGTTGCCTGGGAAGGTAGTACCCTAACAGTCCGATCAAAACCAGCCAGAAAATTGAAATGACGAATATTCCGGAGATGTGGTTCTTCATGAAAAATGAACCAATGGGATTTCCCTCATTACCCGCACTTAAGTCTCCATTCCAATATGCTTTTGGCTGAAGTACTATTGTAATCAGGATGTCGAATAGACTCGCCCAGAGAGCAGGGACCATCAGCAGTAGCTTAGTCGTTCTTCTCATCCTAAAACTTGAGTTTATACTCTTTTGCGCTACTTCAAATAACTGGGCACAGCTATTCCTGCTTTTAGGGCAGGGTCAGCTTGAACGGGCAGACGCTCCGTCTTCAGCGGCTGAAGACCCGCCCAAATGTTTAAGTCATAATCCTCCTCATCGTCTTTTGGCGGTCCGGTGCGCACCTTGGCTGATGCTTCTTCGAGATCAAAGGCAAGCACCATCGTTGCTTTCCATTCCCCTTCTGTGGGTTGGCGCACATCGTCCCATCGGCCTGGGCACATTTTGTTGGTGAAAACTTCGAGGCTTTTGTACAGTTCTTCTTTGTTGTCCACTTTGCGGCCGTGACTGAAGGCCACCACGGAGCGATAATTTACCGAATGGTGGAAAGCCGAACGGGCCAGCACCAAGGCATCAGCCAGCATCACTGAAATACAAACCGGAATTCCCGTGGCGAGTTCGCGCATGTATTGGCTTCCCACCGAGCCATGCAGGTAAATCGTATTGCCGATGCGGCAAAACCCGGTTGGTATTTGAAAAGGTTCACCGTTACGAACGAAGGCCACTGTGCAAAACAGGGCCTCGTCTAAAATCCCGTACACCTGTTCTTTGTCGTACACCCCGCGCTTGGGCAGGCGGGTGATTTCCGTTTTTTCAGTGACAGGAAATTTTTCCATGTATGGTCGTTTAGATCAGATAGTTCCAGTGGTGTACATCGTTCTCGGCACCGGTGCGAATGTTAAGCAGTTTTTGCTTGATGCGCCCTTGAATGCTTTCCGGGCCAGGCGTGCCCAATTTGTAATCGTTGTCATGAATGCGAATACCGGTAATAGGCGCTACAACAGCGGCCGTTCCGCAACCGAAGGCCTCGGTCAGCTTGCCACTGCGAAAGCCTTCTTCCAGTTCCTCCACGCTGATCCGCTTTTCTTCGGTTTGCAGGCCCATTTCGCGCGCCACGGTCAGGATGGAGTCGCGGGTGACGCCATCGAGAATGGCGGTATACAGTTGAGGTGTTACCAGTTTTCCGTCCATCACGAACATCACGTTCATCATGCCCACTTCATCAATATACTTGTGCTCTTTGCTGTCGGTCCACAACACCTGATCGAAACCTTCTTCTTTTGCTACCTGGGTTGGGTAAAAGGCGCCTCCATAGTTACCGGCACACTTCGCATACCCCGGCCCACCTTCCGCGGTGCGCACGTAGTGATCCTCCACTTTCAGACGGAAAGGCTTGTTGTAATAGGGGCCTACCGGGCTGGTCATCAACACATACTTGTATTGCTCCGAAACCTTTACGCCCAGCCTTGACTCTGATGCAAACACCAGTGGACGAATGTAGAGGCTGGACCCTTCAGTTTTGGGTACCCACTCGCGGTCAAGGTCAATGAGTGTGCGCAGCGACTGAATGAACAAATCCCACGGCAGAGCCGGCATGCACATCCGCTCCAGCGACTTGTTGATACGCTCATGATGCTTCTTCGGGCGAAAAATATTCACGCGGCCATCGACCGTGCGAAATGCTTTCATGCCTTCAAAAATCGCCTGCCCGTAATGCAGGGCCAGGATGGCAGGTGTCATGCGCAGTTCGCCAAAAGGCATGATCGACAGCGGCCCCCAACTTCCGGATTTGAAATCCGAAATGGCCATGTGATCCGAAATGTATTTTCCGAATTCCAGGTTTTGAAAATCGGTTTCCGCCAGGCGGGAGTGGGGTGTGCGTTCGATGCGAATGGTTTCCGTAAGCGTCATGTTCAGTGGTTTGTCGCAAAGGTATTTTAATATTCTCTATTTTTTCTAAGGCCTCGTGACCTGCGGCCGATCACCCACCTTGGGCTGTTTGCAACGTGCGCATGACCTTTTCAAATGATTTTACAGAGACCGCCACGTCTTCTTCTGTGGTTGCCCATGAACACACGCTGATGCGAATCACCCTTCGGCCCCGCCAGCTCGAGCCGCCCACCCAACATACGCGTTGTTCTTGTACACGTTGCAGCAAGCGCTCAGTCATTTCATCCGAATCGGCCGCCACCACAACCTGATTAAACACCACATCAT
Organism: Cyclobacteriaceae bacterium; assembly: GCA_016787665.1. Classification (GTDB taxonomy): domain Bacteria; phylum Bacteroidota; class Bacteroidia; order Cytophagales; family Cyclobacteriaceae; genus ELB16-189. The sequence goes on along the minus strand of JAEUUC010000005.1, from coordinate 115,067 downwards.
TCAAAATTGAAATTCCCGGCACTTCGGCAAGCCCACGGGCAAACTGGCAGGCCCGTTCGTGTAAGGTGGTAACCAACTCATCTATGCCTGCCTGTCCAAGGTATTTCATCACCGCCCACAACTCCAGAATGCGTGCTCTGCGCGACATGTCAGGCGTAAAAAACATTCCATCGCGTTGAGCTCCGGTTACCAGATAGCCTCCCTGCATGTGTAAAGCACCCCGCAAGGCTTCCGGATCCCTGCACAATACGATGCCACAGTCGTAGGGCGTGTTCAATGTCTTATGGCCATCCACTGCCCACGAATGCGCAAAGCCGATGCCGTCCGTTAAGTAAGAGAGTTTTTGAGCGGCTGCCGCCCACAAGCCGAAGGCTCCATCGATATGGACCCACGCCCCGGCTTTTTCGGCCCGGGCCGCTATCGCACGGAAGTCATCAAATGATCCGCTGTTAACATTGCCAGCCTGAAGAATCAACACCGTACGATCATCCGGTTCGGGTAAAAGTTCCGGACGAAGACGTCCTTGATCATCGGTATCGACATAGGTAATCGAGTCGACACCAAAGCCCAGCAAGCTTATGGCCTTGAGCAAGGTTGAATGAGCCTCGCGACCAGTTACAATTTTGAGTGAAGGTGCGTTTACGAGTCCCTTCCGCGCTACCTCCCAGCCCAGGTTCTGGTAGAGGCGAAAGCGCCCGGCTGCCAGGCCGCAAAGGTTTGCCGCTGACGAGCCGGTCACAAAACCCGCCACGGTTGAATCGGGCAGCCCAAAGATTTGCTTCAACCACTTCTCGACTACGCCTTCGAGTTTGGCAGCGATGGGGGACATCACCTGCATAGCCGTGCCCTGATCCCAAAACGTGCCCAGCAGTTTAGCTCCTATGCCGGCCGGAAGCGCTCCGCCCGTAACAAATCCAAAGTAACGGCCACCTGCGGAGGTTACGGTAGCCGGTGCACCCACCTGGTGAAGTTGATGTAGAATGGTTTTGGCCGCAGCAGCATGAACCGGGAGCGGTTCGTCAAAGACGCTGAGTTGCTCAAGCGCTTCTGCCGTAGGATACACGTGGCGTTGTCGCGCTTCACGGAGATACGCGACACCTTGGTGTACCAACTCCTGGAACAACTCCGTATTGAGCTGATCCTCCATCAGTCGTTTTTGGAGGTCCGTCATGTTAGAGAAAGATTTCGCCCACCGAGAACAAACATGCCTGACCGCTAATCGCAACCCGGTTGCCCCGTAACTGGCAGCGAAGCTCGCCACCGCGTGCTGAAAGTTGGCGCGCTTCGAAGGAGTTTTTTCCCAACACCCCCGTCCAATAGGGTACCAGCACCGTGTGGGCGTAGCCGGTAACCGGATCTTCGTTGATGCCCGCTTTCGGAATAAAAAACCGGGAGACAAAGTCAACCGTTTTACCGGGTGCGGTAATGATCACCGCCCGGGCATCCAGGCGGAGAATGGCGCTGATATCTGCACGGGCATCAGCAATCTGATCCTCGCTGGCGAATACGAGTAGATAATCTTCCTTGCCGCGAAAGGCTTGGACAGGTTGATGAGCAAAGCAATTCCGGAATTTTGTAAGATCATTTTCAGGTTTCACCGGGTGCACCGGAAAATCAAGTGTGAGCCAATCGCCTTCCTTCTTTACACCCAATAAACCGCTGCGCGATTGAAATTGGATTTCATTTTCTGGATAGCCTTCGTGATGAAACATCACAAAAGCGGTGGCCAGCGTGGCGTGGCCGCAAAGATCTACCTCCAGCGCGGGCGTAAACCACCGTATGCGGTAACCCGTGTCCTCCTTCACGTAGAAGGCGGTTTCCGAGAGGTTGTTTTCCATCGCGATGTTTTGCATCACGGTGTCCGGCAGCCACTGCGTGAGCGGGCAGACTACTGCGGGGTTGCCGGCAAAAATCCGATTGGTGAATGCGTCAACCTGATAGCGTTTGATAGTCATAGCGTAAGGGTATTCAAGTTGAAGTTGACATGGTTTTGCGCACGGACTGGTGTTGGTAGCCCCTATTGACGACATAAATCCCGACCAGCGTAATGGCAATCGCTATGGCCATGCGTAAGTTTAATTTTTCGTCAAGGATCAGCCATCCGAGTACCACCGCCACAATGGGGTTGATGTAGGCGTAAAGCGAGACGAGCGTCATCGGCAGATGTTTGATTGCATACGCGTAGCAGGCGTAAGCCGCCACCGAGCCGATGAGTGCCATATATAACAAGGCATAAATGAGTGATGGGGTCCAGGTGATGCCCGAATATTCATCGAATATCAGGGTGAGCGGGATGATAAAAAGCATACCAAACGTCATTTGCAATCCGGCATTGAGAAACGGGTTGCCTGCGGTATTCTTCTTTTTCATCCACACGCTGCCGATCGCCCAAGACAGGTTGGCCAAAAAGGTGACCACAATGCCTGCTGTATAGTTATTGTCTGAGAGCTCGGTCAGGTGCTCGCCAAAAATCATCACAATGCCCGTAATGCCAGCCGCCAGACCCGTAAGAATGATCCAATTCGGTTGTTCATCTTTGGTAACCAGCACGTTGATCAGCATCGTCCAAATGGGCATACATGAACAGATGATGGCTGCCAATCCGCTGGATATGTACACCTCGGCCCACCCCACCACGGTGATGCCGAGTGTAACCATGAAGAAGCCCGCTATGGCCTGATTGACTAAAGTGGCACGATCCGGTAAACGGGCCTTGCCCAGGGTGAGCATGAAGCCCAGAAGGAGCGGTCCGGCAATTAGAAAACGAAGAAGGGAAAACAGAAAAGGCGGAAACTGGGTTACCCCAATCCGCAAACCCAGGTAGGTGGTGCCCCAAATGATGCACACCGCAGCCAAAGCCAGGTAAGCCAACAACGGGGACGAGGATTTATTCGTCATGCTCGCAAAGATTCCGGTTTTTTAACGAAATGTGATCCTCAACGGTTCGATTAGCGATAAATTCATAAAACTTTCTGCCCGTCCGGACTGTTGCTATATTTACCAACCAAAAAAGCAGTAGCTATATGCCATTTACATTACCCGCACTTCCCTACGCATTCAATGCGCTGGAACCTCATATCGATGCGCGCACCATGGAAATTCATCATGGAAAGCATCACAACGCCTATGTTACCAACCTGAACAATGCGGTGGCCGGCAAACCGGAAGAGAGTCTCTCTATTGAAGAGATCTGCAAGAATATTTCGAAATACCCGGTGGCCGTTCGCAACAACGGTGGTGGGCACTACAACCACAGTTTGTTCTGGCAGATTATGGGCCCGAATGCCGGTGGTGCGCCTGGCGGTGCGCTGGCCGATGCCATCAATGCCGCGTTCGGAAGTTTTGACGAGTTTAAGACCAAGTTTAATGCAGCCGCAACCGGCCGATTCGGTTCAGGCTGGGCATGGTTGATCAAGGACAGCAGTGGCAGTTTGGCCATCACCAGTACACCTAACCAGGACAATCCGCTAATGGATGTTGCCGAAGTTAAAGGCACCCCCGTGCTTGGGCTGGATGTTTGGGAACATGCGTATTATTTGAATTACCAAAACCGCAGACCCGACTATTGCGCGGCCTGGTGGAACGTGGTGAACTGGAATGAAGTGGCGAAGCTGTTCGCGAAGTAATTTTCAGCAGCAGTTGCCTATAATGAAAAAACCAAAGCCACCGAAAGGTGGCTTTTTGTTTTATTGCCCCGGCAGGAATCCCCGCCTGACTGCGTCATGCGGGCAGGGAACCTGCATCTTTTAGAATTGTACCAGCTTGAACCCAATTAAGTAAGTAGCCCCGGCAGGAATCCCCGCCTGACTGCGTCACGCGGGCAGGGAACCTGCATCTTTTGGAATTGTACCAGCTTGAACCCAATTAAGTAAGTAGCCCCGGCAGGAATCCCCGCCTGACTGCGTCACGCGGGCAGGGAACCAGCATCTTGAGAATTGCACCGGCTTGAACCCAATTAAGTAAGTAGCCCCGGCAGGAATCGAACCTGCATCTTCAGAATCGGAATCTGAAATTCTATCCATTGAAATACGGAGCCAGGTACCCGGACCGATTGTCCAAAGGCGGGGGCAAAGATAAAGAATAAGATGGAAGTATCGGGGCGATCTAAAATCTGGCGCCCTTTTGCGTGCGGTTACCGGGTTTTGAGTTATTTGCCATCGCATGAGATTTTTGAGTTCCCTTTTAATCCTCGGCCTGACTGCCTGCTCGGCCCAAACTCCGCCTGCCTCGTTTGATGTCATCATCCGGGGTGGAACGGTGTACGATGGCTCCGGAACCCCGGGAGTTCGGGCAGACGTGGGCATTCGGCAAGACACCATTGCGTACATCGGGGATCTATCGCGTGCAGAAGCCCCCGTAATCCTTGATGCGACCCAAAAAGCCGTGAGCTCGGGTTTCATCAACATGTTAAGCTGGGCCGATGGTACCATTTTACGCGATGGTCGGGCCATGAGTGACATTTTACAAGGCGTAACGCTGGAGGTTTTTGGTGAAGGTTGGAGCCCTGGCCCCCGTCACCGCAGCAAACGCGACACGCTCTGGACAACCCTGGGTGGCTATTTCGATCACGTTGAGCGGTTGGGCATAAGCCCTAACGTGGCCTCGTTTGTGGGCGCTACTACGGTGCGGATGTATGTGATGAATCAGGAAAGCCGAAAGCCAACGCCAGCCGAACTGGATCGCATGAGACAATTGGTGGCGGAAGCCATGGAACAGGGGGCCCTGGGATTAGGCACTTCATTGATCTATGCTCCGGCCACATTCGCTACGACTGAAGAGTTGATTGAACTTAGCCGCGTGGCAGGCCAGGGCGGAGGGATGTACATTACCCACATGCGATCGGAGAGTGATTTTATCCTCCCCGCGCTGAACGAGACGTTCCGCATTGCCCGCGAGGCTAACCTGCCGGCCGAGATTTATCACCTGAAGATTAACCAAGCCCGCAACTGGAGTAAAGTGGACACGGTTCTGTTTAAGATCGATAGCGCCCGGCAGGCCGGCTTGCGCATCACCGCCAATATGTATCCCTATGCGGCCAGTGCCACCGGTCTCAAGGAGCGTGTGCCTATGTGGGCACAGGAGGGAGGCCTCGCCAAAATGCGCGCGCGTTTCCGCAATCCTGCACTGCGAAAGAAAATTTTGAGCGATATGGAAAACGGAATACCCACGCGCAATTCCGACCCGAAGGATGTGATGTTGCTCGGGTTCAAAAAGGATTCACTTAACGCCTTGTATAAAGGCAAACGATTGGATGAAGTGGCCCGGCTTCACGGCAAGTCGGCCGATGAAACGGTGCTTGACTTGTTGACAGCCGATAAGACTTCAATACCGGCCATTTACTTTTTGATCTCGGAGCAAAACATCATGAAGATGTTGAGACAGCCCTATGTGAGCATCGGCTCCGATGCGGGTGCCCTGGCGTTAACCAAAAACTTCGTGGATATGGGCACCCACCCGCGGGCCTACGGAAGCTTTGCCCGGTTTTTAGCCCGTTATGTGCGCGAGGAAAAATTGATGTCGTGGGAGGAAGCCATTCGTAGAATGACCTCGCTGCCGGCTTCTAATCTTAAGTTGATTAAGCGTGGCTCGCTGCAGGTAGGCTACTTTGCTGACGTGGTGGTTTTTGACCTGGAGAAAATTCAGGATCACGCCACGTTCGAAAAGCCACATCAATATTCCACCGGGGTGCAGCATGTGCTGGTGAACGGTGTACCAGTAGTTCGCGATGGGGAACATACCGGTGCCAAGCCAGGTCGCGCTCTTCGCGGCCCAGGCTACCGACAAAAAAAATGAAAGACCGTTTCTCCGATCGTGCGAAGGCGTATGCGCTATTTCGGCCAACCTACCCGGTGGAGCTCTACGAATTCATTCTTAAGCACACGTCCGGCCGGCAAAAGGCCTGGGATGTGGGTACGGGAAACGGCCAGGTAGCGTGCCGGTTGGCGGCAAACTTTGAGAGCGTGTTGGCCACCGATGTTAGTCAAACCCAACTTCAAGAAGCATCGCAAGCGCCCAATATCACATATGTTCAGGCTTCGGCATCACACTGCCCAGCGGCCGATCAAACCATTGACTTAATTACCATTGGCCAGGCACTGCATTGGTTTCCTTTGGTCGAATTTTTTGACGAGGCCGAACGTTTGGCCCGCCCCGGTGCTGTTCTGGCAGCCTGGGGTTATTCCCTCTGCTCGGTTTCTGAGGAGGTTGACCGATTGCTGCAAGATTTTTATCAAAATACGGTAGGACCATTTTGGGATGCAGAACGGAAGTGGGTGGACGAACACTATCAGACAATGCCTTTTCCAAATCGTTGGCGTGAGATACCTGCGCCTGCGCTGAGCATGTCGTATCAGTGGACATTGGATCAGTTTGCCGGCTATCTCTCTACGTGGTCTGCCGTGCGAAACTACCTTCATGCGGAAAAGTTCGATCCGGTCGCGCCCCTGATTCAGAAGTTGTCACCGATTTGGCAGGGCACGAATGCAGTTCATTTCCCGCTGTTTTTACGCATTTTTGAAATCAACTTAAAGTAAAATTCGAAGCATGGCTGTTGTTCGAAACCTTTGCATATTCCTTGTTTTGGGACTCGTGGCGTGTTCGCGTCCCCATTATGATGTCATCATCCGGCAAGCCACCATTTATGATGGCACGGGGGCTCCGGCTTTTGTCGGTGACGTGGCCGTGCTGGGGAACATGATCGCTCAGGTGGGGGACCTTTCGAATGCCACGGCCGATACGATTGTGGAGGCACGTGGGCTGGCACTGGCGCCCGGTTTTATCGATACCCACAGCCACCACGATTGGGGAATGTTTCAGCTTCGCGGCATGCAGGCCTGCACCAGTCAGGGGATTACCACCATCGTGGTTGGTCAGGATGGATTTTCCAAACATCCCCTCTCAAACTTTTTTCAGGCAATTGACAGCACTCCGGTAGCCGTGAACATCGCGTCTTATGTGGGCCACAACACACTTCGTGATTCCGTGCTGGGGCGGGATTTCAGACGCACCGCATCGAAAGAAGAGATTGACCGGATGAACGAGATGATGCGGGCCGACTTGCAAGCCGGTGCGCTGGGCCTATCAACGGGATTGGAATACGATCCGGGCATTTACTCTACCCACGAGGAGGTACTGAGTCTGAGCGAGGTTTGCGCAAAGGAAGGCGGCCGGTACATCAGTCACATGCGTAGTGAAGATCGTTTCTTTTGGCCGGCCCTCAACGAGTTGCTTACCATTGGTGCACGCACGGGCATGCCCGTACAGATTTCGCATACCAAACTGGCCATGAAAGGTCTCTGGGGCCAATCAGGCCAACTGGTCCACAAGCTTGATTCTGCACGAAGCGCGGGCATTAACGTGACAGCCGATGTTTATCCCTACACGTATTGGCAATCCACCATGAAAGTGCTTTTTCCGGAGCGGAATTTTCAAGATGAACGTGCAGCGGCATTTGCCTTGAGCCAGTTAACCACTGCCGATCAGGTGATCATTAACAATTATTCACCGGATACTACCTATGAGGGAAAGACGTTGGCTGAAGTTGCTGCGCTTAGAAAAGCGACTGCTCCCAAAACGCTGATGCAATTAATTGCCGAAGTGGATCAGCGAAACGGAGACGAAAGCATACTGGCGGTAAGTATGGTTGAGGAGGATATTGCGGCTATTGCCGCCTGGCCCCATGCCAACATTTGCTCCGATGGGTCGGCTACCAGCCGCCACCCGCGGGGTTTTGGTACGTTTACCCGCGTGTTGCGGCAATATGTGCGGGAACAAAACGTGTTGTCGCTCGAGGAGGCCATTCGGAAAATGACGAGCCTGTCGGCAGCCAACGTGGGCATTAGCAGGCGCGGAGAAATCAAGGTGACGAACTATGCTGATCTGGTTCTGTTCAATCCGGCTACGGTTGCCGACCAGGCCACGCCTGAAAAACCCCAGCAAATATCAACGGGTATCGAGGGCGTATGGGTGAACGGGCAACTGGTGTTTCAAAACAGTTTACCTACCGGGCGCTATCCCGGTGTTGTCATCAGGCGACAGGTAACGAAGTAACTAGAAGCCATCTCAAAAATACTTCACCATGTCAGGTTGAGCCTGTCGAAACCGGGTTTCAGTACCGAATAGCCTTCGACAAGCTCAGGCTGACAATTAAAAATTGATTTTTGAGTTGGCTTCTACTTCAACCTCCTCGCTTTCAGTTCTTCAAAGAAGATATCATCGTTGGGCACGTCAAAGTCGAGGCCCACTATGTTGAGGTTGTTATCCAGATTGAAACGCACGGTGCCGAAGGAAAACCAGGACTGTGGCTTGTCCCAAACGATTTCGAACACATCGTAGTGCCAGTGGCGCAGGGTGGCCGAAAAATCAGGAGTGTGTTCGAAACTTAGTTTCAGTTGACCGTTTTGTTCGGTCACCATAATCTTGCCGTAAATGTCCGCGTGGTAAGTGCCGGCATATCGGCCAGGTGCCAGCGATGGGTTTGTATTCATCACCCGTGCTTTTTTCCGATCAGCTATTCGCGTGTCTTCCTTTTTTGATTTCAACGTGCTTTCCCATTGCTCTTTCGACCAGTCCCGCTCGGGTTTGCCAAGAAAGCGATCGAACGTGTAGTTGGGAAGAGCCCCGAGCGGGGCTTGTAAGCCGTTGGTCAGCATGATGAAGCCCAGATTCTCTTCTGGCAACATTTGAATCACGGATACCATACCATCATAACCTCCGGTGTGGCCTACCCGCAGGCGGCCGTGATAATCGGAGAGTCCCCAGCCGAGGCCATAACCGCGAAAATGGGTGGCCGGATTTTTTGCGGTGTGATCCACCACAAAGTTGTTATGGGGTGTCCACAGGATGTTTCGGGAGGCAGCCGTGAGGAGGGTATCCATACCCCAGATGCCGTGGTTCATATTGAAGATTAACCACTGTGATAAATCGTTCACACTGGAAATCAGTCCCCCCGTGGCTCCGATGTTCTCCCAATCAACCCAGGGGGTTGGTTGGTTCTGGTTGTTTACCAGTTCGTGTGGCGTAGCCACGTTGACCATATTTTTCAGATACGTGGTACCGGGTACACTGCGCATCATGCCCAGTGGCTTCAGAAAGCGTTCGGTAACAAACTCGCCCCAGTTCTTGCCCGTAACTTTCCGGATTACTTCGCCAGCCGTGATGTACATGAGGTTGCTGTATCCGTAGCCTGCCCGGAAGTTGTAGGCAGGGGGTAGGTAACGCACCCGCTTGATAATTTCCTCGGCACTCAGTTGGGAGCGGTACCAGATCACATCACCGCTGAATGTGCCCAGGCCGACCCGATGGCTGAGCAAATCGCGAATGGTGGTCTCCTCACTTACATAGGTATTGTAGAGCGTAAAATACGGAAGGTACTGGCGGACTTTGTCGTCCCATTTCAGTTTGCCTTCCTGCACCAACAGCGCAATAGCAGCTGAGGTAAACGCCTTGGAGTTGGAGGCAATGGCGAACAGCGTATGCTCATCGGGCTTTTGATTTTTACCAACTTCCACGGTGCCATAGCCTTTTGCAAAAACCAGTTTGCCGTCTTTTACGATGCCGATGCTCATGCCGGGCGCGTTCCAGTCCTTTAAGGCCTTTTCGTAATACGCGTCCAGTTTTTTGTAGTCAACCTGGGCGAGGGCGACAAAGCCGGCTAACAGAAAGGCAAGTGAAAGGATACTCCGCAGCAGTTTCATGGGATGAGCTTTTTTTCCGAAGGGTAAGGTACAATTTTTCTTGTTTGGTGGCCGGTGCCATGATTACCTTGGGGTATGGATCGTTTTCGTATCGGCCTGCTGCTCTTGCTCACGTGTTGCGCCACCGGCTACGCACAAGACCTTGGGCAGTTTGAAAAGCGGGAGTATCGCAAGGGCTCATCCATGTTGCCCTACCGCATTCTGTTCCCGCAGAACTACGATCGCCAAAAGAAGTACCCGCTCGTGGTCATGCTGCATGGCGCTGGTGAACGCGGCAGTGATAATGAAAAGCAACTGATACACGGGGCCAAGTTGTTTCTTAGCACAGAAGCCCGCTGGGCCTATCCGGCCATTGTCATTTTCCCGCAATGCCCGGAAGACAGCTATTGGAGTGCGGTTTCGGTCGATCGTTCCAAACAACCCTACGGACTGGATTTTAACTACGAGTCACCGATAACGGAGCCGTTACGCCTCGTAGTTGACCTGATCAGGTATTTGCAGCGCACCGAGCAGGTGGATCGCCAGAGGATTTACGTCACGGGACTTTCCATGGGTGGCATGGGCACATTTGAATTGGCCTATCGGTTTCCCAAGCTGGTGGCGGCTGCCCTCCCCATTTGTGGGGGCGGAGATGCTTTGAAATACGATGCGCGGGTGAAGAAGATTCCGTTTTGGATCTTTCATGGCGATGCTGATGCGGTGGTGGGCGTGGAGGAATCGCGGGCGATGGTCGAGCGTTTGCGATCGATAGGTGTGAGCGTGAAATATACCGAGTACCCGGGCGTGAACCACAACAGTTGGGACAATGCCTTTGCCGAGCCCGACTTTTTGAAGTGGACGTTTGAGAAAAGACGAAGACAATGAGGATCAGCCTATACTTTGTCTTTATTGGGTTGTTTCTGGTTTCATGTGACCAGAAAAGTAAGCAGGAGCCGTCTGAAATTGAAGACACAACCTGGTTGTCAGAGCTTGACCTCGAATTACGCGACTCTTTCAGAGATACAATTTGTTGCCGGGTTGAGCATGTTGAAGAGTTTGCCGGGTCTAATCAATACATTTTCGAATTAAGCTTTCGGAAGGGTCACCGAAACTTATTCGAATACCTCCTCAAGTTTAAGGACTCATTGCTTTATGATGATGGTGATCAAAAATTGTGGACGATTGAAAGGTCAAAAGAAAAGTACTTTAATTTGATTGGAGGAGATTTTTTGATGTTGGACGAAAGGGGCCGTTTCGTTGGTAGTGGAAATTTGGATCGAGTCGGGTATTTTGAGGATAACATCACGGCTGGCTATGTGGCGCTTCTGAAATTGAAAGAAAAGCCGAAATCAAGTCCGCATGCTTTGATATCGAGGCCGTGTCGGCCAAGTGAGCTGTGGGTAGAACCGCATCAAGATACTAGGCTTGATTCGATACTTCGTTCTCACTTACGAATTGACAGCGCATCGGTTACTATTCTTGGTCACTACCAGACTAGCAACAGCCTTACCTATTCGTTTGCCCATTCCGACACGACATCGTTTGTTCTTGAAATCGAGAATGAAGCTAGGACTGTTTACCATAGTCCTTACAACGAAGTTATTACAGCAGCCTATATTCTCCCAATTGAGCTTGAAGGCAGGCCTGTGATCTTGATTCGATCAGGTGCCGTTGCCACTGATGTTGTCTGGTCAACTGTTCTTGTCTTTAACGGGAGTAGCTACGTTGCTAACTCAGGGGATTGCATTCCATGAATTAGCGGAGTGATAAAAAACCTAAAGCCCGCTCATCCATCCAGCTGTGGGACTTGCCGTGCAGCGAAAAGCCCACGTGTCCGCCACGTGTCGGCATTTCCAGGTGGACAAAATCATGCTGCTGCGCCAACGCAACCGGGTAGCATTCCTTCGGCAGAAACGGATCGTTCTCTGCATTTACAATTAATACCGGCTTTCGAATGCCGGCCAGGTATTGCCCCGATGACGCCCGTTGATAAAAATCTTCGGCATGGGTGAACCCATGCAATGGAGCCGTGTAGGCATTGTCGAAGTCAGCAAACGTGCGAATGGTGTCGATGTGCCGCACCGAAATCAAATCCGGAAAGCGTGCTGCCTTCTCGATCATCTTTTTCTTCAGCTTTTTCAGAAAGCGATCGCGATAGAAGGCTTTTTCGGGCTTGTCAAGCTCCCGGGCGCTGGATCCCAAATGGCAGGGCACCGAAAATGCTACCGCTGCCGAAATCTCCGGAGGGACGTTTAGGCCGCGTTCGCCCAAATATTTCAGCGTAAGGCTGCCGCCCATGCTGAAGCCCACCAGGGCTACGGTATCGTAGTGCTTCAATCGCGCATGATCGATCACCGCGCTGAGGTCATCGGTAGCCCCGTGGTGATACAAACGCGGCAAACGGTTCATCTCGCCCGAACAACTCCGGCAATTCCACGCCAGTACGTCCCAACCGTGTTGGCCGAGGTAACGCGCCATACTCTTCACATAATGTCGGTCACTGCTTCCTTCCAATCCGTGGCTGATAATTGCCACGCGTTTTTGACCGTTCCGCAACCAATCGAGGTCTAGAAAGTCGCCATCGGCCAGCTCCAGTCGTTCGCGGGAGTACACCACACCTTGAACTTTTCGAAATAGACTGGGCACAATGGTTTCGGCATGGCCATTAAACAAATACAATGGCCGTTGATACAGGGGTTGAGGAAGTACCGGCATGATCAGTTATCCCACACGTCTGCAAACTCGGGTGTTTTTTCGAACACCGCACGGGCGAATGGGCACAGAGGCAGAATTTTTATCTTTTGCTGCCGGGCAAAGTTCACCGCTGCGGTCACCAATTGCTTGCCGGCCCCTTTGCCTTTTAACGCATCTGATACTTTGGTGTGGTCGATGATCAGGCGTGTGTCGCCTGCTTTAGAATATGTCATTTCGGCCAGGCGTTTGCCCTGCGCAGAAATAAAGAAGGCACCCTTGCTTCCGTGTTCTTCCCGTTGAATCTCCATAGCGCAAAAATAATCTATTACGAACGGTAGCGATAGGCGAGCAGAATCATCACCGCGAATAGCAAGGCCACCAATGCCATTGCATATCGCAGGTTTGAAAGGTCTGCAAGAAAACCAATAATCGGGGGGCCAAACAAAAACCCGGAATAGCCCACCGTGGTTACCATGGCTAAGCCAACTCCGGGTGGAAGGTCGCGCGCATTGCCGGCCAGACTATAGGCAATGGGCACTACAGCCGAAAGGCCAACGCCCACAATGAAAAATCCGGTGATGGCAGCATAGGGGTGTATCCAAAGGATAGCCAGGGCAATACCGCTCAGGGAAATTAATCCGCAGATGATCATCAGATTCCGATCGCCAAAACTCAAACGCGCGCTGTCGCCTACAAAACGCCCTAATGTCATCGCCAGGGCAAAAGCCGAGAGGCCGATGGGGGCAAGTGCTTTGTCTGCTCCGGCAATGTTCTCCATGTAGTTGGTACTCCAGTCCGCCATGGCGCCTTCACCCAGCATGCAGCAGAATGCGATGACCCCTATGCTCACCATAGCGGCATTGGGTAACCGAAAGGCGGGACCTTCTTTGTCCTTGCGCTCGGGTTTATCGTGAATAAGGTAATAGCGCGCAATCAACACGCCCGCTACACTCACCGCGGCAATAGCTGAGAAATGAAGTAGTAAGCTGGTATCCAGTTTGGCAAACAAGGCCCCGAACAATCCGCCCAGCATCATCCCCAAACTAAAGAGGGCGTGGAAGGAAGTCATGATGGGTTTGCCGTGTCGTTGTTCGACCATTACCGCTTGTGAGTTCATCGCCACATCCATCATGCCGGCCGAAACGCCAAGAAGAAAGAAGACAGATGAAAGAGCTCCCACGTGAGGCATCAGTGGAATCAAGGGAAAAAGCAGGCAGTAAGTCAAAACCCCGAATAGCGTGATCCTTCGGCTGCCATAGCGTATGATTACCCACCCCGTGAAAGGCATGGCCAGCAAGGCACCAAATGAAGAAGCCAGGAGCACGAGCCCGATGGTGCCGTTATCGATCGCAAACTGATCCTGAATGCGGGGCAATCGCGCGTAATAGGTGGCGTGCACGAAGCCATTGATAAAGAAAACCAGTTTGACGGCCAGGCGTGCAGGCGAAAAGGCTCTATGCATCGGGGCAAATTATGAAAAACGCCCGGAGGAAATAGGCGTTTGGCATTGATCAATTTACGAAAACGTTTGAACAGGTTTCCGGTGGCGATGCCAGAGTTTGACCAGTTCGAACCAGATTACCGAAAGCACACCCACCAGAGCGGATAACCCAAACTGCATGGCGCTGAGGTGCCGGACGTGAAAGAAGCGACTCACGGGGTCAACATAAAGAATCACCGCCAGCAGGGCGATGGTGGAAATCAAGATGGCCCGCAGCATCCAATTGTTATACCGGGCCGAGACCCATACGGAATGATAAAACGATCGGTTGACCAATGTGAGCACGATGTTGGCTGTAACCAACGTGGTAAAAACCATGGCGCGGGTCAGTTCTTCATCGAAGCCCATCGCAACGGCAATTTGATAACTCGTAAGAGTGCCCAGGGTAATCGCCAAACCCTGAACAATGCTGACGGAGAGTTCAGAAAAGTTGAGGAACGATCGGCTGGCGGGTCGTGGCGGCTGCTCCATACTGCGCGGCTCCAGGGGTTCATTTTCATAGATGATGGAGCACGTGGGTCCCATAATCAACTCCAGAAAGATGACATGTACAGGCGTAAAAATGGCCGGATAGGCCCAACCCAGAAGGAGCGGCAATGCCACCGTGAGAATAATCGGGATGTGGATGGAGATAATGTATTGTATGGCCTTCTTCAGATTCGAATAAATCTTTCGGCCCATGGCCAGCGCAGTCACCAGCAGGCTCAAGTCATCCGTAGTGAGAATGAGGGCCGAGGCCTGCCGTGCAATTTCTGATCCCCGTTTTCCCATGGCAATGCCGATATGAGCGGCCTTGAGTGCCGGCCCATCGTTAACACCATCACCCGTCATGGCCACCACTTCGCCCTGCCTTTTCAATGATTCGATGATCCGCAACTTGGCTTCGGGAAACATGCGCGTAAACAAATCTCCGCGTTGTACCTCCCGGTCAAATTCAGCACCATGTAAAGTGAGTAGTTTTTCACCTTGCACCGGGTGCGACTCGGCCGGAAGGCCTGCCTGCCTAGCAATAGCGCGGGTCGTTATCTCGTTATCGCCCGTAATTACTTTGATGCGGATGCCGGCTTTTTGGAATTGTTCAAAAATTGACCGGATGTGCGATTTGGGCGGATCGTAGAATGCCACCAGACCCAGGTAGCGCAAGACAAATTCTGATTGGTTTGTCGGTAGGTCATGGGGTGTGGTTGCTGCTTCCGCTACTGCCAATACGCGGAAACCTTCCGCGGAAAGCGCGTGATATTGCTGGTTGATGCGATCAAGTTCCCCGGGTGTCAATTGGCATTGACGAATAACACCCTCAACGGCTCCTTTCGTGGCAATGATTTGATGCCCGTCATCGTTGGCAAATACATGGGTCATCATCGGGGGTTTTCCGCCCAGCGGGTACTCATGCACCAGACGATAGGCGCCACGCTTGTCAACGCCAGCCGATGGGTAGGCCTCATGCAGCGCTTTCTCCATGGGGTCAAAAGGCACGGGCTCACTTGCCCACATGGCCATCTCCAAAATGTAACGGCCTTCCGGTGCCAGTTCACTTTGTTCGCCCAGAGTAAAAACCCGATCTCCGGAAACAATCTTTTTCAACTCCATCCGGTTTTCCGTGATGGTGCCGGTCTTATCCACACACAGCACAGTGGCCGCTCCCAGTGTTTCAACCGTTTTGGTCTGTTTAACGATGACGCCTTCTTTCATTAGCCGCCAAGCGCCCAATGCCATGAACGTGGTGAAGGCTACCGGTATCTCTTCGGGCAGCACCGACATGGCGATGGTCAAGCCCATTAACAGGCTGCCAAGCAATTCGCGCGACAAAAAGAACTGATACCCCCAAATGAGAAGGAACACGGCTCCTCCGGCCAGGGCCATCTTTCGCACAAAAGTTTCAATTTGCTGCTGAAGGGGTGTTTTTTCTTCAGATATCTCGCTTAGCGATTTTCCAATTTTGCCCAGTTCCGTTTTGTCACCGACTGCGTTCACGCGCATCACGCCTAAACCCGTGGTGACCAGCGTACCTTGAAAAACCTTCTGGGTGTTTGAATCGTCTGGCGATTTGGGCACGGTAAAGGCTTCGCCTGTCAGAATGGATTCGTTTACGGTGAAGTCGTTGGCTTGCAGCAGTACGCCATCGGCAGGAACAAGTTTGCCTTCGTCCACAACCACGAAATCGCCAACCACCACATCGCGGCTTTTGACTTGTGTTACCGAGTTGTTGCGGATGACCGTTGCCAGAGGCTGGGTATAGTCTTGCAAGGCCTGGAGGGCTTTGCGGCTTCGGGAGTCCTGATAAAAAGAAATGGCGGCAACCGCTGCCAGCGCGGCCAACATGTAAAGGCCCTCGGTAACCTCACCCAACACGAAGTACACACTGGCGGCTACTACCAGCAGTAAAAACATGGGTTCCGTAACGGTTTCTTTGAAGGCAACCCAGGTGCCGCTCTCTGCACTCTTTCGGATTTCATTGGAGCCGTGCTGTGCGCGTGAGGCCAGTACGGCTTCGTCTGATAAACCTGCGAAAGGAAATGGGTTCATGGCTGTGCCATGAAGATACAAACTCTACTGAAGTGAGTTATAATATGTAACCAATTCAGCCATTTGCTCCTCACTTTTCAATTTAAGCTTCTTTTGAGCAATGAAGGCTTGGAGCTCGGCCGACTTGCCAGGCAGTAGCTCGGCTAAATTGCTTTTTCGCTTATTAACCTTTGCAAATCCAGCATCGGTTTGTACATAATAATCTGTATCCTCCTGAAAGATGATGTTCACCGTAGCGGAATTGTAGGCCTTGTCGGTCAATTCGCGCTTGACCGTTGAGCGAAGAAGTGTGGCTTTACCCTCAACCAAGTGCTCACAGAGATACGATTTCGTTCCATCCAGTTTCTTGAACGAGTACTTGCGGGTTATCATTTGATTATCCCGGGGTTCGGCAACAAATAACTCTTTCACGGTGCCACCGTACGCCACCATTTCTTTTCCATATGCCTCGGACATGTAGTGAATCTCCTGAGCCACCAGATTCAGCCTGACCAACACGTTCTCGAGAACCTTTCCGTTGCTGAGATGAATGGCGGCCGGCATCCATTCTTCATACGAAAATGGAGAACCATCCGAATGCACACCTGAACGCTGCCGCACCGGATCACCATTTGGCTCAGCCAAAAGTTGCGACCATGTGTTCAAGTTCACGGATTCTCTCGCGCCACGATCGATTTGGCCGAGGGCAGAAAATGCAACTCCGACTATCAGGAGAGCAATAAATTGGGTTCGAATCAAGTTACTTCGCATATGCTACACTACGCATTTCGCGGATTACGGTTACCTTAATTTGCCCCGGATACTGCATATCCCGCTCAATTTTTTGCGAAATCTCAAAACTAAGCTGATTTGCACGCTCATCCGTGGCCTTTTCGGCATCCACAATCACGCGTAACTCACGGCCAGCTTGTATCGCATAGCATTTTTCAACGCCATCAAAGCTCAACCCCACGGACTCCAGTTCTTTTAGGCGTTTGATGTACTGCTCCATCACTTCACGCCTTGCTCCAGGGCGGGCGCCACTGATGGCATCGCAGGCCTGCACAATCGGGGACAAGATGCCGGTCATCTCAATTTCATCGTGGTGGGCGCCAATAGCGTTGCATACCACGGGGTGTTCCTTGTATTTCAGTGCGAGTTCCATGCCGACAATGGCATGGGGTTTTTCCAGTTCTTCCGGCCACACCTTGCCAATGTCATGCAACAGGCCGGCCCGTTTCGCCTGCTTCACATTAAGGCCCAGTTCGGAAGCCATAATGGCGCAGAGGTTGGCCACTTCGCGCGAGTGCTGTAACAGATTTTGACCGTATGACGACCGGAAGCGCATGCGGCCGACCATTTTCACGAGTTCGGGGTGCAATCCATGGATGCCGAGATCAATCACCGTGCGCTCGCCTATTTCCACAATTTCATCTTCGATGTTCTTCGTGGTTTTTGAAACAATTTCCTCGATGCGGGCCGGGTGAATGCGCCCATCCTGAACCAACCGATGCAACGAAAGCCGGGCAATCTCCCTGCGCACAGGATCAAATCCCGAGATGATGATGGCTTCCGGAGTGTCGTCTACAATCAATTCAACTCCGGTGGCAGCCTCCAGGGTGCGGATATTGCGACCCTCGCGGCCGATAATTTTTCCCTTGATGTCGTCACTTTCGATGTTAAAGATCGATACACAGTTTTCAATCGCGTGTTCGGTGGCTGTGCGCTGGATGGTTTCCACTACAATCTTCTTGGCTTCCTTGGTGGCCGATAGTTTGGCCTGCTCCATAATATCCTTGATATAGGAGTTTGCGCGGGTTTGGGCTTCTTCCTTCAGGGATTCCACCAGTTGTTCGCGGGCCTGCTCTGCGGTGAGCTTGGAAATGTTTTCCAACACTGCCACTTTCTGTGCGTTAAACCGGTCGAGTTCTTCTTTTCGCTTTTTCACCAGTTCGTGTTGCTGGGCCAGGCTTTGGCGCTCTTCGTCCAGGTCGGCCTCTTTGCGCTTAAGTGTTTCATGCTCTTTGGCCAGCTGGGCTTCCCGCTGTTTGATCTTTTGCTCGTTGGCAATGATCTGGTTCTTTTTCCGGTTGGCCTCTTCTTCAAATTCCTGCTTCATCTTCAGGAATTTTTCCTTGGCTTCCAGAATCCGGTCTTTCTTGATGTTTTCGGCCTGGAGCTCCGCTTCTTTAATAATCAGGCGCGAACGCTCTTCATCTTCTTTTTTCCGCTTTTTCTGTTTGCGCTTGTAAAACAACGTGCCGAAAAGCAAACCCAGCAGGATGCTAAGGGCAACGGCAATGAGAATAATGGCAATGTTTTCCATGAGTGGGATATTTTGACCCACCCGCAGGCAGCGTTAGCTGAGGGACTGTGAAACGAGTTGATTCAGGTGGTTAACTTTCTCTACCACCGTTTGATCAATAACCTGAAGATCTTCTTCGTCTTTTAACTTATCAACCAAACAATCGAAGGCAACCATGGCGAGTAAGTCCTGCTTGTCGTCTATCCCAAACTGGGACCGGTAATGTTTGATTTTTTCATTGATTGCCTTACCAGCCTGGCGGATGCGCTCTTCATCGCTCCGCTTCACCTTCATGGGGTACTCCCGGTCGGCAATTTTGATTTTTATTGAAAGATCGTCCATTAACGGTTACTTACTCAAGTATGCAATGCACTTGTCAATCTCCTTAATATACTCGTCTACTTTCCGCTTCAACTCCGAAACTTCACTGTCTTCCGGGTGAATATGGTCTACAATCTTAGTGATTTTTACCTGATTCTTAAAATTGGACAATTGGTCATCGCGCAGGCGAATGCTCTGGCGGAGGTCTTGATTTTCGGTCTTTAACGACTTGAGTTCGTCTTTTAGGCCTTTGTGCTCGTTTAGCAGTACCAAAATCTTGCGTTCCAGGCCGTTCAGGCTGGATTTCAATACTTCCTGATCCATGCGCGAGTGAATTGTGTGGTCGAAGATAGGATTATTTCCGAATTACTGCACTCATTTGTTTTTCAAACGCAGCCATTAAACGATTCATCGTCTTGTCAATCTCCTCATCGGTCAGCGTTTTGGTTTCGTCAAGCAACGTGAAGCCGAGTGCATAGGCTTTTTTGCCGGGTGGAATTTTTTCGCCCTCGTATACGTCAAAGGCGATGATATCGCGAATGAGTTTTTTCTCGGTGGTTCGCACCAGGAATTCGATTTCAGCAAAGGTCACCTGCTGATCAAGCACGAGAGAAAGATCGCGCCTTACCTCGGGGAAACGAGTTATTTCCTTCACATCAAACCGGGGATTGGCACCCGAAAACAAAAGGTCCACTGACAAGTCGGCAAAGAACACGTCCTGTTTTACCCCGGCCTCGCGGCACAAGGCCGCTTTTACCTTACCCAGGCGACCAATTTCCTGCGGGCCGGTCCACAAGGCCATGCCGTACTCCAGTTGGGAGTCACGAACCGGCTTTTGCTCATATGAGATTCCGCAGCGCTGCAGCACATTGACGACCGCTTGCGCAAGATCAAAGTACCCGGCAGGTTGTGCAGGCCTGCGCCAATTTTCCGCTTCCGCATTTCCGCTGATGTAAAGGGCCAGGCGATCCTCTTCGCGGTAGCCGGTCGGAGTCTTGCCATATACCTTACCGAACTCGTACAACCGAATGTCTTTTTGTTTTCGGTTAATGTTGTGACTGAGCACTTCCAGACCGGTGAATAGCAATGTCTGCCGCAGAATGCCCTGTTCTTCGCTGAGTTTGTTGAGAACCTCAACGGGTTCCGATCCATAACTCAGATTGAGGCGCTGCTGGTACGCCTGGCGCGTCAGCGAGTTGGTTAGTATCTCATAAAAGCCCTGACCGCTTAACATTTCGCCCAGGGTGTGGGTAAAGGTATGGCTGGCTTTTTCAGGAAATGCCGCCAGGTAATCAGTGCCCGCGATTTCGGATAGCTCAATATTATTGAACCCGTAAATGCGCAGTATTTCTTCCACAATGTCGGCCTCCTGCGTTACGTCTACCCGATAGGGTGGCACCGAGGCACTAAAGCCTTGGGGTGTTGCCTGCATGACCTCGATGTCGAGACTTTGCAAAATGGTATGAATGCGCGCTGCGGGCAGCACTTTTCCAATCAATCGGTTGATGTTGGCATAGCTCACCTCGATTTTCCGATTCTGAATTTTGGTCGGGTACACATCCACCACATCAGACGAAATGGTGCCCCCGGCAAGTTCGCGAATGAGCAGGGCAGCCCGTTTCAATGCATACACCGTTAGGTTCGGATCAGTGCCGCGCTCGAACCGGAACGAGGCATCCGTTTTGAGTTGGTGCAATTGCCCGGTCTTGCGGATGTAGCTGGGCGCGAAACACGCGCTTTCCAGAAAAATATTTTTTGTTTTATCGCTGATGCCGGAGTTCAGCCCTCCGAATACTCCGGCAATACAAAGACCCGCCTCACGGTCGCAGATCATCAGGTCATTCGAGCTCAGTTTTCGCTCCTTCCCATCTAATGTGACAAATGCGGTGCCGGCCGGCAGAGTCTTTACGACTATCTGGCCTCCCCGGATTTGATCAGCATCGAAGGCGTGCAGGGGCTGGCCGGTTTCGTGTAGCACGAAGTTGGTGATATCCACGACATTGTTGATCGGTGTAAGTCCGATCGAGAGCAAACGGTTCTTAAGCCACGCGGGTGATTCTTTGACCGTAACCCCGGATAAGGTTACGCCCGAATAACGCGGGCAGGCGTCAGTATTTTCTACGGCAACGGAAATCGACAGTGCTTGATTGTCGGGTTTGAAATTATCTACGGAGGGCCAGCGGATGTCACGACCGGTGGCCGCTTTGATGTCGCGTGCGGCTCCTATGTGCGAAGCGGCATCCGCCCGATTGGGTGTCAGTCCAATCTCCAGTTGATAGTCGCTTTCGATCTGAAAGAATTCGGCAGCCGGTGTGCCAATAGGTGCATTCGCGGGGAGCACCAGGATACCCGCGTGGCTTGCGCCCAGCCCGATTTCATCTTCCGCGCAAATCATGCCCTCGGAAACCTCGCCCCGGATTTTGGCTGATTTGATTTGAAAAGGCTCGCCTGCCGTGGGGTGAACGGTAGAGCCCGGCAACGCCACCACTACTTTTTGTCCGGCAGCCACGTTGGCTGCTCCGCAAACAATAGGTAAAATCCGGCCTGCGCCCACGTCAACGGTGGTGAGTGAAAGTTTATCGGCATTGGGATGTTTTACGCAAGTCAGTACCTCGCCAATGACCAAACCGCGAAGTCCGCCTTTCACCGTTTCAAACGGCTCCACGCTCTCCACCTCCAGGCCGGTTGACGTGAGGATGGACGCGAGCTGCTCAGGGCTCTCGGGAATATCAATGTACTGCTTTAGCCAGGAATAGGAAAGGGTCATGGATTACGTGGAAAAACGAACGACAAAAATACGGGATTGAGCCTGAAGTGCGATCTCAACAACGGCCAAATTTACGTCAGGGTGCATAGTTTCGTTCGCCAGCTTTGATTTCCACCGGCAAGATGTTCTCTCGTGGCGGAAAGGGGCAGGAATAGGAATCCACGTAGGCACAGTAGGGGTTATACGCCTTGTTAAAATCCAATTCGAGGGTGGTGGCACCTTTGATTTTCTTCACCTCCAGATAACGCCCGGCTCCGTAAGTTTCGCGGCCACTGGTCGAATCGGCAAAGGCACAAAACAGCATCCCGCGTTGCGGGCCCATCTCCATCGACTCCAGAATCAAAAGCTTCAGTTTCTTTTCCTTCAGAATGAACTCCGCCCAGGCATATTCAAGGTATCGGTTTTCTTTACCATCGCTGGTAGGCAACACACGCACTTTTTTTTCCCGGATGGGCTCCAACTGGGCCAGTACCCGGTAATTGATATCGGGCTCATAGTACGTTAAGCCGGAGTAGGCCACTCCATTCATTTTGAACGGGGATTGCGAATTGTCGCGCATGAATTTGTCTTTTTCAGCTCGTTCATTGATCAGCACGTGTGCATACCCCTCGTCCTGACGGTTGCCCTGCCGAAGCGTGAGCAGCAGAATGACCGCAAGCACACCTCCTATAAAAAGAATTCCGAATCTTCCGTAGTTAATTGTCTTCATTTAAACCTGTCCGTTATCGGCAAAGCTATAGTACCGCGTGCCAGCCACAATGATATGATCGAGCAGTTGAATCTCCAGCAGCTTGCCGCCTTCTTTCAGTTTCCGGGTGAGGTCAATGTCCTGCTGGCTGGCCGAAAGATTGCCTGAGGGGTGATTGTGAGCCACAATGACGCCACTGGCCAACTCTTCCAGAGCCAGTTTAAAAATGATTTTGGGGTCAGCCACTGTACCACTCACGCCACCTTCGCTGATTCTTCGTTTCGTAATCACCCGATTGGCCCGATTGAGCAGCAACACCCAGAATTCTTCTTTTGGCAAATCCATCAAATCGCCCCGCAGCAATTCGAACGCATCTTTTGAACTCGCGATTTTTGGTTTCGCTTCGGGCTCGAGTTCTTTCCGCCTTCGCCCCAGTTCCAGTGCCGCCACGATGGTAATGGCTTTGGCTTCGCCAATGCCTTTGATCTTCATCAGGTCCTTCACGGTAAGACGAGCCAGGGAGTGGAGATCGTTGTTAACATGTTGTAACACTTGGCGCGCGAGCTCTACGGCTGTTATTTTAGTGGTGCCCGTGCCAATGAGAATGGCAATTAGTTCAGCATCCGATAATGCGCCCGTTCCCTTCATCACAAGTTTCTCCCGGGGCCGGTCTTCGGGCGACCAGTTCTTGATGTTGAGCTTACGTGATTCGTTGATTTCCATACTTAGCGGTAATCAATCCACACTTTCATTTTGCCGGCCGTACGGTTATCCCACGCGTAATAGGGTATCAGCGTAATTTGGCTCGGGAGATTTTTTGTTCGGATCAAGGTTACGTTGTTCAGAATACCGGAGTTAGGGATGGCCTCGAACACGGTGCGTGCTGAAAACCGAACGGATGAAAAGTCCAGACCGGGGTTGTCAGCCTCTTCCAGACAGTAAACCAGCGGTCCGCGTTGAATGGCGCGCTTGCCCTCATTTGCCTTCACGCGCGGATCAGCCGATACGACCTCGATCGGCATGTCCAACTTCAACTCAACCCGGTCCCCCGGTTTCCACTCTCGTAGAATAGAGACGTAGCCAAAGCGGTTGCGGGTTGCTTTCACGTTGCCTCCGTTTATCGTCACCCGAAATTGTTTATTCCATTCCGGAATTCGCATCTGCAATTCGATTGGCTTTGGCGCTACCTTTTTTACCGTGAGTTGAATATCGCCCGACCAGGGGTAGTTGGTTTGCTGTTCAATCAACAGTTCCTCTCCCTGAACGGTGAAGCGGCCCTCGCTGGTAACGTAAAGATTTACCCAAACCCGGTTACCCTCCACCGCGTAGAGATAGTCGCCCAACGAAGGTAACAGGCGAGAAATATTACTGGGGCAGCACGCGGTGCCATACCATTCTTTGCGGTGATGGTTACCCTCCGATGCCAGGGGGTTAACATAAAAAAACCGGTCACCCGAAAGCGATACGCCATCAAGTGCAGCGTTGTAAAGCGATCGCTCCAGCACATTCATGTATTGACTTTCTCCCGTGAGCAGGAACATCCGGTGATTCCAGAACACCATGCCGATGGAAGCACAGGTTTCGCAGTAGGCGGTTTCGTTCGGCAAATCATAGTCCACGGTGAATCCTTCGTTGCTTCTGGACGAACCAATGCCACCGGTGATGTACATGTTACGGTTCACTACATCATCCCACACGCGCGTGAGGGCGGGAAGGTAGTTAGCCTCAGGTCTAAACATATTAACATCAGCCATGCCGGTATAGAGGTACATGGCGCGCACGGCATGGCCGGTGATGTCGGACAGCGCGCGCACGGGCACGTCATCCTGGCAATAAGCGGCTCCAAACTTCGGGTCGGTCCAGATGCGGCCGCGGCCATGGCCGCGGCCGCGTTCTTCCAACATCCAATACGCCAGATCGACATATCGCGTGTTACCCGTTACCCGGTAGAGCTTTACTAAGGCCAGTTCCGGCTCCTGATGCCCCACTACCCAGTGTTTCTTCCCCGGGCCAAATTCGCGGTCCATGTGATCGGCCAGCTTGATGGCCACATCGAGCAACTTTCGCTTGCCTGTGGCGTGAAAATAGGCCACGGCTGCCTCAATCAAATGTCCGGCACAGTATTCTTCATGCTTTTCCATGTCAGTCCAGCGCTGATCAATCCCGGTGAGCGTGTAATACGTGTTCAGATAGCCATCAGGCCGTTGGGCAGCCGCAATTTTATCGATCCATTCATCGCATTTTTTTTCGAGTTCAGGATTGGGGTTATTCACCAGCGAATACGCCATGCCCTCCAGCACTTTGTAAACATCGCTGTCATCATAGTAGATGCCTTCGTGTGTACCCTGGCCGGCCGCGGCTTTTTCGAAATTCCGGATGCGACCGGTCTTTATTTCAGTTTGCTCAATACAGATGGGTAGTGTGGCGTTCGCATGGGCCTTCAGCCGCGGGGCCCAGAATGAATCGGAGATTTTGATGTGGGCAAATCCCACCGGCTCGCAGACTGTCGGCTGTGCCAAAAGGGGTGAACTGGCCGCAATTGCTACAATTACTACAAGCGCACGCATGAGGGTGAAGGTAGGAAATGACCATGGAAATCTATCCACATACCCAAATGATTATTCGGGCTCCCGCATGTACGGGATGGCCTCAATATAAAATTATCAACACCTGAAAAGGAAGGCAATAAAAAACCCTTCTCCGGTTTCCCATGGGGGCGGAGAAGGGAAAAAATAAGGATGAGCTTACTTCAGCTTGTTAACCGTTTTGGTCAGGCGCGACTTCTGATTGGCTGCCTTTTTCCAATGGATGATGTTCTTCTTCGCCAGCTTGTCCAGCATGGCCGTTACGTCTTTCAATAAAGCCTGGGCTTCGTCTTTCTTGGTAGTAGTCAACAACTTCTTTACGGCTGTGCGCGTGGTCTTATGCTGGTAGCGGTTGCGCTCACGCTTGGCCTCGTTTGCCCGTATTCTCTTTTCGGCTGATTTATGGTTTGCCATAGTCTTCTTTAAAAGGAGCGCAAAGGTACATGCAAGATTTGGAATGGACAAGCCAGTACATAGGCTTGGTGAGGATATCTTCGGGAGATGAATAATCATCGATTTTTGGGTTTTTTGGGCGTTTTGACGGTTTTGGCCCTTTCCGCGGGCTGGGGCTTTTTTGCCCATCCCAAGATCAATCGACTGGCAGTATTTACCCTGCCACCCCCGATGGTGGGGTTCTACAAGAAGAATATTCAATACCTGGCCGAGGCTAGCGTAAACCCCGATCGCAGACGTTATGCCGTGGTGGGCGAAGCACCGCGTCATTACATCGACCTGGATGCGTATGGCGACAGCGCGGCCTGGAAGTTACCCCGCTATTGGAATCAGGCGGTCGAACGAATCCCGGAAGATACGCTTCAGGCACATGGAATCCTGCCCTGGCATGTATACCGGATGTACCTTCAACTGCGCGATGCTTTTTTGGTGCGCGATCCGGCCAAAATACTGCGGCTCTCGGCCGAACTGGGTCACTATGTGGCAGACGCACACGTGCCGCTGCATACGACCCGAAACTATAACGGCCAGTTTTCGGGGCAGGAGGGTATCCATGCGTTTTGGGAGTCGCGCCTGCCAGAGTTGTTTGCCGAAGAGTACGACTTTTTTGTTGGGGCAGCCGCTTATGAACCACAGGTTCAGGGGCGCATCTGGCGGGTGGTAGCCGATACCCATGCGCTCGTTGATTCTGTGCTTCGCCTGGAAAAGCAGCTCAGCGAGCGTCACCCGAACTCGCGATTCAGTTTTGAAACACGCGGCAAGCAGACCGTAAAGGTGTACTCGCTCCACTACTCGCGCGAGTATCACCGGGCATTGCGGGGTATGGTCGAGCGTCAAATGCGAGGTAGTATCAAAACAACAGCCGATCTGTGGTACTCCGCGTGGATCGATGGTGGGCAGCCGGATTTGAATGCCTTGCTGACCTACAACCCAACGGAAGAGGAGATACGTCAACGCGAAGAGGAGCTAAAGCTTTGGAAGCAACGCAGTCAGGTGGTACGCGATCATGAAGCAGATAATTGAATGGCGATGATTCGGGCGACTCGGGCTATCTGAACACCACTGAAATCAACCACCAGGCGAACAGAAAAGATAAGACCAAGCCTAACCAGTTTGCAACCTGCCTGCTCTTGGTTAGGCTTTGAATGAAAAAGTCCAGAAAAAGTCCGGCCAGACCGAGCGCAACGAAACCGGCCATTTGAACCATACCCCATCCCTCGCCAGACGAGAGGTTTGAATAATTAATGATGCTGTAGGCGACCGCACAGGCTAAAATGCCAAATGAGGCGAAACCTAACAGGCTCCAACCGGCTGATTTTTCGGAAGGTTTTTTTCCTTCACGCTTTACTTTCTCACTGGGTAGTAAACTTCGGTTACCCATTTGGCCGTGTCTTTCTCTACTTCCGGGTCGGTGATGTAGACCTCCCAAGGGGCACCATTGATTTCCAGTTTGCGCCACGTGATATACTGGTTGAGCTGACTGTGCGTACTTGTCAATGAATTGTAATCACCCTGGTGAATAGCCTTGACGGCCGGCCCGCCCGTGGTTTGCATCACTTTGTATTTGGCGGGCAATTTCGCGTTGGCCGGCACAGGTACAGAGGCAATCAAATCCATGCCCGTCTCATCCAGGCGCGGATAGAAGCAAAAGGGAGGTCCGGTCATCTCTACCTTTGCTTTTGTCAAGGCACCCATTAATTCGCCATACAACCGTATCATCTGTTCGCCTATGACGGCCTGGTCGGTGGTGTTCATCGTGTGCGCCATGCCGATGTAGCTGATGGCGGGTACCTCCACCTCGGTAATCGACACGGAAAATTTTGGTTTCGCCTCTGCGATTTCTTTCAGTTTGGTACCTTCATAGTCCATCGCCTTCGAAACTTCCCTTGAAATAAAGACAAAGCCCATCCAGCGCGAGATTACATTCATGCCATGTTCGTAGGTAAAATTGGATATCAGTGTCACGCCATCGGGTCCTGGCTCTAACTTGTGCGTGGCAATACCGGCACCCGATTCACTAAAGGCCACAGAGCACGCCAGCCAGCGATCGGGTTCGCTGGCCGTAATTGTTAATGTCCCTTTGCCCGTATGGGCTCCGTCCCACGTGTAATGGGCGCCTGTTCCCAGGCTAGGATCACTGTACGTTGTTTTCATGTCTGGATCAATGCTGTTCCAGTACGACCAGCGCGGCCAGTTTTTCAAATCGTTTAACTCTTCAAAAACGTAGCGGGCCGGTGCGTTGATCACAACGGTTTTATCAACTACGGTGGCGGTGGGTAACAGAAATCCGGCCAGGATGAGCACCACAATAACTCCAGCGAGGCCAATCAGGATCTTCTTTATCATAAAGGTTTTGGTTTTGCCTCTTACCGGGTGGCCGAGGCGTTTTTTGTTTTATTGATTCAAACTATCGGCTGGTACCGGCTGGCTCTCCACCACCTGCTTCAGGCTCTTGAGCCCATCTTCGTAAAAAGGGCCAAGTGCGCGGTCGATAAATAAACCAAACGCTTTTCCAAGGGCCGAGTTCACCATCCCGGTTCCCTTCACGTCACCATCGTAATGCCAGGTCACCTTTGTGCCCTCGGGCACTTCTTCCAGTTCCAACGTGGCGAAATAGTCACCTTTCATGTCACCAAATGCCATTCCGTTTTTCACCATTTTATTTTCAACAGCTTCAACGATCCATTGTGAGCCACTGCCTACGTTGGGGTTTTCGCTCACCCAACTCATCTTGGCGCCCACTCCGCTTTCAGGTCCCTCGTAGGTATACCGGGTGTTGGGGTCTAATTTGGCCCAGGGTGACCAGGAATTGAAGTTTTTGAAACTGATGAGTTGTTGATACACGCTGGCCGGAGGCGCTTGAATGACCACCGAGCGTTGCATGTGACTTTGGGGAGATTTAAAAACCAGTACCATAGCAATTATAGCCACAACACCGGCAAACGCGTAACCGAGGGTTTTTAGGGCTTTCATAGGGGAGGGGTTAGGTTTTGGGGATAACGAAAACAAGAATTTTTTAAATCTCCGAAAGGGACCCACGTAACAACCTGCTTTGAGTTGCTATTCTGTGAAAAAAGTTGATACTTAGGGAAACTTAATCCCACCCTATGAGCTTGTTTACCGATCCCAACCGCATTCCGGAGAACTATGGGCTACGCATTGCCGGAGGCCTCGCGGTGTATTTTGTAGTCATGCATTTTGCAGGCCTCGGCCATCATGTAGAATTGCGGCTGCTCAACCTGCTTATCCAGGCGGCCGGCATTTACTTTGCCCTCAAAAAATTTAAGCAAACGCACGAAGATCACATGAACTACTTCCGCGGGTTGGTGACGGGAGTAGCCACGGGCGCCATTGGTTCAATTTTGTTTGCCGTTTTCATGTTCATTTGGATGAAAGCGGATGCTTCGCTGATGGCATCCATCATTGAAAACGAACCGATGGGGCGCTATCTCAATGCCTACATGGCATCATTCATCGTGGCGCTTGAAGGTGTATTCAGCGGCTTGCTGGTAACCTTCGTGCTGATTAACTACGTGGATACCGATGAAGTGACCGAGTCGTAACACGGCTTTGAGCCGGTGTTGTGAAAGCCGTTGGTGGGAATCTTCTAAAAGCCCCTACCTGTCAGACCAGACTCTTTCCGGTACTTCGGTTCGGGCGGACTGGGATTCCGGCATCCCGCAAATGCGGGACCAGAATGACGTTTAATTTTAATAGAGGTTAGAGATGTTCTGGTTTTATTCCCCGGGGCGAGCATCAGTTTCGTCAGTCGATTGTGCAATAATTCGAGTAATTTTCAGCTCTTGATTTTTACACCTATGCGCTATTCACCGGCCCCAGCTGCCTTGTACATCCGAAACCGGAAAAGGTTAACTCAAAAACTGAAGTCAAATTCACTGGCGTTGTTTAACAGCAACGACATCATGCCGACCAATGCCGATGGTACGATGGCGTTCCGGCAGAATAACAATTTACTCTATCTCAGTGGAGTTGATCAGGAAGAAAGCATCCTCATTCTCTGTCCTGATTTCCCGGACAAACGGTATCGCGAGGTTTTGTTTCTGCGCGAAACGAGTGAGCAAATTGCCATTTGGGAGGGCCACAAGCTGACCAAGGAGGAGGCGCGCCAACTTTCCGGGGTGGAGACTGTGCTGTGGCTTTCCGAATTCCCCAAATTGTTCCATCACCTGATGGCTATGGGGGGTGTGCAGCAAGTCTACCTCGATACAAATGAGCACTATCGGGCCGATGTGGTGGTGGAAACACGCAACGCCCGCTTCATCGAGTGGTGCCAAAAGCAATACCCGTTGCACACGTATGAACGTGCGGCACCGCTGCTGGCCGAACTCCGGGCCGTGAAACAACCTGAAGAAATCAAACAACTTCAAAAGGCGTGTGACATTACGAACCTCGCTTTTCGAAGAGTATTGAGGTTTGTGAAACCCGGGGTTAAGGAATACGAAATCGAGGCCGAGTTTATTCACGAATTCATCCGGCATGGTTCACGTGGGTTTGCCTACACACCCATCATTGCCTCCGGTGCCAACGCGTGTGTACTGCATTACATCGAAAATGATCAAGCGTGCAAACCGGGCGATGTATTGTTATTGGATGTGGGTGCAGAATACGGCAACTATAATGCTGATATGACACGCTGCGTGCCCGTGAGCGGGCGCTTCACCAAACGCCAGAAGGACGTATACCAGGCGGTGTTGAGGGTGATGCGCGGGGCCATGAAACTACTGCGCCCCGGGGCATTGTATTTCGAGTATCACCGGGAAGTGCAGCGCTTGATGGAAGCGGAGTTGCTCAAGCTGAAACTCATCGACAAGACGGATATCAAAAACCAGACAAAGGAAAAACCGGTGGTGGCGAAGTATTTCATGCATGGTACGGGGCACCATTTAGGCCTGGACGTTCACGATGTGGGCAATATGTACCACAAAATGGTGGAGGGCATGGTGTGGACGGTGGAGCCGGGAATCTACATTCGGGAGGAGAAGCTTGGCATCCGGTTGGAAAACAATGTCGTGATTGGCAAAAGCGGATTGTTGGATCTGATGAAAAACATTCCGTTGGAGGCCGAGGAAATTGAAGATCTGATGAACGCCAGGTAACATGCTTCGCGTCCTCGCCCTGGCATCGATGATTTTTCTGGCGCTCACGCTGCAGAGCCATGAATTCTGGCTGGAGCCGAAAAAATTTCGTTTTGCCGTGGGTGAAGTGATGAACGTGAACTTTCGCGTGGGCGAGAACTTTCAGGGTGAACTCTGGGACATGAAACGCCACAAAGCGGAGAACGTAACCCTGTACACAACGGTCGGGCCGGTCGATCTCACCAAAACGGTGAAAGCGACCAAAGACAACCACCTGAGTTACAAGTTTACGCGGGCCGGCACCCATCTGGTGACGCTTCGGAGTAATGCAGCATTTATCAAATTGCCGGGTAGTGATTTTAATGCCTACCTGAAGGAGGACGGACTGGAGGATGTTTTGGCGCAACGCCAGCACGCCAATGCACAAGATTCGGTGCGCGAGTTCTACACACGTTTTGCCAAGTTACTCGTACAAGTGGGGCCGACCACAGATAATACGTATATGAAAAGGGCGGGATTGGATCATGAGATTGTGCCCTTGTTGAATCCCTACACTATAAAACCAGGTGCCTACATGAAATGTCAGGTTTGGCTGAATGGCCAACTGAGAAAGCATGCCTTGGTGAAAGTGTGGAGTTCGTTTAACGGTACCACGTTCCTGCAAAACATCTACACGGAGAGTGACGGTACCGTCACCTTTCCGATTGGTACACCGGGGCGCTGGATGGTGAGTTCAGTCGCGATGGCTCCCTCCACCAAGGCAGGAGCTGACTACGAAAGCAAATGGGCGAGTTTAGTGTTCGAAATACAATGAAATGAACAATCCGATTGACTCTTCAAAAGCCCCCGAGCCCGTAGGGCCTTACCCACACGCCAGGCGTGTCGGCAACCTGTTGTTTTTATCCGGGGTGGGGCCCCGCAAACGCGACAGCAGGGATATCCCCGGGGTGGTGCTGGATGAAAACCGGAACATACTGTCTTACGACATCGAAACGCAATGCCATTCGGTTTTTCAAAACGTGCGTTTTGTGCTTGAAGCTTCCGGTGCCAGGTGGGAGGATTTGGTTGATGTGACCGTGTACCTCACGAACATGAAAAAGGACTTTCCGGTAATGAACAAGATTTATGCTGAGTATTTCCCGGACAAGGCCACGCAACCCTGCCGCACCACCGTTGAAGTGGGGGCGCTGCCAACGCCCATTGCCATCGAATTAAAGTGTATGGCGGTTATTCGCGACTAAACCGCGAAGCTTTCCCCACACCCGCAGGTGCGTGAGGCGTTGGGATTAATGAACTGAAATCCTTTACCGTTCAGTCCGTCTGAAAAATCCAGCGTTGTGCCCAACAGGTACAACAGACTTTTCTTATCCACCAGAATTTTTATCCCTTTGTCTTCGAACACCTGATCGTTGGGTTGGAGGGCGTCATCGAAATTCAAATCGTACATCAACCCTGAGCACCCTCCGCCCTTTACCATCACCCGGATGTTGTGCAGGTCGGTGCGCCCTTCCTGCTTGCGAAGTTCAATTATGCGGTCTTTGGCTTTTTCAGTTACACTGATCATATCGGGTAATTACGCTACGGGATTCAAGACAACACTAAAAACAGTCAGGGTGTTCCGGTCGCGGCCGTAATACAACTTTTCGAGGGCATCCATAATGTTGCTCGCCCGAAAATAGGAGGTATGCAGTTCTTTATCACCCTTCATCACCCATTGTATGGTGTACGAGTTTTCTTTTTCCTTATAGCTCTGCACATACGCCAGCATTTTACGAAGCGCGTCAACTTTGTCGGCCCCGGTTTCGGAATGAAAGAGAAAAGACTGGTTATGCCTTGGATTGATTGTGATCAGATCCAACTTGGCCTTTCCATCTACCTGCGAGAATTCAAACACCAGGTCGCTGGTGCGCAAACCGAGGTATTCCTTTATTTGCTGCTGGATGCGCGCGGCCTCCACATGCACGTCACTAACCGGTTCGGCACCCACTTTTGGCATGATGTTAAAACTATGAGTAGATTGGAAAAGTTTCCGAACGGCAAATTTACGAAACAAAGAGAATATGAATAAGCTGGAACACATTGGCATAGCTGTGAAGAATCTGGAGGAGTCAAATCGGCTGTTTAGCCGTTTACTCGGCACAGACCCGTACAAGACCGAGATCGTTGAACGGGAGGGTGTTAAAACCTCGTTTTTTAAGGTAGGCGATATTAAGATTGAGCTATTGGAAGCTACCCACTCCGATTCCCCGATTGCCCGGTTCATTGAGAAAAAAGGGGAGGGTGTGCATCACCTGGCTTTTGATGTGCAGCCGATTGAGGAAAAAATGGAAAACCTCAAGAGCGAGGGCTTTGGCCTGTTGGCCGATACACCCAAACCCGGTGCCGACAACAAGAAGATCGTTTTTCTGCACCCGAAGACCACTAACTCGGTGCTCGTTGAATTGTGTCAGGACCGCGGCTGACTAAAACGTTTTCTTTGGGTTCTTTTCCTTACCAAATTGAAGGGCATTATAGTACTTGAGTTTTTTCTTGCCCAGGGAGGTTTGGTACTGCGATTTAGGGGCCTGACAACTTGTGCCAAGAATGACCATCAACATAGCCAACACCGACACCAACTTCGCTTTCATAGGAGATATTTTCCCTGGATACGCCCTCTTGACGGCCACCCGCCACAAACACAGGATAAGTCTTATTTTTGACAGATGAATGAACCGAAAAAGGCGATGAACGAGGGTTCCCCGGCCCGTCACGAGTTAAACGAATTGGGTGAATTTGGCCTTATTGACCGCATCCGGCAAAAAGCCAGGCTTAAAGTGCCCAATATTCTGAAAGGTATTGGTGACGATGCGGCCGTATGGGATGTGGGTGATCACTATGAATTGATCAGCACTGACCTGTTGGTGGAAGGCGTGCATTTTGACTTAGCCTACGCGCCCCTCCAGCATATCGGGTACAAGGCGGTGGCATCCAATGTTTCTGACATTGCCGCGATGAACGGCACCCCAACCCATATTGTGGTGGGGCTTGGGCTGAGCAACCGGTTTTCGGTTGAGGCCGTGGATGCCCTGTACAGCGGTATTCACGCAGCGTGCGAAAACTATCAGGTCGACCTGGTGGGTGGAGACACCTCATCATCGGCAGCGGGGTTGATTATTTCAGTGAGTGTTATTGGTCGTGTGGAGGAGCATCGTGTGGCCTATCGTTCGGGTTTGTGCCCCAATGACATTTTGTGCGTAACGGGCGATCTGGGTGCAGCCTTTGCCGGGCTTCAGGTGTTGCAACGGGAGAAAGAAGTTTTTCTGGCCAACCCGAATGCACAACCCGATCTTGAAAAATACGAATACTGCGTGGGGCGTCAATTGAAGCCGGAAGCACGAATGGATATTGTGCACGAGTTGAAAGACATGAACCTGGTGCCCACATCGATGATTGACGTGTCAGACGGACTGGCGTCTGAACTTATGCATTTGTCCACGCAATCGAATGTTGGGGTGAAGATATTTGAAGACAAGCTTCCCATTGATCATCAGACGTACGATATCGCCCTGGAGTTTAAGCTGGACCCCGTTACGTTTGCGCTCAACGGGGGTGAGGACTATGAATTGCTATTCTCGATTCGCCAGTCGGATTTTGAGAAAGTGAAAAACCACCCGGACATTCATTTTATTGGCCACGCGCTGGCGCAAACCGATCAACGCGTGATGGTCACGAAGGCGGGTATCGAAATTCCGCTTCAGGCACAGGGATGGACTCACTTTAAAAAGTGACGTTAATCTTCCGGATAGGGAATGTAAACGAAGTTGGTGAAATCCCGGTCGACCACGAACAGGCAGCAAAATTCATCGGGATCTTTGTAGGTTTCTTCAAAACTGGCCTGCTTTTCTTTTTCCACCAGTTCGCGCTGTACAAATTCGTCCAGATACGAGGCGAAGTAGTTCCAGGTCAGTCCCAGCGCCTGCTGGTCCAACAGAAGTTGCCCAATAGGAATGCGCTCCCGCGCAATGGCGAAGATGGGGAAGGCAAATCCGGCCTTGCGCAATTGGTAGGAGGCTTCCTTCAGCGTATCCGCCACTTTCACAAAATCCTGCGAGATCGTACCCAGGTACTTCCCGTTCAATTCCGGGTCGTTCATCATGTTGCAAAGGTAAGAATTAGCGTTTCACGTTCTCTTGTAGCCAGCGCGAGGTCATCTCCTGCAGCGTTGGAAAGAACTGGCCGAATTCATGTTCAAATTCAGGGTAGTACCGTTGTAAATCATGCACCGCTTTTTCCATGTTCGATTCGAAGCGCGTCCTCCGCGACATGCCGGTGAGCGCCCGATCAATCCCCTCGAGCTGGCTGTAATTCAAAAGCCAATTGCCCCGCATCATATACGGCAGCATTTGTTTCACGCCATCGGGCAAGATTTCTTCTTGGGTCAACAGCGTTTCATAGGCTTGGGGTGCATATTGCTGTAGCGGCACCGGATGAAACTTCTGCCAGTCTCGCGCCAGGAAATGGTCGTAATAAACATCTACAATTACACGGGCGTAGTGGCGATAGCTGTCCCACAGCCGGGCGCGGCTATTCCTGACTTGCGGATGTTTGTCGGTGAACTCGTCAATTATCCGGTGTAGGTCAATGCCCCGCGCCACATAAAAACCAAACCGGGCATCCAGGTCTCGCCCTTTTACAAAATCCCCGATAAAGTTACCGGTCATAATGCCGGGGTGGTCGCTGGAAAGATAAAGGTGGGCGAGAAAATTCACATTACTTCCAGTTGGCCGGGTCGAGGCGCCACGACTTGACATACACGAGCTGCTTTTCGTCCAGGTACCGGCTGGCCACGGCTTCCGTTAGCAGATGATTGAAATCACTCAGGCATACCAGCGATACACCGGCTTTGCTGAAGGCGGCTTCGGCTGCGTCAAACCCGTAGGTGAAGATGGCCGCCATGCCCGCCACGCGAAAGCCGGCATCGGTCAGTGCTTCTGCTGCTTTGAGCGAACTTCCTCCGGTGCTTACCAGATCCTCAATCAGCACTACGTTTTTTCCTTTTTCAATGCGACCTTCAATCAGGTTGCCCATGCCATGGTCTTTCGGCTTTGGCCGTACATATACGTAGGGCAACTGGAGCGCATCGGCCACCAGCGCCCCCTGTGGCACCCCGGCCGTAGCCACGCCTGCGATATACTCACCTTGAGGAAAATAGTGCCGGATGGCGTCCGCTAACGATTTTTTGATGAAAGAGCGAATTTCGGGGTAGGACAGCGCAAGCCGGTTGTCGCAATACACGGGTGATTTCCAGCCGCTGCTCCACGTAAAGGGCTTTTCGTGATTGATCTTAATTGCCCCAATAGCCAGGAGCCGCGAGGCTACCGCTGCTGCAGTAGGGTCGTGAATGGTGATGCTCATGGGGCCGAAGTTATCAGGATTTTTTCTCGCGCCACAGGGGCCCACACCAGAATCGCTGGGAATATGACTTGCCGGATTAAATTTATTTTGGCTTTTTGCACTCGCAGAACCTGCATGAACCTGTTCGTTAACGACATTCCCGTTCGTATTCTTAAGCCGGGCCAGGTGGCCGATGAAGGACATGTCAATTCCTCCATCGATGCGCGAAATGAATCCATTACCAAGGCCAAACTGATTTACCACGTTTTGGTGAAAAATGCCGGGTTGTATGAACTGGGCCAGGTATTGGACCTGATCGACACCAAAGTGCCCACCAGTTTATTGTCCCTGATTATTTCGGTTGACAATTATGACGCTGCCAAATTATTGCTGCGCCAGCGATTTAAGGTGGTGAAGGCAGCCGGAGGGCTGGTGCGCAAGAAAGACCGCTTCCTGATGATCTATCGGATGAAAAAGTGGGATTTGCCGAAGGGCAAGAAGGAGTCGAACGAACGCTACCGCCAGACGGCCGTGCGCGAAGTCGAAGAAGAGTGTAACGTGAAAGTTAAACTCGGCCGCAAAGTGTGTACCACCTGGCACACCTACACCATGAACAAAAACGCCATGCTGAAGAAAACGCGGTGGTATGTCATGGATGTGGTGGATGATTCGCGCATGAAACCCTCTATCGAAGAGGATATTGAAGAGTTGCGCTGGATGACCCAAAAAGAAGTGTACCACGCCCTGGACAATTCCTATAAGTCTATTCGCTTTGTCTTTGAGGAATACTACCGCAAAGCCGAAAAAATACCGTCCTGACTCAGAGTTTGTAGGGCAGGAACGGATCAACGTCCCCACCATAGCGATGCACTTCTCGGATAATGGAGGAACTAATCGAGGCAAATTGGGGGGATGTAATCAGGAAAACGGATTCGAGGTCGGTATTCAGGTACCGGTTGACCTGGGCGATGCTGTTTTCGTATTCAAAATCGGTGGTATTGCGCAGGCCGCGCAACAGAAAATTAGCCTTATGCTTTCGCGCCAACTCCGCGGTTAGTTCACTGTACGTGATGACCCGGATATTCGGGTAGCCCTTAAACGTTTCGGAAATCTTTTGCACCATCATATCAATGGCGAAGTAGCGTTGGCTCTTTCCACTATTGTATCCAATGGCAATCACGATTTCATCAAACACTTTCAGGCCGCGAAGGACGATGTCTTCATGGCCACGTGTAAATGGATCAAAAGATCCCGGAAAAAGAGCTATTCGCTTCATGACGGCAGAAACATTAACGCAAAGAGATCGTAGAAATGATGTTCCTGTACCTCGTCAAACAGGTAGCCGAACTCAAGGCCGGCTGGCCGGCCGCCAAACTCCACGTTCCGCACGTACTTGTAGAATTCCTGATAGTGCGGAGAATTTTTGCCGATGTAGCCCCACAAGACAACTCGTGTTTTTTCGGCATCCATACCCAACCCTTTCATCACCACCATGATGTATTTGACATAATCGGCAAATTGCTTGATGAGGAATTGGTTGTAGTACAACAGCTTCCCCTGCCGATAAGCCAGGATGTGGAGCTTAAAACGATCAACATAGATATAAAGAGGGTCACCAACCTCGCTGGCTGCCACTGGCAACAGACCCTCCACCAGCGCCACGGATTGATGGGTATAAGTAACGCGGGTATTGGCGTATACCTTTTGCAGCCACGTGAGTAGCCCGCTCTGCACAGCAAAAACAGTGATCAGATTACCCCCACCGTGTCGGCTCCACAGCACCTTTTCGTCTGGCGCCAAGGCAGCGTTAATCTTGAGGTAGTCGGCCGCACTTTCTTCCACAAACAAGGATGGCGGCACCTGCGCGAACTTGCTGTTCTTGAAGGAAATGATTACGCGCTGCCAGAACCCTGCCAGCAAAAGCGGGTGGCTATCGAATAAGTTCTGAAGCAATTGAAAGAGCTCGTCATGCGATTGCAGTTCACCCAGCACATAGTCTTCGAGTAGGACGACACGCCTGGAAGCGTCTTCGACCACGGCTACCTGTACATCGCGCACCCCGATTTGAATTAACAGGGCACACTCGTTGAGGCGCTCTTCTTCAAAACGGTCGTCCCGGACCTTTTTTACAAGCTTGAAACTGGCTGTGGCAGTCTGCACAGCGCAGGATTATTCCCAGTTACCCGAGGTGGAAACATCCGTGCGAGACCCAAAGCGAAGCGGTTTACGGTTCTTCGCTTCGTTGCTCTCTTTGCGCTCAGGGTTAGCCGGCTTGGAATCTTTCACTTCGATTACCTGAACCATAAGCCCGGCCTTATCCACTTTACCTACGAAAATGTCGAATTTGGCACCATCACCTTCCGGTACTTCAGCAATCCTGGCAACATCTACATTCGGGTTAAACACATAGTCCCAGAAATTGATCAGCAACATGCCACGCTTAACCTCTGCACCAACCGGAACATCCGCGATGTTGGTAATAATGCCTTGCTCTGTAAAAGGAGGCTGCGTATCGCGATCACCCACCTTGAGTTTGTACGCTTTTTGATTCTTGATTACACGATCACCCACTTTCACATTGTAGCCCTGGAAAATACCGTTGTCGGCCACGTTCATGGTGTAGTTTTTCTTGAAGATTCGGTCGCGGGCAGAAATGAACCCGAGAGTATCAATGTGAACCTTAACTTCTTCGCCACCGTAGGCTTTTTGAATGATTTCCTCCTTGCGCTCGAGAATGGGAACCTGTCCGTTATTAATAAAATTGATCAGCGAATCCCAATTAGCCGTATACCGGCCGTTCACTTCCATAAATACGATTTCAGCTTCCCGGATCAACTTGAGGCGCTCGATCACAGCCATTTCAGTGTTCTTGATCCGCTTGGTTTCTTCAATGGAGCCCTGAATACTTCTGTACAATACATAGAACAGAGCCACGCTGATTGCCAGCAGCACGAACGTCAGGATTTTGTTGATCATTGGGTTTAAGGTTTAAGCCTGCAAGTATAGGTATTTTCAATCGTTCTGCACAACCGGCAAAAGGCCAAAATAACCCCTCAAATCAAGAATTTGAGCAGGTTTTTGAACTTTTGCAAACATGCCGTGAAGGGTGTGCGGGGCCCAGTGTTCCAACTCGGCCAGCGGCACCCACTTCACCCCCCGGATTAACTGTTCGCTATCGCTTAACTCGGGATCCCGGCCCACCCGAACCGCTCCGGCCTTGTATTCGACCCGAAAAAACAGCTCAATCGCGTGCAGAGGCGCCTGAATCAATTCACAAGCGAATAAAAAGTCACAAACATTAACCTGAATTCCGGTCTCCTCAGCGAATTCCCTTACCAACGCCTCGTGAGCAGTTTCGCCCAAGTGTAAACCACCTCCGGGGGGCGCCCAAAAGTGGTGGTTGTACAAGCCTTCGTGGTTCACCAGCAGAATTTGGTCATGCACCACCAACAGCCCGCATACCCGCACACGCAACCGGCCCCCGAAAGCCCGGGCCACTTCAGAATTCATCTAAAAATTTTTTAACCAAAGTAGAGAATATTTCGGTCGCGGGGCGTGTTATTTTTATGCACGTGAGTATATCATGAAACGGGGGTTGGCTTTTTTATTTCTTGCCGGGATGGCTATGGCGGGCCTCGCCCAACATGGGCAATCGCCCACAGGCGCAATGATCACCTGGGACGAAAAAACGCATGATTTTGGTGACGTCATTCAGGGCGACCGCCTCGAACATACATTCCGTTTTACGAACACCGGTACAGCACCCCTTATCATCACCAACGTGGAAGTGAGCTGCGGTTGCACCACGCCAAAAGGGTGGACGCGTGATCCCATCGCGCCAGGAGAAAAAAGTGAACTAACGGTGGCCTTTAACAGTGCTGGCAAGAATGGCAAGCAAGTGAAGGTAGTTACCGTGGTTTCAAACTCGGTAGGGTTGGATAATAAAGTGATCTTCTCCGCCAACGTACTGCCTAAACTTCCACCTCAGCCATGAAATCATCGCAATCGTTGCTGTGGGGTGCTCTGCTAGGGCTAACGGCTGTGGCATTGGGTGCGTTTGGCGCCCATGCCCTTCGCGATGTGCTGGCGGCCAGCGGCCGAACCGAGACGTTTGAGTTGGCGGTGCGGTACCAGTTCTATCACGCTTTAGCTTTGCTCATGAACGGCCTTTTTCAACGACAAATAACAACACCACAGACCCGGTCCTGGTCTGCCTTTTTTTTCGTGGGCGGTGTTTTGCTTTTTAGTGGGAGTCTCTACCTGTTGGCGTTAACCGATATTCGGGCGATGGCTTGGTTGACGCCCATGGGCGGAGTGGCGTTGCTCACGGGTTGGGTGTTTTTTATCCGCGATATCATCCGTTTGCGCCACAACGCGTAGCAAAAGCACCAGCCAAGAAAAGCTTAGTTGAGTGCATTACGCTGACCGAAAATGGCGGTGCCCACGCGAATTAAGGTGCTGCCCTCCTCAAGCGCAATCCGGTAGTCTGACGTCATGCCCATCGAAAGCTCTTTCATACGAACGTGGGCCGGCAGCGGCAACTTACCGATGTCGTCAAATAATCTGCGCAGCCCCCGAAACTCTTGCCGAATCTGATTCTGATCGTCTGTTAAGGTAGCCATGCCCATCAGGCCTTCAATTCGAACAAAACGCAAAGCCTGAACAACCGGGCCGGTGACGAGCGCCAGGGCTTCCGATTCATGAAGCCCAAACTTGGTTTCCTCCCGCGCAATGAAAATTTGTAACAAACAGGGGATGGTGCGCCCCACCCGCGCACCCTGCTTTTCAATTTCCAACAGTAACTTCTCACTGTCTACCGCATGAATCAGGGAAACAAAAGGCGCCACATACTTAACCTTGTTGGTTTGCAAGTGCCCGATCAGGTGCCACTCGATGTCTGCAGGGAGAGCCGGGTATTTGTCGGTGAGTTCTTGTACTTTGTTTTCTCCAAACAGTCGCTGACCGGCTTCGTAGGCCTGTAGGATGGCCGTAGCCGGATGTGTCTTGCTGACAGCAATGAGGCGCGCCCCAAAAGGTTCTACCTCCTGTTGGTAAAACTTAATGTGATCTTTAATGCTCATTTCCTAATTTCGGCCAAGCGTTTAGTACATAACCAACGCAAAGGTATGGCCATATTGGGAACACTGATCAAGAAGGGGATCAAATTGCGCGAAAATCTTGAGCATGAATACTCGGCCCCTTTTGAACTGCAAAAGAATGAACTGAAAGAACTGCTGATTAAGGCCTCGCAAACCGAGTTTGGCAGATATTATGACTTTCCGGGTGTGTTGCGTCAGTTTCGCAAAGGGGTGCGCAACTTCTACGATGCGTTTCGGGTGATTCCGATTCATGACTATAACAAGATCCACAAGGATTGGTGGCATTTGTCGCTGAAGGGTGCCAAGGACATTTGTTGGCCCGGGCGAGTGAAATATTTTGCGCTCAGCTCGGGCACGTCCGAAGCAGCCAGCAAGCACATCCCCGTCACTAAGGAAATGACGAAGGCCATTCAGAAGACAAGTATCCGCCAGATCTTAACACTATCTAAGTATGACCTGCCCTCGGATTTTTTTACCGGAGGTATTTTGATGGTAGGCGGTAGCACCACGCTCAACAAGCGTGATGGATACTTTGAAGGTGATCTGAGCGGTATACAGGCGGCCCGTTTGCCGTTTTGGTTTCAGAGTTTTTACAAGCCAGGTAAGAAAATAGCCAAAACCCGCCAGTGGGATGAGAAACTGGAGGAGATGGCGCGAAACGCACCAAAGTGGAACATTAGCATTATTGTCGGGGTGCCGGCCTGGTTGCAGTTGTTGCTTGAGCGCATCATCGACATGCACGGGCTGCGCAACATTCATGATATATGGCCCAACCTCATGGTATATGTACACGGAGGCGTTTCCTTTGAACCGTACCGCAAGGGATTCGAAAAGTTATTCGGTCGCCCCATTTACCATATCGAGACCTACCTGGCATCCGAGGGCTTCATCGCGTATCAGGTCGCGCCCCGGAAAAGAACCATGAAGCTCGTGCTTGATAACGGGATATTCTTTGAGTTCATACCCTTCTCCGAGGAGAACTTTACCCCGGAGGGAGAAGTACGGGCCACGGCCAAAACGCTTTTGATGGACGAGGTAGAGGAAGGAAAGGACTACGCGCTGCTTTTATCAACCTGTGCCGGTGCGTGGCGCTACCTTATTGGCGATGTCATTCGGTTTGTTTCGGTTGAAGACGCTGAAATCATTATCACCGGGCGGACGAAGCATTTCCTGAGTTTGTGCGGAGAGCATCTCTCGGTCGACAACATGAATAAGGCAATCGAGCTGGTGTCGCGCGACTTGAATGTTTCCATACCGGAGTTTACGGTGGCCGGTGTGCCGGTGGATACGCTATTTGCCCACCACTGGTTTGTCGGTACCGATGATTCGGTAGATGCGGGGCTTTTGCGAGACAAGCTCGATCAGTATCTGAAGGAGCTGAATGATGATTATGCGACCGAGCGCGC
The DNA here is from genome assembly GCA_016787665.1 of Cyclobacteriaceae bacterium. GTDB lineage: Bacteria > Bacteroidota > Bacteroidia > Cytophagales > Cyclobacteriaceae > ELB16-189. Next base: position 72,600 of record JAEUUC010000005.1, on the reverse strand, counting down.
CCACGCCCTGCGCGATGTGAAAGTGGATGTATTGCCGTTAAATGTTTTTCATCGCTGGTTGGAGTCAAAAGGCAAGATGGGTGGGCAAAACAAATTCCCGCGGGTGATGAAAAAATCTCAGCTCGAGGATTGGAAAGCTTTCATCTCGGGATTCTGATATGGAGTTGATCTGGAACGGCATCAAGTTTGGGATTGTGCTGGCGTTTCTGGTGGGGCCGGTGTTCTTTGCATTGATTCAAACGAGTATCGACAAAGGTTTTTCGCACGGGCTTGGCGTAGCCCTCGGGGTGTCACTCAGTGATGTGCTCTATGTAGTGGTCTGCTTCCTGGGCTTGTACCAGTTTTTTAATTCCCCCTCGTTTCAAACGTACCTCGGCTACGCGGGTGGTGCTATTCTCATTCTGTTTGGCGTTTACTATGCTTTTATCAAAAAACGCCAGGCTGCGGTTGTCACCGAAGATGCTTCGGGCAATGCCCATTATAAATCGTTCATCAAAGGATTCATCATCAATAGCCTGAGCCCGATGGTACTCGTTTTCTGGCTGGGAGCTGTAAGCTTTGCCTCGGTTACGTATGGCTATCAGAGTACGCGCGAATTTTTCTGGTTCTTCTTTGCCGTTCTCGGCACCGTGTTGATTACGGATGTGGCCAAGGTGTATTTAGCTCACCGGCTGCGCAAAATGGTGACGCTGCAGTGGCAGCGCGTTATGCATGTGGTGGTGGGGGTTGCGCTGATTTTTTTCGGGGCTCGTATGATTGTGAAGATGCTGGCCTAATCTTGTAAGACATTGCTGATGAAGGTGCTCTTTAAGAGAAGCCAAAAGAGGAAAAAGCAAATGGCCCACGCCAGGTAAACGTGGTAAAAGTCGGTGGTGTCGCGGTAGCGCGATTCTTTGATTTCAGCTTTTTCATATTGATCGATTTTGGCAAAAACCTGGCGAAGCGTCTGGTCATCTTCTACCCGGAAAAATTCCCCGCTTCCGATATCGGCAATCTTCCGCATGGTTGTTTCATCTACCGTATTCTCCACCATCTGCGGCCGGCCAAAATAGTCTTTGCCAAACGGTACCCGCCCCTCTTTCCCCACGATGATGGTGTACATCTTGATGCCATAGGCAGCTGCCAATTCCGCTGCGGTAATCGGATCAATATTTCCACCGCGGTTGTCACCGTCACTAATCAGGATGCACACCTTTGATTTAGCCTCGGATTCGCGCATCCGGTTGGTGCATACGGCCAGTGCGCTTCCAATCGCTGTGCCCGAGATTTGAATCATATCAAAATTGATGTCCTTCAAATAGGCGAACAGCAAATCATAGTCGGTGGTGAGCGGGGCCAACGAAAAAGCATCAGCGGCAAAAACCACAATACCAATGCGATCTTGAATTCGGCCTTTGATGAAGTCGCGGGCTACACTCTTGGCAGCCTCCAGCCGGTTCGGCTGAAAGTCCTCGATTTGCATCGACTGCGAGATGTCCAGCGCCAGCATGATGTCAATCCCTTCGCTCCATTGCTCAACCTTCTCGTTTGTTTTTTGCGGCCGGGCTAATGCCACCAGCAAGAGAGACGCGACTATAATCAAAATCAGGTCGGGCAGAACGCGAACCCAGGCTGCCCGCGAGGAATGAATGTCGCTTTTTACCCACGCCACCGGAAGCTTTTGATTGGTCAGATAGCGGATAACCCAGCGCGCAATCAGAATAAACGGCAGGGCAATTAACCCATACAGGTATAACGGTTGTTCCCACGTGAAACCGGCCACCGTTTCCGGAGCAAACCACTGCCACGAATACCAAGCGTTATCCATGCTGCACCTGGTTACGTATTTGTTCGAACTTTGATTCGCTGAACTGCCGGAGGCGAGCAAACGCGCTCTCCTCGAAAGAACCTATGCCGCCATAGATCAGTCGATCGGTGGCTCTCAGGGCCTCACCCAAATCGCCTTCTTTTTCCCGCTGCAGAATTTCTTTGGTTGTTAATTTGGTAAAGGGCTGGCCGACTAATTGCTCCATATAGTTCTTCCATACCACTACCAGGCCTTCGGCCCGTGTAACCGAGTACGCAAACTGCAATTGATCAAGCTGCTGATTGAATTGGCGGACAAATGCCAGGTGTTGCCGGTTGAGTTTACGAAGTCGCCAATACCTCCTGATTCTTTTTCCAAAGATCAGCCACACGATGGTCAGGCCGACCACGGTTACGATCAAGGCTAAGGCGATCAAGATCGTGTTGAGTTGCCAGGGCACTTTCCAGTAATCCGTGTTCGTGCGCAACGGCAGGGCGTTGGCGCTCAGCGAGTCGGGCAATTGAAATACACGTTTGGAAAAAAACAACGTATCATTCTCAGGCCATACAGCCGTGCAGTCCTGTTTATTGACTACGAATACCGGAACTGCCAATGTCTGGATGGAGTCAATTTCAAACGAGGTAAGCTGGTACACGAGACTATCCAGACTGACGCCATTCTCGGTGTGCGTTGGGAAATACGTTCGCCCCGACCATTCAAAGGGTTCAAATTTGAAAGTGGAGTCGGGCATTAGCAGGAGGAAGGCTGACGGGTAACGCACCGTCAACGCATATTTCACGGGCTGACCAACCGAGACCGAGTCAGTAAGAAATTGGCCACGCACGGCAACCGACTGAGCCGAGACGTTTGCCCCACACCCCACCGTCAACATGACCAGAATAAGTCGCTTCATCACACCCGCTTCACCGTCTTGTTCCGCACTTTGAATAGCCGCAGTAGTTTGGGCACGTAGTCTTCATCAGTCTCCACCGATACAAAGTTGATCTGGTGCTTGCGGCTAAAGCTGGCCAATTCCTCCACCCGTTCGCGGTGGTGCGCACTGATGCTTTCCCGAAAAGTACCAAAAGAGCTATTCACCCAAAGCGTACGGTGAGTTTCTTTTTCCAGCACCGGAATGATGCCCAACTTTGGTAACTGCGTTTCGCGTTTATCGCTTACGCGGATCAGCACCAGATCGTGTTTGCGGGCGAGTGATTTCAGATTGGGATAAAATCCTTCGTCTACGAAATCGGAGATCATGACAATTACGCTTCTGCGTTTGATGGAATTCAACGCAAAAGCCACCGCCCGGTTGAGATTTGTCTTGTCGGAAAGCCGTTTTAATCGCGCGAGTGCCAAAATCAATTCGTAGGCCTGGGCCATGCCTTTTTTTGGCTTCAGGTAGTACTCGCGCCGGTCGCTGTAGCAGATTAATCCGATCTGGCTCGATTCCCGGGCACCCGAAAGGGCCAGCACACCGCACATCTCGCGGGCTACATCCAGTTTGGTTTGCCCCGGTTTCCCGATTTCCTGCGAGGCACTCACGTCCAGAATGAAAAAAATGGTTTGCTCTTTTTCCTCCTTAAAGGTTTTCACAAACGTGCCGTGACCTTTTGCGCTCACATTCCAGTCAATCGTTCGAATGTCATCGCCATATTGGTACGGCCGCACATCGTCAAACTCAAGCCCGGTGCCCTTAAAGATGGAGTGAAAGTCGCCCTGCATCTGGCTGTTGATGGCCTTCCGCACCTGGATCTCGTACTTCCTCAACTTCTTCAGTAGCTCTTTCAAGGCGTGTAAAAGCAACAAAAATACTTCAATTATGACTAATTTTCGCCCGTATTTATGAGATGCTTGCCTCTGATATTGATGGTGCTGATGGCGTGTGGGCGTGACGCCCGACCGCCTGGGATTTTGGACGAACAACAAATGACGTTGTTCCTGGTTGACATCTACCTGGCCGAGGCTCGGATGAGTCAGTTTCCGATGAAGGCGGATTCAGCTCGAAAAATATTCCAGGCCCATGAACGGAATTTGGCGGAGCGCTATGGCGTTTCCGATTCCATCGTCCGCCTGTCGTACCAATATTACTTTGAACATCCCAAGGAGTTCGATCGCATTCTGGAGGCCGCCATTGATACCCTCAGCTTGCGCGAACAGCGCATGCCGTTCAATACGCAAAGTCAATAGTCATGGTTTATCCCCGCGAGGTGGAGGTAAAGTTGGGGTTTGACGTGCTTCGGCAACGTCTTCACCAATATTGTGCTTCGGGGCTGGGCCACCGTGAGGTGGATGGATTACATTTTCAGACCGACCGGGCCACCATTCAGACTCAGTTAGACGAGGTGCACGCCACGTGCGAACTTCTTTCTTCGGGCTTGCCTTTTCCGGGCGGATCGTACGAAGATCCTCAACCGTTGCTTGAGCGAGTGATGCCGGAAGGTGCGTTTCTCGAAGAATCGCAGATCTGGTCGCTCATTCAGTCCCTCGGGATCATTAGTCAGTGGGTTACGTTTGCTGCACGTGAGGGCGAGCGGTTTCCGGCTTTGGCATCCATGATCCGGCCCGTATCACTTCCTGCTGGATTTTTGAAAGAACTCCGCCATCCCTTTGATGATAGCGGTAAACTTCACGACCACGCCTCTCCAGAATTGGCGCGGTTGCGCAAACGACTTCGCGAAGAGCAAAGCCGCGTTCGAAAGCTGGTGGATTCTATTTTCCGGAAATCGGTTGAGCAGGGCTGGGTGCCGGAGGGAGCCTCGCCCACGTTGCGCGATGGCCGGATGGTGATTCCGGTTATGGCGGAACACAAACGCAAGTTGAACGGATTTTTGGCGGACGAATCCGCCACGGGTCAGACGGTTTTTATCGAGCCAGCGGAAGTTTTGGAAGGAAGTAATGAGATTCGCGATCTGCAACACGAAGAGCGCAGGGAGATCGTGCGCATACTCACCCGCCTCACAGATTTACTGCGCATGCACGCGCCCGAGTTGTCGGGGGCCTATGGGGTGCTGGCCAGGCTTGAACTCGTCATGGCGAAGGCACGGCTGGCCATTGACTTGCGCGCCACCCGGCCTATGCTGGTCAACCATCCGGAGTTGCTCTGGCGCGAAGCGCGGCATCCGTTGTTGATCTTTTCACTCAAGGGCAAGCGCCCCGTGGTGCCGTTAAACATCAGCCTTTTACTATCCGATCGCATGTTGTTGGTAAGCGGCCCCAATGCTGGCGGAAAGTCGGTGTGCCTGAAAACGGTGGGGCTCATTCAATACATGGTTCAATGCGGGTTGTTGGTTCCGGTGCATCCGGATTCCCGCGTAGGTGTCTTCCAGCATCTTTTGCTTGATATTGGCGATCAGCAGTCAATCGAAAATGATCTGAGCACGTACAGTTCGCACTTGCGCAACCTCGCGTATTTCTTGCAGCAAGCGAACGAAAATACGCTGGTGTTGCTCGATGAATTGGGGGCCGGCACAGATCCTAATTTTGGCGGAGGTATTGCCGAGGCTATTTTGAAGGCCTTGCTGGCCCGAAAGGCCTGGGGCATCGCCACCACGCATTATTACAATCTCAAACTTTTTGCCGAGCGGACGGCCGGCATACGAAATGCCGCCATGCAGTTTGACGCTGACAAACTGGAGCCTTTGTTTCAGCTGGTGACGGGCAAACCCGGGAGTTCGTTCGCCCTGGAAATTGCACGCAAAACCGGTTTGCCGGAGGAAACGTTGCGGGAGGCCGAGGAAATCATTGGTGTGGAGCTTACCGGGCTCGAAACGTTGTTGCGCAAAGTGGAGGGTGAGAAATTGGATGTGGAGCGCTTGCAAGGGGAATTGGCATCGCTGCGAGCGCAGGCCCAACAACAACGCGACCGTTACCAGCGCATGTCCGATGAACTGGCTGCGCGGGAGAAGGAAATCATCAATCGCGCCAAGGCGGAAGCGGCCGAATTGCTGGCGAAGACAAACCGCGAAATTGAGAAGACCATTCGGCACATTCGGGAAAACAAGGCCGAGAAAAAAGAGACGAAAAAAGTAAGGCAGGGTTTGCAGCAATTGAGTGAGAAGGTGGTGGTGAAATCGCAGGCGGCATCAGGGCCTGTAGGGCCGATTAAGGTTGGCGAAGCTGTTCGGCTGCGCGGCCAGGAAGTAACCGGCCGTGTGTTATCCATCTCGGGCGATGCAGCCGAGGTTCAGTTTGGCGATCTGCGGTCATCCGTTAAGCTAAACCGACTGGTGAAAAGTGCCGAGGCGCCAACGGCTCAGCCGGCAGCTTCTCCGGGTGCCCTCAACCTTGTACAGAAGCGAATGGGATTCACTCCCGTGCTGGACATTCGCGGGCAGCGGGCGGAGGAAGTGATGACCGTGCTTGATCAATTTCTGGATGACGCCATCATGTTTGGTCAGCACGAGTTGAGAATCATTCACGGCAAAGGGGAGGGCGTGTTGCGATCTATTGTTCGCGACCGGCTCAAGCGCGTGAAGGAGGTGGTGGCGGTAAACGATGAGCATGCCGACCGGGGTGGGGCAGGGGTAACCCTGGTAACCCTAAAATAAAAAAGAGGCCGAAGCCTCTTTCAATTTTTCTATTTCGTTCGCTTAGGGGACAAAATTGAACACCCAATTACCACCTACTTGACCTACCCGGGGATTGTAGCCATCGCCATTAAATCTAAATGTTAGTTGAAGAGAATTGTCACTCACCACGTATGTCATTTGCAATTCGTCAGGGGATCCTGCGTCTCGAATAATTTGGGTCTCAACGCTTTGTCCGAAAACCCATGACCCTCCATTTGGCCAAGGGCTTTTTAAGGTCGGCCGAACCGGAGTTGAATACGAATAAGAAGTTGCACCTGGAGTTCCGCTGAGCGCTAACGTAAAATTTGGGTAGTTTGTAGTGCGATCCACATTATCCTGGATAACACTTTGTACTTTCCAGGTCTTCGTCAACTTCGCTAACTGCTGTTCTTCCACGGAGGGCTCTGCGGGATCATCTCCGCAATTTGAGAACAACACGAGGCTTGCGATCGCTACAAGGGATACCAAAGACTTTAAAACCTTCATTGGGGTCGAATTAAGTTGTTAAAAGTACCAAAAAACTGAGTTTTCGGAAACGGCTACACCGCTTTTTTGTCTTAAACATAGCTAAATCCCTGCGCTGCAGAACTAGTAACCGCGCTTAAATGACCGGATATCGATGATTTTGGCTGTTGGAGGATAGTCCTCCGTGGTGTTGGTGGCAATTAAAATGGTGAGGTCCTCTGGCAACCGGTGAAGTAACTGGTGGTACCATGTGCGGGCCGCAGCGTCAAAATTGGTTGTGGGTTCGTCCAGGAATAATAGGGAGGCCCTCGATACCATGGCCAAGCCCAGTTTTAACCGCTGTTTCATGCCCGAGGACAGGTCTCGCACGAAAAGGCTGCGGGCATGACCCAACTCCAGAAGATTCAACCAATCTTCCACCGAAGCTCCTTCACGGGCCTGCTTGAACCGAAAATGAAATTGAATCATCTCGGCTACCGTGAATTGGTCGGGCAAATCCATATATGGAGCGGCAATGGCCAGGTGCTGAAAAACATCGTCTACCGGAATGGGCTGGCCTCCTTCGGTGAAATGCACAATTCCTTCGCTGGGAGGCATCTGTCCCCATAAAACGTGGAGCAGCGTAGACTTGCCCGAACCGTTGGGCCCTACAATGGCGTGAACGCCCGGCTCAAACGAGTAATCCAGTTTTCGAAATATCCACTCGCGTTGGAAGCGCTTACCCAAACCGGTGGCGGTGATGGTCATTCCTCAACCGATGCGCTGGCCGTGAATCCCTTTAGAATACCCCGCTCGGACGAACGGATGAAATTGACGATATAGGTACGTTCCTCGCTGGCTGGCAATTCCGCTTCCACCAGGTCGAGCGCTTTTGAATTGTTCAATCCCTTCAAAAAGATGTACCGGTAGATCTCTTGTATCTCGGAAATTTTTTCGGAGGTGAATCCGCGCCTGCGCAGTCCCACGGAATTGATACCGCTGTAGGTGAGGGGCTCGCGGGCCGCCTTGGTAAAAGGCGGCACATCTTTGCGCACCAGCGATCCACCCGATACCATCACATGCGCACCCACCTTTACAAACTGATGCAAGGCACTGGCTCCGCCAATGATGGCCCAGTCGTCAATCGTAACGTGACCTGCAACTTGAACCGTGTTCACCAGAATGCACTGGTTACCGATGAGACAATCGTGGGCAACATGGACATAGGCCATCAGCAGGCAATTTTTGCCAATCACGGTCTTCATCTTGTCGGTGGTACCGCGGCTGATGGTTACGTATTCGCGGATTACGGTGTTGTCGCCAATGAAGGTTTCTGTTTTTTCACCGGCAAACTTCAGGTCTTGCGGAACCGAGGAGACGGAGGCCCCGGGATAGATCTTTACATTTTTTCCCAGGCGGGCACCATCCCACAGAATGGCGTTCGGCCCAATCCAGCAGCCATCGCCAATCACAACATCTTTTTGAACGGTGGCAAACGGTTCAATGATTACATTCTGGCCGATGACAGCCTCCGGGTGTACATTCGCTAACGGGTACTTGCTCATGAGTCTTTGCGTACGATACTGGCCGTCATGGTGCCTTCGCAAACCAATGTGTTGCCTACATAGGCGCGGCCATACATTTTGGCGATGCCGCGTTTGATCGGTGCCATCAGGTCGCATTGGATCACCAATGTATCGCCCGGCAGCACCATCTTGCGGAATTTCATTTCATCGATACCGAGGAAATACGTCCAGTAATTTTCCGGATCGGGCACTGTGTTAAGCACCAGAATACCGCCAATCTGGGCCATGGCCTCCACCTGCAGCACGCCCGGAAACACAGGATTGCCCGGGAAGTGGCCCTGGAAGAAGGGCTCATTCATGGTGACATTTTTTACCCCGGCAACACTTTCCTTGTCGAGGTAAATGATTTTGTCAATCAGCAGAAACGGATAGCGGTGGGGCAGAATGTTGCGGATTTGATTGATGTCCATCACCGGAGGCAACGCGGGGTTGTAGCGCGGCACTCCCTTCTTGTCGGACTCAATCATGGCCTTCTTCAGTTTTTTCGCAAAGGCCACATTTGCGGCATGGCCCGGGCGGGCAGCCAATATTTGCGCTTTCAACGGTCTACCGGCCAAGGCCAGGTCACCGATAATATCCAGCAACTTATGCCGGGCCGGTTCATTGTTGTAGCGCAGTTCAATATTGTTGAGAATGCCTTCTTTCTTAACCTCAACTTTCGGTTTGCCCAACATCTGGGCAATGTTATCCAACTCGTGCGGCTCTACAATACGATCCACAATCACGATGGCGTTGTTCAGATCGCCCCCCTTAATCAGGTTGTTCTTGTAGAGCATCTCCAATTCATGGAGGAAGCAGAACGTGCGGCAACTGGCTATTTCTTTTTCAAACTGGCCAATATTGGTAATGGAAGCATGTTGGCTGCCTAACACCGGAGAGTTATAGTCGATCATCACCGTTACGCGATAATCGTCAAGTGGCAAGGCGGCAATCTCCACGTTGCGGGAGGAGTCGCGATAGAAGATGGAATCCTGTACTTCGAAAAAGTCGCGCAAGGCGTTCTGCTCTTCGGTCCCAGCCTCTTTCAATACGTTCACAAACTGGATCGAGCTGCCATCCATAATCGGAGCTTCGGGCCCGTCAATCTGAATCAGCACGTTGTCGATTTCGAGACCAACCAGGGCGGCCAGGGTATGTTCAATCGTGCTGACGCGTCCCCCGTTTTGTTCGATGGTCGTACCACGCGATACATCCACCACCAGGTCGCAGTTGGCGTCAATGATCGGTGACCCCGGCAGGTCAACCCGTTGAAATTTGTAACCGTGATTCGGTTTGGCCGGTAAGAAGGTCATGGTGGTCTGCACCCCGGTGTGGAGTCCGACACCCGAAATACTCACCGACTTTTTAATGGTTTGTTGCTTGTATTGCAGCATTGCGGCAAAAAGTCCGCAAATTTAACCTAATTAGCCCGAAATCAAAACGTTAGCGAACTAGGCGTGCCCGTTCGATTCAATCGATTCGGGTTTGCCAACCCGCTTTTCCAGTTCGCGCAGGCGGTCGTTGATATCCGGCAAACGTTTGAACACTGCGTAACAGCGGAAGTACTCTTTAATATCGATGGCGGGGTAGCCCAACAAACGCTGGCCTTCTTCTTTGATGGATTTTGAAATGCCGGCCTGTGCACCAATGGAGGTGTTGTTGGCAATCACCAGGTGGCCCGCGATGCCCACCTGGCCGGCAATCATCGAGTTTTCCCCGATCTTGCTGGAGCCGGAGACTCCCGCCTGAGCCGCAATCACCGTATTTTTTCCCACCTCAACGTTATGGGCAATCTGAATCAGGTTATCCAGTTTTACCCCTTTTCGAATTACCGTGGCATCGCCCATCATGGTTGCACAGTCAATGACAGTGTTGGCGCCTATCGACACGTTGTCCTCGATGATGACGTTGCCTAACTGTGGAATGGTTTTGTAGCTGCCGTCCTCTTGCGGAGCAAAACCAAATCCATCGCTGCCAATGACGGTGCCGGCATGAATTTCACACTGGCTGCCGATGCGTGTACCGGAATAAATCTTGACGTTGGGGTGTAAAATGGTGTTGCTGCCAATCTCCACGTTATCGCCAATAAAGACGTGCGGGTAGATCTTCACGTTGTCGCCTACTTTCACATTCTGCCCGATATAGGAGAACGCGCCCTGGTACAAATTCTTTCCGGCCGAAAAATGGGCCCCCGTAAAACTCGGTTGCTCAACTCCTGTCTTTTGAAAGCTGAGCATTTTATGATATTCCTCGAGCAACACGGTGAAACTTAAATACGGATCATCCACCAGAATCAACGCAGCGGGCACTTCTTTTTTCGCCTGGAAATCGCGGCTGACAATGACGGCAGTGGCCTGCGTGGTGTAGATGTATTGTTCGTACTTGGGATTGGCCAAAAAAGCAATTTGTCCTGCCTTGGCATCCTGGATTTTGCCCAACATGTTTACTTTCTGCTGGCCGTTACCGCGCAGTTCACCGCCCAACATCAGGGCTATTTGCTGAAGCGTAAATTCCATTTGATGTGTCAGTCGCCTGGTGAAGGCACTTGGCCGGTCACCATCCTACAAAGATACATTTTTGGGCCAGCATAGGTAGTTTTTCTTCACGATTTTGCTGATGGCCTTGATGCTGGGCAAATCCGAAGCCTGGGCAATGTCCAGCAGGCGGCCGTCTTTCATTTTAATGGCGATGCCCTGCCGTTCGGCCACGTAGGCTTCGTTGGTTACGGTGCCGTGCGAAAACAGGTAACGGGCCTCCCGCTGCAACAACTGGCGGCTCTTGCCCACAGCCCGTTTCACTTTTTCCACCATCGATTTACTGATCGGAGCCTGCGACAACTTAATTTGAAAAAGCTGGCGGTGAAGCAGGGCTTTACTCAACTCGCTCAAAATCGGATCGCGGTGATCTTGCCACGCTTTCAATCCACCCCATATATCGCGATCGTCCAGTTGGCCAAATTGCTTCAGCAATTCGCGTTGGGATTTGAATTCGTCCAGCGTGTAGGTGCGTGAGAGAAATGTAGTCAACGCGGCCGAGGCGGGCAGGTGTTGTCCGGATTGGCAAAGGTATTGAGCTCGCCTGATGAGGTTCACCAACATACGTTCTGCGCTAACAGCTGTTTTATGCAAGTACAGTTGCCAGTACATGAGCCTGCGGGCGTGAAGAAAATTCTCGATGCTGTAAATACCATTTTCTTCCACCACCAGTTGGTCATCCTGTACATCGAGCATAGCGATGATGCGATCAACGCCAATGGTTCCCTCTACAACACCCGAGTAAAAGGAATCACGTTGCAAGTAGTCGAGCCGGTCGATATCCAACTGACTGCTGACCAGCTGATGGAAAAACTTCCGGGAGTAGCTGTTGCGGAAAATTTTCATCGCGAGCTCCAGTCGGCCGCCCATCGCGCGGTTCAGGTCCTGCATAAAAAGATAGGAGAGCGACTCATGGTGCAACCCCGGCAGCAGGGTTTCCTCCAACGCATGTGAAAATGGTCCGTGCCCGATATCGTGCAGGAGAATGGCGGCCTGGGCCGCCTCAAACTCTTGTTGGCTGATGCCGACACCCTTGGTTCGCAAATTATCCAGCACCTTGCCCATCAGGTGCATGGCACCCAGGGCATGATGAAAACGCGAGTGTGTAGCGCCCGGGTACACCATTTCGCTGAGACCAATTTGCCGGATGTGACGCAACCGTTGAAAGAACGGGTGCTCGAGAAGATCAAAAACCAGGTCGCTGCGGAAGGTGATGAATCCGTAGACCGGATCGTTGATGATTTTCTTTTTCTCCACGCGATTCGGTTAACCCTTGGCTGAATTATTGCTTAACTTTGACGTATGCAAAGATACAGCATTTTGTGGGCCGATGATGAGATCGACTTGCTAAAGCCCCACATCTTGTTCCTGCAGCAACGCGGCTATGATATCACCCCGGTCAACAACGGATCGGAGGCGGTAGAGATGTGTGAGGATCGCAATTTTGATGTGGTGTTTCTGGATGAAAACATGCCGGGTATATCCGGCCTGGAGGCGCTTAGCCTGATCAAAAACCAAAAGCCCAACCTGCCGGTGGTGATGATCACCAAGAACGAGGAAGAGCAAATCATGGAGGAGGCCATCGGGGCCAAGATTGACGACTACCTGATTAAGCCGATTAATCCCAGTCAGATTTTACTCAGCATTAAGAAAATTTTAGACAACAAGCGGTTGGTGCAGGAGAAAACCAGCATGAACTATCAGCAGGAGTTCCAAAAGATCAGTATGGCCTTTCTGGGCGACCTCAGTTATGCCGAGTGGGCCGATATCTATAAAAAACTCGTCTATTGGGAATTGCAGATGGCTGAAGGCGATAACCAGATGGCCGAGGTGCTGGAAATGCAGAAGGTGGAAGCGAATACGAATTTCTGCCGGTTTATCAAACGTAATTACGAATCGTGGCTCAACGATCCTAAAGTGGAGAAACCGATGCTGTCGCACCAGTTGATGAAACGCAAGGTCTTTCCCGAACTAAAAAAGGACCTGCCGGTGTTCCTCATCGTTATCGATAATCTACGGTACGATCAATGGAAGGTCATTGAGCCTGAGCTTGGCGAGTACTTTGCCGTTGATACCGAGGAAACGTATTACTCGATTCTGCCCACCACTACCGCCTACGCCCGCAATGCGATTTTCTCTGGCTTGCTGCCATCCGATATGGTGAAAAGTCATCCCGAATTGTGGGTGGGGGAGGATGAAGACGAATCAAAAAACAACTTCGAGGCGGAGTTTCTCGAAAAGCAAATGCGGAGGAACAACCTGAATTTCAAATTTTCCTACCATAAGATTAAACAGTTGGAGGAGGGTCGCGATTTAGCCGACTCCGTAAGCAATCTTTTTACCAATGACCTAAATGTGATCGTGTACAACTTTGTGGATATGTTGTCGCACGCGCGTACCGATATGGCCATGATTCGCGAACTCGCTCCCGATGAGGCCGCGTATCGCTCAATTACACGCAGCTGGTTTGTCCATTCGCCTTTGTTCGACATTCTGAAGAAGATTGCTGAGCGCAAGGTGCGACTGATCATTACTACCGACCACGGCACCATCCGCGTGAAGCGGCCATTCAAAATCATTGGTGATCGCAGTGTGAATTCGAATTTAAGATACAAACAGGGTAAGAATCTTGGGTTCGAGGGTGACAAGGTATTTCAGGCCACCAAACCTGAGCGATTCTTTTTGCCGAAGCAGAATGTATCCACCAGCTATGTATTTGCCATTGAGGATCAGTTTTTTGCCTACCCGAATAACTACAACTATTACGTGAACTTCTATAAGGACACCTTTCAGCACGGTGGCGTTAGTCTTGAAGAGATGATAATTCCGTTTGTTTTGCTATCTTCGAAAAATGCCTGAGGAGCAGGTGAAGCTACAAGGTAATGGGTACATCGGTTTAGACCGAATGACGGACGCTGCCCATGAACTTTGGAACCAAGGCAAGGGCTGGACGGTATGGCTGGTGCAGGGTGACATGGGTGCCGGGAAGACCACACTCATTAAATCGTTGGGCGAGGTGTTGGGTGTGAAGCAGCGGGTCAACAGCCCTACGTTTTCGTTGGTGAACGAGTACACGACCGCCAGCGGAAGTCGCGTATATCATTTCGATTTTTATCGCTTGAAAAAAGAGGAGGAAGCGTACGATATGGGGGCCGAAGAGTATTTCGACTCGGGTAGTCTGTGCCTGATTGAATGGCCGGAGCGTGTGCCGACCCTTATTCCCCAACGATATTTCAAAGTCAGGCTTGCCCTTGCCGCTGGCAGCAAGCCCGACTCGCGACAGATTTTTTTTGAACGACATGAGTAACTCCAAAAAATCCGGTTTTGAAGCGTTAGCCAAGAGCAGCCTCTCACCGCAGGAAGAAATGGTGAAGGTGAAAACCGGGAAGAAATCCTTTTCGATCGGATTGCCCCGCGAGATTGCCTACCAGGAAAACCGCATCAGCCTGACCCCCGATGCGGTGGCTTTGCTTGTAAACAACGGCCACGAGGTGTGGGTGGAAACCAAAGCGGGCGAAGGCAGCAAATTCACCGACAAGCAATACAGTGAAGCGGGCGCCAAGATCGTGTATTCACCGGCCGATGCCTATAAGGCTGAAATCATTTTGAAAATTGAGCCACCCACCCAGGAAGAGCTGGAATATTTCAAGCCGGGGCAAACGTTAATCTCGGCTTTGCAGGTGGGCCACCTGGAGCAACCCTATGTCGATGGGTTAATCAAAAAGCGCGTGACGGCCCTTGCCTACGAGTTTATTGAAGACAAGGCGGGTGGCATGCCGATCATTCGGGCCATGAGTGAGATTGCCGGCAGCACCGTTATCCTCATTGCAGCCGAATACCTGAGCACCTCGCGCAACGGCCGTGGAATTATTTTTGGGGGAATCACCGGGGTGCCGCCAACCCGGGTGGTGATTATTGGCGCGGGCACGGTGGCCGAGTATGCGGCTCGGGCCGCGATGAGCCTCGGGGCCGAAATTCAGGTGTTTGATAACCACCTCTACAAATTGCGGAGACTCAAGCACGCGTTGGGTTCACCCCTCTCAACCGCTACGATTGACTCGGGTAGCCTGGCTGTCAGTTTAAAAGAAGCGGACGTAGTGATCGGTGCCCTGCGCGCTGAGAAAGGAAAAGTCCGCCACGTGGTGAGCGAAGAAATGGTGACCAACATGAAGCCGGATTCACTCATCATCGACTTGAGCATCGACCAGGGCGGTTGTATTGCTACTTCTGAAATGACCACCCACGACCGCCCGACTTACCGCAAGCATGGGGTGATTCACTACTGTGTGCCGAATGTGGCCAGCCGCGTGGCACACACAGCTGCCACAGCTCTAAGTAACATCTTTACACCAACCCTTTTGCGCGCAGCGGAAGAAGGAGGGGTGGAAGAAATGATTTTTGGGCACAAGTGGTTTATGAAAGGCGTGTACACATACAAAGGCAACCTCACCAACGAGTCCGTGGCGCGCAAATTCGGCATGAAGTTCCGGAACATTGAGTTGCTCCTGGCGGCAAGGGTATGATGCTTGGTCGGATGCTGGATACTTGACTCTGGGTTGTTAGATTTTGGCTATCTGTGCGTAACTGTCACCACGTTTCATTACTTCAAGCTCAACAAGTACCGCTCGTCCAGCGAATCGGAAACGTTAATGATGGTGCCGGTCCTGTCAACTACATAATATTTTGGTATCGCAACGATGTTCAAGTAATTCCATAAATCCGGATTGGCCTCCTGGTCGCCACCAAAAACAATGGGCCAGTTATACCCATTCGAATCAACAAACTTTATCATCTTATCCACCGACTTATCAACGGAGATAGAATAGAACTCGATGTGAGGGTTTCTCCTTCTTAACTCCGGTATTCTCTTCATTTCTTTGATACACGGACCACACCATGTTGCCCATAACTCGACAATAACAATTTTTTCCTTGAGTTCCGTCAATTTAACAGGTTGACCATTTTTGTTCGGAAATTCAAAATCTCTTATCTCCTTGTTTAGTAACCTATACTCGACTTGGTTAATGCACTCTAGCGCGAAGGTTCTGACCTCGTTACTTTCACCATGGATTGACAAGGAGTCTACAATCCTCTTGAGCACGGGCTTATCGATAATCTTGAAATCATAGGCGTCTTTATAGAGTTGTACAAGTTCCATTTGTTGACTTTCTCCAGCATAAGATTGTACTACTTCATCGATAATGGCTTGTGTTCCCCTCGCAATATCCATCTTGTTTTTTTTGACATACTTCATGACATAATCCCAATTGTACTTTTTATTGGAGGTTGGGGTCTGCCCAAATGTTGCCAATGTTGAAAGCAGTAGTAGGGTAAAGAGAGTTTTCATGATAGTAAGCCTTGTCGGGGTATGGTTGCCAAAAAAGAATTAGTACCTCTATCAGATTTTCAGTAGGGTCAATTTTTACGGACGTAGTCGCCCTCAAAACCGCACTCGTTTGGATGCTCACGACAGTTGTCTTCAATAATCTCAATTGTATTGCCCAGCAGGAAATTGAAATGTAAAAAGCATTCGTCCGACTGGTAGAAGGCGTGTTGAGAGCGGTCAGCGTACAGAGTCCCCTTTAGGCTTGCGCTACACTCATTGAGTGATGTACTGAGGCTGAACGAGAATTCTCGGTTACCCCGGTATTCCAGTGACAAACTACCGCCACCTTCAGCACCGCCTTCCGGGTACCACTCGAATTGACCGCTGTAAAGGGCCAACTCCGCATCAATCTCCGAGTCGGTATCGATGGTTTCATTAAGCTCCACCGAGTCAACCGCATGTGATGCTGAGTTCGACTCCTGTTGAGTCGGCTTCGAGCATGCTGAGAGTAGTATTAGGATCAGTATCAGGACACGTAATTTCATGGATCGAAGTTGAGAGTTTGTATTCAAAAACGCCAACTATATCCTTTAAGGTAACCTGAACTTTTATTGCAACGAAGTTGGCAAGCTACACACCCAACCCGTTCAGCTGTTCTTCCAGCGCCTTAATCTTCGACTCGGCATCAGCTTTTTTTCTCCGCTCATTCTCCAATACCTGGGGAGGGGCACCGGCCACAAATCGTTCGTTGCTCAACTTCTTTTCGCAGGAAGCAAGAAATCCACGCTGGTAGTCAAGTTCTTTGGTCAACGCCTCTCGCTCTTTTTCCACATCCACTTTGCCACCGAGCGTGATGTAAAACTCGGTCGACTTTACCAGAAAACTCGTGGCCTGGCCTACTTTTTCAGTCACCGGGTTCACTTCGCTCAGGTTCGCTAACTTCTTCACCACCGGCCAGAACGTGTTAATCAACCGTGCCTGTCCATCCTTTACAAACAACGGCAGTGCCTCGCGGGGTGATAACCCTTTACTGCTGCGCACATTCCGGACTTCGCTCACCACGGCAAAGGCGGTTTGAGCTTCTTCCAACAAGTCATTTCGCGACTGGCCGGATGCAGGCCATTTGGCCACCACAATGCTTTCGCCCGGTTTGCGTTCGCGCAATTCCGACCACAACTCTTCGGTAATAAACGGCATGAACGGATGCAGCAACTTCAACACGGCCTCGAAGAATTCCACCGTGCGCTGGTAGGTTTCGGTATCAATGGGTTTGCCATATTCGGGCTTAATGATCTCCAGGTACCACGAGCAGAAATCATCCCAAATCAGTTTATACACGCTCATCAACGCATCACTCATCCGGTATTTGGCGAAGTGATCGTTCAGCTCGGCAATTCCATTGTTCAGTCGGGATTCAAACCAGTCGGTGGCTACTTTATTCTCCTCCGGTTGCGGGTGGTTCACGGTCGTCCAGCCTTTCACCAGGCGAAAGGCATTCCAAATCTTATTGGCAAAGTTTCGTCCTTGCTCGCATAACTTTTCATCGAACAGCAAATCGTTGCCGGCCGGTGAGCTAAAGAGCATGCCGGTGCGCACGCCATCGGCACCATACGTTTTAATCAAATCCAGCGGGTCGGGCGAGTTGCCCAGCGACTTACTCATCTTGCGCCCCAGTTTGTCGCGTACGATACCGGTGAGGTACACATCCTCAAATGGCTTTTTGTCGAGATACTCATACCCCGCGATAATCATGCGGGCCACCCAGAAGAACAAAATTTCAGGAGCTGTCACCAGCACGCGTGTGGGGTAGTAGTAGCTTAACTCAGGGTTCTTGTCGAGCCTGATCTTACCTGTGGATTTATCAAAACACGCATCATTAAAGCCATTGAACACGGCTTCGGGCCACAACCAGCTTGAAGCCCAGGTATCCAGCACATCTTCGTCTTGCCGAAGATCTTTCTCTGATAGTTTCTTGCCGCTTTTGGCTGACGCCAACGTTAACGCCTCGGCCAGTGACTCGGCTACCACAAAATCATCTTCACCGGTTCCGTAGTAATAGGCGGGTATGCGGTGGCCCCACCATAACTGACGCGAGATGCACCAATCGCGCACATTTTCCATCCAATGGCGGTAGGTGTTTTTGAACTTGGCCGGGTGAAGTTTGATTTCATCATCCTCCACGGCCCGATAGGCTCTGCGGGAAATCTCCTTCATCTTGACAAACCACTGCAACGAGAGCTTCGGTTCCACTACGCTGTTGGTTCGTTCACTCCGGCCGATGCGCGTTACAAATTCCTCCTCCTTCACGAGCCAGCCGGCCTCCCGCAGGTCTTTGACCATTTCCTTTCGAACAGCAAAACGGTCTTTACCCACGAACTTGGGAATTTCACATTTAGCGTTTAGCGTGCCATCGTCATAGATGGTGTCAATCACCGGCAAGTTGTGGCGCAAACCAATTTCATAGTCGTTCACATCGTGGGCAGGCGTTACTTTTAAACAGCCGGTACCAAATGCTTTGTCTACGTAGTCGTCTGCGATTACCGGTATCTCCCGGTTGATAAAGGGTACTAACACTTTTTTGCCAATCAAATGGCGGTAGCGTTCGTCCGATGGATTGATCGCGATGGCGGTGTCACCCATAATCGTTTCGGGACGTTGCGTGGCAATGATCACCCACTCATCGGCTGTATCTTTGACGCGGTACTTCACCGAGTAGAGGATCGATCGCTCGCCCTCCTCCTTATACATCACTTCTTCGTTACTCAACGCAGTACGCGCCTCGCAATCCCAATTGATCATGCGCAAGCCGCGGTAGATGTATCCTTTCTTATAAAGATCAACAAACACGCGAATGACAGCCTGGTAATAGCCGGGATCCATGGTGAAAGCCGTGCGCTCCCAGTCGCAGGAGGCCCCCAGTTTTTTCAACTGCTCCAGGATGATGCCGCCATATTTTTCTTTCCATTCCCAGGCATAACCGAGAAATTCATCGCGCGTCAAGTCCGATTTCTTGATTCCTTTTTCGCGAAGCATCGCCACCACGCGCGCTTCCGTAGCAATCGAAGCGTGATCGGTGCCGGGCACCCAGCAGGCTTCCTTTCCTTCCATGCGGGCTTTCCGGATCAAAACATCCTGAATGGTGTTGTTGAGCATGTGGCCCATGTGGAGTACGCCCGTCACGTTGGGGGGAGGAATCACAATGCTGTAAGATTCCTTGTTGGCCTTGGGCTGTGAATGAAAAAACCCCTGGTCCAACCAGTACCGGTACCATTTGTCCTCTACGTCAGCCGGATTGTATTTCGTTGAAAGCGACATGATTTGAAACTAAAAGAGGGCAAATTTAGCCAAAAGAGGCGGTGAATTGGTGGTCAAAAGGTTTTTTGGCCATTGGGAAACGCGGGATGCCAATCGGAGCTCTCGTGCCGAAGGTGCGTCCCAGCGGAAATCCACCGGTAGCGCCCGAATGAACGAAGGCTCTCGGTAAGCAGAACTTCCGCTGCCATCCCTTGTCAGCAAGTCGTGCGGTATAGAGTTCGATTGGTAACGCTACTTCATCCGGATACGCCAGTTAGCCGGATACAAGTTGTTGGTGCGATTGCCCAATCGGTTTATCCAGCCCAGCGGCAATTGCCGGTAGGTCACCAACGCAAACCCCCGGGTGGGCGATTCGACATGAAGTGCGTCTTTTCGCAAATAGGCCAGTGCTGCCGTTTCATCTAATTCGATCACTTCAAAGGCGTCTTGGTTCAACTCGGTCGAAAGTGCCCACGCATGCTCAGGTATCAGCTTCTCATGTTTTAGGGTGGCCAGGGCAGTACCCCGGGTGACCACATGAAGATGGTTGATGATCAGCTCCACTTCAGCCGACCAACCGCCCGGCACGGCAATCAGTAAATCCTTAAGTTGATTGATGGTCAACCGCTCCGGGTTACGCATCCAATTGGCTATTTGGGATCGTATTCCCGCGGGCGCAATAGCCTCGGACTTTCGCGGTCGGACATACAACTTTTCCTGGGTTGATTTCTTCCGCATCACCGACAGGAAAAAGCCTTCACCTTTTACCCGGTGGGGATAAAAGCGGTAACCTCGGGCACCGTCAACCAACACTTCTTCCACACCCGGGGCCGTCCCTAACTCAATCCTGCAGAACTCAACATCTTTTTCCTCCCGCAGCCATTTCAGCACTTGTTCATTTTCTTCATCGGAGTAGGTGCACGTGCAGTAAATCAGTAACCCCTCCGCTTTGAGTGCGGGCCATACATCGGTCAGGATTCTGCGCTGGCGCAACGCGCATAACGCAACATTAGCTTCGCTCCATTCGCTGGCCGCTTCGGCATCCTTTCGAAAAAGTCCTTCACCTGAGCAGGGCGCATCCACTACGACCACGTCAAAAAGTCCAAGCAGCCCGCCAACCTCAGCCGGGTCGTTTTGGGTAACCACCACATTCGGGTATCCCCACTTGGCGATGTTCTCGGCCAGAATAGATGCCCGGGATCGAATGACTTCATTACTGACAAGCAGCGAGTCGGGGTGCAGGAGACTAACCAGGTGTGTGGATTTACCACCGGGAGCCGCGCACAGGTCTAGGGCCGTGACGGGAGTTTGGGGTACATGTTGCCGTATTGCTTGCTCGATGAACATCGAACTGGCCTCCTGCACGTAGTAGGCGCCTGCGTGCAGGGCGGGGTCAAGTGTGAAGATCGGGCGCTCGTTGAGATACCTTCCCATTTCAGCCCAACCCACGGGCTGCCCGGTAATTGCCGACCCTTGCTTTCGGGGATTCAGCCGGACACTCACGGGTGAAGCTTGTGTCAGGGCGTTTTCGAACAACGCGTACTGTTCACCCAATCGGGATTTCATGCGTTGGACGAATTCGACTGGGAGCATTGGCAACGAAGGTAAAACTTTGCGCTTCAATTGATCAACCCGAGCTTTGGAACTACTTTTGAGTAATGAAACTAGCGGCTAACGACCGGTCACTGAAAAGCTGGGTGCACGTACCCAAAGGGTCGGATTTTCCGATTCAGAATCTTCCGTTTGGCATATTTAAGACCAAGTACCTTTCGGCTGTAGCCGGTGTTGCGATCGGGAATCACGTGCTGGATCTGGTGTACCTCCATGAACACGGCTATCTCGATGGTCTTGGCTTACCCCCCGGTATTTTCAATCAGAAGTACCTGAATGATTTCCTCGCGCTGGGCAGGCGCAAAGGCCGCGAGGTGCGCGAACGGGTTTCGGAGTTATTGCAACACAATAATCATGAGTTGAACGCAGCCGCACGCGAAATCGCACTGGTGCCGATGAGCGAAGTGCAATTGCTGCTGCCCTTGCGCATACCGAACTACACCGATTTTTACAGCAGTGAGGAGCACGCCACCAATGTAGGTTCCATGTTTCGTGACCCCAAGAATGCCTTGCTGCCCAACTGGAAACATTTACCCGTTGGCTACCACGGCCGCGCATCCTCCATTGTGGTGTCGGGCACGCCCATCCACCGGCCCAAGGGCCAGGTGAAGCCACCGGATGCCGAGCTTCCAGTCTACTGTCCCTCGCGCAAACTGGATTTTGAGTTGGAAGTTGCCTTTGCCACGTGCACCAAAACTACGCTGGGCACATCCCTTTCTGCACGCGATGCGGAGGAAAGTATCTTCGGGCTCATGTTGTTCAACGATTGGTCGGCCCGCGACATTCAACAATGGGAATATGTGCCGTTGGGTCCGTTTCTGGGAAAGAACTTCGGGTCAACGCTCTCGCCCTGGATTGTAACGCTGGATGCGCTCGAGCCCTTCCGCACGGCAGGACCGGAGCAATTTCCCCACGTTCTACCTTATCTGTCGGTTGAAGGTAATCATCACTTTGACATCGCGTTGGAGGTGTTGTTACAAGCCAAAGGGGAGGCCGCAGTAAGTGTATGCCGCACCAACTTCAAGTATTTGTATTGGAATATGGCTCAGCAACTGGCGCACCACACGGTGAACGGCTGCAATATTGAAGTCGGGGATATTTATGCCTCCGGCACCATCAGCGGCCCGTCACCGGGGTCATTCGGTTCCTTGCTCGAGTTAACGTGGAACGGTCAGCGGCCACTTCATGTCAACGGTCATCAACGCACCTTTTTGGAGGACCACGACTCCGTGATTATGCGGGGCCATGCCGAGAAGAATGGCGTGCGCATCGGTTTTGGTGATTGCACCGGAACTATTCTACCTGCGAGTTGATGAGCAAGCTAACCTTTTATTCGATGGTTGGCATTGGCACGGCCGTGATCGCCTGGCTTATCTCGCATCCAAATTTATTGGGTAGACTGGGGCTCATCATTTATAAGGTTCACTTGTTGAAAACATTCCCCCGGGCTTTGGCCACGGTAGCTGCCGTGGTAGTCGTGGTTGCGGTTTCAGTCGAACTGATCAGTTCCATTCGCTCACCCCTTTTGCGGAATGGACTGCTCCTGTTCATGTTGATGGCCTGCGTGGCACTTGAAGTTAAGACACACTACGATTTTCAATCATGGGCAATAAGTCATACCGGTAAAAAGTTGCGCGTTGGCGCCTATCTTTTGCCCTTGCTGCTGATGTTTATGGTCAGCTCGCCCTGGTGGATCGGCACGAAAAAGAAATCCTGATATGATCATCGACCCCAAAGAAATTCCCGTGCCCAAAATGCACAGCTACCTGCTGGGTGCGGTCGTACCCCGGCCCATCGCATTGGCCAGTACCATTAGCGCAGCAGGCGAAGTAAACCTCAGTCCGTTCAGTTTTTTCAACTGCTTCAGCGCCAATCCGCCTATCGTGGTATTTTCCCCCGCCCGCAGGGGCCGCGATAATACGACTAAGCACACATATGAGAATGTAAAGGAAGTGCCCGAAGTGGTGATCCATGTGGTGAACTATGCGATGGTGGAACAGGCTTCGCTGGCCAGTTGCGAGTACCCCAGAGGTGTGAATGAGTTTACCAAGGCGGGGCTTACCGAAGTGAGGTCGGAAAAAGTGCGGCCGCCCCGCGTGGGCGAGTCACCGGTGGCGCTGGAGTGCAAGGTGAACCAGGTGATCGAACTTGGCAGCGGTGGCGCGGCCGGCAATCTGGTGATTTGCGAAGTGCTGCTCATGCACATCAACGATGATGTACTCGATGCGCAGGGTCGCATAGACCCCTACCAGTTGGATGCAGTGGCGCGCATGGGGCAAGACTATTACTGCCGTGCCAGTGGTGACGCTATTTTTTCCGTGCCTAAACCGAACGAAAAGGTTGGCATTGGAATCGATCAATTACCAGCCTATCTCCGCAAGAGCAAGGTTTTCTCCGCTAATGAATTGGCACGACTGGCCAACGTTGAAAAGATACCCGATGGAAATCCCATGCACGTGCCCAGTGAACGTACGCTGATGCAGGCGCGCGAATTGCTGCGCGCAGGCCGCACAGACGAAGCGTGGAAGTTGTTGGTGGGTTAATCCCGATACATCACTGCTTTGATGGCCCGTACGGTCTTCTCCACATTGGGCAGAATGGCCTCGATTAGGGTCGGTGCGTAGGGCAGGGGTGCATCAAAACTATTCACCCGTTGAATCGGGGCATCCAGGTAATCGAAGGCGTGCTTTTGCACGTGGTAGGTTATTTCGGTGGCAATCGAGGACAGCGGCCAGGCTTCCTCCACAATGACCAGCCGGTTGGTTTTCTTGACGGACTCTACAACCGTGGCGTAGTCAATCGGGCGGACGGTGCGCAAATCCACCACTTCGCAGGATATGCCATCCTTTTCCATTTCGGCCGCAGCCGCGAGGGCCACTTTCATAATCTTTCCAAAACTCACGATGGTGACATCAGTACCGCTTCGTTTCACATCGGCCTGTCCAAGGGGAATCAGGTATTCTTCGGCCGGCACTTCACCTTTGTCGCCATACATCAATTCCGATTCCATGAAAATGACGGGATCTTCGTCACGAATTGAAGTCTTCAGTAGTCCTTTGGCATCGTAGGGCGTGAAGGGCACCACCACTTTTAGTCCAGGTGTGTTGGCAAACCAGTTTTCAAAATTCTGCGAGTGCTGCGCGCCCAGTTGACCGGCATTACCGGTTGGACCGCGAAACACGATGGGACAACTGTATTGTCCACCGGACATGGAAAGAATCTTGGCTGCTGAGTTAATCACCTGATCGATGGCGACCAGTGAGAAATTGAATGTCATAAATTCAATGATGGGCCGCAGGCCGTTGATGGCAGCGCCCACGCCTACACCGGCAAAGCCGAGCTCGGCAATGGGTGTGTCAATCACACGCTTGGGGCCGAATTCATCCAGCATGCCCTGACTTACTTTGTAAGCCCCGTTGTACTCGGCCACTTCTTCGCCCATGAGAAATACCCGTGGGTCTCTTCGCATTTCTTCTGACATGGCCTCGCGCAGGGCCTCCCGGAACTGAATTTCTCTCATAATGGACGATAAAGCCCGTAAAAATAGCTTGGCCCCGCTAACTACAAAACTGCTCAAAACAAAAAACCCCTGAATTTCAGGGGTTTTTTGGGTAAAAGCCGGTACGGATTACTTCAGCGCGTTGCGGAAGGCGTCTGTCGTATTGAATTTCGCAAACTCCAGATCGGTCAGGGCCTTTTCTTTCAGATTCGGATCAATCTTCACGGCACTCACCAGATTGTTGACCACACCATCACCATTGCCACTGCGAGCGGCAGCAACCGCTGCACCGTAGTAGGCCAAGGCAAAGTTGGCATTCTTGCGGCTGGCATCAGCAAAGGAATTAGCGGCATTGCCGGCATCCTTGTTCAGCAATTGAGCCAAACCTTTGTTGAACAGGTTAACGTCAGTTTCGGTGGCGGCTGAGGTAGAGCGAACGGCATCGCTGTAGCGGGCCATGTAAATTTCGCACGCACCCTTTACACCGTTTACACCACGAGCCACGTCATTGCTGGCACCATTCAGGGCCTTGCTAGCGTGAGCGTATGCCTTATAGGGATTGCCCTTCCACAGCGCTACCGTTGCCAGGTTGGCGTGTACTTCCGGGGTTTCGCGCAGTTTTGCTGCGATCTCCAGTTGAGTAGCCGCTTTATCAGCAAACTCCGCTGCACGGGAAGGATTTTCCATGGCCATGTTAAGGTAAGCCGCACCCAGGTTGTTGTGCGCGTTCCAGTTGCTGCCCTTCTTCGTGGCGGCTTCGTAGATGGCGGCTTTCTCTTCCGTTGAAGGAGTCAGCGTGCCGGCATACATCAACTCTTCAAATGACAGGGCATCCGGATTGCCACCCTGTGAGATCTGCTTGGCTAATGCGGATATTTCAGCATCGGTCTTCTTGTCTTTTACCGTCAGGATTTCGGTCTTGGCAGTACGCAACTTAGGGTACACTTCTTTGAACACCTTCTTGTAGGTCTTCAATTTTTCGATCGCTTTCTGCTGATCAACAAACGAACCACCGCCATTGATGATGTTCAGATACTCGCTCTTCTGGTCATCCGAGATACCGGTGTAGGCGGCCAACGCAGCTTTAAACTCATTCCAGTCATCAACTACCGGCTTCAGGATGAAGCGGATGCTGTCAGCCTTGCCTTTGTAATCGTACTTCTTCATTTGCGCGCGGTAGAATTTTTCAATTGCGGCAGCACGCTCTTCCGAGAGTTTCGTGTTGATGCGCTCGCGACCTTCCGGTGAGTGGGTACCGGTGATGGTTACAGTGCGGGTAACATTCTTGGAGGCGATAAACGCATCCAGTTGCTTGCCTTTGTCAGCGCTGATTTCAGTCTTGCGCAAAACTGCTTTGCCTTGTTCGAAGATGAAATCCGGAATAACGACCGGAATCAACTCTTCCTGGTTGTTGTAACCGTGACCAGCATAGGCTGCGTAATAGGAGTTTTGTACCAGCTTAGAGGTCGTAATCACGCCTGTAGCAACAGACAAACGGGGAGTCTTCTTGGTCTTGGTCCCCTTGGCGGCAACACCTTCAACCTCTACGGTGCCGGTCTTGTAGGCGTCCTTATATGGGAAGGTGAACTTCTTAGTCACCTTCGGTTGCTCGGTAGAGCTATTCGGATAGTCTTCGGCCTTGAAGGGAATCGGATCAAGGGCCAATTCGCTGTCTCCATACTTGTAGAAGGAATTTACCGTGTAAACCGTTCCCTTCTTTAACATTTTCACGGGCAGGTTGGCCG
The DNA here is from genome assembly GCA_016787665.1 of Cyclobacteriaceae bacterium. GTDB lineage: Bacteria > Bacteroidota > Bacteroidia > Cytophagales > Cyclobacteriaceae > ELB16-189. The sequence continues at coordinate 46,225 of JAEUUC010000005.1, read as the reverse complement.
ACATGTCAAATACGACTGTGTCCTTGTGAACTTCCAGCGGGTTGGGATTGACCGTTAGCTGCTGCTCCTTGGCCATTTTCACCATCTGGGGCAGGGTGCAGCCCGTAAACGTCAGTGCCCCTACAATCACCAACGAATAAAATAATTTTCTCATGAGATCAGGAATTAGTTGTTTCTTTAAAGAGTCCGCAAAACTACGTCTAAGGCCATTTTCATGCAATGGTAAGCGCAAAAATATGATGCGCCAAAACCCTATTTTCAGGCTGTTTGGGCTATATTTGCACAAGCTCTACGAATTATCGCTCAACCCACAAAAACACGGGTCGAACGGGGTTCGTTAAACAACGGCATCCGGTATGAAGGGAATGATTGATCAAATTCAGCATTTTTTTGAAAAGAGGGCCTTCGGGGTGTGCACTTACCTGGGCGAAAAAATGGGTGTGGCTACCTCGTCCATTCGCCTGTTTTTTATTTATACCTCATTTCTAACGCTGGGTTCTCCGCTGGTAATTTACCTGGCTATGGCGTTCGTCCTTAATCTGCGCAGGCATATGCGCAGGCGCAGTACTATCTGGGACTACTGACGCGCGATCGTCTCCGAAAATCTTTGCTGACGGAGCACAAAAAAAGTCCAGGCGATAGATAGCACCGTTTGATGGGGCACCCTCAGAAGAGGAAATCGTTTCACTATGGCTTGCCGCTCGCGCCAGACGCGGGCGAGGTTGCTCAGGAATTGCCAGTACGCCTTTACCACGGCTGCCGCGTGTTGCGCATGGCCACGGGATAAGAATAAGAGACAAGCGAATCCATCCAGCACAACCCGACCCAACAACGCAACCACAAGGGGAGCAACCGGTAGGTTTTTCGCCAGCATGGCCAGGCTATTGGTAAAATTCAGGTACGTTTTGCGCGGGTTGGCGGCCGATAACGTACCACCACCTACATGAAAAACCTCCGATTGAGCGTTGTACCAAACCTGATACCCTGCGCGATGGAATCGCCAGCAGAGATCAATTTCTTCCATGTGAGCAAAAAAATGCTCATCCAATCCACCTACGTGCCAATACGCTTTTGCTCGGATTGCCAGACAGGCGCCACTGCCCCACATCACGGGTCGGCTGTCGTTATACTGGCCTCGGTCTTCTTCCACTTTATCAAAAATGCGCCCGCGGCAAAAGGGGTAACCAAAGGCATCGAGAAAACCTCCGGCTGCTCCCGCATACTCGAAATTCGTGCGTTGATGAAAGGATTTGATTTTGGGTTGCACAGCCGCCACATCGGGGTTGTTGTTCAAATGAGCAACCAACGGTTGGAGCCAGTTTTCGGTCACTTCAACATCCGAATTGAGTAGCACAACGTAGTCGGCCTTAACCTGATGTAAGCCTGCATTGTAGCCGCCACTAAATCCTAAGTTTTGATTCAACCGAATGCAGGAGACGGAGGTCGCGTGCGCGGAGAGCCAAGCCATGGAGTCGTCTGTTGATCCATTGTCGATCACCACTACTTGTGCGGGTGATGAGTAGCGGATCACGGAGGGCAAAAACTGCTCGAGGTAATGCCGGCCGTTGTAATTCAGAATGACAACCGCAGCAGAAGTCATCCCATCAGGTTGCTGAAATCCATGCCGGGCATATTGGGAAGCAGGCCTTCGGTGCTCTTCTTGATTTCCTCTTTGGCCAATACATCAGCTTCCTCTTGCGCTTTGTTCACGGCCGCTACCACCAGGTCTTGCACCAGCACCTTGTCCTCCAATTTCAAAATTGAAGGATCGATATCGAGCGCCACCAGTTGTTTGCGCCCGTTCACGGTAGCTTTGACCAAACCGGCCCCGGACTCGCCTGATGCGCGCACGTTCACCAGATTCTCCTGGGCTTCCTTCAGGCGTGTTTGCATCTCCTTCACTTTGCCCATCATTTTCATCATGTCCAGCATAACCGTAGTATTTGGTTCGAAAGGCAAAAGTACGTTTTCGAAAAATTACTTATGCAGCAATGCCACCGTGCCGGTGTACGAAAGCTCGCGCCCCACAAAATCAACAATCCGGACCGACCACACATAAGCCCCTTCGGGCAGCAGTTTACCGTTTGCGGTGCCGTCCCACGGCTCCTGCTGGTCCGAACTGTAAATCAATCCGCCCCATCGGTCAAACACCTGCAGCTGCAATTCACGGATGTACTGGCCCGTAATGCTAAACGTGTCATTGAGGCCGTCACCGTTGGGCGTAAAGGCCGTTGGCCGGATTAACTGCAGGTTTTTGATCACCTCCACGCGATTGGACGATGAATTGGGTACGCCAGGATCCTGAGCAACGGCCTCAACCTGATAGATCGCCTGCTGGTTGGCGTTATCGGTGGTGGGGTCAGTCCAGGTCAGGGCAGTTCCGACCGGCACAATCTGCAACACGCCACCAGCAGGTGTCAGTTTGTACACGATGTATCGGTTAACTCCGTTCTGCCAACCCGAAAAAGGTGTCCAGGAAATCGTCACCTCGTTCGTGACTGCAAGAGCAGCGGTTAACCGAATGGGGCACGAGACGATGCCGGGGCTGCTTGCGTTACCGCAGCCATCCGTGTAATCGATTCGGTAGCACAGGGCCGCGTTTGTGTTGTAGCTGTTGTCCACAAAATTGGTCACCGTGGCGGTCGCCAGTGTTGAAAAGCCCGTGCCGCCAGATTCGCGCAGCACGCGGTATTGAGCCACATTTACGGATGGAGGCGCTTGCCATTGAAGTTGCGCATCGCTGCCGTTGATTACAGCTGATGTATTGGCTACAGCGGGTGGCGTGGTGATGGTAAACGATCGACCACATTTTTCCAGCGAAATACTTTGAGCGCCTCCGGGGTAGTTGGTGGTGATGCGATAACAGTAGTCGGTGTTGCAGACGATATTGGGCTCATTATCATTAAAGGACGTGGGCGCCCCCGGCAGCGTGACATAGGGCAGGCTGTTCCGGGAAATGCTTACTCCGGTTTGACCGGTGTTACCGGTTGTCCACGTGAGACGGTTTACACCGCTTTGTATGCTCAGGTCGAAGTTGTGGCTGCACACGATGTTGCTGGCTGTGTTGGTGCTGGTGCAAGGGTCAAATGAATTCAAGCGAATGCAATAGAATCGGTCATCAACGGTGAGGTTGGGGATCGTGAGCGAACTGACCGCATACAAGGTTTGATAGAGCTGAAAGTTGGTGGAGTTGGTGGCGATTTCAGACCGAAACAAGGTGTTGGGCGCTCCGCTGAAGTCCACCCTGAGCGAGGTGGCATCCTGTGCCGTAAGGGTAGTGATAGCCGGTGGTGCCAGCGATGTTACCGCAGTGAACGCTTGAACGCGGCTGGCGCAGTTGTCGGCCGAGTTGATATCGCGGCCACGCACGGCCACATTGAATGTGCCGGCAGCAGCATACGAAAAATTCGCTGTTGGATTCGGCCCCGAGGGAATTGCCGCATCCGTGGACCCGTTTCCGTCAAAGTCAATGAAGTAGGAGTCGTAGTTCGTGTCCGTCACCCGCAGTTGAACTTGCCGCCCCGAGCAGGAGTACAATTCAAAGTTCGGTTGAATGTTCTGGTCGACCGTGATGACGATGTCGTCCTGGTTCGGATTGAGTTGCGAAAACACCCGCAAGGTATACGTGCCTGGCGTGGTGTAGGTGAACGTGAACTGATTTTGCACCTGGGTACCGTTGCCCAAAAAATCCATGTTGCAGGGTTGTGCTCCGGTGCAGCCCCCGGCCAGGATGGTAAGGTTTACCGTAAACGGTGCACAGCCCTTACGCTCGGCCACTTGAAACCGGCCAAGACGACTCGTATAGGGTTGCGCCAAAGCCTGCGCCCCTACCAGTGACCCCACGGCCAACACCAACATCCACCGCCATCTAATCATTTGCTTTTAAAAACGCTTCGGCCTTGACCATATCATCGTGCAGCAGCCGGTCCTTTTCCATAAACGGCACAACCTGACGGAAAGTATTGACCCAGGCCTCCAGGCGCGGGGAGCTTTTCATCGGTCTTCGAAACTCCAGGGCTTGCGATGCCGTCATGAGTTCGATAGCCAGAATGGAGTATAGATTCTGTACCACCCGGTAGCATTTGGTGGCCGCGTTGGCGCCCATACTCACATGGTCTTCCTGGCCGTTGGACGACACAATGGAATCAACCGATGCAGGGGTCGCCAATTGCTTGTTTTGACTCACCAGCGAAGCAGCCGTGTATTGGGGTATCATCATGCCACTGTTAATACCGGGATTGGCCACCAGGTAATGGGGCAGGTCGCGGGCACCCGAAATCAACTGGTAGGTTCTCCTTTCCGATATCGAACCCAGTTCGGCCAATGCAATGGATAGGAAATCCAGTGCCAGCGCCAACGGTTGCCCGTGAAAGTTTCCGGCCGAGATAATGTCATCTTCAGCGGGGAAAATGTTCGGGTTGTCGCTCACTCCGTTTATCTCGTTCAGGAATACGCCCGTCACATAGTCGATCGCATCTGAGCTCGCTCCGTGCACTTGAGGTATGCACCGGAAGGAATACGGATCCTGCACGTGTTTCTTGGCCTGTGCAATCAGGCTGCTGCCTTTCAGCCACTGCCGGACTTCGGCTGCCACCTTTTTTTGTCCCGGTTGCGGGCGAATGTTCTGAACCCGTTCGTCAAACGCATCGAGCCGGCCGTCAAAGCAATCCAGCGAAAGCGCGCCAATCCGGTTGGCAAACGCCAACAATCGCTGCGCATGCCACGTGCAGTATACGCCATAGGCGCTCATGAACTGGGTGCCGTTCAACAAGGCCAGCCCTTCTTTCGCCTGAAAATGCAGCGGTTCCCAGCCAAATTTTTTCAGCACCTGGCGCGATGGCTGCCATTGTCCTTTTTCATTTTGCAACTCGCCTTCGCCTATCAGCGGCAGCGAGAGATGCGCGAGGGGCGCCAGGTCGCCCGAAGCACCCAACGAACCCATCTCGTAAATGCGTGGGGCCAGACGTGCGTTGAAAAAATCGATCAGTCGCTCAACCGTGCTGAGCTGAACTCCAGAATAGCCGTAGGCAAGGGATTGGATTTTGAGGAACAGCATAATCCGCACGATCTCGCGCGGAACTTCCGGCCCGGTGCCGCAAGCGTGCGACTTCACCAGGTTGTCTTGCAGTTTTTCCAGTTGGTCGGCTGGAATGTGTTTGTTGTAAAGCGAACCGAAACCGGTATTGATGCCATAAAGCGGCACGGACGATTCCCTGATCTTGCGATCGAGGTAAGCCCGGCATTTTTTGATTCGGGTTTGGGCATCGGCCGAAAGTTGCAGGCGCCACGAATCGGTCAGCAACGGCTCAAGATCGGCCAGAGCCAGCAGGCGCGCAGAAATTTTGTGGTCGGTAATGCGCGCTGTATCGGTCATGACGCGAGGGAGGCTATCAGTTCGTCAATGGTTTTTTTCTGTTGCTCACCCGTGGCCAGGTTCTTCACCGTCAGTTGGCCACTCGCCATCTCATCCGCCCCGATGACAACGGCAAAGGCTATGCGTTTACGGTCGGCATACTCCAACTGTTTCTTAACTTTTGTGATATCGGGATAGATTTCGGTAGCGACACCTTTTTCCCGCAGTTGCTTAACTACCGGAAGGCCATAGGCGCGGGTGGCTTCATCAAAATGGCAGACCAACACGCGCGTGGAGGTTTGTGCACTCTCCGGAAATAGCTTCAATTCGTCCAGCGCATCATAAATCCGGTCAATACCAAACGAAATGCCCACCCCACTCAATCGTTCTTTAGAGCCAAAGGCCTGGGTAAGGTTGTCGTAACGACCACCACCACTTACGCTACCGATGGCCACGCCATGAATCTTCACCTCAAAGATGCAGCCGGTATAATAGCTGAGGCCGCGGGCCAGGGCAATATCGAAATCCACGTGCTGCGAGGAAATGCCGTACTGATCCAGCTGGCGGAAAACTTCCGTCAGATCGTCCACCCCTTTGGTACCGGTTGGCACACCGGTGAATTTCGCCCGAAGGAATTTCAACTTATCCTCTGTACGGCCCGAAAACGTTAAAACATCAAAGGCCGTGTTCACCTGGGCATCGTCAAAGCCTTGCGCGAGGAGTTCTTCCCGCACCTTTTCTTCTCCGATTTTTTCCAGTTTATCGATGGCAACGAACAGCGAAGTTTCTTTTTCTTTTACGCCTGCCAGCTCGGCCAGGCCGGAGAGCACCCCGCGGTGGTTGATCTTGATCGAGTACTCCTTCAGGTTGAGCTGGGCGAAAACTTCGGTAATCATGCCAATGATTTCCGCTTCGCAGATCAGCGAATCCGTTCCCACCACATCGGCATCGCATTGGTAGAACTCCCGATAACGACCCTTTTGGGGCCGGTCGGCCCGCCACACGGGCTGCATTTGGTAACGCTTGAAGGGCAGCGCGATCTCGTGGCGGTTCATCACCACATAACGGGCGAAGGGTACGGTGAGATCGTAGCGGAGTCCTTTTTCGGAAATTTTTTTTGAGATCCTAGCCGAATTTAAATACTCTTTGTTGATGATATCTGCGTAATATGGAAAAACCAAAGTCACAAGGTTGTTTACGAACCTGAAAATTCTTTTTGTATCCGGTATTGTATCTTTTGCTACGCTGCGAACGAAACTTACGATCGTGCCTGCTTGATTTTCAATTATTCTTTTGGTGTGTTCTACCTCGACCGAGGGCTTTAAAGATTTCAGTTCAATGTTTGCAAATTCTACTAAATCCTGCCCATCTGCTAAAAAGAAGGGCGTAAAGCCTGAATCCCTCTCTTTTTTTATGACGCGATCGTAAAAAGCATAAACCAAATTTACCAGATACTCTCGAGTTAATTGCTCAGAGGCGATGCGCTCGCTGATTTCTTGCCGACTCTTGAGCAAAAAATCCCCCGAATCTAACACTCTGAAAAGAAGTTGATCTCCCTCCTCGCCATACTTGCCTGTTAGCGTGGAGAGATTCTCCATAGCGGGCGTCTCCAGCGGCAAAAACCCGTAGCTGCGGAAAACCTGCCGGATGGTTTCCATCAGGTACTGCCGCCTGGCCATTTGGGCCGGCCCAAAATCGCGCGTGCCTTTGGGAAGTGACGGTTTATCCATGCAGGGCAAAGGTGCAAATTTTTAGGGTGCAACCGTTCAAATTCCTGTATTTCAGCCCTTTTTAGGTCATATTCTTTGGGGGTTCTTTTGCAATACCACGCTAACCGGTTATTTTTGCGCTCCTAAAAATCGAAAGTCATGTCAGTTACCCGCTTGAAGCGCAAAAACCGCAAAGACAAAGCCAAGGCCGCCCGCAGACGCACCTCCCTGAAGATTGAAAACTTCAAGCCGGTGATCAAAAGTGTGGATGTCGAAAAAATCAAAGAAGAGTTCAAAGCCAAGAAAGAAGGCAAGAAATAATTCTTCCGAGCGATCGGATAACCAAAAGCCAGCCTCACCGCTGGCTTTTTTTTGGGCTAAACTTGCCCGCGTTTCCCCAATTCAATAGCCTCCAGGTTTTCTATTTTGCCTGCCTGCAGGGTAAAACGCAAAAAGGTTTTCACGAGATGAAACCCATGATTGCCGGCAGCGCCCGGATTGAGGTAAAGCATCTGGTTAAGACTAGCATCGCGTTTCACCCGCAGGATGTGCGAATGACCACAGATGAAGATGTCGGGTGGTTGAGCAAGCAAGATCTTGCGTACTTGAGGATTGTAGTTGGGTGGGGCCCCGCCAATGTGCGTGATCCATACCGAAAGGCCCTCACACACAAATCGCTGGTGTTCCGGGTAGCGCGCGCGCAGCGTCAGGTCGTCAATGTTGCCATACACCGCCCGAAGGGGTTTGAAATTTTCCAGGCTATCGGCCACCTGAGCGTCACCAATATCGCCCGCATGCCAGATTTCATCGCATTCGCGGAAATGGGTGAAGACCTGCGGATCAAGAAATCCGTGGGTGTCCGACAAAAGACCGATGCGTATCATGGGCGATAAACCGTTTAACCTTTTTCCCCGCGTTTGAGACTATTCTCGTTGCCATATTTACAAAATATCCTATACCTTTTAGCCTTTAACCAGTGATCAAACTATGTACCTCCAGGGAGACGCGGAACAAAAAAACACCTATGATGCCATTGTCGTAGGTACGGGCATCAGCGGAGGCTGGGCCGCCAAAGAATTAAGCGAGAAAGGATTGAAGACGTTGGTGCTGGAACGCGGCCGCAACGTGGAGCACCCGAATTACCCAACGGCCACCAAAGATCCCTGGGAGTTTCCGAATGGGGATCGGCCGACACAGGAGGATTTGCGGCAACAAGGTGTGCAAAACCGAACCGGTTACACCATCAAACAGTCCAGCAAGCACTGGTTCGTCAATGATCTGGAAAACCCGTACACCGAGAAGGAGGGCAAACGATTTGATTGGATGCGTGGGTACCACGTGGGGGGCCGCTCCATCATGTGGGGCCGGCAGAGCTACCGTTGGTCGCCTATGGATTTTGAGGCGAATGCGAAAGAAGGTATTGCCATCGACTGGCCGGTGCGCTACAGCGACATTGCGCCCTGGTACGAGTACGTAGAAAAGTATATAGGCGTCAGCGGGCAGCCGGAAAATCTTCCGCAGCTACCCGATAGCGTTTTTCTGCCCCCCATGGAGTTGAACTGCCTGGAGCAGGAGTTGAAGAAGGCAATCAAAGATCGGTTCAGCCGGGTGCTCACGATTGGTCGCACGGCCCACCTCACCGGCCCGCTGAGTCACAACGAGAGCCCGCAGCGCGGTAATTGCCAGTTCCGCAACCTGTGTATCCGCGGCTGTCCTTATGGCGGGTACTTCAGCAGCAACGCGTGCACGTTGCCCGCAGCCAATAAATCGGGTAACATGACCTTGCGCCCGAATTCCATTGTGTACGAACTGATCTATGATGAGCAGAAAGGGAAGGCGACAGGGGTTAAAGTATTGGATGCCGAGTCCGGCCAACAGATGGAATTTTATGCCCGCGTTATCTTTTTATGTGCTTCCACGATGGGGTCAACCTTCATCATGTTGAATTCCATCTCGAACCGTTTTCCCAAGGGTTTTGGAAACGACAGCGGAGAACTAGGTTGTAACATTATGGATCATCACCTGGGAGTAGGGGCCAATGGAGAGTATGATGGGTTCGAGGATCAGTATTACACCGGCCGCAGAGCGAACGGGTTCTACATTCCACGCTACCGCAACATCGGTAAGGATAAGCGCGATTACCTGCGCGGGTTTGGCTATCAGGGCGGGGGAAGCCGCGAGGGCTGGAGCCGCATGGTGGCGGAACTCAGCTTTGGTGCCGAGTTGAAAGAAGTGGTGACCAAACCCGGCAACTGGCGCATGGGCATGACCGGTTTTGGCGAGGTATTGCCGGACCACAGCAACCAGGTGAGCATCGACCGGGATAAAAAAGATAAGTATGGATTGCCCACGCTCTTGTTCGACACCGAGTTCAAGGAGAACGACTACAAGATGCGCAAGGACATGGCGGCTGATGCAGCCGAAATGCTGGAAGCAGCCGGACTGAAGAACATCAAAACATTTGATAACCCCGGTGGACTGGGTTTGGGTATTCACGAAATGGGTACTGCCCGAATGGGGAAAGATCCGAAGACCAGCGTACTCAACAAGTGGAATCAGGTGCACGCGTGCAAGAATGTGTTCGTCACGGACGGTTCGTTTATGACCAGTGCGGCCTGTGTCAATCCATCGTTAACGTACATGGCGTTCACCGCTCGTGCAGTCAACTATGCGGTGGAGGAAATGAAAAAGCAAAACCTGTAAACGCCCGGTAAGCAAACGTAATCAAACGAAGAAACTGACTTTATGAATCGAAGAGATGCCATACAACGAACCGCCCTCGTGTTGGGTTATGCGGTTTCGGCCCCGGCCCTCATGGGAATACTCAAAGGTTGCAAAGCGGCACCTGAATTGAACTATAAACCGGTGTTCCTTACCGAAGAACAAGCCGGAGTCGTGAGTGAGTTGGCGGAGATCCTGTTGCCAAAGACCGACACGCCCGGAGCCAAGGATGTGGGTGTGCCCGCCTTTATTGATCAAGTGGTGAAGGAGTGCTATGCAAAGGAAGATCAGGATCGGTTTCTTCAGGGCTTGCAGAAGTTTGACGAAGATGCGCGTGCCGCCCTTGGTGATTCATTCGTATACGGAAAACCGGCTGAGCAATTAGCCTTTGTCAAGCAACAACATGATGACGCGGTGGCAGCGATCAAAGCTGATTCAAAGGCCAAGCGGCCTTTCATTCTGATGGTTAAAGAACTTACCCTGTTGGGCTACTTTACGAGCGAACCGGGTGCCACCCAGGTGTTGCAGTATGAGCCGGTGCCGGGTGCCTATCGCGGCTGCGTTCCGCTACAGGAGGTGGGCAAAACGTGGGCTACTTCCTGACGGAATCAATGATGCTGTAATCGCTTGTTGAAAAATGGCCTCAAGACCGTTTGATCAAGCACCACAAACGCCAGCCCCATGGCTACAACCATGAGCGCGCTGATAATCCACTTGGCGTTAACGTGAAAGGAGGGGAGATCCGGCATCACTTGTCCGGGTGCATTCAATTGATCGAGCGGCACAAGTGTCTGGCTGTCATACGAACCTTTTCCCATCAAAAAGGAGATCGACAGCACGGCCACCACAATGCCAAGTAATAGGAGCAACCCGTTTCGAGGTGAAAGTCCCCCGGAAGCAGTTTTGCGATGCAGGTTTCCCATTACCGTGGCCGTGAAGTCCCGTGAAGGCTCCTCGATTTTGCCGGCACGTAAATAATGGGTGACGTGCCGCATGGCTTCGAGGCGCTGCTGGAGTTCGGGCGAGCGTTGTATCTCGCGCTCAACCTCTGCTTTTTCGGCCGGAGTGAGCAAGCCATCCAGATAGTGCCAAAGTCGTTCGTCCTGCGGGGCATTCATGACTATAAAGTTAAAGCTTCTTGTTTCAAAACGTGCATCAACTCCTGCGCCAACCTTTGGCGCGCCCGGTGGATGCGTACTTTTATTGTGTTGATCGGCTGTTGCATCATACCCGCCACTTCTTCCAGTGAAAATTCCTGCAGGTAGTAGAGTTGCACGGCCATCCGGTCAGCGTCATTCAGTTGGTGTATCGCCTGATTCACAAAACGCTGTTTGTCCTCGCGCTCCAGTTCGTGCCCGGTTTCCTGCGGGTGCAGGAGAATTTGTTTTTCAATGTCGTGGTAAACCGTTTTTCGCTTGCGCTGATAGCTAATAGCCGTGTTGAACACGATCCGGTACAACCAGGTGCTGAACCGCGACTGTCGTTGAAAACTGCGCAGGTGTTGAAACGCTTTGATGAAAGCGTCTTGTGCAGCCTCCTCCGCCTCGGCCCGGTTATCCAATATCTTCAAGGCTATGGTGAACGCATAGCGCTTGTAATGGTCTACCAGGCCTCGGTAGGCATGCTCATCACCGGATAGTACCCGGCTGATCAAATCATGTTCTTCGCGCTCGGTCACGCCCGATTAGGCTGCTTTGTTCCGCTTGCTTTCAATCACGTAAGCTATCGCAAGGCCAGCTCCGCCAAAGATGAACAACATCGAAAAGTAGGCGACCTCCTCCATGTCAAAGGCGTAGTCCAGCCAATACCCCATGAGCAGGCCCAGTCCACTGCCAATCAACAGCAAGCCCCAACGCAATGGCCCACCCGCAGCGGTTTCTGCCTCCCGAAACAGGTCGGGTGATAAACCCTTGTCAATCATGGCCATGCGCTCAATGTTTTTGTATTTCCGCAGGTACACCACCATGATAAAGGCGCCCAGCGTGATGATGATCGGCAGCGAGATGCCCAGCACCGGAATAATTGTTTGTTCTTCGCTCATAAGGTGTTCTTTTAAAGTTTTGTCTCTTTGACGCGCGGTTCTTGCTGGCGGTTACAGGCCGTGGCGTAACTTTTTAGCCGTACACCCAATTAACAAGGGTTAGTGATGCCAGAAGGATGATGGCAATGGAAGCCAGGTCCAGCAAAACCCCGGCCCTCACCATATCCTTCATGCGAATGTAGCCGCTGCTAAACACGATGGCGTTGGGCGGGGTGGCAATCGGGAACATGAACCCAATGCTGGCGCTGAGCGTAACCGGCATAGCCAGCAACACCGGGTTAACCCCGAGCCCGTCTGCAATACCAAAAACTACGGGCACAAATATTTGCACCAGGGCCACGTTGCTCATGACTTCCGAAAGGAGAACGCCCGATAGAATCAACACAAAAACCAGCCAGCCGCCAAAGCTGCTTTGCCCCGCAATCCATTTACCCAACAACTGAATGATACCCGCATTTTCGAGCCCTTCCGCCAGGCAAAGTCCGCCCCCAAACAAGAATAAGATACCCCACGAAAGTTTGGCGGTATCCTTCCAGTCGAGCAGGAATTCCATTTGGCGCAGATTCACGGGTACAATGAACATCAGCATGCCGCCACTCATGGCAATATTGGTGTCGTTTAGCATATCGCGCCCAACCAGAAGATTCAACGGTTGCTGAAGAATCCAACAAAGTGACGTGAGGGCGAAAATGATCAATACTCGTTTCTCTCCGGTGCGCAACGGGCCCAGGTCCCGAAGTTTCTCGGTGATCAATTGCTCCGACCCGTGCACCTGCCGGAGCCCGTTCGGGAACAAAATGCGGGTGACGATGAGGTGTGTGGAAAGCAATAGCGTGATGGCCACGGGTACGCCCACCAACATCCATTTCCCAAACTGAAGTTTGGTGCCATAAAACTCATCGAGCAACCCCGCAAAAACGGCATTGGGCGGTGTGCCAATGATGGTCGCCAGACCCCCCAGGCTGGCGGCATAGCCTACCATCAGCATGAGCCCAAGCGCAAAGTTGCGCTCACCTTTCGTCATAACATTTTCGCCTGGTGCTTTTAACAGGTTGATCACGGACATGGCAATAGGCAGCATCATCATGGCGGTGGCGGTATTGCTGATCCACATGCTGAGAAAACCGGTGGCCAGCATAAAGCCAAGAATGATGCCGTTGCCCGAAGTTCCCGTAATGCGAATGATGTTCAGGGCAATCCGCTCGTGTAACCGGTGTTTTTCTAATGCCATCGCAATGAGGAAGCCGCCCATGAACAGGAAGATGATCGGGTTGGCGTACGGACTCGCGGCTTCCGACATTTTCATAACGCCTAAGAATGGAAACAGCACGAGCGGCAGCATGGCCGTGATGGGTATGGGCACCGCTTCCGTTACCCACCACGTGATCATCCAGGCGGCCACACCGATTACCCGATAGGCACCTGGGGAGATAAAATCATGAGGAATGAAAATGAGGCAGGCCGCAAACAGGGCCGGGCCCATGACAAACGATACAATCTGAAACTGAGAATTTTTATTGCTTTCTGCCATTGGCAGGAAAGCTACAAACAAACACAGGCTTAAAAAACGGAATTAACATGGTTAGCCCAGGCATGAAAAAGGGCGCGTCAGCGCCCTAAGGGTTGTCCGGGGAAAGGTGTCAGGCACCTTCGCCTTCACCGCTACCTGCGGTTGAACCGGGCTCCTTCGGATTGGCCGGTTTCACCACGATTGTGCGGCCGTCCAATTCGGTTTCGTTCAATGCAGCAATGGCTTTTTGGGCTGCCTCGTCATTGGGCATCTCAACAAAACCATAGCCTTTTGAGCGGCCGGTTTCGCGGTCCTTTACAATTTTTGCCGAAGTCACCTCGCCAAATTGTTCAAAGGCTTTCTGAAGGTCTTCGCGCTTGGTTTTAAAGTTCAGGCGAGCAACGAAAATGTTCATAGTACTCAAAAAAATTAGTGAAACGATCGAATTTAGGGCCAGTTTCTCCAATTGGTACCGACCAATTTAGACAAATGCTAAACCATTAACAACGAATTTCCTCCAGGCGTTCAGATCGTCATCAACTCCCGGGCACTTTCGCGGGCGGTTGGGGTAGGTTTCGCGCCCCCGATCATTTTTGCAATTTCGTCCACACGCTCCTCGGCTGCCAGCAGGCGGATGCCGGTGGTGGCTTTGTTGCCGGTTTGGTCTTTAAATACCAGGTAGTGAGTGTCGGCTTTGGCGGCAATTTGCGGCAAGTGACTGATGGCAATGAGTTGATGATTTCTGGCCATGGCCTTCATCAACGTGCCGAGCTTTAAGGCCACTTCACCGCTCACACCGGTGTCAATTTCATCCAGCACCAGGGTAGGCAGCGCGGCTTTCTCGGCCATCACGTACTTGACCGCAAACATCAGGCGTGAAAACTCACCACCCGAGGCCACCTGGTTGAGCGTTCGGGGTGCCACGCCTTTGTTTGCACTGAAAAGCAAGTCCACTTCATCTAACCCGCGGGCATTGGGGGCCACCCGCTGGTGATGTATTTCAACCCGGGCATCGGGCATTCCAAGATCGTGAAGCAGGCTGGCCAACTGTCGCTTTAGCGAAGTCATCACGCGGGTTCTGCTTTCGGAGAGTTGCTCGCCAATGGCGGCAACTTGTTTACCCGCTGCGTCAAGGGTTTGTTGCAACCGGGCGATGGTGTCATCCAGACTGCGGGTGGTGGCTGCGCGTTGTTCCAAGTCAGCCTGTATTTTCAGCAAGTCGGCCACCTCGTTCACCCGGTGCTTTTTTTGAAGTTGATAAAGGAGGCTGAGCCGCTGCTGGACAGCTTCAAAACGGGCGGGTTCAAATTCAACCCGTTCGTTGATGTCGCTCGCTTCGTTTGCAATATCGGCCAGTTCAAGCCGCACGGTGTTGAACCGGTCCAGTAACTTTTGATAGGCCTCCGAGAACGGGGCAATGGCAGAAAGGTCTGCGCGAACCTCAGCGAGTTGGTTCGCCACCGCATCATCCGATTCGCTCAGGCGGGCCAACACCGAAACCAGTCGCTGTTTGATTTCCTCCGCATGCTCCAGAACTTTTTGCTCTTCTTCCAACCGCCCTTGTTCGCCTTCTTCCAGCTGGGCTTGCGTCAACTCGGTCAGTTGAAAGTTCACGTAATCCGCCTCGGCTTTCAATCGGGCGGCATCGGCTTCCCATTGCGATAACTCGGCACGCGCGTGTTGGAATTCCTGCCACGCCAGTTCGTACGCCTCCGTTATTTTCTGGTTGCCGGCATAGGTATCCAATAGCTCCAGCTGAAATGTTTGTGTGCCCAGTTCCAGTGTTTCGTGCTGCGAGTGAATGTCCATCAGGCGTTGACCGACCTGCCGGAGTATATCCAGGGTAACGGGTAAGTCGTTGATGAAAGCGCGGCTCTTGCCCGCTGGGTTGATTTCCCTGCGAATGATGGTGTCATCATCGTATTCCAACTCCAGATCGGAAAATAGTTTTTTCAGCCGCAGCCCGCGCAGGTCAAAGGTTCCCTCCGTCACACATTTCTCCTTTTCGTCCCACAAGGCCTTGGTATCGGCCCGGTTACCGAGCAACAGGCCAATGGCGCCCAGCATAATGGATTTGCCTGCGCCCGTTTCGCCTGTGATCACGTTGAGTGAGCCCGAGGGTGTCATCTCGAGTTCGCGGATCAATGCATAATTCCGGATGAGCAGGTGCTTGAGCATACCAGCCTTGAAAATACGTGAACTTTTTTGATTGACAATCGACTTCCGACTGTCCTAATTTTTCATGATATCCTGGTAGATGGTGCGCTTGGAATCCATCAGCGTGAGCAAATCAAAAGCTTCGCGCTTTACGTTCAGGTTGGCTTTTGAAAAAACGTTGGTGAGCTCCGTGGCTTTGGCATCAAAAAAGGAAATCACAAAAATGGAGGTTGGATTGATCTGCCAGGTTTTTTGCACGCTTTTCAGCGTGTTCAAGATCACATCCCGGCTTTCATCAGGGTTTTTGTCAAAGGTATCAAGCGCCAACCGATGGTAGCGGTATAATGATCTGCGAATGTCCTGGTTTTGCGGATTAATAATGTCCGCGATATAGGAGTTTCGGTTCCGGTTGCTGCTCAATGCTTGCCAGCCCGGTCTTCCGGAACCTTGCGCGTTGTTAACCACGTTCAGGGCCCGTTGAAAATGAGGTGTACCGCCCAATTCGCTAAAGGAGTCGTAGTCGGTGCCGATAATCACGTAAGCATAAAAGGCCAGCATGCTGGTCAGGTTGCTGATGTAGGCGTTATCGTTGTATTCAAGCGGAAGTGACTCGACATACTCAAATTCCCATTCGCGATCGGCAAAGTTGAGCAATACCGTTTCGTAGTTGGTGTTGAATACCGGGCGTGCTGCCGCAATCTGGGCGCTGCCCGAAAAATTCCCGGTGGCTACATTGCTCTCGCTTTTGAGGTTGATGAAGATGGAACATTTGATGCGCTCATGCTCCTTAAAGTTGTCTGACGTCCAACGCCTAGCGTTGAGAAAATTGGCGAAGGCCCGCTCCATGTCTTTGAAAACCTGGCGGTCGGTGGTTTGCACCTGATCGCCATTCACAATCACCTTGCAGTCAAGTTCCTGGGCGTGCATCACCACAGGCACAATCAAAAAGGAAAGCCAAAGAAAGTTACGAGCCCACATGCTGAATAATGGTATCAACGATGTCGTAGGCGAGTTGTTTTTTCGACTTCAATGGAAATTCACGAACAAACGCCTTCTTACCCATTACGGTGACTTTATTGGTGTCATGACCAAAACCCGCCCCGGCATCGCGAAGCGAATTAAGGACAATCAGGTCGAAATTCTTAGTTGCTAGCTTTTTTTCGGCATTCGCCCGTTCGTTGTCCGTCTCCAACGCAAAGCCCACCACAAATTGCCCCGCCTTTTTTTGCCGGCCCAATTCGGCTGCGATATCTGGATTCTGGGTTAACTCCAATTTGATGTTTTCGCCCGACTTCTTTATTTTGGACTGAGCCTGAACCACCGGCCGGTAATCCGCAACAGCTGCCGACAGTACGGCAATTTGAGTGGTAGGGAATTTCTGCTGGCAGGCATCGTACATCTCCCGGGCTGACGTTACGCGCGTGATGGAAACCCGCGGGTGCTCCAATGCGAGATGGGTGGGTCCTGAGACCACATGAACCTCAGCTCCGCTCGCAGCCAGGGCTTCGGCAATGGCATATCCCATTTTACCGGTAGAATTATTGCCAATAAACCGAACAGGGTCTATGGCCTCGTGCGTGGGCCCGGCCGTCACCAGGGCTGTTTTGCCCGACAGCCGATTTTGCTGGCGAAAGAAGGCGATCAGGTAGTCGACAATTTCCTCAGGTTCGGCCATCCGCCCCTTTCCGATCAGCCCGCTGGCCAGTTCGCCCACTCCGGGCTCCACCAGGTGGTTTCCGAATCGGGCTACAGCCTCCAGGTTCTGTAACGTGGATGGATGCTGCAGCATGTCCAGATCCATAGCCGGGGCTATGATGACCGGGCAGCGTGCCGAGAGGTAGGTCGCCAAAACCAGATTATCGCAGATACCCTGCACCATCTTGCCAAGTGTGTTGGCACTCAGAGGCGCGATGATCATAACCTCAGCCCAGAGGCCAAGTTCCACATGATTGTTCCACTCGCCCTGGTTGCCTTCAGAAAAAGCAGTGAGGACCGGGTTCTTGGAAAGTGTGGAAAGCGTAAGGGGTGTAATAAAATCATGGGCAGCCGGAGTCATCAGCACCTTTACCGTGGCACCCTCTTTTACCAGCAGGCGCACGAGATGGGCTGACTTATAGGCGGCAATGCTGCCCGTAACCGCGAGGACGATCTTTCGGCCCTCCAGGTTCATTTATTCCTCTTTCTTCTCAGTGGGTTCTTCAGCACTGCGCATGCGGTACATCAGCTTGCCCTCCAAAAATTCTTCAATAGCCGTTGAGGTAGGCTTGGGCATACGCTCGTAATACTTCGAGATCTCGATTTGCTCGCGATTCTCGAAAACTTCTTCCAGGTTATCCACCGTGGTGGCGAAGTCAGCCAACTTACCGTTCAACTCTTCTTTGATGTTGACGGCAATCTGGCGAGCGCGCTTACTGATGATAACCACCGACTCGTAAATGTTACCGGTCGGTTGTGCGATTTGGTCGATGTCGCGGGTGACAATTGAAGGTTGTACGGCCATAGGGTTCACGAATTGTTGTTTTTTAGTTTTGCAATTTTTGCCTGACTATCCCGGTAATACTGCTCCGCCTGTTTCAGAAACGAACTGGACGGATAGTTGTCAACCAGTTCCTGGTAGAGTGAGAGCGTTTCGGTATACCGTTCCAGTTGTTTGCTTGGGATGCTGACCTTGGCCAGTTCATATTGGGCCTGCACTTTCAGGAAAGCAATCTCCTCCAGGTACTTGGAATCCGGGAAGGCCGCTTTGAAATCATCGAATGCGATGATCGCGGCTTTGTAATAGCGCAGTTTTAAGTATTGTAATGCGTTTTGGTATCCTTTCTCTTCCAGTTTACGCTGACTCTCCGTAATCACCTCCACAGCCCGATCCACAAACTTGCTATTGGGGAAACGGTTAATAAAGTTCTGCATGGCCGACATGGCCTCGATGCTGCTGCTTTGATCGAGATTAGATGCCGGTGCTGAAGCATACATCGAATAGGCCTGCATAAAAATCGCCTCCTCAGCCAGGCTGCTGCGACCGTACGTTTCATAAAACGATTGGAACTGGTCAGCCGCCAAAATGTAACTGCGCTCGTAATACTGACAATAAGCCAGGTAAAATTCCACTTTTTCGCCTTCAGGCAACCCGCGAACAATCGGGCGGATTTGTTCGAACAAAATCCCCGTATGATAGTAATCCTTCTTGTCGTAGTACTCCAGGCCCGCTTCGTATTTCACCCGCCAATCTTCGCTTCGCTCAATCCTCCTGAATTTTGAACACGCCCCAGCCACTACCAGCAGGAGCAGGAGTAACACAGACGGCTTAAAGCAGCGAAATTGCTTCATTTTTTGAGGTACACTGAAAAATAGCCTGCAAATATACGATACCTGTGTAAATCTGCCCACGACTAAAACGACCCGGTGAGGGCGTTATTTTCTCACGATTATTTTTCGGGTGAGAACCCCGTTGTTATCGAGGTAAAGGGTGTAGAAATAGACGCCCGGGGTCAGGTTGTCTGCATCGATTTTGGCGCGATGTTCGGTGTGGGGCAGCGAGTACTCGCCCATCGCCATCCCCAGGATATTATGGACAATCACTTTCGCCTTAACATGCTCATTGTGAAGTGTATAGTCGATGAACGCCTGATCCGAAACGGGGTTAGGGTACACGTCTTGAATGGTGATCTCCTTGGACTGAAATACCAAAGGTTTTGAGGGTTTTTCGTTGATCACCAGTGAAACCTCGTACTCAACTGGGTTTGTAGTCATCGTGCCCTTGCTGATGATCTCAAATTTCAGATTGTTGTGGGTCGGAAGAAGCCCCGGCTCCACCACAAACGAGAGCCCGGTAAGCGTTTCACCAGGCTCCAGCCTTCGGGTAAACTCGGATACGTCATTCTCAAGGCAAGTCTTGTCCAGGCAAAAAACACCGTGCTGGCCGGAGTGCAGGTCGTTTTCCACGAGCCGAATAATCAAAACTTGTGTTTTGTCAGACCAGTTATGCAGTCGTAAAGGGATGCGGACCTGGTCGCCTATCGTGGTTGCGTAGGTAGCTTGCAGATCGAGGAGTTCCTGCGCCTGACTCGCCCCCGAAATCATAAACCCAGCCAGCAAAAACACCCAAAATGCCCGTTTTGCCATGGATACACGTATGCAAAAGAAAGGTAGAATAAAAAGTTAAGGAAATCCAGCGCACGAGTACAAAAAGTTGTTCGCCCAGACAATTTCAAGCAAAGAACAACGTTTGGGTCACTTTCCGGTAACGTCCCGTTTACGTGGCCTGTCGTTGATACGCCAGGTGAAGTTCTTCAGGCGGGTGTCGGCTTCTTTGATTTCGTGTGGAGGAATGAACTCGGCATCCGGCTTCACATAAAAGGTCACGTTATTCACCGTGCCTCGCTTGAAGTTAATCTTCATGTTGCTGCAAATGATCTTGTTCAGGCCGGTGACGAATAAGATCTTACCCACGGCTACCGTGTCAGATTTGATTTCTTCCTCCTGCAAGGCAAAATACAGGCTTTCGCCATTGCCCGTCACATTTACGTGGTCAATGGCGTCTTGGCGGAAATTCGCCACCATTTTTCGGCCCTTGATCTGATTGAAATTCCCCAGCGAATCCTGCGAAATGACAAATGAGTTATTGATCATGTACACTTTGTCGATCTTCTTTTTCAGGATCAACATGCGGATGGAGTCGGCTGTCATCTGGTTGCCGTTACTCCACAACACCGGATCACCGTAGAAATACATCATGGAGTCGGCTGCTACGTATACCAGTGAGTCGGCAATGCCCTGAAGGTCGCTTCGGAAAACCCGCACGTTGGGGTAGGCGAGAAGTCTTTTTTTGGCGGGGTCCGGACTCTCGATCGAGATCAAGGTGTCGGCTGCCAGAAAGAGTGTGTCTTGTTCCTCGGTGATCTTGGCCAGGTAGGCATTTCCCCACACTTTGGAAATACCAGCCCCTTTGTCGTAATCACCAAAGTCGCCATAAATGTTGAGTTGATCTTCCTTGGCAACCATCACCACGTTGGTTCGCGCTTTGTATACTTTTCGCTTGTCGTCTATGAGGTATTTGTCCCCGGTAACGCGATAGGAAGGTGTCTCAAACTGGCCCTTTTTCAGGTCTGACGTTTTGGAGCGGGTGTCATAAAATCCCTCACGATAAATTGCCTTATCCCCTTTACTATCAATGATGGTGGTGACGTCCTGAAAAAGCAACGTCTTGGTGCGCGAGTTGTATTGCAACGTGTCGGACGACAGCGTGTAATCCTGGTTAACGCCCACCACATCTTTCTTGAAGGAGGCCAGGTTTCGCGGAATATCGTAGTACCCTTTGGCACTGGTGAGGGTGTTGGTGCTGTCAACCAGTTTGCCGCCATTGAAATACCGGGCCTGGTTCTTCACGCGATCATAGTCGAGATAGTCCGTGTACAGGGTGGTCGTATTCAGTTTGGTGAACACCACGTTCTTGCGCAGGTTGGCCATTTTGGTATTGCCATTGTACTTCAACAAAGAAGCGGTAATGGTCACCGAGTCGCCATCGACAATCCGCACACGACCAAAGGCATCCATAGCATTTTGTGACCGGTAGAAGATCGCGGAGTCGCAGTAAATGGTCGTTTGATTTTGAACAAACACTACGTTGCCAATCATGCGATCGATACGCTCTCCATTCACGATGCGCCCTTTCGTACGATCGGCATGCTGCAGTTTTACCTTGCGCTGCGCGTTTACCGGCTCGGCCAGCAAAGCCATGGCGATGATGCTTACGCAGATTCCAAACGGTAGTCGCTCAATCATCGGGCTCAAAAGTAGATAAAACTTAATTTTACACGATGTTGGAAGCCTTTCGCGCGCATATCCGGAAAAAGGACTGGGGCACCGCCCATCAACGCCTGCTGGTGGCCGTCAGTGGCGGGCTCGATTCGATGGTCTTGCTCCACCTGTTGCAGCAGGCGGGCTGCCCGATGGGTGTGGGGCATGTGAATTTTCAGTTGCGCGGAGCTGCCGCTGACGAAGATGAACGATTCGTCCGCGAAACGTGTGAGCAAAGGAAGATACCTTTTCATAGCACACGCTTAGATACCAATAACTATGCCATCCGTCAGGGTGTGTCGGTACAGGTCGCGGCCCGCGAACTTCGGTACCAATGGCTGGTGGAGGTGGCCCGAAGGGAGGGGTATACCCATATTGTGACGGCCCATCAGGCAAACGATAACCTGGAAACTGTCTTGCTGAACTGGATTCATGGAAAAGGTTGGGATGGCTGGTTGGGTATACCTGAGCAAAACGAATTGATCATACGTCCGCTGTTGCCGTTTTCACGCGAACAAGTGCTGACCTATGCCGCCAGTCAGGGTATCACTTGGCGTGAGGATGAGAGCAACCTGGGCGATGACTACCAACGTAATGCTGTCCGTCACCATGTGGTGCCCGAGTTGCTTAAAATTAACCCTTCGCTGATGGATACATTCCAACGCGGCTTGGCCAAAACGCAGGCGTTGCCTTTTTTGATTAAAGCGGGTTTGGCTGCGGCTGGTCAGGAGGGGATTACCGTGGTTGGCTCTGAAATGCGAATTGCCAAACGTTGGCTGACCGGGCAGCCTGCACCGGTTTCGGTGTTGTATGAACTCATGCGGGGTCATGGATTTACCCTTTCGCAGGTTCAGCAACTGACGGAAGCCAGAGATCATGTGGGTGCCCGTTTTTTGACCCATACCCACGTGGCCGTTGTCGATCGGGATGCCATTCTGGTTGGGCCCCTGTCCGATTCACCGGGCGAGGCTTTGATCGATCAAGGCGAAACCGTTGCACGCCTGGGTTCACAGCAGTTGCATTTTTTTGTAGAACCTCCCGCAATAGCTGCTGACGCTGCTGCGGCTTGCCTCGATTTGGATTGCCTGTCGTTCCCCCTGACCTGGCGCGGATGGCGGGAGGGCGATGTGCTACAGCCGTTTGGCATGACGGGCACGCGCAAAGTCAGCGATATGTTGATTGACGCGAAAGTGCCACGCTCGCATAAGCCCGAAGTCACCGTGTTGGAGTCCGGTGGCCGGGTGGTTTGGCTAGTCGGTCACCGCGTGGCGGAGTGGGCCCGGATAACCCCCAACACCCGCCAGATGTTAAGAGTCCAATGGTCGCGCGAAATGGTCGAATAAGTTTTTTGGTTTGCCGTCCTACCCCTAACTTGGAGCGCTTTTAAGCACTACTTAACTACGGATTCAAACTCTAACACTATGAAAATTACGGTTGTTGGCGCGGGTAATGTAGGCGCTACCTGTGCCGATGTGCTGGCCTACCGCGAGGTGGCCAATGAAATTGTTCTGGTTGATATCAAAGAGGGCTTGGCCGAAGGCAAGGCACTCGACATCTGGCAAAAGGCGCCCATCGATTTGTATGACAGCCGCACCATCGGCTCGACCAACGACTATGCGAAATCGGCCAACTCGGATGTTGTGGTGATCACCTCGGGACTGCCGCGCAAGCCGGGCATGAGCCGCGATGATTTGATCGGAACCAACGCCACGATTGTGAAGTCGGTAACCGAAAATGTGGTAAAGCATTCTCCGAACGCCATCATCATTGTGGTTTCCAACCCGCTGGATGTGATGACCTATCAGGCGCACATCACATCTAAACTGCCACGGACCCGCATTATGGGTATGGCCGGCATTCTGGATACGGCCCGGTATCGCGCATTCCTGGCCGAGGCACTAAACGTATCTCCAAAAGATATTCAGGCGATGATCCTGGGTGGGCACGGTGACACCATGGTGCCACTGCCGCGCTATACCACGGTTTCGGGTATTCCGGTAACCGAGCTGATCGACAAAGACAAGTTGAACGCCATTGTGGAACGTACCAAAGTGGGTGGTGGCGAGTTGGTGAAACTCATGGGCACCTCCGCGTGGTATGCGCCCGGTTCGGCAGCCGCCCAAATGGTCGAATCCATCGTGAAAGATCAACATCGAATCCTGCCGGTATGTATTCAACTGGATGGCGAATACGGTATTAAGAACTGCTACCTCGGTGTTCCGGTCGTGCTGGGCAAAAACGGAGTGGAGAAAGTTATTGAACTGGATTTGAACTCGGAAGAACGAGCTCTGCTGGAAACCAGCCGCAAGCACGTGAAAGAAGTGATGGACGTGCTCGATAAGTTGGGTAAGTAGCCTTACTGAAAGTGAAAAGAGCCTGCCTAACCGCGGGCTTTTTTATTTGTGGCCGAGGTATAGAATCTCCCGGTTCTCAATACCAAATCTCCGGCTTTGGGTTTCGGCAAATCGGCTGGCTTCTGCCTGTAGCCCGCCTCGCGAAATTCGTTCAACGTAGTCCCGGCCGAACTTCCTGATATGGTCCGCCTGGCCAAAGGCCTTTTCGCGCTCACGGGCATCCGTGATGGTGAAATCTTCGTACGTGACCGCGGGTACCGGGTGAAAGAACGGAACCTGAAGGATGGCGTACCCGCCCGGCTTTAACACGCGCTGAATCTCGCGCATGGCTTTTATGTCATCCTGCACGTGCTCCAGCACATGATTGCATAACACCACGTCAAATTGGTTCTCCGCAAAAGGCATTTCGTGAATATCCATTTTCACCTTCGCCAGGGGAGACTCCAGGTCGGCCGTGATGTATCCCATGCCATGCTGCCGCTCGAACGGCTTAATAAAACAGTGCTCGGGCGCGATGTGAAGCACCTGCTGCGGTCGTTGAAAAAAATCCGTTTTCTGTTTGAGGTACAGCCAGATTAACCGGTGGCGCTCCAACGACAGGCAGTTCGGACACAGAGCATTGGGCCGGGGGTTGATTCGCCCGTAGGGAAGAAATTTCCGGTAGGTGTGCCCGCACACCGGGCATTCAACGGCATTGCCGCGGTAAAAAAGACCTACGATTTTGAGGCCCATGCCGCTGAAAAGCTGCAAATACTTACGCGGCACATACCGCACCAGCCACGAAATCAGTTTTTTCATCCGGGCGGCAAAGATACATGCCGTCTGTACAAGGCGCACCAACCCGGCAAAAAGTCTTGCCGTTTAAAACTATTTTAACCTGGCTTCCATCTCAACTTCAAAAGCAGGTAATTGAGGATAATTTGACGGTTTTCCAGTGGTCGAAACCTTACCGACATCACCCATGATGCAAACCGATGCGTTGGTCCTGCAGGCCCGCGGAGGCGACCGCCATGCCCAGGGCAAACTGATGCAGTTGTGGTACAAGCGCATTTATAATTTCGGCTATAAGTTCTTTTTCGACCATGACCTGGCGATGGAGGTTGCGCAAAAGACATTCATCTCCATGCACCGAAATCTGCCGCACCTCCAGGAGGTGGGTCGGTTTAAGTCGTGGTTATACACCATAGCGGTGAACAACTGCCGGGAGGAATTGCGCAGGAAGCAGTCAAGGCGTACGGTGTCGCTGGGCGAAACGCCCGGCAGCGGACCATTACGGATCGAAACGCCCCATCGGCACGAAAACCCCGAGCACCAATTGCGCCAGACCGAACTTTCCGACTTGCTGCAGCAATGTTTGCTGGAGCTGAGTGAGGAGCAGCGTACAGTTGTGATTATGAAAGAGTATGAAGGGTTCAAGTTCCGCGAAATAGCGGAGGCGCTCAATATATCGGAGAATACGGCCAAGAGCCGGCTGTACTACGGGTTAGACGGTTTGAAAAAAATATTGGAACAGAAAAATCTTACTAAAGAATCGTTTGGTTATGAAAACTAAACCTGATCAGGAAATGCTGATGGCGTACCTCTATGATGAGTTGACGCCTCAACAACGTGCCGATGTGGAACGTTATCTAGAGCAACATGCTGAGGCGCGAGCCGAGCTGCAGGCGTTACAGAATGTGCGCAACAGGCTTCATGCTGTAGAAGACAAAGAGGTGATTGCGCCTTCCTTTATTTTTCCGGATGAGCAAGCGCGCAAAAGCAGTTTGTGGCGTACGGATTTTATGAAAGTGAGCCTCGGCCTGGCAGCCGGGTTAGCATTGTTTATGGCTACCCTGAGCCTCGTAGGCACACGTGTTTCGTGGTCGGAAGGGGAATTGGTGATTCGTATGGGCGAACCGAAGAGCATCGCTCAACCGACTGAGTCGTTGACCGCTTCGCATGTTCAGAATATGATCGATCAATCGCTGCAGCAGAACAACGAGGTGTGGAAAACAGAATTGGCCGCGAATCAAGCCAGGCTTGATCAATCGGTTAAGTCCGCGCTGGCGGTCAATTCGTCCCGGATGGATCGTCTGGTGCAGGTAGCCGCCACGGCTTCCGAGGCGCAGGTGCGCCAATTCGCCACCGATTTGCAAGACCGGAACCTGGCTGCGATGAAAGACTACATGAAATTGTCCTCGAACGAGCAGAAGGTGTACATCGAGAACTTACTCATCGATTTTTCCAAGTACCTGCAAGAGCAGCGAAACCAGGACTTAACCATGTTTCAGGCGCGCATGACGGACATCGAGAAAAACACGGGACAGTTTCAACAGGAGACCGAGCAAATTCTGGCCAGTATAATTTCTTCGGCTAATCCTAAAACTAAATTCACCAGCTATTGATCTAAGCAGTAATAAACATTGACATCATGAAACACATTGTAAAAGGGTTGGTTGTGGCGGTGATATCGGCAATAGCCGGCTTGCCGGTTTTGGTGCAGGCACAGAAGATTGACGAGGCCCGCATGGAGCGCGATATCGAAGTGGCGGAGAACATTCTCAATACATTGCTGCGGCAACAGTCCGAGCGCAGATATTTCTTTCCTATGGAAGTTGAGGGAAAATATATGCCTGGTTATGGCGTTACGTTTCGCCTGCCGGGCGAAATGATGGGGGTTTGGGGCGCCTTGGCACCGTTGGATCCCATCGTGGTTCAATATCCGGTCGCGGGGCGTATGTACTCCTATTCCTTCAGCACGGACGAAGAAGAACGGGAAGATGTGGCCGACCGGCTTTCGGAGTTGGAAGCCGAGGCTCGTGAGTTGGAAGAGGAATTGCGCAAGGCCGATCGGGAGGCTAAGCGTGAGATGGAGAATCGGCAACGCGAACTGGAAGAAGAACAGCGAAAGCTTGAATCCGAATTGCGCGAGTCTCGCGGTCGGGCGCGCACGGAAGGCATTCGGGGCTCAGCCCGTGTCGGGCGTGCCGCAGCCGCCCCCAATCGCGACAGTCTGAACCAGATTATGACGAAGAAGCTCGCGGAGGTGGCGAAAGAGTTTTTGGTCGACTACGGTGATCTGATTGGTCAACTTAAACCCGAGGAACGAATTGTCATTACCAATCGGGGTGATGCCGGGGATGTTTGGATGGGCTTTGATCAACCGAAACGATCCTACCTGGTAGTGGAGGCCCTTCGCGGAGATATCAACGAATACAAGCAAGGAAAATTGTCGCGCGAACAGATGCTCGCGAAGATCAAGGTGGTTAACACGACTACCTCCGATAAGAAAGAACCCGATCTCGAATTGTTTTCCAGCATACTGGAACGCCTCTATCGCGAAGACTTGTCAAAAACTTATTTCACTGCGAACGACATCTTCTTCGAACGACTCACCGATTTTGGTGTGGTGTACTACATGAGTGTCTATTCTGCGCACGATCGGGGTAACCGCAGGTTTGATATGCCCACGGTCAATCTTGAAAACCTGACGCAGGAAGAGCGCGATCAAAAAGTGAAAGAATTGTACCCGACCTTTGAAAAGGGCATCAAGGAAGACATACTGGAGTATGGACGCACCCTGAAGAGCTTAAAGGACAATGAGACGCTATCCTTACATGTAAAAATGACGCGGTGCAAGCAGTGCGGACTACCGGCTACCCTGGAGTACTCCGTAAAAGCGGATGTGTTAAGGGATTACAGTTCGGGCAAAATCACCAAAGAGGCCGCCCTGGCGAAGGTAACAGTGAAAAAAGGAATGCCGCAGTAGGTACTATTTTGCAACTTTTTAACGTTTATCCGGTAACCTATCGGGGGAGGATTCAGTTTACAACAACTGGATCCTTTTGCTAAACTTAAACCTATGAATCGAAAACTTGTAATTGGTGGAGTATTGGTCGTGCTGGTGGCGGTGGTGGCGTGGGCTACCCGGAGTAGCGAAAATAAAGCAGCAGACATTATGGCCACGGTGAAGCGCGGGCAGTTTAAGGTGGAGATTGAGACCACCGGTGAATTGGAAGCCAAGAACTCGGTGAAGATTAAAGGGCCTCAGGAGTTGCGCAACTTTGATATCTGGCAGGTTACCATTCAAAACATCATAAATGAGGGAACGGTCGTAAAAAAGGGCGACTGGGTGGCAACCCTGGATCCATCTGAATTTCAAAAGAAGTTTACGGCCAAGCAGATCGAGCTTGAAAAGGCCAGTTCCAAATACACGCAAACGCAGTTGGACACCACGCTGCAAATGCGCCAATCGCGCGATGAATTAATTAATCTGAAGTACGCAGAGGACGAGAAGCGCATTATTCTGGAGCAATCGAAGTTTGAGCCACCAGCTACCATCAAGCAAGCCGAAATTAACCTCGACAAAGCCAAGCGTGCCTATGAGCAGGCACAGGATAATTACAAAATCAAGAAGAATCAGAATGTGGAAAAGATGCGCGAAGTATCTGCAGAGCTTCGCAAAGTCCAGAATGAACTGGAAGCCATGACCAAGGTTCTTCAGTCCTTTGACGTTCACGCACCCGAGGACGGCATGGTGATTTACGAAAAGGGCTGGGACGGTCGCCCCATCAAAGCGGGATCGCAAATCCACATGTGGGACCCTACGGTGGCCACCCTGCCAGACCTTACGGTGATGATGTCGAAGACCTATGTGAATGAGGTGGATGTTAGGAAAGTGAAGCCGGGGCAGACGGTGGATGTCGGACTTGATGCTTACCCGGACAAGAAACTTCTGGGTGAAGTGACCAACGTAGCCAACGTAGGGGAGCAACGCCCCAACTCGGATGCCCGCGTTTTTGAAGTAATGGTGGAGATCAGAGGTAATGATCCGGCTTTACGCCCGTCCATGACCACCAGCAACAAGATACTGGCGGAAAAAATCGATAGTGCGTTATACGTGCCGCTGGAGTCGCTGCACAGCCAGGGCGATAGTCTCACCTATGTTTTTCTGCGCGATGGATCCAAGCAAGAAGTACAACTGGGTCAGGCCAATGCCAATGAGGCCGTAGTGTTGCTGGGACTACGCGAAGGCGAGAATGTGTATTTGTCGGTGCCCGAAGGCAAGCAAGATAAGCCCGTGAAGCTGCTGGAACAACTTAACGGCAAGCGCAAAAAGAAGGAGTCAGACAGCACGACTGCTCAAAATCTGAATTAATGCTGGCCCGTGTTCTGGTGAATTTCAGTATCGCGCTGGTGGCGGTGCGCATGAATAAGGTGCGGTCGTTACTTACCGCACTGGGAATCATTTTTGGTGTTGCCGCGGTTATCGCCATGCTGGCCATTGGTAATGGGGCACAGCAGGAATTGCTCGATCAGATCAAGTTAGTAGGCGTGAACAATATTGTAATCAAGCCCATTGTTGAACAGAAAGAGGAAAAAATTGAAGAGAAGGTCGGAAAAAAGGAGAAGAAAAAATTCTCTCCCGGCCTGACGCTGCGCGATGTTCGCGCCATTCAGGACTTGTTTCCAGGTCTTTCGCAGGTAAGTCCTGAGATTATTCTCGATACTTATGTTATCCGCAATGGCTTTCGCAGGTCAGCTAAGTTGGTGGGCGTGCAACCGGCCTACTTCACTATTTTTAATTTTCAACTGGGCGAAGGACAGGTTTTTTCAGAAGAACATCTTAAAATAGGTTCTGCGGTGTGCATAATTGGAAGCGGCATTAAAGCAAAGTTTTTTGCTACGGAGAATCCCATTGGCAAAAGTATCAAGGTAGGGCCGCACTGGCTGACGATTATCGGTGTGCTCGATGATCGAACGGTCTCGCAAAACAGTATAAGTAAGTTGGGTATCCGCGATTTTAATATGGATATCTATACTCCGTTGCAAACCGTGCTGGTGAGGTACCGCAATCGCGATATGATTACAGCCGAGATGTTGCGCAAAGAGGCGATGAAAAGCAGTGGAAATGTGATCATTATTGGTGGAAACCAACAAGGAGAGAATGAAAACGAGGCCGAAAGCAAGAACTATCATCAACTGGATCGGCTCGTTTTACAAGTAGCGGAAACGGATTTGTTAATGCCCACGGCTGAAGTTCTCACGCGAACGTTGTCAAGGCGACATTACGATGTCGTTGACTTTGAAATTGAGATTCCGGAGTTATTGCTGAAGCAGCAGCAGCGAACAAATGACATCTTTAACTATGTGTTAGGTGCCATTGCCGGAATTTCATTGCTGGTGGGTGGCATTGGCATCATGAACATTATGCTGGCCTCCGTGCTGGAGCGGATCAAGGAGATTGGTCTGCGCCTTTCGCTTGGTGCCCGCAAGTCAGACATTGTTCAGCAGTTTTTGTTCGAATCGGTGTTAATCAGTGTGGGTGGCGGTTTGTTGGGCATCTCCTTGGGCATAGCGCTGGCATACTTAGTGTCTTCGGTAGCCAATATTCCCACCATCATCAGCCTTGCCTCGATACTCCTTTCCTTCGGTGTAGCCGCACTTGTGGGGTTAATATTTGGTATTGCCCCCGCGCGCAGGGCCGCAGAACAGGATCCCATTGAATCGCTACGATATGAATAAGTATGTTTTTCTTTTCTGGTGCATCCTGGCCGGCCACCTGGCTGTTGCCCAGCGGAATTTCACCATTCAGGATGTTATCAATCAGGCACTCGCCAAGTCGCCCTTCGCGAAGTTGGCGGAGACACGAAAAGAAAACAGGTATTGGCAATACCGGAGTTTTAAAACGAACCTGAACCCCCAGCTGAGGCTGTCGGGTGGCATACCCGCCTACAGCCAGAGTTTCATTCCGGTTCGGCAACCCGATGGAAGTATTCTTTTTCAATCCATTGATCAAACCAACGCTTCCGCCAATCTGGGGCTCGAGCAACCCTTGCCGTGGACAGGCGGTCAGATCTCGGCAAACACCAACTACAATTACTTCCAGGATCTTCAGCAAAATACCAATCTGTGGAACGCGACACTCCTCAACATCCAGTTAAATCAGCCGTTGTTTGGCTTTAATCCGCTGAAGTGGCAACGGGCCATTGAGCCGATCCGGTACGAGGAATCGAAGCGGGAGTTTGTTGAGGAAATTGAGGCGATATCACAAGAAGCTACTGATCGCTTTTTTCTAGTGATTGATGCACAGATTCGGGAACAGATCGCCTCCTTCAATCTGGCAAATAATGATACGATTTATAAGATCGAACAAGGACGGTATAACATTGGCACTACCTCGCTGGATAAACTTCTGCAAGTGGAGTTGCAATTGTTGCGTTCGCGTCAAAACCTGGCCCAGGCCCGGCTCGATGCGGAAAATGCCAAACTTAATCTCCGCATTTACCTGGGGCTCAATGACAATGAAGAGTTCACGCTTGTACTCCCGGAGGAAATCCCCCAGTTTGTAATCGATCCGGAAACGGCCATGCAGTATGCCCGTCAGAACCGGGCGCAGTTCCTGGCGTTTGAGCGAAGGCGAAAAGAAGCGCAACGCGACCTGGCCGAAACAAAAGGGCGTAGGTTTAGTACCACGCTTACCGCTTCGTTTGGCTTGAATAACTCAGCCCCCGTCATCAGCGATGTGTATACCGACCCGCTACGCCAACAGCAGGTTAACGTTACGTTTAGCGTGCCGGTGATTGACTGGGGCCGCAATAAGGCCATGATGCGCACGGCCATTGCCAACAAAAAGCTCAACGATTATATCATTACGCAGGATGAAGTCAATTTTGAGCAAGAGATTATGACCCAGGTGCGGCAGTTTGAGTTGTTGCGTCTGCAAATTGAAATCACCCGTAAATCGGACCAGGTGGCGCAGGAGCGCTATGCCGTGGCACAAAACCGATACCTGATTGGCAAGATTGACATTACCAACCTCAACATCGCCCTCACCGAAAAAGATGATGCCAAGCGCAGCTATCTCGCGGCTCTGCGCTCCTTCTGGACTTCCTACTACAATCTAAGGCGACTAACCTTATATGATTTTGCTAGCAAGCGTCTGCTTTACACGCCCGAGAGTTAGATACCGGTGTAGCTAAACGGAGTAATCCGCAGTAGTTCTTCTTTTACGGTTTCCGGGACGTCAAGAGATCGAATAAAACCTGTGATGGCCGCCTGATCAATCTTGGTGTTGGTTCGCGTTAACGCTTTCAATGCTTCATACGGGTTGGGGTAGCCTTCTCTTCGCAACACAGTTTGAATGGCTTCGGCCACCACGGCCCAATTATTTTCCAGGTCGCGTTCAATGGCTTGTTGATGGAGCTCCAGTTTTTCCATACCCTTCTTCACCGATTGAATGGCCAACCAACTGTGAGCAAAGGGCACGCCCAGATTTCGCAATACTGTTGAATCGGTAAGGTCCCGCTGCAGGCGGCTGATCGGTAATTTGGCCGACAGGTGCTCGAACAGGGCATTGGCAATGCCCAAATTGCCTTCGGCATTTTCAAAGTCAATGGGATTCACTTTATGCGGCATGGCCGAGGAGCCAACCTCGCCCGCTTTAATTTTTTGCTTGAAATATTCGAGCGAAACATATTGCCATACATCCCGGCAATAGTCGATGAGAATAGTGTTGATTCGCTTGCAGGCATCGAGTTGTGCCGCCAGGTTATCGTAATGTTCAATTTGTGTAGTCGGATGGCTGCGGCTCAGCCCCAAATTCTTGGCGACAAAGGCATCGCCAAATGATTTCCAATCCACGGCCGGGTACGCCACGCAGTGAGCGTTGAAATTGCCGGTAGCCCCGCCAAATTTGGCGCTGTGGGGAATGGCTTTGAGCTGAGCGAGTTGAATTTGCAGACGGGTTCGGAATACATCCACTTCTTTACCGAGCCGCGTGGGGGAGGCCGGTTGCCCGTGCGTGCGCGCCAACAGGGGTACGTCCTTCCATTGACTGGCCCGGGTGGCCAGTTGGTGTATCAATGCCTCGAGTTCAGGCCAGTACTGTTGTTCCAGGAACTCTTTCAGGGAAAGCGGAATTGCCGTGTTATTGACGTCCTGGGAGGTAAGCCCAAAATGAATGAACTCCTTATAGCTACTCCATCCTTCGCGCTCGAAGAGGTTTTTCAGGTAGTATTCAACCGCTTTGACATCGTGATTGGTCGTTTTTTCAATCTGCTTGATCTCATTTGCGTCCGACTCAGTGAACGATTCATAGGTCTTTCGGAGTGCGCTGAATTTTTCCCGTGGGAACGTGGCAAGGGAGGCCAACGGTAATTCGCATAACGCGATGAAATATTCTACCTCTACGCGTGTCCGGTACTTCATCAGTGCGAATTCGGAGAAGTAAGGCGCAAGCTTTTCGGTGGTGGCGAAGTATCGGCCATCAATGGGGGAGAGGGCCTGGAGCGGGGAAAGGGTATTCATCCGGCTTATAAACCGTAAAAGTAATTCTTTAACCCTTCCTTAACAATTACCGTTACTGAAGGATTAATTCAAACCTTTTAGTTTTGCGCCCTTCTTGATGAAGTTCTTCATTTTCTCTTCGGTTCTGTTACTACTTGTGGCGCTGCGGGCAGATGCACAAAACAAGCCAGGCACTGAATTGCGCATACGAAAGACCACGGATGCCATCAAACTGGATGGTGTTTTGGACGAGCCGGCCTGGAAAGCGGCCCAGGTGGCTACCGATTTCTTTATGAACTTTCCGTATGATACAGCGCTGGCACCCTTTCAAACGGAGGCTCGGCTCACCTTTGATGAGCATAATCTGTATGTCTCCTACGTGTGCTATGATGATGACTCGCGTGACCTCATGCAATCGCTCAGGCGCGACTTTGATTTTGATGGCACAGACAACATCGGGATTTACCTGGGCCCCTACAACGACCGCATCAATGGTTTCTATTTTCAGGTAACGCCCTTTGGCGTGCAGGCGGAGGGAACCATCGCAGGCGGGGGTTCGGATGATGGGGCTTACAGCGACACCTGGGATAACAAGTGGTACTCGCACGTCACGCGCGAAAAAGACAAATGGATTGCCGAACTGGCGATCCCGTTCAAAAGCTTTCGCTATAAAAATGAGCTGACCACTTGGAACGTGACGTTTTTGCGGTGGGACCGCAAGCGAAATCTGGTATCCAGTTGGGTGGCAACGCCTATCCAATTTATACCGGCATCGTTTGCCTATTCGGGCAATTTGATCTGGGAGGAACCGCCCCCGCATCACACCACCAACATTTCCATAATTCCTTATGTGGCTGGTGGCCTGTCGGCTGACAAGCAGACCGAGCCAACTACGAATGACAGCAATTTGCAGGCAGGGTTTGATGCCAAGGTGGCGGTAACGCCCTCGCTGAATCTCGATCTCACGTTCAATCCCGATTTTTCTCAGGTTGAGGTCGATCGCCAGGTGATCAACCTCACGCGTTTTGAGTTTCAGTTTCCCGAACGAAGGCAGTTTTTCCTGGAGAACAGCGACCTGTTTGATCGCGCGGGCTTCCCCGAGGCCAGGCCTTTTTTCTCCAGACGTATTGGTTTGGCGCGCGACACGTCCGGAGTTATCCGATTAATTCCCATCCTGTATGGTGCCCGGTTGAGTGGGTCGCTTTCCAAAGATTGGCGCATCAGTGTACTCAATATGCAAACCCGCGAAAAGCAATCCATGGGGCTTCCGGCTCAGAACTTTTCCGTGGCAGCCATTCAGCGCAATTTCTGGAAGCAATCGAACATCCAGATTTCAATGGTCAACAAGCAATCGCTTGGGATCAACGAAGGCGATTCTCTGAAGTATTTTAATACCGAGTTGTGGCGCGACAAAGTTGTTAATGGCGACACCATTGCCAGCTTGAATAAATACAACCGCGTGTTAACGGTTGACCTGGAAACCCGAAACCCGGATAACAGCTGGTACGCCAGTTTGTACGCGAGCAAATCGTTTGATGATTTTAATGCTACGGATAACATGACCGGTGGTGGATTTGTGCAGCACACCAAACGCAACTACCAATTCTTCTTTGGCCACACCTTTATACAAAAGAATTACAATGCTGAAGTCGGGTTTGTGCCCCTTATTCGGGTGTACCCGGGCCTGGCCAATAGCTTCATCAGTGGCAATGGCACTTTTTTCCCCAAGAGTAAGATACTGGCCAATATGGGCCCTGGCCTTGACCTGAGCCTTCGAACAATTCCAGGCGGCACTGTCACCGATCGATCCGCCAGTGTGGCCTATAATTTTAATTTTCTCAATACTTCGAATCTGAGCCTTTCTTATGGGTACACCTACCAGTTTCTGACGAACTCCTTTAATCCCATTGATCCTGACCGATACACTACCTACAACAGAGGAGAGGAGTATGACTGGCGCACATTTTCCATAGGCTACGAGTCGGATCAACGACCGTTGTTTCGCTATTCGGTTGAGGTAAACTCCGGAGGATTCTATAACGGTACGAATTTGAATATCAATGGCGAACTCAGCTACCGATACCAACCCTATGGCAGCCTTTCCATCACTTTCGATTACAACGACCTGAAGTTGCCGGAAAACTACGGCACGGAAAAACTCTTCCTCGTGGGCCCAAGACTTGACCTGACCTTTACCGACAAGATTTTCCTCACCACGTTTGCGCAGTACAATAACCTGGCCGAGAACGTGAATTTGAACGCCCGTTTCCAGTGGCGGTACAAGCCGGCCTCGGATTTTTTCATTGTGTACACCGAAAATTATTTTTCGGATACGTTCCGAAGTAAGAACCGGGCACTGGTGTTCAAGTTTACGTACTGGTTGAACCTTTAACCAACACGCTGAACATTTTTTGCTTCATGGTGTTGATTGGATCGGGATTGGTTAATTTTGCCGACCTAAAACCACGTGGTGCATGGCGTTCGGATTATTTCGCAAAGGGGATAAGAAAGCAGAAGAGCAGGCGCACAGCGGCCCTCACTACTACGACTTAAAGGTCAAGCAGATCGTCCGGGAGACGCGGGATGCCATCAGCATCGTTTTTGAACAGCCCGAGAAAAAAATTTCGTACAAAGCAGGTCAATTCCTCACCCTCATCCTGCCCATCAACGGCAAAGAGGTTCGCAGAGCGTATTCCCTTTGCTCATCCCCCGCAGTGGATGACGATCTGGCCGTTTCCGTAAAGCGGGTAGATAAAGGCCTGATGTCGAATTGGCTGGCGGATAACCTGAAAGCAGGTGACCGGGTGAAAGTATTGGAGCCTATGGGGCAGTTCACCACCGAATACCATTCCGGCAATAAAAGGCATCTGGTGATGTTTGCCGGTGGATCGGGCATCACTCCGATGATGAGCATCATCAAAACTACCCTGGCGTTGGAGCCCAACAGCATTTGTTCGCTCATCTACTGTAACCGCGATATTGATAGCATCATTTTCAAAGAGCAACTGGATAAACTCCAAACGGTTGACCAGGGGCGGCTGCATGTTATCCATATTCTCGACAACGCGCCTATGAACTGGCAGGGGTATTCCGGACTCTTGAACCATGATATGCTCACGCGGTTGTTTGAGCGCATTCCGGATTGGGGCCTTGACAAAACAACGTACCTGATGTGCGGCCCGGAAGGCATGATGAAAAACGTGGAGACCCTGCTGGCCGCCCGAAATATTCCGGAGCCCAAAATCTTCAAAGAGAGCTTTGTGCAGGGGACGATCGACAAGCAGCCCAAAAAGGAACCAGCTGCAAGCGGTAACACCGCCCACGAAGTCAAAATTCTGTACGATGGCCAGGAGTACAAATTCCAGGTAGAGCCTAACCGCACGATTCTGGAAACCGCTCTCGACCTGGGCATTGATTTACCTTATTCCTGCCAAAGCGGACTTTGCACGGCCTGCCGCGGTAAAGCACTCAGTGGAAAGGTAAAGCTTGATGAAGAAGAGGGCCTTTCCGCCAGTGAGCGAGCCGAAGGCTACGTGCTGACCTGTGTCGGCCATCCGGTCACCGATGATGTGGTGATTGAAATCGGTTAATTTCCCTGAAGAGACTAATGGCAAGAAAGGCCGCTGACCGGTTGCCGTTACGAATTTACGGTGTAGAAACCCGGTGTTTTTGATTTTGGGAAATGTTTTGAACGGTCCATTCGATTCTTTTTTCAAATGGTGATTGACGAGCCGGGCAACCCGACTTGCTGCAGATTTTGCACGAGAAGTCCAGGCAGCCATCGGAGTGGACATAGAGCTCCAGTGTTTCACCAAATTCCTCACGCACCCGGCCGGCCAGCCGGTCGATTTCGTTATGGGCTTCGTGCACGTTGAGATACCACGGCACCGTCAGGTGGGCATCCAGGTGCAGCACACTACCAAACTTGATGATGCGGGTGTTATGCAAATCAATCCAGTTTTCTTCCCGGTGCTGGTTGAGGCGGCTCACCATCTTGGCCAGCAACTCGCGGTCCGATTCATCCATAATGCCGGCCAGTGAGCTGCGCAGAATTTTGTAGCCCGTAACAAAAATGATCACCCCGAATACGATGGCCACGATACTGTCAATCCACTGAATGCCGGTAAGGGCGATCAGCACGAGCCCCGCAATGATGCCCAGGGTGGACCAGGTATCGGAGATGAGGTGCTTACCGCTGGCAATCAGCGCCAACGAGTTACTTTTCTGGCCGGCCCGCACGCAGACGGATCCCATAATGAAATTCAGAAGAGCGGTAACGGCAATCAAGGCAATGCCAAAGTCAAGTTGGTGCAGGGTGCGCGGTACAACCAGATTGTGAATGGACTCATACAGAATAAAGCCGCTGGCCACGATGATCAGGGTGCCCTCAACGGCAGCGGAGATGAATTCAATTTTCCCGTGGCCGTACGGATGATCGGCATCACGGGGTTTGGCCGAAAGCGTGAGGCTGTACAAACCAAAAAGTCCGGCCACGACATTCACAATGCTTTCCAGGGCATCCGTCAAAATCGCCACGGACTGGGTGAGCCAGTAGGCGGCCACCTTGCCCACAAACAACACTACAGCCAGGCCAACCACCCATCGCTGCAAGTTGATTTTTTGTCTTTCGAGTGGCGTCATTTTTTCGCTCGGTATCGTTTCCACAACGCAATCAGGGCGACCAGCACCCAAACCGAGTTAATGAAGGTGAATGGATAAATTTTATTTACGGCCGAGTTGATGATTAGCAACGCACCACCCGTGAGGTTGAGTAACTGGAAGCTGTACGAGTCGCTGCTGATGCGTTGAAAGCTATTGAGTCCGAAAGCCAAAAGGATTTCGAACGCGCCAATCCAACCGATGATTTCAACCCAGGTCATTTCAGTGAAACACGGACGAGGTACATATCCATGGTGACAAAAAGAAACTTGCCATCGGGGGTTAACGCGCAGTTCGAGGTTGCCTCGGGCAATTTAATCTTGCCGAGCAACTGGCCGGCAGGGCCAAAGATCCAAACGCCACCGGGTCCGGTTGCAAAAACGTATCCCCGGGAATCAATTTTTAGTCCGTCCGGCAAGCCCTTCTCGGTTGAGGTAAATGAAGTGGCATCAAAAAGAATGATACCGTTTGCCAGCGAATCCCCGGCAACATCATACACGAGCCAGCGCGCTTTGCCGGCATCGCTGTTGGCGATGTACAGTTTCGATTCGTCAGGCGAGAGGGCAATGCCGTTCGGTCGCGTGAGTGAGTCAATCAGTAACTCAACTTTACCTTCGGTGATGCGGTACACACCGTTGTGAGGTTGTTCTTTTTCGGGGTCGCTGTCCTGGCCGCCAAGCCCATAGGGCGGGTCAGTGAACCAAATGCGTTGCTGCCGATCGATGTGCAAATCGTTCGGGCTGTTGAACTTTTTGTTGTTGTACCGGTTGGCCAACGGTTCAAACAGGGGTTCCGGGTCGTTCAGGGGTGCCTTCATCACAGCTACCTGTCGGTTACCGTGCTGGCACAGTACCAATTCACCTGCCGGGTTAAGCGCCAGGCCATTCGATCCCGACTCGCCCGTGCGGGTGGTGTCGCCTGTGAATCCCGATGGGGCGAGATACGGGTTCACTCCGCCTGCTTCGGTCCACTCATAAATGAGATTTTCCGGAACATCAGAAAAAATCAACTTGTTTTCACCGGGCAGCCAAACCGGCCCCTCGCTCCACTCAAACCCTTCGCCCACAATTTCAATTCGGGCATCAGGCGCCAGCACATCATTCAGGCCAGCATCCAGCACCTCGATGCTTCCGGTGGTCGGGTATTTGGTTTTTGTGCTGCAGGCCGTGGCGATTGTCATAACCAAGACGGCAGCCAGCAGAATCGATCGGTTCGTTTTCATGGATCAGTAATTTTCAAGGACTCCCTCGCCATATCATAACCAGGTATGGGCATGCGTTATGATCCGCTTTTCAAAGAGTTGGAGTACCTTACATGTTTTCAAATCTATCTTTGGGCTACGCTGGTAAAAATACACGGAAATGATGGAAATAATGGTATTGATGGGCCTGGGCGCGGTGTTGTTGGCTTTTCTCTTTACCCTAACCTGGGTAGTTCAACTCCGGAATGGCAATGCAGCTATTGTGGATGTCGTTTGGCCAGCCAGTTTTCCTCTGCTCACCATGCTGTATTTTGTGCTCATTAGTGGTTACGCGCCCCGACAACTGTTGGTGCTGGGTGTGGTGTGCCTGTGGGGCTTTCGTTTGTCGGGCTATCTGTATGCGCGCAATGTGGGTAAACCCGAAGATGCCCGGTATACGGCCCTTCGCCAGCAATGGGGTAGTCGTCATCAGGTTCGAATGCTGGGCTTCTACCTCGTCCAGGCGTTTTTTGCGCTTGTGCTCTCGCTGCCCTTTGTACTCACCATGGTGAATACCACACCTGTTTTGGTTGTGTACGAGTGGCTGGGTTTACTGATTGGTGTGGCTGGTGTAGCAGGGGAGGCGGTGGCCGATGCGCAACTGGCCCGGTTCAAATCAGATGCTGCCAATCGGGGTAAACTGTGCGAAGTGGGTTTGTGGAATTACTCCCGTCACCCCAACTACTTCTTCGAGTGGCTTACGTGGGTGGGTTTTTCGGTAATGGCGCTCGGCTCCGCCTGGGGATACCTGGGAATCATCAGCCCCATCATCATGTATTATGTGCTCACGCAAGTCACGGGCATCGGGTATACCGAAGCACATATGCGCCAAACGCGTGGGGCAGATTTTATCCGGTATCAGCAAACCACTTCGGCTTTTTTTCCATGGTTTAAAAAGCAGGCTGCGTAACGTACCTTTCAAAAAAATTGTGATTCATGGCATTGACTTTACCCGCCCGCCCGGCCCGGCATTTCTTGCCGGAAGAATTTCAGGTGTCGACCTGGGAACAGCTCAAACCCTATTTTGATCAGTTGCAGGAGCGCACGATTGATTCGCGGGCCGCATTGGAGCGCTGGCTGCGCGACCGCAGCGAGTTGGAGTCGGTGTTAAGTGAAGATCTCGGATGGCGTTACATCCGCATGACGTGTTATACCGAGAGTGAAGAACACCGCAAAGCTTACCAGGACTTTATCGAAAACATTCAACCGCAAATGGCTCCGGTGGCCGATCGGCTGAACAAGAAGATGGCCGCTTCACCTTTTTTGAACGAGCTGAGCGATCAGCCCGGCTATGCCATACTGATCCGGAATGTGAAGAAAGACATTGAGCTGTTCCGCGAAGAAAACGTGCCGCTGTTTACGGAAATCAACACCGAGACACAGAAGTATGCCCAGTTGTCCGGGGCCATGACGATTGAATGGAAAGGCCAGGAGCTGACCCTTCAGCAGGCTTCGGTCTTACTGCAGGAAACAGACCGCGCGGTGAGGGAAGAGGTTTATCAAAAAGTGGCTGCCCGCAGGTTGCGCGATAAAGATGAATTGGATTCGCTTTACTCGCGTCTCATTCAACTGCGGCATCGGGTAGCCCTCAATGCCGGTTTCGCCAACTTCCGCGACTACATGTTCAAGGCCTACGGGCGTTTTGATTACACGCCCCAGGATTGCTTTGCGTTTCATGATTCCGTGGCGTCCGAAGTTTTGCCGGTGCTGGAGGAATTAGCGGAGAACCGGAAACATGAGTTGGGCGTGGAGGCCTTGCGCCCGTGGGACAAAGCCGTGGATGTGCGCGGGCGGGCTCCGCTTAAAGCGTTTGCCGGTGGGGCCGACCTCACGGCCAAGTCGATCGAATGTTTTTCGCGCCTGGATCAATTTCTCGGTGAGTGCCTGACCATCATGAAGGAGATGGGACATCTCGATCTGGAGTCGCGGAAGGGAAAGGCCCCGGGTGGATATAACTATCCGTTGCCCGAGATTGGCGTGCCGTTTATTTTCATGAATGCTACCTCCACCCTTCGCGACATGACTACCCTCATGCACGAGGGAGGCCATGCCGTGCACAACTTTGTTACCAAAGATTTGCCGCTGGCGGATTTCAAAAATCCTCCGATGGAAGTGGCCGAGTTAGCCTCCATGTCCATGGAACTGATCTCTATGGATCACTGGAATATTTTCTTCCCCAATCCGGATGATCTCGCCCGCGCGCGCACGGATCAGATGGAGGATATCATCGAGACTTTGCCCTGGGTGGCCACCATCGATAAGTTTCAACATTGGATTTATGAACACCCCAATCACACACCTGAGCAGCGCAGGCAGCAATGGAACATTGTGTTTCAGCAATTTGCGGACACGGTGACGGATTGGCGAGGTTGGGAGGAAGCGCGCGATTACCTGTGGCAAAAGCAACTACACTTGTACGAAGTACCGTTCTATTACATCGAATATGGGATGGCGCAACTGGGTGCTATCGCCATTTGGCGCAATTACCGGCAGCAGGGCAAGGCGGGCTTGGAGAGTTATCTGCGTGCGCTCAAGTTGGGTAACATGGGCACCATTCCGGAAATCTACCGGGCGGCCGGAATTCGTTTTGATTTCAGCCGTGCGTATATCCGCGAATTGATGCAGTTTGTACAGGAAGAGATGCCGAAGGATTCTTGAAACCCTTTTCTTAAAAGTCAATCCGCTGTTGTTCAGCCAAGGTTCAACATCGCAGAGCATTAATCGTCCGCAAATCATTTGTAACTATGCCTGTAACTTTTAAATTCTGGATTTATACTTTAATATCACTGTGACCATATTTCAGTGAGTTGTTGAGATTTTTGTCTTGGGAGTTGGCAAATCTGGTCTAGAACAATACTCCAGTGACAAGAGCTAGCTGCAAAGGGTTTGTGCCATCATAGAGAGTTATCTCACCAAAGCCAAAAGATTTTTCTACCCGGAATTCACCAAAGATTTTGATTTTTTTGTACACTGACGCCTTCACGCCAAAAGTTCCCCATATGCCGAGAATCAGATTCTTTTCGGCAAATGTTCGTGTCTGGCTCTGGTAACGTTTTGTGAGAATTTCAAATTTTGTTGGAATAGAAAACAACGTTCCAAGTCCAAAGTACGGGGTGGCCAAGTTAGAGGGTATACTTCTGTTTATTCCAATTGTCAATCGTAACAATCGGCTATGCATTTGTACAAAGGTATCATTTCCGGTATCGGTTGTTGGCAATCCAAGAAAGTTCAGTTCTTGAAAGCTTAACTCTGTTGAATAGAAATAGGCGCTTTTCGATCTCTTGTAATGAGCGGCAACTCCTACATGGCGAGATCGTGTATCTGCAAATGATATGGGCTCTAGCCGATCATAACTCGAAAGGTCAATTGACGTAAAGGCCTGGCCGATTACGAATCCAAAATTCCAAGATCCTTTGGTATCAGTGATGGGGTAGCTTTTTACCTGCATTCCTTTGCACTTGTTGTACTCGGCTACGAATTGAGTTAAGGATTGAATAGTTGATCCAATTGTGTCTGCGTTTAGCGTTGGACAATCAATTGTGTAGGACTTCAGGAGACCACGGTAATGCTTGTTATCCGGTGAGTCCTTCTCTTTGATGAACCTGATTTCTCGCAGTTGTCCAGAGTCAAGATTAACGTAGACTGTCCGATCGCGAAAATAAAATGCGTTGAGTCGTCCAAGAACCAGCGGGCAAACAAATGCTTGTTTTTGTTTTCCGTTGACTAACAACAGACGCGTGACATATGGCGCCCCTTTCATTTCAAAACCCAAAGCTTCGTTAGGTTTATATGGCGTAAATTTTCTTGTGCCTTTTAGCCTAAACCAAATTGTTTTGCTATTCGATTCACTGTCCCTATCTTGCAAATCACCTTGCAACGTGTCTAGATTATTCAATACTAGTGTTCCCGGATGGTGTTGAATTTGGCCAATGCAAATTTGAGTTGAAAGTAAGACGAGCGAGAAAACAATGAATAACAACCTTGTTTTTGCCATAATCCACGCCAAGTGTTTGTGCTGTGCGAAATTATGCTTTTTTTTTCTGCTATTAACTACCTGCACAGATCCACCTTTGCGAGAACCTGTCTTTGGTTGTGAATTCACTTTTCAGAACAGGCAGTATTCCACCGTTAATGTCTTATGCAATGACGTAAACACGGTGGCAAAAGAGTTCAATCGTTCGGATGGGTGGTTACTTGGATTTAGTCCGAGCTATCTTACATTTCGGCTTGATGGCAACACAGCCTATGTTAATTCGGGTGCTGTAAGCATAAACGATAGCCAATCAATAACCAGATTTGAGGCAGATATGGAAACGGAGAAATTTCCCAAAGTTAAGGTTGGAAGATTGACTGGGAGTTGCACATGTTTTTAGCGAAGGCACAGGTTACCACCATTACCTGCGGCTTTTGTCCAGCAGGTTGCTGAGTTGAACCGCTTCGTCTTTGGTGAGATTGAGAAAGCGGGCATCCATGCCATTGATGGCGTCATCCAGCTTTTCGAGAAGGGAGAGGCCGGCTTCCGTAATGTTAATGTCGCTGGCCCGTTTGTCGTTGGGGCATTGGTTTTTCGCCACCAGTTTTTTTCCGATCAGTCGGTCCAGCAGGCGTGAGACATCCGAGTTTTTGTCCAGCATGCGGCTTTTGATTTCGGCACCGGAGATGCGCTTGGGGTGCTGCCCGCGCAGAATGCGCAGGATATTGTAT
The DNA here is from genome assembly GCA_016787665.1 of Cyclobacteriaceae bacterium. Lineage (GTDB taxonomy): Bacteria > Bacteroidota > Bacteroidia > Cytophagales > Cyclobacteriaceae > ELB16-189. The sequence goes on along the minus strand of JAEUUC010000005.1, from coordinate 2,714 downwards.
TGCTGCCCCGTGATGCCATAAGGTTCAAACAGGTCGCGCTGGCGGTTGGCCAGCCAGTTGGCGGTAAAAATCAGATTGAGGACAGCTTTTTGATGGGCGTTCCGAAATCGGGGCTGTTTGATTTCCTCTTCTATCGTCATGGGAAAAAGGGAAGGGGCTACTCAGCCCGAAAGCATGAGGCGCCCCTTCCGGTAATGGTTATGAATTAAGCGGCTTTGTTCAATTCAATTTTGCAGATGATATCCACTTCATCACCCACTACTGCGCTTCCGTCCTGCAGTTTGTTGGCCCACTTCACGCCATAATCCTGGCGGTTGATTTTTCCGGTCAACTTGAAACCGGCTTTTACACCGCGGCCGGTATCCAGCGTGCCACCATAAGTAACATCGAACGCTACTTCTTTGGTAACACCTTTCATAGTAAACTGACCTTTCAACTGATATTTGCCACCGGCTTTCACCAGGTTGCCTTTGAATGTGATTTCCGGGAATTTTTCGGCATCAAAGAAATCGGCAGACTTCAGGTGACCATCACGCTTCTCATTGTCCGTGTTGATTGAAGCTACCTTGGCGGTGAATTGAACCTCAGCACCATCGAAATCGGCATTCTTGCTCACCACGGTGATGGCGAAGTCTTTAAAATTACCGGCTGTCTCTGACACGACCATGTGTGAAACACTGAAGCCGATGCTTGAGTGCGTTTGGTCCAGATTCCAGGTTGTTTGCGCATAAGCTGCCACGGCAGCTACCAGAGCGATAAACAGAGTTGCTGTTTTTTTCATTGTGTTAACGGGTTTGTTCGTTTTCGTTGTGCAAGTATAACACCAATCTCAAAATAGATGTTTAAACATGTATTTTTATTTGCGTAACAAATTGATTATCAGGCAATAAAATTTTCAGAGGTTGAGCCAGTAGGTGAGTTTGGCTACAATGGCCCGGGCCCGCGGCTGGCCTACGCGAAACACGGTACCTTCTTCAAATGATTCGGCAAAGTAGTTGTCGGTATAGACCAGGAAAAAGTCAGAAACGGGTTTGAACCGCCACTGCAGCCGCGAGTTAATGTTAAGGTTGCTGATCTGGCTGTTGAACTGAACGAAGGTGGTCCAGAATACACTCTTGCTGAAGGTAAGATCGATACGCGGGCCGATGAGGAATAGATCAGCGCTATTGTACGGCTCAGGTAACCGGATGCGGTTATAGGTGAACGCCAGCGAGGCGAAGCCTTTGGGCTGATACCGGTAGGTGACGGTGCCGCTTAGGTTGAGCCGCGTTCCGTTGAAATACTCGCCCGAGCGTGTGCTCAGGTTGAAAAAGAATTTCTTTCGCGCATCGCTGTTGTAACTGGCCACGATCAACTTTGGATTATAATCGGTGCCGGCCGGTAGTTTTAGTCCGCCTGTCCCGCTGGGGTCAAACGAATTGAACAGATAGGTGTATTCTTTTCGAAAGCGGATGTTAAAATTCGCAGTGCTGCGCCACCGTATGCGATACATCAGGTTGATGTCGTAGTCCAGCACGCCAATGTTGAAAGTCGAGTTCAGCCAATTCGCAATTTCGTCAGTGGCGTCAACTTCCAGGCTATTGAAAACCATGTCAAAGTCGAAGCCAGGACCGTGACTTTGAACTTTTCCGGATGACGGATAGAAATTCCGCCATGTGGTGTGCGCGATTTGCCGGATGTCACGCCTGCGCACGAACCCCACTTCCGGATCATAGTTCGCCCCTACGTTTCGGGCAAAAAGATCTACGTTCCACTCGGGCGTGCTGTAATTGATAAAACCGCCAAAGGCGAAAGCCGAGTCGAGGTTGTTCTCATCAAAACTATGATGATAAAACACCTTGCCGTTCCACCGGTTGTCGGCCGTAGCCAGGTTAAAGTCAGCCCCCGCCACACGGCTGTATTTCAACGGGCTCATTGTAAAATCACCTCCAACGGAATCCTGAAATGCCTGCTTGTTCACAAAAATGAACCCCACGTTGGAGCGCGTCAAAACTTTCTGCTGAACGGTGGCCACCGTGTAGTTGGTGCTGGGCAGCCCGATGCTGGCGTCTTCACCGGCTTGCATCGTTAGAAAGCCCACCCGGGTGTTGTTGTTGATCTTGCCGCTGAGCCGAGCTCCTCCATAAATCGTGTTCTGAATATTCTGCCCGATGGACTCATCGCGCACGACCCCGATTCTGCGGGAAAAGAAAGGCCGCGTTCCATCTACGCCAAATCCGGCAAACAGGTCCGCATTTTCCAGGAAGAACTGCCTGCGTTCCGGGAAAAAGATTTCAAAGCGGTCAAGGTTGGTCACCTGCTCGTCAACTTCCACTTGCGAGAAATCGGGGTTTACCGTTAGATCTAAATTCAGGGCGGGCCCGATGGCCACCTTGGCATCGCCACCTACCTGCAGGTTGGTGTTGGCCGGTGTACCTTTTTCGAAATTCTTGTCGTAGCCGGTTGCCACATACGGAATAAGCGAGACGTTTTGGCCCGGATTGCGCAACGGCTTGTCCCAGATCAACTCCCGGTTAAACGCCATGTTCACGATGTCAAAATTCCGCGGTATGGGCGACCAGGTCGAGCGCTCCGCAACGTTCACGGATATTCTTCACCAAACCAAAACTGAATTAGTCGTCCGTCCTTGAAGTCGTAGCGTCCGAAGTAAAGGTCGTCCTTCATTTCATATCTCCATATTGTTATTCCGTTCTCAACCAACTTTTTTGAAGGAG
>JAEUUC010000001.1 GCA_016787665.1 Cyclobacteriaceae bacterium | reverse complement strand
TACCGGTGATGTACTGCGCATTGCCGTAGAAGCAGGAGTCGTGCGTTACTACAAAAACGGAACCCTCCTGTACATCAGTGCCCTGATTCCTACTTTACCCCTGCTCGTGGATGTCTCCATCAACACGGTAGGTGGTACACTCAACAACGTCATCGTCTCCAACTTCAACACCGGAACCTTCACCGCCACCGCTACCAATGCCGGCCCGTCTCCTACCTATCAGTGGAAGCTGAACGGCACAAACGTGGGCACCAACAGCCCTTCGTACACCAACACCAGCCTGAGCAACAACGATGTAATCACCTGTGTGCTCACCCCCGACCTGGGCGGCTGCACGCTCATCACCTACACCTCCAATACCATCACCAACAAAGTGGTGCCCGCACCCACCAGTATCGATTTCTTCATCCGCGGCACCACGGCCGCCTCAGCTTGTAACACGGTGGATGAGCAGGTGAAGTGGACATTACCCGACCTGCTCAACCTCAACGCCACTGGAAACAGCCTGTCCAAAATTCAGGGCGGAAACAACTGGAACGGGGGCGCAGCATCCGGAAATACCGTGGCCAATAACGGATACATGGAGTTTACCGCCAGCGAAACCAATACCCAGCGTATGATCGGCCTGAGCTCTGTTAACCTGAATGCCGACTGGACAACCATCCGCTACGCCTTCTACCTCAATACAGGTGGAGTTTTGGAAATCCGTGAGGAAGGAAGCGGAAACCGGATAACCGGTGGAACCTACACTACCGGTGATGTACTGCGCATTGCCGTAGAAGCAGGAGTCGTGCGTTACTACAAAAACGGAACCCTCCTGTACATCAGTGCCCTGATTCCTACTTTACCCCTGCTCGTGGATGTCTCCATCAACACAGTAGGTGGTACACTCAACAACGTCATCGTCTCCAACTTCAACACCGGAACCTTCACCGCCACCGCTACCAATGCCGGCCCGTCTCCTACCTATCAGTGGAAGCTGAACGGCACAAACGTGGGTACCAACAGCCCTTCGTACACCAATACCAGCCTGAGCAACAACGATGTAATCACCTGTGTGCTCACCCCCGACCTGGGCGGCTGCACGCTCATCACCTACACCTCCAATACCATCACCAACAAAGTGGTGCCCGCACCCACCAGTATCGATTTCTATTTGTCGGGAACTATCTCCACATCTGCGTGTACCGAAGCCATTGAGCAAGTGGTTTGGCGGTTGAGTGATTTGGTCAATACCAATTCCTCGGGCAACAACCTCACCAAAATTCAAGGTGGTGGTGCCTGGAATGGCGGAGCCGCCTCGTGGAATCAGGTAAGCAACAACGGATACCTTCAGTTTACCGCCAGCGAAACCAACACAGCACGCATGATCGGCCTAAGCTCCACCAACCTGAACGCTGACTGGACCACCATCCGCTACGCCTTCTACCTTAATACCGGTGGGAATCTTGAAATTCGTGAACAAGGTAGCGGTAATTTGCTCGGTGCGGCAACATACGCCACCGGTGATATTCTGCGCATTGCAGTCGAGGCAGGGACCGTGAAGTATTTCAGGAATGGGGCACTCCTTTACACCAGTGCCTTAGTGCCCACCCTTCCGTTGCTGGCCGATGCATCAATCCTGACAGTTGGGGGCACCCTAACCAACGCACTTGTGGTAAACAACTCGAATGCCGGAACATTTGCCGTTACGGCAACCAACGCTGGGCCGTCACCCACATTTACCTGGCGTGTCGATGGGGCTGTAGTGCAAACAGGTACCAGTACCACCTACACTAACACCGGGCTGCTGCCCGGACAGGTAGTAACCTGCTCACTCACCCCGGATTTGGGAGGCTGTTTCTCCGCGGTCTATAACTCCAACTCAATCACCATAAACGGGCCGGGCGGCCCACCCACTACCTGGACGGGTGCCGTCAGCAGCAATTGGAATATTGCCGGAAATTGGACCAATGGGATTCCGGATAAGTTTAAAGCAGCCGTGATACCCTCGGTGGGAGTGACGAACCTGCTCAACCTGACAACCAGCGCCAATGTGTACGACATCACCATTCAGGCAGGGGCATCGTTTACCATTTCCGGAACGAATCAATTGTACGTATTCCGGAATTTCGTCAACAACGGCACATTCATACCTAATTCGAGCCGGATACACTTTGTTGGCTGCTCCAACGCCAGCAGCCTGTCCAGCAGTGCCAACCAAACCTTCACCAACTTTACTGTCAACACCAGCTTTGGATTAACGATTTCAGGAACAGGGCTTCAGCAGATATCCGGAAATCTGAGTTTGGTACAGGGCGTGATCACGACCACAAATCCGCTCGTACTGTTGGCAAGTTCTACCACCACCGGAGGGACGAATGCAAGCTACGTTGACGGGCCGATTAGAAAAGTTGGAAATACAGCCTACACATTTCCTACCGGAGATGGTGGATTTTACCGGCCCGTAACCATTGGTGCCCCTGGAATTGCAAGTGATCATTTCACAGCTCAATACTTCCGTGCGGCACAGACATTCGGGGCTGCATTGGCGCCCACGCTCGACCGCATCAGCAGTTGCGAGTACTGGACGCTGGACCGCACTAATGGCGCATCAAATGTATCGGTAACGCTCACCTGGCAAGAAGCCGCTTGTAGCACCGGGTATATAACAAACCCAGCAACCATGGTGGTCACCCGTTGGAACGGTGCACAGTGGGTTAATCAGGGCAACGGAGGTACCACCGGCACGGCAACGAATGGCTCAGTTGTCTCTCTTGGGCCCGTTACCGCATTCAGCCCTTTTACGCTGGGCAGCCTCACAGCTGAAAATCCTCTTCCTATTACACTACTTTCGTTTCAGGCTGTTCGCGAAGAAAGCCATGTAAAACTGGCATGGGAAGTTGCTGAAGAATTAAATAACGATTTCTTCACCATTGAACGCTCAGCTAACGGCAAAGATTTTGAAACGTTGTTCACCGAACCAGGCGCAGGCGTACGGGGTGGGTATAAAAAGTATGAAATCGAAGATTCCACACCGCTGGAAGGCCTCTCCTACTACCGTTTGTCGCAAACCGATTTTGACGGAACACGAACCTACTTTGATGTAGTAAGGGTGAATTTTTCGGATCTTATCGAACCGGAACCCATCGTATTTCCCAATCCACTGTTACGAAGCGAACCGGTGAGCATTCAGTTCCTCGCGCCCGAGGAAGATCAGCTTCGGGTGACTTTCGTAAATACGCTGGGGCAGATCGTCAATAGCTCCATGCATAAACTGGGACGCGGATTTAACTATCTGTCGGTGCCTGTTGACTGGCCGGAAGGGGGCATCTATTTCATCAAACTCGAATCGTCCAGGGGGCAATGGCTGACTAAGCTGGTTGTGCGCTAGATTTGCTCAACCGCGCAACAAGAGGGCTCCGGTGCGGAGACCATCCAGCGGCCTTTGTCTGTCGTAAACCCGGTTGATTTCCAATTTGGCTACCCGCCCCGTGAATCAACTGCCGGGAATCTGTTAGCTTTGTTTATCTCAAAGCCCCCTCTCCCATGAAGAAACTACTTGGTATTGGCCTTTGTGCCTTAAGCATTTCGCTAAGCGCTGGCGCACAGTCATTCACGGACACCACCGCGCTGCGCAGCTTCCTGGATGGCGTTATCACCACCAAAATGCATGATGAACATATTGCCGGTGCCACCGTGGCTATCGTGCACCGCGGCCAGGTGCTGTTCACCAAAGGATATGGTTACAGCAACGTGGAGCACCAGACGCCTGTTTTTCCAGACTCTACGCTGTTTCGCGTGGGTTCTATTTCCAAGCTGTTTGTGTGGACGAGCGTCATGCAGCTCGTGGCCCAGAACAAACTCGACCTCCAGGCCGATGTTAATACCTACCTGAAAGAGTTTCAAGTGCCGGCAACGTTCGATCAGCCGATTACGCTTGCTCACCTGCTCACGCACACACCCGGGTTTGAAGATATCGTGATCAATCTTTTTGCCAGAGACTCCAGTGCACTGAAACCGCTGGGCGAAATCCTGAAGAAAGAATTGCCGGACCGGGTTCGTAAACCAGGCACCTATGCTTCATACTCAAATCACGGCACGGCCCTGGCCGCTCACATTGTCGAGCAAGTCACAGGGCTTTCATTCAACCAATACGTGGAGCAGCATATCCTGAATCCTTTAAAATTGACGCGCACTACCTTCCGTCAGCCGGTACCGACCGGAATGCCGGCACACAGCGCGAGCGGCTATGTTTGGAGCAACGGCCGTTTTGTAGAGAAAGATTTTGAGTATGTACCCTTGTATGCAGCCGGGTCGGTTTCGGCAACGGCCACCGACATGGCCAAGTTCATGATCGCCTTGTTGCAACCGCAGTCCGCTATTTTAGACAGCGCCACGCGGCACCAGATGTTCCAGCCCCTGCACCGCCACCACCCGGCCGTAAACCCCATGCGGCACGGTCTGATGGATCTTTCGCGGAATGGTATTGAGATTGTGGGACACGGTGGCGATACCTTTTGGTTTCATTCCATGTTGATGCTGATGCCTGAACAGCAACTTGGTCTCTTCATGTCATTTAACTCCGAAAACGGTGGAAAGGTGTACAGTAAAGTTGCTGAAGAGTTCGTGGATTATTTCTTTCCCAAACCAGCCTTAAAACCGATAGTAAAAACCTCAGTGGATGAGCTAAAAAAATTTGCCGGAATTTACATTGGCAATCGCCACCCGCATCGTGATTTGACCAAGATAATCTCGCTGTTGGGTCCGGTAGAAATTCATGTTCAGGACTCAACCAAGCTACGCCTGGTAACCGATGGTGAAGTAACGTATTACGTGCCGATTGACAGCACGACATTTCGCAAAGAAGACGGTTCAGACGTAATTGCGTTTGCTCGTGGAGAAGACGGCCAGCAGCACCTGTTCCTGGGTGGACTACCCATTTTCGTCCTTGACCAGGTGAGCGGCTGGCGTGATCCCAACAACCAACTGCTCATCGCGGTACTCACGATAGCCATGACCATCATCGTGATCGTGTTTTGGCCGCTGGCTTACCTTACCCGCACGGGCTACCAACCGCTGCAACGGCAACGGTTATTGTTACCCACCAGCGCAAAAGTCATCGCCTGGCTGAATTACCTCTTCTTCATCGTTTTCCTGATCGGCCTGACTACGGCTGTGTCGGACTCCTATACCATTGTCTATGGTGTTCCTTCCGGACTAAAAACCGCGTTGTTGTTTCCGCTGCTGATGGTGACCACGACCATCTTAATGATTTACGCGTGTGTCCGTGTGCTTTTTAACAATCGGTATCTGCTTTACAGCCGGCTGTTCTATTTTGGCGCCACGCTGATCAGCGTATTGGCGCTGCTGCAGCTCAATACGTTGAACTTTTTAGGATTTCACTACTGAGAACCCCGTGGCTCCGTTGTTCCTACTTTGGGGTTACTCCATGGCTTAATAACAAATCCTTGAACCCTTTGGTCTTGCGCAGTTTGATCAGGTCCTCATCCTTCTGCATCCAATTCCAATCGGAATATCCCTTTTCTACGGCCAGGGTCAACTGTTGCAGCCCCAACTCCTGCTGATCCGTAAGGGAATAGAAGCACGCATAATCGTAGTATCCCCCACCCTCGTCAGGCGCTTCGGTCAGCTTTTGCTTAATCAGCTCTTCAGCCTTATCCACACGGCCGAGACGGAAATGGGCCCATCCCTGCAGTAACAAATCTTTATTCTCCTCGGCCCAGATAAGCGTACTCTGATAGTCCTGCTGGGCCAACGTCTTGTTCTTAAGTTTGTCGTAAAGCTTGCCGCGATTGAACATTGCATAGCCGTTACCCGGATCCAGTTTCAGATAAGCGGAGTATTGATCTACACCTTTTTTCCAATCGCCTTTAGCCGTGTAAATAAGGGCGGCATTGTAGTTGGCATTGGGATACGCATCTGTGAGTGCGGCTGTTTTAAGGTAGTAGGTCAGCGCCTCATCATCCTGTTCCTTGAAATCCAGCAATGAGGCCAGATAGTAATGAGCCTCGGCATGGTTTTCATTCACCGCGATGGTCTTCCGGTAAAAAAGTATGGCGCTGTCATAGTCTTCGCGGATATGGTAGATACGTCCAACATTATACAAACCAAGGCTGCTGGCCGGATCCAACTCCACCATGCGCACAAATTGTTGCTGCGCCTCCGGCAGTCGCTTTTGGGTTTCCAGAGAAAGACCGAGCCCATAAATGGCATCCAGGTAATTCGGATCAATCTTGATCGCCTCCCGGTAGGCCCATTCGGAGGAATCATACTTTTCCAACTCATCATAAATAATTCCAATGTTATTGAACGCGGTCGCATATGAAGAGTCGGCTTTCACCGCCAGCCGGTAATACCGAATCGCCTCGGTGTTCTTCCCTTCATCCGACAAGATGTAAGCGACACCATGATAACCATTAGGGTAATTCGGATCCGCAGCTATGGATTTTTCATACATCACCATTGCCTCACCATTGCGACCTTCATCCTCATACATACCGGCAATCTCACAAAACGCAGCTGCATAGTTGGGATCCGCCTCAATCGCCTTCTTGTAGTACGTCATGGCCTCATCCGCCTTACCTGCCTTACGATGCAACCTTGCGATATTATAATAGCCGTACTTGAATTGGGGATCCAATTGAATGGCTTTCTGAAACCACCTCATGGCCTCATCTGTGTTGCCCACATCCTCATGGGCTAAGCCCAGGTCGTTATACCCAATGGTATAGCCAGGTACCATTTCAATACTCTTCTTAAACACCTCAATCGCTTCACGGCTGCGGTTATTATCGCGCAACAGCGCCCCTAATTGCTTGTAGGTGTCCGTATCCTTAGGGCTCGTCTCCAGTGCCTTTCGGTACCAGCTCACCGCCTCATCCACTTTCTTCTGATTTTCGGCCATCAGGCCTCGGCCGTAAAGGGAATTGAAATACCGGGGATCAATTTCAAATACCTTGTCATAATAGTAAACCGCCTCATCATAACGCTTCAGCAAACGAAACTCGTTCGCCAGGTTGTTTAGCGCACTCAGATAATCCGGTTCGATTTTCAACGCTTGCTTGAAGTAGCTGATGGCTTCGTCCCGTTTCTTCTGATCGCTCAACAAGTTCCCATAGTTGTAATAGGCCATCGCAAATTTCGGATCGCATTCAATGGCTTTCAGGTAGCTCTTCTCAGCTTCCTCGGTTCGCTTAAAATCCTGATACAGCACCCCCAGGTTATTGTGCGAATTACAATAGTCGGGGTTGACTTTCAGGCTGTTCTCATAATAGCGAATAGCATCTTCCTTCCGACCAAGGTCCGACAGCAAGACTCCGGCATTATAATAAGCCACTGTTTCGTTGGGATCTGCCTCAATTGTTTTGTCGTAGTAGCGCATGGCCACGTCCGGCATGCCTTTAAGATGGGCTGCATACGCATAATAGAAATACGCATTGGTGTAGTTCGAGTCAATGGCCAGCGCCCGGTTCATAAAGTACAGGCAACTATCCATGTTGTTCATGTAGCTGTAGGTATACCCAATCGTGTAGGATGTGATGGGTGCGTTGGGATCAATCCGGTTAGCCTTCCGGAAATACGAAATGGCTTTTGGATAATCGGAATCCAGAAAAAACTGATCTCCGATTTGCAGGTATGGGCCCATATCATTGGGGTTAAGCGCCATGGCCGCTCCATAGCTTTTCAGCGCCTTCTCCTTGTTGCCTAACTTCTCCTCACTCTGTCCCTGCGTCACCAGCGGGAAGCTCCAGCGGGGGGCCAACTCGGACGCCTTCAAAGCCGCCTCGAGCGCCTCATCATATCTGCCGTTTTCATAACAGGCCATGGCCAGGGCCTGCCACAGGTAGGCCTGGTTTCCAAATCGTTTCGTGGCCGCTTGCAATTGCGTGATAGCCGCTACAATGAGGTCCACATCAACCCGCTCCAACGCCTCAATGGTCGATTGCCGGCCGGCCAGGTATTCATAAATCGCATTCACCGATGACTCCGGTGTAATACTCTTGAGGCGAATGTAGGCTTTCATGGCCTCGGCCGCATCGCGGTAATAAAACAGGTTGTAGCCCCGCTTCGAAGTACTGGACTCGGGTGCATCGCCCGTGGCAATGGCCGGGGGTCGCATAAACAGCCGCTCACCATTCAGATCGTGCTTGATCACTTCCTGTGCCGATTCGTACAGCGCTATCGTCAGGTCAATCTTGAAATCCTCAAGCGAAGATTCGCTGACAATTTTCTTCATCTCATCATAAAAGAACAGCGCGTTGTTGCCGGACGGGCGGATCAGGTTTTTCTTCTTGAGCGATGAACTAAACTGTTCCATCAATTGCGTGAGCCGAATCGCTTTTTCATCGTTAGACGTTCCGCGGTTGGCACCACTTCCGCCCTTGGTATTCGCGGCCACCATGTTTTGCGCTTGTTTGGTAAGCGGATTCAACCGAACGGTGGCCATCGTCAACATTTCCGGTGTGCTGGTCACCAACGGACGATTGATGGCAACATCGGCCCGCACATTGGGAACCTGACGCCCACCGGTAATATCATCTACCTGATTCTCGACATAGCGTTTCAGCTCTTTAACCGTGATCTGACCATCTTTCGGGCTCGTATCGGCATAGCCATACAAACCCATCAATAACTGGTAAGTAAATACTCCGTGGCGAAGGCTATCCAGTTCAACCGCAGGTTCGCCACCCTGGCTGGCTGCGAACAAAATTTCAGCAAACACCGGATCTTGCTCGGTCAGGTATTCGCTGGCTTGCTTCAAACCCCGCTCCCCCATGCCTACCGTTTGCGAGCGACAGGCATCAAAAACAAACAGCACGTTGGCTTTACTATTTCTGCGCCAGGAGTTGATATACCCTTTGATATCGCGAATGCTCAAACTGGTGCCCGCATCCTGCATATGTTCGGAGTCGTAGGTAAAAAAGTACGAGTCGGTTTCGTTAAACGCGCCACCGTGCCCGGCCAGGTAAATCAAAATCAGATCATCGCTGGTTATCACTTTAGTCCGGATCAGGCGCGTGATTTTATCAAACCCGCGCTCCGACACGTTGATATAGGAGGCATTTTCATCGGTGAGGTGAACGATCTCACCGATTTTCAGCCCGGAGGAGTTCAGGAAGTCTACGATGGCATCGGCATCGGCCCGGGCAAATTTCAAATTGGGCACCAGCGGGTCGTTTTTGTATTTCGAGACGCCCACGACCAGGGCATACACCTTGCCTTCGGTGGTGGCCGAGGGGATTACGGCTTCGGCACCGCGGTTTTGAGCGGTTGACGACCCGGCCGGGCAGAGAAGAAAAGCCAGGAAAATGGCAAGCCAGCTTCTTCCAGACATGTTCAGTACAGGGTTTGGTGTTTGGGGTAACACGCTAATCTATAAAAATCCGGGGTCTAAGTCAATTCGGTGGTTTTGAGCGGCCAAAGCCGCGCCCCGTTCCGGGGCGCGGCTTGATCAGCCTTCCTGAATGGTCTTCACCAAATCATCTACCGCCTCCTTCTCACTTTCATCCAGCTCAAATGTGTATAACTGCTGGGCCGTCTTGAGTGCCAGTTCATTACGACCTGTATAGTAGAACACCACCGAAGCGCTGTAGACATGGTTTTTGGTCTTTTCCAGCTTTAGCGCCTGCTCGGCCCAGGCCACTGCCTTCGCCTGGTGCTCCGACTCACTGGAAGCCTTGGCCAACTCCAGAGCGGACTCCAACAGTGCCGAGGCGTTGCCCGTATGGTATTGATCCGTCAGTTGCACCAGACTTTTGGCGTAACTGCTCAAGTCCTCCATGTCGCGGTAATAATCCTTATCACCAAGCAAGTCAAAGTAGGCAGCGGGATATTTTTGGTCGGCCAGCGAATCGTATAACATCTTCAGGTAATCCTTGTAGGGTGCCATCAGTTGCCGGTCCTGAGCGGCCACGGCTTTTGCCTTTTGCCGGTTGAGTGCTTCGAAGACCACTTCGGCAAAATCGCTGTGGGTGGCGGACAAAACGGAAGTATGGGCGATTATTTTCTTGAACAAATCATCACCGGGCATCATGTCGGCCAATGACACAAACTTCCAGGTATCCGCATCCTGCAGGTCGGACAACGACAGGGATTGTAATATGCCGGGCGCATACTGATCAAAAAGGGCGCGATCAGCCTGGCGTGCCATAGTCAAAAAACGGACCAGTTCATTCCGGGTAGCGTTGCCCTTGACAACGGCCTGTTTCAGGGCCGGGTATTGATTCACATCCTCGGCCAGTTGCCGCAGTTCCTCAATCTCCAGGTACCCTACGTGGCGGGTAATAATCTCTCCGCCCGAAGTGAAAAAGACCAGCGTGGGATATGCCTCGAGGTTTACCGAGCCTACCAATTCCTGCTCTTCCTCCTCTGCATTGATTTTAACGCTGACAAAATGCTGATTCACATAGCTGCCCAATTCGGCATCCGGAAAAACCGTTTTGCTCATGTGTATGCAGGGGCCGCACCACGTGGCGTAGAAGTCCACAAACAACAATTTATTCTGCTTCCGGGCCGATTCCAGGGCAGCTTTCCAGTCGCCTTTGAAGAATTCGATGCCATCGGCCAGCAGCAGCTGACTCATGCCGAGGGTCAAAACCAGAACGAAGACGGTCCTTTTCATATGGGATTGGGTTGGGTAATAACGAGTGAACAGGGTTTGTATTTCATCGAATCAAAAACCGATTCCTCCGCGGTCGGCACAGTGCCTTACCGCAAGGTAAAGCAATAAAAGGGCCACGAGCACAAATCCGACCAAATTAAATCTGCGGGCAAATCGCATCGCATTCATGACCGTTTATGGCGAGGTCCTAAAAAAGTCAACTGAAAAAATTGCCCGGTTGACCTCCTCCCCTGACACTCATTAACAGTGAAACCCCGGATTGCGATTCGGGCATAAATTAGTACCTTCCACAGCCAATAACGAGCATGCGCCTCACCATGACCGAACGTTCGATACTCGACAAGATCAAACAGGGCGATGACGCCTGGATTCGCGAAGCCTACCGGGAATACCGCCTGGCCTTTGCGCGGTGGATACGAAAGCAATTCCTGGTACCGGAAGAAGTTGCGGCTGACTTGTTTCAATCCGCCTTACTCACGCTTTGCGAAAATGTAAAGTCCGGGCGGTTGACCGAGCTCACCAGCAGCCTGCAGACCTACCTGTTTGCCATTGGAAAAAATAAAGCTTTCGAATACCTCAAGCAGCAGGCGCGCCACCAGAACATATCGGTGTATGATTTCTCCCTGCTGTACAACGACAGCGGAGATGCCGATATGGCCCGCGAAAATCAAAACTTACTCACCCAGATGCTGGACGTGGTGAGCCGGTTGGGCCAGCCCTGCCTGCCCCTGCTGCATCTATTTTATTATGAGAACAAAAGCTGGGAAGAAATCAGCGGCATGCTGGGGTACAAGACGGTAAACTCCGCCAAGAACATGAAGTACAAATGCATGCAGAAGATCAAAGAAATGATGACTTCGGTAACGGTTACGCAAGCCCAATAAGCCTATGGACGAGCTTTACAACGATGCTGATACTGATCTGATTGACCGCCACCTCACAGGCCGGGCAACGGACAGCGAGCAACAGGAGATCAAAAAAAGAATGGAGACCGATCCTTCATTTCGTGAAAAATACCGGGACACCGAACGCGTTAAACAACTGGTAGTGGCGCATGAGCGGCAGCAGGTGTGGAAGAAACTCGCTGCGGAAGAAAAGCAATTTCAGGCCGGTGGCCATGCGGGCAGCGGTGTACCCCGCTTTCTCTATTATGCTGCGGCCGCCCTGGTGGTGGTGGCCATGGGCATCAGTTGGTACTGGCTCAAGCCCGATGCCAACAGCCAACTGGTGGCCGAGTACTACCAACCCTATGACGAACTGAGTTTCCCGAAATCGCGGGGCGGTGGCGAATTGGAAGCAGCTGTGCAGCAGGCCGTGGAGTTATACCACGAAAAACGATATGACGAAGTAATTCAATTACTCACTGACCTTGACGGTAAAGACGACCGCGCCTTTTTTGTGCTGGGTCTTGCACAAGTTGGCGCAGGCCAGTACGAGCGCGCACTGGCAAATTTCAATCAGGTGTCGGAGCAGTTTGATCAACCCGATGTGTACCACTGGTACAAGGGGTTGGTATTGCTGCAGCTGGGGAAGGTGGAGGAGTGTAAAACAGAACTTGCAAAGATTGAATCGGACAGGTTTCCGGTAGTAGCCTTATTGCAGGCAATGCAATGAAAATACCCACTCAACAAAAAACACGTGCTAAATCACAGCCCGGTTAAACAAGCTGTGCGATGGCAAGGAGACTACGATTTCCATCGAAGCCAATGCGGTGGAGGAACTGATCAGACAAATTATCGCAGCCCTTAACGGTTGACTTTTCCCTCCCTTCGTCATCAACTCATGATGAAGGGCCTGTCGAAATCCCTGCTTTTCTTTTTCCTCACCACAACCAGTTGGCTATTGACTGTGCCCGCTCAGGCTCAATCGGATATTCGCCTGGAGAAGTTGCTTCGGAATAAGAAGTTTGAAAAGGTCATCCGCTTCTCCCAAAAGCGTTTGCAAAAGGGCGAGGGCGATTCTATAGCTCACTATTACTTGTTGGCGGCTCTGCTGGATAAAGGCAGTCGCGCCCGGGGCACGGCAGGAGTGCCCGATTTCGAAAAAGCCTTCCGGCACAGCGACCAGTACCCCAACGTACATTTTTCCGCATCGCACGAGCGGCAACTAAAACCGAAATTCCGGGCTGCTGCTGTGCAGTTGAGCCTGCACTACAAAGGACGGCAGGACAGCCTCTCCTATTACTATGTGAGCTTTATCGCCACACACTTTCGCGACACCCTGGCGTTGTACCGTGAGTATGCGCAGAAATACCGCCCACCGGTTGCGCCAGCTTCGCCCCCGGTAACAGCGCCATCGGCCCCTGGCAGCAAAGTGTGGATCGAGGCGGGCGAATGGAAGTACGCCATACCCAGGGAACAGCCCACAGGGATCTCCATCGTAAAAAAATCAGAAGAAGTACTGGGCACGCCCTGGAAAATGGGCGGACTGGAGCCCCACAAAGCGTTTGACTGCTCGGGTTTCGTCATCTGGTGCTACCAGCAATTCGGATACGAACTACCCCACAACACCCGGCTACTGGCCAGCATCAGTGAACCCGTTGCCTTACCCGATGCGCAACCGGGTGATTGGGTGTGTTTCGGCAGTCGGGAATATCAGCCAAACAAGGTCTACCACATTGGCATGGTGCACTCGCGAGAGGGTGACCTGGTGCGGATGATCCATTGCGGTACCAGCACGGGCGTAACCGTAGCGGAGCTCAACCGCGGCTATTGGTCGGATCTCGAGTATTTTATTGTCCGGTTGAAAGGAACTGGGCCGGCAGGGGATTGACGTAAGCGTAACAAGAAGAACTTATACTCAAGTGATTCCATTGAAATTATTGATAGCTTTAAGGGACAATTTTTTATCGAACAACAAACATTTCATCATACGATTACGATGTTCAGCCTACCAGTTACCCACCTACCCTCCAACCCTTTCTCAGCGAGGCCAACACTTTTAGTTGTTGCGCTATCGCTGTGCACGACACTAGGCTTCGCTCAGAAAAAAACCTCCTACCCCGGAGTGAGTTACCGGCTACCGGCAAAAGCTGACACAGCCGAATTTATCGGATCGATCCGGCACAGTTTCATCGGCCAGCAGCCCCCGTATAATGCCCTCACATTTACGATTTGGGAGATACAGCAAAGTGAATCCACCGAAGCCCGGGAAATTGACAGTCTGGTTTTTTTGAATGTGACCCAGAATATGGATTTGCTGGAAAAACCTACGCGCACCGATTGCCCGCGCACTTTTCCCGGCTTTGTGGTAACCTGTGTGAAAGCAAAGGGCAAACAGGATAGCAATATCTATTTCCACAATTTATTGAGCATCCGCAAGAACGGCCGGTCGCTCTGGATTGGCATAACACGCTCCAATGACCCAGACTTTCAACAGGCCGATGTTGATGCTTTTATCCAAAGTCTTACGTTGGATGCATCCCGTTTTTCGCCAACTGTAGAAAAAAAGTGACCTGGTTCCTTTTACCCTGCGTACGCCCTTTTTATACACCGGAGAAAAGCGGAGTCACCAATACCTTTTCCACCAAAATCAAATTGAACCAAACACGTATACACGCTACCTTTAACCCCATGAACCCCACCCCCCGTTTATGCCCGCATTCGACCTACCCCGAGCCCCCCACCTCGTAATTTGCTTATCACTCCTGTGTTCAACCAGTTGGGCCCAGCCACGCGGGGGAGTTGTGGTGGCAGACCAAACGTTGTCACAAAGCGAACTTACAGAACTGTTGGTGGCCAACCGTGATCGCGGTGAGATCAACATTATCAATTGCACCATCACGACTGATAACGTAGATGATGACTTTGAATTTGCCTTCGATGATTATCGGGACCTGGAGAGTGTCAGCGGCTACCAGGACCGGGTGAGCAAAACCCGAATTCAGTCCAGCATCACCTTCACCAACTGCCACTTCAGCCCCACGACCAACCGGGTCATTCAGTTGCGCAACCTGTATTTTCGTGGCACCTTACGTCTCGAAAACTGTGACGGCTACGGCCTTGCCATTCACCGGTCTATTTTTTGGAACCAAGTCGATGTAGCCGATGTCAACGTGCGTTACCTGGAGTTTCAAGGGTGCCAGTTCTTTGAGTCCTTTCGCTTCAGTGATGTCGACATTACGCAAGCCAGCTTTCAACAATCGGATTTCATTCGAAATCAAAATTCAAACGGGTTTGGGTTTCAGTTTGATGACAACAATAAATTCTATGACCTTGTCGTCTCGGCCTGCGAATTTCTCGATCAATCCGAAACGACCGCTGTTCTGGATAGTATCGTTCACGAAAAAAACATTTTACGCCTCACCCAGTTTGATGCCGAACACGCCTCGATCAGTCACTCCGTTTTTGACTGCTCGGTTTTACTCGGTGAGTTTGCCGTTGAAAAAGCGTTCCGATTCGAAAAGAATCGCTACTATGGCAAGGTGATTTTTGACCGGGCGCCCAACGTGCCATCTGAAAGCTCGGTACTTCCCTTCGAAGAATTACTGGAGTCTCCCGAAGGATCTTCGGGCAACGATACCAACCCGCGGGTTAAAATCGGCATTGTGCGCGAGTTACCAGGAAACAAATACCTGTTCAACCGGTACGACAAGGACTGGGAATATGCCAAAGACCAGGTTCGACCCTGGGTGAATACCAATCCCGAAGAGAAAATCATTCCCGTGTACAGCAAACTACTTTCGATTTATAACGCTAACTCCGACATCAATTCATACAACCTGGCCTTCCGCCAAATGAAACGAATTGAAAAGACGGCCTCGAAGGTGAAGTGGGAAACCAACCGGCAATTCATTGATTGGTTTCGATGGAAAATGGATATCTTTCTGGAAAGGTTTAGCTCGTACGGCACCGACCCCGTACTGTCGCTGGTCAATTCCTTTCTTGTGATCTGCGCATTTGCCCTGCTGTACATCGTATTTCCCAGCGAAGAAGATAATCTGCGTTTCCACAATATCCAGTCCGCGGTTTATAAATACATCGCCCATTTTGGCGAGCAACAACGGCAGTTTCTGACCGCTGATGAGATTTATAACCAGGAACGTGAGGCTGCGCGCCTGATGAAATCGCAATTGATGGCCAATATGGAAAAACTGCCACCCGTAGTCAGTTTTTTCAGTATGCCGTTCTACTATGTGTCAAGCCTGTTGGCGGCCATTCGCTATCGCATCCGCAGCGTCATCCGTTTTAACATCTACCAAGATTGGTCAAGTCAGTCCCAACGTGGTCGATTTCGCACGTCCGTTGTGGTCAGTTTCAATTTACTTGGCTTCTTGCTGTGGGGACTTTTTATGCGACTGGTGAATGGTTTTACCCTTAGCCTGAATGCCTTTGTTACGCTCGGGTATGGAGAAATTGAAGCGAAGGGCATCGCCCGTTATTTCTGTGTCATTGAAGGGCTGGTGGGGTGGTTTCTATTAAGCATTTTCAGTGTTTCACTCATTAGCCAAATTCTCCAATGAAAAATATCGCACTTCTGTTGTTGGTGGCCTGCTCCATGGTGGCTTGCCGGCAAGATGCCAGTCACGATGAGGAAATTCTGTGGAGCTACTATAAAGGATTTACCACCTCACCAGCACTTTGCGACTCGCTGGCGAGGAAAAGCAAACAAGAAGCCAATCGAAATTTTCTGCTCGGGCTCCGTTGCTTTGAAAAATATGAGCAGTTCGACAGCGTATCCTGCTATGACAGTTCCCGGTTGTTTTTCAAAGGACTAATAACCACCCATCCGGACAACTATCTGGGCTACCTGGGTATGGGCATATTGTTGACCGAACGAGGAATGAAAGCGCGGGGTTCCGATCCGCATCATGGCCGTTTTATGGATTCAGCGGAATACTACTACGCCCGCGCTACCCAACAGGCACCCCGCCACCCGGCTGTCTTCTACTACCGCGGCCGAAATCAGTATCAACGAAATCGTGACTCCATCAATATCGCAGCTATCCAATACCTGGATACGGCCACCATTCTTAAGCCCAACTTCTTCAAAGCCATTGAACGATCAGCCGAATACCTGTCGCATTACCTCGACCTGGCCTCAGACCCTGACCACCACGAAAACGCCAAAGACTTTAAGTCGCGTTTCCCGAACCTTGAAGAACGGGTAAAATATCTTTTCAATCAAAGCCTGCAGTTGGATAACTCCTGGCACGAAACCTATCAGGGTATTGCCCGCGCAGCCCACGTGTATTCCGTCAAAGAACGGGTCAATTTTCTGAAAACAGGTATTGCTATCGCCAAATCCAGAAAATCCAAAGACTCGCTCAGTCTGATGCGGTACCTGGCAAACGTATACTTCTACGACCTAAAAGACTATGAAACCGCTGCTTCGTTGTTTGATGAGTTGCGGCTGTACCGCGAATTGGCGTGGATCAGTTTCTACAACGGAAATGACTCACTTGCGGCTCGTTATCTTCATCAATCCATGAAAAAAAGTCAAGACGTTGAAACGTTGCTCGACCTGGCCCATTTTCACCGCCATAATCATCGCATGGACTCGGCCCAGTATTACCTGGCGGCTGCCAGACGAAGTGATACATTCCCGAACCTGGAAGTCGATTTCGAGATTGCAAAGCTATCCGTGATGATGAATAAACGAAAAGAAGCTGAGCAGCAGTTGATCAAGCTTATTCAGGCCTACCAGGAACAGATGGGTGAAGAAGCTGCGTTGGAAGAGGGTTACGAAAAAGCGATCGCCCTGCTCAATTGGCTGCAAAGCGGCTAATGTTCTTCGTTCTCGTCTAATCGTTCGATCATTCGGCTCATTTGTCTCCACAACGGAGACCACTCACGGGCTTGCTGGAAGGCGAACCGGGCCTCCGACTTGCGCTTCATGGACTCCAGCAATAAGCCTTTCGCCAGGTACAAGTACGATTTGTCGGCATTCGCTTTAATCTCGGTTTCCAGTTTCTGCAACGCTTGTGTGCGTGTTGCCACCGTTGCCGTGCGGCTGAGTGTTTGATGGCGTGCCAGGAAATACGTGCGCAAGGCAGCCGTGCCGGGATGAGCCTCACCTGGTTGGCACAGGGTTGCATATGTGTCGAGTACTTTCACTGAAGATTCATAGTAGGAAGAATCAAGTTCCACCTCCTCATTACCGAGAAATACCTGCATAGGATTGCTGCTGAACGACAATTCCAACTGCAAGTTGCGCACTGACGTTTCCAGTAAGGCGGTGAGCAATTCTCTCCGATAGCGATTATATTCCGCTTCACTTGCTCCCTGGGCGGCAAGTTGCTTCAGATAGTCCGATGCCGATGCGCCCTGCGGGCTCACCACCCGCCCGGCCGCCAGTGCCTTTTCGAATTGAACAGCCGACATGGCCCATTTCCTGGTAACTGCCTTTTCGCCACCTCCGCGCTGCGCAACCGTTACCGTGTTGTTCGGAGAACCGACATCCAGCAACGCGAGCGAGGATTTCATTTGCTTTTCATCATATGAAAACAGGTTACTCTTTCTCAACTCTCCCCAACGTGTAAACGGGTACTGTGTTTTTCCATTAAACTCACCCATAACGTGACTGGGCACTTTCTGCCCCAAATAGGTATCCAGCTCCCCCCCACTCAACAGCCCATCCCTTGGATTTAAGTCGGCCTCACCATACAAACCGCGCAACAGGTAATAAGTAAACACACCATGCTTAAGTTTGCCGGATTCAAACGCCACATCACCGCCTTCGGTGGCCATGAGCAATACTTCGCCCGACACAGTGCTCTCCACGGCTTTGGTCACCTGCTCCAGTCCACCCTTCAATCCTACATCGGCCGAGCGGCAAGCATCAAAAACAAAAAAGACCTGGGCGTCTTGCGCGACCAACGCTTGAATCAAGCTTTTAACCTGAGCGATTTTCAGGTTCATTTCTCCATCGGTTTCGTTGGCTGCGTTGTAGAGAAAGAAGTAAGCGTTATCGCGGTTGCGAAACGTAAACGATCCGCCATGCCCGGAAAAATAGAGAAAGACGCGATCGCCTGTTTTCATCTGGGGCGCTTTTCCAAACAAGTAGGAAATACCGTTTGTCCAGACCTGACTGAATGTTGCCTTTGAGCCGAAGAACGACAGAATGGTATCGCCCTTCTTCTTACTAATCTGCCGAAGATATTCCGCAAAGGCGCGGGCATCAGCTTCGGCATAGGCCAGATCTTTGATGGAAGTCGACTGATAATCGGAGATCCCGACCACGAGTGCATAGGTGTTTCCATTGACCGATGGGCTTTCCAGTTCAACTTCAGCACCTTTCGTCTGCGCCTTTGCAGCAACTCCGATTATGACTGCCCATCCAACAATTAATCCAATCCAAATTCTCATCACTACTTGCAGTTCAGACATTCACCCGATAGCGTGTAATACTCGGCTTTGCCGCGCCATCGGGCTTCAATAACATTCTTTCTTCGATACTGGGCGGGCTTCACCAAATCATAGGTGGCCTTCACCAGCAACTTGCCGTTAAAGTCAATGGCACCCCACCCCTTCTCAAAACGAATGGCCGCAAAATCATCGTGAACATCAATTTGAAAATAAGATACGGGTGCAATCATACGGCCGGTGGCATCCAGCAATCCCACTTTACGGCCATCAAACACTTTGACAAAACGGCCTGCACGCTCAACTTTAGAATAGCTCAACACAATTGCGCCACCTTTCTTTCGGTTCCACAATCCCCAACGGTCGGCTACGCGAACAGCAAATAAGTCGCCACCCACCGGCACCATATCTTCGAATTCATACTTCATCACCAAATCACCGGTGGCTTCGGCCAACCATTTCTGGCCGTTCACTTTCACCATCGTATAGTCGGTTGAAAGGGGTGTCACCTGCTCCCAGCCCACCGCGGGCTCTCCGTTCATTTGTGTCCGGCTGCGGGCCTCCATTTTCAAATTGCGTTGCAGCGTCACGACAAACCGGTTGGAGGGGTCTAACGCGCGGACATCCTGAATCCAGCGGTCAGCCTGTGCGCCTTGCCCTGGCCACTGTGCCCGTTCAGCTGCTAGCTCGTAGAGTAACAACGCATTTTTCGAAAGATCACCGGTAAGGGTCAACGTATTCCAGGCGGCCACATCCGCCTTGCCGCTCAAGCGCACGCTGCGGAAGTAGCCCAGCCATCCGCTACCGTTAGCCGGGGCCTGCCGGGTTGCCTCATTGAACAGGCGCGTTGCCACTTCATATCTGCCCTCGCGGAGCGCCAGGTTTGCCTGATTGAGGGACAATGGCAGACCTGCACCCATAATTTGACGCTGGGCGTCCAGCACACGGCCGGCCTCAAGTGCCTTTCCCTGGTGCAACAAAAACAAAACTTTTTGCCAGTAGGCGGAACCCTCATACGGGGCCAACTCGATGGCTTTGTTGAAGTCACCCAGGGCCATGACGTAAAATTCCTCCAGCGTGCCGGCAAAGCCCAGCCGGCTCACGGCATAATTCCGGAGGGCCGAGTCGGCTCCCTGCATAAATAGATTCCAAAACATCCCGGCTTTTTGAAACACCGTGGGGTTCGAACCGCCCAGTCGTCTCGCTCGTTCAATATCGCGGTAGGCATTCGCCAGTATACTTTCTTCACGCGTAAAACGTCCAAATACTTCGGCCTCAATCAGCGCGCGCTGCGTGTAAGCAGGTGCGTACAAACTGTCCGCTTTCAGTGCCTCACCAAGCAGTGAACGGGCGCCATCAAAATTTCCGCGCAATCTTTCGATTTCAGATAGCGCGCTGAGGAGCACCGGGTTACCCGGGTACAGGGACAGTGCTTTCCGAAACTGTTGCTCGGCCATTTTGGTATTGCCGAGTTGAAGTTCCAGCTCGCCTAGCCAGCGATATCCTTTGGGGTTGTTGGGCTCCAGCGCCACCACTTCATCAAAATACTTCCGGGCTTGTTCGGTGCGACCAGCGGCCAACTCAATCTGGCCAAGATTGCTTTTGGGCTCGGTCCATTTGGGCAACTGGTTGGCCGCCTGATTGAGGTTTCCCGTGGCTTTCTCGATCTCGTTTTTCTTTCGGTACACCGCGGCCATCGCCACCAACGGGTACGTAGCGTCCGGGTTTGCTTTTAACAAAGAGCTGAAGTACTCCAACGCCTGGTTCAAATCCTCGAGCCGGGTTGAATTCTTCAACAAACTACCCTTCAGGTAAACCAGGCGAGGCTGAATAAAACTCTTCAGGCCACCCTCGTCCGGCTGCAACGTATTCAGGTATTCCAACTGACGGATCGCCTGCTGAATTTGGGAGTCGTCTGGAACTTTGACTGCACCCGCCACCAGCGCCTGCACAATCCTCATCGATTCACTGAGCAAGGCGGCCGAATAGTCACCGCGAATCTGCGAAAGCAGCGAGTCGTATTCGCCCGAATTTACAATCTGCTCAAAAAGATAATTGGCAAAAGCCGGGGGCTGAGCCAACTCACCAAAAACAACTTCACCTCCCCAGTTGCCCATGACTAACTGCTGGCCATCGGGTGTCTGGTACAACCGCGCAATACCCCGATTAGCAAAGAGCAGGGTGCCCTGCTCAGTCAGGTTGTCGGTTCGCACGATGTTGATTTTGGAATTCCACCCCCCCACGAGCAAGGCACGACCATCCAGGGTTAGGGACAAGTCGAAGATCTGATTGTTGATTTTTTTGCCCAGCAACGGTTTGGGTGCGTTGGAGGCCTCCCCGGACCATTTATAAATCTGTCCACCCTCATCGGCCGTGTAAATGACCCGGGCATGTCGGTCGACCATCAAAGCCGACAAGGGCTTATTGTGCGCCTTCAACATGACGACAGGGTTCACCTGTCCCCACTTCCAAATTCTGGCTGTTTGATCATTGGAGCCGGTTACAAACGTGGAGGCATCCATCCACTGCACGTGATTGATGGCCTGCGCATGTGCCGATTTAATCTCGAACGCTACCCGCGTGCTCTGCACATCCCACATTTTGATGGATCCGGAAAAATCCGCTGACGCGAGTTTCGATCCGTCAGGTGAAAAGGCCAGCACACGAGCCTGTGCGGGGAAAGACGTAACGCGTTGCTGCCGGCTGCAATCCCATACCTCCAGGGTGCCGTTGGTCAGGGCTGCCCACAAGCGGTTTGCACCAGGCGCGAATGCAATGGCTGCGACTCCCGAGGCTGTTCGTAAAACACCCGCTTCCGAAAACGATGAATTGGCACTTCGAAAAATTCGAATCCCAGACTCCTGGGAGGTCAGGGCAGCCACCCACTCACCTGAAGGCGACACCGCGACCAGTTTCACTCCGCCCTTGGCAATGTTCTTTGTCACAAATGGTCCTGCCGATAGGCGCACCGGAAGTTCTTCCTCGCGCGAAATCAGCCGATTCTCCGAAAGGCTTTCATAAAACGCGTTAACCAGTCCCCTGCCTCCGGATGTGCTCACGCTTCGGCCCACACCCCCATCGGAAGGTTTATCGTTTAATGCCACGGGCGCAATGTGTTCTTTTGCCCAATTCGGGTGAACAAATAGTGGGAAGTTGTCATTGCCAACGACAGAGGGCGTTTGAAGCCTTTTCGATCTGCGCCCAACCGCGGTAGTCAGGATCGAACGGAACTCGGCTGGCTCAAGGATGCCGTCAACGATTCCAACGGTATCGGAGGATCGCTTAAAACTTTCCAATAAGAAATGGGTGAAATATCCATGTTTCAGTTCCGTATCCTCGTAGGAATATTGATTGGTCTGGCTTGATACCAATTTCAGGGAATTTTCCCATTGCGCATTCAAAATGGCCAGTGTCGTTTGCGCTCCAGATTCGCTGATCAGTTTGCCGGAGTGGCAGGCATCGGTAATGACGACAAATTTTACGTTACGCCCGACACAGGCTCGTTCGGTTTGCGCCAGAACACTCAAGGGCAAGGCCGCTCCATCTAAAAAATACTCAGAATCATTCTGATTGATATCGTGAAAGAGAAGGAATCCCTCTTTATCTCCGCGTTGTAAGTTACCATGACCCGCAAAATAGATCAGGAGCAAATCACCTGCTGCTGAGCTGCGATACGCCTCCGTCAGCCTGGCTTTAAATTCAGGTACGCCTGCCTTTTCGTTCGTGAGCAGATAAATGTTTGAACGATCAGCGTTCGGCTGGGTCAGCAGAAATTGATGAAATGCCTCCGCATCGCGATCGGCATAATTCAACTGGAGATTCGCAGGGAGCTTGGCATACTTCGACACGCCCACCACCACCGCCCGCAGTTTCCCTACCGTGCCTCCATCGGGTAGCGGGGGTAACTCAAGCTCGGCACCACGGGGTGTTTGACCCGAAAGGCTCAGCGCGCCCAAAACGAAAAGGATACCCAGCAGGAAGGTTTTCATGTCCTGAATGACGTCAATTTTGCCGGTTCGGACAAGAGAGCCCCCGGTTAGGCGCCCAATATGTCCTTCTTCAGGTTTACTGATTTAGACGGCCCCTTTTTCAAAATAGCCTTGATATCCCCATTCAATTCATTGAACTGAATGGTGGCTACGTACATTTTGATAAAGGCGGCTTTGCCGTAGATACCCTCCACCTGGTTGAACACAATAAGATTGCCTTCGCGGCTGATTTTGGCTCGCGACCCGTTTTCAACCGACACATCACCAAACTCAAGTGGCTCTCCATCGCGGGTTGACACATACACCGTGCCGGCATTGTTAAAGATCACTTTGATGCGGGCCAGGTTTTCGTAGATGTTCTTGTTCTTCACTTTGAAGCTTGCATTTTCGCGATCGATAGCCGCGGTAATGGCCGGGCCAGTCACGTGGCTTTCGAGCTCCTTAACGATGTTAATGAATGCCACCAACCCGTCAATTTCCGGGTCTACCGGGTGCCCTTTCAATTTTTCCTTCTCGGTGGAGATTTTGGCAAATAGATCGGGGGCATCTCCCCGCGCCAACGGAGGAGCCGATGGCATGGGCGAGGTAAACTTGTACGCTGGCGAACAAGAGGCCAACACCATAAAAATTGGAAGAATCGACTTAACCATGTTTTTCAATCTCATACTCAATACCAAATGTCAGTTACCTACCATAACAAAAGCCGACCAGAAAAAGGGATGGGAAAATTTGGGCGTGTTTCGAACGGCAAGTTGCGCCTTGCGGAACGCGGCCTGTTTGTCCCCCGAGGCAAGCCAATACTTATAAAAATCGTGCATCAAAACCATCGTGGCATCATCGCTCACGCTCCAAAGACTCATCACGATCGAGTTAGCCCCCGCTACGCGTAGCGCGCGTTGCAACCCATAGACGCCCTCACCGTTGCTTACCTCACCCAACCCCGTCTCACAAGCCGACAATACCACCAACTCCGTATTTTCGATATTCAGGTTCATCGCCTCGTAGGCAGTAAGAATTCCGTCATCGCGGTCCAGCAGTTCATAGTCAAACGTCTTCAGGCTTGCCAACGCATCTCCCCCACCCCCCAGAAAAAGTCCGGATGCCAACATCGGGTTCAACTGCGGGCCACTGGCTACTGACTTACTATCGTCCACCTCCACAACGGCACCGCGGGTACCCGGTACACCCGCTGACTGTTCAAAAAAGCCGTGTGTTGCAATGTGAAGTACGCGTGGATTGTCCATCGTTTTGATCCGTTGCTCGGTCGCCTCCTTGCCCTTCAAGATATCCTTTTGCCAGGATGATGATGCGCTATCCAACAAGTCACCAATCAAATCTACCTCCCGCTCAGCACCCGGCAAACTCGAGAGTGTGCCACCGCGCGTCAGGGAATAGCTTTGAGTGCCCGGGGCACTTTTCGTTAATTTTTTTACGGCATAGAAGCTCGGGTTTCCGATAAACAGGCAGTAGTAATTCAGTTCGTCCGCTTTTTTTGCCACCAGTATATCCCTGGAATTCGTGACCAACTGCACGTCCATTTCGTCAACGACAAATTGACGGGTTGCCGGGTTCTTGAGGGAATTGATGCTGATTTGATTATAAATACCATCTGGCGAAAGAAAAATCTTCTTCACCTTTCCCTTTACCGAAGGGTGTTCCGCAATGGGTTTCCAAAATCGACCGTACGATTGAAGATCATCTTCCCGCTGGTAAATGCTATTCTGATACACCTTCAAAAAACTGGTTTCCATCGCGTTGCCCTCCGGAAACAATACCAATTCTGGCCCGGCCAGGGTTTGGGGGGTTACCACCAGCGCTGCATAGACGATCGTATCGGTCAAATCATGGTTCGCATATCGTGGCTCTTTCGGGTCACTCCCATCGATTGTCCAGCCTTCGTGCCCGTATTTCTGAATACGTATGATTTCAATGGCCGCTTCTCCTGGTTTTAACTTTTGCTGAATGTCTTTCCAGGTATATCGCTTTTTATCCTCTGCTTTGGCAAAGCGTTCCGATTTAATCGAAAGCTCACGCTCGAGCTTATCGACCTGAAACTCCAAACTATCGCGTATTGCTTTTTTAGTCGATGTTTCGACCTCTTCGGCCTTGGCTTCCCCCTTTTGATAATAACTCGCCAACTGTGCCTTTAATTTTTCCCACTCAAAAAATTTCTCTTTCAAGACTTTATCAGAGCCACTGATAATTTGTTTGCGCAAACGGGCGGTGCTGGAGAGCAACAGCGCTTTGGTGGCGATTTGATTGTTGTACAGATCTTCGATGAGCCCAGTGTCCGGGGTTGGATTTGATTTGCCCAAATAATCCACTTTTGCCGAAGCGATTAACGCAAACGCGTTAAACAAGTTAAAATCTAACTTAATGGCTGCGTAGAAATCCTCGCGTTGCCGCTCGGTCAGTGAACTGAACGTTTTGTCAATCTGAAAAAACCGAACATCCAGCATCGTCTTAAAATACCTGGCTGCGCTCTTGAAATCGCGCTGGTTCAAAAAATTTACCCCAAGTTTCCTGTTGATGCCCGAGTAGGACGGATGATTTTCTCCCAGTGAAGCTTTGTAGACAGGTATGACCGACTGGAGCAAAGCCACCGACTCCCGGTAACTTCCCATCTTAGTCAATAGGTCACCTTTACCCTCCACTGCATAAAGGGTGTTCAGGTTTTGGTCTCCGTAGGCGCGTTTCCTATTCTCAATCACCGCGTCATAGTAAGCACTCGATTGCTGGTATCTCCCCCGCAACTTTTCGAACAACGCTAAACTGCTTATTGTCCCAATCGTTTTCGGATGGTGAGGCCCGAAGTATTTCGAGCGAATGGCCACCACCATGGCATACAGTGAATCCGCTTTTTTATAGTTCTTCAGATCACGATAGGCCCCTGCCGCGTTACTCGCATAGAACGCAAACTCCTCAGAATCCCGTCCATAGATTGCCTCATTAATTTTGGCGGCCTCCAGGTAGTACTGTAGTGCTTTGCTTTCCAATCCCATGACGTCATAGAGGCTACCCAGATTGTTTTTGGCGATAGCATACCCCGAAGAACCGGGTCCTCTCTTTCGTTCCTCAATCTGTAAGTACTGGGTCAAAAGATCCTCCGACTTCGCATAAAGGCCCTTGAGTTTGTACAGTGTACCCATCTCGTTTAACCGCGCACCATATTGGACACACTCCTTCCCATTGATTGACTCCACCATGGCCATGGCTTGCTTATAGTATTTCTCAGCATCCGTGTAGTTACCAAGATTCATATGGAACCAGCCAATAGAACCGAGTTTTCCCGCCAGCGACAGGGTCGGCCCGGTTAAGTCGCTTTCCAGATTGTAAGACTGCAGAAAAAGTTTCTCGGCTTCCTTCACGTTACCCACGTTGCCGTAATACTCACCCAAATGAAACAACCCGCTTGCCATGGACACACTTTTCGGATTAATCATTTTGAAAATCTCCAGTCTTCTTTTCAGGATCGTCTCTGTGCTGTCGGTTGTCCCGAGGTAATAATACGTTTGTGCCAGTTGGTAAAGTATGGACGCGTACTCTGTGCTTCTTGTTCCAAATTCGTGCAGGTAAGCCGTTTGCACCCGCTTGTAAAAGAACAAGGCACTGTCAAATTGGAACACCAGCCGGTGTAATGCGCCCAGCTCAAACTCTGCATTGGCAATGGCCAGCGATGGGAACGGCTGTTGACGGGCAAGTTGCAATGCCTGCCGTTTAAATCGAAAAGCTGCCTCCTTTTTACCCCAACCAAAATAAAGCCCCCCTAAACTCCTGAGGGAAACGACTTTTGAGTCTACCCGTTTGAGACTATCGGCCAGCGATAGCGCCTGGCGATAGAAGCGATCAGCGGTAACGTAGTCGCCATTGCTTTGATAAACACCCGCAATTTGATGCAACGCATCAAAGTAATCCTGCTGTTTGCCTGCCTTTTCCCTGATAATCGTCAACGATTCCTTTAACTGATCAATCGCAGTTTGATTATCGCCTCTGGCATTGCTGTTCAAGGCCATGAAGTAAAAAAGGTTGCCGTATTCCACACCAACTTCTTTATTGAATTCATAAAGTTCTTTACACAGCTGATAGGCAGAGTCCGCTCGATCATATTGATCGTTCCTTCGATATAAATGGCCGAGCGCCTCGAGTGCGCTTTCATAATTCATGCCCGCTTCATTTTGGGCATAGTAAATCGAAATTGCTTCGAGATAAGCCTTTTCGGCTTTCATAAACTGCCCCGATGCTGCATAGGCTGAGGCCAGCGAGCGTAAGGCAGTCGCGTAACTATCGGTGGCACCAAAATTCTTTTCCTTCAACGCAACGTAGGCTACCAGGCATTCTCCTTCTTTCACCAATAGATTCTGCTTTTTATAAAGCTTGGCCAATTGTTTATAGGCATCGCTCACGTTATCACTCCCGGGGTCTATCTTTTCATATAGCCGTTTGCTCTCCAGCATACTTTTTTCGGCCAAATCCAGTTTACCCTCCGCGAGCTGAATGTCGCCCATAACATAAAAGCAGTAGGCCTGACTTTCTTCGTCCTTCAGTGAAAGAGCCAATTGCAGCGCTTCATTGATTTTCGAATCCGCCTTCTGCACCTCCTTATTGTCTAAGTAGGCTCTTGACAACTCAATTTTGGTACTGAGCCAATCCGGCAGATGCTCTTTGCCTTTTAATTCAGCGTAAAGGGATTCCGATGTTTCATACATTCGGGCCGCCTTGCCGTTGTCGTTGGCATCAAAATAATTACTTCCGAGCAATGAGTAATTGGTAGCACACTCTTCGCGATCAATTAATTTTTCATTGCACAACTCCGTTAAAAGGCTCTCTTGTTGAGAAAGGTAGGTTTTTGCCAACTCATACCGCTGCAAGTCAATGGTTACCTCCGCCAGATAATCCAACGCATCGTAACATTTATCTTTCGCCTGAAGGCTATCGTATAGGTGAGTAGCCCGGACCAATTCCACGCTCGCTTCTTCGTATCGCTCACGCTCCTTGAGCAGTTCTCCATACTTGTACAACAGATCCGCCAACACCTCGTTGGCCGGGGTACCAGCATAATAACCTATACCGGTGGAATAGCTCCACGCTGCGCTATCCATTTGATTAAGCTTGCGGTAGGTATCTCCAAGGTTAAGCCACACTCTTCGCCATGTAAATTGCAGTCCAGCTCGGTCCAGTTCTTTTGTACTTCGCAAGAGCTCGGATTTTGCCTGCTTGTAATTCTCTTTGTAAAAAAAGCACAAACCTTTAAGCCGGAAAAAGTTATGTGTTACCGTGTCGGTCGCTCCAGTGATCTTGCAGGTGGCGAGTGATTTATCAATTGCTTTGATGGCCTCATCGTATTTGTCAGCCTGATAAAGTTTATAGGCCTGGTCATACAGGCGTTGACAGTCCTGTCCGGCCAGGCCCAAACTCACCGAAAAAAACAAGCCCAATAGAACTTGGCGCTTCATGAAAGAGCTACGGCTTCTTCACAATCTTAAATGTAAACTCAGACGTGTTGGTGCCCATCTCATCGCTGAATTCGGCATCGGCACCGCGCGTGCTGAAACTACTATTGAACGATTTCCCCACCAATTGCTGGATCGGATTGCCCCCGCCCCGCGTAGCAGCCGTAGGTGCCTTGATTGTAGAAGCCAAATCAAAGGCCTGCCCGGTGGCGATTACTTTAAATACTTCGTTGCCATAGGGAGGAGAAATGCGAATGGCGTAGGGGATTACTTTCTTCTGCCCCGGGTTCAACATCAACTCCGTAACCGGAGGCTGCACGCCATCGGCCTGTACCCGCGGCAGCAAGGCGTTGATCTTACCACTGGGTTCAATGTCCACAATATTGTAGTAGGCCACCTTATCGCCCCAGTTGGTAAGCTCAAGAAAAATATAGGTACCGCCCGGCACGTTGACAAAATTACCTTTGTCCACAAGCGTCTTATAACTTAGTGTATCGGTGATCTTATTGGTACTTGAGGGGATAACACGGGTGATCCGCACATCGTAGTCGGATGACTCGAGATTCAGCGCTTTAAACATTTTGCCCTGGGCAAAATTCTGAATACGATCCGTAATAGCCTTTACGGCTTCATCTGTTGAGTTGGCTGTAATCGGAATGTCTCCATTAATATAGTTGCCATAAGCCGTACTGCGCAGATTGACCGATACTACTCCCCGCGAACTTTCTTCCTTTACCGTAATGTCGCTGACGCCTTTGCTCACTTCCGCCATGCCCATGGCGCCAATAGCCTGCGCCAAAGCGGCCTTCAATTCCGTGTTGCCCAGGGAATCCAGAAACACCTTCACCTTCACATCCGGTACGAGTTGCCCGGTTGCAAATACCCAAACATCAACCTTATTCTTAATATTGGTCGGCTTGTCAAGTTTGACGGTGGCCTCGAAGTTGGTCACGCTCGTTACTTTTCCCGTAGCCAGCGGAGTTTTTCCCGGAGCGGGCGTGCCGGCTTTCTCCACGGCTACCGTGAGCCCCTCCGATATGTTCATCAACCGGCCTGCGTTAATCTTAATGGTTTGATTATCGACCAGCTGTGTAGCGGTGAAATACTTTTTCTGAGCCACAAAATTGCCACCGAAGATGGCATAGTCGATGTCTCCTTCAATTTGCGGAGTCTGTTTCGGAGCTTTCACCGCCATTTCCGAGAGCACCTGGGCAAACAGCGCGCGGTACGTGGTGGTGCCCGGCTTCATGTTCGATAGTGCTTTCGACACGCAATACGACAGCGAGCCCACTCCATTTCCGGAATCATCTTCGGTTTCATAGTTAACTTCCTGCGATTGGGCTCCCGAGATCAGGATCATCTTACCCATTTCACCGGACGTGCCGCGTGATTTCACGGCACCTTCACCGGCAATACCAAACCCCCCGTCTTCGGCCTTCCCGGTTGGCGCAACTGCTCCCCCAGGAATATCCAACGGAGGCACTCCGCCCCGTGTCTTGGCTGCACCGCGGGTACCTGTGCCCGAGTGGCACGCATCCATGATGACCAGGACATGTCCTTCCTTGCCGATCTTCGACCGGACACCATTAATGGCTGTGCCAACTTCCTCATCCCTCAAATGAAGACTTCCGTCATAGTCGGCTCCACGGGATCTTTTGTAATATGAATTCGTAGAGGGCGCCCCAAACGCCACAATGGCTTCATCATAACCATCCACTTCTTCACCGTTGTTGTCGGGAATCTGCTGGCCATGACTGGAGAAGTGGATTACCACCATATCGCCCGCTTTCACACGTTGTTCCAGGGCAGCCAGGGCAGCCAGTATGCCAGCCCGATCGGCCTTGGCATCCTGAAGCACGGTGATATTGCCATCCGGAAAGCCTTGCTTTTGCAACGCAGATTTAATCAGGGGGATGTCATTTTGCGAACTGATTTCCTGCCAGCCGGTGGATCGTTGATCGTAAGCACCGATTGCAATAATCAGGGCATGCTTCTGAAGCGGGGGCGCTGCCGGCCGGAACGCTGACAACGTTAAGGTTAGCCAGGCCAACCCCAACAGGCTGACCGAAATAATTCTCATCGATTTCATATGAAAGGGGTTTGGTAATGTTTAATAAAACAACGTGGACATCACAATATTCTCGTCTCCGGAAAAGAAAAACCGGAAGTTGACTACGTTTTGAAATTCATCATCGGTGCGCACCACCGCCAGGTCAAGCGCCCCGCTCATTGACGACAGGCGGATAGCCGATCCTAACTCGGCCATGGTCACCACCTTGTAAAAATCGGTATTGTTATCCGGGCTGGAAATCCCCGCGGCCACCACCTGGTAGGTTGCACTCTCGGTATTACCGGTCGGCTTAATCACCATCAGGTTATCCTGCATGGCCAGCGTGGTTCGGTGGTTGTACCTCACAATGGCCTGGGGCGCATCCTGATCAAAGCTGAAAAACTGGCTTTGGCGCAGCACATGCGAAGCCAATGACGACAACGCGGCATCGTCCAACTGACGACCCGTTACCGAGACTTTGCGCACTTCACCAAACACCTGCAAGGTGAACTCGACTGGCCGTCCGGGTTTAATAGCCTCCAGTATTCCCAATGCCTGCTCTACACTGGCAATGGCTTCACCGTTAATGTGTGTGAGCGGACTACCGATATACTTAATCAATTCGTTGGCTGCCGGTGAATTTTCCACCACCTGACTTAGGTACACGGGATAGGTCATGGCCGAATAACCATCGTATTGCTGAGCCAGGCCTACGCCCAAATAGGTGCGCACCACGCGGCCGCGGTTGTCGATGAGTTCGCGTACCAGACGTTCGGACAAACCGGCCTCGAGGGCAAAATTGATTTGCGGTTGAATGTAACCGTTGCTGGTGATTTCAATTTGCGAGTTGATGCCCGCCACTTTTCCTTTCTGATCTACGAGCGGACCCCCGCTATTACCCCAGATGATGGTGGCGGTTGATTGCAGAAATCCAAATTTACCTTTGAACGAACCCCGTACGCGATTTTTGCCGCTGATGATACCTTCGGAAACCGAATACGGGAACTCTCCCAGCGGATTACCGATGGCGTAGACAGGCTCGCCCAAACGAGCGGGCTCTTGTTTAAACGCCATAGCCGGGTAGGCTGTGCCGGGTGCCTGGGCAAACTCCAGCACGGCAATGTCGTAAAACGAATCCGCACCCAATACTTTTACCATGTGTTTGGAGCGGTCGTACATAAAAACAAAAACGCTGCTGTCCTCCGTAGAGGCATTCTCGATCACGTGAGCGTTGGTGATGGCATATTTCCTTCCTTTGTACTCATACAAAAAGCCGGAGCCCGTCCATTCGGTGCCTGTCAGATCAAGGGCTTTTTCATAGGCTTTTTCCGGGATGTTAAGGCCTCCGCGGAAACCGTATACTTTGTTCAGTACATCGGTTTGATAAACCCCAACGGTTACTACGCTGGTAATGGCATTCTCCAGCATGTCCGGGGTTGTGGTTTGGCTCCACCCGGGCCCGTGGGCCAGGCAAAACAATAACAGTAAGCCAACAAGCAGACGGTTGCGCATATGGGGTGGTTTGGGGTTGGAAGGAAAAAGGCACAGATGTTAACCCGTGCCTTTTCTTGTGTTGATGTTTGGCTGATTAGTACTTCAGGTTCCAGATCTTGTTGCCGTTGCAATTGCTGGCATCGCTCCAGAACACGGTACCACCAGAAGATTCCGCATACCATGAGGTAAAGCCATTGCCTACACACACATCTCCGTCATCCCACGGATTGAGGCGACCGCGGTAAACATTGTCTACCCAGATGTCAACGTAGTAGCCGGTGTAATTACTGAACGACAGACAGCAAGTGCCGGGTCCGGAACCACGTGACTTTTCCGGTTTTGCCTCCGGCTTGGAGTCATCCGGCATGGCACGTGCAGCGCCTCTGGACTTTTCAACTTTGGCACCCGTCAGTTCTTTCTGCGCGTAGCTTTCTGTGGAAAGCAGCAGCATAAAAACGAAGGCCGAAAGGATCGTGCCCACTAATACTGATTTTTTCATAAGGGTTTGAAATTAGGTTAAGAATTGTGTTTTGAAAGTTAATGAATGAATTCGGCAAAAGTCAACCTGCGAAAACTAATTTTTTTAAGGACCAGAGGGTATTCGTGTTCATTTAAGACGGCCAACACTTAAACAACTGGAAATCAGACTGCGCCTGCCTCTTTTGAGTAAGCATAAGAAAGTCTCCCCGGGTTCATGACTGTCAAACTCACCGGGACAGGGCTCGGGTTGTGACTTTTCAAGGCACATCTTCAACGCGTTGAAAGTAATAATACCATGGTTGGGCTTCCCGCAGCAGACAGGTTTTGAACAGGGTAGCCAAAAACGGGCTCTTGGATGAGCAAAAGTACCGGCAACCCTGGCGCCACCCCGAATCAATTCAACTCCGGAAACCGCCAATTCCAATCCAGGTTCTCAGCACGCGAGGTGGGGCGCTGGCGATTCTGAGTTAGTCCAATCACCATGTCATAAACCCGGTTGCGCAGCGTGGATACCTGGAAGATCGGCTTGCCACGGGCTTCGTCATACAGTTCATCGAGCGTATGTAAAAAACTGTACGTGAACACACCCCCGCGCCACTCCGGACTTTCAAACGCAAACTCATCACCGGACGAAGCCGAAATCACAAACGTTCCATTGGACTGTTTCATATCCGAAAACAAACCCTGCATCAGCCGGAAAGAAGACGTGTGTCGGGCCTCCACTTCAGCCTCTGCGCCCCTCGATTGATAGACCTGAACCGATGGCGCAAGGGATTCGCCTGCCCGAACGGTTGGTGCATCCCGATCGACCTCTCCACCATGACACGCATCAATCAGCATCAGCTTTCGCCTGGCCGGCAGATTATCGGTGAGTGCTTCCATTTGGGCGTAGGAGAATCCGGCTTTTTCGGGTTGACCAAAATCGATGTCGTGGGTGGAAAAATAAAAATCCATCTTTTTGTTCAGCACGCCATGCCCTGAAAACGCCACGATGACATAATCATCTTCATTGGTATGGGCCAGCCGCTCCTTCAACGCCACCAGATTGTCAGCGGTAACCTGTTCGTTAAGTAGCGTATCGACCATCAACCGATCTTTAAATCGCCAGCTGAAATACTCTGCCATTCGCCTCACATCAACATCAGCATACCGCAAATTCATGGTCGTATCCTGGTATTTCGAAACACCCACACCGACAAAATATATTCTTGGCGTGTACTCCCGTTGCAGTTCCACCTCATGTGACTCCGGAAAACTTTCGAGGCCCGTCTCATCTTCCGCCACGACCCGTATCGTATTGGTACCGGTCGACAGCTTGAGTCTGACCTGCGTCCGGAATTCATTCACCGCACCGGTGGCAAGGCCCTGTTGCCCGTTCACCGGGTTTCCATTGACGTAAATAAAAATGGTCCTTAATCGGCTGCCGTTCGAGCGTGCCATCACGCTCATGTCAAATTCGACATTCCGGGTCACCTGCGGAAAATTGGACTTCCCTTCAATGGTTACTACGGATGGCAAACGGGTGCTCCAGTCCTCGTTTTTTGAAAAGGCCGGGTATCGGGCTAATCTCTTTTGGTAGGCCTCATGAAATCCAGTAATCAGTTCCGGTGTTGAAAACCCGGTTCGGCTGAGGATAATGTCCGGCCGGTTAAGTCGGACTTCAAAACTGGACAGCGCGAATGCCTCCAGCCCGCGGACAAAATGATACCTGCGCACCTGGTCACGACCAACCCAGTAATACCCTTCGGGCGTAAACCACGAAACATGGGCCTCGGATTCCTGCCGCTGAAACTGGGCCGTGAGACTCAACTTGCGGGTGGTGAGGTCAACCACCGCGAGGCGCATGTTGGCCAGTAACACGTACAACTTGTCTTTGGATACAATTAGTTTTTTCACTTCGCCAAAGCCACACGGTATTCGGGCGATAGGCGATGATTTTTCAAGGTTCCATACAAAAACATTTCCCTGATCGCTGCCCCCAATGACGAGCTTTTGGTCAATTGCGAAGGTCGCGCTGGTCATGTTTTCCCTCGAGTGCAAGAAACGAATTTGTTGAACGGAGTCGCCAGAAACAGTTCCCACTGATACACCACCCCAAACTGCTTTTAGCACCTGCCCATCGAGTAAGTCCGCTATTACTCCGGATGACACCGCTTTTTTGCGTCCGGAGGTAAGGTCAAATATCTTATAGGTGATTGACCCCATTTGTAAAAAAATATTTGGTGCAGCCCAGGCTATCGACCTATCATCGGGCGAGAACAAAACTGTTCTTACTTCCTCATGAGCAAGCGTAGTCACTTTCATAGTTTCAACATCGAGCAAGTTGAACTGATAGCTAACTCCCTTGCTCCTGTGGTCCTCCAACTGGAAGGCCACGTATCGACCAGTTTTGGAAACCCAAAAAGGGTGTTGAATTCGCTCACTTTCACCAAGCCGGATCATAGCTGATCTGGCCACGGGGCGGCCAGGCTGATTTACCTTTGCTAAAACCAGGTGATAAAACGGATACTTGAGCCCGGCCCCGTAGGTACCATCCATTTGCCGGTACGTGCTGTCAACGGTATACACAATACTGCCCTTGTACTTCCCGTTTAGGAGTGCACCAAAAACATAGGTAGGCAAAATCACCCGGGTCTGCAGATCGGCCAGGTTCACCAGCACTGAACCTTTGAGGAGTAATTGCTCATGGCCGTCAAATTGCAGATCTCCCTCCTGAGTTAATCTTTTATACGACTCCTGATTGAACTCGGCCTTGTCCCAATGAACAATGCTGTGGGAATCCGGTATCCACGAATACAGATTTTCGCGAAAGCGGAAATGAATCCGGCTATTTACAAAGCTGTAGCTGTCCATATCTGGCAGCATCGCCTGATGTACGATACGGCCATCAGGCACCTGCACGATGGTGACATTTACACTGTCGGCTGCAGATTTGAGCCGGTAAAAAATAGCTGCCTGTTGTCCCCACGGCTGCACGTCCAACCTCGACAGTGCGTTTACGTGAGGTATGAGCTCCTGCTTTCTATCGCTGGCCACCAGAATCAACGCATTAGCCTCCTGATAAATGGCAGCATCGGCTGTCAGTTGCCAATAGGGCCCAGTAGATTCGCTTTTCCCAATGAGCTTCACTTCGCGGGTTCGGATATCGAGCTGGTGCCGTGACACGGGTTGATAATCATGACTGTCCCACAGCCGCCTGCTGAGCCGGAACTGGAGAACATCCGGCTGCAACGTCATGATCACGTGATCAACCCGGTATGCATACTTTTTCTTTTCCTCCACCTCTACCACCACCAATCGCTCAGGCATTAGACTCTTGCTCGTTAACCTCCAGAACGAGGTCCCCTGATCGTTGCAAACCCAGGTGCCCGGCTCCTGCGCAATAGCAAAGCAATTGCAGAAGAGCGTGGGATCCATAAAATCCCTTTCCTCTGTTTGAACTATTTGTGAGGTGAGAACGCCTTGACTCAAATCCAAAACATGGACCTTGAACTCTCCATAGCTACGCTGAACGTATTTCTCAAAAACAAGAATGGACTGGCCTGTTTGGTCCGGGTAGGCTTTGATGTCGTCATTGAAACGGTGAGTTGCTAGTTTTCTTCGCGAATCGGCCGACCATACTTCCAGCACGTTTTCGAAAGTGCCGACCAGCACGCGACCATCATCCGATGCTACGAACTTTTCTGTCAGTAGTACATTCTCCTGAATCCGGAGAGACTGAGGATGAAACAACGTATCGGTTCGTTTGGAAGGCTCATTCTTCGAATAGATGCTAAACTCTTCCAGATCAATTTTCTTCAGTATCCCTCTTCCGGATAACAGTCCGTTATTGGCCTTCTCGTCTCCGTACACAAGCACGTAGCGATCATCAAGCGGCAAAACCCCTTTGTGGAAAACTCCGGTTATGCCAGGCCAGAGTGTCCATTCCACCTCGTTAGTGATCAAATTTCTGCGGGTAATCTTCAAGCCACGATCCAGGTATTCCACCAAGTTGTTGTCTCGAACAATCGGATGGACCTCAACGGTATCTCCGGCCGAGAGCTTGGCATCCATTAAGGTGTTTGAATTCCAGATTGAAACAGGTCGGTCGTTCGCATCGGACTCCGGCTGCCAGACCACGTGCTTTCCGTTTTTACTGAATGTTAACCGGCCGGGTTTTTCGGTGAGCCCTCCGCGCTGAGCCACCAGGCTGAAGTCATGAAATCGTCTCACCTCCATGGAATAGAGGGAGGAACCTCCTCGCGCCAATGAATCAAAGTACGCCAACGCCAGCAACGCGCCATCACGGCTCATCGCCACTTGCAAAGCCACTTTGGGCAGCGGGTGACGCGTATTGCCCGGGAATAACCCGATGATACCCTTCCGTGCCGCATAATGGTCTTTACCTTCAAAAGGATATCGGAAAAACTCATTGGCCGCCACGGCATATCGGTTGTTTTCAGTTGCATACGCCACCATCATGTTGCCCGGCAGGGCAGCAACCTTTTTCTTTTGCGCGTGGTTGTAAAAGAACACGCTGTCCGCAGGGTACACGTTGATATCCATTGGCGCGAAGTCCCCGTTCCAGCGGCTGTACTGCACGCG
This sequence comes from Cyclobacteriaceae bacterium, assembly GCA_016787665.1. GTDB lineage: Bacteria > Bacteroidota > Bacteroidia > Cytophagales > Cyclobacteriaceae > ELB16-189. The sequence goes on along the minus strand of JAEUUC010000001.1, from coordinate 50,973 downwards.
GAACACGTTTGAATTTCCCTCAGAAAACGAAAGTTGTGTAACACGACCCTGTGAGGCGAGGGAATACGGCCATTGATCGACCACCCCCAGGTCGCTGGTACGCGCCAGGTATACATGGCTGGCATCCGCATACACCACCCATTGCTTATCGTGACTAAGGCTGGCGATGTGTACCGAAGATGGAGTTACGATCGATTGCGCCAACGTGGCCTGGCTGACCAGCGACAGAGCCAAAAAAAATGTAAGGAACAACAAACGCATACGAGGGCAAATAACGGCACAATAAACCATTTTCAGAGGTTGACGGCAACAACGAGTAATCGGCACCCGGCTTGCTTACCGGTGCATGATGTGGAGCCGGTGCGGTGCTAGGAATCCCGAAGTATTTTTTTGGCGGCCTCCCTGCGTGCTTTATTGCTTTCGCGCTTGGCGTTGGCCCGTTTGCCATAGTAACCCGTGCCCCGGTTTTTTCCCCCACTGTGTTCGGTGTTCATTGCTTTGTTAGCCATGATATCGTTACGGCTTCTTGTACTTTGCCACGAGGTCATTGAACTCCTTCAACCCCCGCAGCGATTTCAGATCTTCATCGCGTTCCAGGTATGGCCAATCCTTCCAACCCTTGGAAAAGGCAATCTCCAGTTGCTTCAGGGCTTCGCTGGGCTTCTCGGTTAACGCGAAGAAGCACGCGTAATCATAATAGCCAGAATTCTCATCGGGTGCTAACCGAATCGACTCCTCAAACAGACTCTTGCTCTTGTCCCATTCTTTAAGCCTAAGATAGCTCCAGGCTAAAAGCGCCTTATCTTCTCCGGCAAGGTCAATTGCTCTCTGATAATTCGCAGCCGCCTCGACAGCCCGCCCAAGCTTGCTATGAAGTGCACCGATTTCGTAATAACTCCAGGCATCGCTTGGATCCAGTTCAATAACCATTTTGTACTTTTCAATAGCCTCGTCATATTTACCGAGATGATAAAGGGAATTGCCCCAGTTATAGTAAGCATCGGCATCACTTGGATCCAGTTCGATAGCCTTTTTGTACTTTTCAATAGCTTCTTCATGGCGGCCTAGGTCGTTGAGAGTAACGCCCCAGTCGAGGTAAGCATCGACATCACTTGGATCCAGTTCGATAGCCTTTTTGTACTTTTCAATAGCTTCTTCATGGCGGCCTAGGTCGTTGAGAGTAACGCCCCAGTTGTAATAAGCGAACGCGTCAGTTATATTCAGTTCGATAGCCTTTTTGTACTTTTCAATGGCTTCTTCATGACGACCTAGGTCGTTGAGAGCAACGCCCCATATTGTATAAGGACCAAATTCCGGGTCTAAACTGGTGACCTTTTTGAACTTTTCAATGGCTTCTTCATGACGGCCGAGTAGATGTAAGGCAACGCCCCAGCCGAAGTAAGCACCAGCATAGTTCGGACTTAATTCCGTTGCCTTCTTGTACTTTTCGATGGCTTCTTCTTCTTTGCCCAACCGACCAAGGATATCACCCAGTTCCCGGTACAATTCTGAGTCTTCCGGATTCAAATCCACCGCCTTTTGCAACATCTCCTCCGCCTCATCAACTCGGTCAAACTCCATGAGTACTCGCCCCGCCCATTGAAAGGCGCAAACATCTTGCTGATTGAGTTCCAATGCCTCCTTCAAGTATGCAGACGCTGTCTCAAAATCCTCTTGGTGAAAATAGCAATCAGCCATGGTTACGAGGGGATAACTCCAAAAAGGCGCAAAGGCTTTTGCCTTCTCTGCCGCGTTAATGCCATCGGAATAACTTGTAGCATCATGATATGCCATTGCTAAACCCTGCCATAAAAAGGCCTGATCGGGATGCTTTTCCAATGCAGTTTGAAGGGTTTTTATTGCCCGCTTACTTAGCTTATGTTCCTCAAAACCACTATTCACAAATTGGACACTGAGGTCCCGCGCCTCCAAGTATGACTCAAGAGCCTCAAGGTCGGGATCGATTGATCGCCCCTGACTCAGCCTTTTATATATTTCCACACCCTGCCGCGCATCGTTATAATAATTGGTGTTGTATGTTGTCCGCCCGACACCTCGCATATACTTGCGTTCGCCATTGATATCTTCGTTAAGTGTGGTGAGGGCTTTGTCGTATAGGGCCACCTTCAAATCCGTAAGTTCGGCTTGTAAACTAGAAACAGGCACCAACTTGGTCATTTGCTGAAAATAGTGGTAGGCGCACGCTGTTGCTGGGCGCACCAGGTTGCCTTTGTCCAGCGCCTCGCGAAACTTGCCTATGAGTTCGCTAAGTTGATTGGCTTTGGCATTGGAACTTCCACCTTTGGCGGCCAATTGTACCACCGGAGCGCTGCTCAAATCCAGTTTCAGTTTTTCATCGGCCTTCGCGAGCAACTCCGGAGTAACGGGTGCCACCAATTTCTTCCCAAACCCAGCGGGGTACTTCACCATAGGGCGCTGGGGTGTCGGATCCGACTTCGTGCGGTCGGGCACGTTTGCATCCAGATATGTTTTCAACTCACCCACCGATACCCACCCATCTTTGTTTTGGTCCGCTTTGCCATACAAAGCCTCCAGGAGGCAAAAGGAAAAGACACCGTGCCGCAACTCGGCTTTCTCCAATGCGGGTTCACCTCCTTCTGATGCCGCGAGTAACAACTCTCCGGTATCTTCCTCCAAAAACTTGCTCACTTCCGTAAGGTCCATTTCACTCTGCCCTTTCGCCAGCGTGGCCGAGCGGCAGGCATCAAAGACAAAAATTACCGTTGCTTTGCTCTCGGTAGACCAGTCGCGGATTTTACCCTTAATGCGTTTGATGCTAAACGAGGTACCGGCATCCGTGGCATGGGCGGCATCGTGGGGAAAGAAGAAACTGTTGTCTTTCGTAAACGCGCCTCCGTGGCCCGACAGGTACACCAGAATCATATCTTCGGGTTGGATCACGTGGTCGAAAACCAAACCATCAATCACGGCCAGGCCCTTGTTTTGAATGCCGCTGCGGGTAGCGTCCTTGTCATACAGCTCGATCAGCTTCTCAACTTTCAACGGGCCTGTCTTCAGATATTCGGCCACAGCACGGGCATCGGCTGCGGCATACCGTAAATCATTGATCATGTCGTTTTTGTAGTCCGAAACACCTACCACCAGAGCGTAGACCTTGCCCTTCATAGGCGGCACGGCCATCTCGGCTTCAGCACCTTTGGTGTTGGTTTGGGCCAGCGAAAGCACTGGAATAGAGAACAGCGCTGCAAATAAAAGCAATGCGCAGAAGGCGTTTTTTTCTTTAGCCATGCCAACTGAAATTATTTCCCGTCTAAGTTATGTCTTGAACGGTAGAAAGTCAACCAAGGTCAATATTTGACAAGGTCACACGGTTGACTTTCGCTTGTCTTACCCATCAACAGGCAAACACCAACCCAATGTCATATGAAAACGTGGCTAGCCATCCTTTTCGCCTTTTCGTCAGCGCTGCTGCACGCCCAAACCAACTGGGTGGAGCGCGCCCGCGCCTCGTGGACTGCGGCTGAAATTGAAAAAGCCAACACTGCGGCTCAGGATGCCGCCCTCACCCAGCAGGAGAAAGATTTGGTATTGCTCATGAACCTGAGCCGGCTCAACGGCAGGAAATTCTGGAACACGCTGGCACAACCTTACCTGGCCAGCACGGGTGAGGACAACCGGTTTACCCGATCTCTGGTTACCGATCTTGAAAAAGTTGCCAACCTCACCATGCTAAACACGTGCGCGGGATTGTTTCAATCGGCCCGCGCTCACGCACTGGACATGGGGCGCACGGGCGAAATTGGTCACGACTCGACTGATGGTACACCTTGCTTTGATCGTGTGCGAAAATATTACAACAAGTCCGTGGCCATGGCCGAAAACTGTTCGTACGGGTATGCCGATGCCATGGACATCCTCATGCAATTGCTGGTGGACGAGGGTGTGCCCTCGCTGGGGCATCGCAAGAACATCCTGTCGCCCGCCTACCAGGTGGTGGGGTTATCGATCCAGCGGCATAAAACATACCAGTGGAATTGCGTGATGGATTTTGCCGGGGGATAGCGAGCGGGGAAAGCCAGTTTGTGGGAACAGAGTTACCGACTTAACTTCCGTTCATGTTTAGCCGAATTCTCGTTACGTTCACTTTCCTTTTTGGGCTACCCATACTCACCGCCAACGCCCAGCAGCAGCCCAAAATTATGCTGCCGGTGGGGCATACGGGTACAGTTTGGTCAGGCACCTTTAGCCCCTATGGGCAGCGGATTGTGACGGCATCTACGGACAACACTGCCAAAATTTGGGATGCTCGGGACGGGGCGCTGCTTGCCAGCCTGGTGGGGCATTCTAATTGGGTGTACTCGGCCACCTTCAGCCCCGATGGCCAGCGGATTGTGACAGCATCTGTTGACAACACGGCAAAAATCTGGGACGCCCGGAACGGAGCGCTGCTCATAAGTCTGGTTGGGCATTCAAGGTCGGTGAACTCGGCTACTTTCAGCCCCAATGGCCAGCGGATTGTAACAGCATCTAACGACTATACCGCCAGAATATGGGATGCAAATAACGGAGCATTGCTCGCCACCCTGGTTGGGCATTCCAGCGGATTGAACTCAGCCACCTTTAGTCCCGATGGCCAACGGATTATGACCGCCTCACGCGACAAAACCGCCAAAATCTGGGATGCACGTAACGGAGCACTACTCGTGAGCCTCATGGGGCATGCCAGCGGATTGAACTCAGCCTCCTTTAGCCCCAATGGGCAGTGGAGTGTGACAGCATCTGACGACAACACTGCCAAGATTTGGGACGCTCGGAACGGTGCGTTGCTTGCCAGCCTGGACGAGCATTCAGAGTTGGTGAAATCAGCCATCTTCAGCCCAGATGGCCAGCGGATTGTAACCGCATCATATGACAGCACCGCCAAAATCTGGAACGCCCAGAACGGAACACTGCTCGCCAGCCTAGAAGGGCATGCAAGCTCGGTGAAGTCAGCTTCGTTCAGCCCTGATGGGCAGTTGATTGTGACGGCTTCACGCGACAACACCGCCAGAATCTGGGATGCCCTGAACGGAGCGCTGCTTGACAGGCTAGTGGGACATGACGGTGGATTGAACTCAGCCGCCTTTAGCCCCGATGGGCAACGGATTCTGACGACATCTGTTGACAACAGCGCCAAAATCTGGGATGCCCGCAACGGTCCGCTGCTCGCGAGCTTGGAGGGGCATTCAGGCTATGTGTATTCTGCCTGCTTCAGGCCCGATGGGCAACGAATTGTAACAGGAGGTAACTTCGACAACACTGCCAAAATCTGGGATGCTCATAAAGGCACACTACTCACCAGTCTGGGGCATTCCAAGTCGGTGACCTCAACCACCTTTAGCCCCGATGGACAGCAGATTGTCACGGCATCTAACTTCGAAAACACCGCCAAAATCTGGGATGTCCGTGATGGAGCACTGCTCGCCATCCTAATGGGACATTCCAGTTGGTTATACTCTGCCGCCTTCAGCCCCAATGGGCAAAGGATAGTAACGGCATCTTCCGATACGACTGCCAAAATCTGGGATGCCCGGAACGGAGTCCTGCTCGTCAGCTTGGTGGGTCATTCAAGCCCCGTGAAGTCAGCCACCTTCAGCCCCGATGGGCAGCGGATCGTCACGGCATCCTTGGACAACACAGCCAAAATCTGGGATGCCCTGAACGGCAAACTGCTAGCGAGCCTGGAGGGGCACTCAGGTTACGTGTGGTCAGCCGCTTTCAGCCCGGATGGGCAGTGGATCGTGACGGCATCACATGACAAAACAGCCAAAATATGGGATGTCCGAAACGGAACACTGGTCATGAGCCTTGGGGGCCACTCAGACGGGGTGAACTCAGCCACCTTCAACCGAGATGGGCACCGGATTTTGACCGCATCTACTGACAACACCGCCAAAATTTGGGATGCTCGGAACGGAGCACAGCTCGCCAGTTTGGTGGGACATTCCAATAGAGTGATCTCAGCTACCTTCAGCCCCGATGCGCAGCTGATTGTGACGGCCTCTGTCGACAATACCGCAAAAATATGGGATGCCGAAACCGGAAAACTGAAATACACGCTCCTAGCCATCGACTCCACCGACTACCTCGTGTATGATGAACACTATCGTTATGATGGTACCGAAAATGCCCGCAAGCTGTTGTACTTTACGTGCGGCACGGAAGTAATCGAACTCGACCAGGTGAAAGACCAACTGTGGGTGCCCAACCTGGCCGAACGCATCATGAAAGGCGAAGAAATCAACTCGCCCAAACTCTCTGACCTCGACCTGTGTGACCTTATTCCCACCGTCGAAGAATTGGAACATGGTAAAGAGGGAGCTTACCAGTTTCGCATCACCCCCCGCAGGGGTGGCCTCGGCCAAACGGTGGTGTTCGTCAACGGCATTGAAGTGAAACGGTTGGAGGTCAAACAACTCGTACCCTCGGGAAATGATTACCTGTTGGTGCTGCCAATCAGTGAAGTCGAACCTCTCTTTAAACCAGGCCAGCCCAACCAGGTGTCGGTGCGGGCCTTCACGAAGAAAAACGACATCGGCTCGCGTGGGGCCGCGGTGGAAACGGTGAGTGAAAAAAAATCAGACCCCCCGGCCCTGCATGCCGTGGTGGTGGGCGTAAGTGATTACAAAGGCGATGCGCTCGACCTCAAGTATGCCGCCAAAGATGCCCGCGACTTCAGCAACGCCCTGAACACCGCAGCCGGCAAGCTCTTCAACTTCGATGGCACCAACCGCATTCACCTCTACCCTATCCACACAGAAGCCGATCGCAAGTTCTTTCCGGATAAAAAATCGATTCAATCGGTTTTTGAATCCATCGGCAAGCAGGCGCAGCCCAACGATGTGCTGCTCATCTTCTTTGCCGGCCACGGGGTGATGAACCCTTCCGATCAGCAGTTCTACTTCCTCACGGCCGATGCCTCGGCCATGGCCAACCCCGAGGGCGCGGGTATTTCCACCAAAGAACTCTTCGAGTGGATTCAGCCTTCGCGCATCAAGGCGCAGAAGCGGGTGCTCATTCTGGATGCCTGCAACAGCGGCCAGGCGATTAACGACATCGTGAAACTCGGTGACGCCAACCAGGGCTACACTGGTGCCCGCAGCGATGAGCAGGGCAAGTTCATTAAGGCCATCGACAAGCTCAACGAGCGTTCGGGCTTGTTCATTCTCTCCGCAGCCGCCAGTGATCAGAGTGCCTATGAAATGGGGCGCTACAACCAGGGGGTGTTGACCTATGCGTTGTTGAAATCCGCCAAGGAAGATCCCAGCGTGTTGGAGGGCCGCCAGTTCCTCAACCTGGGCCAGTGGTTTGATGTGGCGCAAAAGCTGGTGGAAGACATTGCCGCCAGCAGTGGCGCCCGCCAGCAGCCGCAGGTGGTGCGCACCACCAACTTCAACATTGGCGTAGTGGACGAGGAGGTGCGGAAGAAGATTGTCCTTGCTAAAGAAAAACCCGTGTTCAGCAATTGTATTTTTCAGGATGAAGCAGTTCCGGTCGACAAACTCAACCTCAACAAGTTGCTGGACAAAGAACTCTCGGACCTGGCTTCGCGCAATGCGGACAACTCCATTGTATTCTACCCCGGCAGCACCAGCACTGAAGCGTACCAGTTAACCGGTCGCTACGCAGTGAGCGGCACCACGGTTACGCTCAACGTCTTTCTCCTTCACCGCGGTGAGGTAATGAAGACTACGCAGTTAAAAGGTGACACCAAAGAGCTGACCAAATTGGCCAGCGAGGTGTTGGGTTGGGCAACGGAAATGGTCAAGTAAATGATTAACGTCTTGAGGTGATAGTAACCATTGGCTTATCGAAACGAATCTGAATGCCCACCCTGGTTCACTTAGCAGACGAACGTCACGCGGCCAAAATCAAAAAGAACGGCTTGAAAATGGGAAGGCGCGGTTTGTTTTGCATGCCGGTGCTGCCCCACTTTTATGTGTCGCATCAATGGCTGCGGGAACTGAAACGTTTCGGAGGAAAAACCTTTGTAGGCGTTTACTTCAAAATGGAAAGCTCCGAAAAAGTTTATGCCGGACGTTACAACGAACCCCACCGCCACATCGAACTGGGTGAAGCCATCCGCGAAATCATGTCGATCGAAGACCCGCTGGGTTATGAGTTGATCCTCGACCGGAAAATCACCTCAGGGGAGATAGAAAAAATCCGACATCTGCCGCAAAACATCGGATGGCGCTACCAACCCCACGCGAACGGCAAGCCTCCTTGCGGATGCAAGTTCTGCCAGCTCGGTCAAGTGAAAGGGAAACGGATTAGAGAGAAGTTCGGATCTCTATAATAGAATTGTTTCGATCAAAAAAATGTGTTAAGCCACAACATGTCGATTCGGTTCCAAATCCGCATGAATCGGTAATACCAGATTTACTTCTTAAAAAAATCCATCAGCGTCTTACCCTCATCACCGACAAACGCATTGTTAAAAGCCGTTTGCCCGCTGTAATCCTCACTGCCGATGCACATCTTCAGTCCGCTGCGGTGGGGATACGGGAAGTCCAAAATCTTGGCCGGGTTGTTTCCATTTGGATAGCTTCGGTACGCCTGTCCAAACGTTTGCCCAGCAAACAAATTTTGCAGCATCGTGGCGAACGCATCCGGGTACCAGTTAGCATAATACACAGCCGAACGGTTGCTAAAGAAAGGCTCGGAGTACATGGCGACCCTGCGTTTGGCTTCGTTGATGTCAATCTTTCCAATATCATAGCCGGCATTACCGGCCGTGAAGCATCCGGAAATCAGAATAACCGAGTTATCCGCCAGCGCCAGGTCACTCCGTACTTCATCAGGCGATGGAAAACTGCCCTTGAGACAAAAGCCACCCACCCATTTGGGCGGCTCCGATCCGTCATACACTCCGTGGCCCTTGTAGATCAGAAAGTGCGCACCGGCTGCTGCCTTCTTGATTTCCTCCCAATTGTTGTTGGGCGTGTAAAATTCCTTCACGTCCACTTTGTTGTCGCGAAGAACTTTGGCGGCCGCCTTCAGGTTGTTGATGTACTCCAGTGTAGTGGCATCGCGGTCCGACTCGATGGGCCCAACCAGCAGCACCGCCTTCAGCTTGATCAGGTTGCCAGCAACGGAAACCGAAGTGCCGCGTGAGCGCGCAACTTTTTTGACTTCCGCTGAATTGTGATGAACGTGACCGCTGGCCTGATAACCCTGCAGCCCGGTGGATTTCACCTGGGCAACCAAACCAAACGACCAGCTGGTGATCAATAACAATATGATGAGTCTCTTCATCGTGATGATTTATTTTTCGAAGGCGTTGAATTGTCTCGCAGAGGAAGGCATCCCGAGGTTCAAGATAATCCAAATTGGGCAATTGGCCCGGGGCAAATCAGGCCGCGGCATGATCGGGAAACAAAAAAAGGCCGCTGAAAACAGCGGCCTCCGTAGTAGCCCGTAGGGGAATCGAACCCCTGTTACCAGAATGAAAATCTGATGTCCTAACCCCTAGACGAACGGGCCTTAAAAAAGTGGTGCAAAGATAGATTCCTCACCCCGATTTGCAAGCCCGGTGCTTAAAAAAAAAGGCGTTTTTCAGGGCTTTTTCCATGCTTTAACCCCTATTTTTGATCCTCAATTTTAATCCCTTGTAACATGACGAAGATTGGTATTAACGGTTTCGGACGCATTGGCCGCCTGGCCTTTCGTGCCGCCTTGCAGCGTAAGGATATTGAAGTGGTGGGCATCAATGACCTGGTGGCGCCCGATTACATGGCCTACATGCTGAAGTACGATTCCACGCACGGTCGGTTCGATGGCACCGCGGAAGTGAAAGACGGTCACCTGGTGGTGAACGGAAAGAAGATCCGGGTAACCGCAGAAAAGGACCCGGCCAATCTGAAATGGAATGAAGTGGGAGCCGAGATCATCATCGAATCCACCGGTTTGTTCCTGACCTTGGCCGATGCCCAGAAACACATAACGGCCGGAGCGAAGAAAGTGGTAATGTCCGCACCGGCCAAAGACGACACACCCACCTTTGTCATGGGCGTGAACCATAAAGAACTGACCGCCCAGCACACCATTGTATCCAATGCCTCTTGTACAACCAACTGCCTGGCCCCGATCGCCAAAGTGTTGAACGACAAATTCGGAATTCTCGAAGGGCTGATGAGTACCGTGCATGCCGTAACGGCCACCCAAAAAACGGTAGATGGCGTTTCCGCCAAGGACTGGCGAGGCGGCCGCGGAGCCTACCAAAACATCATCCCGTCTTCAACGGGTGCCGCCAAGGCGGTAGCGCTTGTTATTCCGGCCCTGAAAGGCAAACTCACGGGCATGTCGTTCCGCGTGCCGGTAGCCAACGTTTCGGTGGTTGACCTCACCGTGCGCCTGGCCAAGCCAGCTTCGTACGAACAAATCAAAGCCGCTATGAAGGAGGCATCCGAAGGTGAGTTGAAAGGAATACTCGGGTATACGGAGGACGATGTGGTATCGCAGGATTTCCTTGGCGATGCGCGCACCTCCATCTTCGATGCCAAGGCCGGTATCGCCCTTAACGACTCCTTTGTTAAAGTGGTGTCGTGGTACGACAACGAGTGGGGCTACTCCAACAAGCTCATCGACCTGCTGCAGCACATGGCAGCCCGGTAATCCCGCTTTTGCAAAAAAACCGCCATGTAAGGTGCTCCCCCCGGAGCACCTTTTTTTATCCCGTTTTGAGAGTTTTTCGCTCCCGATTTGGCACTTGGCCGGCTTTTCGGGCTCCAGCGCAAACGGATGCATTTCGAAAAAAATACCCTTTTTGGCCAGATTTTAAAGCTTATTAGCGTTTGGAACGACTTTGGTCCCTGGCATCCCCCTTCCGGAACACATATTGATACGGATGTAGTATCCAATTATGAAATGCACAAAATAACGTGACGGTGCCCTGCACCTTTACAACATAAAAAAGGGGGAGTTATCGAGACGAGAGCGAACAACCGAAAAATGCACAACCTGATCATCGCCATTGGCGTGATCTTGATGATGATGCTGGCTGCTCCCTCCACACAGGCGCAAAGCTACTTCAAGGCGAAAGAGAAGCACTTCAAGGTGAAGTATAAGAAGCAACTGCGCGTGGCCGGTCGCGAATGTGAGATCATGACGCGCAAACGGAATAAGATGCCCCGTCAGCCCCTCATCGCCCGCTTCCAGGTAAAAACCAAAGCCCCCAAATACAAGGCTTTGGCTGAAGTAGACCCTCCGGGTTATGTGCGCAAGTACGAGACGGTAGCTTCGACCGAAAATGAGTAAATAAGATAAGGTGTTTGGTAGAAGGGCCCCGCAGCAATGCGGGGTTCTTTATTTTATGGCCCTGCCCACCTACTTTTGACTTGATGGACTTTAGCGAAGACGTTTTCCTTCACCGGCTGGCCCCCACCTCACCCGATCCGTTCCTCATCAAAGTAGAGCGGGCCGAGGGCATTTATCTATATAGTCCTGACGGCAAACGCTACATCGACATGATTAGTGGAATTGCCGTGAGCAGTCTGGGCCATCGGCACCCGCGCGTAATCCAGGCCATTCAGGAGCAACTCAACAAGCACCTGCACGTGATGGTGTATGGCGAATACATCCAATCGGCTTCAAATCGGCTCGCCCAAAAACTCACGTCACTGTTGCCAGCCTCCCTGAATTGTTGTTACCTGGTCAACAGCGGCACCGAAGCGAATGAAGCGGCCTTGAAACTGGCCAAGCGTGCCACGGGCCGCACGGAGATCATTTCGTTTCGGAAATCCTACCATGGCAGCACGCATGGTTCGCTGAGCGTGTCCGGCAATGAAGTCAAGAAATCCGCGTTCCGTCCGCTCCTGCCGGATGTGCGCTTCCTGGACTTTAACGAGCCCGATCAACTCGACCTGATCACCACGCGTACCGCCTGTGTTATTGCCGAAACCATTCAGGGCGATGCCGGTGTGCGTATTCCCTCCTACGATTACATGCAAGCCTTGCGCCAGCGATGCACGGAGGTTGGCGCGCTGCTGATTCTCGATGAAATTCAATGCGGCCTCGGCAGAACCGGAAAGTGGTTTGCCTTTCAGCATTTCAACATTGTTCCGGATATCCTCACACTGGCCAAATCGTTTGGCGGGGGACTGCCGATCGGCACGTTTGTTTCTTCCGAGGAACGCATGCAACTACTCGCCCGCGACCCCATGCTAGGGCACATTACCACCTTCGGTGGCAACCCCGTGTGTGCTGCCGCTGCCTGGGCCACGTTATGTGCGCTGGAGGAAGAAAAACGAATTGACCACGTGGAAGAAAAAGGGCAGCTCATCGAATCCCTGCTGCGCCACCCGGACATTCGGGAAATCAGGCGAAAAGGGTTGCTGTTTGCCATTGATTTTGACTCGGGTGACCGCGTAAACCGGATTGTGCAGCGCGCAAAAGAATTGGGCGTGATTACGTACTGGTTCCTGTCCCATCCGCATAGCTTCCGGATTGCCCCTCCACTCACCATTACGACTGCCGAAATTCAGGAAGCCTGCGGGCTGATTCTCCAGGCTATTCGCGAAACGGATTAACCGATTTTTTCCACCACCAGATTGTGGTTGGTGTAGATGCAAATGTCAGCCGCAATGTGGAGTGCTTCGCGCACCATGTCTTCGGCCGTCAGGTGGGGTGCGTGCTTTTTCAATGCCAACGCAGCCGACTGGGCATACATAGCACCCGAACCGATAGCCGCCACTTCATGGTCGGGCTCCAGCACATCGCCTGTGCCGGAGATGATCAACACCTCTTCCTTATTGATGGCGATTAACATGGATTCGAGCCTTCGCAAATACCGATCGGTGCGCCAATCCTTTGCCAATTCAATGGCTGCCCGCTTCATGTTGCCACCGTAAGCATTGAGTTTTTCATCAAAGCGGTCGAGCAGCGTAAAGGCATCAGCGGTGGAGCCGGCAAAACCCGTCACCACTTTGCCGTCCATCAGCTTACGGATTTTCTTCACGTTGCTTTTCGCTACGTAATTGTTCATGGTCGCCTGGCCATCGGCCCCGATGGCCACCATGCCGTTGTGTTTCACGGCCAATACGGTGGTGGATTTCAGTTCAGCCACAAGACATCAGGAGAGTTGAACCAGGAAGCGAATCGGATCTTCCAGCAACGTCTTGAGCGTTTTCAGGAATGCGGCACCCACGGCCCCATCTACCGCGCGGTGATCGCACGACAGCGTCACCTTCATCACATTACCGGGCACAATAGTCCCGTTCTTCACCACCGGTGTTTCTTTAATTCCGCCAACGGCCAGGATACAGGCATCCGGAGGATTAATGATCGCGGTGAATTCTTCGATGCCAAACATCCCCAGGTTGGAAATGGTGAACGTGCTGCCCTCCCAATCGCTGGGCTGCAGTTTTTTGTCTTGCGCTTTCTGTGCCAGTTCTTTCACCTCAGTGGCAATGTGGGGCAGTGATTTATTGTCGGCAAAACGCACCACCGGCACCACGAGGCCATCCTTAACGGCCACCGCCACCCCAATGTGAATGTGATGATTCTTCCGGATTTTCTCACCCAACCAGGATACGTTCACATCCGGATGCTGCCGTAACGCAGCCGCTACCGCCTTCAACACAATATCATTAAACGAAATCTTAACCGGACTTACCTCATTGATGCTCTTGCGCACCTCCACCGCCTTGTCCATGTTGATTTCCATGGTCAGGTAGAAGTGCGGAGCAGTGAACATACTTTCTGAAAGTCTGCGTGCAATGGTCTTGCGCATCTGCGACACAGGCACTTCTTCAAAACTTTCCTGCGCCACAATGCGGGGCGCTACATAGCCGGCACCCGCAGCGCCCGGCTTGAAGTTTTCGATATCGCGCTTGGTGATGCGCCCATGGTCGCCAGACCCCGTAACGCGATTCAGATCAATGCCTTTTTCTTTCGCCAAACGTTTGGCCAGTGGTGATGCTTTAACACGGCCGTTGGCCGTAGCCGCTGGTGCTGACGCTGCTACCGGTGCGGGCGCAGGGGCCGGTGCTGAGACTGCTTGTACAGGCGCTGGGGCAACGGGTGCCGATGCTCCGGCTGAGTTCTTTTGCTGGTGAGCCGCAAGCAAGGTTTTCCAGTCGGCATCTTTTTCACCGATAATGGCTAACACATCGTTCACTTTAACGGCTTTCCCCTTTTCAGCTCCCACATACAACAGCGTGCCCGTATTGTACGACTCGTATTCCATGGTCGCCTTGTCGGTTTCCACTTCGGCCAGCAGTTCGCCTGATTTTACGGCATCGCCAATTTTCTTGTGCCACGCTGCGATAACGCCTTCCGTCATGGTATCGCTCATCTTGGGCATGAGCACAATCTCGGCCTTTATTTTACTGGTATCGATGGCCGGGCCGGCCGGAGTGGCCGCTTCGGCTTTGGCTGCTTCCGGCTTAGGTGCTTCACCACCGGTAGTGCCGGATGCTGCAGCATTTAATAGTCCTTTGAAATCCTCGCCCGGCTTTCCAACAATGGCCAACACATCGTTCACGCGAACCGTTCCTTTCTCCTGCGCGCCCAAATACAATACCGTTCCACTGTGGTAACTCTCGTAGTCCATGGTGGCTTTGTCGGTCTCAATTTCGGCCATCAATTCGCCCGACTTTACCGCATCGCCCACCTTCTTGTGCCACTTCGCGATGACACCTTCGGTCATGGTGTCGCTCATTTTGGGCATTCGTACAATTTCAGCCATGATTGTTGTATGAAAGAGGCCAAAATTAAGCCTAAAAGGCCGATTTACAAGGGATCAGAAGTTGATCGTTCCCAGCAAGAACTCGAACCGGCTAACCGCCACAGGCTGGAACCCATAGGAGTACCGGAAGCCGATGTCGAGCTGCGGCAAAAAGCGCAAGACATTGATGTCAAACTTGGCTTCCACGCCAGCCGAGAGGTAGCTCTCGCTCAGTGTATCCTGCTGTCGGGCCAGGCTGCCGAACCCATAATCCACAAAGCCGTTGAGGCGAAAACGTTGGATATTGAGTACGGGGCCAAGGGCGATGTCCGGGTACCAGACCGGCAACGTGTAGTTGGCCGACATGGTGTAGAATTGTTCCCATCGGTTCACGCTTACGCCCCGGGGCAGGGGCACCTGGTTGCGGAAAATGTAGGTATTGTTATCAGCAAACTCCTGAGTACTCTGGGTACGCGACAATAAATCAATCTCCGTTTTTTGGTAACCCCAATAACCCCAAAACGAGTGGTGCTTAAAAAGGCCTGGGAAGAACAACGTGGTATAAAACGAAAACTGGTTACCCGAATAGTCTCCGCCATACGGAGTTCCATAGCCGTGCAACGTAAACGCTTGCCCCCATTTCGTGTTAATGTCTCGCCTGCTGGTTTTCTGAATCCGATAGGCCGACACAAAAAAATGGTTATAGAGCAAATCACCATTGCCGGTAATGTTACGGTTAAAGTAAACCGGCAGGGCCGGGGTAACTATCCTTCCGGTGCCGGTGATCGAATTGGTTAAGTCTGATGTGTGGGTGTACCCCACATAATTGGCCAGGGTCACGTTGCCGATGAACCGAGATGATGTAGTAATCAGCGGAATACGAACACCCGCCTCAACCGTCTTTTCCCTCCACTTCAGCGTCAGATTTTCAGTGGCCACAATCGTATCTCCGGGAACGATTTTCAAGTAGGTTAAATCTCCTTCATTCAGACTGCGATCGCGCCAGCTAGCGGAGATATCGAGAATCGGGAACCAGCGTTGAAGGCTGGCCGTAACGTTCCATCCTCCGACCTGTTCATTAATGTCATAGTCATACCCGGCCGAAAATTTGGTGGTGCTGAGTACGTCCTGAGAGGTAATGCCGATCGTACCCCCTGTCAGGTTGGTATTCAGGTAAGCACCCCACGCATACGGGTTGACGATTCCGGAAATCGGCCGGTACCGTTTGGAGGCGAAGGCCTGTTGCGGCACGTTGGCCAGGAGGTTGGGATTACCTTCCTGCTCGCGAAGTTGAGCTGCAAACGGACGGGCATAAATCTTTCCAGTCCATTTTCGCCAGGTGGCCGGATCAAAGGCGGTGCGAACAATCCGAAGACCGTCCTTCGTCTGGTCGCTGTAGTACAGCGTGCGCCCGTCAGCTGACACGCAGGGGCTGTAGGCCCCGTACCGGCTTTCCGTCACCTGGAACCGCTCACCCGTGGACAGCCGAACAGCGGAAATGTTATCGATGCCATTGAGAGGCGCATTAAACAAGACGTAATCCTGCCACAACACGGGGTGGCCGATGTTCTCGTGAGCTACCGGCAACAGGTCAACGGCTTCGGCATTGTCAATCCGGATGCGCGTGATGGTTCTGCCTCTGGCTGTAGTCTTCAGCACAACCAGGTGTTGACCATCGGCACTGAACCGCGGCATGGAATAATAGGCATTGGAATCATTTTCAAATATCTTCAACACGCGGCCGCTGTCAGCAACCGAAAGAATAACCAATCGCGTTTGATAACCCGTAGTAGTCTCAACGGTGGCGAGTTGCTTGCCATCGGGTGAGAGTGCAGCACCCGCGTATCGGGATTTACCGGTGATGCGGGCGGTGCGTCTGGTGTTGATGTCGTAAACCTTGATCACGGAATACGTGCGCGCCCGCCAGCGGGGATCAAAGCCATATTCATTCCACGCGATCTTGCCGTCCGCCACGGAGAGCATATCCGATTCATTCAAAAACCCCGGAGTGTGCAACACTTTTTCAACACCTTCTTTTACCTGCACATATTGCTCAATATCCCCGATCCCGTTTTTGAGTGCCACCACGCTGCCATCCGGTAACTCCTGAGGAAAACGATAGTCGGTGTAGGCCCGGTTTGCGTTGGCTTGAATTGTTTCAAAGGACGTCAACGTGAGGGTATCCAACTGCGCCTGCCATTGCAACCGCAGGTGGTCCGCTGCTTCCTCATAAAGATCAGTTACAAACAAACCGGTCTCTTTGCGCAGCGCATTGGAGAAGGTAAACGGAACAAATGACCAGTTCCAGGCGCGGCCCGCTACGTTGCCCCAAACATCGGGCCGGTTCGTGTGCTGACGCAGGTAGCTCACCAGGTGATAGCCCAACACATAGTGGTCGGGAATGTTGTGCTTGTACGATCGCAAATACTGTTTGTGATAATTAAATGTGCGCCCCTCCAGCAAATTAGTGCGAAACACCATGTCAAAATTCGGGATGTTGCCCCGGCCACTGGGCGTTACGGCTGTCTCTACAGCCACCGCATCACCTTCCCAAAACCATTGAGGGGCGCCCGCAAACGCCATCGCACTAAGCGTGGCCGGCCCAAACGCCACATGCACCAACTTGTTAAAGCCGGTTGAGGATCGCTGAAACTGCACCATATGCCGAAACTCGTGCACAGCCAGCAGATCCAGCCAATCATTTGTACCCAGAAAATTGTATCGCTGTGTAGGCATGGCATAAAACTCAGATCGCTTGGGCGCCATGCTGACAAAACCATTCGATAAGGCCGATTGATTTTGAAGCACCACGGAAAATCTGCGGGGTCGGGCGCCCAGTGAACGTGACTCCGGCTCGTAAATGTGTTCCAGTGTATTGGCCATGCGTTGCGCCTGCGCCTCGAAGCCATCCGGATAAAGAATTTTGAAATGAGAAGTGCGGACCTGGGACCACTTGATTGAGGGCGGGTTGGTGTTTTCAGCCGACTGCTCCTGGGCGTTTGCAGTCAACCACCCGATGAAGGCCACGCAACAAAAAATAAATCTCCTCACGTCTTACCGGTTTGATGGTAAGTACGGGAATCAGCGTGGAAAAAAAAAGTCAGGGGACCAGTCGCTTGCCGGCACCCGACACTGCGGACACATTGAAGAACCCCACCGCGCGCGGGCCTTGCGGATTACTGTTCACCACGTTGGTCGATACGTTGGCAATAGGTCGGGCAAACAACTCGGAGAAGCCGCCCGGCCGGTCCGTCTGGATAATGACTTCGTTCAAAAAGTTAAATGCCTCTTTCGAAATGGAACAAATTTCGACATAAGCCGAATCGCCCGGAGCGTAGGCGGGCAAGAATTCGTCATCTTCGTTTTGCTCGATGGGATTCATACCCCGTCTGACCGGTGTAATGAACGTCACGCCATCCAGGTTCCCGCCTTCTGAAAATCCGGCATCGAAAGCGACCGTCAACTCAGCTGGTTTATTCAACAGCACGCCATTTTTCCACGTCCGGATCCAATAGGTATCGCCCTTGCCCACCGGGTCGCGCGCCCAGAACTCGCCCACCCATTGCTCAACTGAAATGGCCGTCTCTTCTTCAAAGAAATATGAAATGCTGTCGAGTTTCGGAACGCGGCCGGTCCGGGCGCTGGCGTTATACGTATCACCCTGCCATTGAATCGTCAAATCAAATTGCTCGCCCACGGGCCCGAGGCTGTCGTTGGCAGCCGGTGTCCACCGGTAGATGCCGTTCCCGCTTTCAACAAAAGAAAACAGCCTGCCGGATTGCCGGGCGCGCACGGTTACACTGGCACCGGTTACACCCACCGGCAGTTCATTTTCAAAATAGGGTTGCGTCTGCGTCAGGATGATCTCCTGCGCTTTCTCCTGATTGGTGAGCCAGGCATCGACCACCAACACGGGTGCGGCATCTTCCAACTCGGGCTCAATGATCGTTTCGCAGGCTGTAACCAATCCCAGCAGCATCAGGTAGAATAGGGTTTTCGTGATCGTCTGCATCGGTTAAAAGTTGAAATTGTAAGACACCGAGGGAACAAGTGAGCCAATGATCGCCAATTGTGTGGCTTGCGTATCGATTGGTTGGCCAGCCGGCACCCGTTCATCGCGTTGCGAGAAATAGATGCTGAACGGATTTTTTCGGCTGTACACGTTGTACACGGCAAATACCCAGTAGTCGCGGTTCTTGCGGACTTTGCCATTATTGCGCACCGTCTTGCCCTCCAGTCGGAAACTGATGTCAAGCCGGTGATAGGCCGGCAGTCGCAAATTATTGCGTGAGTCGTTGGCGTTAAACGGAATGAGAATGCCTTGCTGTAAAAAGCGTGACGTTGGAAATGTTGTGGGCGTTCCCGAGGTAAGCACAAAATTGGCCGAAGCGGACCATCGCTTGCTGAGTTCATAGAATCCCACCACCTTCAGATTGTGCAGTTGGTCAAAACGCGTGGGGTACCAGGCTCCCCGATTGATTCCTTCTACCTGGAGTTCAGTTCGACCAACGGTGTAGCTGATCCAGCCGGTGACCTTGCCTGTCTTCTTCTGAAAGAACGTTTCCAGGCCATACGCGCGGCCTTGTCCGCTCAACAAATCACCCTCCAGAAACTGGTTAATCAACAGGTCGGCACCGTCAATGTAGTCGATTTGATTTTGGGTTGTGCGATAATAGGCTTCGAGGGAGACTTCGTAGTTCCGTTGCGGTCCCACATTTTTGAATACGCCTAATGTAAACTGGTCGCCCAATTCAGGTTTGATGTTGTTCGAAGTCGGAGTCCAGACATCCAGCGGATTGGAGGCGGTGGTGTTACTGATGAGGTGCAGGTACTGCACCATGCGGTTGTAGCTTCCCTTTACAGATGTATGCGGGTTAACCTGGTACTTAAATGCAAAACGGGGTTCCCAGTTTTGATAGGTCGACATCGTTTCACCTGACGCAAACGATTCGGAATCAACTACAGAGCGCCTCCGCCCGGGGATGGTGTCGTTGTAGGTGTACTGTACACCGGGTCCAAGTGCCCGGAAATGCGAGAAACGCAAACCGTATTCCAGCTCCAGTTTGTTGCCCACCTGCTGCCGATTGCCGATGTACAAGGCACCTTCCAGGTTGTATTTGCGCGGTAAACTGATGTCTACCGATTCGCCATTGGTAATCCCCACAGCATTCGCGGGCTCAAAGGTGTAGTAGATCAACTCACCACCGAAGTTGAGCTCATTCCGGCTATTGATAAAATAGGTAAACTCCGGCTTGGCAATCAGATTGGAAATGGACGAATCCCAGTTAAACCGATTTTGATTGTCTTCGCCAAATTGAAGTTCGTAGTCGTAGTTACTGTAAATAAGAGTGAAGTTGGAAAAAAGCCGATCGTTAAAGAGGTGATTCCAGCGCAGCGACCCGGTCGTGTTCCCCCAGCTGAAACCCTGATTGGCGTCAAACAAAAACTTATCACGGCCAAAATACCCGGAGGCGTACAGCCGGTTGCGTTCATTCAGATTATAATTGGCCTTCGCAGTGAGATCGTAGAAGTTGAGCGCTCCGCCCTCTTGCAGCAGCGGCACAAACGGGCGGCCCAGCACATCAATGTAGGACCTGCGACCCGCCACGATAAACGAGGCTTTGTCCTTGACGATCGGAGCTTCAATCGCCAACCGGCTGAAAATGGTGCCGATCCCTCCGTTGGCTTCGAATTCTTTGCTGTTTCCTTCCTTCATGCGGATGTCAAGCAATGAGGCGAGGCGACCACCATACCGCGAAGGAATGGCGCCTTTATAGAGCTTCGTGTCTTTTACCGCATCGGGGTTAAAGACCGAGAAGAAACCGAACAGGTGTGACGAATTATAAACGGGCGCCTCGTCCAGCAAGACCAGATTTTGCCCCACGGAGCCTCCGCGCACATTAAAGCCCGATGCCCCCTCGCCCACCGTACTAACGCCCGGCAGTAATAACAGGCTTCGAAAGACATCTACTTCGCCCAGCAACGTAGGCACCTTTGATATTGTCTTGATGTCGAGTTTGTTCGTGCTCATTTCAAAATTGCGTGCCGTAGGCTGGCCTTCGGCCTCGACCACCACTTCCTCGAGTTGCTCGGCTTCCGGCACCAGCTGAATATCCAGTCGCTGGTTTTCCACCAACTCGGCCGACTGGGTTTGCGTGACGTACCCCACATAGCTGAAAACCAGCGTATACGTGCCGGGCGCAATCGTCAACGAGTAAAATCCATATTCATTGGCGGCCGCACCCGTTTGCAATTCCTTCACATACAGCGTAGCGCCAATCAAGGCTTCCCCGTTCGATTGGTCGCGGATGTAGCCACTTACCGTAACACGTGTTTGGCCATTGGCCGCCAAAGCGCAACAAAAAAGGAAAGGGATAACGAGCAGTTTTCGCATAAATAACAGCCTAATTAACGCCCGGGCTGCCCTGAGGTTTGCGCCTGCAAAACATTTATTTTTGCCGGGTGTTCCGAAAGCTCAAAGAATTGTATCGCGAATACCGCGAGTGGGTGCGGGTAGACCTGATCATGTATGCCGTCATGATCATATTAATACTGGCGTACGCCCTTTATACGCTGACGCGCTAACGCAGCAAGATCTCCTGAACATTGTCCCGAATTTTGGCCGAAAGCTCATCCGTTGGCAGATCATTGACATCTTTGCCAAACGGATCTTCAATTTCTTCAGCAATCAACTCAATACTCAGCAACACAAAGGCAATGAGTAACACAATGGGTATGGTGGTATAACCTGAGGTGGTCACAAAACCAAACGGAAGGGTGATCAGGTAAATGAAAATGAACTTCTTCACATACATCGAGTACGAGTACGGAATAGGCGTATTCTTAATCCGTTCACAGGCGCCCAAAATGTCCGAAAACTCCTTCAACTCCTTGTCAACCAAAAAAAGGTGATCGCCTGTGATCACATTTCGCAGATACAACTGGTTGGTGCGCTCATACAACAAGGTTGATACGCCATTGGGAAGGTGGTCCCACTTTTCCAACCGGCTGATCACATCATCTCCGGTATTAACAAAATATTTCACATCCGCGTCATCACGAAGGTGGTCTTTTACCGCCACCACAAAATTCGGGATCATCGCGGCATACCAACTCCGGTTCATCTGGTCTCCCCGATCCAGAAACGCGCTCATCTTGTGTGCCAGGTTTCGGGTATTGTTTACCATACTGCCCCACAGCTTTCGTCCCTCCCACCAACGGTCGTAAGCCGAGTTGGTGCGGAAGACCAGGAATAAACCCAATACAATACCCAGCAGTGAATGCATGGCAATGGTGCTGTGAAACTCCTGTTCATGCAGCCGGAAGACATCCAGGATGAGGTAACACACCAAAGCCGAGTAGATCGTCAGGAAAATCAGAGCCGGCATCAAGAGCTTCATCACCTGCCGGCTGTAACTGTGGAAGATGATGGACAACCAAACCTTGGGATTGTACTTGATCATGACCTGCGAATAAACTCATTAGCCCCGGATTGACCAACGAAAATGCCACTAGCCGAAAACTTTTTAATTTTACCCGCATGAAATGGCTTCTTTTTGCGCTTGTCGGCTTAGCAGCAGCTGTCGGACATGCCCAGGACTACGTGGTGCTTAATACCCAGGATACCCTGCAAGGCAAGGTTAAACTAATGTCGTACGACTTACTGGACCGGGTTCAGATTCAGAACGACCGTAAACAAGTGTTGACCGCACTTCAAGTGCGAGCCGTACGGCTGGAAGGTGTTACCTACCGACCGGTTCGCCAGGCCAATGCCGTTCGGTTCATGCAAGAACTTCAGTCGGGCTACCTGAGTTTTTTTGCTTACCGCATGGGCAACAGCACCCGATTTGACGGGCGTCTCTTGCAATTGGCGAATCAAAACCAAATTGACTTACCCAACATCGGCTTCAAAAAACAATTGTCCGAATTCCTGCAGGAGTGCCCATCGGTTTCTGAAGATATTAAGGAAGGTAAACTCGGTCGAAATGATATCGACTCCATCATTCAAGTGTTCAACGCCTGCATTGATAAACGAACTTTAGAACGAGCCACAGCACCCGCGACCCCACCTGCTGCTTCAGCGGCTATTGCCGAACTGACGCGCCTTCAGCAAGAGTTATCAGAAGCGGACTTTCCGAATAAGAAAGATGCTGAAGACATGCTGGCCGATATCATCAAGCGGTCATCCAACAACGAAACACTTCCCAACTATCTGCTCGAGGGGTTTACCAACTTGCTCAGCGCACAACCGGAACTACTGGAGAAGTGGAAGGCGGTCAGAGAATCATTGAAGAAAGGCGGGTAAGAACTTCCGGATCGCAGCGGGGATTTGATGGCGGTTGGTGGTAAACACCAATCCACACAACACGGCTACCACCACCGCCAGAAAAAAGAGGTAGCCTCCATCATCCATCACACTGATCCCGAGCAACGTCAGGTGCATGCCGATGGCGCCCACCATCAAACCGATACCCAGCAACGCACCTAACCAATTCCAGGATCGGCTGATCAGGAAACCACCAGCCACCAGTTCCATAAAACCGACCGCCCAGCGACCCCACGGTTCCATGCCAATGGTCGAAAAGATGTAAACCGATTCCGCTGATCCGCTGAATTTGAAGTACAAGGTCTGTAACAAGATGATGGCCGCAGCAAAACGAGCCACCGTAACCAAAAAGGGATGTATTTTCATGAGGTTAAGTAACGAGGTCCGGGCACCGGGAGTTTGTCGCGTACCCGACAGCCCCTACAGTTTTACAAGCCTTTTTTTCACACTTCGCACCACCAGGTAGTGCTCATCTTGGGACGCATTCTGGTCAATGCCGAACGCCAACCCCGGTTGCGCTTCAAGGTAAAATCGTCCATCACTTGCATACCGCCATTGGAATTCCTGAGCCTCGTACTTGCTGTATAGGTTTGCCTCTTTGGCAAAGAACACAAGGGTATCCGACTCGCTCAGCGACACAAATTGACCCACCCAGGGCGACAAATCAGAAGGGGGATCAACCCGTTCGCGCCTGTTCGGCATTTCGACCGGTTCATTGAATACCAGAGCCTCCACAGCATCCTGAATATATTTTTGCGAATTGGAAAGAATAATAATCACCTTGTCCTGGTCGAGAAGCCGGGTGATGTAGGTTCCGTAACCCGGCCAACTACCACCGTGCTCCACAATCTTCCCCCGAACGGAGTCGGTGCGTAAACTCCAGCCGTACCCGTAGTCGGCCGTTTTGCCCGAATTGAGGACGACAGGCGTGTAGGCTTTCGTCAACCATTCAGCCGACACCACTTTGCCATCGCGAAGCCCCAGATGCCACTTCAATAAATCGCGCGCGGTGGAATTCACCACACCATCGCCCTGGATGCCATCCAGGTAATAAACTTCCCGAAAAGCGGGCAAGCTGTCGGGCAACACCCAATTGCCGGTGCTATCCGAAACATACCCGTACGCATAGTTGTCAATCTTTTCGCCACTTCGCCTGGTGTTATAGACACGCGTGCGAGCCATGCCCAGCGGCTCAAAAATATGAGCTTGTAAGAATTCACCGTATGACTGGCCCGACACCTTTTCGATGATGGACGCCAGCAACATAAATCCTGTATTGCTGTAGCGCCACTCCTCGCCAGGCCGGAACAGCGGGGCAGGCTTGTGCTCAGCCAACAAACGAATGATATCAGCATTAAATGCAATGCGGCTATGATCCCACTTTTCGTACGCCAGTTCTTCATAATCCGGCATCCCGGAGGTGTGCGTAAGCAAGTGATGCAACGTGACACCCGTGTAGGGCAAATCCGGAAAAAAATGTCGTAACGAATCGGTGAGCGAAAGTTTGCCACGCTCCGCCAGAATCAGCACACCGGTGGCCGTAAACTGTTTCGATACCGAGGCCAGTTCAAACATCGTTTCGGCATCAATCAACCCTTTGGTCCCGATATCAGCATACCCAACCTGCCGCTCGTATTCGATTCGATCGCCTGTAGCCACCAACACTGACCCTTGAAACTGCTCATGCTGCTGGGCGGCTTGAAGGTAGGTATCCAACCGCAACGGCAGCGGATCCTGCTTTCGGCTGCACGATGTAAGCGCGAGCCAGACAACACCGAAAAGAATGCTTGTGGTTAAACGGTTCATGGCTAAATTTAACAAAATATTCATGCATGAAGCTCTCGGTTGACCCCAACATCGCGCGGGCACAAACCTTACCCCCGGAGTTTTATCGGTCGATTCACTGGTTTGACGAATCCAAAGAGAAAGTCTTTGCCCGAAGTTGGCAACTGGTGGGCGACACGGATCAGGTGAAAGAACCGGGCTGGACCACACCGGTAGAGTTACTGCCGCACTATCTGGCAGAACCGCTGTTGCTTACCCGCGATAAAAAGAATGATCTTCATTGCCTGAGCAACGCATGCACACACCGGGGCAACCTGGTGGTGGATAAACCCTGCAAACTCAACGACCTGCGCTGCAAGTATCACGGCAGACGCTTTTCCCTCGATGGACAATTCCTGTCGATGCCGGAATTCAAAGAGGTTGAAAATTTTCCAACTGCCGATGATCACCTGACGTCATTGCCCTTATTTCAAATGGGCAAATGGCTTTTTACCCGGTTATCAACAGGAGCCGATGCCCAGGCTTTTTTTAAGCCCATGATCGACCGCATCGGATGGATGCCGTTTGATCAGTTTGTGTTTCATCCCGGGTTATCGCGCGATTACCCCGTGCAGGCCAACTGGGCGTTGTATTGCGAGAACTACCTGGAGGGTTTTCATATTCCGTTTGTTCATGCCGGTCTGAATTCCGTCATTGACTACTCCAACTACGCGGTGGAACTGCACCGGTATTCGAGTTTGCAGTTGGGCATTGCCAAAGACGGTGAACTGGTTTTTGATTTGCCCGCTTCGTCTCCGGATTATGGAAAAAAAATCGCAGGGTATTACTTCTGGGTGTTTCCCAACTTGATGTTCAATTTTTATCCCTGGGGTTTATCCATCAATGTTGTCAAACCGGTATCACCTTCTTCGTGTGTTGTTTCCTTTCTCAGCTATGTGTGGAATGAAAGTTTCCTTCGGCAGGGTGCAGGTGGCGACTTGCACAAGGTAGAACTGGAAGACGAAGAAGTGGTTCAAAACGTTCAAAAAGGAATTCAATCCCGCTTTTATCGCTACGGACGATACAGCGCCACGCGCGAAACGGGCACGCATCACTTCCACCGCCTTATTGCCGAGTTTTTTGAAACGAAGTGACCGTACATTACGGCCGGGGTAACACAAACTGCGCAAAAATCCGATCGGTCCACCGCGTGTACATGGC
This sequence comes from Cyclobacteriaceae bacterium, assembly GCA_016787665.1. GTDB lineage: Bacteria > Bacteroidota > Bacteroidia > Cytophagales > Cyclobacteriaceae > ELB16-189. The sequence continues at coordinate 24,973 of JAEUUC010000001.1, read as the reverse complement.
ACCGGAAGGATGTAGTTTATCGGTGGCCACCAGTTCAGGCTTATCCAGACCCTCGCGGGAAATATCGGTAATGGGAACGTAGGTGACTCCGTGTGCGCGCGTAATACGTTCGTTGATGGCATTAAATTCGTTAAGCGCCCGGGTAATCGCCTCTTGCTTCGGCTGGCCGAATGGTGTGTAGCCGTAATCGGGAATCGAAACCACAAAGACACGATCCTTCCGACCACCGGCCAGGCGAATGGCATCGTTGAGCAAGCCTTCGAACTCAATCGCATATTGATCGGCCGGTTTGCCCTGGTATTGGTTGTTGACGCCAATGAGCAAGGACACAATATCCCAGTCATTCGCCAGGTTGGCCGCGGTCATGGCCGCCTTCAGATTATCCGTGCGCCAACCGGTTGTCGCAATAATGCGGGGATCGGCCACCGCGCGACCGGCATCGCGCCACCGTTTCACCAATTGCACCGGCCAACGCTCGGCCTCAGCCACAGCTTCGCCAATCGTATAGGAATCGCCCAGGGCGAGGTATCGTAGAGGAGTTTGTGCTTGCATACCGGAAACAGTAAGTATTGAAACAAAAAAAAGCAGAGCAATTGATGGCTTCATGTACCTTTAGGTAAGGATTCAAAAATACAATTCTACCATGACCCTGGAAACTCTCTTTTCCATTTGCAACGCCATGGCCCTGCCGGCCTGGTTACTGCTGGCGGTGGCTCCCCGCTGGCGATTCACCAATTTGCTGGTGCATTCCGGTGCCTGGCCCCTCGCATATGCCGCTGTGTATGCCACGCTTATCCTGCTTTACTTTGGCCAGGGTGAGGGTGACTTTGGAAGCCTGGCTGGCGTGATGAAACTATTTCAACAACCGGGAGCCGTTACGGCCGGCTGGGTACACTACCTGGCGTTTGATCTTTTCATCGGCAGTTGGGAAGTACAAAACGCACAAAAACATAACATCCCGCACTGGCTGGTTGTGCCCTGTTTGTTTTTTACCTTCATGTTCGGACCTATCGGACTGCTTCTGTATTTCATGCTGCGCTTGGCATTCACCTACAAGCTGAAGGTAGAGCATGCGTGAGTTTTTGGCCGAACTTCAAAGTCGCGGCCGCAGCCTCGTTACTTTTGGCTGGCTTAACCTGGCGCTCGCGTTGCTTTTCCTGATCTTCTGGGGAAGCACGGATGCGGCTGTCATGGGAATCAATGCATGGATCAAACCGCTGAAGTTCGCCTTGTCGATAGCCCTGTACAGTTTCACGTTTGCGTGGCTGCTGTCCTATTTGAAAAGCGAACGCCACCGGAACGTGATCGGCTGGACGTTGATCGTGTGCATGTCGGCCGAGATTTTGGTTATTGCACTGCAGGCCGCCCGGGGTGAGACCTCGCACTATAACACCTCATCTCCGCTGAATGCTGCTTTGTTTGCTACTATGGGCCTGTTTATTGGTGTAAACACCGTGATGAATGCCGCAGTGTGGGTGCTCTTTATGTTGCCGGGGCGCACCACACTCGAAGGCGCACAACTACTGGCGTGGCGCGCGGGATTATTTTTCTTTTTTGCCGGATCGCTGGCTGGTGGGTTGATGATTCAACACCTTGCCCATACCGTAGGGGCGGCCGATGGTGGCCCGGGCATTTCTTTTTTTAACTGGAGCACGCGCGCAGGTGACTTGCGCATTCCTCACTTCTTTACGATGCACGGTCTGCAAGCGGTGCCTTTGTTCTGGTGGCTCATTGGCCGGCACACAAGCAATCCGCGTGCGGTCGTACTCGGCTTTGTCGTCATCTTTGCACTGGTGAGTCTGCTGCTTCATGCCCTGGCATTGAATGGCATACCCTTGTTTTTTGACTAAGCGCAGCCCGATTCCTCAACTTTTTCGATAACTTCAGTTGTCCAGGTTGTGGGAATCCATCGATAATTTCAAACAAATTGAGGAGTACCACTACCTCGTGAGCCTCTGCATGACCATCGTGGAGCTACTGGATCTCAACACCCGAATCTGGACGAAAGAATAGTTACCTTCCGTACAGGGCTTTTCCAGCGGCTTCGTATTTGTCACCCGGCTTCCAGGCAGGCGGTGCCGGGTTGTTGGCAATCAATAAGGCCGCATACACATACGCCCGCACAAACCGGTTCACATAATTGAGATTAACGTTGCTCACGTGGTCGGCCGGCTGGTGATAATACTTCATGATCTCATTGTCAAACGCATTGAAGCCCGTGGTGAACGTTACAGCCGGCACCCCTTTGGCCGCAAAGCTGACATTGTCCGAACGATCGTATAAACCCTGCTCAGGCGCAGGATCTCCGTTCAGCGTGGCGCCTACCGAGGCGGCAGCCGACTTCAACATCTCATCGGCACTGGTGCGGTTGACATCAAACAGGGTAACGCGAGTGGTATCGTTATACCCGGCACCGTCACAGTTGAGGTTGAAGATGATTTGTTTCAGCGGAATGAGCGGATGGTCGGCAAACCACTTGCTACCCAGCAATCCTTTCTCTTCGGCTGTTACCGTCATCACCAGGATAGATCGCTTGGGTGGATTGGCCGCGAAGTAGCGAGCCGCCTGAAGCACAGCCGTGGTGCCGATGGCATTGTCGCGCGTCCCGTTGTAAATCGAATCGCCACTGACGGCTCGGCCGATGCCCACGTGATCGTAGTGTGCCGTGAGTGCCACATATTCATTTTTCAATTTGGGGTCGGTTCCCGGGATGATCCCCAGCACGTTCTTCCCGGGTAGTGTTTCACCAACAGCCTGTACCAGCGTTACCTTCACCCGCCCGGTCCTGCTCTCGAGGAATGTCTTGACGGCTGCCGCGTCTGAATTGCGCATCATCAAATGAGGTAAAGACGTAGGCTCATCGCCTTTCAAGGCGATGCGTTCGCGCGTAAGAAAATTCACCAGAATTTGCCACGGCACACCCGGTGTAGCCACAATCTCGGTAAGGCCACTGGCTCCCAATTGTTTGGCGCGTTTTACTTTTTCGTCCGACTCCCCAAAAGCCTGTTGAATGTTGCTGTTGGCCGATGCTCCGATGTAACTGACGACCCACTTCCCTTTTACGTTGGCTTGCTGCATATCGGCTTCTGACCCGTAGCCAACAAACACGGCTTCACCTTCCCACGTGAGGTTGCTACCGTCCAGCAAGATCAGATCTTCTTTGTTTTTCAGCGTCAAATCGCCAACCGTAATGTCAACGGTGCTGGCATATTTCTTCTTTTCCAGCGCCACGGGCTGGTAATAGTCATTGGCCCCGGCCACCTTCTTAACGCCCCACCGGCTGAATTCAGACGCGATGTAGGCAGCCGCGATATCCAACTCAGGCGAACCGGTGTCGCGTCCCCGCAATTCATCGGACGCCAGAAAACGAAGGTGCGCCTCGGTTTCTGATTTGGTTACCACCCGGGCAATCTCGGGAAGTGGCTTTTTTTGAGCAGGCGCGTTCACCAGCATACCGATTAACACTGCCGTAAGAAGGATTTTGTTCATGACTTTAAGATGAGCGTCCAAACTACAAAATATTCACTTCATTGCCAGTCACCGTTGTCCACAACAGAATCAATACCAAAAAAAGAGCCCCGTTTTCGGGGCTCTTTTCGCTATCGGTTTACGTAACGCTTAACGCAGGAACAGCAATTCCCGGTACTTCACCAATGGCCAGTCCTCATCGTCTACCAGCAACTCCAGTTTATCCACTGAGTCGCGGATTACGTCAAAGTACTTCTCCTTGATATCATCGCAATAGGCCACCGCGCGCTTGTGCGTATCGGTTATCTTGTTGATTCGCTTCCGCTCTTCAATCATCGCCCGCACATTGGTTTTGATGGTGTCGATGTGACCCGAAATCTCCTTGATGGTCTGCACCACGGCCTTATTATCAATACCGAGCCCTTTAAGGCCGTTGGCATTGGTAATCAGTTTGCTTTGGTAGTTGATGGCCGTAGGCACGATGTGGTTCATCACCAGGTCGCCAATCACACGTGCCTCAATTTGCACCCGCTTGATGTACCCTTCCAGGCGGATTTCCACACGAGCCTCGTTCTCCTTATGGCTCATGATGCCATGGCGTTCGAATAAATCAGCCGACTTCTTGGTGAGGTAAGCCTCCAGGGCGCGGGGTGTATTTTTCACATTACCCAGTTTGCGTTTGGCCGCCTCTTTTACCCATTCGTCCGAATAGCCATCGCCTTCAAAGCGCACGTCCTTGGACTCCTTGATGTACTTGCGCAGCACGTTTACAATGGCCATACGTTTCTCCTCACCCTTTTCAATCTCCTTGTTCACCGACTCGAAGAATTTCTCCAACTGATCGGCTACAATGGTGTTCAACGCAGTCATGGCCGTGGCGCAATTGTCGCTACCTCCCACGGCACGGAACTCAAACTTGTTTCCGGTGAATGCAAAGGGCGAAGTACGGTTGCGGTCCGTAGCATCCAGGATGATTTCCGGGATCTGATCGATGCCCAGCTTCATGTACATGTTGTCGCCCTTCTCAATCTTCACGTTGCCTTTCTTCTCCAATTCATCGAGTACGGCACTCATTTGCGAGCCAATGAACACCGACATGATGGCCGGAGGAGCCTCGTTGGCACCGAGGCGGAAGTCGTTGGCCGCAGTAGCGATCGAGGCTCGCAACAAATCACCATGCTCATGAACAGCCTTGATGGTGGTCACAAAAAACGTAAGGAACAACAGGTTGTCCCGGGCGCTGCTGCTGGGTGCATACAGGTTGATGCCACTGTCGGTAATAAGCGACCAGTTGTTGTGCTTACCCGTACCGTTGAGGCCGGCAAACGGCTTCTCGTGGAAGAGTACCTTCAGGTTGTGCTTTTCGGCCACGCGGCCCATCACATCCATCATCAACTGGTTGTGGTCGTTGGCCACATTCACATCCTCAAACAGCGGAGCCACTTCAAACTGGCTGGGCGCTACTTCGTTGTGCCGCGTACGTACCGGAATGCCCAATCGCCAGCATTCAATTTCAAATTCCTTCATGAAATCATATACGCGGCCCGGAATGGAGCCGAAGTAATGATCTTCCATTTGCTGACCGCGGGCCGGGGCATGACCGAACACCGAACGACCGGCCATGACCAGATCCGGGCGGGCCATAAACAGGGCCTTGTCAACCACAAAGTATTCCTGCTCCGGGCCCAGCGAGGCCGTCACATGCTGAATGTCTTTGTCGAACAACTGGCACACTTTGGTGGCCGCCAGGTCAACCGCCTTAAGCGCCTTAAGCAAAGGCGATTTGGTATCGAGCGTCTCGCCTGTGTACGACACGAAGATGGTCGGGATACTCAACGTTTTGCCATAGAGGAACATGGGCGAAGTAGGATCCCATGCCGTGTAGCCCCGCGCTTCGAATGTACTGCGGATACCTCCGCTGGGGAACGAAGACGCATCGGGCTCCTGCTGCACGAGCTCGCTCCCTTTAAATTTTTCAATGCCAGCCAGCGCATCAAAGAATGAATCGTGCTTCTCGGCAGTGCCGCCCGTCATGGGCTGGAACCAATGCGTGAAGTGTGTGGCTCCTTTGCTCATGGCCCAGCTCTTGGCCGCGGAAGCTACGGCATCGGCCGTTGCCTCATCAATTTTTTCGTGGTTCTTGATGGCACTGGCCACCTTTTTAAATACGGCCGGGGCAAGCGTGGCGCGCATTTGCTCAATGCCGAACACATTTTCACCGAAGAACTTGGAGACCACCGAAGCGGGGGCCTCCACCGGCACGCGTTCGCGTTCATTGAGCTTTTTCAGGGCTTCAAAACGTAGGTGTGACATATGGTAGTGGTTGATTTGTCGTAAAAACGGGGCAAAAATAGCCCGTTTTTTCATACGCCCGGGTAAAAATCAACCCAAAAGAGAAAAAAACATATCAATCTGATGCCCATCAGGGGTGAAAACAACCCCACCTTAAAGAATAGCTTTAGTTGCTGAGCACCACGGTGGTGTGGTTCTCGAACAAATCCCGCCCGGTAAACCTTGTTTTCAGGTTCAAGCGCTGCAGGGCCGGGGCTTCATCATCGCGGGTCAGGATAAAACCGCCCGGGTTAGCGTTCAGCCATTCCTGAACCTGCTCGGGTGAACCGAGGTACGGGTAGGTTCGCCTGAGGTTAAACACGTAGGCGGCATTGGTTCGCACGAAACAGGCCACGGGGGTTTGGGCCCCGATTGACAACCCCGCCACGCTTAACGCAACCGGGTTATGCTGCATCAGGCGTGGCATCACCAGGTAAAACAACATCACCCCCATCACGGCAAAGCTCAACAGGGTGGCGTACACAAATTGAACCACCTTGCGGTTAGCGAGGTAGTACCAGCCCACCCCCACGCCCGGCACGGCCAACAGAATCCACCATGCCAGCGAGGCTTCGCTGCTCACCAGCGGATCTTGCCGCAACGCCACAAACCCGACTACCGGCAGCGCCAGCGAGACGAGCGCCAGCAGGCCAACCAACACGTGATGAACAGCCCTTACCTGCCGAAGTTGTTCGAAGTGCCACGCCAGGACAACGGCCGCAAACGGCACGGCCGGGCTGAGGTATCCGGGCAAAATCGTACGCGACACACTGAAAAACACGACCACCACCAGCGCGCTAAGGGCCACGAAGAAAATCACCGGCTGATCGTGGCGCGCGCGCCACGCTTTAACCAATGCACCGGGTGCAAAAAAGCCGAGGGGTAACAGGGCCGCCAGAAAATAGGCGATCGCCAGACCGGGAAAACCCGTGTGACCTTCCATAGAAGATGAAAAACGCTGGAGATTGTGCTCGAAAAAAAATCCGCGCGTCCACTCCCCCTGCGTTTGCAGGGTAACCGCCACCCACCACGGCAGCACCAACGCCAGAAACAAAACGGCACCGCCCCAAACCTGAATGCGGTTAAGGGTGTGAAAGGAGAACTCTTTGCGCAAAATCAAAAACAACAGGACGGTGAGCCCGGCCAACCCCGGTGCCAGCGGGCCTTTTGCCATAAAGGCCAGGGCGAGTGAGGCGTACGTGAGATAGAAAAAAATCTTCCGGTGCGTTCGCCAGGCGTAAACAAAACTGAACATGCCCAGCGTGAAGAAAAAAATCAGGTACGGATCGGGCACGGCCAGATGGAACTGAAACATCATCTGCAGCGAAGCGATCAGGATGAGGCTGGCGAGCCAGCCGGTTTTTTCGTTAACGAGCCGCGTGGTAAAAAAGTAAACCACACAAACCGTGAGCACGCCCATGAGAATCGAAAACAGGCGGGCCGAAAACGGGTTGACATCAAAGACCGCATAAGCTGCCCGCATGAAGAAATAATGCAGCGGTGGTTTATCCGTACGCAATTCGTTGTTGAACGTGGGTACCACCCAATCGTGGCGGGCGGCCATCTCCATGGCACAGGCCGCGTTGCGGGCTTCATCCAAAATGTAAATCGGGTAACCCCAGAAGTTGGCCGAGTACGATACGATTGACAATAAAATAACCCAGCCGAAACGCTTCATCGCCCTAAAATTAGTAAATCGAAGCGCGATCTTAATCCATGAAACCGAAACAACCCCTTCAATTGCTGGCCGTGTTAGCCGGAGCAACGGTGGTCGTATTTTCTCTTTATCAGGTACAGGCCGCGCCTCCGCAGTTTGAGTGGATTGCCCAAATGCAGAATCAGCGGGCAGCCGGGCCGATTGGCGGTTGGCAGCTTTTCACCAATTGGGTAACGCTGGTGAGCCTCGGCATTCCGTTTGGTGTGCTATTGGTGGGCGAATGGAAGTGGCGCACCCGGTGGACCCGTTACTTTTTTCTGTTTACCGGCCTGAGCGTGGGGTTGGCTGGCCTGGTCAACTACCTCATCAAAATTTCAGCCCGTTGCCTGCGGCCATTTGAAGCCGATACGCGCATTTTACAGTTGAGCACCGGTGGCAGCTTTTCATTTCCCTCGGGGCATTCGGCCGAGGCCTTTGCCGCAGCGGTGATGATGAGCCTGCTGTGGCCACGTTGGTATGTGGTGTTGCCCGCGCTGCTTTGGGCCTGTGCCATTGCGTTCTCGCGTGTGTATTTGGGGGTACATTCGCCAGCCGATGTAACGGCCGGTATGATTGTCGGCAGTTCGGTGAGCTACATTTTTTATTCACTTTCCCCAAAAAATCCGACTTTTGCGAAAGTCTGATTCATGGAATTATCCCTGGTGATTACCCTCCTCAATGAGGAGGACAATGTGGCGCCCCTGTTGGAGAGCATTTACCGCGAACTTCACGCATTCGACTACGAACTCATTCTGGTGGACGATGGCTCCACCGATGCCACCGTGGAACGGATTCGCGCACTGGCTAACACGCGCACCAAATTGGTGGTGCTCAACCGCAACTACGGGCAGACCCCGGCCATGGCAGCGGGTATTGAACACGCCAGCGGACAGTACATTGTGACACTCGATGGCGATTTGCAGAATGACCCGGCCGACATACCCATGATGCTGGAGAAACTGAAGAATGAAAAGTGGGATGTAGTAGCTGGTTTTCGGCAAAACCGGCAAGACAAAGCGCTGGTGCGCAAGTTCCCCAGCAAAATTGCCAATTACCTCATTCGCCAACTCACGGGCGTGCACATTCGCGATTATGGCTGCACACTGAAAGTGTTCAAATCACAAATTGCAAAGAACCTCGGCCTGTATGGCGAACTGCACCGCTTCATTCCCATCCTCGCGGTGCTGCAAGGCGGCAAGATTACCGATGTGCCCGTGAAACACCACGCGCGCATTCATGGGCAATCCAAATATGGATTAGGCCGCACGCTGAAAGTTATGAGCGACCTGTTGCTCATGGTATTCTTTCAAAAATATTTCCGAAGGCCCATCCACCTGTTCGGGCCGTTGGGCTTTGTCACCTTGTTTGCCGGCATCGTCATTAACCTCTACCTGCTGGTGGTGAAAATCATGGGGCACGACATCTGGGGGCGGCCGTTGTTACTGCTGGGCTTCTTGCTGGTGCTGGCCGGCATTCAGTTTCTCACTTTCGGCTTGATTGCCGAACTGATGATGCGCACGTATTACGAATCGCAGAACAAGAAAACCTACGTGGTGCGCGAAGTGATCCAGGGCGCGCGTTAGGCGGCCACGCGACTCTTGACGTCATCGAACTGCCGGTCGTAGTCACTGCGCAGCGTGCCCATCCAGCGATCCCACCACAAAAAATACAGGCCGTAATTTCCTTTGAAGAACTGGTGGTGCTGGTTGTGGTTAACGGAGGTATTGATCCACCGGCCGAGCCAAGAACGTGAAAATCCCTTCGGGTATACTTCATACCCCAGATGCCCATACACGTTGTACACCATCATGATGAGCAGAAACAGCCCGATGGCCAGCGGATGCACCGGCATGATGAGGGCGATAACCACGATGATCCCGGCCTCCACGATGGCTTCCAGCGGGTGAAAGGCGAAGGAAGCCCAGGGTGACGGATTGGTGCTGAGGTGGTGCACCTTATGAAACCACCGGAAAACCGAAGGGTGGTGCATGGCCCGATGAGTCCAGTAAAAGTACGTGTCGTGGATAATCAACATGAGCGGGATGCTAAGCCCGAAATAGACCCAGCCGTAATCTGCCACATTCAGGTAGAGCTGCGTATAGTTACGCAGCCCGGTGCCAAAAAGTGAATACCCGACACCGGCAAAAATAAAGGCCGTGAACACCGAGTACAGAAACTCCCTCCGGTAGTCCGAGCCTTGCGGGAACCTGATTTGAATTTTCCGGAAGGCCCACCGGTTTCGGAAGATCACATAATACATCAGGTAGGCTACCAACGACAGTACGGCATAGCGCAGAAATATGATCAGTAAGATGATCCAATAATTGGTGCTCCAAACGCCCGGCATAACCGAACAAAATTACGGGCGAACCTAAACTAAAACCAATGCTTTTTCGTCTTAGAGGCAAGAGTTATGATTAATCTGAAATTACAGGCGAAACCGTGGACAAAAGGCGCCCGGGTAGATGCTTCGTACAACCGCCAGTTCGCCACTGCCATACAGAATCTGGAGGTATGGTACAACGGGCGTCCGGGGCATAAACGAAGCCGCGTGGCCTTAGCCTTGCTCAAGCAAGGGTAACGAGCGGTTGATTTGCCGGGGATTTTGGGCGGCACCGTTTACCGTATGGAACAGGGCCGTCAGGGGAAGGTTATATTGCGAAAAGACAGAAAAAAAGGCCGGTTAAACCGGCCTTTTGCGTTGATTTTGATTAGTTCGATTTCTTCACTGAGCCGCCACTGCTGGATGACGTGTTGGTGCGGCCCGGGTTGCCGCGGTATCGTATTGTGCCACCGCTGCTGGCCTGGGCTTCAATTTCTTTGGTGCAGTTGACCTTGGCGGAGCCGGCACTGCTTACGGATGCCACAACCGATTCACATTCCAGATTATAGGCGTCAATATCGCCTGCACTGCTTGCTTCGGCCTCCAGGGAGCGGGCTTTGCCTTCCATCACAATGTCGGCCGCACTCGATACATCCGCAAGCACATCGCCCGCGTCAATGGTCACCTCAATGGATGCCGCACTCGATGCGCTCACATCCAGGCGGGACGTCTTAATTGTGCTCTCTGAGAAGATATTGGCAGCCGAGCTGGCGCTGAGTTTCTCCAGCGTTACATAGGTGACGTATACTTTTACTGAGCGGGAGCCGCGGTAGTTCCCTTCGCGCATGTGCACTTTCAGGTAACTGCCCGCCACCTCGGTCACCACTTCGTCAGGGTCCACTCCGGAAACCACCACGCGGGCACTTTCCTTGTCACCTTTCTTCAAGTAAACATCAACTGCCTGCGCAGCCTTCACGCCTTTAAATGGATCCAGCTTACGCTCCTCGGTTTGCTGGCCCCACGCCATCACCGAAATGCTCACCAGCCAAATGAAACTCAGTATCGACTTCATGCTTTTGATTTTAGCCTATAGACCTGCTGCCTTTACGATAGTTGCGCGAAGTAGTTGACTTTTTCTGAAAAATTAAGACCTTAATGTAAGAAATGCCGCAAAAAACGCGGTTTTTCAACCCCAAAAAATGTAAGTTTGCCCTAAACCCTCTCCAAATTCTATGATTAAGGAACAACTCAACGTGCTTATCAACCTGGCTGCCAGCGACCGTACCATCGGTGAGAAGGAGGCCAAGGTGATTCAGATGATTGCCAAAGCCAATGGCATTAGCGCGGCCGATTTGGATGCGATGATGAAGTCGCCCAAGCCGGTGGGCGATCTTTCGGCCTTTAGTGAAGAGCAGCGTTTCGAAAACCTCTATCACCTCATTCAGTTGATGAAGAGTGACGGCCAGGTATTCAAGAGCGAGGTTCATTTTTGCGAGCAAATGGCCGAGAAACTGGGGTATAAGAAAGGCGTAGTTTCCGAATTATCCGGCCGCATTTTCAGCGATCCGTCCATCACTTCGGACCGGAAGGACTTATTCAACCGGGCGCACAAATTTCTGAAATAACTTTACCTATCTACCTAAACCTGACCTGCGGTCCCGCCAGCCATGGCGGGACCGCGTCATTTCTGCCTCATCAGCAGCCCGCACTTACTTCTTCTCATAAATCACCTTGCCGCCAATCACCGTCATCACCACTTCGGTGGTTAAGATTTCCGGCTCGGCCACGGTCATGATGTCTTTCGAAAACACGGTGAAATCGGCACGCTTGCCAACTTCCAGTGAGCCTTTGATTTTTTCTTCAAATGCGCCAAAGGCGGCATCGAGTGTATAGGAGCGCAGTGCTTGCTCGCGGGTCATTTTTTCCTCCGGCTCATAGCCGCCTTCCGGCTCACCCTTCAATGTTTTGCGCGTAACGGAGGCATAAAAACTATTCATCGGGTTCACCGGCTCCACCGGCACATCCGTTCCGTTGATCACTTTGGCACCCGACTTCAGCAACGATTGCCACATGTAAGCGCCTTCTTTAATGCGCTTCTCCCCCAGCCGGTCAATCGCCCAGGGGCGGTCGCTGCTGAGGTGATTGGCCTGCACAGCCGCGATAACGTTCAGTTGCCCAAAACGCGGAATATCCACACCGCGCATGTGCTGCGCGTGCTCGATGCGAAAGCGGTGGTCCGGTTGGGGGTTCTCGGCAAAGGCGATTTCGTAGCGGTCGAGAATTTCCTTATTGGCGCGATCGCCAATGGCGTGCGCGCACACCTGGAAGCCGCTCTTCAATCCTTCGCGCGAAATTTTCATCACCGTATCCATCGGCAACGTAGCCATGCCAAAAAAGCCGGGCCGATCGGTGTATTCTTCCAGCAGCCAGGCCCCGCGCGAACCCAGTGCACCATCGCAGTTCAGTTTTATGGCCCGTATGGTGAGGTTGCCACGCGGATCAACTTCGCGGCCCTTGTGTAGCCACTCGTAAATAAGGTCGCTGTCAAAGCCGGTAATCATGACGTAGAGGTTAGTGGTGAGTTTACCCTCGGCTTTGAACTGATGAAACAAATCGATGTTGGCACGCGAGGCGCCTGCATCGTGAAAGCTGGTGATGCCATTGCGGGCGCAGGCCTGCATGGCCAGTTCCAATGCCTGTGTATCGCTCTCGGTAGTCGATTCGGGAATAAAACGGGTGATCAGGCTTTGCGCCCGTTCGTTGAAAATACCCGTGGGGTTGCCCAGGTCATCGCGTATGATTTCCCCGCCTTCCGAGTTCGCCTCGCGCAATTGTTCAACGGAGAGTTGATTCACTCCGGCCATCTGCATGGCCCTGGCGTTGGCAAAGCCGGCATGGCCACTGGCATGGCGAAGGTACACCGGGTTATCGGGCGACACGGAGCTTAGCAATTCGTGCGTCTGGAAACCCTTAACCATTTTGGTAGGCTTGGTATCCCACTTATCCTGGTGCCACCCGCGGCCCACAATCCACTGGCCGGGCTGCGCTTTGCTTACGGCCTGCCGCACCCGCTCCACCAGCTCCTCATAGCTTTTTACATCCATCAGGTCCAGGTTGAGTTCGTTGTAACCCAGCCCCATAATGTGGCCGTGTGTTTCGATGAAGCCGGGGGTAAGCGTGCGGCCGCCCAGGTCCACTACTTCTGTATTGGCGCCACGCCACGCTTCGGCATCCTGCCGGGAGCCAACAAACACAATGCTATCACCCGCGATAGCCACTACTTCGGCCGTAGGTTGGGCTTCATTCACCGTGTAGATGGTACCTCCGAGAAAGATTTTATCGGCCGGGGGATTTTTTTTCTGGCAGGCAGAAGCGAAAAGAAGGAGTAGCAGGAAAAGGCAGAGCCGCATAGGGAAATGATTATTAAGAACCGAAGTAACACCGTTTTTACCCGATTGGCAAAACAAAAGATGTTAGCGCGCACGGGGCCGGATGGATGGCACGCTGAGCCGAACCTGATTACCTTGCCAAAAAAATACTGGCATGAGTAAAAAGCATATCGCCACCGTTATTCTGGTGATGACAACAACCCTGGGTGCCTGGGCGCAGGAAGTCGGGTTATCCTTTTCCTATTTTATTCCGCGCAACGGGTATTTTTCCACGCCTATCAGTCCGTTCAGCGTGCGCGGTGTGGGGGTTGATCTGAATGACTACATCGCCATTGAAACCGGTTTTTCGCTTTACCGCATGGCCGGCCTGAACGTGATTGAATTGCCATTTGAATCGAAGAAGCCGCTGGTGGGCCCTAACTTCACGGTGTTTGTTCCGCTGGAACTAGTGTTGCAGTTTCCCGGAGAACAAGTGAAGTTTGACATCAAGGCGGGCGGCTTTGCGTTTTACGGGTTTGATCAGAAAATCAATTATGGAAACTTTGACGAAGCCATGCGCGACTTTACGGGCTGGCAACTGGCCGATGGACAGTTAACCGGGCAGAGCAAGTTGGGGTTTGGCTACCATGCCGGCATTGAGTTGACGTGGTATGTGGCCCGGCAATTTGGTATCAGCTTCGAGGTGAACTACCTGATGGGCAGTTCGCGTTTTCCGCTTTCGGGGAGTTACACGGGCTTTAGCGGCCTGGCTGTGGAAACACTGCCGATTGACTACGCGGATGCGCGCATTGATTTGACTGGCCTTGAGTTTTCGCTGGGTGTGATTTTAACGGGCAAGTGAGCCAGCCCGCGCTTTGCTGGCTCAGTTTTGAGGACTGACCTCAGCCAGGGATTGAAGGGGCCGCGCGAAGCGTGGGTGCGCAGCACCGACAGCCCCGCAAAGCCCGGCCGCCCCGCAAGGCGGGGCGGGGCTGCCCACTTTTAATGGACAACTCGGCCACACCTGGAGGTATTTTATTCATTATATTCGCTGATCTGATTTTAATCATGATTACGATTAAAGTTGAGAAGCTTTTTCACCGCAATGAACCGCGTTTGGCGCTTCGCTTCCCGAAAGACGAGGTGTTAATGAAATTGGTGCGAACGATACCCGATGCGCGTTTCAGTGCGACACACCGATGCTGGTACATTAACGACACACCCAACCGGCTGAAGGAATTATTCCGATTGTTTAAAGACAAAGCCTACCTGGATATACATGCGCTGCGCAGCCAACCGGCAGCTGAGCCCAAAGCAGACGCTGGCGATAAGTCGATTGCGCGCGTCACGAACATTCGCGAAGCTACGCCCCACCCCGATCAGCTACAGGCTTTACGGCTGATTGAGCAAAAACTAAAATTGAAGGGCTACTCGGCTTCAACCCAAAAAACGTACCTGGATCAGTTCAGTTTGTTTATGCGCTTTTTCCCAGGCAGCCACCCGGCTGATTTGGGGGAAGATGAAATTCAGGCTTACCTGCTGTACCTGGTGGACAAGAAGAAGGTGGCGAAGAGTACGCAGAACCAGGCCATTAACGCCATTAAGTTTTTTTACGAGAAGGTGCTGAAGCAGGAGAAGAAGGTGTATTACCTGGAGCGCCCGATGAAAGAGAAGAAGTTGCCGCAGGTATTGAGTCAGCAGGAGATTATGGCGCTGTTCGAGGCTGCCGGTAATCTGAAACACCGCGTGATGCTAATGGTGATTTACTCGGCCGGGTTGAGGCGAAGTGAGCTGCTGGCGTTGCGCACAGGCGATGTGGATCTGGACCGCCACCTGGTATTTATTCGGGGAGGCAAGGGCAGAAAGGACCGGCAGAGTGTATTAGCGGCCAGCCTGGTGCCGTTCTTGCGCGAGTACCTGGCTAAGTACGAGCCGGCCCTTTGGCTTTTTGAGGGGCAGCGCGGGCAGCGTTACAGCGAAACGAGTTTGCAGGCGGTGCTGAAGCAGGCGGCAGCCGGGGCGGGCATTCGTAAGCATGTGCACCTGCACATGTTGCGGCATTCTTTTGCTACGCACCTGCTGGAGGGGGGCACCTCGACCCGTTACATACAGGTGTTGCTGGGGCATGAAAGCCCGAAGACCACCGAGATTTACGCCCAGGTTACGCGGTTTGGGTTGGATAAGGTTGTGAGCCCGCTTGACCAGATTGTGCAATCGAAGAAGTTGCGGGGGGATGACTAACTGCACAAAAAATATATCCGCGATTTTAGGGCCCTTGAGGGCTTTTTTGGGGGTTTTGGTTGCGGAAATGCCATAAATAAAATACATTCAATTGCACAAGCACATACGTTAGCGGCAAGCTCGCGGAACAACCAGACAATAAAGTGACAGACAACTACAAAGACATATTTGACAGAGTTGAGAACTCCTTAAAACGGCTGACAGATTTGACCGAGAAGGAATTTGAACAAGTCTACTCAAGATTTTACAACCAATCCTTCAGACAAAGAACAGATGACGAGTACTTCGACATTCTTAAAATGATTGTATTCTACTCAGGGTTTAAAGCGGTGACGGTTGAGAAAAAAGAACCTATAATCAATAAACATTTCCCCGACTACAAAACAGTTTCACGAATTGACAAAAGTGGAATAGAGAAAATTATGTCAGACAAAGACATGATTAAGAATCAAGGGAAAATTTCAGCGACAGTTAACAACGCAAGGACATTTGAAGAAATAGTTAAAGAGAACGGGACTTTTCAAAACTATATCGACAAGTTTTCACCAAACGACTCTTTTGAAAATCTAATGTTACTCAAAGAAGAATTAGAGTATAAGTTTGACTATTTAGGCGGAATAACGGTTTATCATTTTCTAACTGACATAGGATTAAACGCAATAAAACCAGACAGAGTATTAGCAAGAATTTTTAAACGACTTGGACTAATTGAAAATGAAAAACAACTATTAAAGACAGTTATTCAAGGACGTAAATTTTCAGAGGCGACAAAGAAGCCAATTAGGTACGTGGACATCATATTTGTTAAGTACGGACAACAAGGTACCAGCGACATGTTTAAAATAAAAGGAGGTATCTGTCTGGAGACAAATCCTAAATGTGAACTATGTGGCGTGACTGATTTTTGTAACTTTTATAAGACGACCGAGAAGCGAGCCAGCCGCTAACAAAATGTTTCTGCAATGGTGCGGTGACGTGTAAGCTATAAGTTTTTATCTTCGTTCCACGTTTGGTTTCGTGGGACAATACGCGGCTTCGGAAGCGCACCACTGCAGAAACACAAACGTTGGGCGCAATTTTGCTAGTGACAAATTAGACAATGGACATAAAACGAATAAAATCATGAGAAATATTCTTTTGACAATTTTACTTGTACCATGTTTTGCATTTGGACAAAAAGAAGAATTGACAATGGCGGCAATTCTGTCTGACGCTGGAACCTTGGCAAAAAAAATTGAAATGGAATTGGGACAAGAAATTGTAAGAATGGAGTTCGACATTGTTCAAACATCGAAATCGACATTCCGAACTCTGACGGCAGATTTTGAGTATGGCATTTTGGCTTTTGGAGACTTTCGTATTAAAGACATTGACATTAAAGTTTACAAATGGGTCAACAACCAATGGTCATTAGTTGAGAAAGATGAAGAAGTTAAACCAAACGCCATTGTGACATTTAAACCACCATTTACGGCTGAGTATCGTATCGACATAATAGCTGCGACATTTGAAGAGGGACATGACGTTGGACATTACGGACTAATTGTATTTCACGATTAGCAAAACAGCGCCCAACAGTGTGCATATGGCCATTGCCGGGGTTCGGGTTTATTTGTAGTTTCGTTACTTAACAACGTCTGTTCACGTGGGACAAAGACGGCAGGTCGCCAAAGTCATTTCGCTACGCTCATTTACTTTGGCTCCTTTCCCGGCAACGTCATATGCACCAACGTTAGCTGTAATTGGCCCCGACCCACAGACAGTTTATCTTTCATAGAGAATTCATCAACGATCACGATCCTTTGGCGCACCTTGTAGGACAATTCACCTCACCCGTCCCCCCGCCCGACCGCGCGATAGTGCGCATTTCATCTGAGCCGTTATCAACGAGTTCGATATTTTTGCGCACTTCGTTGGACAGTTCATCGCACCCGTACCCAGACAGGCCAACTACAGCTAACACCGTGTTTATGCCAACTGCGGGTGATAGTGTGAAATGTAGTTTGGTTTTATTAATTTCGTTCACCCACGGGGGACAAAGACGGCTTCGAAAACCGCAGCCGTCATAAACACGAAACGTTGTGGCCAATTGGCCTGGCTCGGTGGACAGTGATGTGTAACTGAAAAATTCTGCCTGACAAAAATTCAAAAGACGTTTGACTTCTGCGCTGACATTTAGAACTCGTGGACACGATACATCTCCGCAGAGAAATAAAATGACAGAGAGGAAAATTCGTGTCCGAGGACAATTCATCGGTGGACCTGTCTGCCGACAGGCAGGCAAGATTTGAGTCCGCTGACAGTACCGGTGGACTTGAAAAAAAATGAAAATGACATTGACTCAAAAAATATAGAGTTGGCTTCGTTGACTGGAGACAACTGATCGACTTCAAACTAATCGATAAGAAAAATTAAGAGACGTGTGACAATAACGGACGAAGGCCAACAGGCCACAACAGCGTGTTTATGCCAGCTGCGGGCGATAGGTTGAATTGTAGTTTTGTTCTCTTAAATTAGCTTCCGCAACGGTGGACAATAACGGCTTCGAAAGCCGCAGCCGTCATAAACACTGGTCGTTAGGTGCAAGCCGCGGACAGAGTTGACAACTGAGTTTCAACGGACGACAACAATAAAATCATGGGAGGAATTTTTATTTCAAAAGGAATTACCCCAATAATAAAACCGGGTGACTTGGTTATCTCCCTCAACGAAAAGGGAGAGACTGAAATGAAAGTTACACTGAGTCTACACTATGACATTTGTCCAGCGTGGCTTAAACTTTCTGTTGACCACCTAGAACAAGCGAAAGAATGGAGTGTAAAAAGACGGGATGCATGGAAAACCTCTGACAATATTTTAAAATCTCAGACTTTGGAAAAAGAATTTGAGCACTCAATGCAAGCAATCATTGCAATTGCCATAGCGTACGACTCCTTTTATGCTTCAATTAAAAGCAAGATTAAAATCCCAGTGGACTTAGCGGACAAATGGAAAAACAATAGAACCGCTAGACATATTCAGATTTCAGAAACCATTAGACTTGGTTTCAAAATTAAGAATGAAGGAACAAAGATTTTAAAACAGTCAATCAAGGAAATATTTAGATTTCGAGATATGGCTATTCATCCAAAAAGTGACGTTGGACAAGCAGTTACTCATCCGGAATTAGGTGTAGGTGTTGAATGGAGATTTGCCTGTTTTACTTTTGAAAACGCTAAACTTATTGTTAATGAAGGACTAAAGAGACTTCTAGAAATAACAAGGACTAAGGGACACAAGAATATCCAATTAGAAACATTTTGTTCCATTTTATTGACAAATACTGAACAAGAAATAGCAAGGTACGAAACGAAAATTGGACCAATTCAATAGATGAGGGAAGCGGCCAGCACCTAACAGTGTGCATGTGCCATATTGCTGGTTCAGTGTAGCATTTTAGTTTTAGTTTCTTAATTTCGTTCGGTGTCGTGGGACAAAACGCAGCAGGTCGCTAAAGCCATTCGTTCCTCATTAGGCTTTAGCTCCTATGCCGCAATACGTCACATGCACCAACGTTGGCAACCATTGGGCCGGCTCGTGGACAGAGACGTGTAAGCCGACAAATTCGGTCGACAAAAATTCAAAAGGCTCCGCTGACAGTTTACAACACGTGGACAAATTCCATTTCCGTAGACGGTGGAGAAAAATTCAAAAACAAAAGGACTGAAAGGAAATTCAGAGTCCGTGGACATCCCGATAACAATCGGGACGCAACACGTGGACTAAATTTCGTTTCCGCTGACAGTAACGGTGAACTCGAAAATAAAAAAACGAAATCGACTCTTTAAATATGGAGTTGGGCTTCGTTGACAGTGGACAACTGGCCGACTTCAAAACAATCGACTGGAAAAGACTAAGAAACGTGTGACAATAACGGACGAAGGCCCAACGGTTGCCAACAATGTGCATATTCAATTTGGCGGGCTCGGTGTCCTCATTAAGTTTCAGTTTCATTATTTACATTTGTCACGTGGGACAGATTTCAACTTGGTCGCCTTGTCGGCCTATCGGCCTTAACAAGGCTCCTAATCCGCCAAACTGAATATGCACTCACGTTGTGGGCAAGCAGGCGGACAGATTCTACAACTTATGACTGACGAACAAATAGTTGAGCTCGCGGACAACCTGGACTCCGGACTACGATGTTTCGTACACCGACAAGAAAAGAAAATTGTAACTGTGCTGGACATTGACGAACACGAGGACAACTTTAAATATTGGAACAAAGTACTTAACGAGGTTAACGACTTTGAGAAATATGTTGAAATTGAAAAGATGGACACCAACGAATCATTTCGACTAATGACGAATTTTATTGAGACGGTTGGGGACGCTAGACTAAAGAACAGATTTGAGGAAGCATTAAGTAAACCGGGACCTTTTAGAAATTTCAAATTTGAGGTTGATCAATCGGGACCCTTCAGACAAAAATGGTTTGACTTCAAGAGACGACAGATGATTGAATGGGTAAAGGGACAGGTAATTGTAAATAACCTATGACAGCCTGCCAGCCCACAACAGAATGTTTGCGCAATGGTGGCGGGATATCAAGGTATGAAGTTTAGTTTTTATATTACGTTTGCCCACGTGGATAGGACGCGGTTTCAATAAGCCACCACTGCGCAAACACAAACGTTGGCAGCCATTTCTACCCGACAACATGACGACAAAAGAATACATTAGAGAAGTGGACTTTGACTACATAAAGACATTTTCTCTTCTTAGAGAGGAAGAGACAAAGGACTACGTTGACAATTTGCAGACGAAGGCAAAGACGACTCTAGATAAAAATGAAAAAAGAAAACTAATCGACCTGACAATACGGGGGACAAAGGAAATTTTAATTGAAACTGGAACACCCCATCCGACAGCTGTACGGACAAACACTTTTAATAAATCGGACCCTGAGACAGTTGAATTATTATCAATATTGTCATTGGACTATAAAAACCATAATGACTCGATGTGCGCACCAATTTTCAGAGAGATGATTGTGTTTTATGACAAGTCGGACAAAGTTGTGTCTATCTTAAATATTTGTCTTTCATGCGACCGAGTGGAGGACGAACACTTTAATACTATCAAGACAGACTCTAAAGTATTCGAAAGATTGAGAGAATATTTTAAAAGTATCGGACACGCGATTGAAGAAAATTAGAAACGGCTGCCAACAAAATGCTTCTGCAATAGCGCGGTGAGGTGTAAGCTATAAGTGTTATCTTCGTTCAGCGTTTGGTTTCGGGGACAGGACGCGGCTTCGAAAGCGCGCTACTGCAGAAGCACAAACGTTGTGGGTAATGCCGCCAAGACAGATGAGACTTCGAATAACAATCATACTATTCACAGTTCTGGGTTGTACCGACCGACAGAACCAAGAGACAAAAAAACAGAACTTTGAAGAATACAAGGTTGTAGTTCCTGACACTTGGACAACTTTAGACTTCAGAGCTTTCACCATTCAAGTACCACCGACATGGAAACAAGTTAAGGTAGAGGGATAGATTCGTATGTCGGACTAATTGCACTTGACAAAGGTGACACCGCATCATTTGATTTGGGTTGGTATTCAAACTCACTTGAAGACGAATCAATATTCATTAACGGTAGTGACGTCAATTTAGTAGACGAGAAAGGCAATCTAAAATTCTACGGCAAAGTCGACACTGTTGACATCGAAAAACTTAAAAAAGATACAAGTAGGTGGACGACTATTGACGGTAAACGAGCTAAGATTGTTCAACCAAAGCAAACCGGAACTGGATTGACCGGTGTTTATTTCGACAGTCTCTGGACGAAAGGTTCTGGAACTGACCGTTTGCAGATAAATGGGAGAAACTTACAACCTGATAATGAGAGACAATTACTCCAAGCATTCGGGACGTTGAAGTTTAAGGAATAAGGTGACGTGAAGGCGGCACTACCCACAACATTGTATTTATGCCAGCTTGGGGTGAAGTGTTAAATTGTAGTTTCATATTCTTTACTTAATTTAGTTTCGTGGGACGGATTGGATTTCAAAAGCCCAAGCCGTCATAAATACTAACCGTTGTGCGCCATAGTTTTCGGACGATTATGAGCTATAAAAAATTAAACAAAGACGACAAAATTAAGTCAGTAGTTCGACACATGACGGACAAGTTTGGAAAAGACAATTTTAAAATAAAAGACCACTGGGACGAAGACTTAAATGCAATCGGACTTGCAGACAATGAAGAAAAACACTTGGTGTATATTTCTGTGTACGGGGACAATGACTTTTATGTAGCGTTGGAGAATTCAAAAGAGACTGACGACTATCCTCACGAGCCAGCAGGAGACTTTAACATCTCAGACATTGGAGAGTTAGAGAGAGTCATCGCTCGACATTTGGGACTTTGAAAACTACGGACGCACAACACCAGGTTTGGCCAATGGCGGGGTGATGTGTACAATAAAGTTTATCTTCGCTACAACGTTTACCCAATGCGGACAGTGACGACCTGGTCGGCCTTAGCATTTCGCGATGCTCCATTGCTAAGGCCTCCTAAGCCCGCCACTGCCCAAACCCAAACGTTGGTGGCTATATTTTTTGGACAATGGATTCTTCGATCGAAAAAGTTATTGAATTAAAAGAAACAAAGGACTTCTTGCTGACTGCGAGAAACTATTGTGCTTTCATCGAATCAACGGACACGACTGACATAGAATATCTAAGAAAACTTCAGTCCTTATTGTTGACACTGTATCTAAATGCAACGAATCTCCCTTGGACAACCTTAGAACACGAAGAAGAATTTAAAGATAAATTATCAAAAGAGGAATTCGATAAGATACTTAGTGTAATTGCTGACAAGGTTGGACAAAATCGATACTATTGGGAGGTTTTCGATCCTACGAACGAAAAGGACACCGAGGCGGTATGTGGAGATTTGGTTGACGACCTTGGCGATATTTATAAGGACATGAAATATGGACTTATGATTTTTGACCTCGGGACTATGGCGAGCAAGGAAGACGCAGTGTGGGACATGAAATTCGGTTTTGAAAAACACTGGGGGCGACACGCAATAAGTGCCCTTAAGACAATACACTTCTTATTGGGATCGAGTTGAAAAATACGGCCACCAACACCAGGTTTGGTCAATGGCGGGGTGATGTGTAAACATAAAGTGTTATCTTCGCTACAACGTTTGCCCACGGTAGACAGTGACGACCTGGTCGGCCTTAGCATTCCGCGATGCTCCATTGCTAAGGCCTCCTAAGCCCGCCACTGCCCAAACCCAAACGTTACCGCCAATGCCCCGAGTCCGCGGACAGTGACGACAAAATCTGAAAGATTGAGTTCCGCAGACAAGAAATTAAACGGTTGACAATCAGACCTTAAAGAATTGGGTGCCGGACAAATTCGGGTGGAAAAAACTGCGAGATTTGACTAAATTTGAAGGATGATTGAAGAAAAAGCACCCAACCAGCCGCTAGCAGAAGTCTTTGGGTTTCCGATAAATAATGAGTCGGCAAGAGCAAACCGTTACAGAGAAAACAAGCTTTGTCCATTCAATAACATTGTTTCGAATTGCACCAAGAATAGCATTGAATTTCCTTTAGGTGTTTGCAGTTTAAATCACAAGGAAAAGCCGGTTATCATTTGCCCAATTAGATTTAGAGAGGATTGGAGTATTATTAGCGATGCAGCAAGCTTCATCTTTGACAAAAAAGCTACATGGACACATGTGGGTGAAGTCCGCTTAAAGGACAAGCATGGTAAATCAGCGGGGAACATCGACTATGTTCTTGTTTCTTATGACGACAAAGGTCGGGTAGTTGACTTTGGCTCATTAGAGGTTCAAGCAGTTTACATTTCCGGAAATTTAACTGGACCATTTACAGCTTACTTAGAAGAGCCTTCACCGAGCTTTACATGGACTCAAGCATTCAAATTTCCTAAACCAGACTACCTTTCATCTTCTAGGAAAAGACTTATTCCTCAGATAATTGCTAAAGGTTCAATTCTTAAACAATGGAAAAAGAAACAGGTCGTTGCACTTCAAACAAGTTTTTATAAAACCCTTCCAGATTTACCCGAATTCGACAAATCAGAATCTGATTTCGCCTTTTTCTTATATGACCTCGTTCCAACGAAGAGCAAAACTTTAGAATTAAAACTACAAAGGATAGTTTATACAAAGTTTGCTAAGGCTTTAGAGCAAATTGCAAAGTTTGAAGCTGGCTCAATAAAAGAGTTTACTGAATTGCTTCAGAAGAAACTTGACGCAAAGAGAGCTGGAAAGGCTGACCCGGACAACGAAAATATTGTAGTCGAATGAAAAGCCAACTTACCATATTTGAAGTTGGCAACAGTATACCAGCGAATACAATAGTAAATGTCGCTTCGGTTCCTCAACGAAGTCCATTTAGATATCCAGGCGGAAAGACATGGTTAATTCCTATCGTTCGGCAATGGTTAAAGCAAAATGGAACCCAAGCTAATCTATTGATTGAACCCTTTGCTGGTGGGGGCATTGTAAGTTTAACAGCCGCATTTGAAAAGTTAGCCAGCCACATAACAATGGTTGAAATGGATGAAGAAATTGCTGCTGTTTGGGAAGTAATTTTGACAGGTAAAAACAAATGGCTTGCAGAAAA
Source organism: Cyclobacteriaceae bacterium (assembly GCA_016787665.1). Taxonomy (GTDB): domain Bacteria; phylum Bacteroidota; class Bacteroidia; order Cytophagales; family Cyclobacteriaceae; genus ELB16-189. The sequence continues at coordinate 885 of JAEUUC010000001.1, read as the reverse complement.
GATTTTAAAGTTTGACCTCACTCATGAGAACGTTAAGAAAGAATTAGATAAACCTAATAAAAACATAAATGACATTGCATTCTGCACCATTCTAAAGAATCGAATTTTTCATGGAGGGATTCTCGCCAAGGGTTCGGGAATGATAAAAAACGGGGAGAATGGAAAGGGAATTTCTTCACGCTGGTATCCTCAAACTTTACATGACAGGATTGTTGCAATCGACTTTGTAAAAAACAAAATGGATTTTATAAAAGGTGATGCCTTTGAAATCTTAGCCGAATACATAGACAATAAAAGTGCATATTTTTTTATCGACCCTCCTTATACGGTTGCTGGTAAACGACTATATACCCACTTTGACATTGACCACGAAAAACTATTCTACTTGACATCAAAGCTTAAAGGCAAGTACATGCTAACGTATGACGACACTTCTGAAATACGTCATCTAGCTTACAAATACAATTTGGACTTCAGGACAACTCCGATGAAAACGACACATCATTTGGAGAAACATGAAATAATTATCTCCGACAATTTTAATTGGTGGACTCAAAGTATCGATGGACAATGAAATGGGCACTGGCGGTAACAACATGTTTATGCAATGCGGGGGTTTGGTGTAAGTATTAAAAGTATTTTCTTAATTTAGTTCAGTGTCGGGGGACAGAGACGTACTGGTCAGGCTAAACATTTCGCTGCGCTACATTTTTTAGCCCTCCTATTCCCCGCACTGCATAAACACAAACGTTGTGGCGCATATCTAAAATGAGACAAGTTTCAATAATCATATTCCTTTTGACAATTGGTTGTACGAATCAGAGAGCGACAACTGAACAAACTTTTAGTGACACTGTGAGACAAGCAAGTAGATCATTTGAAATC
>JAEUUC010000007.1 GCA_016787665.1 Cyclobacteriaceae bacterium | reverse complement strand
ATTACCGCCCGTGCCCACCACAATGCCGCTCACTACATTGCTGAGCTGATCCAATATCTCATAGTTGATCCCGCTCTGGCTGGCCGCCACCTGAAGCGTTACCGTACCTCCCGAACAAATCGTGGTCGCACTGGTCGGGGTAACTGTCTTGTCCTGTGGCAACGCGTTGATCGTTACACTCACCGCGGCCGACTGGGCCGAACTGCAGAACGATGGACCAACGCCCACGGCCGCCACGGTGTAACTGCCAGTGTTAGCCGGATTATCAATAACTGTATACGTAATCGCATTAGCGCCCCCGATCGCGATGCCGTTTCGATACCATTGATAGCTTGATGTGCCCGGTGGCGTGTTGCTAGTCAAAACCACATTGCCAATACCCTCGCATTGCACTACCGGACCTGGCGGGCTTGTAATCGAGGGCGTGCCGGGTATTGGATTTATCGTGATCGGATCAGCCGCATCGAGTAAAAAGGAACAAAGCGTGATCGGGTTAGTAGCCCTCACGCGTAAGCTGGAACCCGCTATAAGCGCATTTGTGGTGATGTTAAGGTTGGCACCCGTTCCGGCTAATGTTCCGCTTACAACGTTGCTTAGGTTATCAATGATTTCATAATTAATACCCACTTGACTGGACGCCACCGTAAGCGATATCGTACCACCGCTACAAATTGTCGTGGCTGAAGCTGGTGTAACCGTGCGATCACCCGGCAGCGCATTGATCGTTATGGCTATTGGTGCGGACTGTGCGGAAGAACAAAAAGTAGAACCAGGGCCCACGGCTGTTACGGTGTAACTTCCACTGCTCGCAGCGAGATCCGGAACGATGTAACTAATCGCGGTTTCACCAAAAATGGGGCTGCCATCCTTATACCACTGATACGTAGCCGTCCCCCCCGGTGTATTACTCGTAAGCGTGACCGAGCCTACCCCCTGACACTGCGTCACCGGGCCGGCTGGACTGACAATCGAAGGCGTTCCGGGTGGGGCTACCACCGTTACCAGAGAGGTTGCCGCCAAATCAACATCACAACCTGTGGCAATATTCCGCGCGTATACTTTTACAGTTGTAGTCGCGGCAATCGAATTGCTGGTGATGACCAAATTCCCAACACCATCTCCCGGAAAAAATCCACTTAACGGAATGCTGCCAATGGAATTTTGTAACTGATACTCCACACCCGCCTGGTCCCCGGTAATCGTAACATTCACCGTTTGAGACGGACAAATAGACGTACTGGCCGGAGCCACGGCCAACGCTGCATTCGGCAGCGGATTTATCGTCACCGTGCGGATATCCAGGCACTGTGGTCGAAACTGGACGAAGTCGTTTGCCGCGGTGAAGTTGTTGAAGTTTCGTCCGGCCACAAAGTGGGCGATCGATCCATTTCCATTCTCGATACCTTGGGTCTTCTCATCGCCTCCAGCCGTTATGCTGGTTGAATGCAACTCAATGATGTTGGTTGTTTCATGCAGTTGAACCTGCACGGTAATACGGTTAGCATTGCTGAAAAACTTCAGATTCGTATAGTTCACAATGAACTTGCGGAAAGGAGCGGAACCCGTGGTGAAGTATTCAATGGTGGATGAACCATCCGGTATCATATCGTCCCAACTGGCCGCAATGATATTGTCGGGATTGGTGGGATCCGGAAGCGTTTGGTTGGTTGGGCTCGTAACAGCCTGAACAGCCGAGAAGCCAATAATGCCGTTGTCGCCAACGCGCACCTGGGTAAAATTCAAACCAAAGAAATTGAAGGTAAAGCCGATGGGAATCCCCGTGACTTCTGTATCATCCCCAAGAGCGAGGGCCGTGCCGGAACCGGCCACCGGAGCATAGACCCCGGATGTATTCACAGAATAGCCGGCTGCATTTCCGTCTGTGGTGATCAGCGTATGAGTACCCACGCCTGCAGCGGCCGGATCAAACGTGGAGCCGGACACACCCGGTCCATAATAGTTGGTACCGCCCGTTAAAGTAAAGGCGGGCTGATCAACACAATACTGAGCGTTGAGATTCGTGAACGAACATTGCGCAGAGACAAGATTGACAGCAGAGAATTGAAGCAGAACTACTGCCAAAGCCAGGCGAAGGCGGGCGAACAGCGGGGATGCGATAAATCTTCGCCAGGTTTGCGGGGGCATAGGTAGCCGGTACAGGTCTTTTATTGCTATAGACCCCTAAAAGTAACCAATTGAGGGCGAAAAACCCTATTCCGGCTGCAATTTCCCGTCTTTTGTTAGTTTGATCAGCGTCATTTTCTTCTCGCGCCTGTCCGAGCCGATCTCAAACGTGCCAAAGACTACGATGCTGCCATCGGACAGCTCCTGAACTGCCCCGATTGTATCTTCTCCACCACCGCCAAAAATGAAAGGCGTTGTCCAGACCACGCGCCCAATTGGGTTGACTTTTGTGAGCAGCCAGTCTACGCTGCCGCCCGTGGCCGGAGATAATGTATTGCTCACAATGAAAAAACCGCCCCCTTGTGCCACACCAATCGCTGTTTTTGATCCTGGCACGTTACCTAATGAAAGCTGAAGCACATTATCGTTTTCCCGGTCACCCGAGTTAAATCCCAATGTCGGCTTCAACTTAAAGACGTAGATATCTCCTTCATTGTTCGAATTCTTAACAATTCCTACCAACAGATAACCTTCATTTGCCGGGTCCGTGGCGAGTAACACGGACGACAATACCTCCTCTTGGTTTGCTGCACCGATAAAAACGGAAGACGTTGACGCCTCCCCACTTACATCACCCAAGCCAACATACCAAAAGTTGTTGTTAGCCGTTGGCTGGGCAGAAACCCGCGAGTTCGTCACACCAAACATGATCTTCAAATTCCCCCGATCAAATATTTTGATACTCTCATCTGAGGCGTTAAAACCGGCCCCCTTTCGCCACGTGGCGTTATAGACAGAAAGATCCGGGTTAAATCGAAAATTCATGGCATCGATAAGGTCTGGGGTCGTTTCGATCATTGGTTTGCCCACGACTACTGAGAGATTGGTTGTTGATCCTGCAGAAACGTATCCATCCGATGTTAAAGAGACTGAATTCACGTTCTCAGTAAATCCGGCATAACCAAAGGACGTGCTATCAATCCGTATTGCACCCGAAGGAGACAGATTCAAGGTCATGATAAAACAATCCTGGTCACCGGGAGCACGCTCGAGATTACCCACCATTACAATTTGATTGGGTGTGTTTGTATATTCCATATCACGCGCTTCATCCTTGCCGGCTTTACCAAAACTTTTGCGCCACATTTCATTGCCCTGAAAGTCGGTCTTAATCAGCAGAATCTGTTGTCCCAGCGCCCCAGCTTGCGGCTTGGTCGTGTTTCCCAACAAATAGAATCCATCAGCCGCCACCAGCATATCCACCCCCTCCTGGTTGCCATCTTCGCCAAAGTACTTAATAAAAACTTTCTCGGAGGGGTCGTCCCCGGTGAGCGCACAGCCCGACCAGCCCAGGAAGGCCAAGCAGACACAGACGGTGATCAAAAATCTACTTCCCATTCCCTTCATTTTTCTTTCCGCTCAGCAGTTTCATAATTCCCTTCAATCCCTTGCTGCGCTTTCTTGGATCATATAGCGGTTTGATATACCCCACTGTAATCATCAGCGAATTCATGGCGTACTCCTCACCAATCCAGGCGTAGCGCGTTATATTATCGGCCAGCGTTCCGCCCTCACCGTAATACAATTCATTGGTATTCGCCAGGCGGGTGAGTCCTCCCATGTACCGCGCCTCTGCAAAAAGAAAGTCCTTACCCCACTTATACTTTACACCGCCCCCAATCACAAACGAAGTTGAGAACAAATTTTGTTTTGATTTCAGGGAAATATCCGGACCGGAAACCGGGACTTCACTGCCACCATCGGTTCGGAGGGTTACCTGCACATCGGCCCGATATTGCAACAGCGTGTTAAAGGCCATGCCGGCAAATCCATAAGGCCGGATATCTCCCTGGTCATCCTGATACTTGATATACAGCGGGATATCCAACCAGGTCTGCTTATGGATAGCCGATTGAAAATCGTTTCCTAAAATACCATCGTAGGTGCGTCTGAAATTCCGGAAAGCCAGAACACCTTCTGCGCAAATACTCACGTTGTCCGTGAGATTGAGATCAATTCCCGCTCCAAAATGCCATCCCGGGCGAACCAACGTTCTGGTATCAACCGGAGTCGAAAACGTGTTGACTTCAAAAACCGTGGTTGGAAATGATCCATTAAACCCAATAAAAAAACGTGGAGTAATGATTGGCGTGGCGGTAAACTTCTTACTGAGATACACAATTTCGATGGGATCTACCTCCTCCTTTGGAACAAACTCCGGGTCTGCCTTCAATAACTTCAGGTAACTATCATCCGCGGCAATGGGGTCATCAATGATCAGGTAAACCTGGCACAGCAGCATGTAGGCCCGCTTTCGTTGTTCATTCGAAGCGCGGTCCAGCACGGGACCGAGCAGAGACGGAATACCATAGAAATGCCCGGCACTAAATTCATCTGCCGCCTGTTGCAGCACCGGCTCAACATCACCGGAGCCGGTGGGCGTCTCCTGCGCCACTGCCCAGCCACCTAACAAAGCGAGAGAGAGAACCAAAGCCGCACGCAGCATACTATAAGGGTTTAAACAGCAGCGACTGACATGTATTTTCGTGCGGTATTTTCTCCTCGTCTCGGCTCACATACAACTTCCACTCCTCCGGTGTCATGTTGCGTGTCAGTTTGGGACACACCAACTCCGCCAGCATGCGGGAATCGGTCGGCCATACGCGAACCTCACCCTCATTACATGACGCAATCAGGTTTTTGGAATCGGGCGTGAAGGCGATATCCCACACATTACCGTTGTTATTGTCCATCACAATCGGCAGATCCTCTTCATGGTCCACCACCCACAACAACAGCCTTCGGTCGTAGCCCGCACCGGCCACTAGTTCTCCGTCCGGGCTAAACTCAACAGACGAAACACCTGCGCGGTGCCCCGTTAATTCTTTCAATAAGGTCTTCTTTTGGGTGTCCATCAATTTTACCATTCCGCGCTGGGGCAGGCCTTTTTCGTTTAACAACTCCATGCCATACGCAATTTCTGGCCGCGTGGGGTGGAAAGCCACCGAGAGAATTCGATTCGGAGCTTCGTCCTTCAGCAGGGAATAACTCTTCGCGGCAATATCAATTTCAAAAATCTGTCCGGTGGATGCCACGCCAATGACGGCTTGCGTTACCGGGTGAACAGCAATTGACTTCAGCGCCACCGGCAGGGTTGTGATCAGGCTACTTTTGCCATTTGACGGGTTGGTCAGGCGTACACTGCGATCAATACCCACTGACAAGAACCCTGAATTATCAGGCAGGAATTCCACATCATTCACAAATCCCCGGTGAACATTAACCACGCGAGGTTTCGAGCCCTCTTCGGCAAGCGTATACACCTGCAGGAATGACGAGTCACTGCCGTTCACGAGGTATTTTTCATCTGAACTAACGGCAATCACGCGGTTGGGGAAGCGGTTGGCTCCAACTTCACCCGTAATCTGCTTTTTGATGTAATCACCCTTATAAATGATACCATCATTACCCGTGGTATAGAATGTAGAACCTTTTGCGAGCGCCAGGGAGAACATCTTATTTCGCTTGTTGCCGGGCACCTTCGCTGCATTGTAGGTATTGCCGTAAAGCTTAGTTAGTGACGAATACAAACCACGGAAAATGTAAGGGTCATACTTTGCCCCCTCGTTGGTCGTGTGAAACAGGAAACCCTGCATGGCAAACAAGCCTGCCAATTCCGTATCATCCATGGTTTCCGCTTTTGCTGCTAATTGCTGAGCTATGGACAACATCAGCAATCGGTTGGCGCGCTCGTAGTTTTGTTCGGCACGCACGTATTCCCTTCGCGCGGTGTCGCGGGCGGCTCGTGCAAAATCCCGTTGCCGGTTAGCTTCGTTCAAATTGGCTAACGCCAGGTTGCGTTGTTGTTCTGCTTCTGCAACTGCAAGCTGCAAGTCCCGCTCCCTTTGCTCCAGTATCTTATTTTGACGTTCGATCTCTGCTAATCGGGTACCAGCGATTTCGCGTTGCTTTTCCGCCTCTGCTTTTTGCAGTTCTGCCTCACGCTGAGCCTGGCGGGCGATATCGCGTTCCTTTTGCGCCTCGCGAGCATTTGCCTCCGCTTGAATCTGCTGCGTTAGTCCGTAAAAGAATAACGCAATGGCGGCCACCAAGAATGCCGCCAGAATGATATTAACGATTCGGGACCTGCGCAGCAACCGTTTTTGCAACATCTCCTGGTTGCGCAGTTCGGCCTCGTAGGTAATACGGCTGGTATCGAGGAAAACAACGGCACGTTCGAATGCTTCATCGTAACGTTGTGCCCACGTTCGGGTGGGGCGTTGCTTTTTCTGCCAGTTCAGGGCCAACTGTAAATCCGGTGGTCGCCACAAACTGGTTTTACCGATTTGATACATCGCTGCCGCATGCGACAACCGCTTGTACATCTGGGCCGATTCGTGTTCTTCATCTACCCAGCCCGACAATCGGTTCCAAATCCGCATCATGCTCTCGTGCGAGAGCTCAATGAGTGTATCCTGAGTCAACTTGGATTGACTTCCGGGCATCAAAAACGACCGGCCGGGTTGCCGAAAACGCTCAATCACCGGAATAACTTCAGACTCTGGCGCAGCGGCCAGTTCAGCAATGACTTTAACCTTGGCAGGCCTCCGCACGCCCAGGTTATCCTGGCTGCGATCGGTGATTGCCTTGAACAAGACCTCTGCTATTTCCTTCTCCCGGGAACTGAGTTCATCAAACGCCTCGTTGGCGTGCAACGAAAGCGCCTGGCTGATTTTACCAACGGCATTGTAATGGCGTAGGTCCATCGGCTCGCCCGGATCCTGGTTAACCACCCAGTAATCCCAAGTGCGCATTAGCGCATGCTGCATGATGGGCAATTGATCCTGGCTTTCCCCGACATCATTCAATATTCGCTTGACCAAACGCGGAGAAATTCGCCCACCACCTACCGCCACAGGCCCTTCAATAGCAAGCTTCTTTTGTTCCCGCGTCATTTGCGGAACCAGGTAGTTTGAGGTATTGATCACCTGGGTAAGTCCAGGGAATATCGAACACTCTCCAATGAAGTCGGAGCGCATGCTCAACGTCACATAAACGGGAACATCGCGCTGGCTAATCGCCTCTAAAAGCAGGTTAACGTAAAGAGCCGCTTCATTGACAGCTTCATCATGGCCTTCAATACGATACCGGAACAACTCTTCAAACTGATCGACTACGATCAGAATATTTTCAGACGCTTTTTGTTGAATGTAGCGCGAAACTTCAGCCAACCCGTGGGAACCGCTGCGCAGTACACTCGTGAATATCGACTGATATACGAGGCGGTCTTCTTCATCAATAACACCCGACTGAATGTGAACGTCTGTGAGTTCAATCGCGAGATTTTGGATCGGTGACTGGCCCGGGCGTGTTTTCACCACCCGCCAGTTTGGCCCGGATTCTGTGGCGAAACCGCCAAACAGGGCCGGTATGACCCCGCAATTCATCAAACTGGACTTACCACTTCCGGAATGCCCCATCACGGTGACGATCCGGTTGAGTGCAAGTTTCACAATGATCTCATCGACCTGACCCTCACGGCCAAAAAACAAATGGGATTCGTCAGCTGAGAACGGGCGCAAGCCGGGAAATGGATTTGCCCCAATCTCCAACGGGGCCACCCATGGCTGCGAGGCAGAAACCTCGGCCGTTTCATTCAAACGAAATGAATAGTTCTCAGCCATTTCTATCAAAAACCGACCTGTAAGTTAACCAATCGAGCCTGTTTATTGCGAAAAATCCGCCCTTCAGTTGTTCAAGTTGAAAAAATGCCCGCGCAGTAAAAGCTCAAAAACATCGAAAAATAGGCGTATTTCAGATATATTCCAAAAACTGGTCTGCCAATTTCATGTTTCCAGCCAGTAACTCGTAGAATCTCTCCTTGTCCAATCGTAGTAATTCAGAGGCCTCACGGGCAACTAATAGATTCGCCTGGTGGGTTCCGGCAACCGAAAGCGCTTCGCCTACAAAAGCACCCTCTGCAATATCCTTGGTATACCTGCCCTGGCGATACACCTGAAGGGAACCGCTCATAACCAAGTAAAACGAATTGTTAGTTCGGTCATCGACTGACAAGGTTTGCCCCTCCTCAAGCGATACCTGGTCGCCCATCTCGGCCACAAAGGAAAGATTGACTCCTGAGATACCCCGGAAGGCCGGCAATGATTCCAGGAAAACCACTTCCTCGTATAACCGCTTACGTTTCGCTGGCCCCGGAAGCACAACCGCATCGAGCGATCTCGCTACCTCATAAGGCAAACGGCTTCGGTTGTCCCTATACTCTTGCTCGTCAACCTGGCAAAGCGCCCAAGCTGCCTGCTGACGAATCAACGCATCCTGGTTAAAGAGCTGTGCAATCAGGTCGAGCTTGAACTCGCTCAGCTTACGTTCACCCACCCGCTGAAGTACGCAGGCTTTTGTCCAGCGATTGGCCTGGGAGAAATCACGATTGACGATAAACTTCAAGGCCAACTGGTCATCCAGCGGCACGCGGGGATAAAAAACGTCAAGCCGGTTGACCTTTTCACCGTTTGAAAGGTCATCCAGAACCGGAATGACGCGTTGTTTCAACTGCTCGGACAGAAAGACATCGAGCAGTTCGATGGCGAACGCGGTGCCCTCGGCTGTGCCACTGTCGATATTCTCCTTAACCAATTGTATGGACTGGGTATCGTACAACATGGCCAACAGCATGTACATGTGTTGGATATCATTGTGGATTTCCCACTGCAAGGCCCGCTCCAATTCGGGTGTTTCGCCACTGTCAATACTCTGCAGTGCATTCAGGTTCCACGCAATGTCACCAATATCATTTTCAATAGCATACTTAATACGCGAAATCTGGGCGATGCCTGCCTTGAATCCCGCGTTACCCAATGCCAGCAATACCTGGGATACGACTACCTTATCGGGGTAATCGATTTTGTTCCAAAGCAAATCCTTCGCCCGGAGGCTTCCGATCCGACCCATCACCTGAACAATCCGAATCAGTGTATTGGTCGATTGCCCTGAACGATAAAACGCGCTCTCCAGAACCGGAACTGCTTTCTCTCCAATAACCACCAGCGCATCCATGGAGGGGGCACTGAATGAGGGATGGTTAAAATTTTCGATGAGAGCGTAGATAACCTCATTGTTAAACCGCTTGATTGCAGTTTGAATAGCTGTCCTTCGAACCAGCGGTTCGGGGTCGGCCAACAACTCAATCAGAAATGATATGTTCTCGTCAGAGCCGGAGTGCAACAAAAGCTCAGCCGCATACTGACGATCCTTCAGATCCGTTGAGCGCGAGAGGTTGCGCAACCGCGCTTTGGTTACGTCACCGCCACTCTCGAGCATCGCGGTTAACTCAACCCGGGACATCATCTTGCGCCCATCTGCCATGTGGTTGGCGTCCGTTCTGATCACATAGGACTCGGACACCGAGAGTCCTTTTAGCTCGTTCAATCGCTGCTGCGCAAACTCTCGTACTTCGTCATACTGGTGTTTCACCAGCGAGCTGATCCACCCGGACACCCGAGCCGGTTCAAGTTTTTCCAGCAGCTTAAATGAAAAAACAGCCCGATCGGCCTGCTCATCCATCACCATCCGTTCGAGCTTGGAGATCACTTGACCCTGACCCATATCAAGTTTCTGCTGCTCGCCTTCGCGCTCTTCCAATTTCTCACGAATCTTATTGCGATAACCGGCATAAAGCTTTGTGGTGAGCAAGATGTAAATCAGCGCCACCACGGCAATAATGGCCGGTATCCAAATGAACTTAAAGGAGGCCATCAGGCTAAAACAGAAAATCAAGATCCCCGCCAGCAGGCGCCCGGTTTCACTTATTGAACCTTCAACTTTTGTTTGGATACTGAACCGGTAACGTGCATCAAGCGGTACAAACAGCAATTTGTAAATGGGGCTCTCCAGCGACTCGCGAAGCGTTCCGTTAAACAAACGCATCACCGCGACCATTACAAAAAAGAATGCAAACGAACTACCCGCACCCGCGACTGAAAAACCATAAATAGAGCCCATAATCACCGCGCCAATTGCCACAATACCTACAATGATTGGTAAGACCAGCAACGAGGTGCGAATACCATACACGCTTAAGAGTCGATCATTTACCACCAACTGCATGAATAAGCTCAACGCGTAGGTGGCTCCATAAAAGTACGCGAGAAAATCGGTGAGCTCGCGTGCAGACGGAAACTGTTGATTCAGCAGATTTTGAAACGAATACTGACTCAACACAAACGTTACCATACTGGTAATCAGGAATAACGATAGCAGAAGCACATACCGGTTGCGCAAAATCTTGCGAAGCTTAGTTTCCTTCCGCACATTCACATCCTGGTCACGAGGGTCATTTTTGATCAGTGTGTACTTTCTACCGATGAAGATGAAACACATCAGCGAAGCCAGAATGGACATATTGCTGATGACCAAATAGTCTTGGGTGTCGGGGATCAACGAGGCCGTTAAGGGGATCAGAAAAAACGAAATGATGATCGCAATCAACTGACCGGTATCAATCCAGCCAATAATGCGTTTGGATTGCTTGAAATTGAACAGCCGACCGAACACGCCCCAGTAAATCAGCAGCAAGACGATATTGGTGGGCCCGGTTAAGATGTAGATATAAAATAGCAGGTACGGCTTCAACGAAGGATCTCCATACTCAAACAACAGGTAAAACGCTGACACCTGAATTACGATGAGCGAAATGCCACCAATGGCCAGGTTAATGAATTTTACCCGGCTCTGAAAAAAGGAGAATGCTCCGGTAGCTACAATACCCAACAACCCGGAAGCGAGAAAGGCCTTGTCCAGATGGCGGCTCATCTGGTTGAGGAAAAGAGAATCGGCCGTATTCTGAAAAGTGGCCACGAATATGCCCATGAAAAACCCTGCCGACAGCATCAGCAAGACCTGGTTTCGTTCGTCAGCCCGAACGTTCAGTGAACTCAGTACGCGATCAATCACACCAGAAAGTTACGTGTAGTTGTGTCAAAAATAAAAAAACCCTGCTGCTTTCGCGGCAGGGTCTCCAATGATTTCACTCGGTATTACTTCTTTTTTGCAGCGGTGCTGTCCGCTTTAGCCGGGCTCTGCTTTTCCGCCTGATAAGCGGAGTTCAGACCGGCAATCACGTCTTTTGTAATATCAATGCTTTCACCGGCATACAGTACATCACTGGCCTGGTCAAACTTGAGCACCACCGAAAGTCCCTTCTCCTGGCCGTAACTTTTAAGGAAACCCGTTACTTTGGTATAGAGCTCGTCATTCATTTTGGCTTGCTCGTTCGACAGATCCTGGGCCAGGCTCTGACGATAGACCTGGAGGTTCTGCTCTTTGTTAGCAAGGTCTTGCTCTATTGCTTTAGCCTGGCCGATCGTAAGGCTAGACAAGTTGCGCTGGTAGTTGTTAAACTCATTCTGCAACGCCTGCGCACGATTCCGAAAGTCATTATCCATCTTTTTGGCTTTGTCCTCGAGTCGCTCGCGGTTAACCTTGAAATAGTCGTAGTGTTTCAATACTGAGTCGGAGTTGATAAAAGCGAGCTTCACGTCACCAGCGGCCACCGTGCTGGAATCCGTATTCGAGGTGCCCGGTTTGGCGAACTGGAGGTAAAAAAGCACGGCCACCGCCACCAGCAACACCGCATTCAGGATTAAGGACAGATTTTTCATGACTTGATTTCTTATTTTTTGAGCCGGCAAATATAGCTGAATTTGTTACTCGCCCGAAAAATCAGACTTGATTTGAAAACTGTACAGGTCCGGGTCCGTGTCAGTATCACCGGCCCGATACCGATCAATGAATCGTTGAATCTGCGCAGGGGAAATAACCGGTACGTTCAGGGCCGCGTCAATTCCCAGGCCCCACTCATGCTCTAGATCTTCTTCAATAAACTCCTGGACTTTTACCTCCTCTTCTTCCTGCAATTCCACCATTACTTCTGCGAGTGCTTCTGCTACCTGGGCGTCCAGGTCGGGCTCCGATTTTTCCGCGTCATAACCCGGAAACTTTTCCGCCACGCGGGCTTCGGCAATTTCCAGCACTTCACTTTCGTGGTGCAGCCGCAGCGTGTAAAGCATTACATCGGCCACGATTGGCTTGCCGTCCCGGTTCAACAAAAAATAAAAGTGCGCATACTCCTCCCCGGATTCCTGCTCATCCAGCCAATACTCACGGCCTGTAGCACGAATCTTTTTTGAATAAACGTCAACGGCTTCTTCGCGTGTCATTCCTTAAACCATTCAGCATACATCGGATAGTTACGGGCCGTGCGGGCGATGACTTCGCGCATCTCGGGCCCGGTGTCTTTTACTTTTTTGGCCGGCATACCGGCATAGATGCTATCCGGCTCCACGATCGTGCCGGGCAGCACTACGGCTCCGGCCGCAATGACCGAGCCTCGCCCAATCACCGCATCGTCCATAATAATCGCGCCCATGCCGATGAGTACATCATCCTCTACCGTACATCCATGCACCACGGCCGTATGGGCAATTGACACCCGCGAGCCAATCACGGTCTTGGCCTTTTGGTACGTGCAGTGAATCACCGCCCCGTCCTGAATATTCGTGTCGTTTCCGATCCGAATGGAATGAACGTCACCGCGCACCACTGCATTGAACCAAACCGTGCAGCGCTCCCCCATCACCACATCTCCCACCACCACGGCATTATCGGCAATGAAACAGCCCGAACCGAATCGGGGCTCAATACCTCTGACTTTCTTTATGATCGGCATACTCCCGTTTACTGACAAACTGTCATTTTCTTGAACTAAATGTGCTAAATTTGCGTCTCTTTTATGGAAAAATGAAGGAATTAGTAGAAGATATCGGGATTTTGGACGAAGCGCACCAACCCTGCGAGGTGGTTAAGACTACCGAAAACAGCCATACCGGGCAGAAGCGCAAGCTGTACATTGAAAGCTACGGCTGCCAGATGAATTTTTCTGATAGCGAAATTGTGGCTTCCATCCTTCAAAAAACAGGATTTGATACTACGTCCCGGGCTGAAGAGGCAGACGTGATCTTTTTGAACACGTGCTCCATTCGTGAAAAAGCGGAACAAACGGTGCGAAACCGACTCACCCAACTGAATGGGCTGAAAAAGCAAAAACCAGAACTCACGGTCGGTATCCTGGGTTGCATGGCCGAGCGGCTCAAGACCCAATGGCTGGACGAAGAGAAGATTGTTGACCTCGTGGCCGGGCCAGACGCGTATCGCGATCTGCCGCAACTGATTCAACAAGTGGATGAAGGCGACAAGGCCGTCAATACGTTTCTGTCGCGGGAAGAAACCTACGGAGACATTACTCCGGTGCGGCTGAATTCAAACGGAGTCACCGCATTCATCTCCATCATGCGCGGATGTGATAACATGTGTTCCTTTTGCGTGGTGCCCTTTACGCGCGGTCGCGAACGAAGCCGTGATCCCCACAGTATTGTGGCCGAAGCCCGAGACTTGTTCACCAAGGGCTACCGCGAGGTGACGTTACTTGGCCAGAACGTGGATTCCTATAAATGGAGCCCAGAGGAAAACAACAAAGCGCGGCTCGAAAAAAAGGAGCCGACATCCGTTGTTACGTTTGCTCAGTTACTGGAACAAGTGGCACTGGTTCACCCCGACCTTCGCGTGCGTTTTTCAACTTCGCATCCTAAAGATATTACCGATGATGTGCTCCACACTATGGCGCGTCACGAGAACATCTGCAAGTACATTCATTTGCCGGTGCAAAGCGGCAACAGCCGGATTCTGGAGTTGATGAACCGCGGGTATAGCCGCGAATGGTACCTGGGCAAGGTGGCCCGCATCCGGGAAATTTTGGGCGATGATTGCGGCCTGAGCTCCGATATGATCACCGGCTTCTGCTCGGAGACGGAAGCGGAACATCAGGAAACGCTATCCTTAATGGACATGGTGAAGTACGACTTCGCCTACATGTTCTATTATTCCGAACGCCCGGGCACCCTGGCGGCCAAGAAACTTTCTGACGATGTAACTGAAGACATCAAAAAGCGGAGGCTTCAGGAGATCATCAATAAGCAAACCCGCCATTCCCTTGAGCGGTACCAGCGCGATGTAGGCAAAGTGGAAAAGGTTTTGATCGAAGGAGATTCCAGGCGATCGGCTGATTTTTGGCAAGGCCGCACCAGTTCGAATAAAGTGGTAGTGTTCGCCAAGGGAAATGAACAAAAAGGCACCTATGTTCAGGTGAGAATTGACCGATGCACGGGTGCCACGTTGTTTGGTCAAGCTGTGCAAAGTATATGATTACCGAAGCAGACATTCAAAGCGTTAAGCAACGGTTTGGGATCATTGGAAATGCTCCCGGATTGAACTTTGCCGTGAAGACGGCCATGCAGGTGGCCCCTACGGACATGACGGTGCTCATTACAGGAGAAAGCGGCAGCGGTAAAGAATCCTTCTCCAAGATTATTCATGCGCTGAGTCCGCGCAAACACGGCCAGTTTATCGCTATCAATTGTGGATCCATTCCCGAGGGCACCATCGACTCGGAGCTATTTGGACACGAAAAAGGCTCCTTCACGGGCGCACATGAATCACGCAAGGGATACTTCGAAGTAACCAATGGTGGTACCATGTTCCTCGATGAAATCGGTGAAATGCCGCTAGGTACGCAGGCCCGCCTGCTCCGTGTGCTGGAGTATGGTGAATTCATCAAGGTTGGCTCTTCGAAAGTTCAAAAAACAGATGTACGGGTGGTGGCGGCTACCAACGTTAACCTCCTGCAAAAAGTGGAAGCCGGTAAATTCCGCGAGGACCTCTACTACCGGCTGAACTCGGTACCCATTTTCGTGCCGCCCCTGCGCGAGCGCGGTCGCGATGTTGAATTATTGTTTCGCAAGTTTGCCACTGACTTTGCTGAGAAATATAAGGTTAAGCCTATTTCACTGACAGACGATGCCAAGGAGATTCTTCTGAAGTATCGCTTTCCGGGAAATATTCGGCAACTCAAAAATCTGGTGGAACAGATTTCCGTGCTGGCCACCGAACAAAAAGAAATCAATGGCGAAACGCTGCTGCGTTACCTGCCACGCGAGACAACACTTCCGGCTTTGTACCAGGATGCGCAATCCGGTGAAAACATCTCGGAGCGCGAAATTCTGTATAAAGTATTGTTTGACTTAAGGCGGGACGTAAATGATCTGAAAAAGCTCGTCTTGGAAAACGGAACCAATCCTGCGAGTACGGCACAGATGCTAAAAGACAACCCTCACCTCTTCAAAGACGTGGCGGCCACATCACCCGCATCGCCCGCCACCGAGCCCGTGCTGCTCAATATCAACCCGGCCCCGGCCTTTGAACCGGAAGAAGAGACGCACGATGTCTCCTACAAGTCGGAGGACGAATCACTATCGATTGAAAAAAAGGAAAAAGAGTTGATTGAGCGGGCATTGCGGAAAAACAACAACAAGCGCAAATATGCGGCACGGGATTTGGGTATTTCGGAGCGCACCCTGTATCGAAAAATCAAACAATACGAACTTGAAGAGTAGATTTCGCATCCTGACTTCGATTCTCGTTTTGATCGGAATTACCGCGACCCAATCGTGTGGCGTGTATTCGCTCTCGGGCGCCTCCACTACGGCCGAAACCATTACCGTGGAGGAATTTTTAAACAACACCGATCTGGCCCCTGCCAACATCGCGCAGAATTTCACCAACCGGTTGAAAGATTACTATCAGCAGAACTCGAGCTTGCGCGTAGTACCCGAAGAGGGCCAGCTTCAGATTGAAGGCGTAATAACGGACTACAGGCTGAATCCGTTGGCCCCCGTTTCTACCGGCACGGACCGCACTACGCAGGCTGATTTAACCCGCCTCACCATTGCGGTGAGGGTCAACTACGTGGACACTACGGAACCCAAAAACAGCTTCAAAGACCGCAGCTTTAGCTTCTATGCGGATTTCCCAAACACCCAGGACCTTATTCAGGTGCAGGAATCGCTTGAGCGTAAAATTTTCGATCAGATTTTGATCGACATCTTCAATGCCACCATTGCCAACTGGTAGTTGGCCCACAGCAGGTTTTTATCTACCTTTAAAACCCGCTTCAAATTTTTCCCGGTGGATAAGCACGCTTTTCTCAACTTACTCCGGAACTATTCGGCCCTCTCAGCCGATGAAACAATTGAGTTAATTCAACTCCAGGCTCAGTTTCCGTTCAGCCAGGTCCTACATCACCTCGCAGCCCGCGGTGCACACGACCAACAACTCCCCGAGCGGGAATACCAACTACACCAAAGTGCCATCTATGCCACGGACCGCGCGGTTCTCAAATGGGTAATGACCTCTCCACGCAGTATTCGGGAAGAAAAACAGACTTACCCCCAACCCGATCAGCCACCGGTTGAGGCTCGGCCGGTCATGGATCCTGGCCCACTTGCAAAAGACGACCACCTGGTTACCCTGGAAGAAGTGCAAGCCGATGTAGCTCGCCTCAAGGAATTGCAGTCGGACTTCGAAGCCCGATTTGTCTCTGGCGCGGACCCTGATCATTCCTTTGAACAACCTGCTCCTACTTCATTTCCAGGTGTGAAAAAAGAGGAACCCGTTCCAGTCGAAAAATCAATTCCCATCAAAGAGCCGGTCAATGTTGCCGCTCCAGCGGACGTTTTCATACAGGATATCCAAACCAAAAAGAAAAAGGCCGACAGCGAAACGGTTAAGCAGAAAGAGCAGGGTGAGATCATCGAACAGTTCATCAAGACCCAGCCCACGATGCCGCGGCCCAGACGTGAAGCCCAGGCCGAGCAAAAGCCTGATCTGACCGCGGAATCGCTTCATCACTTTGGCGAGAGCGTGATCTCCGAAACCCTGGTAGAAGTTCTCTTAAAGCAAGGCAAACGCGAAAAAGCCATCGAAGTCCTGAAGAAGCTCATTTGGAAGTTTCCCCAAAAAAAGGCTTACTTTGCGGCCCAAATTGAAGACCTTAAAAAGTAAGTCATGTATACCGTATTGATTGGATTGGCGATTTTTCTCTCGTTTCTGATGGTGTTGGTTGTGTTGGCGCAAAACTCAAAAGGTGGCGGCCTGACGAGCCAGTTTGGCGGTTCCAGTGCCAGCAACCTGATCGGTGTGAAAAAAACCGGTGATCTGTTGGAAAAACTCACATGGGGTTTTGCCGTAGCCATCATGGTATGCGTATTGTCGACCACCTTTTTCGATCCGCGCGTGGCCGGAGACAACAACCCTATTTTTCAGAAAGCCGGGGAACAAAAATCAGATCCTGCGGTGGAATTTAACCGCTCCACCACGCCTCAACCCAGCGACTCAGCGAAATAAAAGCATTTGGTAATTGAAAAATGCCTCTGACTTGTCGGAGGCATTTTTGTTTTATGCTGCCTGCGAAATGTGCTTGATCAGCAAACGCTTCGCCACCGGCATGAGCGTGGCCTGAAACGGGAGTTGAAGACGAGACAAAATGAGGTAAGCGGATGGATTCGGCAAATCGGTGAATGTGCGAATCAATCTGAGCTTGATCTGCTCGTAGGTGTTAGAGATTGAACGCGGCTCTGTGGCCACATGCTGCGTGTGGAGACCTCTGGCCTTCTCCTGCGAGCCCTCAAAGAACGTCACCTGGTAGCGGAAAATCTGTGTCTCGCGCTCGGGCGGCTGTGTTACGAACAGGTATCCCTCGCGCGAGTATAATGACGTGAGTCCGATGGGTGCAATCTCGCATTGGGATTCCACATAATCATAAATCAGTGAGCCTTCATCCAGCGAAGACTTGAACTTCGGCAGCGCATAATCGATTATCGATTCCAATTCGCGCATGACGGCATCGTCCTCCACAATCTGCTTGTACGTGAGTTCCAGCTTGCGCAAACTTTCAGCCGAAAGCTCGCGGGGAAAAGCCTGGTTGAGCATTTGTTTGTTGTCGCGCACCGCCACCAGGTTCCGGTAATGAAAAACCAGATCGCCCATGAAAGGGTAAAGCTCCGTGCGATCAAATGACTGCTTTACCCGTTGCAGGTAGGCCAGCAGTACGTACTTTTTGTATTCGAAATCAATGAGCCCCTCCGTTAACCAATGTTCGTGTAGTCGATCCATACCCAGGGTAATTTCCTTGCTTAATTATACGGAAAAGCAGCCTAATGTGTCAATCTGCCAGATTTGCAGCATTACTGTCATCTCAGGGTGTATATTTGCGGCCCAATACCCAGGGCACCTGAAAAAGTGGCCTAAAAAAGGGGAAAAAAGCCCTTTTGGCACAGAAATCGACATACGGGGATGTCGTTAAAACTGACAACTTTTAACTCTTAATGCATATGGCAAAAATCAACTTTAAACCTAACGAAGACCGCGTGCTGGTAGAGCCCGCAGCGGCTGAGCAGAAAACAGCGTCCGGCATCATCATCCCGGACACGGCAAAAGAAAAACCTCAAAAAGGCAAAGTCGTTGCCGTTGGCGAAGGCCTCAAGGACAAGCCCGTTACCGTTAAGGTTGGCGACCAGATTCTCTACGGCAAGTACTCCGGCACTGAGATCAACATCGATGGCAAAGAGTACCTGATCATGCGTAACTCCGACATCTTCGGAATAATTTAATTCAAATCCAACACCAATAACCATTTACAGATATGGCAAAAGAAATCACATTTGATACCACTGCCCGCGACCGCATTAAGAAGGGCGTTGATAAGCTGGCCGATGCCGTGAAAGTAACGCTGGGACCGAAAGGCCGTAACGTTATCCTCGATAAGAAATTTGGCGCTCCCACCGTCACCAAAGACGGTGTATCCGTTGCCAAAGAAATCGAGTTGAAAGACCCGATTGAAAACATGGGCGCACAATTGGTGAAGGAAGTTGCTTCCAAAACCGCTGATGCAGCCGGTGATGGTACAACTACTGCTACCGTGTTGGCGCAGGCCATCTTCAACCACGGCATTAAGAACGTGGCTGCCGGTGCTAACCCCATGGACCTGAAGCGCGGTATTGACAAGGCTGTGGAGTCTGTTGTTGACAGCTTGAACAAGCAAAGCAAAAACATTAAGGGCTCTCAGGAGATCGCTCAGGTAGCTACCATCTCATCGAACAACGACCAGGAGATCGGTAAGATGATTGCCGAGGCAATGGAAAAAGTGGGCAAGGATGGCGTTATTACCGTTGAAGAAGCAAAAGGTACCGAAACGGAAGTGAAGACCGTTGAAGGTATGCAGTTCGACCGCGGCTATTTGTCGCCCTACTTCGTAACCAATACGGAGAAGATGGAAGCAGATCTGGATCACCCGTACATCCTGATCTACGATAAGAAAATTTCGTCCATGAAGGAATTGCTGCCAGTTCTGGAAGCAACGGCACAGACCGGCAAGCCTCTGTTGATCATTGCGGAGGAAGTGGAAGGCGAAGCCCTGGCAACGCTGGTAGTAAACAAGATTCGCGGTGCCCTGCGTGTGGCTGCCGTAAAAGCCCCTGGCTTTGGCGACCGCAGAAAAGCGATGCTGGAAGACATTGCGATCCTCACCGGTGGTAAGGTGATCAGCGAAGAAACCGGCATGAAGCTGGAAGACGCTCGCCTGGAGTTCCTGGGCCGTGCTGAGAAAATCAACATTGATAAGGACAATACCACGATCGTTAATGGTGCCGGCAAGAAAGCCGAAATCACCGGTCGTATCAACCAGATCAAAGCACAGATTGAGACAACCACCAGCGACTACGACCGCGAGAAGTTGCAGGAGCGTTTGGCTAAGCTTTCGGGTGGCGTGGCTATCCTCTACATTGGAGCTGCCACTGAAGTGGAGATGAAGGAGAAGAAAGATCGTGTTGACGATGCGCTTCACGCGACCCGTGCTGCTGTTCAGGAAGGAATTATTCCGGGCGGTGGTGTAGCGTACATCCGCGCTATCGAGGCGCTGAAAGACGTAAAGACCGACAACGAAGATCAGGATACGGGCGTTAACATCATTCGCCTGGCGCTGGAATCTCCCCTGCGGACAATCGTGGAGAATGCCGGACAGGAAGGCTCGGTAATTGTAAACAAAGTGCGCGATGGCAAGAAAGACTACGGTTTCAATGCGCGCGAGAACAAGTACGAGAATTTCTTTGAGGCCGGTATCATCGATCCGACCAAGGTGGCTCGTCTGGCCCTGGAGAACGCAGCCTCCATCGCTGGTTTGTTGCTGACTACCGAGGCCGTGGTAAGCGAAATTCCCGAGAAGAAGGAAGCTCCCGCTATGCCTCCCGGAGGTATGGACGGCATGATGTAATCCATATTCTTAAGAGAAGAAAAGACCCGCTCTCACGAGCGGGTTTTTTTGTTTTGGCCAAAACCACCATCTTAGCCACTTACCGGGTATGTTAACCTTTTCCTCCTTTGCCGAGTTTGCCGCCTTCCTGATGGTGTATGTGGCACGCGCTGACGGACAACTGCACCACCTAGAGGAAGAGACACTAGCCGAACGGCTTCGCTATTTCGGTGACGATACCCAAACGCTGCTGCAAAAGGTTGCGCCCCAGGCAGCCCAGCTGGAGGAGGCGAAGTTGAGTACGGTCTTGCGTGAGAACTACGACAATCTCCAACCCATTGCTGCTCAGGATCGCGAGTACCTGATCAAAAGCTTGTATGCCATTGTAAACGCTGATGGGCGTGTACAAGCAGAAGAAACGCAGGTGATGAAACGCCTGCGGGAAATCCTTTTTGTACTGGCGGCTTAGTCCTTCTTGGTTGCCGTGCGGTATAATATGCCACACATGGCCACAAAAAAGGCAACACCCAACAAATGGTATCCTTGGTGCCCCAGGGCATCGACCATGCTGTGTTCGAGATTGAGGTCGCCCATCAATTGTTCATTTGCAACGATGAGGATGGCAGCCAAAACACCCGTAAGCGCGCCACCTGCAATTAGCCCTGTTGCAAACAAGCTCCCCTTGCCGAGCTCGTCCTCTTCGCGGGCTTCATTCCTCTTCTCTGCGCGGTAGTCCACATAACCCTTGATGGCGCCACCGATAAAAATGGGCAGTGTTGTTGCCAGCGGCAAGTAGAGGCCAATCGCGAACGCCAGTGCCTTAATGCCGCACAATTCAATCATTACGGCAATAAAAACACCCACCATTACAAATTGCCAATCGAGGTTGAACGAAAGAATACCACGGGCCAAAGTCGCCATCAGCGTAGCCTGAGGTGCGGGATACTTGTCACTGCCGACTGCATGACTAATTCCCTGAGCGATCATATCTTGTGTTGGGGTATCCAATACCTTAACCACCAGCCCGATAGCAATGGAGGAAACGATGGCCCCAAGGAACAGCGCCAACTGTTGATACCGTGGTGTTGCACCCACGATATAGCCCGTTTTGAGGTCCTGAGAGGTTGCCCCGGCATTGGCCGCTGCAATACAAATCATTCCTCCAACCACAAGCGCAAGGGGCTCATAAACCCGGCCGCTCCATCCAACGGCCGTAAAAATGAGACACGTTCCCATCAGCGTTGCAATTGTCATTCCCGAGATCGGACTGTTGCTGGAGCCTACCAAACCCACAATGCGACTTGCCACGGTAACAAAGAAAAATCCGAAGACGATAATCAAGATACCTATCAGCAATTTTTCCACGATAGTATCGCCTGGAATAATCTGACCCGGAAGCAAGGCAATGAGCGCCACCAAAATCAGGCTGCCGATGATCACCACCTTAAATGACAGGTCTCGTTCCGTCCTAAGAATAGTAGCGGTTCCCTTCTCCTTTAGCGAACCAACACTTTCTCTGAACGAACTGACAATGGTGGGGATCGTTTTGATTAGCGTGATAAAACCGCCCGCAGCCACCGCTCCTGCACCTATCTGGCGAATGTAAGCGCGGTAAATCGCATCGGCATAGCTGGCAAACGAATGAGTGGTCGGGTTCCACCCGCCTGGCCCTCCAGTTGTGTTAATATCGGCCAGGTAGCCCAGTTTGACTAACTGAAGGGCTATTGTATCGGCTGGGACTAATGTCGCCAACAAAGGTGTCATCGCCCACCACGCTAACACCGAACCAGCCACCAAAACACCGCTAATCTTGAACCCGATGATATACCCAACGCCCAGGTACTCGGGTGTAATTTCGGCCCGCGTTGCCGATGATGGCCAGAACTTATTGGCCTGGCTTGTAATGTATCCGGGAGTCTCGGCTATGAGGTGAAGAACTTTCTGGAGAATGGCATAGCCAAACGCTACGCCCATACCGATGAAAGCCGTTTTCGCAAAGTCACCACCTTTTTCACCTGCCTGCAGTACCGAGCCACAGGCCGTTCCTTCGGGATAGGGCAAAGTGCCGTGTTCTTTAACAATCAGCGACCTGCGCAACGGAATCATCATAAGTGTACCCAGCATGCCTCCAAATGCAGCCAGGATCAGGATCGTCAGGTAGTTAAAATACCCTTCGCCCACACTGGTTCCATTTTCACCCGGTGAGAGAAACAAAAAACCCGGCAAGGTGAACACAACACCCGCGGCAATGGATTCACCAGCCGAGCCGGTGGTTTGAATGATATTATTTTCAAGGATGGTCGTCTTCAGAAACTTGCGACCAAGTGTAATGGCGATCACTGCGATTGGGATGGAAGCCGAAACGGTGAGACCCGCCTTGAGTGCCAGGTAGACCGTGGAACATCCAAACAAGATACCAAACAGCACCCCGAATACAACCGACTTAACGGTGAACTCCGCAATGTTTTGCTCGGGCGCGATGTAAGGTTTGAACGCTTTATTAGCTTCCATAGATTAACGGGTAACAATTCGATTATAAACAATCATGAGTAGCGTAGAGGTGATTCCGATGGCCGACAGTGTGTACCACATCATGGCTGGGTTAGTTTCCAGATAAGAGCCCCTCAGCCAATCGGCAATAATGCCGGCCGTAAATGACCCAATGGCCACCGGCAAAAAGGCAAACCCCATGAAGGTGCCCACCTGATCCTTCGGAGCCAGCGAACTCACATATTCATAAAAACGTGGCGCCTGCGTAGCCTCGCCCAGTGCAAAAACGGCAACCCCCACGATGGCCGCCAGCACGGTACCGCCAACACCAATAATAATCCACGACAGGCTGGCAATGGTAAAGCCAATGATAATGGCTGTGACCGGCCGCAATTTGCTGACCAAAGCTGTTACGGGGATCGTAATCAGGATAATGGTCCACGCATCAACGGTCTCCAGAAACTCAAATGCTTCGTAGTGAAGTACGTCCGTCACATAAAATGGAAAAGAATAGAAGATCTGCCAGAACATCATCCAGAATCCGGAGAAAACAAGAAGGAAGCTCATGAACTTGATGTTGCGAAACACCAACAACATGTCGCTAAATACTTTAGCGAACGTTTTGGGCTCACCTGCTTCGCCCTCTGGCTCTTTAAAGAAAAACCAGGCACCAAAGAATAGGAATAACGAAGTGATGGACGACATGACCAGCACAAACTCAATCCCTAAATCGGTGCGAATAAAATAGGCAATCATGGGCCCGATTGCTCCGCCCAGGTTAACCAGTGTGTAATAAATGGAAAAACCCAGAGCTTGTGATTGTGGTTTTGACGTTTTAGCTACCGTTCCTACAACACACGGTTTGATCAGCGATCCGCCAATAGCGGTCAACATGAGAACGATAATGACGTAATTCTTTTTCCCAATGGCATCGGAAAGGGCCTGGCCATATTCCATTCCGGCCAGTCCGATTAGAAAGTAACCCAGACAGAATATGGCAAAGCAGGCCATCAACGTCCTCTTGAAGCCATATTTGTCAACAAAGACTCCCGCAACAATCGGCAATGAATACAGCACCGCATTAAAAAGGCCAGCCAAAAAGCCAGCCTCTTCGTTTAAGCCCACCTTGTTAGCTAAAAAAACAGTGAGAACCGATTTAGATCCGTAATACGCAAGTCGCTCGAACAACTCCAACGTGTTGGCCACCCAGAACGTGGGATGAAAACCGGTGCGAATCTCCTGCCAGCGCTGGGCTAGTGTCATGCCGTTTGGTTTAGGTGGGTGTTAAAGTACACGATTCCCTGTAGTTTACCAAGAAACCCGAATGCGTGGCCATAAAAAAACCCCGGTTGTAGCCGGGGTTTTACATCCAACATATTCTGCTTAGTGATCGTCCATGCGCTCGGGGGCAAGGCTCCACTTTTTTGGAGAGCGCCACAGGCTGGACAACATTAACTCGCGCATAAAAATGAACTCCTTAGGCAACTTGTCATACATCCGTTCAAACAACTCTGCGTGCTGCAGCAGCTCATTCTTCCAATCCTCCGATTCGATCGACATGATACTGTCAAATTGTTCGCGGGTAAAATCACTGCCTGACCAATCGATATCTTCATAGGTCGGCATCCACCCGATCGGGCTCTCAACCGCATTGGACTCGCCCCGTATTTTCAATACGATCCATTTCAACACGCGCATGTTATCACTGAAGCCCGGCCACAGGAACTTGCCATTGGCATCTTTACGGAACCAGTTTACACCAAACGTGCGGGGCGGAGCGGGAATATTGCGGCCGAACTGGAGCCAGTGATTGAAATAATCACCAATGTGATATCCACAGAAAGGCAACATGGCAAACGGGTCGCGCCTGACCTTGCCCACCTCACCAAAAGCAGCAGCAGTCATCTCCGAGCCCATAGTAGCCGCCAGGTACACTCCATAAGCCCAGTTCGAAGATTGATACACCAGGGGAATGGTAGTGCTTCTTCTACCACCAAACACAAAGGCGCTAATGGGTACCCCCTTCGGATTTTCCCACTCGGGATCAATGGAGGGGCACTGATAGGCGGGAGCCGTAAATCGTGCATTGGGGTGAGCCACGGGCTTGCCGGAAGCCGGGTCATACTTTTGACCGCGCCAGTCAGTAATATCTCTCGGCACTTCCTTGCTCATACCCTCCCACCACACATCACCATCGGGTGTAACCCCCACATTGGTAAAAATGGTATTCTTGGAGATGGACGCCATCGCATTGGGATTGGTCTTCTCGTTGGTGCCAGGCGCCACGCCAAAATATCCGGCTTCGGGATTAATCGCATACAACTTGCCATCCTTGCCGGGCTTGATCCACGCAATGTCGTCCCCCACCGTGGTAACCTTCCAACCGTCCATGCCTTTAGGAGGAACTAACATTGCAAAATTGGTCTTGCCACAGGCACTGGGAAATGCAGCTGCCACGTAATCCTTTTTGCCGTCCGGGCTCTGTACGCCCATAATCAGCATATGTTCGGCCAGCCAGCCCTCTTCCTGCCCCATCACGGAAGCAATCCGCAGGGCAAAACACTTCTTGCCCAGCAAGGCATTACCACCATAACCTGAGCCATACGACATGATGGATCGCTCCTCAGGGAAATGCACGATGTATTTCGTTGTGGGGTTGGTCGGCCACTTGGCATCCTGCTGGCCGGGTTTAAGCGGAGCACCAACCGAGTGCAGGCACTTCACATACTCACCATCTTCGCCCAACACATCCATCACCCGCTTACCCACGCGGGTCATGATGTGCATATTCACGACCACGTACTCCGAGTCGGTGATCTCAACGCCAATTTGCGCAATGTCGGACCCCACCGGGCCCATGCTGAACGGGATGACATAGAGTGTGCGGCCTTGCATACATCCCTCAAAGAGACCCTTAAGGGTCTTCTTCATCTCTTTGGGATCCATCCAGTTATTGGTCGGACCGGCATCTTCTTTCCGCTTGCTGCAGATATAGGTTCGGTCTTCTACGCGGGCAACATCGCTCGGATCAGAGAAGCACGCGAAGCTATTGGGCCGCTTTTGGGGATTCAGCTTAATAAACGTTCCCCTTTGAACGAGCTTGTTACACAACTCATCGTATTCTTCCTTAGAGCCATCGCACCAGTACACATGCTCTGGCTTCATCAGTTCGGACATTTGCTTCACCCAATCTTTTAATTCTGCATGGGCTACTTTGTATTTCATCGTCACCGGTTCGGCTACCATAGTTGTTGTGATTTTAATCGGATTTGAAGGCAAATTAGCGCCAAAAGCCAACAAAATAAAATTTGTGCAAACGATTGATTTTATGATTGTTGTCAGGCTAAAGGGTTTGTGGCACCCGGTTGACAGCTGCCGTTTAAACGGGCCGAAAGCGCTGGAAAGGAAGCCTGTTTGCCGGCCTAGGCTGGCAAATACTAGTGGAACCGAATTGTGCTACCGGGAGACCGCGCCAGGTAATCAATTTGCTTATCCCGGAAGCAAAAGTGTTACCTTAGTATCTTTTTGAGATTATCGATCGAGTTTTTGACACTCGTCTTTGAATCGACCGGATAGGTTTCCTGTTCAATGTAGAAGTGTTTCATGCCTGACGCTTTGGCTGCGGCAAACAGTTTGGCAAAATCAATTTGCCCTGTTCCCACGTCTGCATTTCGCTTTCGATCAACCTTATCCATATCCTTGACATGCCATTGTTCGAAACGACCCGGGTGTTGTTGAAAATACTGGAACGGATTATGACCGGCATACACCACCCAGTATAAGTCCATCTCCATACCCACCAGTTTGGGATCAAGTTCCCGTAACATCACCTGATAGGGAACTTTATCTTCCATCACGTCAAACTCAAACTCGTGATTATGGTATTGTAGTCGGATACCATACTTTTTGGTGACCTCGCCTGCTTTGTTCAACTGCTCGCAAACCCATTTATAGGCATCCAGGTTTTCGCGCTCACTCTTGTCGAGGTACGGCACAACCATATATTTCTGACCCGCCTCTTTCGCATCAGCAACCGCTTTCTCCCATCCATTCAAAACACTACCAATCACTTTCCCATTGGCCTTACCAAGGGGATAATGCCCGCTCATCAGCTGCATCCCATTATCGCGAACCAGCTTCACAAAATCTTTGGCAGGCATGCCAAACAACTTTCCATCGTTGTAACCATAGGCCTCCAACTCCTGATAGCCCCAACGGCCAAGGGTTTCAATCATACCCTTTACATCTTCCCGAATTACATCGCGCAACGAATACAACTGCAGCCCGATCTTGTGCCGCGGTGGCAATGCGAGGGCAGGCATTGCACTGGCGATCGTCAAACCGGCAAGACCTGCGCCCAGAAACTCTCTTCGATTCATTTGCAATAACTTTTTGTGTAAAAAACTAATGCTCTTTTTCTCCGTCAAGCGATAGCACATATCGCGCCATCTTCTCGGCATCGGCCTGTGACAAATCGGGGTGGGTTGTCATCACTACTTCACCCCAAACACCCGAGCCACCCTTGATGATCTTTTCGGCAAGGTATTTCACGTTTGCTTCGGTGAATTCATACTTCTTGGCTACATCGGTGTGTGAAGGGCCAATGATCTTGTTCACCGTGTGGTGACATGTTTTGCAGTCGCTGGCCTTCACCAATGCTTCGCCCTGCGCGATAATGTCCGGGCCGCTCATTTCCGAGGCCGAGGCCGCCTCGTTTGGCGTACCATAGTCTTCCTGATTCTTGCTTTCCTTTGTTGATGTGCAGGCCATCGCAACCACGAATAATGCCAGCAGCCAATACGATTTATTCATATCTGTTTTGATCTTGGTTATAATCCTAAAACTCGTTTATTCAATCGCTGATCTTTACCCGCTGAAGCAAAATCATCAAAAGCCTTCTCCGTTACACGAATAATGTGATTTCGGATGAAAGGTGCACCTTCGGCCGCACCTTGCTCCGGATGTTTTATGCAGCACTCCCACTCTAACACAGCCCAGCCATCATATCCGTACTGAGCAAGTTTGGAAAAGATAGCCTTGAAATTCACCTGGCCGTCTCCCAACGAGCGAAAACGACCGGGCCGATTTACCCAATCCTGATAGCCGCCATACACTCCGCTCTTGCCCGTGGGATTAAACTCCGCATCCTTCACGTGAAACATCTTGATGAACTCGTGGTAAAAATCGATGTACTGGAGGTAATCCAGTTGCTGAAGTACAAAATGGCTGGGGTCATATAAGATCTTGCAGCGTTCATGTTTCCCGGTTGCTTCCCAAAAACGTTCGAACGTTACACCATCGTGCAGATCTTCGCCCGGATGGATCTCATAACAAACATCGACACCGGCTTTGTCGAACGCATTTAAGATCGGCAGCCACCGCTTCGCCAGTTCCTTAAAACCATCCTCGACCAGTCCGGCCGGCCGCTGCGGCCACGGGTAAACCGTTGGCCACATGAGGGCCCCCGAGAAGGTGGCGTGAGCATTTAACCCCAGGTTTTTGCTGGCGCGGGCGGCCAACTTGAGTTGTTCTACAGCCCAGGCCGTCCGCTCTTTCGGTTTTCCGTGAACGGATTTGGGAGCGAATCCATCGAACATGGCATCGTATGCCGGGTGGACGGCCACCAGCTGGCCCTGCAGGTGGGTCGACAATTCCGTAATCTGAAGGCCTGCCGAACCAACCGTTTCCCTCAACTCATCGCAATAGTCTTTGCTTTCGGCAGCCTTCTTCAAATCAATGCAGCGGGCATCCCACGATGGAATCTGCACCCCCACATAGCCCAACTTGGCAGCCCATTTACTAATGCTGCGCAATGAATTGAACGGAGGCTCATCGCCCATGAACTGAGCCAGAAAAATTGCCGGTCCTTTTACTGTCTTCATGTTATTTCATCTTCGTCCACTTGCTGGAACTCTTCGCGGACTTTATCACCGTTTCGATAAATTGCATGCCGCGAATACCCTCGTCAACACCCGGAAAATCATACTTGTTTGAATCGATCTTTCGGCCAGGCTTGAAGTCGAAGAACGCGTTTGTAAAAGCCCGGTAGATGTTGGCAAACGCTTCTAAATAGCCTTCGGGATGCCCGGCAGGAGTTCGGATAAATCCCTTGGCCGCGTCTGATAGATACGGCCAGCCCGCCCGAACAATTTCGCGCGGGCGATTCAGCCATTTCATCACCAGGGTGTTGGGCTCTTCCTGCCGCCATTCCAAACCACCCTTTTCGCCATACACGCGGATGTTCAAATTATTTTCATCGCCTGCCGCCACCTGCGTGGCCAGCAGTACACCTGTAGCTCCGTTTTCAAATTTAATCAGCATCGAGCTGTCGTCATCCAGCTTACGCCCTTTAACGGTCGTGTTCAGCATGGCACATACCTCGGTTATTTTCAAACCGGTGATGTATTCGGCCAGGTTTGCCGCATGCGTACCAATGTCACCAATGGCCCCCCCGGCACCGGAGCGCTTGGGGTCCGTTCGCCAGGATGCCTGCGCGTTACCGGTGCCTTCCAAAAAGGTCGAGAGCCACCCTTGCGGATACTCCACATAGACTTTTCGAATGTTTCCCAGTTCTCCGGCTGCCACCAAATGTTTGGCTTCTTTCACCATGGGGTAGCCGGTATAGGTATGGGTGAGTGCGAGAATCAATCCCTTTTTTTCAACAACTTTTTTCAGCTGACGCGCCTCGGCAACCGTGAACGTCATCGGCTTCTCGACCACCACATGAAATCCATTTTGCAATGCCTTCCGGGCCGGATCAAAGTGCAGATGATTGGGCGTGACGATTGACACAAAATCTATGCGTTGGTCGCCCGGCAGATTTTTCTCCTTTTCGAACATCTCGTCATAGGTGTCGTACACCCGATGCGGGTTAAGAAACAGCGCCTCGCCTGTGGCTTTCGATTCTTCGGGCAAATAGCTGAATGCACCAGCGACCAGATCAATCTGGCCGTCCATCAAAGCAGCCTTCCGGTGAATCGGCCCAATGAAGGAATTGATGCTCCCCCCTACCATGCCCATGCGGATTTTTCTTTTCATAAGTATTCTGTCAACGTTTCAAAGTAAGTAAAATCTGGTATAGAAATGCGAGTAATCCGATAAGCGGTTTTAAACATATCGTGAAATCAAATTTTCGATATACTCCTGGCGCCCGCTTATCTGCTCCGGCTCGGGGAAAACCCCTGCTATTCGCGAAAGGTCTGACAAGGTCAGCTTACCCGAAGCAAATTGTTTACCCGCACCCTTGTCAAATGAAGAATACCGTTGCCGCACAAAGTCCTTTAACTCGCCATCCTCCAAAATGGCATGAGCCGCCAGCAACGCGCGGGCAAACGCATCCATTCCGCCAATATGGGCGTAAAAAATATCGGTCAGATCGGTGGAATTCCTTCTCGTTTTGGCATCGAAATTTATGCCTCCCGTTTTAAAACCACCCGCACCTAAAATCACCAGCATAGCCTCCGTTAGTTCATAGACGTTGTTCGGAAACTGATCGGTGTCCCACCCATTTTGATAGTCACCCCGGTTGGCATCTATACTTCCCAACTTACCGGCATTGGCCGCAACCTGAAGCTCGTGCTGAAAGGTGTGCTGCGCCAAAGTAGCATGGTTCACTTCGATGTTTAACTTGAAATCATCCAACAGGTCGAACTCCCGAAGAAACGACAAGCAGGTTGCGGCATCAAAATCGTATTGGTGCTTGCTCGGCTCCATCGGCTTGGGTTCAATATAAAAGCTACCCTTGAAACCATTTGCCCGGCCGTAGTCGCGAGCCATACCCAGGAAGCGCGCCAAATGTTCCTGCTCGCGTTTCATATCCGTATTCAACAGCGAGAGGTAGCCCTCACGACCGCCCCAAAAGGTGTAGCCCGCTCCACCCAGTGCTATTGTAGCGTCAAGGGCATTTTTGACTTGCCAGCCGGCACAGGCCACCACGCGAAAATCCGGATTAGTGGCGGCACCGTTCATGTACCGCGGATGAGCGAACAAATTAGCCGTGCCCCAAAGCAACTTCACCTCTGTTTGCCGCTGCCAGGACCTGGCGTGGTCAACCATTTTTTGCAGCCGCCTTTCGGATTCTTTCCAACTATCACCCTCCTCAACCAGATCAAAATCATGGAAGCAATAGTAGGGCGCTCCGATCTTAGTCATAAACTCGAAGGCAGCATCCATTTTTCGAAACCCGCGATCCAGTGCATCGGCACCTTGCAACCAGGGGAATTTCTTCGTTGGCGCACCAAACGGGTCTGCACCCATTCCGGTGAAGGTATGCCAATACGCAATGGCAAACCGAAGGTGCTCTTTCATGGTTTTCTTCCCCACTCTTTGGTTGGCGTTGTAATAGCGAAACGCCAAGGGGTTGTCCGAACGAGGGCCTTCGTAAGTCACCCTCTTTATTCCCTGAAAATATTCATGCTTAGCCATGCTGCTTTAGCTTCAGTTCCAATTTGAATTTCCAATCCTCATAGGCATCCTCGTAGGCATTCACCAAGTCCAGGTTCGGTTCCTGCCGGTATACCGGTTTCAAGTTATGAAATGCATCCGGAAGATTGGAATACAGTCCGATCCCAACGCCAGCACCGCGCGCGGCACCTTCAGCACCATTGGTAGCGAACAATTCCAGTTGCGTCTTCAGCGTGTTGACGAATGCCTGCCGGAACACCGCACTTTGGAACAGGTTCGCTTGCCCCGCTCTGACCCGCGTCAAGTCAATTCCGAGCTGAGTCATAACCTGCGCACCATAAACCATGGCGAATGCGATGCCCTCCTGAGCGCTGCGGGCGAGCGAACCCAGATCGTGACGGTTAAAATCCAGGCTCTCCATTGACGCCCCGGGAAATTGATTTTCAAGCAATCGCTCGGCCCCATTACCAAACGGAAAAAGACGCAACCCGGACGAACCAATCGGTTCGCGCTCTGCGAGTTGATTCAATTCTGCATAGGTGAACGTGCCGTTCAGCAGTTGATGCCGGATCCAACGGTAGAAAATACCGGCCCCGTTGATGCACAGCAAAACACCAAGCCGCTGCGCATCGGGTGCATGGTTCACATGCAGAAAGGTATTAACGCGCATCTTTTCGTCTGCCACGAGTCTGTCACCCACGGCATAAACCACTGCAGAGGTCCCTGCTGTGGCTGCCACCTCACCCGGTTGGGTGACACCAAGCGACCAGGCATTGTTGGGTTGATCCCCCGCCCGATAGCTAACCGGAATTTCCGGAGGAAGCCCCAAACTTGCCGCAACCCGAGGGAGCAGGTTCCCCTGCACGGAAAAGGTCTTTTTAACATTGGGTAAAAGAGAGCGCGAAAGTCCCCAATGGTCCATGAGTGCATAGGCCGGCCCTTGCTCGTGAAAGTCCCAGAGAATTCCCTCCGAAAGTCCCGAAGCTGTTGTGCTACACTCACCTGTCAATCGATACGCGAGGTAATCACCCGGAAGCAAAAATGTATTCGCTTTTTCAAATACATGCGGCTCATGGTCTTTTACCCATTTCAATTTAGCAGCCGTAAAGTTTCCGGGCGAGTTCAGCAGATGTTGAAGACAAAACCCATGGCCCAATTGGCGGAAGGCCTCTTCGCCCGTGCCTACGGCACGGCTGTCGCACCAGATGATAGCCGGCCGAAGCACAGCGCCTGCCCGATCCAAAAGAATCAGGCCATGCATCTGATAGGCAATGCCAATCGCAGAAACCTCGGCATCCGGTACTTGATGAAGAGCCTGCCGAATGGCAATCTGAACATGTTGCCACCACGCCTCCGGGTCTTGTTCTGCCCAGCCCGGCTGTGGAGCGTGGATCGGCATTTCGCTTTCCGGAGACTGAACAGACACCAGCGCGTTGCCGCGGTCGGCATCGATCAGGGAAACCTTGACAGACGAACTGCCCAAATCAATGCCAAGCAAGGCGGAAGCCATACGGCCAAGGTAGCGAGAGCACCACTCAAGTCACAAACCGCTTGCACAAAAAAAGAAATCGCCTCATCTTGATGCATTCTAAACCCACCATGAGCAAGACGATTAAACCCACCGCGCTGTTTTGGGCCAGTTGCCTGGCCCTTCTGGTTACCTCCTTGTCCTTTGGAATCCGGGCCGGAATTTTGAACCGGCTTGGCGTTGAGTTTCAGTTAAACGCTACGGAACTCGGCACCATTGCAGCCACCGCGTTTTGGGGTTTTCCCCTGGCCGTGGTTATTGGCGGGTTCGTGGTGGATATCATCGGCATGAAGCGCCTGCTGGTACTGGCCTTTATCTTTCATCTGCTGGGAATCCTGCTCACCATTTTTGCAGGTGGGTATTGGACGCTGTTTATCTCGACCTTGCTTGTGGGAATCGCCAATGGCACAGTTGAGGCTGCCTGCAACCCGCTGGTGACCGCTTTGTATCCCGAAAACAAGACAACCAAGCTCAACCATTTTCACCTGTGGTTCCCCGGTGGCATTGTCATCGGAACACTCATCGTCTTCCTGTTCGATCACCTGGGACTTGGCTGGCAAATCCAGGTGGGCATGATGGTGATTCCTACGGTGGTCTACGGTTATCTGTTCTCAAAACTCGATTTTCCGGTTACCGAGCGCGTGGCCTCAGGTGTGTCAACAACTGAGATGTACAAGTCGGTAGCGAGTCCGCTATTTTTCTTCATGTTCGTGTGCATGTTTGGTACGGCCATTACCGAGTTATTCACAGGCCAGTGGATCGAAGTCCTGCTGCGCAGTGTGACCGAGAATGCTATTTTGATTCTTACCATTACCACGGGCGTCATGGTGATTGGCCGTGGTCTGGCTGAACCAGTGGTGCATCGCTTTTCACCGCAAGGTGTATTACTGATCTCGGCTGCATTATCAGCCTTGGGTTTGTTTATGCTGGGACACACCGAGGGTAACCTGATTTTTGTTGGCGCGTTGGTGTTCGGTATGGGTGTGTGTTATTTCTGGCCCACCATGTTGGGATTTGTTTCCGAAAATCTTCCCAAAACAGGCGCGGTTGGTATTAATCTGATGGGTGGTGCCGGCATGTTTGCCGTTTCGATTTATACCATTTTCATGGGGGGCAAGTACGATCAACTACTGCAGTCCAAGCTCCCGGAAGGAGCCTCCCTGGTTGAGTACACCAGCGCACCGGCCGGGTCTGAGATGGCTAACCTGCTGGCACAAGCCAAACGGGCCGCAGGACCGGAAATTCTCGACCTGACGCTTTACATACCCCTTGCGCTGGTGATTGCCTTTGCGGGCCTGGTCATTTACATGCGCAGCCGAAAGGCAAGTGCTCAGTAACTTTCCTCACGGTACGTGAGCATCGACCGGTAGGCCTTCCGGATTTCATCGGGATGACGGCCCTGCCGAAACATCCACATCGCCCTCGCATTGGCCAGTTGCACCTGTAACCAGGAATTGGTCTCGTATTTGCGGGCCGACACGATAACCTCTTTGGGCATTATCCCAAACGTAAGGCGTGCATCCCTCACCCGCCTGATGAAATCGTATTCTTCCATGATCGTGTAGTACTCGTTGAATCCCCCAAGCGTGTTAAAGGAATCCCGGCTAATGAAGAGCGTCTGATCACCACCCCTCACAGTCAACCAGGGAAAACGGGTAAACCACGAGTTAATCGACCGAAGACCGCGATTATCATCGAAACGAAACCGGTAACAACCGCTGTCAAATCCCTTTTGTATGGCTTCTGCAATATCTGACTGAAAAGTACCCGGCACCACTGCATCCGCGTGCACAAAATAAAGCCAATGATGACGCGCCTTCTTCGCTCCTGCATTCATCTGTGCTGCGCGGCTTCGAACCGCGGAATGCACCACTTCTGCCCCAAATGATTGCGCAATCGCACACGTATCATCCCGGCTGCCGCCATCGGCCACAATCACCTGAACATGCGGGTTTCCGGCAAAGACACGCAAACAACGAGGCAAGTGGACCGCTTCGTTAACAGCCGGAATGATCACTGACAAAGCGAGGCTCACGGCAACTCAGCGTAGTTATCCAATAACAACGTCCAATCGTAGTCGAGGTATTTTACTGCAGGGCACTTGCCGCTGGGAATGATGCCCTGTTTTGTCAGTATGGAGCGAATGCCATCTTCTCCACCAAAGTCAGCCCGAAACCAGGAGCACAACATGGGCGCATAGACGGTATTGGTCGCAGCGTCATACCGGGCGAACTTCTTCAGGTAGTTCGCAGTACCCGCATCTAATTGCGCCTGAACGCGCCTCCAGTCGTAGAACGAGACGGGCGGACAACTCTTGGCCCCACAGTTAAGAGCAAAGTGTACCCGCCAATCAATTTCCGCCAGCCTGAACTTTTTTTCAAACTCGGACACCGATACCTTACCCAGGTAGCCCATGCTCAACTTATTCCGGGAGTGGCGAATGATGCCATGCTCAATGTCATCCAGGCTAAGCGGCTGTCCCGCCACGATTATGAATTCGTTTTTGAAAAATTGACCCCGATCATCAAACTGGCCGGGGTCTTGCCCGAGTGAATACGCTACAAACGTGTTATACAAATTGAGCCAAAACGCCTTCGCCTTGTCTTCTGTGTTAAGCTGAGCTTTTAGTTGATCCGGTTGGGCGTCTGCCAAGGTTGCAACTGACTTCTTTGCAGCAGCAAAATCTTTACCTTTTACAGCGTGGTAGAAGGTCTTGGATTGTTCCAGATAGTCCTGTGCCCGTAGGCCAACTGCAACATGGCTTACCAGCAGCAAAACCACCCATCGCCCAAGGGCTGCCATCCCCCGACTATGAGCTGGCCACAGCAAGCGGCACGCTTTGACCGTTCAGCACGACTTCCAGCGGCTGGCCTGACTCCAAAACGACCCTCGTACCTGATTTGGCAACATTCACCTTTACCACCCGGCCGCGGAATTCCAGCCTGAACGAATATGATTGCCATTGATCAGGCAGGTAGGGATGAAAATGCAACTGACCATTTCGTACCCGCATTCCACCAAACCCTTTCACCAGGCTCATCCAGGTACCGGCCATTGACGTAATATGACACCCATCCTCCGTGTCGTTGTTATAATCGTCCAGGTCAAGACGGGCTGTGCGCAGGTACATTTCGTACGCTTTCTCTTTATATCCCAGCACAGAGGCCAAAATAACGTGCACGCAGGGCGACAGCGATGACTCGTGGACGGTCATCGGCTCATAGAAGTCAAAATTTCGTTTGATCGTATCGCGGTCAAAGTTCTCTTCAAAGAAATAGAGTCCTTGCAAAACGTCAGCCTGCTTAATAAAACACGACCGAAGAATTCGATCCCACGACCATTTCTGATTGAGCGGCCGATCTTCCCTCTTCAAATCATTTACCGTTAACAATTCCTTGTCCAGAAAACCATCCTGCTGCAAGAACACCCCCCGCTGCTTGTCTTCGGGAAAATACATGTTAGAGGCGATGCGATCCCACTGTTTCAGTTCATCATCCTGCAGGTGTACTTTGGTCTTAATCAGGTTGAAGTTGCCGCCATGGTTACGCTTCACATAATCAATGGCATACAGCGTATAGCCCAGCGTCCAAACGGCTATGGTATTCGTGTACCAATTGTTGTTCACATTGTTCTCATACTCATTCGGACCCGTAACGCCCAACATGACAAATTTCTTCCGGTCGGCCGACCAATTAACGCGTTGAGCCCAAAAGCGGGATATGCCAATCAGGACTTCAAGCCCATACTCAGCCAAATACGCTTCGTCACCGGTGTACCGGATATAGTCGAAAATGGCATAGGCAATGGCTCCGTTTCGGTGTATTTCTTCAAAGGTGATTTCCCATTCGTTGTGACATTCCTCCCCATTCATGGTAACCATTGGGTACAGCGCTGCTCCGTTTGTGAATCCCAACTTGCCGGCATTTTCAATGGCGCGTTGCAAGTGCTTATAGCGATACACCAATAAATTCCGGGCGACTTTAGGGTCGGACGTACCGAGGTAAAAAGGCAAGCAGTAAGCTTCGGTATCCCAATAGGTACTACCCCCATACTTCTCACCGGTGAACCCCTTCGGTCCGATGTTGAGGCGCTCGTCATCTCCCGTGTAGGTTTGCATCAACTGGAAAATATTGAAACGAATTCCTTGTTGAGCCGCCACATCGCCATCAATGGTGATGTCGCACTCCTCCCACTTGTGCGCCCACACGGCTGCGTGCGCTTTCAGAAGATTGTCAAAACCCTGGGCGCGGGCCCCCTCCAACTGCTGCCGCGCAGCCTGTTCGAGCGTAGCTTTGGGATGGTTTTCCGAGGACAACACAGCCGCATATTTCACAATCACCAAAGGTTCATTTTCCCGAAGGCTGACCGCTAACTCATGGCCAGCATACTTATTGCGCGAAATCACTTTGGGGCTCACGTCCATTTTTTTGCCACCCTGCTCCAACTGCCACGTCATTCCGGTGGTCACATGAAAAAGGGTTTTGCGCGTTTCAGCCGTTACCATCACTAACGAGCTATCGGCTTGCTGACTTACTTCGTTCCAGAACTTTTCATCGTAGTTTGAGTCCTTGTTCACCACATCGGCATCTACATCCAGCACCAGCGTGGCTGCGGCTGAAAAATTTAACGGTGTGATCGCATACCGGATTGCCCCGATTTCTCCATTGTGCATGCTGCAAAAGCGGCTGGCATCTACCGCGACACGTTTGCCGTCCGGCAGGGTGGCAACAAACGTGCGGTGAAGTACCCCTTGCTTCATATCCAACACGCGCCTAAAGTTCTCCACCTTGCACTTCGCCAGGTCAAGCGATTGGCCGTTAATCTGAACGCGGATGCCAATCCAGTTCGGTGCATTTAACACCTTCGCAAAATATTCGGGATATCCGTTCTTCCACCAACCTACTCGTGTCTTGTCCGGGTAATAAACACCGGCCACATAACTTCCCTGATGCATTTCCCCCGAGTATTCCTCTTCAAAATTGGCCCGCTGCCCCATCCTGCCATTGCCGATGCTAAACAAACTCTCGGACACACGATGCAGGTGCGGATCGAAGCCTTCCTCAATGATTTGCCATTCGTGATGCTTAATGTAATTCTTCATAATCTTTATTACCGTTTACCAGCCGGCCAAATCGGCCAATTTGAAATCAGCTGTATTCTTGACAATTTGATTAGCCTTGCCCACATTCTCGGGAGAACCCACCCCCACGCACTTCATGCCGGCTGCCAGCGCTGCCTCTACTCCGGCTTCCGCGTCTTCAAACACCACACAATGCTGCGGTTCCACGCCCAATTGGGCGGCCGCCTTTAGAAATATCTCCGGGTTTGGCTTGGAGTGGGTGATCATGTTCCCATCCACAAATCCTTCAAACAAATCTTCGACTTTAAGATTGCGCAACACCGTACGGGCGTTCTTGCTGCTGGAAGCGAGCGCTACCCTGAACCCCGCTGCTTTACAGGTTTGAATCATCTCCTTTACACCCGGAAATATCTCATCCGGCTTAACATTCTGAATATACTCAACAAACCAGGCATTCTTTCGGGTTGCCAACCGTTCCTTCTCGCTTTCCGACATTTGCCGGTTACCGATTTCCAAGATGATCTCCAACGAACGCATTCGGCTCACGCCCTTTAAACGCTCATTGTCTTTCTC
Source organism: Cyclobacteriaceae bacterium (assembly GCA_016787665.1). Lineage (GTDB taxonomy): Bacteria > Bacteroidota > Bacteroidia > Cytophagales > Cyclobacteriaceae > ELB16-189. Next base: position 396,373 of record JAEUUC010000007.1, on the reverse strand, counting down.
GGTGAAATCAATTCCCAGCTCCCGCGCCAACCGCTGCCACGCTACAAAGTGATAGTGAGCCGTGTCTACGATGACGCCATCCAAATCAAAAATCAGAGCTTTAATCACGTTATTGAAATCAAGAATTGGCAATATAGCCCTGCCGGATTATTTGTTCTGTTTCGGCCAAACTTTTAAATACTGCAAACGTTTTCCCTTGCGTGCGGAGCGCCCCCAGTGCGTTACCATACCGGGCCGCCTTAACAAAGTCACCGGGCCATTGGGTAAGCGCAAAACCAACACCGCCTGCAAACGAATCGCCACACCCGGTTGTGTCAATTACCTTACCTACTTTGATGGCCGGTACCATATGCTCCTGCAAGCGTCCGCCCTTCTTGAAATAGGCAAGACACCCACGCGAGTCCACCGTAACATAAACACACTTCACACCTAACTTCAGGCAATGCCGTGCAAACTCACGGAGCTTTACGCGATCGGGCTCCTCACTCAGCGCAAAATCATTTCCCTCATATTCCTTTTTGAACCACGATGTTTGCGCCTCTTCCAGGTTCATCTTCAATACATCGATATAGGGCAACCATTGATCGCGGTCGACCCAGAACTTTCGCTGTCGCTCGCCATTAGCCAGGCATGCCGTAGTTGGTCCATGCGCATCGAAAATTATGGTGCCTTTACTTTTCTTTTTCAGGAACATGAGCGCATCAAGCGACACCTCGTAATCGCTGATGGGTATAAACACAAACGCTTTGCAATCCGTGAGTCGGGTAAGGTCAGCCGAAGTAATGGGGTCCATGAAACCCGTCTGGCGTTCTAGCCGGTTGTTTTGGTCAACAAATTTCAGGCTAATGATATCCCCCTGATCCAGCTTGGAAGTAATGTGTGCCAGGTTAACACCGCGGTACCCTTTAAACACCTCTTTCACTGCCTTTTGATCGCCCTTTCGGACGTGCGCAACGGGTAGCACCTGCAATTGCCTGACGCCCAACGTTGAAAGCGCGATTACAGGGTGAGTAACACAGCCCCACTTCTGAATTTCTTCGCCCTGATGGGTCACGATGTGATCTTTAGGAATAGGCCCGAGAATGGCAATCTTCTTCATAGCACATGATTAAGGGGCAACCAGGTAAGCCGCACCAAAGACACCGGCACTATCGCCCAGCATCGGCTTGACAATGGGCGTATCGAGAACGCCATTATTGAATGCAAATTTTCTCACTGACTCGACACCGTCTGTATAAATCTCCGGAATGTTGCCCACACCACCACCAATTACAATAACATCCGGATCAATAATGTTGACAATCACGCTCAAGGCCTTACCAAAATAGTGTGTAAGGCGTTGCATGGTTTCAACAGCCTTTGCATCTCCTGCGTTAAACAGTGAATAAATCTCCTTGAGGCTTTTTCGATCACCCGCAATACTGGCGTAGAACTTTTCGAGAGACGGGCCTGCCAGAACTTTCTCCACACAACCCGACTTTCCGCAGTAACAGGGACCTCCGGAGTCATCCAGAAAGTTATGGCCCCATTCACCGGCTATTCCCTGAAGGCCGCCAATTGCACGACCGTCTACGACCAACCCACCGCCTACCCCGGTACCCATAATAACACCAAACACCACGCGGGCATGGGGGAACTTTTGAGCGACCACACCCAGGCAAGTCTCGGCCAGTGCAAAACAATTGGCATCATTCGCAATGGCGATTTCCATGCCCAGCAGTTTTTCGAGGTCATCCTTCATGGGCATGAAGTTCATACACTCCGAGTTGCAGCCTTTCATGGTACCCAGTTTAGGATCCAGCGTGCCGGGCGTACCAATGCCAAGCTTAGCGGGCCGGTAGCCCATCTTTTTTTCCATCAACCCAACCAGCGTTTTGATCTGGCCGAGGATGTGCTGATAACCGTTCTCGGCACCGGTAGGCACCCGGTCGCGAAAAAGGATGTCGTTTACGCCCTTCGGACCCAAAACAACTCCCTCGGCTTTGGTGCCGCCCAGGTCAATCCCCCAAAGATGTTTTTGGTCGTTCATAGCTGTTCAATCCATGCTTCCCACGGGCGCAATCGATTCGGCAGGGCATCGGAGTAGTTACTCATCAACCGCGACCGTGGCCCGGGTAGCAATGAATCGTCCAAAATAAGGGGATCGTTGGAAAAATTCAGCACAATCAACAGTTTTTCTGAACCGATTTGGCGTGTATAGGCAAACACTTCATCCGGCAAGTGGTCAACAACCTCTACGGTACCCACCGAAAGGCAGGGGTGACTTTTGCGAAACTGCAACAACGAGCGGAAATACGACAGAATGGAATCGGGGTCACCCTTCTGCCGATCGGCATTAATCAGGGGCGCGTTGGAATTGACCGTGGTCCAGGAGTTACCCGTTGTAAATCCACCATTCCGGTCAGCCGACCATTGAAAAGGTGTGCGCGCATTATCCCGGCCACTGTAGTTGGCCCGCGCCAGAAACTCCTGCTCGGTCATTCCTTTTTTCTGAGCCTCGCGCCAGCCATTCAACGTCTCAATGTCATGGGAATCGGTTACGCGCGAGAGCCGTGTGTTGGTCATACCGATTTCATCGCCCGCAAAAATGAAGGGCGTGCCCCGTTGCGTCAGTAGCAGTGTTAGCAGCAGCGTGGCCGACTCGCGCCAAAACTCACCATCGTTACCCCAACGGGATACCATACGGGCAAAATCATGGTTCCCCAAAAAGACGCTACCCCAACCGTTTTCACCAAGCGCGCGGTTCCATGTGCTGAAGACACGTTTGAAATCCGAACGTGACCAGGCAACAGGATCAAACCGACCGCCCGGCCCCTGATCCATGAACATGTGGCCAAAATGAAAGATCATGTTCAGCCCGTTTTGCTCATCTAAATACTCCAAGGCATTTTCCGGAGTGATGCCAGGCCCCTCGCCCACCGTCATGCATGCCGGGTACCGGTTAAGAACCCGGTGGCGCATTTCGGTGATAAACTCCTTCAGCCTCGGGCCGTTGGCATAATACTTTCGGATGGTCTCATTGAAATCATGGGTGTCGGTATCCGGAAAATCAGTGCGCTTGGAAATGGCAGAGATGACATCGAGTCGCAAACCATCTACACCGCGCTTCAACCAAAACTCCAGCACGTCATATAATTCCTGGCGTAGCCTCGGGCTTTCCCAATTGAGATCAGGCTGCTTACGTGAGAACAGATGGAGATAGTATTCGTTCGATTGGGGATCAAACTCCCAGGCACTCCCACCAAAAAAGGAGGGCCAATTGTTGGGAGGTCCACTACCTCTTCCCTTTTTCCAAAAATAATAATCGCGGTAGGGATTTGTCGGGCTGCTGCGGGCCTCGACAAACCAAGGGTGCTCATCCGATGAATGATTGAGCACCAGATCCATAATCAGGCGAATGCCGCGCTTGTGGAGCCCCTCCACCAGTTCATCAAAATCATGAAGCGTGCCAAACTCCGGTAAAATGTCGCGGTAGTTGCTGATGTCGTAACCGCCATCATCCAGGGGTGACTGGTAAATCGGGTTTAGCCACACCGCATCCACGCCAAGGTCGCGGATATAGTCGAGTTTCCGGATAATACCCCGAAGATCGCCAATACCATCTCCGTTGCTGTCATAAAAGCTACGGGGATAGATTTGATACACCACGGCATATTTCCACCAGGGGTGAGCATTATTTTCCGGGCTCATAGCGTTGCGTTCGTGAATGAAAAGTCTGCCAGGAATGCCAAAACTCTTGATACGCTTGCAGGTATTCTAACTTCGCACCCAGAAGTTGGCCTTCAACGCATTGGCCACGCCAATTCCAACGTGAGCCAGTATTTGAATCGAATAGCTGACCCTCCTTCCACTCAAAAAACAGTGAATCGCGCTGCCATGCATGGAAGGAGACACTATCGGGCTCAAGCGTAACAAGCACCGGCATTTGACCCACTGTATCATTAATTACCCGCTGGGCGAGTAAGTCATTCCAATCGTATGCTTTGGAAGAAGTGCCGACCTGCAAACCCACTACCCACGACTTTTCCTTCCAGCTCAAGCTATCGCGCCTTTCCAGTCCTCCCTCTATCGTTCCCTCATCATATTGTTCAAGTTCTTCATACGCGTCTAAAAACTTTTTGTCGGGCTGAAGAATGAGTGTATGGGGATAGCGATCAATCCACGCCAGCAAACTCATTTGTTGAGACGGAATTTCTTCGAGCATCGTGCCCTTGAGTGGACCCGCTACGGCCTCTCCACTCACCTGGCGCCACCAACTGCCGGTGCGGCTGTCTTCAAACATCGCATTAAAGTAATCCATCCCCACGAGCCTGAAGTTATCCAGTTTACCATCAACACGAGGTTTGAACACCCGACCGGTTCGGCACACCGTGCAATACGTAACCATAATCGGCTCGCCCCCCAGTGTGTCGCGCACCTGATGATGGTAGCCAATGATCTCGATCGGATACGCCCGGGCTACACCCTGAAGTACCACACCCACCACCAATTTTTTTCGGTCGACCCGGCTGCTGTCCACAGATGCCAGAACAACCTCAGTTGGCTGGAGAAACATCTGATCGGCTGACATTCGATAGTTCACCTGGTAATACACCATGAGGTAGAGGGCCAGACTGATACCGACCACCACCCGGGACGAAAGCGAACCTGCTTTAAATAATACGAAAACCGGGTAAGCAGCCAGCACCAACAGCAGGAGCCTGACGTAGCCTGCATACTGATGCAACCAATACGCGAGGTCAATCGACTCTTCGCGCTGGCTGCCGGGGAAGGGCATGATGTAGTAGATGCGGCTTATCTCAAGCAAAATGAGAAGCAGAATAACGGCAACACTGGCCACATAAGACCATTTCACTTTCATTTGGATTGATTAAAGTTAACCACGCGGTTCATTTCATTCAAAAGCAGTTCGCGCTGCTTGTCCACTTCCGAAGCGGGCCAGTGAAAATCATTTGCATAGAACTCCAGAACTGCCTCGGCATATCGCAGCGCCTTGGGATGATTGAAATATACCAAAGCACTTCGCCTGACGAAAAAATCAACGGGATATAAAGCCATCTCAAAGTGGATTGCAAACCAGGCTTTGGCCAGCACCAAGGCCTGCTCCGGTTGATGATGCCAATCCGGGTTTACTTCAAGGTGGGCTACAATTTGCCAGGCTTGCCGGCCGTACAGGTGGACGAGGTTAGTCGCCTCGTTGCCGCGCATGTTAAGCTTGCCTAGTCTTTCGGCCAGCTCGGCCTGCATTCGGATCACATCCTCCACCGAATCGAAATCCCCACCGGGCAACTTATGCCGGCTGGTTTGGCAGGGTTTCAAATTGGCGCTCGCGAAGTACAAATCCACCACCCGATCCACCACGCGCTCTGCCATCTTGCGGTAACCGGTAAGCTTGCCACCCGCAATTGAAATCAGCCCGGTTGGCGACTCAAAAATTTCATCCTTACGCGAAAGTTCTGACGCTGACTTACCTTCTTCATGAATGAGTGGACGCAAACCTGCCCAACTCGATTCAACATCCGCGAAGGTGAGCAGAGCTGAAGGGAACGTATCATTGGCGGCATGAAGAAGGTATTCAACATCGTCATGAGTGGCCTGCACCTCATCCATCTGCCCCGTATAGTCCGTGTCGGTAGTACCGATATACGTCACACGTCCGCGGGGAATCGCAAAAATCATGCGACCATCCGGCACATCAAAATAGATTGCCTGACGAACCGGTAATCGGTGATAGGGCACCACAATGTGAACACCCTTAGTGAGGTGTAACTGCTTTCCCGTACGCGACCGGTTGATTTCGCGCAACTCATCAACCCAGGGCCCTGCTGCATTAACCACGGCTGTCGCCTGAATGTCAATAGCCTCGCCCGAGACGACATTAACTGCCTTAACACCTGCTACCTTCTCCTGATCAAGACGGAAATCCGTGGCCCTTACATAACTAAGGGCACAGGCCCCATGTTGCACCGCCAGTTTGATGATTTCTATGGTAAGGCGTGCGTCATCGGTGCGGTACTCCGCATAAAGCGCTCCGCCCTTAACCCCATCCGACTTCAGTAACGGCTCGGCCGCCAACGTCTGCTGACGCGTAAGCATTTTACGCTGATCTTCGGGCTTTACACCCGCCAGCCAGTCATAGATCTTCAGGCCTACCGAGGTGAGCCAGTAGCCAAGGCCCCTTCGTTCATACAACGGGAGCAACATCTTTTCAGGAACCACCAGATGCGGTGCCAGCCGGTGCACGATGGCTCGTTCACTACCAACCTCTTTCACCAAAGCAAACTCCAATTGTTTGAGGTACCGCAGACCTCCGTGAATTAACTTGGTTGAGCGGCTGCTGGTGCCGTAGGCAAAGTCATCTTTTTCTATCAAAGCGACTTTAAGACCACGGGTGGCTGCATCCAGCGCAATGCCAGCCCCGGTGATACCACCGCCAATAACCAATAGGTCAAACGTCTCCGACTTGAGCCGATTGATAAAACTATTGCGATGGTGAGCCGAAAACGTCATGAGGTCATTCCACCCAATTCATTGAACGCTGCACCGCTTTCTTCCAGCCTTGGTATAGCCGGGCGCGATCTTCCTCTTTCATCTGAGGCGCGAAAGTTCGCTGCACGCGCCTGTTTTTCAAGATATCCCCTTTCCGCCATAACCCAATCTGAATACCGGCCAGGTAAGCGGCACCCTGTGCAGTTGATTCAATCACTTCCGGGCGTTCGACCGGGGTATCCAAAATATCCGCCTGGAATTGCATGAGGATGTTGTTGGCACATGCCCCTCCATCCACTTTCAGAGCCGATAACTTCAGGCCAGCATCCTCCTCCATGGCCGTCAAAATATCTTTCGATTGGTAGGCGAGTGATTCGAGCGTTGCTTTGATGATGTGGTCTTTGCCTGTATCACGGGTAAGGCCAAAAATGGCGCCCCGGGCATACATATCCCAGTACGGAGCGCCCAGCCCGGCAAAAGCCGGCACCACGTACACGTCATTTGATCCAAGCGCTTTGGCTGCAAAGTATTCCGAGTCTTTTGATTGATCAATCAGGTGCAGGCTGTCGCGAAGCCATTGCACGGCAGCACCTGCGATAAAAACGCTTCCTTCCAGCGCGTATTCCACTTTGCCATCCAAACCCCAGGCAATCGTGGTGATCAGCCCATTCTTGGAATACTGGATGTTGGCTCCCGTATTCATCAGCATAAAACAACCCGTGCCGTAGGTATTTTTGGCCATACCAGGTTCGAAGCAAGCCTGACCAAAAAGGGCTGCTTGCTGATCGCCCGCAATTCCACTGATCGGAATGTCAACTCCATCATAGTGCCAGACACCGAAGGGAGATGCCGAGGGCTTCACCTCCGGCAAGAGGCTTCTTGAAATCTTAAGTTCACTCAGCAGGTGCTCATCCCACACCAGCTTCCGGATGTCGAACAGCATCGTGCGCGATGCATTGGAGTAGTCGGTTACATGTTGCCGGCCGTTGGTAAGCTTCCACACCAGCCACGTGTCAATTGTTCCAAACGCAAGCTCTCCCCTTTCCGCCCGCTCAGCTGCGCCTTTAACGTTACGCAATATCCAATGCAGCTTGGTAGCCGAGAAATACGAGTCGATGACCAGCCCGGTACTTTGGCGAACATGCTCCGATAAACCCCTTGCTTTCAGTTCTTCACAAATAACGGCCGTGCGCTTGTCCTGCCACACAATGGCGGGATAAACCGGTTCGCCTGTGTTTCGATCCCACACCACGGTAGTCTCACGCTGGTTGGTGATGCCGATGGCTGCAATGGAGCGAGCCGGCACCTGATTTTCCAATATTACCCGAAGCAGAACACCCAACTGGGTTTTCCAGATTTCCATGGGATCATGTTCGACCCACCCTGGCTGCGGGAAGAATTGCGTGAACTCCTGCTGTGCCGTTCCGCAGATTTTTCCCTGCTCGTCAAACAAAATAGCGCGACAACTGGTCGTGCCCTGATCAAGTGCAATGATGTACTTCATGCGTTCAGCCAAGAGAAGACTGCTACCCCAACCAAACCACCAACCAGCGGCCCAAGTACCGGAATCCACGCATAACCCCAGTCGCTACTACCCTTCCCATGAATGGGGAGAAGCGCGTGTGCCAGCCGTGGCCCCAAATCGCGGGCCGGGTTGATCGCAAAGCCGGTGGTGCCGCCCAACCCCAAACCAATCACCATGATCAACAGGCCGACCACGATCGGACTCAGACCCTGGGTAAACTCATTCGTGCCGATAAACAAAAGACCCATCACCAGGACAGCTGTGGCCAGAATCTCGCTTAGCAGATTTGACCACGTGCTTCGGATGGCCGGGGCAGTGCAAAAAACACCAAGCTTGGCAGCCGGATTGCTGGTTCCCCGCCAGTGCGGCAAGTAGTGAAGCCAGACCAACACGGCACCTAAAAACGCCCCTGCCGTTTGGGCCAGGATGTATCCCAACGCGAGGCCGGAATCAAAACTGCCGTGGACAACAAAGGCCAGGGTAACGGCAGGATTGAGGTGTGCACCGCTAACATTACCGACCGCATAAATGGCAAGTGTCACTGCCAAACCCCAGGTAAAACAAATGGTGAGCCAGCCGGAGTTTTCCGACTTGCTGCCTTTCAACAGCGCACCGGCCACCACGCCATCGCCAATGAACACGAGCAGCAGCGTTCCAAAAAATTCAGCGAGATAAACATTCATATTTTACTCTTTTGATGTTAATGACCAGAAGACGCGAGCACAACTTCTCCATCAGCTGGTTTGTATTTGATCAATAATGTAGCGGCAGCGGCCAGCAGCAACAACACACCTGCAAAAACAATCGCGTAGCTCGAGTCATTCTGTAACCAATGCTCCATCACAAAACCAAATGTGAGGGTTTGCAACGTCATGGGGATTACGATCATCATGTTGATGATACCCATGTACACCCCATAGCGCTCTTTTGGAATGCTCGGGACAACCATCAGGTACGGAATGCCCATCATGCTCGCCCACCCGATACCAAAACCAGTGATGGCCGGGAACAGTAAGTATTTATTCTCAATAAAAGCAAACAGAATGAACCCAATCCCGGCCAAAACCAGACAAACAAAATGCACAATTTTCGGGGATGATTTCTTCACAAACCAAACGAGGGCGAATGCCGAGAGAAACGTAACGATGTTGTACCAACCATTGACAAGACCGGTCCAGCCGACCGCCTCCTCATACAAAGTTGAATTCTCCACGGGTGTGGTTTTCCAAACCGAAAGCGCCACGCTTTTGGACGAATTCTGCCAATAACAAAACAACGCATACCATTGAAAGAGGTAAACGAGGCCCAGTTGCCACATCACCCGTGGCATACTGCCGATGGCTCTGCCGATTTCAATAAAAGATGAGAACAGGTTGAGAGGTGAGGATCGCATGTGGCGCAGTTCATCTTCGGTGGGCGGTATTTCAGGTGTTGTGCGCATGCTCCACCAAATGGTGCCGACTGAGCAAATGGCCCCCAGGAAGAAGGAAGCGAAAACCCAATTGGGAATGGCGCCTGTCTTGCCCAGAAAGAAAATTGGAAACACAAAAAGCGATACGTTAGCCAATGTCTGTCCCAGGCCGGTAAAAAAACTTTGGGTTTGAAAGCCGGTTGGGCGCTGGTCGTCATTCAATTTATCAGCAATGAAGGCCCGGTAAGGTTCCATGGCCGTATTGTTTCCTACATCCAAAATCCACAATAGCCCCACCGCCATCCATAACGCACTGCTAAACGGATAAAGAAAAAGAGCGAGGCTGCACAGCATGGCTCCAATGAAGAAGTACGGTTTTCTGCGGCCAAAGCGGGGGTGCCAGGTTTTGTCGCTAAGCGCGCCAATAATAGGTTGAACAATTAACCCAGTAACGGGTCCGGCCAGGTTTAGCAGTGGTATCTCATCCGGGCTGGCGCCCAGAAAATCGTAAATCGGATTGACGGCACTTTGCTGTAAGCCGAAGCTGTACTGTATTCCGAAAAACCCCACGTTCATGTTGATGATCTGGGCGAACGTAAGACGGGGTTTTGACGGCTGCATAGGGGTAAGTTTACGGAGTAAGGTAAGCAGCGCGGGTCAATCCCACAACCAACTCACGGGCGCTTCTTCATGGCCAGGTAAACGCCATTAGTCCAGCCAAAACCATCCTGGTTCGGATACTCGCCACCACCGGCTACCAAGGTGGTATCCATCACGTTGTACTTTTCCATCATCTTACCGGTTTGGCGGTACACCCTTTCGTTTTGACGTGTCCAACGGGCGCGGATTTCTTCGGCAAGGCTCGTCTGCCCGTAATTGATAAGCCCTTGGTAACTCACCCATTGCAACGGTGCCCAACCGTTGGGGGCATCCCATTGCTGGCCCGAGTTGACCAGCGTGGTCGTAAGGCCGCCCGGCTTTAGAAAGTCTCTTTCTAACACCTTGGCGATGGCCGATGCTTCAACGTCATCTGTCAACCCAACAAACATCGGGAATACCCCCGCGAGGGTCCGGTGTTTGCTTTGGGTCGATTGCGTGAAATCATAATCAAAAAAATAGCCCACCTTAGGATCCCTCATGTAGGTGAGAATAGCTTTCGACCGCTGGGAAGCCGCTCGCCTGAAATGCATAGCCAAAGAGTCCTTTCCCATTTTTCTATAGGTTCGGGCAATCAGTCGCTCAGAGTAATACAACAAGCAATTGAGATCCACCGGCACAAAATCAGTCGTGCGGATCGTCTTCAGTGAGTGCCGGTCATCGAACCAACGAGAGGAAAAATCCCACCCCGATTCCGCTCCTGCTTTCAGATGGCGATATACATCGCTGGCCGATCGGCCTGATTGACGTTGGATTTCCACGTCTTCTTTGTATGCTTCCGGCCGGGGTTCGGGCAAATCATCCCAATAGCGGTTCAGCAGGCTACCATCTGGCATCACCACCACGCGATTCATAGACTGGCCGGGGTTAGTCAACTGTTCCTTGCCTTTCATCCAAAACGCATGTTCCTTTTCAAGCTGTGGCAGGTAGCGTTGGGTAGCCAGCGAATCGTGATGGGCCAGCAGGCTAACCATCAGGGCGAAGAATGGCGGCTGCGAACGGCTCAGGTAATACGTGCGATTGCCGTTCGGGATGTGGCCAACGCTATCAATGAGAAAGGCGAAATTGTCCACCATGTTACGAATCAAATCATACCGGCCATGGGCTTGCAAACCCAGCATCGTAAAATAACTGTCCCAATAATAAATCTCCCGAAAACGGCCACCGGGCACCACGTAAGCATTCGGCAGTGGAACTAACGTTGAGCCGGCCACTGCCCGGTCAGCTGGGCGTGTGAGAGAATCCCACAAATGCAACAAGTGAAGTTCAAGGTCTTGCTCGGGCGCCAACTCAGGTTTACTAACCGACTGGGGCACCTCAAAATTGCTGATGACAAAAGCACGCAGGTCAAACCCGGCTTGCCCCTGGTTGTCTTGATATTCGTCAAGGATGTCTGCCAACGGTCGCTTCGGCACCGCGTCTGCGAATGTTTTCGAATCGGGAAAAATGGCAGCCTCTTGAACGGCTTCAAACAACGGTGTTTGCAAAAAAGAGGAAGGCTTTTCTCTTTGCGAGCAACCCGCCAAAACGACCGCCACCAAAATCGATAGCTTCCTCATCATAGCCTCTATGCAGGTCGCTTTCGGGTCTGCACCCGGTTCCGGATGAACTCTCCAATTGTTCGGCCGGAAATAAGTCCTTGTTCGGTTGCCCTTCGGTAATGAATGCCTCCATAGAGGCGACTGATGGATGCCTCTTCGGCCGCATGAGCAAATGAGGAAAAGCTTCGTACGGTCATGCCGTATTGTACCTCCGTTGAATCGGTAAAAGCAAATTTTTCACCGAACAGGCCTGCAAGGGCCACCGATGCGCTCCCCGAGATGGTGCTGTGTCCACTGGAGTATTCGGGGAAAGGCGGAGTCTGCAAGAGCGGAATCCAATCCTTATCGATGTATTGGTTAATGTAGGTTTCCGGGCGAATCAACCGGCTGCGATACTTTTCATCCCAACAACTGATGAACGCGTCAAAAAGTGAAATGGCAACACGAACGTACGCTTCTGCCGATGTGGCCATGTCCGCTTTGCTTTGCTCACAGGCTACCCGTGTGATGTTCATCCAATGGCCGCCCGGTGATATCTTTTTTGTAGCAAACATCACATGGCCCCGAACATTCATCACAAAGGGATTACAATCCCAAAACGCAGCAATCGTCCTCTGCTCGTCCGAGAGTTCTCTCCCAACCACGTGTACCTCCTTGGCTTCTTTAAAAAAATCACTGGAAGGAGATGTGGAAAAAGGAAGAGGCGGTGCCGGCTTGAACTGGCCCGCTGAATCAATCGCCAGGGTGCGAATCTTGTTCCAGTGGGGCTCTACGGCATCCATGTAGGCCGGAGGAGTCGGCTTCCAGGTAGAAGGGTCGCTGCTGATGCTGTACTTTGGAAACGACCGGCTTTGCTTATAGGTGTCCTGATCGGCCCATTTAAGAATATGGTCAGCCACCGATTCACCAAACGCCACCGAGCGGTCGAACACATCTTCGGGAATTCCGGTAGCCCTGAATTCTGTCATGATCTGATCGTGGTAGGTATCCAATTCTGATTCAGAAAAAATCAGTGCGCGCCCTACCTTCAGCAATGCTTTAACGGATGCCAGGGGGAAGCAATACGTCTTACCCACCTCCGGCTTTGGACCAGGAGAAAGCCCGTTCAACTGGCCTGCTAACGAGACCAGTGTAGAATCCGATGGAATCAGTGCTTCAAAAGCAGCGATGCTGCTGTAGGCATAAATCCGGCTTGCCACCGGGGGTGAAAATATGTCGTGAACGATCCGGTCTGTAACCGCAGCAAAGGAACGGTGAAGGAAAGCGGGATTGGCCGCCTTTTGTACATATTCCGTGTTCTGTTCGCCACAGGCATGAACCGCGAGCATGGCAAAAAGAAATAATACCACCCGAAGGGCTTTCATGTCAGTGAGAATATTTTGCCTGAAATGTAGCCAATGTGCGGCAAACTATTTCAACACAAAGGTCGACTTGTTAACGCCCACGCCCCGAACCTCAATTGACTTCCATTTGGATGGAAGTTTTGCTTTCACCTGGGTGACACCGGCATCCGAAATTCTAAGTCCGGCAAACCCAAAGAGCAGCGCCTGTAGCGTACCGCCAGCGCCAGTGGCAAAGTATGGGTTGGTGCCTCCGGCTGTCTCGGCCAGAACACCAAATGGTGGCACCTGGTTGGGGCGGTAACTTTTGATCAACAGGTCATAGGCGCGATCCATGTTGCCCTGTCGCGCAGCAATGGCCGCAAGTACCGAAAAACCCATAGCCGGGCCATCTGGCGCATAGCGCGGCTCATAATAGTTGAGGTCCTTCTCAATCTGGGTCCGATCGGTATAAAACTCAAGTGGAAACGCCAACAAGTTTACATCTGCTTGCTTGATTCTGATGCCATCGTAGGTGGCATTCTCGCGTGTAACGCCATCCGGAAATTTGAGGACTGGAATATTTTGTGCCACGTGGCTCCAATCGGGGTTAGCCGGTAGGCCCAATTCCGTAGCTGCTTGGGTAGCATAACGGAGAACGGTAATGGCCATGGCGTTGGTGAAGGCATTGTTGTCAATGTTTTCCTCCCATTCATTAGCGCCAATCACATTCTTGATGTCATACTTTCCGGGCCCGTTGCGTTCCACCCGGCTAGCCCAAAAATCCGCTACTTCCTTAAGCATAGGATAACCCCTGTCCCGGAGCCACTGCTTGTCTTTGGTCACCTGGTAGTACTTCCAGAACGCCCACCCTACGCACCCCGTAATGTGATGCTGAAAGGGACCCGTAAGCGCCCACACGGGTGTAGCCTCCTGCCCTTCGCTGGCTGACTCCCAGGGAAACATGGCTCCTTTAAAACCGTGACTAAATGCATTTTGGCGAGCGGCTTCCAGGCGCTGGAACCGATATTCCAACAACGAACGGGCCAACTCAGGCTTCAAAGCTAAAAGTGGCGGATACATCCAAAGCTCAGTATCCCAAAAAACGTGACCGTTATAACCAAGCCCAGAAAGTCCCATGGGCGACAAGCTGAATGCTGTTCCCTCACGCGCAAAGGAATACAGGTGATACAACATGAATCGCACATCGCGTTGCAAGTCAGGATCACCGTCAATCACAATATCACTCTTCCACAACTCGTCCCACTCCTTGACATGCCGGCCCCACAGCCGGTCGTATCCTTCCAGTGCAGCAAACACCGTCAATCGCTCCGCTTCATTATGCGCATCCGCTACGTGAGCCGAGGCAATCACCGAACCCACGATACAAAAACGAAACGTTTGACCGGCTTTTAAATCCTTACTGAACTTGGTGAGGTGCATGTTATAATCCCAATCCTCATGAATGAGGCTGACCTCCTCTCCCTTGTCAAAGATAAAACTTGTGGATGCCGCTACGGTGTGTCGGCCCGAGGGACTCTTGCCAACCGAAGTCATCAGCGGGATACGAACCTTATGTGGGTTTTTGGCGTAAGGATTCACCACCTCACGATCAATCACCGCGTAGAGGTTACGCACGTCACGCAGGATGTCGGGCGACTCGATCACACTGGCGGGCGTAATTCGGCAATCCTGGCGGGCCTCGATTTCAATTAAAGACAAGGCGGAATAGGGCAAATGACGCAACGCCAGCATGGTCTGCTTGACATGTACTTTGTTTCCAAAATCAAACTCCGTTACCAGCGAAGCGGTCTTCATATCCAATGACTGTTTGAATCCGCTGATGTTGCCCGGCCCGATGCGCTGAAAATCCACATCGAGGTTTAAATTCAGAAAATTAAACCCCTTGAGTATGTTATCGACACGGCCACGGCCGTAATTGTCGAAGGCTCCATTGAGCACAACATCTTTAACCCGCATCGGCTCGGGCGAAGATACCAGGCCAATCATGCCATTGCCGAGGGTGACTCCAAAATAGTTGGCATTGTCTGTCCCAAGTGCCGTAACTCGCCAAGAATCAGCCGATTGCGAAAAGCCCGGGAGATAGCCAAAAACGATCACGCAAAAAAAACAAATCCACTTTGTATTTTTCATTCATTCCATCGCTAGTCAACACGATCAATAAAACGAAACCCAAAGACCAAATTTAAACTAAAATAATTTTGGGTTGTATTCACAGACCAAAGGCCTACGTCATTAATACCTCCAATCGAGTAAGATGCCAAAAACTTAGTCTCACTCAGAGTCGTAAGTCGGATTTGCCCTTCAAGCCTCAAAAAAGCCTGATCCGAGAGGTTGACCATTGCCCCACCAGCAAGCAAAAATGACCATGTGAACGGTTCATAGGATTCATTTAGCATTATAGACGGATCTGAAATCGTGTATTTACCGCTGGTATACCCCAACCCTGCTCCAAGATATGGTTTAAACGTGCGCCAATCAAATAACACCTGATTATAGCGAACAAAGAGATCTACAAACTTTTCAGTACTACTCACAGAAAATGGCTCAGCAATACCGTCAACCCGGCCCGACTGAAAAGAAATCGAAAAAAAGCGCAAGCGGTTAGCCGGTGCGCGCTCCAGCGAAACACCGAAAATACCAAATGGTGAATCATTTATCACTCTTCCATATGAAAAACTCAGCGCTGTTACACCTCTGGCAGTTCTAGCTCGAGAAATCACTGGGTTTGCAAGAATCGAATCACCCTTGCAGGCATTTATCTCACGCACAATCATGTTAATACGACTCTCATCAAAACTATTTGTCCTTGATATCAACCTCCCAATGTCCTTACAGCCAGTTGAATATCTTCTCAAAACAGTCTTGTATGCGGTGTCCTCAACATTGTACCTTTTGTTTTTGTAGGTAATGCTCCTCTTCAAATGCGGCAGTGGTGCAAGCTCCTGAGAAGTCTCATACAAAAAATGCTGGGTTGTGCCAGGCATCTTTCTATTTAAAAAGCTGACGCGTGCACGAAGCAGAAACCGCAAAAACACCTTCGTGCCATCTAAATCAAACGACTCAAAATACTCATCGTTCCCAATCTGAAACGCGCGAATCTCTCCAGGCAAAAATTCTTTAAACTCATTATCACTGTTAGCCTTGAAACTGACGCGTTCGTAAAGAACATTTTCGGTCTGTGAGTAGAAAAAGCCTTCTACTTTGTGACCATCAAGGGTGACAATAAAGCCCTGAACATTATCTGCATAAATCGAGACGGTGGATATCGAATCACCCCGGCAATAATTTATTTCCTCCACAATCTTTTTTATCCGATTCTCCTCGAACTTACTAGTACTCGATATCAACCTGCCAATACTCCCGCAGCCAGTCGAATATCTTCGCAAAACGCTCTTGTAGGCAGTGTCCTCAACATTGTACCTTTTGTTGTTATAGGTGAAGCTCCTCTTCAAATGCGGCAGTGGCGTAAGCTCTTGAGAGGTCTCGAACAAAAAATGTTGGGTTGTGCCAAGCATCTTTCTATTCAATAAGCTAAGGCGCGCACGAAGCAAAAACTTCAAAAACACCTTCACACCCTTTAAATCAAACGATTCGAAATACTCTGCGTTCCCAATCTGAAAGGCACGAATCTCTCCAGGCAAAAAAACTTTAAACTCACTTTCATGATTAGCCTTGAAATTCACGCGTTCGTAGAGCAAATGCTCCGCCTGTAAATAAAAAGAACCTCCCACTTTCTGACCATCAAGGGTAACGATAAAGCCCTGAACATTATCTGCATAAACCGAGACACTCGATAAGGCGATGAGCAACCATACGAGTATTCTAATCCATTTCATTTCGGTTGATTTTCGGTGTACAATTTAAAAAATCATGAGAAACAATGAATAGCTCATCTAAAGAAAGCGTAGCATCGTCATTCTCAGGCGGGCCACCTGGTGTCGTCCCTAACAACCTAACTTTTGAAGAAAAATCGTGAATAAATCCGGAGAACTTCATTTTACAAAAGTCAACACATCTATAACTTCGCTCCTCTCAAACAATATCATGTTGGGCCGAACCGCACGGCAACGCGTTTCGTAAGCCCAAATTCAATAACACAGTGGTGTATCGGCCGATATTGTAAGATTAAGACGCTTCTATGCGTTAAAGCTGACGTAATATGCTCGTCCAACCTTATTCCAAGGGTTACTGCAAAATGCGGCACGATACCGGCATTCAACGCAGTCACATGCCAATGGACCTGCATCGTGTGAAAATGCGACAACATGCAGCCCGAACACAAACGCACGGCAATTCTAAACTATGCACCTCCTGTATCCTCTAAATACTAAATTAATTCAATCGAATTGAACATCAGCAACAAAATCATTTGAAATATCTGGCGTGAATATCGGGGACTTTAGCTATTTATGGTTTTGGGCCGTACTTTTGTCTAACATCAATCAACAACCTTTTTTCGGTTTAAAACGTAAACAAGAAACGCTCATCTCTGTTTGTTTTGAAGAAACTCTTTGTCTTGTTTTTTATTGGCTGTTCGTACGCAGCATCAAGTCAGGAAAGCCGGATTTTTGGTGACCCCCGTGCTTCTCAACCACCCCAGTGGTCTGTCACCGGCAAAGTAACACAGACCGAAAACGGCCTGCCCGTGGAAGGGGCTCATTTTTACGCTGACGGACTGACAACAGGCACCACCTCTGACTCAACCGGGCGTTATTTCATCTTACTGCCACCCGGAACACATCGCCTTACGGTGCGGCATATCAGTCGGGTACCCCAAACCGCCATTTTCGAACTGTTTGGACATGGTGTGATCCACTTTTCCCTGGAGGAAAAAGCAATGGCTCTGGAGGAAGTGGTGGTAGAATCGCGGGATAACCAGTCTGTGCTGAAGGAACCATTCAGTGGGGTCGTGTCACTGAATCGTCAACAGTTGAAGTCGATTCCCGCACTTTTAGGAGAGGCCGACATTGGCCGGTCTCTTCAATATCTGCCGGGCGTTACGTCAGCCGGGGAAGGGGCATCCGGAAACAACATACGAGGCGGCCGAACAGATCAAAATCTGATGCTAATCAACGATGCCCTGGTTCTCAGCGCAAACCACGCGGCTGGTTTTCTGTCACCGTTCAATGCCGAAGTCGCGGAGAGCTTTTTGCTATACAAAGGTGTAATGCCAAGCTACTACGGAGGTCGCTCCGCCTCTACTTTAGCCATTCGAATGCGCAAAGGAGACTTCGAAACCTGGAAGGCACAACTGTCGGGAGGAACGGCAGTTCAAAAAATTCTGATTGAAGGCCCACTACGAAAAAATTCGGTTAGTATACTAAGCACCGGGCGTTTAAGCACCGTCAACTGGATGCTTAATCGCGCACGGAATGCGGATGTCCAATCGAGCAAAGTCAATTTTAGTGATTCTTACTCCAGCATCTCGGCTAAACTCAACTCAAAACACTTTCTTGATGTTGCGCTCTTAACGACTCAGGATTTCCTACAGGTTGGCGATCGCTTTGGATACGAATGGTCGAGTTATGTCGGATCGCTCGCGTGGAAGGGTGTGTTGACGGAAAAACTCTCAGCCTCCGCCCTATTCGCAACAGGCAGTTTCAAGAATGGTTTCTTTGAACTCAATAGTCCGCAGGCGGCCAAATTGAACAACGGCCTTGGTTACAACCAGTTCAAATTGACCATGTTCTGGAGCAATTCCAAACATGACGTAACGGCCGGTGGCGAGGCCATACTCTACCAAACGCTCCCTGAAATGCTGTCGCCCGCAGACCCCGAATCAGTTGTTGAACCTGACCAAATCCAAAAAGGCCAAGGACTTGAGTCATCTTTTTTTCTATCTGACGACTGGACTTTGTCGCCCGGAATTACATTATCGATTGGGCTTCGGTATTCCCGCTTTCAAGGCTTCGGCCCCGAAAATGTGTATTCGTATTTGGATGGTGTGCCGCGCTCTATCAACTCAATTACGGATACTACCTATTACTCTGCCAACAGTCGGACCAAGACATACGATGGATGGGAACCTCGGGCATCCATCAGTGTAAAGCTATCAACAAATCACTCCGTCAAAGTTGGTTACTCGAGAGTGTTCCAATACATCCACTCATTGTCAAACACCGCTTCCCCAACGCCCATTGACCTGTGGCAACTGAGTACCCCCCACATTTCGCCCCAGACATCTGACAACTTCTCGATTGGACACCACGCTAACCTAAAAGACAACAAATGGTCAACAACCCTTGAAGCTTTTTACCGGGCATCATCAAACCAACTGGAATACAAAGACTTTGCTGACCTGAATCTCAACCCGCATATTGAAACCGAAGTAGCGCAGGGTTTCGGCAAATCTTATGGCGTTGAAATACAGGTGAAACGCAATAGCGGCAAATGGACAGGCTGGTTGTCGTATACTTTTTCCCGAAGCCTTGTCCAGCTCAACAGTCCCGATCCTGAATTCAACGTAAACCGGGGCCAGTGGTTTGCTGCTAATCACGACCGCCCCCATGTTGCGGCACTGGTGATCAATCGAAAATTGTGGCCAAAGGGCCTCATGGGCATCACCGCCAATTATGCCACCGGCAGACCCTTGACTGCCGTTGATACCTATTACTTCCTCGATGGAGCCACCATCCCAAACTTTTCAGATCGGAATAAGTATCGCATCCCGAACTACTTCAGAATTGATTTTTCCGTCACCACCGGCAGTGTTTTCAAAAAACTTGATGACAGTCTCACCTTCAGCCTGTATAACTTGTTGCACCGTGACAATGCCTTTTCCGTTTTCTTTCAACCTGCTCCCAATCAACCCCGCCCCCTGCCCTATCAACTTGCCCTGATCGGTGTGGCCGTTCCCGCGATTTCCTATACTGTTCGACTTTGAGCTTATGCGTGCATCTTCCTTATCCCTACTCTTCCCCATAATTCTATTCAGCACCTGTATTGGCGTTATCGATTTTCCGGTGAACGAAGTAAGCTATGTGGTGATCTACGGACAACTGACAAATCTGGATGAACCACAGCTGATTCAGGTAGGCCGATCGTCTTCGCGCGGCAAACCCCCACAGCCGATCAGCGGGGCCCAAGTAGAGCTAATCAGCAGTCAGGGCAATTTTAATGCCGTTGAAATCAAGCCGGGGCAATATCTCATTCAAGGTCTAACGGGTGGTATCCCGGGGCAGTCCTATTCGCTATCTGTTCGTGTCGGCAGTCGAACGTATCGGTCACAAGTTGAGACCATGCCCCTCTCTGTCGGTGTTGACTCCGCGTATCACACCTTCTCAGATGAATCGGTTATCAGCAGTGACGGAAAACGTCTTGTACGGTTGATCTATGTACATTCGAAATCAACCCTTCCTAACTCGAACAACTTATTTCTGCGATGGGAAGTTGAAGAGAACTATTACTTCGATCTCACCGATTTTCCCGATCCTTTTAACACGCCACCGCCTCCTTGCTATGCATCGGACCGGGTAAACCCGCAAAAGATCAATCTGATCAATACAGCCGCGCTCACTAAAAATCAAATAGATCAGCAACTGGTATCGCGTGAGATCGACTTTACATTCAAAAGCCGTCACTATTTCACCGTCCGGCAGCTGAGCATTAGTGCTAACTGCCATTCCTATTGGGCAAGGATTCGAGATGTACTCGCAAACCGAGGTTCACCCTTCGACACACCACCCGCTACCGTTATCGGAAACTTCACCAATCCGGATGATCCGGCTGAAAAAGTGCTCGGATACTTTGAGGTAGCCAACGTTTCGATCAATCGCTTTTTTCTTGTGCCTGGCTGGATTCCCTTTTACCTGGAGCCCTATTGCGAATACAATCCCGACAAGCCCTTTGACAAATATCCGGCTATCTGCCTGGACTGCAGCAAACTGCCGAACGGATCGGGTGAGCCGCCACCGTGGTTTTAGACGCACGCTCTAGATTGTCGCTACGGGCTGGTCGCAACCGGACACCGTTTCTATTCCACAGACCGGACGTAATAGGCCCGTCCGCCTTGCACGGCCAAGATCCACGCAACTCCTGTTGGCGTCCGAATCTCGCGTATCTTGCGCACAACCGACCGGGCGAACGGAGCAATGACTTCAACCGTCCCAGACTTTGTATCGTAGACCGCCAGCCCAAATGAATCCAACGCACCCAATCCGATAACCGTTGATTTTGTATTACCCGCAAGCAGCCAGTGATGCTGATCTTTCATTAAACTGATTTGATTGATACAGCTCAATTGTGCCGGCCCGGCAAATGGCTGAAAGACGTAGTCGCTACCTGTTGAAATCATAGCTCCGGATTCCATAATCTTCGAACGCTTTCGTTCCACTGTTGCCTCATCTTTAACATTTAGTACATCTGACGGGCCTTGATTCCGGGCGAAGCGTTCATTGGTCGGAAACCGTCTGTTTATAAAAGGCAATGCCTTACCCATTTGCTGCTTGCTTGACAAGGGGATCAATTGCCCCTTCTGCGGGTAAAACAAAACCGACTCGGCATTCCCGTTCCGATCAAAGTCACTCCGCCACAACTCAACTGAAAGTTCTCCACTCGGGCGTAACTTTGTGTTAGATCCTAAATTCCCAAGTAAGAAATCAACTACACCGTCTTGGTTTAGATCGGCAACGGTTACGGTGCGCCACCATCCTTCAGTACCTGCAAAGCCATTAACAGTCGCAAGTTTAAGCTGACCCCCTTCATTTCGAAACAAACATATCGGCATCCAATCGCCCACCACAATTAACTCGGGAAGCCTGCCTGCACCTGGCGAAAACCACTGGGCATCGGTCACCATTCCGGGCGACAGA
Source organism: Cyclobacteriaceae bacterium (assembly GCA_016787665.1). Classification (GTDB taxonomy): domain Bacteria; phylum Bacteroidota; class Bacteroidia; order Cytophagales; family Cyclobacteriaceae; genus ELB16-189. The sequence continues at coordinate 374,597 of JAEUUC010000007.1, read as the reverse complement.
TGCTGGGCGACTACAAATCTCAGGTTTCCATCATTTCGAAGCAGGTAACTGACGGGCGTCTGCCCGTACTGTCCTGGCACTGCACGAGCACCGACAAAAATATCTTCATCTCCATCACCATCTACGTCTGCTGTTCGAACGCAGGAAGCATTCAAACGAACTGAAGGAAAGTGCGGTGATCGGACAAAGCTGCCGTTCCCCACGTTGACGTATAGGCGCATATCCAACTCTTCAGACAGCTCATTGGTGAAATTTCCCCCGCTGACTACCAACAAATCCAAATCTCCATCTTTCTCTGCATCAAAGAAGACAGCATCAACATCCTCGGAATCGGAGTCCTGCTCAAAGGTGCCGCTCGGGTCGAATCGAACAAAACCCGAACGGGTGTGCAGATGCAGTTCGGCTGCCTGACCCTTTGCCCCTCCCAAAAAAACATCATCAAAACCATCTCCGTTTACGTCACCCACGGCAAGGGCGGGCCCCTCTCTCGATAACAAGTATGGAATAAGAGGCTCTCGATCATAGTCCCGGAATCCCGAATCCTCACGATGAAAAAAGGAAAGTGGACGAACTTCCCAAGGTGTACTGGTCTCCACCAAAAAAGCCTCCTCGACTGATTTGCCGGAACCTTGTTCCAGGGTTATCTCGCCTCTAGGTGCCCCCCTGAACATTTCCTCCTGGCCGTCTGCCCAACGAACAAGAATGCTATCTACCGTCTCAGTGCCCAGGCCAATATGCAAGGTTGGTGACACCGAGGACAAGAATCCGCGTGTAGCAATATTTTCTCGCAGGTATTTTCCTGTACCTGAAAACACCTCCACGGTACTGCTCAAGCCGAATTGGCAACGAGTTGCTTTCAACCTTAACTTCAAAAAGTTTTTTGCAGATCCAGGCGATGTCTCATTGCGGTAAATAAAAGCCGGCATATTAACATTATTGATAACCAGATCCAGGTCACCATCATTATCAAGATCGGAATAGGCAGCCCCTGACGAGTAGGAGGCATCGGCCAATCCCCATTGCGCCCCAACATCGTCAAACTTTAACTCATCCCGTGATTTAAAGCAATAGTTCGAAATCTTAAGTGACGGCATCTTTGTAATAAGCTCGCCATCGGCTATTTGACCGCCTTTGCGGGCCATATTCGCCTGGTAGTGGATGTAATCCAGATCATTAGGCCGTTTGTAAATGCCGTTTGTAACAAAGATCTCGTGCCGGGTGTCATTATCGAGGTCAGCCATGAGGCAAGACCAACTCCAGTCGGTGGCCTCAATGCCTGACCACTGCGCAATCTCCTGAAAGAATGACTTCCGATTTAACTGTAATGCATTGCGCACGTTCTGCGGCCCATACCCAAATGCCAGTTTGATATCAGATACTTCCTGTGTATCCTCGGCAGCCGATTTTTGTAAGATGTAGGGGTCATCCGGAAGCATATCCAATGTCATAATTTCCGGATATCCATCCCGATTCAAATCAGCCGCATCAACGCCCATGGAGTACCGGCTGGTGTGGCCTAGCCAGGCCGATGACGATTCGGTGAATGTCTTATTCTGATTATTGATATAGAGATAGTCAATTTCATGAAAGTCATTTGCTACATATAAATCTAACCACCCATCCTGATTAACATCGGTGGCCACCACCCCTAATCCATATCCAATCGAACTTGACCAAATTCCGGCTGACTGGGTGACATCACGAAAAAAAACTCTACCCCCCTCTTCAACCCGTTCAAAGAGCCGGTCGCCAGACTTGGGATCTACCTCCTGCCTGAGCGATGATGGACCATAGTTGGCTACCTGGTGAACAGAATGATTTAACAGGTACACATCCTGATCACCATCCCGGTCGTAATCAAAAAAAACCGCCTGAGTGGAGAACCCCGAAAAATCCAAGCCATACTGGGCGGATTGCTCCATAAAAGTTAAGTCGCCTTGATTAACATACAAGAGATTATGCCCCTTTACCCCTTTGTAATCTCCGACCTGGCACACGTAGAAGTCCACCCATCCATCCATGTTGACATCGCAAATGGTAACCCCGGTCGACCAGTCCCCTTTGTTTTGGTTTACACCTGCTGAGGCTGAAATGTCGTCAAATTGAAAATTGCCTTTGTTCAGGTACAAAAAGTGGCCTACCTCATTTCCAGTAAAGAATATATCCTCAAGTCCGTCACGATTAACATCCGCAACAGCGACACCACCGCCATTGTAGTAATACAAGTACTGCACGATGTTGAGTTTGCGCTCATTAAGCTGATTTTGAAACGCAACGCCAGTGGCAGCAGGCGACATTAATTGGAAAAGCGGTTTATCTGCCGTATGGCGGCAGCCCGCCATCGCCAAGCAAGCCAACAGAAAGTAAAGCCCGTGGCTTTTCATTCCGGTTGGGAATACAAGGTCAAGATGTCCTGGTTGGCCGTTACCATCAGGAGTTTCTGTCCGGCAACATCTATTGTCCGAATCGCTCTCGCGGCAAGCACTTTCGTCAACCCCGTCTGCAAGTACGGAACCGCCTCAAATTGCATGTTACCCTTTCCCTGCAGAAGAACACCTCCGAGAAGGGCATCGTAGCGGCCGGCCTCAGGTTTAACCTCAAACAGGTTGCCCGCCAGAATCAGATCAGACACCCCATCTTTATTGTAGTCAAGAGACGAAATAGCGTAGACGGGAGCAAATTGAGCTTCCACCGGTAACGGCCGTAACTGCCACCGCCCGTTACCCTTATTCTCGACCACCGAAGTCGCCATGTAATTCGCTTCCAAACGAACCGATTTAGCCAATGCCTCTTTACCAAATACATCGTGAAGAGCCAAATTGTTATAGTCGGCATACTTTAGAAACTTCTTTTTCAACCCGGGCATTTGGGCGATCAGATCGTGCCGTAACGCGAGAGGCGTCCAGTTGTCTTTTTGATTCAAAGCGTAAACAGGTTCTACTGAGCCATTGGAATCAAAATCACCGACAAACAGGCCGAGCTTTTGTTCCTCGTTGACTTTAAAACGTGAGTTTAAGCCATGGTTGCCCACTACCAAATCAGGATCACCATCCTGATCAATATCCGAGCAATACACGGTATTCCACCAACCCCGATAACCGGAAAGTTCATTCTCAGAAAGCGAAAACACACCATCGTGGTTTTCCAAAATCAATATACCTGTCCAATCACCCACTAAAACCAAATCCTGGTCGCGATCCCCATCATAATCCAGTGCTGCCGCGTCTGTGATCATACCTAATCCGGATAACAAGGACGCGCGATCGGCAGTACGCTCAAGGAATCGTCCTGAACCATCATTCAGAAACAGGTGACTGCTTGGCGTCATGCCGTAGGCGAAGGGAACCATTCGAGATCCGGTGAAAAGATCAAGATCTCCATCATTATCCCAATCAGCCAAAACCAGCGATGACGTTATTTCGTTAACCCGATCCAAATCAGTTCCCAATAGCCTGGTGAAATCGCCCTTTCCATTGTTGAGGTAGGCCCGATCACGAAGCGCGGGTGCCCCTAAGCCGAATTCACTTCCACCGCTCGCCACTACCGCGTCCAGGTCGCCATCTCCATCCAAATCACCTAGTACAATATCGGTATCCTCACTGTCGCGATCGAGCGCCAACGCAGGTTGTTCACTACGCGTAAATGTGCCTGTTGAATTTTGGAAGAAGATGGTTCCAGACGAACCCGCGGATCCACCCAACCAAACGTCTTCAAGACCATCACCATTCAGATCGCCCACGGCTGCTGGCGGGCCGCTGGTCGACAACATCTGATAAACCAATCTCTCCCGATCAAAATCAACGAAGGTATTCTCCGTGTGTTGATAGTCAAGTCGCCCCTCCACCTTCGCGAAAATAGTGGCTCCTTCCTGTCGGCCCGGCCCGGGTTCACGAGCATCAGCCTCACGTATGACCAGTGTTTGTTTACATGGAACATTAACCAAGACGGAGACCTTGCCCGAAGGCCAGGTCACACTTAGCGTATCGGCAATAGCCGCCTTACCCAATCCGATAACCATCACCGGGTCAACGGAGGACTGAAAGCCTCGTGTTGGCATCTGTTCGAGTGTCACCTTACGGTCCCCGGTGGAAACAACAACCCGGGCTCCCACACCAGCGGTGTTTCGAAGGCCGCCTTGAAGTTTTATCCGCAGGTAACCAGGCGGGGTTTGGCTTTGCTGCGCTGTATTTTCATAAACAGCCACTTCGTTGTTTAACTGGCTTACCACCAGATCCAAATCGCCATCACCATCCAAATCGCCATAGGCCGACCCATTTGAATGTGACGGAGTGCCCAAACCCCAGTCATCCGCACGATTATCAAATCGAAGATCACCCGTATTCTTGAAGGCGTAGTTCGGCACCGGGTTAACCGGTATCGGATCGATCAATGCCCGATAGTCAACGCCTTCCTTGGAGATAATTCTGCGTTTCGTTTCATCACTATCGATAAAATTAAGATAGTCAAGATCGGTGATATCCTGATAGATACCATTGGCGACAAAAATATCTTTGAGCCCATCGTTATCCATATCGAACATCAAGGCACCCCAGCTCCAGTCTGTCGCTTCGACCCCTGCCAGGCGGCCAATTTCACTAAACACTCCGCCACCCCGATTGAGATGGAGCATATTGCGTGTCAACTGATAATGATAACCATTCCGCTGGTTATAATTGAATTTGTCCCAATTCTCGAACGTAGTGATTTGCTTCATTCGCCTGAGATCTCCCGGCAACATATCCGTGACAAAGACATCCAACCAGCCATCATTATTCACATCCGCCATATCTGCCCCCATGGACGCTGCACTAATGGATTGCAGTCGGCTCGTAAGTTCCTCACGGAAAGTGCCATTCTTCTGATTGATATACAGGTAGTCACGCTCAAAAAAATCATTGGAGATAAAAATATCAGGCCAGGTATCATTGTTCACATCCCCTACGGTGACGCCCAATCCAAACCCGATTTCGCTACCGTAGATTCCAGCTTCTTCACTGACGTCTTGAAACCGGTCTCCATCGTTACGGAAGAGCTTATCGCCACCGCGCGGATCTCTCGTGTCACGAAGATTATTCATCAGATTAAATGTACCGATGGCCGTAAACGAGTTGTTGAGCAAGTACATATCCAAATCACCATCCTTATCATAGTCAAAAAAAGCCGCATGGGTGGAAAGGCCCGAGTCTGCTAAACCGTAACGTTTGGCCTCTTCAGAAAAAGTGAGATCTCCTTGGTTGATGAATAGCTCATTTTGACGGTTGTCCCCATCCACATCACCCGAATTACAAACGTAAATATCCAGCCAACCATCACCATTGACATCGGCCATAGCAACGCCCGTACTCCAACCCCTCGAACCTTTTACCCCGGATGGAACGGTGATATCTTCAAACACAAAACTCCCCTTGTTCAGATACAGTTTGTTCTCGCCCAGATTTGAAGTAAGATAGACATCTGGCAATCCATCGTTGTTGATGTCGCCAATTCCCACTCCTCCCCCATTATAAAAATTCCGGTAGGTAAAGATGTTGAACTCTTGTGAAAATGATAAATCATTTCGGAAGCGCAACCCCGTTCGTGACGATGGAAGTTGTTGAAAAAGCGATGTGCGACCCCCAGAATCACCACATCCCATGACGAGAAATGCCAGGGAAACAATCACCAGCCCAATTTTTCCCAATAACTTCATTAATCGTTACGTTTATCGTTAGCCGGGTTCATCAAGTCTACAAAATCTGCCCGCACCGTTGAAATATTCATTTTAAAGATGCGGATTCTCCGGTTGCCATCCACCTTAACCCATACACGGGCGTTCCTGTCCTTATTTTCTACCAGCAAGAACTCACCACCGTACCACTTCTCGAACAAATCCTTCACGCGCAACTCCAATGAGTCGGCTGACATGCTGGGGTTCCAGGGTGCCCAGAAAACGTAGGTAAAATCAACCGGCATCTTGCAAATCTTCTCTTCGGCAAATTCCGGATAGAACCGCATATACGATGGGTATGCCAAAAAGGAAGAGTCAAGGTAGTGCTGAACGGACAACGGACCAGGTCCGTTGGTGACAACCTGTTGCTTGTTTAGGTTCCAACAATGTTCAAAAAAAGACTTCCTCGGCATATTAAACGAAAGCCCCAAAAACAAACTATCATACCGCACGTTACGCGCCAACTCCGTCTTTACCAGTCGTTCATATTTGGACTCTTGGCACCCCGCTAAAAACAAAGCCACTACGAGATAAAAGGCAACAATCCTATTTCTTCCCATATTCATAAATGCTTATTCTTTCATTGTTTCGCAGAATCAAAATGTGTTGTCGACCATCGCTCCCGAGCTTTTTAATGTCCCGGATTTCCCCCGGAACATAAACCCCCGAGCGACCGGGCGAAATTGGAGTAAAATGGCCGTTGCCACTGCCGAGTAACACCTGGCCATAACCGGCACCCTGAATCCCCATTTCCGGCTTGGCCCGGTATTGATTGCCGCCAACAATCAAATCCACCAATCCATCTCGGTTAAAATCCGCCACCTCAACTCCATACAAACGAGTAATTTGCGCAGCAGAAGGCAATGGAATTGCGTTAAACTTCCATCCTCCTTCATTCACCAAGGTTATCGACCGCGATTCATTAATCATTAGCTTCTGCGCCTTTGCCAACTGCTCAGGTAAAAGTAGGTCTGTCACACGGGCCTGACTATACGAAGAAAACGTCAGGAATCGCTTTCGAAGAGAAGGCATTTGTTTGATCAGGTCAGGAAGTAGCGGTATCGGCCAAACCTGATCGCCCACCTGAGTACACGGCAACTGCTCCACCGACCCATTCTGGTCAAAATCACCTACGAAAAGCCAAGAGGGAGTTTTCGCACTTGACGGATAACGAACATTTAATCCTTCGTTACCCAGCACCAAATCCGGCCGGCCATCTCCGTTCAGATCAGCAACTTTTACACACATCCATCTGCCCCTGATATTCTGTAATCCGAGCTTATCCGAACGATCGATGAACCGACCATCCTGATTCTCAAACAGGGTGACACCCATCCACTCACCGGCAAATACCAGATCGTCATCGCCATCACTATCGAAGTCAATCGCTTCCACGCCAGTCAACAAACCCAGGCCTCTGAATCCGGGGGCCATGCGATCCGTGACTTCCTCAAAAATGCCACCACGATTCAACAATAGATGCGCATCGGCAGAGCGTCCGTAAGCAAATGGTATCAGTCGACTCGCGGTCACGAGATCCGGCAGACCATCTCGATTAAAATCAAGCACCGTTACAGCCGAGGTTGGCTCAAATAAAAGTAAAGATCGGAGCCAGTCCCGTTTCCGTAAGAAGATCCCACTTCCGTTGTTCACGTACAAGCGGTCTTCGAGAAGGTTTGATCCGAAACCGGGCTGATACCCTCCGCTGGCCACGAACAAATCTAGATCACCATCAGTATCGGCATCGAAGAAAACCGCGTCACGATCCTCGTAGTCTTTATCCTGATCAAACGCGGGCTGCACAGAACGTTCCCATCGAAAATTCTCTTTTTGCAACCACAATTCACCCGACTGCCCGGCTGCACCACCCACAAACAAATCACTAAGTCCATCTCCGTCCACATCACCGACTTCCATGCGCTGTCCTTCATTGCTCACCATATCAAAAATCAGCCGGTCACGATCGAAGTCCTGAAACTGAGTGGATATCCGTTCATGGACTGAGAACCAGGCCGTATCCGGCCGAAGCAAAGGGTCGAATTCACGTGAAACGGCTTCAATGGGAGATGTCGCTACCTGTCGAACTACCAGCATTTGATTGGCGGGTACATCCAGGTACCGCGATTTTGTACCGTCAGTCCATAGTACGACCAACGAGTCAATTTTTTGATACCGCCCCAACCCGATGTGAAGGCGCTCATCTACGGTTGACAAATAGCCTCTGACGGGCGATTGCTCAACATAAAACAATTTGCCAGCACAGTAGGCGCTAACCTGTGCACCGATGGCCGAAGTGTTGCCTCCCCGTCCAACGAGTTTGATTTGAAGATAGTGACGGTCAAAATCAACCCCAGACGCGGTATTCTCATACAACGCAGCCACTTCATTAATTCGGTTTACCACCAAATCCAAGTCCCCATCGTTATCAAAATCCGCGTAGGCAGCTCCGTTCGAATAGTCCGGTGCCATGCCGGCTTCGGAACTCCTATCTCGAAAGGTACTATCCCCCTGATTCAACAAAAGGGCATCGCGTTGCGGAGAAGACGGAATAGCATCAATCAACCTGGTCATCAAAGAACTATCGCGCCTAAACTCGGCAGAGGCCAACATGGGGGGTGATGTATAGTGAATGTAATCCTGATCAAGCAGATCTTTTGGAATACCATTGGCTACGTAGATATCCTTTAAGCCATCGTGGTTGATATCGAAAATGAGAGCTCCCCAACTCCAATCGGTGGCATGAACGCGGCCAAATCGGGCAATTTCACTAAAAGTCACCCGACTATCTGAACCCGGTAACCAACGGTTATTCAGTTGAAGTACATTTCGTGAAAACTGATGTCCGTAGCCACTGCGAACATTCTCGCTAAACTTATTCCAATCCTCAAAAGACGCTTTCGTACGAATTCGCTCGAAGGTGCCGGGTAACATTTCCGTGACGTAGATCTCCGGAAATCCATCATTGGTCAGATCCGCAATATCCGCCCCCATGGAGCCCAGACTGGTTTCTAACAGCACCTCATTAAGGGACTCGCGGAAGGTCCCGTTTTTTTGGTTCAGATATAAGTAGTCACGCTCAAAAAAATCATTGGAAACAAAAAGATCCTGCCAACCATCCCGGTTGACATCCGCAGCTACAACCCCGAGTCCGAATCCAATGGAACTCGAGTAAATGCCGGCCTCGGCACTCACGTCCCGAAACCGATCACCGTCATTTCGGTACAGTTTATTGCCTCCAAACGGATCACGAATTTCGCGTTGCCCCTCCTGCAAATCATAGATGCCAACCTGCCGGTTCGAGTTGTTCAACAAATACAAGTCCAAGTCATCGTCATGGTCATAGTCAAAAAAAACACCATGCACCGATAGCCCCTCATCGGCAACTCCCCACTTAGCCGCCTCTTCCCGAAAAGTCAGATCGCCATTATTGATAAACAATTCATTATGGCGAACCCCGTCACGAGGTGGTCCCGATTTACAGACAAAAATATCAAGCCATCCATCCCCATTTACATCGGCCATACTAACCCCGGTAGACCAAATATTTTGGCAAGCCACACCCGCCCGCTCGGTAATATCATCAAAGACAAATCCCCCTTTGTTCAGGTAAAGTTTGTTATCCACCTGATTACCCGAGAAGTAGATATCCACAAGTCCGTCATTGTTGATATCCCCCACAGCTACCCCCGCTCCATTATAGAAATTGCGATAGGTGTAACAATTGAATGCCTCCGTATAGGTCAGCGTGTTCATGAAGCCAATACCGGTCCGGGCGGCCGGCTGAAGACGAAGCAAACCTTCTTCGGATTCAACCCGACTCCCGCAGGCCGCAGCCAGAAACACGACCGGCAGCATGAACACAACCCATCTCATATGAAGCGACAAAAGTACGCTATCTGCAAAAAAAAAGAAGGCGACCCTTAACGGATCGCCTTCATTACAGAACTAAAATTCAATTAATAACCCGGATTCTGGACGAGGTCAGGATTAATCAGCAACTGACCTTGCGGTATCGGGAACAAATTCCGAGTAGTTGCTGATGCCGACTTTTCCCACCAGGGGTCATTATACCTTCCAAAACGGATCAAGTCCGATCTGCGATGACCTTCCGCAAACATCTCACGGCCACGTTCGGCCAGTAGGTTATCGGCTGTCATTTGAGCAGCCAGGAAAGCAGCTACTCCGGCACGGGCACGCACCTGATTAACCAAGGTGAGTGCTTCTGCACTGGCTGGGTTAATACGCCATAGGGCCTCGGCACGCATCAACAACACATCAGCATAACGATAAATCGGGAAGTCGTTACTCAAACTGGGCCGCGCACCCAAACGGAACTCCCACTTACCCACGCGAGCGCCCGCTTGACGGAAACTGTTAGGGGCTAACATGTTGATTTCAGGAGTAAACGTCAAATCCTGACCATCCGGATCCCCAGGCTCCGCGCTGAGATCTCTCAATCGAACGCCACCCGAGCTAAACTGCGGACCCACCAGGAAGCTTGCACCCCTGCGGGCGTCAGCGGTCTCAAATGAATTGTAAAACGCCTCGAGCGAAGCATAACCATTCCACGGTTGGTCGGTCAGGTTAAACGTTTGCTGAGTCAGGTAGTGACCCGTCATTTGGGGCAGGTTAAACCCTTCTGCATTATTCTCATCGTAGTTGATAACAAAGATGTTTTCAGGGGACCCCGCGTTATTAGTCACAAAGTTATCTTTAAACGTAGGGGCTAACGAATACAAACCAGACCCAATAACGACCTGGCATGCATCAGCGGCTTTCTGCCACTCTTGTGCACCCTTGTAAACCTGCGCATTCAGGTACAACTTGGCCAAAACCACGTTAGCCACCCAACGGTTCATCGTGGCATACGTTTTTTGAGCACTCAAGTTTGCCAGGTTATTCGCAAATACCTTGCCGGCAAAGGTTCCACCTATGATGCTTTTCTCGATGAAGTCGTAAACTTGCGCGCGAGGTGCTGTCGGAGGAGTAGTATCGGTAGTCTCCTCGGTAATAATGGGAACGTTGCCGTAGGCATCAATCAGCCACAAATAAATCATGGCGCGTGTAACTTCAAGCTCTGATCTTAGAAGTGCGTTGCCACCAAACGATTTCAACAAGTTATTGATGTTACCTATAGCGGTATAGCAATAACCCCATCCATTCCCGACAGACTGCTCGGAAGGCAAATACTGGTGACGATGCACTCGTATCCACTGCCCTCCGTCTTCCCAGTCAGCACCCTTCTGGGCAATCACCATTTCATCGGAGGCGACCTCCTGCAGCGACCACAACGAATTGTGACCACCCCAGGTACCTACCAACTGGCGGTACGCACTGGCCGCAAAGGCAGCCAACGCATCGGGGTTAGTCGTACCGAGCGCGTCCTCGCGCGGTATCTCATCAAAAACTTCCTGATCCGGAGCCTCGCAGGCCGTCACGAATCCCATGAGGGCCGCCAAAACGATAACAAACTTATTCATCTTATTCATGACACTCGATTATTTAATTTTAAAGCTAAGGCCCAATGTAAATGAACGCACCGTAGCATAGGTATTACGTCTTTCCAGACCTGGTGCCAAAGCTGCATTAAAGCGATCACCCTGCTCAGCGTCTGTATACCGAATCTCTGGATCAATCCCGGTATACTTCGTAATTGTGAACAAATTCTGGCCCGTTAAGTAAAACCGAACTGACGAGAACACATTGCTTTTGGTTGGCAGATTGTATCCTATCGTAAAGTTATCGAGGCGAATGAACGATGCATCTTCGACATACAAAGAAGAAAATGTGGGACTCTGCGTAACAAAAGGCGTTTTGTCAGTAACCACGCTGTTCCACGTCTTAGAAGCAGCATCCCGGTTTTCATAGAAACCACGGTAGGAGTTGTACAAATCATGACCCCAGGCACCGCGCAACAGGAAGTTAACATCCCAATTCTTGAAGCGGAAGTCATTCGTGAACCCGAATTCACCATCCGGCAGACCATTACCAACTACGCCAAATGCATCCGGATTAGGAACCCCGTTGGCATCCAACTGCTCGGCTGGAAAGATATATTGTCCATTTTCGTCAATCCCCAAGAAGGTTGGACCATACATATTGCCCAATGTTTGACCCGGCAGGTTGCGAATAATTTCATTATTATTTTGGCCAGGAGAACCCGGAGTTGACAAACGGATCTCACTAACCCCCAAATCACCAACCTTGAAAGATTCGATAACGGCCTTGTCATACAATGTGAAATTGAAACTGGGCGTGTAGGTAACACCGCCAAATTTCAGACCGTTATAGGTTGCACTGAACTCAAACCCTGCAGAACGGATGCTGCCAACATTTGCCCATGCAAAATTTGCCTGATTCTGCTCACTGTCACCAAACGGATTCGGAGACCCTGCCGGCAAGTTTATACCATAAAGCAGGTCGTCAATGTTACGGGTGTAGTACTCAATTGAACCCGTCAACTTGTTGTCAAAAAATCCATAATCAAAACCAATATTTATCTCGGTCTTTTCTTCCCACTTCAGTGTTGGGTTAGCGTCACGCACTCTGGTAACCCTGACAAATTGGTCACTGGAGGTTAACGGGTTGCCATCGAAATCGACAATGCCTGCGGGGCCATAGTTGGGAAGTGCCAAATTATTGGCCGGAGGTAAATTGCCGGTCACACCGTAGGAAGCACGAAACTTCAACGAACTCACCACGCCCAAATCCACCAGTTCGGTAATCTGAACACCACCGCTTACAGCGGGAAAGATACCGGTCTTTTCATCCTTGCCAAATCCGCTCCACGACTCGCTGCGCACCGTGGCGGAGAAGAAGTACGTGTTTTTGTAGTTGAAGTTGGCGCGTGCAAATACAGAACGCAACACGTCTTCGTTGTAGTAGCTGGAAACCTCGGTTCCCGGACCCTGCCGTATCGCGCCAAAGTCCAGACCATTGAATCCGGGGCCATCATACAAAAACTGCCGAACCTGGGCCGCGAAGCCTTCAAAGCTTCTGAGCTGGTCTCCAAATCCTACGAGAATTTCTGTATTCAAGTCACCGAATCTGCGATCGTAACGAGCGGTAGCTTCAAAAAGACGGCTACGGTTACTGTACGTGTCGCGTCTCGCCTGGCCTTTTGCACCAAAGCCCACAATGCGATCTTTGGTGCTCCAATAGGCGCCATTCAAACCGTCTTCACGGTCAACTGCATAATTAACGGCAAGAGTCAAATTATCAATTAAATCATACTCCAAGCGGTAATTGGAAAGTGAGTTTTTGCGCTCACCCACAAATTGTTGCTGGTTGGCCAACGCCACTGGGTTATAAAAATCAAAAAGATCGCGCTGGAAATAACCACCGTTTTGATCGTCTGGGGTACCTTCGAAAATAGGTGCCGTAGGGTTGTAAATAGTCGCATAACGGAATGCCGCCAGGTTAATAGACTCCTGATCACGGTCGTTATATGCCAAGGATACCTTAGCCCGCAGCTTGCCATCAATAAACGAATTCCCTACTTCCACGCGCGTATTCAAGCGCTGAAAATTAACACCTTTAACAATCCCCTGATTATCGCGGTAGTTAACCGCAGCCGAATACGTCAGGTTGTTATTTGCACCATCAACGGAGATATTGTTGGTGTGCGAAAAACCTGTCTGCGTTAATTCATTGAACCAATCGGTGCTGGATCCAAAATTTGTCCCACCACGCGCAACATACTCGGAAGCGGAAAGAACATCCATTTTATTCGCCACCTGGTCCATGGTAACAAAACCGTTGTAGTTCACATTCGTATACGTACCTCCGCCTTTACCAGACTTGGTCGTAATGAAAATAACACCACCTGAACCGCGCGCACCATAGATAGCTGCTGCCGAACCATCCTTCAGGATGTCCATGGTAGCAATGTCATTAGGATCTATGTTTTCGAGGGAAGCACCTACCACGCCATTGATAACAATGAGAGGTTCTGCGTTACCCCCAAAGGTCGTAATACCACGAAGACGAAGCGTAGGAGCCTGATTGGGGTCACCACCGGGGCGCGTTACTGACAGGCCGGGAACTTTACCGACCAACAAACCGGCTGCAGTCGTTTGGTTACCGCGGTTAAAGTTCTCCGCAGACACGCTGGCGACAGCGCTGGTAATTTCCTTCTTTTCCTGAGTACCATAACCAACTACCACCACTTCGGAGAGAGCGGTAACATCCGGCTGCAATCCGATGTCAAGAGTTGACTGGCTACCAACCGTGACTTCCTGGCTGGTGTAACCCACAAACGAGAACACCAGCACGGCATTGTCACCTACAGAGATTGAATAATTGCCATCGGCATCGGTAACCGTACCGTTACTGGTACCTTTTTCGAGCACGTTTACGCCAGGAATGGGCGAGCCGTCACCCGAGTCCGTTACTTTACCAGTCACCGTACGGCTTTGAGCCATTGCCGAGACGGTTAGGACCATCAGGACCAGCAACAGGCAACTGCGTATGCGCAGATAGAGTTTTGTCATAGTAATTGGAGATTAGGTATAGTTTTAATTGAGTTTCGTAAAGGTATAATCGCCTGTTGCGGAGTTGAACGTGACGTTGTAGGTGCCAGGGCCAACAGGAATATTCGGACCACCGAACGTACCCTTGCCGCTGGGAAAGGCTGTTGCACCCCAATTCGTTGCCCAGTCGTTGTCAGCCCGAAACTTTGCTTCACCACTGGTCATGACGAAGTTATTGATGGTATATACATCCGGGTCGCTGGCACTGCGCGTCAGGTCATGATCGGGACCGCTCCATCCATTCGGGGTTGCACTTCCGATCAAGGCCACAGACGAAACCACGCGAAAGTCAGTCGTAACGGTATCGCGGTTATTGTTCGCATCAATGGCTATCACCTCCAGGCTGTAATTTCCTGTGGCAAGGGCTTGTATGGTTGTCGCAGTCTCCTGAACCACGCCAGACAGAGTTAGGTTGCCCTCCCGAACAGTGTTAGCCCCCTGTTTTATCTTGTAGGTAGCTGACGCCAGCGCAGAGCTCGAAATTGACGGGTCGGCACCATCGCTGAACTTCAATTTCATGTCAAAATTCACATTGGCTGTAACCGCTCCGGGCCGGATCACCGTAACAGCCGGAGGTGAATCAAATACCGTAACATCGGCATTCCCGTTGTCGCAAGCCGCGGCCGCAAGTGCAGCTACCGCAAACAAAATAAGGTTTCGTAAAGGTTTGATCATAGGTTGGATAACATTTTGAATGTGCCAATTTAAAGAAGATTATTCCGGCTTAACATAAGGTTAATGGTCAAAAGCCGTATTTTTTTTTCGGAAACGAACCCGCAAACGATTGCGTCAGGATTTGTTTAACCCATTTGCTCACTGAACGACCAGTTTCCGGTACAGCCGCACCCCATCAACAACAACCTCCAGCAACACCAGTCCACGAGCATTGCCAAGTGGCCAACGGCCGTTCCCATCCGAAACCAGCACCTCCACCCGTCCATCGCCATGAACCAGGCGAACCGACTCCGGAACTACGCCCGAAAACGATACCCAGGTACCTGCTGGATTCGGAAACACGACTACATCTGGCCTAACCTCCTCGGTCAAACCGACCACAATCTCATTTTCAATGGCGACATCAGTAAAGAGCCGGTACTCCCCGGGGCCCAGGCTAATGGGCATTGGATTCACTGACACGTTCACGGGGGTGCCATACCCATAATAGCTATACCATGTTCCCGTATGTGGGAATCCTACATTTACGGTCGTGGTCGTCAGTCCCAAATTCACCACAATAACCGCATTCATGTCTTCAGGCGCTACCGGATTGGCCGTAAAGGGGGAGTTTCGCAAAACGATTGTTTTTACCAACCCGTTGCCGGGTGTCATCAGCGCATCTCCAGAGTGAAAGATATCATAGGTTTGATGAAGTCGGTTTAGATCCGCTACGTGATTAAAAAGGTCGGCACGCACAGGTTCATCCAGATAATTCCAGCGCAACGGCTTGATATCCAGGCGGCAGTTGCTATTGACTGTTCCGTTGGTGCATTGGTTGATACTCACATCATACCCCAGTTCCCCAAATTGCCAGATCATCTTGGGTCCCGGAACACCGATCAAAGCCAAATGAGCTGCCTTCATTCGGGCCAGTGCCGTGTTTACATTCCGTGTGTTATAGCCGCTGGCAGCGGCACCCTCCGTCAAGGCGCGATACATCACGCGCTCTTCATCATGGCTCTCCATATAACCAATCAGGTGAGGTGAAGACCAGGCGCGGTTCTTATGGTATACTCCTGAAATGTCAGAACCATCAACCACTCCTTTTACCAACTGACTGTACGAATGATTCAGATTTCCCCAAAACATCATCCCCTTACCCTCACCTGACCGATAATCCGCCAACTCCTGCTCCTCCGAGTTCTGGGCAAAATGCTCCAGGATGACGTATGCGTCCGGTGAGTGGGACCATATCTTATCCGCCATTCTTTTGAGAATCGCGATACGCGATGCATCGTAGGCTGACCACGCGCCCACATCGTTGGGATTATTTGTTTGGGTAAATCCTTTAGACAAATCAAAACGGAAGCCATCAATCTTGTACTCGTTCAACCAGTAGTAATTTACTGTATCAAGGTATTTCTTGGTATATGCACTCTCGTGGTTCATATCAAAAAATACATTGAACGGGTGACGTGCCGTTTGATTAAACCACCGGTTGGTGGCGGCCGGCCCTCCCGTTACAGGATCGAGATCTTGAAGAATAAACGAGTTGGGCAGATCCTGATGATTCATCGCGATATCCAAAATCACGGCAATGCCATTCTGATGGCATTTGTCAATAAACTCTTTGAGTTTGTTTTTGGTACCGTAGTACTTGTCCGGGGCAAACATAAAGGTTGGGTTGTATCCCCAGCTTTCGTTGCCATTGAACTCCATGATCGGCATTAATTGGACAGCATTGACCCCAAGTCTCTTGAAATAGCCAATGGTGTCAATCAGGTTTTGATAGTTCCGCTTGCCATTCTCGAAAAGATCCCGAATCAAGAGTTCATAGATGATCAGGGTAGGTTTGGCCGGTTTTGAAAAATTGGTGACCACCCACGGATACGCGGCTTGCCCTGTTTGAAAAACGGACACGCGGTTGAAGTACCACTGCGTGTTAAGAGCCTGGGGCGGGTAGGATTTGAGGCAGGGATAGGTCTCGGCATTGATGTACTGATCATCCGGATCAAGTATCTTATCGGCAAACGGATCGGCCAGTTTAACCGTTTCGTTTAACAGGTACTGATAGCCATACTCCAAACCACTGGTCAGGCCCGAAAGCTCAATCCAGAAGAACTCACCATCGCGCTTCATAAGATTGGACGGTAAAACCTGCCAATTGCTGAAATCACCAAAAACATACGCGGAAGATTTTCCCGGTGCCCAGAGGCACAGAATAACTTTAGTGGGATCACTTCGGTAGTTAATGCCGGCAATAACTCCGGCCGGCCGGGCCTGCACCGGGCTGGGCCCTGAAATGATATACTGAAACTGTTCGCTGTCAGACGAAGAAGCGGCCACAGCTGTAAGCTCCACTGTTGAGAACCCTGACAATTCCGTTACGACATGATCGTGAGAATAGCTGGACACCCCGGAAGCGGTGTGGATGACTGACCCATTCAAGCGCAACTCAAAACTAGCAGGAATGGGTGTGTTGGCGCGGATTTGAATGACTTGACCTGACGAGACGAAGATCGGTCGTGACGAGGGCGAGGTAAGCTGCAACTGAAATGAGCCATCCCAGAAATTCATCAGGTGATCCGTTGTCTGCCCGGCACTCCAATCAGTTCCCTTTAACAGAATCCCCATCCGGGTTTGCGTGGCAATACTGGTGGCAAAAAAGGCCGCTGGCGTGAACGTAATGGTAAAAACGGTTCGCCCGGCTGAAACCGACTTTGTGAATTTGGCATTGTCGGTTAGACCTGGATTTGATGTTGCCGGATTGATGTTATACCGGGCATCAATATTCTGTCCCGGAATCCATACCCAGGCATAGGCGTTCTGAAGACCCGCCAACGATGTGCCCGTAACGTCATACTCAACTGTAATCGGTGTATTGACGGTAAAAAACGCTGGGGTAACCGTAGGGGTCAAGTTTACCGTTTGAGCGACAGCCAGGCCGGAGAAAAAGACAACACAAACAAACCATCCAATTATTCTCATAGTGACGTAAATGTCCCAAAAAAGCACATGAAAACCGACTTTCAAAGAGGACTGAATTATCGAAATCGTTTGTTCAACGGTTTGTGCCAAATGTTTGACAGGCACAACAGGAAGTTTCGCTCGGTTGAACAAGAGTTTCAACCGTTATCGCAAACAAGTTGCGGAATAGGTTCGTATCTTTAAGGTCGGTATGAAATTCAACCAGGTAACCATCAAAGACATCGCCCGAGAATTGGGCATTTCGCCCTCTACGGTCTCAAGGGCACTCAAAGACCATCCCGATATCAGTTCGGAAACCAAAAAGGCAGTCAATGCGCTGGCCGACAAACTGAACTACCAGCCGAATATTGTGGCGCTCAGCCTCAGGCAAAAAAAAACCAATACGATTGGGGTTGTCATACCCGAATTGGTCCACTTTTTCTTCTCCACAGTTATCTCGGGCATCGAGGACGTGGCCTACGAAGCTGGCTACAGTGTCATTATCACCCAATCGAACGAGTCATTCGATCGCGAGGTAACCGACCTGAAAGCGCTGTTCAACAGCCGTGTGGACGGCATGTTGCTATCCATCTCACGTGAAACCACCAACTACGACCACATCGAGTCAATCTTGTCGAAAGGAGTCCCGATCGTGTTTTACGACCGGATGTACAACAATCCGAACACGAGTAAAGTTATTGTGGATGACTATGTGGGGGCCAAAGAGGCGGTTGGTCACCTTATTGAACAGGGCTGCAAGCGCATAGCCCATCTGCAGGCTGCCCCTAACCTGCTAATCAGCGAAGATCGCCTTCGCGGCTATAAAGACGCGCTGCGGGAAGCCAATCTCCCCTACCAGGAGAACTTTGTCTTGCAGTGCCCCAGCGGCACGCTGGAGGAAGCCGAAAAAGCCACGCGCAAATTATTGGCATTGACTCCGCCACCAGATGCCATATTTGCCAACAACGACATGCTGGCGATGGGGGCCATGAAGGCCATCAAAGAAAAAGGCCTTAACATTCCAGGCGATGTTGCCCTGATGGGATTCAGCAATTGGTTCTTCAGTCAGTTGATGGATCCCCCGCTCAGTTCGGTTGATCAGCCAGGGTATGAAATGGGACAAGAGGCTGCGCGCCTGCTCATCCGGCACATCGAAATGAAAGACAAAGACCAGGGCGAGCCTCAGCCTGAAACCAAAGTTTTGAAAACCCGACTTATCGTCCGGCAGTCATCGATCAAGAAAAAGTAGTTCACCAGCTCCATGTCGTCAAACCGCAATCATAAGCTCAGCCTAGGGTTGGGTGTCCTCTCGTCTTATACAAAAACTGCCAATGGTGTTGAGGGCAAAACGCCCAATGGGAATTTCCAGGTCACCTTCTACTCACCATCGGTGGTACGCTTTTCGGTTGGCCCGCAAGACACGTGGCGGGCTTTTTCGTATGCCGTTGTTCAGCAACCTCAACCGGTTGAGTTCGATTTAACCGATAGCGACAAGCAACTTGTGCTATCAACCACGCAATTCCGCCTGGTGATTTCAAAATCTCCTGTTCGCTTTCGCTGCGAAACAACTGGAGGGGAATTAATCAACGAAGATGACCCCGGACTAGGCACCCAATGGATCGGTGAGCAGCTGACTACGTACAAAAAACTCCAGCCCGGTGAACGCTTCGTTGGTTTAGGCGAAAAGAACGGGCCGCTGGACAAACGGGGGCGCGGGTATGTAAACTGGAACACGGATGCCTACGGCTACGGACCCGATACCGATCCCCTCTACTGTACCATACCCTTTTATATTGGCATTCATGGCCATCACGTCTATGGCCTCTTCCTCGACAACAGCCATAAGACCCATTTCAACTTTGGAGCCTCCAACGACCGATTCGCCAGCTTCTCGGCCGATGCCGGTGAAATGAACTACTACTTCATTCAGGGTAAGTCGACAAGGGAAATCCTCAACCACTACACCTGGCTTACCGGTCGTATGCCGTTGCCCCCGCTCTGGAGCGTGGGGTATCAGCAATGCCGCTACAGCTACTACCCCGACAAAGAAGTAATCGCCATTGCCGAAAACTTTCATCAACGTGATTTCCCGGGCGATGCCATCGTGCTGGACATTCACTACATGGACGCGTACAAGATTTTCACCTGGGATAAAAAACATTTTCCTGATCCGAAAGGAATGATTGACCGATTGAAGTCCATGGGGTTTGAAGTGGTGGTGATGTGTGACCCCGGTATCAAGATTGAAGAAGGCTATCCGGCCTACGAATCCGGCAAGAAAGAGGACATCTTCGTGAAGTACCCCGATGGAGGTCTTTACTCTGGCCAGGTTTGGCCCGGCTGGTGCCATTTCCCGGACTTTACCAACCCTAAGGCACGGGCGTGGTGGGCCCGCCAGTTCAGCGAGTATGTCAACCTGGGTGTGGAGGGTTTCTGGAATGACATGAATGAAATCGCCACGTGGGGTAATACATTGCCCGAACTGATGGAGTTTGATTTTGAAGGGGAAAAAACGACTACCCGGGAAGGCCGAAACGTTTTCGGCATGATGATGTCGCGCAGTACGTATGAAGGTACCAAAGCGCTGCTCGGCAATAAGCGTCCCTTTAACCTCACGCGCTCGGGCTATGCCGGCATTCAGCGCTATGCTGCTGTGTGGACAGGCGATAACGTAGCCTACGATGCGCACATGATGGCGGGTGTACGATTGCTCAACAGCATGGGGCTCTCAGGTCTGGCCTTTACCGGTTACGACATTGGCGGTTTTGTAGGGAATGCAGATGAAAAACTGTTCGCCCGATGGATGGCCATCGGCACGTTTTCACCGTTTTACCGCGGCCACTCGATGATCAACAGCCGCGACTCCGAGCCGTGGAGTTATGGCGAGCGGGTGGAGGAAATTTCACGCAACTATATGAAGTTGCGCTACCGGCTCCTCCCCTACATTTACTCGTTGTTTTACGAGGCCTCGCAAAACGGTATACCGCTCAACCGCAGTCTGGCTATTGACTATCCGTTCGATCAGAAGATATATGATGGCAAGTATCACAATCAATACCTCTTTGGCCACGCACTGCTGGTAATCCCAGCCGAGAGCAACAAAGATCTGGTGAAGACTTACCTGCCGGAAGGCAACTGGTTCGATTTCTACACGGACAAACCTTTTAGCGGCTCGCAGGAAATGGTAGCTGAAGCACCCATCGAAGTGCTACCGGTTTTTGTGCGCGGCTCATCGATTCTACCCATGCGCCCCAACGCGGGTCGTAACTCAGCAGATACCGGTGACACTCTGGAACTGCACGTGTATGCCGGCAACACAACCAACCAATTTGATTTTTACGAAGATGACGGCCGCACCTTTGATTACGAGAAGGGCGCATACGCCCTTCGTAAAATTGAATTCGATCCTGCTGCGCGAACGTTGACGATTCGCCCTCAAGAAGGAACGTATTCATCACCGTATCGCTCGCTGCGTGTATTCTTCCACGGGTTTGAGGCACTCTTGTCATTGACGCTCAATTCGCGCGCGGTGTCCATCGAACGCAGCCGTTATCAGTTCCTGAATCCGATCAGCAATTTCGATCCCATCAACACGCAACCCGATGCTCCGCACATTTCTTCGCTGGCATCTGTACTTGTTCCTTATGAAACGCAAAACATGGTTTTTCATTGGTAGCCTGGCGCTGCTGAGCGCCTGCCGCACCACACCTGAACTCCGCTTCAACGATCAGGAGTTAATGACCGGGCTGGCTACACCCGTGTTACTGGCACCCGGGCCCAACGAACTGGTGTTCGAGGATTTTGTCACCGATGTAAGTCGCATCGATTCGATTCAAATACAACCGAGTGTACCCTTCACGCGGAATGAAAACCGGCTGGTGATTTCCGGTCCCCTGCCAACGGCTTTGGGCAATGTGCTGCTGTGGAGTGCGGGGCAGGCCTACGCCATTCCGCTGCAGCGCGCCTCCAAACTGCCGGTAACGTTGCGCTACCCGGCAACTGCCGGTACCGTCAAAGCAAAAGGTGAATTCAATTCGTGGAATCCGGAAGCCACGGTGTTAACCAAAACAGAGAGTGAGTTTACGATCGATCTTCAACTGAATCCCGGCACCTACCAATATCTCTTTGTAGCCGATGGCAAAGAAAAACGAGATCCCGCCAACCGTGATTCGGTTGACAACGGCATGGGCGGTTGGAACTCCGTGCTTCGCCTGCCACGTCCTGACCCCGCGAAACTGCCTTTGATCCGAACCGAGAAAGCCGATGATGGCACGGTATCCCTGACGCTTTCAAACCCGGCCACCGAGGTAAACGTGTATTGGAAAAACTTTCGGTTGCCCGCCTCCCACGTCACCCTCACCGATGATCGCATTGAATTTGAAATTCCAGCGCAAGCCCGTGAAAGCAAACGGTCCTTTATTCGGGTATGGGCTGCGAATGAAGAAGGAGTAAGTAACGATGTACTCATCCCGTTGCACGAGGGTGAAGTTGTGGTAACCAACGGCCAGCTGACGCGGCACGATAAAGAGGCACAGGTACTCTATTTTATGATGGTCGATCGGTTCGTCAACGGTCGCCCTGAAAATGACGAACCGGTTAAGGACAAAACGATTAACCCGAAAGCGAATTACTTTGGGGGCGACCTGGCGGGCATCACGAAAAAAATCAAGGATGGCTATTTCGAAAAGCTGGGTATTAACACCCTGTGGCTGTCCCCCATCACACAAAATCCGAAAGGGGCTTACGGCAAATACCCCACGCCACCCACCACGTTTTCCGGGTACCACGGCTATTGGCCGATCTCCCTTAAACAAATTGACTACCGTTACGGCAGCCGGCAGGAATTGGAGGAGCTGCTGAACGAGGCGCACGCGAAGAACATCAATGTCATTCTCGACTATGTTGCTCATCATGTTCATCAGGAACATCCGCTCGTGCGGCAACATCCCGAATGGTTCACGTCACTTTACCTGCCGGATGGATCGCTGAATACCGAACGTTGGGAAGATCAACGCCTCACTACCTGGTTCGATGTCTTTTTGCCCACGCTGGACCTGCGCAAACCCGAAGTGGTGGGGCCCATGACCGATACCGCCCTGTACTGGCTGACGTCCTATGAGCTGGATGGCTTCCGCCACGATGCCTCCAAACATATCGACCTTTTGTTTTGGCGCGAGCTAACCAAAAAAATCAAGCGTGATGTGAAGCGGCCGGTATACCAGATTGGCGAAACCTATGGCAGCCGCGAACTGGTGAGCAGTTATGTGAATACGGGGATGCTGGACGGTCAATTCGATTTCAACGTGTACGATGATGCGGTGAATACGTTCGCACGCGATGAGGTGCCGTTCACCCGGCTTGCGAATTCCGTCAAGGAAAGTTTATCGTGGTTTGGCGATCATCACCTCATGGGTAACATCACCGGCAACCAGGACCGCGCACGTTTTATCTCGTATGCCGATGGCTCCGTGCGCTTTGACGAAGATGCCAAGAAAGCCGGATGGACGCGCACGATTGCCATTCAGGATACGTTGGGTTACCATAAGCTTCAATCGCTCACCGCGTTTATGATGACCATTCCAGGAGTACCCGTTATCTACTATGGAGACGAAATTGGCGACCCCGGAGCCAACGACCCGGATAACCGAAGGATGATGCGTTTTGAAAACCTGAACAAACATGAACTCAAGACCCGCCAGATGACCAGCACGCTGACGGAGTTGCGCAGAGCCAATCTGGCGCTGCTGTATGGTGACCTCGAGTGGCAGGAAATCAGCAGCAAGCGGCTGGTGTTCAGCCGGAGTTATTTTAGTGACCAGGTGTGGGTGGTTTTCAATAAGTCGGGTGAACCGCAGCAGTACACCTTGCCGCTGGCAGACGGTGCAGTTCCTCACTTTTCGGGAAAGGTGAAGTTTGAAAAAGGGCAGGCAACGCTTACCTTACCTCCGTATTCCTTTGAGATCATCACGGTAACCAACTAATACCTATGGCCGCTGGCAGTTCTTTCTCCTCTACATCTGATTCAAACATTCAATCAACCAAACCGCAGCTTAGTTTTTGGCAGATCTGGAACATCAGCTTCGGTTTTCTGGGCGTACAGTTTGGGTTTGCCTTGCAAAATGCCAACGTCAGCCGAATACTCGGTGACTTAGGTGCCGACTTACACTCACTTTCCCTGTTTTGGTTGGCGGCTCCGGTTACCGGCCTTATCGTTCAACCCATTATTGGCGGAGCTTCGGACAACACCTGGAATTTTCTCGGCAGGCGCGGGCCATTCATCCTGGGCGGTGCCATTTTCGCAACACTAGGCATGGTGTTGATGCCTAATGCACCTCTTTTCATAAAGTTTGTTGCGCCCATGGTTTTTGGCGGTATCATGTTTGCCCTGATGGATGGCGCTTTCAATGTTACGATGCAACCGTTTCGGGCTCTGGTAGCTGACATGCTTCCGGTTAAGCAGCGGAACCTCGGCTACTCGGTACAATCGTTGCTCATCAACACGGGCGCTGTTATCGGTTCCATTCTTCCGTTTCTCCTCACGAACGTAGTGGGGCTGGAAAATGCCTCGAAAGCCGGTGAAGTAGCGCCAACCGTAGTGTGGTCGTTTTACATTGGCGGCACGGTACTGCTGGGATCCGTACTCTGGACAATCATCTCCACCAAGGAGTACCCACCGGATCAGTTTCATTCCTTTCAGGAAGAAGAAAAGACCGAGACAAAGCAGGAGTCCGCCCCGGAAGGCAATTTCTTTTCGAGAGTTATCCAACTCATTAAGGATGCCCCGGTCACAATGAAGCAATTGGCCATCGTACAGTTCTTTTCTTGGTTTGCGCTGTATCTCATGTGGGTGTACACCACGCCCGCAGTAGGCCAGGCCCTATGGGGGATTGATGCTGAGTTCTATAACATGGACAAGGCGCTCATTCCCGCAGACGTTTTGAAAAAGATGGGAAGTGCAGGCGACTGGGTTGGGATTTTGTTTGCCGCCTACTCGTTGTTTGCGGCCATCTATTCTGGTTTCCTCGGGCGGCTGGCAGACCGGTTTGGTCGAAAAACAGTCTACGCTGTGTCATTACTGGCCGGTGGCCTGGGTTATCTTTCCGTGCTGTTCATCAGTCCGGGTGAACTGGTTTCGGTCAATCTGCTGATCACCACAGCCCAGGTGCCGGCTGGTGGACTGATCTGGATCTTCTCTATGGCCGGCATTGGTATTGCCTGGGCAGCCATTCTGGCGATGCCGTACGCCATTCTTTCGAACGCACTTCCCAAAACCAAAATGGGAATCTATATGGGCATTTTCAACTTTACCATCGCTGGGCCTCAGATCATCAGCGGCCTGCTGGGCGGCAGCATAATTGCCTACCTGTTTGATGGCAATGCCGTGATGATGTTGATGATTGCCGGTGTGGCTATGTTGTTGGGTGCAGCCAGCGTTAATTTTGTAAAGGAAGCCGTTCGATGATTTGATATCATGAAATCGCCAATAAGGTGCGCTACACCCGAAGACATGATCAATAGGGCGATTCCATGCCTGCGTGGCGAAATGCCACTACGGCATGCAGGCATTTGACCTTTAGGAAAAAAATATTAACACATGAAAAGATTAATCCGGTTGGGCATATTCTCCGCGTGTTTCTTCGGGACGCCCACCGGGTTTGCGCAAGACTACAGCGAGTTCGTCTCCACGTTTCAGCAAATTCAGTCAATCGATTCCACAACCCGAGCGAATACCTGGAGTAAATTGACCCATTCGCAACAGGTGCCATTTGTCCGGCACGACTCGGTTGTGTTTTTTTTCAAAGGTGATGCGCGAAGTGTTTCCTGGATGGGCGACTTCAACGGTTGGGGATACGACAAGAAGTTCGACAACAAGGGCAAACGAATCTCCAACACCGATATCTGGTATTTGAAAGCTTCCTTTCCCCGGGACGCACGCCTGGACTACAAGATTTTGATCAACGACACGGACTGGATTATTGATCCTTACAATCCCCACCAGCAATGGTCAGGGGTGGGCGGAGGCAGCCCGAATTCGGAACTGCGCATGCCGGAGTGGAAGGAAGATCCGGTGTTAACTCCGCGACCCGAAGTGCCAAAAGGCTCAGTAACATCCGACTTGCTTTTCACCAGCAAAGTACTCGGCTATCAAATCACGCATAACGTATACGTGCCAGCCAATTACGCGAGCTTGGGCAAGCTGCCCGTGATCTATGTTACCGATGGGTATGAGTATTTGCACCCGAAGATGGG
Organism: Cyclobacteriaceae bacterium; assembly: GCA_016787665.1. Classification (GTDB taxonomy): domain Bacteria; phylum Bacteroidota; class Bacteroidia; order Cytophagales; family Cyclobacteriaceae; genus ELB16-189. Next base: position 348,485 of record JAEUUC010000007.1, on the reverse strand, counting down.
AAACATGATTACGGTTCTGGACAACCTGATTGCCGACAAAAAAATTAAGCCAGTTGCAGCTGTCTTCATCGATCACCGGGAGCCGATCAACCGGTCGAATAACAGACGCATGACCGAGTTGGCGATGAATCCGCGTTATGCTGATTTTATCACCCATGAATTCCTGCCGTTCATTGAAAAGAACTATCCGGTCGAAACTACACCCAACAGCCGGGCCATTCTGGGTACGTCCATGGGCGGCCTCACAGCAGCCTACCTGGCCTTTTCGCAAAATGCCCAATTTGGTATGGCCGGCATTCAGTCACCCGCGTTTTGGACGAAACCTCAGATTTATGAACTGTGCAAAAACCCGGAGAATCCAACACTGAAAGTATTCATGTCTACCGGTACCATGAACGATACCTTCCGCGAAACGGAAAAGATGAAAGAAATCTTAAGCGCCACCGCATGCCAGTTTGAGTACAAACAGGTTAACGAAGGCCACAGTTGGGGAAACTGGCGCAACTTGATCGATGATATCCTGGTCAGCTTTTTCGGTGTTAAATAAAGGGTACATTCGGGTAGGCACGATTCCGCTTAGTGGTCGAATTTCGGTAATTTCGCCCGTTACTAACCTTGGCACATGGCTTGTTCTGGTATGCACATGAAGAAATTTTTACCCTCATTTCTTTTTTTAATTGTCGTTTGGATGCTGGCCGGGGGCTGCTCCTCTGGCAAAAAAGCTTTTGAACGGGGCGACTATTATGATGCCGTGTTGCAGGCGGTGAATCGCCTGCGGCAAAAGCCTGACCATAAAAAGTCCATAGAAGTACTGAAGCTGAGCTACATGGCCGCAGTGGAGTATCTAGAGAATGACGCACAAAACCAAATCACCTCCAACGCTAATTTCAAATGGCGAAATGCAGTGAGCAACTATGAAAAGATCAACAACCTGTACGAGCAAATCCGCACGTCACCCGGTGCGCTAAAGATAGTTCCAAACCCGGTTAACCGGTACAAGGAACTAACCGAGTTGAAACAAAAAGCCGCTGACGAAACCTACGAAGCCGGCATTCAGTACATGATGAAGAACACACGACAGGACGCCAAGCAAGCTTACTTTTTGTTTACCGAAGCCAACGGCTACTCACCCGGGTATCGCGAAGCCATCGAAATGCGGGACCAAGCCAAGTTCAACGCCACCCTACGAGTTGTGGTAGAACCCATGCTCGATAACTCGTATGGTTGGGACTTTGAATCGGCTGTGTTTGGCGCACGACTCAATGAGTTTGTGAAGTTCTATACACCCGACCAAGCCCAGCGCGACAGCCTTAAGCGCATTGACCAATTTCTCCGCGTTTCATTTAATGGCTATCAGGAAAGCAGGCCCAACGTAACCAAGAGATCCGAATCCTATGCCGACAGCGTAAAGACAGGCGAAAAAACAGTGGGTGGTCAAAAAGTACCGGTTTATCAAAAGGTTTCCGGCCAGGCAACCATTTACGAGAAGACGATTACTAGCCGCGGTTCCGTGAGACTGGAAGTTGTGGACGCACAGAGCCGTGCAAAGATCAGTAGTGATGAGGTGGTGACCAATGAAGCCTGGCGCGACTCCTGGGCGCAGTGCGGTGGCGATGCGCGGGCCATTCCGCAGGGGATAAAACGACTTTGCGAGAAGCGTGAGCCGTACATGGAACGAAACTTCTTGCTGAATCAGGTTAAACGTGAGTTGGACAACAAGCTGGCCAACACGCTGAGTAACTTCTACGCCCAATACTAACCGGCCACTTCAGCCGCTAACCGGATTTTCGTCTGCGGGCCGACAAAATGCTCACTTGGTAAAACTTTTGAGCGGAGAACCCGGTTATACACACGTATGCAAAAATTGACTATCGGCCCGGTTCTTCTTTTGCTTTTGGCAACCACCGGGCTGTTCGCACAAGCTAATTCAACCAAAATGAAAGAGTTACAAACCGCCACGTTGGGTGGTGGTTGCTTCTGGTGTACCGAAGCCGTTTTCCTCGAACTAAAAGGCGTAGAATCGGTAGTATCCGGTTATTCAGGCGGCAAAGTAAAGAATCCCACCTATCGCGAAGTGTGTTCGGGACTCACCGGCCATGCTGAGGTGATCCAGATTAAGTTCGACCCGGCCATGGTAACCTACGAAGAAATCCTCGAGGTATTCTTTAACACCCACGACCCCACGACCTTAAACAAACAGGGGGCAGACGAGGGTACGCAATACCGCTCGGTGGTATTTTACCATAATGATGAGCAGAAGCAGATAGCGGAAGCCTACAAAAAGCAACTGAATGCCAGCAAGGTATTCCGGCAACCCATTGTGACTGAAATCAGCTCATTTTCAGTGTTTTACCCGGCTGAAGACTACCACCAGAATTACTACGCGCTCAACCCCGAACAGGGTTACTGTCAGTACGTTGTGCGTCCTAAAGTCGAGAAGTTCCGCAAGCAGTACAGTGCCCGTTTGAAGAAATAGTCTTTAACAAATTTTTAATGATTTCGCCCGCAACTTCTGACCCCTCCGCCCGTTATATAAGCAAGAGTAGAGCAAATCTTCTCATAGGTTTAGGTTTAGGTAACAAAGAACCCCTCAGGCGGAGGGGTTTTTTGCTTTTCAGAGCTTTTGAATTCACCCGGTTCTCCTCCATCACTACCATGAAGTATTCCACCCTTCTCCTCCTTTTTGTTTTCGCACTCACTGCCTGCGGCCAGAACGGAAAAAACAAAACATCCGGTACCGAACCCAAGTATCCGGTAAGCAAACCTGAAGCAGAATGGAAAAAGCAGTTAACGCCCATGCAATTCTATATTCTTCGCCAGAAGGGCACGGAGCAGGCTTTTACGGGTGAGTACTGGGACAACCACGACAAAGGCATTTATCACTGTGCCGGTTGCCAGCAGCCCTTGTTTGGCAGCGATACCAAGTTTGAATCCGGCACCGGTTGGCCTAGCTTTTTCCAACCCGTGCAAGCCGAAGTGGTTAAGCTGGTGCCCGACACAAGCTATGGCATGGTGCGCGATGAAGTCGTGTGCAGCCGCTGTGGCGGCCACCTCGGCCACGTGTTCGATGACGGCCCCAAGCCCACCGGACTTCGGTACTGCCTGAACTCGGCCAGTCTTAGTTTTGTGAAGGCTAAATAACACCCCGGTAAACAGTTGCGGGGGTAACCGTGTGGTGGTAAACTTGCTGCATGAACATCCTCCGCGGCAAGTCGATTCGGCAACTGGTCGCCAATTTTCGAAACGAGTACATCACCCATGGCCTTGACGAAAGTCGAATGGCGGGCGATCCCATTGAGCAGTTTGAAACCTGGTTCCACGAAGCAGTGAAAGCCAGGCTGCCGGAGCCCAACGCGATGCATCTCGCAACCGTCAGCCCCCAGGGTGCACCCTCCGGGCGTTTTATGTTGCTCAAAGGATTTGACGACCGGGGATTTCAGTTTTACACCCATTACAATAGCCGCAAAGGCAATGAGCTTGCAGAAAATCCGCAGGCAGCCATTACCTTCTTGTGGATGGAGCTATTTCGCTCGGTGCGGATTGAAGGTTCGATAGCCCCGCTGCCGGCCAGCCAATCGGACGAGTATTTCCAAAGCCGCCCGCGGTCAAGTCAACTGGGTGCCTGGGCCTCGGCCCAAAGCCGGCCACTGGCCAGCCGCGCAGAATTGGATCAACGCTTTCGCGAACTCGAGAAGAAATTTGAAGGACAACCCATACCGCGCCCCGCCACGTGGGGCGGCTATTTACTAACACCAGTACGTATCGAATTCTGGCAGGGTCGCGTCAGCCGCTTGCACGACCGCATTGTGTACACGCGAGAAGCCGAAGCTAGCTGGAAGCGCGAAAGGCTAAATCCCTAGTTGACCAAAAAACTGGACTTCGGCCTGATGAAAAACTACTACACCATCCTGGGAATTTCAACTACCGCATCGGATGCAGACATCAAGAGCGCATTTCGTAGCCTCGCCATGCAGTATCACCCCGACCGAAATCGAGATCCACACGCAGAAAGCATCTTCAAGGAAATCAACGAAGCCTATGAGGTCTTGAGTGATCCTCAAAAAAGGACGCAGTATGACTTTCTACTGCAGCAGTATGTACATGAACCGTTGGTTATCCGGACAGTCCGCCACCGTGACCCCGCCTATCGAGCCACACGGTCAGGCACCACGATGAGATCGCATTACACCAAGGCAGAACTCATGGTTCGCTATTTGCCGTACTTTCACTGGCTATGCTGGGTTGGCCTAACCTTCTCCTGTGCGTTTGGCCTCGACTTCTTGCTCCCGCGCAACACCACAATCGAAAACATAGACCACAGCTATGCCGTTCGAAGAAAAAGGCATAGTAGCCCAACCTACGTTCACATCACGGAGTCCGGAAAGAAATTTAAGTCCACGGATACCTATATCCCCGCAGGTACCGTAGTGACGCTGGACCACACTAAACTTTTCTCGACCGTGATCAACGTAAAGTTTGACAATCAACAAATGTTCACCGGGTACGTTTATCGCGAACTGTCATTTTTTCCAATCATCCTGTTTTTAGCAGCCGTACTCGGCATCGTTTTCAAGAACAGGGTAGAAATGGCATTAAATGCGAGTCTGATTTGCGGTATATTTCTTTGTATCTGCCTGTACTTGCTATTGTAGTTTCAGGAGTGCCATGCCATGTCGGCAACCCAGCAGCAATAGCGCGTGGCCATTGGGGAATTTAAAAATGACGGGAACAGACGTCTAAGAATCTCATATTTCAAGTATTTTTCGAAAAGTTTCAAACGTGAAGTACGATGCGCTCATAGTTGGCGGTGGTATTGTGGGACTAGCCACCGCACTGCAACTGCAAAAAGAAAAGCCCGGCCTCAAACTGGCGGTTCTTGAAAAAGAAAACGAACTGGCCCGCCACCAAACCGGTAACAACAGCGGGGTGATTCACTCAGGCGTTTACTACAAACCCGGCAGCCTGAAGGCCAGGAACTGCATCCGCGGTTACGAACTACTCCTGGCTTTTTGCCGTGAACACCACGTGCCCTTCGAACTTTGCGGGAAGGTGATTGTGGCTACCGAGCAGCACGAACTGCCATTGCTGGAAAACCTGTATCAACGCGGCCTGCAAAACGGCCTGGATCAGATCAGGCGCATAACTCCGGATGAAATAAAATCCTATGAGCCCTACGTGGCCGGACTTGCCGGCATTCATGTGCCGTATACCGGCATTGTGGACTACAAACGCGTGGCCGAAAAGTATGGCGAGTTGATTCGCGCGCAGGGTGGCGAGATCTTCCTCGGACAAAAAGTGACGGGTCTGCAAGAATCCGGTAACACGCTGGAAGTTGTTACAGCCGACAGAACCTTCACCACCCGTTTGCTCATCAACTGTGCCGGACTTTACTCCGACAAAATTGCAGCCCTCTCCTTTCCGCAGCTCAACGTGCGTATTGTGCCGTTCCGCGGTGAGTACTACAAGTTGCGGCCTGAAAAAGAGTATCTGGTGCGCACGCTGATTTACCCGGTGCCCGACCCGAATTTTCCTTTTCTGGGTGTTCATTTTACCCGCATGGCCCGCGGTGGCGTAGAAGCTGGCCCCAATGCGGTTCTTGCGTTTAGCCGCGAGGGTTATACGAAATCCAACATCAACCTGCGCGAGTTGGGTGAAACCCTGGCCTGGCCGGGATTTCAAAAAGTAGCGGCCAAATACTGGCGCACCGGGCTGGGCGAAATGTACCGGTCATTCAGCAAAGCTGCGTTTACCAAAGCACTGCAAAAGCTGATTCCCGAAATTCAGGAATCGGATTTGATCGAAGGTGGTGCAGGCGTTCGGGCGCAGGCCTGCGACCGCGATGGCGGACTGGTCGATGATTTTTTGATTCTGGAAGGGAAGAACGTAATCAACGTGTGCAACGCCCCATCCCCTGCGGCCACTTCATCGCTAGCCATTGGCGAAACGGTAAGCAAGCTGGCGGTTGGGCGACTTTAGGCTTGGTCGAGGGCGGCTAAAAAAAAAAATACCGATTCATCTGTCCTTTTCACATCCGTAATCGAGGCGAAATATCTTTTTCGTTTTGCCACGGAATCGTACGAGAACTAGAGAATAAGGCTCCTTGTATAAGGAGTCACCAACCTTTATTGAGTCATAAGTATAGCCACTTTCGTTATGAAAAACCGGGGACACTTTTGAAACCCCCTTTTCCTGAACTAAAACAGCCTTCCAAATATGATTGCGTGAGTCGGAGAACTTTTTGATCACAATACCGTTTATCGCTTGCCCATAGGCGTCTTGCTCCGACCTACATCGAGCAGTATTAACAACTCTATCGGTAGACAAAAATGAAATACCCAGCTTGAGAGCATAAACCAGCGCCACGATAATGATCATCACAAAAACGACAACTATAACTAACACTGAACGTTGCATCATTTAGTTATTGTTATAGTGCCATCCCCTTCACAGCGGTCACCTCAATTTCCACCAGGTAGTCCGGGTCAATAAGTGCACTGACCTCCACCATGCTCGTGGCCGGTTTTATGGTGTTGAAAAACTCACCATGCACCTTCCCGATTTCTTCCCACCGGCTAATGTCGGTGACGAACATGCGCGTGCGCACCACATCGGTGAGCGAATAACCGGCCTGCGTCAGCACCTTGCTGATCTTCTCCAGAATGTACCGCGTTTGCGTGGCCGCATCTTCACGGCCCACCAGCACACCCTTCTCATCCACGGCCACGGTGCCGGAAACCTCCAGCAGGTTGCCTAACTGAACCGCACGCGAATACCCCACAATGTTTTCCCACGGGGCACCGGTCGAAATGTTTTTGCGTTTTGTCATCACTGGTGAAGGTAGGAAGTAATCTGAAAAAAATACAGATATTTCAAGCATGTCGTTGAGTGACCAAACCCACCACGAGCGCTACAGCCGCCACCTGGTGCTGCCGGGCTTCGGGCCCGAGGGCCAGCAGCGGTTGCTGCAGTCGAGGGTTGCGGTGGTCGGTGCTGGCGGTTTGGGCAGTCCGGTGTTGCACTACCTGGCCGCAGCCGGGGTTGGCCGGCTCACGATTATCGATTTTGACACCGTGCAGCTCTCCAATCTGCAGCGGCAGGTGCTCTTCGATGAATCGAACATTGGCCAGAACAAAGCAAAGGCGGCCGCCCACAAAATCTCCGCGATCAACCCTGTTGAAGTCATAGCAATCAGCGAAAAACTGGTGTCGGCCAACGCGCTGTCGTTTATGCAAGGTCATGATTTAGTCATCGACTGCACGGACAACTTTGCCACGCGTTACCTGATCAACGATGCCTGCACGCTGCTGAATCTGCCGTGGGTGTATGGCTCCGTGTTTCAGTACGAGGGCCAGGTGGCGGTATTCAATTGGATGGGCAGCACGACTTACCGCGACTTGTTCCCCGAGCCCCCGAGTCCGGGCGTAGTGCAAAATTGTGAAACGGCTGGTGTACTGGGCGTGCTCACCGGCATTATCGGCAGTCTCATGGCCAGCGAGGCCATCAAGGTGCTGGCCCGGCTTGAAAAACCCCTGAGCAACACGTTGCTGATTTTCGACTCCCGCACCAACCGGATCGACCTCTTCCCTATTCCCGACAGGCAGGCACGAAAACAAGTGACAAAATTGATCGATTATGACGAGTATTGTGGAACAAAACCCCCTCGCGATATGAAGGAAGTAACGGTAGAAGAGCTGAAGCACCTGATGGATACCGGTGCCGATTTTCAACTCATTGACGTGCGCGAACCACACGAATACGATATCTGCAACCTGAAGGGCGAGCTGATACCCCAGGGGCAAGTCCCCTTTAACGTAGACAAAATCTCACGCGACAAACAGGTGGTTATACACTGCCGCAGTGGCGGCCGGAGCGGCACGATGGTCAACTGGCTGGAAAAGAACCACGGCTTTACAAACCTGTATAACCTCAAGGGTGGCATATTAGCCTGGGCCGATCAGATTGATCCTACAGTAACCAAGTATTGATTGAAGCTCAAGCATCCCATCAATCTACATAAGGGTGCCACGGCACTGGTCGTGGCGGCCCTGATGTGGTACTACCAGAATTTTTCTGTCGAAGCCTGGATTTACCTGGCCCTGCACGGCAGTTACGGCCTGCTCTGGTTGATGAAGGATCGCCTGTTCCCCGACCGCCAGTGGGAACAGCCGTGCGGTGTGCCGTATGCTTTCCTCGTATTTTCTTTCTTGCTGCTCTATTGGGTAGGTCCGTTTCTGCTGATCGCCAATGGCTGGAACACTCCCCTGCCGGCCCTGGCGGGTGCTGTCGCGCTGAATATCATCGGAGTATTTCTTCATTTTGGCAGTGACGCCCAAAAGTATTTCACCCTGCAGCAGAAAAGCGGCCTCATCACCTCTGGTTTTTTTCAACGGAACCGAAACACGAACTACCTGGGGGAAATGTTCATCTATGGAGGTTTCGCGCTTACCGTGTTTCACTGGATTCCATTCGCTATTCTCGCCTTCATCTGGCTGGGTTTGTTCTTGCCCAACATGTTGAAAAAAGACAAATCCCTATCCCGTTACCCGGAATTCAACGACTACAAAAAACGAAGCGGATTATTCCTGCCTAGGTGGTTTTAGGCCGAACAAGATATCCGGATAGAACCATAACAATCAGACTCACCGCCAGTGCGGGTACCAAGGGTGGCCATTCGGTATCCAGATTTTTGAAAATCAGCCAGGTGGCCAGGCCAAAAATCATGGACAGAATAGCACCCGCACTGTTGGCCCTGCGCCAATACAAACCGAACGTTAAGGGCACAAAAAGCGACACCAGGCTCAAAATGGAAGATTCGCCAACGAGTTCGTAGATGTTACTGCGCCACATGGCCATGCCGGTTGCCAGCGCACTGAACAGCAGAATGGAACCACGCGTCAACAATAACATTTCGCGGTCAGTAAAGGGCTTACTCCGCAGCGGCCTAACCAGGTTCTCCGAAAAGATTGCGGCCGGTGCCAGAATGGCGCTACTGGTTGTACTCATGATGGCAGACAAGAGTGACCCAAAAAACAAGATCTGCACTACGATATTGGTGTGTTCCAACACCATGCGTGGCAAAACCAACTGTCCATCACCGGTTAATTGATTAGCATACAAATGTTGCGCACACAGACTGATGAATAACGGCAGCAGTGCTACGGTGAGGTAAAGTGCGGCCGCGATGTAGCAGGAGTACTCTGCCGTACGCGCGCTGCCGGAAGACATGGCTCGCTGGTAGACATCCTGGGAGGGAATGGAGCCCAGCCCCAACACCGACCAGGCGGCCAGCCAGGTCATGATGCCCCACGGTGTGCCTTCCGGGAAAAACCGGAATCGGTCGGCCGGAACGCTCGCCATCACGGTATCCCATCCTCCGGCTTTGTCGCTCATCACGACAGCCAGCACAATCAGGCCGACCACGATGATGATACTCTGGATAAAATCGGTAATCGAGATCGCCCACATTCCACCGATGACCGTATAAAAGGTGACGACCACGGTGCTGATCAAAACACCTTGCCACACGGCAAGCCCTGTGACAACGTTGAGGATGAGACCCATGGCCACCAATTGTGCGGCTATGTAGCCCACATATGAGGGCACCAAGAAAGCTCCGGCAATCAACTCGGTCTTTTTTCCGTAGCGAACTTCAAAAAAATCACCCAGCGTGAGCAGATTCATCTGGTAAAGCCTGCGCGCATAAAAAAAACCGAACAACAATAGGCACAGCGCTGCACCGAAAGGATCTTCAATCACTCCGATAAGGCCGTCTTTCAGAAACTCAGATGAAGCGCCAAATACCGTTTCCGAACCGAACCAGGTGGCAAACAGGGCCGCTGAACTCAGCACCAGCGGAAGACTGCGGCCAGCCAGCATAAAATCCCCCGAAGTTTTCACCCGCTGAGATGCCTTGTAACCCACCCAGACGGTGAGCAGCAGGTACAGAATGATGGATGCGAGTAGCAACGTAGCCGGGCAAAAACAGCGCTAAAATAGCAGAAGCACCCTTCGCTGCAATTACTTCTTTTTGCGGAACTGAAACGTGCGGGTGACGTTGAAACCCAGGTGCAGATCGCCCTCACTCCATTGGCCGGTAGTTTCGGCAATAAAAGCGCGCTCGGTGAGCCCCTGCGAATTGGAAATGATCAGCTGGAACACGTGCCCACCGGTTTCGATATCTACACCCAATCCAAATGAATTGTAGTAAGGATTTCCTTCCGGCACATTCAACCGGTAGTAATACTCGGAGGTGAGCGCCACGCTGCCGGTAATCTTGTAGCGCCCGCCCACACCCACGGCCAGTTGATCATTAAGCTCAACGTCCTGATCGACCGTATTCCGGTGGACCCAGGACGGCATGAGCTGCAGGGATAGCTTTTCGTTGAACTTGCGGGCAATGAGTGCCTGAACGGTATAGGACAGGCGATCCTGCGTGGTAATGGGCGTTGGTGAATCTTCGCTTCGGGGCGAAAGACGGATAGCGGCATTTCCAAACGCGGTGATGGTGACCGGCATGTTGCGCTCACCGGTGCTCTGCCGCAGCAGTTTGTACCGCAGGTACGCATCCATGGTTTTGTCCACGGAGTTGCGGCCAAAGCCAACACCCAGGCGGTCGGTAATTCCATACTCCAATCCCAAACGAACAAAGGCCTGATCGAGCCCAAAAAGCTCATACGCTCCGCTGTTCACCGGGCCAAACCGGTGGGCAAAGATGAATTCCAATTCGCGGGCACTTTTGGTTTCCACGGTTTGTCCGGTCACCAGTCGGGTGCTTTTGAATGTTTGCTCGGCATATTCGGTCGTTGGTTTCGGCTCCTTCAGCAGTGACAAGGGGCTGTCTTGAGCAAGAGCAGAAAAGGAAATGAGGGTGAAGATCCAGAAGAGATTTCTCATTGCGGCTTATAGGTTATGTCAACTTTAACTTCAACTTCCTCCGCGATGTTTTGCCAAAGTACTTGCGGTCGCGGAATGTTATAATCCACCAGGCGAATCATGAATGAGGACAATATCCTCACCTGCCCCGGCTGAACGTCAACGGTACCCGTGGCCGTCACATCGCGGGTTACCCCGTGCAAAACCAACTTGCCGGTAGCTGTGGATGCATACGAGCCCGGCACAGTGGACACACGTTCTATCTTACCTTGAAAGGTGGCATGCGGATACTTCTCGGAATGCACATACTTCTCATTAAAATGCTGACGCATCAAGGACTTGTTAAAAGCAAAGTCTTTCATGGTAATCCGAAATTCGACTACCCCGGAACCCAAATCGAGGGCGCTCTCAACCTGGCGATTCTCCGCTTTGATGTCTTCAATGGCGGCATCGGAAAAGAAGGTGATGGAAGACTGTGATGCTACGTAAATCTGGGCTTGAGCCGTGAATGTGTTCGCGCAAACTACCGCCACGAAAAAAAATAGCCTCATACCTTAGTTATTAGGAGCTCCATCATCTACCCAGCAGGTAATCCGGTCGATCTCAGACTGTGGCAGCCGGGAACCGTCTTTTGGCATAAATGATGGGTTGCTCTCCGGCAACGCAATGCGCGTTTTGATCTGGCCCGCGCGCAATCGCACACTGTTGTAGCTATTCAGATCGCGGCCCGTGGAGGAACTGTGGCAACCGGAGTTATTGAGCCCACAGCTCGACTGCAGCACGGGCCGGACATCGTTAACGTAGCTGACACCTGACAACACCCGAGCCGTTGTGGAAATCGTACAGGAATTCGCATCGGCCACGGTAATCGTGTAGTTACCGGGCGTCAGATTATTGAACGTACTCGCAGGGCCAAACGCACCGCTATTAATCCGGTAGTTCAGTGCCGTGGAGCCAGTGGCCGATACGGAAATACTGCCGGACGATCCTCCGCACGTGGTGTTATTCGCAACCACACTGGTAATTACCAAATTACCGGGTGACGAAAGTTCAACGGAGATTGTATTTTCACAACCATTCGCGTCCTTGATCGATATTTGAAAGGAGCCGGCTGCTAGATTACTGAACGTGGAGCCATCTTGGTAAGGCCCATTATCCATTTTGTACTGATAAGGTCCGGTGCCCCCACTGCCGGTTACTGATATTGAACCGTTGGGTGATGTGCAACTCGTTGGGTTTGATTTCGAAGTGAGGCTGAGGGCTAAACCCGAAACAGAACAATCCACAGCGGGGGCTACGTCATCGCTGCTACACCCTGGCAACTGCCCAATGAGACATGCTGCCATAACCAACGAAACCAGAAAGGAGATTTTCTTCATAATTCGACAGGTTTGGCGCAAAAAGATGTTGTAACATACAACTAAACGTTACAAAAAAGAAATGCCCCGCGATTGACAGGGCTGAAAAAGAAAATCCCCCAAAGTCCTGGACCCCGGGGGATAATCTTGTCTATAGTTGGCTTTAATCTGACACTAAGGTATAGCCAGCTCCAAATGACGCCTATGTCATTCCGACCAGTTACCATTATACCTGATGAATTGCATTATTGCCCGTTGAGCAGCCTGGACGAGTCAGCTTTAACCGAGTCTGCCGGCAGGTACTTTTCTTTCAGGCGTTCCTTCAGTTGCGATTTGGAGCCCGGGAAGGTGGTCCTTCGGCTAATGTCGTAGCTCACCAGCGCGATGAAGAACACGAAGGCAACTAGGAATCCGAAGAAGATTTTTTTTGACCGTGTCATGGTTAACAAAAAAAGGGCCTTGCGGCCCTTTTCATTTACTTGATTTTTTTCACCACGGCCTCAAACGCTTCGGGGTGATTCATGGCCAGGTCAGCCAGCACCTTTCGGTTAAGGTCCACTCCGGCTTTCTTCACCTTACCGATGAACTCGGAGTAAGACATACCGTGCAAACGGGCACCGGCATTGATACGGGCAATCCACAAAGCCCGGAAGTCACGCTTCTTGGCTTTACGATCGCGGTAGGCATACACCAGACCTTTTTCAACAGCATTCTTGGCTACCGTCCATACATTTTTCTTACGACCAAAGAACCCTTTGGCCAATTCGAGCACTCGCTTTCTGCGGGCGCGTGATGCAACGTGGTTTACTGAACGAGGCATACATTTTTTGTTTTTGGTTGTTGGCGTCCTGTTGCCAGGCTCTTATAGCCAAAAACCGGGTTGAACATTGATTAACCTATTATACCAAATACGGCAGCATCGGCTTGATATTACCCTCGTCAACTTTCTTAACGGTGGTCTTATTTCCGAGTCTCCGCTTCTGTTTGGTCTCCTTCTTGGTCAGAATGTGGTTCTTGTAGGCCTTCTTGCGTTTGATCTTCCCGCTTCCGGTTACTTTGAACCTTTTCTTGGCTCCTGACTTTGTTTTCAGCTTCGGCATTTTATCTCAATTTAAAATCACTTCTTTCCTTTCGGGGCTACCATCATGTACATGCGCTTCCCCTCCAGTCTCGGCATCTCCTCTACTTTGCCGACTTCTTCAAGGGATTGGGCAAACTTCAACAACAAAATCTCACCCCGCTCCTTGTACACAATCGAACGGCCGGCAAAGTGAACGTAGGCTTTTACCTTCGCTCCCTCAGCCAAAAACTTCAGCGCATGCTTCACCTTAAAGTTGAAGTCATGATCGTCTGTGTTGGGACCAAACCGAATTTCCTTTACAACGGTCTTCTGCGCGTTCGCTTTGATCTCCTTCTGCTTCTTCTTCTGTTCGTACTTAAACTTGCTGTACTCGATTATTTTACAAACCGGAGGATCAGCATTCGGTGAAATTTCCACCAGATCCAGTCCTAAGTCCTGCGCCATCTTGATGGCAACGGAAGTAGGATAAACATCAACTTTGATGTTTTCGCCCACCACCCGCACACGCTGAGCCAAAATGCGCTCATTGATACGATAGGGTTCTTCCTTTACATTCTGCCGGAAGGGCCGGCCGTAAGGTCTGTTGCCGGGCCTGTTCGGAGGTCGGCTTCCGCTGAAACTGGGTTTAAATGCCACTTATTGGGTTTAAGTTTTAAAAACAGGGTGCAAATATCGGACAAATCCGCAATCCTGCAAATTTGGCCTGAAAACGAATTTTTACCGTTTCATGAGGGCATCGCAAAGTCGTGGGCATACTGGCTGGAAAACTCCGAAAGCAGAAGCGCGCCTTTGTCGCCCTCACCGTGCTTGCGCACGGCCACTTTGCCTTCAGCCGCCTCTTTTTCGCCCACAATCAGCATATACGGCACCTTACTTACTTCCGCATCCCGAATTTTCCGGCCAATTTTTTCGTCACGGTCATCCAAAAAGCCTCGAATATCCCGGTCTTTCAGGGTATCCAGCACTTGCTTCGCGTAGTCATTGAACTTTTCGGAAATGGGCAAAACCGCGATTTGTTCGGGGGCAAGCCAAAGCGGGAAGTTGCCCGCGCAATGCTCGATCAACACGGCTACAAACCGTTCCATGGAACCGAACGGAGCGCGGTGGATCATCACAGGCCTGTGGCGCTGGTTGTCGGAGCCAATGTACTCCAGTTCAAAGCGATCCGGCAGGTTGTAATCCACCTGAATGGTCCCCAACTGCCAACTTCGCCCCAGGGCGTCCTTGACCATAAAGTCCAGCTTGGGCCCGTAAAAGGCGGCCTCGCCCTTGACGGCTACCGTCTTTAATCCACGCTCATCGGCTGCTTCCTGAATCTCACGCTCGGCCCTCTCCCACAGTTCATCGGCCCCGATGTATTTGGATTTATTGTCGGGGTCGCGCAACGATACCTGGGCCGTATAATTTTCGAATCCCAAAGACTTGAAAACAAACAGCACAAGATCAATTACTTTCACAAATTCCTCCTTGACCTGATCGGGCCGGCAGAAAATGTGAGCATCATCTTGCGTGAAGCCGCGCACGCGCGTAAGGCCATGTAACTCTCCGCTTTGCTCGTAGCGGTACACGGTGCCAAATTCCGCCAGACGAATCGGCAGATCTTTGTACGACCGTGGTTTTACTTTATAAATCTCGCAGTGATGCGGGCAGTTCATGGGCTTCAAAAGGAACTGCTCACCCTCATCTGGGGTATGAATCGGTTGAAACGAGTCTTTGCCGTATTTCTCATAGTGCCCGGACGTGACGTACAACTGCTTGCCGCCAATATGGGGCGTTACTACGGGATCGTAGCCGGCCTTTACCTGTGCCTTGCGCATGAACTGCTCCAGGCGCTCGCGCAAAATGGTGCCTTTCGGCAACCACAACGGCAAGCCCATGCCAACCTTTTCCGAAAATGCAAACAGTTCCAACTCTTTGCCCAGTTTGCGGTGGTCGCGCTTTTTCGCCTCCTCCAGCAGATGAATATATTCTTCCAGTTCTTTCTGCTTGGGGAAGGTGATGCCATAAATGCGCGTGAGCATTTTGTTCTTTTCGTTCCCGCGCCAATACGCGCCAGCCACATTGGTAAGCTTGATCGCCTTAATCAGTCCGGTGTGCGGAATGTGCGGACCGCGACACAAATCCGTGAAGTTACCCTGTTTGTAAAACGTGATGCTACCATCAGCCAGATCGTTCAATAATTCAACCTTGTAGGGATCCTGCTTCTGCGTAAAATAACCGATGGCCTCGGCCTTGCTTACCTCACTGCGTTGAAACGCGTTATTCGCTTTGGCCAACTCGGCCATCTTCTTCTCTACCGCCAGCAGATCTTCCTCCCCAAAGGCGCGATCGCCCAGGTCGACATCGTAATAAAAACCATTTTCAATCGGTGGCCCGATACCAAACTTTACGCCCGGGTAAAGCGCTTCGAGCGCTTCGGCCAGCAGGTGAGCCGATGAATGCCAAAAGGCGTACTTGCCGCCTTTATCGTTCCATGTAAAGATGCGTATCGCGGCATCCTGGTGAATGGACCGCGACAGATCCCAAATCTCTCCATTCACTTCAATGGCAAGTGCATTACGGGCTAAACCTTCGCTTATGCTTTGCGCAATCTCGATTCCTTTCACCGCGGAGGGAAACGTACGAATGCTTCCATCGGGCAGTGTGATGTTTACCTGACTCATATCTACAATAAGGCTGCAAATATAGCCGAAATGGACGAAGCGCTTTACAGCTGGAACTGCGCGGTAAAGAGTATACCGAAGTTACGAACATCCGGACGATCGAGGTACGTCAGGCGATGTACAAAGTCAACACGCAGAAAGCGGAAGATGTTTTCCACTCCGTAGCCCAATTCCACATAGGGCCGGCTGTCCAGGAACCCCGGCAGCAAGGTAGGTTCGCCATCCGGAGTTTGCGCAGCAATCAAGGCCTGGTTGGAGTCGCGCATGCCACCCATCAACACATTGGCGGTTGCCAGCATGCGCCAGTTCAGCTTGCGAAGTAAAGGCACACGGTTAAACAGGAATCCTTCAAAATAGTGCCGATACTGAAGGGACACATAGTGGTCACTTACAAATTCGCCAAAATTCATGAGGTTAAAGGTAACCGGTGAATAAATGGGGGTTTGATTACCCAGGTGGAGCGAAAGCAGCGGGTACGGAATCGTATTGAAAACATATTCGCTCTGCAACGTCACATAGCCCACGCCCAGCGTGCCGGCCGCCATACGTTTCGTGACCGACAGCCGCAACTTATCGTAATCAAAATCGCTGCTCATAACACCACTGAAGCCACGGGTATAACGAAGCGTAATGACCGGCCATTTATTGGTGCCCAGGCTGATGCGCTCGTTGTCGTTTTGCAGGAAAAGTTCATCGCGGGCATACCGAGATTCGAGCACCACCTCAGCCGACTGGTATTGATCGATGACGGGTGAATTGACATCTTCCGGGTTAGCCACATACCCAAACGCAAACGTAGGTTCAAACGTGAAGTACCGGGCCATCACTTTGCCGGAAAAACCTTTGAATAGCTCGCGCTTAAACGTTACCCGGTTGTCGTAACTGTAATAGCCCCGTCTGAAATTTCCCCAACGCGATGCGGCCAGGAAGATGGGATTATCTACCAGATTGTCTTCATCAATACCAATTCTACCCAGGTCGCGGTGGGCGCTTAGGGTCAGCGTGGTCCACCGGTCACGGGAAAGAATTCGTTGGGCAGACGCAAAGTACTTTATCCGCTGATCGTCAAATCCGTATCCCAACTGGGCGGCAAACACCCACCTGCGGCTGAATTTAGCATTGGTACGCAAACCAGCCTGGAGGCGAACGCCTTCGATCGTATTCCAGGACGCGAGCCCCAAATAAGGTCCAACATCCACCTTACCGGCTTTGAAGTAACCACTCACCAGCGTTTTGATGATGTCCGTATACGTTCGAATAACCGGGATGCTTTTGAGTGTGTCAATCATGCGGTACACGTTCTTTTCGGTTGACGTGAGCGGTTCGTGACGCAGGGTATCCCACGTTACATCCGGCTCCGGCTGACGGGCATCCTCAGCCGTAAGAATTGGCGGCTCGTAGAAGGCAGGCGGGCGCGGCTGATTTACCACAAAGTTTCGGTTGCTGGTGTAGAACTTGGCCAGCATCCCGGCTGAATTCTTCGACAGTTCGCCCACATCAATCAACACCCGGTTTTTCACCGGCAGCCAGTACCCCAACTCCGTCTTTTGTAACTCTTGCTGTATCTTGATCTTCTCCACAAAGTTGATGTTGGCCTGTGCACCCACGGTAGCATCGATTTGTTTGAGGGCGTAATGCGCTTTGGTAATCCAAATGGTGCCGGCAAATGCGAGGTCCTGCGGGCTTCTCGGAAAGAAGTCGAGCCGGTAACAAAAATCGCCTCCGAGCATCAGGCTATCCGTGAGGTCGTAATCGTAATACAGCCGCCAACTGTCCGCGATCGGAGATACAAATTCCTTATTTAGAATCGTCAGCCAGTTTTCGTAGAAATTATACTCCTGAAAGGAAGAGCCGATGACCTGCGTGACCAACGATCCATCCTCCACCCCTACTCCACTGATCTTCGACTTGAGGATGTGCTCTTTCTTCAGCGATGGTGCATCCCGGTAATACACCTTTGACACCGCTTCCGTAATGAACAGCGGCAGGATCGGCTTGCCATCTTCACCCGCAATACGATCCACACTATCCAGCACGGCTGAAATCTTCTTCATGATCTTTCGTTCACGAAGTTCTTCGCTTATTTTATCCACGTCTACCTCAATTTTGGTATAGGTGTCGTATTCGTAAGCGGTCAACTTGCGTTTATCATTCCGGTCCTTGTTGCGTACTACCTTTCGGAGAATGTCGAAGGCCGGGTTTTCCCCGGCATAAACCACCACCTCTTGTAAGGAAGTGCGCTCCTCGTCCAACTGGAAGTTGATGATCTGGGTTATTCCTCTCTTTACCGGTTTTGTCTTGAGCAGATATCCCACGTACGAAACCTGAAGGGTATCGGTTGGATTATTGGTTCGGATAAGGTAGTTCCCATCAAAATCCGTAGTTGTGCCCACGGATGTTCCTTTGAAAACCACGTTGGCAAAAGGAATCGGATCACCGGAATTAGCATCCGTCACCTTTCCTTTTACAATGGTTTCCTGCGCATATGCCGGCCAAAGGGGTAACCCCATGGCAAAAAGGAGGATAAACCGGGGAAATGCTCTCAACACAAAAAAATCGAAACACAAAATTAACGATTATTGGCGGTGAACGGTTGCACGCCTCAGCCGCTAACACCTGTTTAGATGCGAATGGGCTCCCGCTGGCCCATATGACGGGGTTCTGTTTTTAGCACGTACAGATCCAGCACAGCCTTTGTTCGCGCCAAGTACTCGCGCCAATGCACCTGCGCGGCTGGATGATTGCGGGGCTCCTCGGCTACCAACGCCACGGCATCAATTTGATAGTACTGGCTGATAAACAGGGCACGATAGCTGTGAAACGGTTGGGTGATGATGACGAGCTTATTCTGTCCAAAAATTTCTTTGCTGCGAACAATGGAATCCAGGGTGCGTAGGCCAGCGAAGTCAAGCGTAATAGCAGAATCGGGCACACCTGCCTTCACCAACGCTTTCTTCATTTCCACCGGCTCGTTGTAATACTGGGTCCGATTGTCACCGCTCACCAGCACGTGAGTAATCTTTCCCTGCGCGTACAGCGCTGCTGCCGCTTCAATGCGGTTGTTAAAAAAGGGATTGGGCGAGCCATTGGCCAGCCGGTGACTGGTACCCAAAACAAGAGCCACATCCTGCGAAGGCAAATCGCTGATGTTTGTGATAACCTGGTGGTGCGTGCTCCGAATGATCCAGATATTGGAAGCAAACACAAACGCCACCATCACAACCACCGCGACACTACCCCACCTCAGCAACCGCTTCCCCCACATTGAGATTCAATTAAAGCCAAACAAATTTACGAAATGGACTTCAGAAACTCACGCTCCAGAAGATCGGAGCGCTTAACTACGTTGCGCAGCCACTTCAACCGAATGCGAATCTGCTCTTCATCCGACAAATGCCAGCCCACATCGTTACGTTGGCGGAGTTTGGCCAGCAATGTACTCAGGCAAATGGCCGTGCTCACCGAAATGTTCAGGCTCTCGGTAAACCCGAACATCGGAATGTGAACCTTTTGATCGGCCATCGCCAATGCCTGGTCTGAAATACCGCGTTGCTCGTTACCCATGACCAGCGCCAGGCGCGTATCCACATCCACGTCATGTATTGAAACACCATCGGGCGATGGATCGGTTACCAAAATGCGGTACCCCTGCTCCTTGAGTTGACGGAAACAGGCCACGGCATTATCGGCCGATCGCGATTTGTGGCGCACCAAATCAATCCAATATTGTGAGCCCTTCAGGACTTTCTTATTCGTTCCGTATTTGCTGTAATTCTCCACGATGTGCACCTCCTGAAGCCCCAGACATTCACATGTACGGATTACCGCACTGGTATTCTGCGACTGATAAATATCCTCCATCACCACGGTAACATGGCGTGTCCGCTGCTGAAGCACACGGTCCATAAAGCTTCGCTTATGTTCCGTGGCATATTGCTCCAGAAAGGCAATCAATCGTCTGTTTTTTTCGTCTTCCGTCATGAAACAAATAAGAGCAGCCCGTGTTGTTCGTGCAAACTTCGGCAAAGATGAACGATCAGGGGAAATATCTTATTATCGGTGGCACCTCAGGCATTGGTTTGGCCTTGACCCAACAATTAATTGAACGTGGGCATGAGGTATGGACAGCCTCGAGGCGGTTGACAGGCGAGCCGCGCACGAACCATCTGGCTTTTGATGCCCTGACGGGCGATGCCGCTGCCCTTGCACTTCCCGATGCGTTAGATGGATTCGCCTATTGCCCCGGCAGCATTAACCTAAAACCCTTTCACCGATTGTCGGATGCAGAGTTTCTTGATGACTTTCAACTAAACGTTTTGAGTGCGGTGCGGTGCACCCGCGCGTTGCTACCGAAACTGAAGGCAAGCCCCCGAGCATCCATTGTGTTCTTCAGTACGGTAGCCGTATCACAGGGTATGCCGTTTCATGCTTCGATTGCGGCCGCGAAGGGCGCGCTTGAGGGAATCACAAGGTCACTGGCCGCTGAGTTTGCCCCCGTCATTCGGGTCAATGCCGTGGCTCCGTCATTAACCGACACACCGTTGGCCGGCCGGCTGCTGACATCGGAAGAAAAACGAAAAGCCTCAGGCGACCGCCACCCGCTCAAGCGCGTGGGAAATGCCGATGACATTGCTACCGCTGCGCGGTTTTTGCTCACGCCCGATTCGGCTTGGGTAACAGGGCAAATCCTGGCGGTGGATGGCGGCATGTCTTCGGTGCGCGGCATGTAGTGCAGAATCTCTATTTTTGCACCGTGAAAAGTGTGAACCTACGGATTTTGGCATTTTTGGGGGCCTTTTGGTTACTCGCGGAAGTGTCCAACGCACAGGTGCCGCCCTATGCAGACCAGCACCTGGAGTTACACGTTGACCTGGCCGGTACCTTTGTACGCGCAGAGCCGCTGCCCCTGCCCGATCCATCTGAACCCGCCATGCCCTTCGCCTGGAAAACGGTTTCCAACTTCGCGTTCGGGAAGAACCGAGGGCAACTCACGATGGTAGCCGACTTATCAGCCCTTCATCCCTACTTCCGCGACCGCGTTCAATTGCTGATTTACAACTGCAAAAAAAAGGGGATCGAGCTAGCCATCGTAGAAACGTACCGCTCGCCCAGCAAGCAAAACGAATACAAGGCAATGGGTAAGAAATATACCCGCAGCAAGGCAGGCCGGTCTAAACACCAGTATGGATTGGCAATCGATGTGGTGCCCATGATTGATTCCGTGGCGCAGTGGGACAATCGAACGCTATGGCGAAAGGTGGGCCTCGAGGGCGAAAAACTGGGCCTGCGCTGGGGTGGCCGCTGGCGGCATCTCTATGACCCCGGCCACTTTGAATGGACGGGCGGGCTCGGCACTAGTCACCTGGCCCTGGGGATGATGCCGCGGGTACCGAACGCTCAATTGTACCCCTGCCTGCAAGCCGATATTGCAGAACTGCGGCAGTGGTGGCACCAATGGGACGAGCATCAGATGCGCGAACTGCTGGAAGAAAACACAGCAGTAGCGGGCAGCATGCCGTGATGCGCCTCCAATTTCCAAACGATTTCATTTTTGGAACCAGCACAGCCGCTGCGCAAATCGAAACGGCCTTTGCCCACGACTGGCAAGGAGTTATTGCCAAGGATGGCGAGCGCTTCGACCGTACAACCGATCATGAAATTCGGTGGAAAGAAGATGCCGACCTGATTGCCCATCTGGCACCCTGGTACCGCATGGGGCTGATGTGGAGCAAACTGCAACGCGGGCCCGGAAAAAAACTACATAAAAAGAGCTGTGCGGAGTACCACCGGTTTTTAAAACGCCTTCGCAAACGCAACGTTCGCATTATGATGGTGCTCCACCATTTCACCAACCCGATATGGTTCGCGAACATTGGCGGGTGGGAGAAAAAGGAGAACGTGGACTTGTGGTTGGATTTTTGCGCGAAAGTGGTCGAGGAATTTGGTGAATACGCTGACATCTGGAATACGTTCAACGAGCCCAACGTGTATGCCAGCTACGGGTGGGTTACCGGATTTTTCCCCCCGTTCAAAAAGAATCCCTATTTGGCCGCCACCGTAGTCCAAAATCTCGGGCGGGCGCACAACAAAGCCTATCGGTTGCTGAAAAAACGTTTCCCCCAAAAGCCCGTAGGTATTTCGCATAACGCAGCCATCCTATCTGCCGAAAACCCGCTTGGATGGGTAACAGCCGGGCTGGCCGACTGGTGGTTTATGGACTTTATTCCCTCGCACTTTGAACGGGTTGATTTTTTCGGAATAAGTTATTACGCCCGTATTGGTCACGATCCAATGCCGATCACCTTTGTGGAAACACCGGAAAAGATGAAGAAACTCGGACGCCCACATGACGACATGTGGGAGTATTACCCGGCCGGATTGCGCGAGTGTCTCGACCGATACTGGAAAAAGTACAAAAAGCCCTTCATTATTACCGAGAACGGTGTGGCTGATAGTCGTGATGTGCTGCGGTCAAAGGCAATCGCAGACTATGCCTCAGTCGTTCATCAGGCGATGGCTGATGGAATTGACATTCGCGGTTACTTTTGGTGGAGCACGTGGGACAATTTTGAGTGGCACCTCGGGCCTTCGTGCAAATTCGGTCTGTATGCCTGTGATTGGGAAACGAAGGATCGAACTCCGCGACCCAGTGCAGAATTATTCAGAAAGCTGGCGCACTACAAAATGATCGATATCGCAGACTGAAACTGCCCGCAGAAAGAAAAGGGCACCGGTTTGGCCAACGTTAATCTTGCAAAACGCGAATCTCCACCCTGCGGTTGAGCGCGCGAGCTTCCGGTGTGCCCTCGTTCGAGAGGGGCTGGGTGCCTCCAAACGCTTTTGTCTTGACCCGATCTTTGCCGACCCCCTTGCCGACAAGGTACTTTTTCACAGCCTCTACCCGGTCCTCAGATAATTTCTGATTTAGGTCCGCCCGGCCGAGATTGTCGGTATGACCCTCCAGTTGAATGACCATCTTTTTGTTGTCGTTCATCAGGGCTGCGAGTTCGTCAAGTTCTTCAAATGAGTCAGGTTGAATGACCGCCTTGCCTTGCGCAAAATTCAAGTGTGTCAACCGAAAAGTGTTTCCTTCCTGCGTCAACTCAATGTTGCGCGTTAGCGCGGTCCGACTTCCTATCTCGCGGGGATCCATGATGATGGAACGTGGAATGAAACCCTCGGCCTGGGCGGTGATCTGATACTTGGCTGTACCAAAGACCGGGAAGTTAAATATGCTGTCGTAGAATGTGCCGGATATGCTTCCAGTGGGAATACTCTTATACGTAATCCGGGCTTTCACGGCCTTGCCCGTAGCCAGGTTGATCACCTTCCCGGAGATGGGAATCTCTTTGACCTGAGCCACAACAGACAACGGCATAACGAAAAACAAAACGAGACGCAGCATGCAGCAAAGATACCACTTTGGTACCTTTACCCCGACAAAACCAAGTCTGATGACAGCACGCATCGTTGTGCACGGTAGAGTAATCGATGAGCAGACGCGCTGTGAACATTATCACTCGCCCGCAGACATCATAGCGATTAAGTTTAAATGCTGTGGTGAATACTACCCTTGTTTCGAATGCCATACCGAAACGGCTGACCATCCAGTACAAACATGGCCGAAGCACGAGTTCGATACGTTGGCAATACTATGTGGCGCCTGCAATACTGAGCTTTCCATTACGCAGTATTTGAATTCAGGGCATCAATGCCCGGCCTGTCAGGCACCATTCAATCCGCGATGCCAAAATCACTATCACCTGTACTTCCAGATATAACCCGCGACTGCTTCAGAAAGATCGTGAATGCGACTATATCTATCACTGACGTTGCTGTCATTTCCCGAAAGTCCGTGAGAAGCCTCCCCTAACCCAACGCCCCGGAAGCGTCACCAGATTAGTCTCGGTGTACTGCTGGTCAAAAATGTTGGTGACATCAATATATATCATCCATTTTTGAGTTTGCCACATCAACCGGGTGTCCACAATGGCGTAAGTGGCCTGATCAACTCGATCTGCATACCGGTAGTTGACCGAATGAAACAGATGGGGTACATAACACATGAGCAGATTGGCCACATACTGATGCGTCAGGTTGTCAAGAGCATACTTGGAAAGGGCAGCCTCCTGCTCTTTCGCAGACCTGATATACGTATATCCTACATCAAGTTTTTTGATAAACGACTTTGAGGGCGACCAGGAAAGATTAAGGTCCACACCGCGCATATCAACTTGCAAAAGATTCTCAGCCCGCCACGGATCAGTGGGCTGATCTTTCACATAATCAATGATCGAGTTGCCCTGCCGGGAAAAATATGACGCCTGTCCGGATAGGCCCGCGATAGACAAAAGCTTGACACCCGCTTCGTACGTGACTGCGTATTCCGGCACCAAGTTCGGGTTGCCGATGTTGGCCGGGTCGTTGTAATACAAATTGGTATACGTGGGCACGCGATAGGTGTAACCCCAGTTGCCAAACAAACGCCAATGCTTCGACAACCGGTACCCGGCATCAATTCCAGGAAATGCATTCCAACCGAAATCGGAGTAGTAATTGAGCTGAACACCGGGTGTCAAATCCAGTCGTTCACGCATGAACTCAAAACGATGTTCTGCAAACAGCGTGGCCACTGTACGCTCATGATCGCCCAGATTATTGCTGGTCAGTCGTACGTGATTAACATCCACACCAAGCCCCGTGGTGCCTAAGGCACTCGTATAGGTGGCATTTTGCTCATATCCGACAACGTTGTTCACGTGCATATTCCGATAAAGCTGTGGATTATTGCGCACAAACAGGTACATATCCTGATTTCTGCGCCAGTACACCCGGTGCTGCAGTAGCCAGTTCGTAACCGGCCTTATCCGGTAGCTGACCGCCACCAAACTCGTTTGTACCTCTTCATATTGCTCGGTCGCAGCCGGGGTGGCATAGAAGCCATTCGCACCAAATTCACGCGCAGACCATCCGCCCAAAATATTCCATTCTCCGCGCGCAGTTCCAATTCGTGATTCATAGAATAAGTTGGTCATCTCATAATCGGTATTGTAGCGATAGCCGTCTGAAACATCACGGCTGGCAGAAAAATGATGGGCGGCTGTGCCCTCAACCATACCCGCAGAAAGTCTGACACCGCCCAATCCATAATCCCCGGCCAGCGCCTGCACGCGCATATAGTCGTGATCAACCTTTCGGGTGATGATATTAATAGCACCTGCAAAAGCGTTCTGCCCAAATACACGCCCAGCAGGCCCTTTCAGCACTTCAATACGCTCGATACTCTCCATGTCCACGGGTAGGTTAAGCGAATGGTGGCCCGTCTGAGGGTCACTGATTTTAATGCCGTTGACCAGAATTAACACCTGATCAAAGGTGCTGCCGCGAATTCCCGCATCAGCCTGAACCCCGTTGGCCCCGCGATTTCGAATGTCCACCCCCGCGTAATAGTGTAAAAGATCTGCCACGCTCAAACCGGGAGATCGCTCGATATCGGGTCGGTTAATGACAATTAGGCTAGCCGAAAACTCATTAAACCCGGGTTGAATCCGGTTGGCCTGCACCTGTACTTCGCTTAGCTGGCGAACAGTGTCCGATGGTTGCGCTAATGCCTGAAGCTGCACAAGAACGAACAAGATCAGTGATAGAAAACTTCTAGTCATCGAACTAAGTAAAACTTTACACATGCAAAAGTATGATTCTGTCGTGCACTCCACTTCATTAAAAGCCATCTCAAAAATCAATTTTCAATTGTCAGCCTGAGCTTGCCGAAGGCTATTCGGTACGGAAACCCGGTTTCGACAGTCCGATAGCGATCGGACTCAACCTGACATGGTGAAGTGTTTTTGAGATGGCTTCTAGTGAAGTGAAACAACGACAATCGACAGGTTTAACGGAAGGCAACTGCCGGGTGTTCAACGGCTTTGCCAGACGAACTGCCTTACAAATCCAGTTCAATGGAGTCGCCCGCGGTAAACGCCTGAGGCGGTTTCTTACCGCCACCTACTTCTCTTTTCGCGCCTTGCCCGAAGAGGTCGGCTTGCCCACCTTCGCCCCTTTTACGGGCTTTGGGCTGGGGCGGCTTGCCGTTGACGAGCGGACCGCTTTGCTTTTCGGGCCGGCCTTCACCGAAGAGGGCTGTTTGCCCGTCTTCTTCGATGTGGGGAGTTTCTTCGTGGGCTGATTTTTTTTTTGGCGACTCAGCACCCTTTCCGGTTCCGGTCGCCAGCTCAGCTTCTTCGTCATCGCCTTCAAGGCCCGTGTCTTCCGGCTCTTCCACCGGACGCACCTTGGTGACCTTATGTTGACTCAGCCGGTTGCCCATAGCTTTCCATCCCTTCACATCAATTACATCCTCCAGGTTCACCACTTCGATCTCCTTCTCCTTGCCTTTGCCTTTCACCGCCTCCACCTCTACTTCCGGGTTATCGGACGTGGTGACAAACTCCAGCCGCGACCCAATGCCTTCGGAGATGAAATTGAACTCTTTGTCTGTCGTGTTGGTCTCTACCTGGAAGCGCTTCACAAAGTGCTGCTTGCTTTCGCCATCCCAATACACAGCCGAGATCACCTTTTTGGAATTGAATTTTTCAATCAAAATCGTCTTCTCGGGCTCATACCGGTTGGTCAGTTCATAGTTCGTGATCTTATAATTACCACTGGTGGTGATCGCAATAATCTGATCGTCACCGTCAAACTTACCCACGTGACGGCCGCGCTTGTCCTTATTAAGTCGACCGCTGGCTTCATCAAACCAGAGCTCGAGCCCGCTCAGTGTTGAGCCTTTGCCTTCCTTGAAGTCAACCTTACGCACCGGGTATTTCGTGACTACGTTACCTCGTGCTCCCCGCCCTTTGATTTCCTGCTCTGAAAAATCAAAATCAAAAATCTTTTTGCGCGCGGTACTGCTCTGGCTCAGCTTAACCTCCACGATTTCGGCCTCTCCATTGGGATTGGCGCTGAGGTACTGCACCTTACTGTTGGGGGTGTCCTGATCGAGCGCGTATTCCTTGTCGCGAATAACGGCCGGCATAGCAAACCGTTTGGCAAACGTTTTCCCGCTCTTGCCATCGCTGTACATCAGGTTGTACACCATTCGCTCATCGCCCTTTTTCCAAACGCCCACATGCAGGATGTCTTTTCCCATGAACTTCTTCTCCCCGATTCTGCTGACGAGCGCTTTGCCATCTCTGCGAATGACGATGATATCATCCAACTCCGAGCACTCGACAATAAACTCGTCTTTTCGCAACCCCCAACCGACAAAACCATCAGCACGGTTCACGTACAGTTTCTGATTGTTGGCAATCACTTCAACAGCCGTTACCGACTGGAAGCTCTTGATTTCGGTTCTTCGCTCACGCCCTTTCCCGTATTTATCAAGCAGGTTTTGGTAGTAGGCAATAGCGTAATCGGTCAGATGCTTGAGGTGATGAAGTGTTTCCTTCAGCTCTTTTTCAAGATCCCGCAGGGCTTCATCCGCTTTGAAGGAATCGTATCTCGAAATTCGCTTAATCCGGATTTCCATCAACCGCAGAATATCATCGCGGGTGATCTCTCGGTAGAACTGCTTCTTATAGGGCTGCAGGCCTTTGTCGATCGTAGAAATCACTTTCTCGTACGTGTCCACTTCCTCAATGCTGCGGTAGATGCGCTTCTCAATGAATATCTTTTCCAGCGAGGAGAAGAGAATCTTCTCCATCAATTCGCCCTTCCGGATCTCCAGTTCACGCTTCAGCAACTCGCGGGTTTGCTCGGTGTTGATTTTCAGGATCTCATTCACCTTCATGAACTGTGGCTTGTCATCCACAATCACGCAGGCATTGGGCGAAATGGACACCTCGCAATCGGTGAACGCATACAGCGCATCCATGGCAATTTCGGGTGACAATCCGCTTTGCAAGTGAATGACGATCTCCACATCGCGCGCGGTGTTGTCAACCACCTGGCGAACCTTAATCTTCCCCTTCTCGCTCGCCCTCACAATCGACTCCATCAGCGAGGTGGTGGTGGTGCCGAACGGAATTTCGCGGATGGCGAGTGTTTTCTTATCCACGATGTCGATGCGGGCACGCACTTTGACGCGCCCCCCGCGGTAGCCCTGGTCGTACTCCGAAAAATCAGCAATGCCGCCCGTGGGGAAATCCGGATAGATTTTCGGGTTCTTCCCTTTCAAAACATCGATGGATGCCTTAACCAGTTCAACGAAGTTGTGCGGCAGAATTTTCGTGGAGAGCCCGACCGCAATACCATCGACACCCTGGGCCAGCAACAGCGGGAACTTTACCGGCAGCGTAACCGGCTCTTTCTTGCGACCATCGTAGGAAAGCTGCCACTCCGTAGTTTGTGGATTGTACACCACATCCAACGCAAATTTGGACAAGCGTACTTCGATGTAGCGGGGCGCAGCTGCGCCATCGCCTGTGCGCACATCGCCCCAGTTCCCCTGGGTATCAAACAACAAATCCTTTTGCCCGATATTGACGATGGCCTCCCCGATGGCCGCATCGCCATGGGGGTGATACTGCATGGCATGACCGATAATGTTCGCCACCTTGTTGAACCGACCATCATCCACTTCCTTGAGGGAATGCATGATTCGCCTTTGCACCGGCTTCAGTCCATCTTCAATGCGCGGTACCGCCCGCTCCAGAATAACATAGGAGGCATAATCCAGAAACCAATCTTTATACAAGCCATCCAACGGTATGGTATGCATTACCTCCTTAGGTCTGGATGAAGGTTCGGGCTTGTTGTTCTTCTTACTCATGAATCAATCGCAATACATTGTTTCGGCTTATTCAGCCACTGCTTCTTCTATTTCGGTTACTTCAATTTTATCCAGTTCCACCCGCAGGTTGTCGATGATGAACTCCTGCCGATTAGGCGTGTTCTTTCCCATATAGAACTCAAGCGTTTTGGCCAGGTGCTTTTCTTTATCAATGGTAACGGGTTGCAAACGGATCTGCTCACCAATAAACGCACCGAACTCATCCGGTGAAATCTCGCCCAAGCCTTTGAATCGGGTAATCTCAGGTTTGGCCCCTAACCGGTCTACCGCCTTTCGCTTTTCGTCTTCACTGTAGCAATAGATCGTTTCCTTCTTGTTGCGGACGCGAAACAGCGGAGTTTCCAAAATGTAAACGTGACCTGCCTTCACCAACTCCGGGAAGAACTGCAGGAAAAAAGTCATCAACAACAACCGGATATGCATGCCGTCCACATCTGCATCGGTGGCAATAATCACCTTGTTGTACCGAAGCCCCTCCAGCCCGTCTTCAATGTTAAGGGCATGCTGCAGAAGGTTAAACTCCTCATTCTCATACACTACCTTCTTGGTAAGGCCAAACGAGTTTAACGGTTTACCGCGCAAACTGAAAACCGCCTGTGTCTCTACATCGCGCGATTTGGTGATAGAGCCGCTGGCCGAGTCACCTTCCGTAATAAAGACCATCGTTTGCTGCCCCTTGATGGTTTTCTCATCATCAAAATGAATGCGGCAGTCGCGCAGCTTGCGGTTATGCAGGTTGGCCTTTTTAGCGCGCTCGTTGGCCAGTTTCTTGATGCCGGCTATCTCCTTTCGTTCCCGCTCCGATTGCTGAATGCGTTTGAGCATTTCTTCGGCCACCTTCGGATTTTTATGCAGGAAAATTTCGATCTCCTTAGCCACAAAATCGCCCACGAAATTCTTAACGGAAGGGCCATCGGGCGCCATGTTCACGGACCCCAACTTGGTTTTGGTCTGCGACTCGAACACCGGCTCCTGCACCCGCACGGCAATGGCGGCAATCACGGATGCCCGGATATCAGCCGCATCAAAATCTTTCTTGTCTTTGGCGAAGTAATCGCGAACACCCCGCACCAGCCCCTCGCGGAAGGCCGCCAGGTGGGTTCCACCCTGGGTGGTGTTTTGACCGTTGACGAACGAGTAGTACTCCTCGCCATACTGGTTACCATGGGTCAGCGCCACTTCAATGTCATCCCCCTTCAGGTGGATGATCGGATATCGGATTTCTTCAGGATCGCTCTTCTGTTTGAGTAAATCGAGCAAGCCATCTTTGGAGTAGAACTTACGGCCGTTGTAATTGATGGTGAGGCCTGCATTCAGAAATGCGTAGTTCCACATCAAATCATCCAGGTACTCGGGAATAAACCGGTAGCCTTTGAACATGGAGTCGTCCGGCTCGAACTCCACCAGCGTGCCGTTCTTCTCCGCGGATTTACCCTGTTTGGGATCGCTAACGAGCACCCCCTTCTTAAACTCCGCGAGTTTGGTGGCACCCTCGCGAAACGCCTGCACCTTGAAGAAGTTGGAGAGGGCATTTACTGCTTTGGTACCCACACCATTAAGTCCTACGGATTTCTGAAAGGCATTTGAGTCGTACTTCGCCCCCGTGTTGATCTTGGACACCACGTCCACCACCTTACCGAGGGGAATACCCCGGCCGTAATCGCGCACCATCACGCGCGACTCGGTAATTTTCACATCGATCGCCTTGCCATACCCCATCATGTGTTCATCAATGGAGTTATCGATCACTTCCTTTACCAGCACATAAATGCCATCGTCCTTCGATGAGCCATCGCCCAACTTGCCAATGTACATACCGGGGCGCAGCCGGATGTGTTCGCGCCAATCGAGCGATTTAATACTCGACTCGTTGTATTCGATTTCTTTCGCCATGAAGTAACTCCTCTTTTACAGGTGCGCAAAGTTGAAAAAATTCCGTTCCCGGAAGCAGCCCAAAAAATCAGGATTGCACACGAAAGAACGGCAATAATTAAGTCCTCCGAAAGATTCGTTATCGAGCGGGTCTTACAATTTTTCAGGAATTGAGCACATCTAACATGCTGATAATCAAATAGTGAAATATCAGCTTAACAAGACTAGCTTTTAGCAAAAAATCGCCTGCCGATGGCCAGAACCGGCCACGCCAACGCCCACACCAGCACCAGAATCAACACGCCATAGATGATGATGCCCAATCGTGTGTAGTCAAATCGTTCGCCACTGTTGTAGAGGCTGATGAAATTGAGGGCTATTACAAAGAATATGTTCAACACAATGATGAGCCCGTACAACCACGATTTAAAGCCGTCCGGCTGATGCCGAAGCAGGTTACTGTTCGCAAATGCCAGGAAGTTGGCCAGCGTAATGACCACCAACGCCCCGTAAAACAGGAGGTTGCGTGACGTCTGAATGGGCAAGTCGGCCTCGAAGATGACCACCGGGTCTGGCAACCCGGCATAGGCATACATGAAAAGGCCCAACACCGCGAATAACGAAAACACCCACACTACCTTGAAAATCTTCGAGATCATGTTTCTAATTTTGGCGCAAGTTAAACCACACCGGCTGTGAAATCCTACTCCTTGTTGCTGCTGCTCTTTTTGATTGCCTGCGGAAAACCTCTGCCTACACTTGACGGAGTTGACCTCCAGCGCTGGCAGGCCGACAAAAACGGGTGCGCGGGCGACCGGGCTGCATCAGCGGATGCACTCGTACGGCAGACGGAATTGTTAAAAGCGCTAAGTGAGATGCAAATCGTTGAACTGCTTGGTAAACCGGATCAACACGAGCTATACAAGCGAAATCAAAAGTTCTACACCTACTACCTGGATGCGTCTCCGCGCTGCCCCTCACCTGCCGATACCGCTCGTCAGTTAACGATTCGATTTAATGCGATGGGACTGGCCAAAGAGGTGTTGGTCGAGTAAGGTTTGATTGCCAACCGGGAATTGGTTACCTTCATTCACCAAAACCCGGCCCCCATGCAATTCCATCCCAATGAGCTTTTGCTCCTGTATAATCCCGAAACATCCGTTGGTCGGCAGACCAAAGCGCTGGCACTGGACATTTGCAGCCATATCAACGAGGTAAATCTGGTTCGCGAAAAGCTCTCGCCAACGTATTGGAAAGAGATCATTTCGATGCTCCACCTGGAGCCGGATGCCTTGCTGGATCAATCACACCCCGACTACCGTGACAAGGTGAAAGGCCAGTCCTACACCATGAATGGCTGGCTGGACGTGCTGTCCCATTTCCCCCACCTGGTGAAAGCCCCGATCGTGATTTACCACGGCAAAGCTGCCTTTTGCCAAACCCCAACTGAGATCATGAAAGTAGGCGGTGCCGAATCGTCAGATACGAAGGTGCTGCCCCACCTGCGAAAGTACCAGGGCTAACTGTGCAATGCATTTCGGGGGATAATCGTGCGCTTTTGTTTGGCCTGATTAATGTTTCTCCATAGTATGTCGACCACGGCCTCCTTCCTTTTATGATTGAGCGGATACAACAGTCAAAGCTTAAAGTAGAACTTGTCTCCAATAAGCTCTTTATAATACAAATCCACCCGATACACTCCGCCCAGCGACACGAGGTTGACGTCTTTAATATTCTCGAGTGGTATGATGAGGTCGCTGGCCTTTAGCCGCACGTACAAGAACTCATCATCGAACTCGACATGGTAAACACTGCTATTCACGCGATACCACAAATACAGGAAGTATCCCCAGTAGGCCGGCATCACGAATGAGAGGTAGTCACCACTCGCGAACTCTAGTATGGCACTCCAGAGAAACGAAGCAGCCAATCCGAAAATAATCAGCGCAATTCCATGCCTGTAAAGGCTCAAGTAG
Source organism: Cyclobacteriaceae bacterium (assembly GCA_016787665.1). GTDB lineage: Bacteria > Bacteroidota > Bacteroidia > Cytophagales > Cyclobacteriaceae > ELB16-189. The sequence continues at coordinate 315,873 of JAEUUC010000007.1, read as the reverse complement.
CGGGTTGACAAGTTTCGAACGCGGGATTTTGACTCCATTTAAGTCGTTCTATCTTTGCCGCAAGTTAATTGTATCCTTATGAAAAATGTTGCCGTAATCGGGTCGGGCACCATGGGCAATGGCATCGCACACGTATTTGCTCAACACGGCCTTTCCGTATCGTTGATTGACATCTCCGAAGAAGCACTAAAAAAGGCATTGGCTACCATTGAAAAAAACCTGGACCGCCAGGTCGAAAAGGGTGTCATTTCACCTGAAACAAAGAAAGCGTCCATTCAACGCATCAGCACTACCACATTCATGAAAGAGGGCGTAAAGAATGCCGAGCTGGTGGTCGAGGCCGCGACCGAGAATATCGATTTGAAGCTGAAAATTTTTCGGGAGTTGGATGAATGTACCGCTCCGGGCACCATACTTGCCTCCAACACCTCTTCCATTTCGATTACCAAAATCGCCTCGGTTACCAAAAGCCCGGACCTGGTAATCGGCATGCACTTCATGAACCCGGTGCCGGTGATGAAGCTGGTGGAAGTCATTCGCGGCTACAACACCTCCGATTCGGTTACCGAGAAAATAATGGAGCTATCGCGCACGCTGGGAAAGACTCCCGTGGAAGTGAACGACTACCCCGGTTTTGTGGCTAACCGGATTCTCATGCCGATGATCAATGAAGCCATCTACACACTTTACGAAGGCGTTGCCGGTGTTCAGGAAATTGACACCTTAATGAAGCTCGGCATGGCTCATCCCATGGGTCCCCTGCAGCTGGCCGATTTCATCGGGCTCGATGTCTGCCTCTCCATTCTGAATGTTCTGCACGATGGATTCGGCAATCCCAAATACGCCCCCTGCCCGCTCCTGGTCAACATGGTAACCGCTGGCCATAAAGGGGTAAAATCCGGCTTCGGATTTTACCAATACAAACCCGGAAGCAAAGATTTAGTGGTGGCGGAGCGGTTTTCGTAAAGTTTTGCCATCTTCAAGGGCCGAAAAAAAAGCCGATGCTATCCAGGCCCTGGACGTTCGTCAGTCAAATTGGTGTCAACTCGTTTGAAAGTTGGAGCCTTAATCGCAACATCATTCTTACGAACCGGGCCAGCCTGCTGGTGTTTCTATTCATCCTGGCGCTCGATTTAGCCGCTATCTCCATTTTCGGAATCATCACCTCTACGGTTTTACCTTTAGCGGTAGCACTTGTCGTCCTGCTTCCGCTTGCGTTCAATGCGGTAGGCCTGCATGATGTCGCCCGCGTTTTTCTTTGCGTAACGATTTCACTCGCTTCTGTGGTGGTTTCGGTTTTTGACAAACTGGATGTACCGGGAGTTATTGAAACCTTTCAGTTTTTTGAATTCCGGATGACACTGCTGGCATCCGTCATTTTTCCATTTGTTCTTTTTCAGCTGAGCGAACGAGTACCGCTGGTCGGGTGTCTTGTTTTCAATCTTTTGCTGCTATTGCTGTATGATCCTATACACGAGTTTTTTGGTGTAGGCTATTTTACCTTTTTCGAAGGGTCACCCAACTACTACTTCATTAACTTCATTATGGGATTTGCCTTTGTTATTTTGGTGGGCTGCACATTCTTTCTAAAGTATAGCTTCGAAAGCTTTGAAGAGAAAAACCATTACCTGATCAGCAACCTCCACCGGGTGAACGAATCGCTCAATGAAAAAACACAGGCGCTGGCCCGCCATCAAACAGAGTTAATGGAAGCCAACGCTGTGATCGAAAATCAGCGCCAACTGCTGGCACGGGAAAACCTGTTGCTCAACCGGGAATTGGTGGACAAAAACAGCCAACTGACTGAGACGAACGAGGAACTGATTCAACACAATAACGACCTGCTCCAGTTTTCGTACACCGTATCCCACAACTTGCGCGGACCCGTGGCCAGCCTCATCGGTCTGCTGAATCTGATCGACCGGAGTGATTTGAATGGCGAAAATCTAGCCGCGCTGGATTTTCTCAAAAAAAGCGTCAACTCGCTGGATACGACCATTAAGGATCTAAGCACTATCATTGACATCCGCAACAAGATTTCAGCGGTAAAACACCACGTCCAGTTTCAACAGGAACTTGAACATGTGCTGACGCTATTACGAAAGGAGATATCGGATAACGATGTGCGGGTAGAAACCCATTTCGATGAGTGCCCGGAGATTTACTCCGTGAAAGCCATGGTGAACAGCATTTTATACAACCTCATCAGCAACGCCATCAAATACCGGACAACGGACCGGCAACCAGTCATACGGGTGACGACCAGCCGGGAAGGCGATTTTGCCCGAATTAATGTTGAGGACAACGGCCTCGGCCTTGATGTGGCGCGGTTTCGTGAGAAGTTGTTCGGATTGTATAAGCGCTTCCACACCCATACCGAAGGAAAAGGATTAGGGCTTTTCCTGGTGAAACTTCAAGCTGAAGCACTCGGTGGACGAGTGGACGTACAAAGCGAACTGAATCAAGGCACTCTTTTTTCGGTGTGGATGCGGGCGAATAATGAACCCGCCCAGCCATTACGCGAACTCCGGCAGCAAACACATACAACATGAAATACTCGATCGCCATTTCAACCTACCGCACTCCGTTCCTTCGCAACCCGGTCTTGCTCACGTTCTGTGTGGTATTCTTTGCCTTTTGGATGAGCACGCTCATCGGCACTACAGACCTCAAAAACTGGCTGCTCGAAAATACGCTGGTCATTATTTTTCTCGCGGCCCTGACCATTTCTTACCGGAAAATGACATTCAGCGATCTGACGTATACCTTCATCTTTGTGTATCTGTGTCTGCATGTATACGGTTCCAAGTACACCTATTCTGAGAACCCCTTCGGGTTTTGGCTCATGGAAATATTTGATACATCGCGTAACCACTACGACCGGATTGTTCACTTCTGCTTCGGGTTTCTGCTTGGCTACCCCATGCGTGAGTTATTCTATGTCGGTTTCCGGTTTCCTTCGTGGACTTCATGGCTTTTACCTATTGAAATTACTCTTTCGTTTAGCGCCTTGTACGAGTTGATCGAATGGGCTGTGGCGGATGTGTTTTTCCCTGCCCAAGGTGCCGCCTACCTGGGCACGCAGGGGGATATTTGGGACGCCCAAAAAGATATGTTTCTGGCCTTTCTCGGTGCCATCTGTATCACCATCATCGTGTTGTCGGTGAAAAGGGTCTTTGGCATTTACGAAACCAAGCCCTCAGGAAACTGAGCGAATACTCTTTACAAACGTAGTGATGTCATCTTCGAGGTTTGTGGAGTTCCCGAGCATCGAAACAAAAGCGCTACCTACAATGGCACCCGCACCATAACGACAAGCCGATTGGAAGGTGGCGGCATTTGAGATGCCAAAGCCAACCAGCACCGGATTTCGCAATCCCAGCCCCGCAAGGCGCCTGAAATAGTCTTCTTGCTCAGCAGTAAAACCCACCCTGGCTCCCGTAGTACTGGAGGCCGATACCGCATACAAAAAGCCCGAAGAGGTCTGATCGATTAATCGAATGCGCTCATCGGATGTAGCCGGTGTCACCAACATAATTACCGACAGGTCGTTGTCGTGGAACAGGGTCGCATGCTCGTTAAAATCGCGCAACGGAAGATCCGGGAGAATAACGCCATCAACCCCGGCCGCGCGGGCATCGCGGCAGAAATTCCCAATGCCGTATTGAAGGATAGGATTTATATATCCCATCAGCACCACCGGCAGCGTTACCCCGGAGCGCAATTGTTTGACCTGCTCCAACAGCAACTTCAGGTTCATACCCTGATCCAGAGCTTGCTTGCTACTTTGCTGAATCACGGGCCCGTCTGCAATTGGATCTGAAAACGGGATCCCGATTTCAATCAAGTCAGCGCCTGCCTTCTCCAGGGCGCGGGCGATTCCACCGGTGTCATTCACGGAGGGAAAACCGGCCGTAAAAAAAATGGACAACACGTTTCTCTTTTTTTGTCCGAAGAGTTGAGAAAGCCGATTATTCATATCAATACCGCCCCCACCGGATATACGTTTCCAGATCTTTATCGCCCCTGCCCGACAGATTAACGACAACTACATCATCGGGCGAGAATTCCAGTTGGTGAAGTACTGCGAGCGCGTGAGCTGTCTCAATTGCCGGAATGATTCCCTCCAAACGCGCCAATTCAATGCCAGCCTTCATGGCTTCCTCATCCGTAGCATTGAGAAACTGCCCTCTCCCACTCTCAAACAGATGGGCATGCAACGGTCCGATGCCCGGATAGTCCAGACCGGCAGAGATGGAATAGGGCTCGATGACCTGTCCATCCGGTGTTTGCATGAGCAGCGTTTTGCTGCCGTGCAAGACTCCCGGCCGGCCCAACGCAGTAGTTGCCGCTGACTCGCCCGACTCCACACCATGTCCGGCTGCCTCGGCCCCAATCAAATGCACGTGCGGCTCATCCAAAAAATGGTAAAACGCACCGGCTGCATTGCTGCCCCCACCCACACAGGCTACAACATAATCCGGGAAGGGGTTGCCCTGCTGCTCGGTTAGTTGCGCCCGTATTTCCTGGCTGATCACCGATTGAAAACGTGCTACCATGTCGGGATACGGATGAGGCCCCACCACCGAACCGATGATGTAATGCGTGTCTCTTGGATGATTGATCCAATGGCGCATCGCCTCGTTGGTGGCGTCTTTCAACGTCATGTTGCCACTGGTGGCCGGTACCACGGTGGCGCCCAATATCTTCATACGCTCCACATTTGGGCGCTGCCGCTCCATATCCAACTGCCCCATGTAGATGGTGCATTCCAGACCCATCAGGGCACACACTGTGGCTGTGGCCACACCATGTTGCCCCGCGCCAGTCTCGGCAATAATCTTTGACTTCCCGAGTCGCCTGGCCAAAAGAATCTGACCAATTGTGTTGTTGACTTTGTGTGCCCCGGTATGACACAGGTCCTCTCTTTTCAGATAAATGGTTGCCCGGTGAACCTCGGAAAGCCGGGTGGCCTGATACAAAGGCGTTGGTCGGCCCACATAGTGACGAAGCAAAGTCTCGAACTCGCGTTGAAATTCGGCATCGCCTACAATGGCTTGATACCGGAGTCGAAGCTCTTCGATATTTGGAAACAACATTTCGGGGATGTAGGCTCCGCCAAACAATCCATAGTACCCCTCCTCATTCGGTTGAAATCTTCTCATATGTTTACGTTTGCCAGTTTTTCAATCGCCAGGCGCACGGCCCCGACATTTTTCAACCCGGGCGAATCTTCGAGTCGGCTGTTGAGATCCACACCCACCAGGTTCATACCCTTTAGCAGCCCAAGCTGGTCCACCTCGCCTAAACCCAATCCGCCACTCAGAAAGAAGGGAGTTTGCTGATCGTAGCGCTGCAGTATCTTCCAGTCAAACAACTGCCCTGTTCCCCCGGGCATCTTGCCGCGGGTATCAAAAAGGAAATAGTCGGCAACCGAGTGATAGGATTTTACTTCATCAAATTCAAAATACGGGTGTAAAGAAAAAGCCTTAATCACGACAACCCCAAGTTTCCTCGCTTCCGCCACTTGCCCGGGAGTCTCCGTTCCGTGCAACTGAACAGCGTGGAGACGGTGGCGGATTACGTGTTCCTGAATTTGAGCCTGGGGCTGGCTTACAAAAACGCCAACCGTTTGAATGCCGGCCGGAAGTGCAGGCATAACAAAATGCTCACCCACAAACCGGGGTGAATCCGGATAAAAGATAAACCCCATCCATTGCGGCCCTAAGGCAGAAACACTCGTGATGTTCACCGTTTCGCGCATGCCGCAAATTTTTACCTGCAGGTTCATGCTGGTCGTGATTCAAGTTGTTGAATGAAGAGCCTGGCCGCTGCGGCAGGATCAGGCGCCTTCATAAAGCTCTCTCCCATCAGGAATCCCCGATAACCCGATGCATAAAGTTTGGCCACATCCTGTGGATTACTCAACCCACTCTCCGAAATCCATGGCCGCCCGGCCGGCAAACTGGCGGCAAGCCGCTCTGAAACTTCAAGAGATACCGCAAAAGAATTCAGATCGCGGTTGTTCACACCAATCAAATCAAATGGAACCTGATAATGAGACTCCAGCTCCCTCTCGTGGTGCACCTCCATCAATACTTCAAGGTTCAATTGCCGGGCCTGCAGGGCCAGCGTAACCGCATCAGCCGGCCGAACCATGGCGGCAATGATGAGAACGACATCTGCCCCGTAGGCGCGGGCCTCTGCCAATTGATACTCATCCAAAATAAAATCCTTCCGTAAGAGCGGCAGCGGGGTAACGCGTCTGGCGCGGGCCAGATCATCGAGCGAGCCACCAAAAAACTGTTCGTCCGTGAGCACCGAGAGACCAACAGCCCCTGCGTGTGAGTAGCCCTGAACAACCTCCTCCACTGCCAACTGATCGTTGATCACGCCCTTTGATGGTGACTTTCGCTTAAACTCCGCAATCACCGCGGCCTCACCGCGAGTTTCAATTGCCTTCACCATCGATATCACCGGTCGATAAAATCCTCCCTGATCACGCAACTGGGATACGGGTGTCAGGCGTTTCCGCACGTCAACTTCCTGGCGTTTCGCTTCGGCTATTTTCTTCAGGATCGTCATCTGCCTTCGCGATTAATCTCCATAAATCTTTGAAATCTCCTCCCGGCTGCTCCTGACGCAAGAGCTTCGGTCGCCACCGCCACCGCTTCGATCATTGGTATCTGGCGCGCACAAGCCAGAGCCAGGGCCGCATTTGCGATGACTACCTGACGTTGCGCAGGCGTTCCCTCATTTTTCAGGATGTTCTCAAATACCCGGGCAGACTCTTCCACGGATTTACCTCCGGCTATTTGATCTCCTTGGACTCTCGTTAAACCCAGGGCCTCGGGTTGTAAAATTTGTTCACCCGCCTGGGAATAAACCTTGCACCCGCCTGTCAGCGATACTTCATCGTAGCCGGCCAGATCGTGCACGATGGTGAAACGCTTGGAGGTCTGCTGATACAGATAAGCATACTGCCGCGCCAGCTCAAGGCTAAAGACTCCGGCAAATTGGTATTCTGGCCGGGCCGGATTAACCATCGGGCCCAGCATGTTGAAAAACGTTTTTACCCCCAGCTCCTTGCGGATAGGCGCCACATTTTTCATGGCCGGATGAAAAAGGGGTGCATGCATAAACATGACGTTCGTTTCGTCCAGGCTGCGCTGGAGTTGATCATGATCGTTGCTGAATCGATACCCCAGAAACTCCAACACCGTGGAGGACCCGCTGACTGAGCTGACCCCATAGTTGCCATGCTTGGCTACCGGTTGGCCCGCAGCCGCCACCACAAATGCCGCCAATGTTGAAATGTTAAATGTATTTTTTCCATCGCCTCCCGTACCACAGACATCAATAACGGGACGATCAACATTCACCGGCACGCACAATTCCAGCATGGCATCGCGAAAACCCTCCAGCTCCTGGAGCGTAACGTTACGCATCAGGTAGATCGTCATGAAGGCACTTACCTGACTGTTGTTCACCTGCCCGGAGGCAATCTGCACCAGCACATCGCGAGCATCTTGCCGGGATAAAGTCAGGTGATCCGAAAGTTGTTGAAGAATGGCTTTCATCATCACGTGTGGTTTAACCAGTTCGCAATCATTCGGGGACCTTCCGTGGTCAATATGGATTCCGGATGGAACTGGACACCGCGCACATCAAACGCATCGTGCCGAATCGCCATGACCAGCCCTTCTTCGTTCACGGCTGTCACTTTCAGGTCGGGTGGCATAGACTCCGGTACGACTGCCCAGGAATGATAGTGCGTGGCCTGAAAACGTTCACTCACACCCGAAAAGAGATAATCGGTCGGGTCAGTTACCCGTGCCACCGAGGTGACCCCGTGCAGCACTTTCGGGATATTGAACAGGGTTGCCCCAAAAACTTCGGCAATGCCTTGATGCCCGAGGCAAACACCGAGCAAACTGTGTGTGGGCGCCAACTCACGAACCAGTGGCTTCAGGATGCCGGCTTCATCAGGGATGCCCGGTCCGGGCGAGATTAATATCTTGGAAAACGCAGACGCGGCTCCCACCGTGATCTCGTCATTTCGAAATACCGTTACGTCTGCTCCCAAATCCCGAAGAATATGAACCAGGTTAAACGTGAACGAATCGTAGTTATCAAACACCAGTACCTTTTTCATCTTATTCATTTATAACTCCTCAGCCAACACCAGCGCTTGCCGCAGCGCCCCAAGTTTGTTGTTTACTTCCTGCAGTTCCCGCTCGGGCACCGACTGGGCCACTACTCCGGCCCCGGCCTGATAGGTCAGTCGATTGCCCGTACTCAGAAACGAACGAATCAAAATCGCCTGATTCACATCACCGTTAAGCCCGATAAAACCAATGGCTCCGCCATAAAAACCGCGAGATCTTTGCTCCAGTTCTTGAATCAATTTCAAGGCCATGTGCTTGGGCGCACCCGACAACGTGCCGGCTGGGAAAGTATCGGTGAGCAATTGCACCGCAGTAACACCCGGGCGCATTTTGCCGGTTACTTTCGATACCAGATGAATGACGTGCGAGTAGTACTGGATCTCTTTCAATACTTCCACCGTTACCTGGTTGCACGCCCGACTCAAATCATTTCGTGCCAGATCAACCAGCATGATATGCTCGGCATTTTCTTTCGCATCGCGGGCCAGTTCTGCAGCCTGCCGGGCATCTTCCTGATCGTTACCCGTGCGCCTGAACGTTCCGGCAATCGGGAAGATGGCAGCCTCCCCATTCTTGATTTGTATCTGGGCCTCGGGCGATGAACCGAACAGCTTGAAATCCCCGTAGTCAAAAAAGAACAGGTACGGGGAAGGATTGACTGACCGCAACGCCCGGTAAACCGCAAACTCATCACCCCGAAACGCCTGTTGAAAGGCACGCGACAACACGATTTGAAAAACATTTCCACGTTCGCAATGGCGGATTCCCTCTTTCACCATCGCCAAAAACTGCGGCTCGGTACCCATCGCCTGCTCCGGGCTGGTCCGCCTGAACGGGTAACTGCTGAATCGATTGCTGACGATAATCTGTCGGATTTGTTCCAATTGACTTGGCTCTTTTTCATCCATCACATTCTCGTAGATGGTGAGCTGATTAAAGAAATGATCAATAACCAGAACAAAGCGATACAAGTGATACCGAATATCAGGAAGTGGCGCAGGCGGTGCCGCAATCGGCAGGCGCTCGAAGTGTCGGGCAGCCGAATAGCCGGTGAATCCAAACAAACCCTGGGCTGGTGTATGGCGAAGCTCACCCGCTAGCTCAAAGGATGCGATAAACTCTCCCAGGTGTTCCCGCACCTCAAGGCCGGTTATCACCTTCATTTGCCTAGGCTCCCAGCCGGTGCACCACGTGGTAATCTGCTCCTGTTTAACTTCGAAACCAGCCAGCGGCTGGCAGCAAATCATGGACAGGCTGTTTTCATGCCCATGGTAATCCGAGCTCTCCAACAGCACGCTGTTGGCATACACATCGCGGATTTTCAGGTAGACGCTGACCGGGGTTATGGTATCGGCCAGCAAGCGTATGGATCGGGTATATAGTTTTTGTCTGGACATTCGTTCCTGGTTTTCCTAAAACAAGAAGGCCTGCTGTGAACAGCAGGCCTTCTCTTTGGGGTAAGCAAATAATGGCTGTTCACATCAGTTTATCACTCATGTGCCACCACCAATTATTGCGAACCTGTAGTTTCATTTATTCTGCTTTTTTGCGTGCTGCACGCTTGGGTTTGGCCGTTTCGCCAGCCGCTTCCGTTGACTTTTTGCGCGTTGCACTGCGCTTTAAACGCGTCTTTATCTTGTTGCGATTCCGGGAAACGCCATAAGAACCCCTCCAGCGCTTACCCCTTTTCGATTTTTTGTCTCCTCTACCCATTTGAATTTTTACTTGTTCTGAGTTGCAAGTATAACAAAGGCGGGTATTTCCGCCAAATACTCTGAAAATCTTTACCAGGGTGGGAAAACAAAGAGTCTGGTTCATCGGTTATTTTTGACAGAAAGAAGAACCATGGCACAGGCAAACGAACAGGTGATCGGGGCGCTGCGACTGGCAATCGCCCAACTCCAGAAAAGTAACTCCTATCAATGGGGCCACATGGGCTCGTGTAACTGTGGATACGTTGCCCAACATGTTACCCGCCTGACTCCGGCCGAGATACATCGAAGGGCACTCCTGCGCCACGGGGATTGGACTGAGCAACTAAACGACTACTGCCCCACCAGCGGCTTGCCGTTTGATGACGTAATATCCGAAATGCTAACGGCCGGCTTCGAACGAACCGACCTTCAACACCTGGAACGCCTTTCGGACCCCAGCGTCCTTAATCATCTATCGGAAGGTAAGCGACACTTGCGGCACAATGTTCGTGAAGATGTGGTGCAATACCTGTCGGCCTGGGCGGCCCTGCTTGAAGAGGAATTCTCAGGCCGGGTAACCCTGCCTGAGCTTACGCCCGAAGCGTTAGCGGTTTAAAACAAGAATCCCAGGCGAATGTAAAAGAGCGTCTCCTCTACCGAGGCTGCTGCGTCCGTGGTCAACACGGTAAGGTTGAGGGGTGTGAACCCTCATGAAACCCGAAAGGGACTTACCAACATCGGACTACGGAATTTTAAACAATAGACAATCCTTTGGCTGCCCACCCTGGTTAACAAATCGGAACCACTTCTCCAGGCGGGCTTCCTGAACCAATCCGGCCTTTTGCAACACCCTGACCGATGCTATGTTTTCCACATCAACAAAAGTGGAAATCCGGTAAACGCCAGGTAGCGACCGAATCACGGTCAACACCGTGCGGCAGGCCTCGGTAGCATAGCCCATCCCCCATTGTTGGGGACTCAGAATGTAGCCGAACTGAATTTTACCCTCGTCATGGACTACGCCTATGCTTCCGATCAGCCGGTTGGTCGATTTTAGTCGCAGACTGAAGCTGTAGTCACTGCCCCGTTCCCAGGCAGCCCGGGCATACGCTAAAAACGATCGGGTATCCTCAACGGATTCGTGGGTAGGCCACGAGACATACCGGGTCGCTTCGGGTTTGCTGGCATAGGCGTAAAAGATTTCTTCGGCATCTTCGTACCTTAACCGCGTTAACCACAAACGCTCAGACTCCATCCGCTCGGGTATGGCCAATCGCATCAGCAAGTCAATTGTTCACCAATACTACAAGAAAGAAACGTCTGAGGCTACGGTGTTGGTTAGGATTGACCCCATCCATTACACCGCTATTCAGATTACCATTCCAAAAAAAGGTGAACGGAAGGGAGAGGAAATTGAGATGAACGAGCATTTTGCGCAGGAGTTGGAGGCCCAGGGCTACGTAGCAGCCGGGCCGCTGGAATTTCATCTTTATCTCAACGGAGTTGCCTAGTTCTCGGCCAATATCAAAATAATACTACCTTTGCGGCCGGCAAGTCGGCACGACCAGCTCCTGCTGAACTCCCCCAGGGCCGGAAGGCAGCAAGGGTAGGCGGTTGTAGCGGTGCGATGTTCGGCTTGCCTCTTTTTTTTGTCCCTCGCCCACCTCCCGCGGGCCGATCGTTTTCCGTATTTTTAGGCCTTCAAAACCACCACTACTTCATGAAGTTTTTCATTGACACCGCTAACCTGAACGAAATCCGCGAGGCTCATGATCTGGGCGTGCTGGATGGCGTTACGACCAACCCCTCCCTGATGGCAAAAGAGGGTATCAAAGGTCACGATAACATACGGGCTCACTACAAAGCCATTTGTAATATTGTTGATAACAACGTCAGCGCGGAGGTAATTGCCACCGACTATGAAGGCATTTTAAAGGAAGGTCGTGAACTGGCCAAAATCGATGATAAGATCGTGGTGAAAGTACCGATGATCAAAGATGGTGTACGGGCCATCAAACGATTCTCCAGCGAAGGCATTCGCACAAACTGCACCTTGGTATTCTCACCGGGTCAGGCCATACTGGCAGCCAAGGCGGGCGCTTCGTACGTGTCGCCCTTCATTGGCCGTCTGGATGACATCTCCCAGGATGGGCTCGACTTCATTGCGCAGATTCGCCTCATTTACAATAACTACGGCTTTGGCACCGAAATCCTGGCGGCCAGTATTCGCCACACCATTCACCTGATCAAGTGTGCGGAAATCGGAGCAGACGTGGCCACCTGCCCCCTTTCCGTAATCACCGCGTTGCTTAAGCATCCGTTGACCGACAGCGGGCTCGAAAAGTTTCTGGCCGATCACAAAAAAGTAAACGGGTAAGCGAATGTTCTCAAACGATCCCGTAGTTCGGGTCCGTGATGTCAGCATTTTCCAGGACAGCAACACCGTTCTGAACAGCGTAGCGTTCGACATTGAAAAAGGAGAATTTGTATACCTCGTAGGCCGCACGGGGTCGGGTAAATCGTCCTTGTTAAAAACCATGTATGCCGATCTCCCCCTGAGGCTGGGCGACATGATGGTGGCTGGTTTTTCTATCCGTGACATCAAACCCCAACAGGTTCCGCTGCTGCGCAGAAAGGTGGGCATCATCTTTCAGGACTTTCAATTATTCCCCGATCGCACCGTTGGGGAAAACCTCACCTTCGTAATGAAAGCAACCGGCTGGCGGGATTCCGCCAAAATGAAAGCCCGATTGGTGGAGGTGCTCATGCAGGTGGGGCTGGGTTCAGTGGAAAAGAAAATGCCCCATCAACTTTCGGGCGGTGAACAGCAGCGCGTGGTTATTGCCCGGGCGCTAATCAATGAACCGTTGATCCTTTTCGCAGATGAACCTACCGGTAATCTGGATCCGGAGGTTTCCAGCGGCATCATGAAGTTATTCCAACAAATCAACAAAAGCGGAACCGCGATTTTGATGGCCACCCACAGTTATGGGCTTATTCGCAGGAACCCGATGCGCGTGCTCAAGTGTGAGGATGGCAAAGTGCTCGACTCGCAGAAGGATACGTTTGAACTTAAAAGCGAAGAAGATTTTTAACTGGCCTGTGGCTCAGGCTGCTTTTTTCGCTGCTCCAATTGCTGAATCTGCTGGTTGAGCAAGTCGATTCGCACCAATAAGTTAAGTACTAACGCATCGCGTACTTTTTCAGAGGGCCGCGATTTCATTTCATCGCGAAGGACCTGATACATGGCATCCAGTTTCTGAATATCCTGCGTGAATACTTCATCATCCCAATCGCCCTCCATATTTTCGATGAGCGCAACTTTTTCACTGATCTGCATCGTATAAAATGATTCCAGGTCATGAAACTCCATCTGCAGATTACCCTTGGCCAGCGGCTTTGGCACCACCGGATGAGAAAAATAAAGATAAACCGACAGCGCAGCCAAGAGCATGGCGGCCGCCCGCCATATCACCACGGAGTGCCACCATCCGGTGGTCGACAGCTGACGCTGAATGGAAGCCCACACCCTGCCTGAAGGTGTGCGATGATCAAACTCATCGCGGTGCTTATTGATGAAATCTTTTAACTGATCGTTCATAGCTTACCTCCTTCCAGAATTTCTTTCAATTTTTTCTTAGCGCGGTTAAACTGCGATTTGGATGTTGACTCGCTGATCCCCAGTATCTCGCCAATTTCAGCATGATCGTAACCCTCCAGCAGATACAAACTCAACACCAGCCGATATCCTTCCGGCAGCGCTTCAATCCCCTTCCTCACGTGTTGCACGGTGTACGGAAAAGAATCAAACACGTCCGCCTCCGGTACTTCAGGTACATCAAACCGCTCATCGGCAGGCCATCGCTCAGTTCTCTTCCGCGACACGTGGGTGATCGCCTTGTTCACCACAATTCGCTTCAGCCAACTTCCGAACGAGGCATCACCCCGGTAATGCTTCAAGTTACGAAAAGCACTGACGAAAGCCTCTTGCAATACATCCTCCGCCTCGGCCTCATCCAAAACGATGCGGAAGCCGGTATTGTACATGCTTCGATGATACAAGTTATAAAGCCGCTCATACGCCCGGCTGTTCCCGGCCAGGCATTGCTCAATCAGCTCATGATGAATATGAGTCGACAGGTCGTTCAATATCGCAAGTTACCCCCTAAAGACCGGAAAAACGGCCGGAGGTTGCACGCCTATTTTAGTTTGGCCAGATTATCCTTAGCAGCCTGAAAATCAGGCGCTAACACCAAGGCCTGGTCGAAAAAACCCTTGGCTTTGACCTTGTCACCGGCTTCCTGTGCCAGCATGCCTTTCAGATTGATTATAGGCACTTTCATGGAATACTCCTTTGTCTGGTTCTTGGAGTCTGTGAACGAAACCTTTTGGGTGTCGATGTCCTTTTTTGCCAGCAGAATATCGGCCGTTGCTTCACATTCCTTAAAGCGCTTCAATTGATATTGAATAAACGCCATCTTGTACAAGGTAGCCGTGTTGTTGGTGGCCAGGTACAGCGACTCATAGTTCTGCAATGCGCGATCCAACACACCAAGCCCCTCGAAACTGGCGGCTGACAACTCCAGCGCGGCCTCGTTCTTACCATTGCGCGCCAAAAGCTCCTGCGCTACCAGTACCGAAGAGGCGTACTTCTGATTTTCGTAGTAATAAAAAGCCAGGTTAAGAATAAGGGAGTCGTTTTGTGGATTCTCCACGATGAGATCATACAGGGCGCTTTTGGCAACATCGTAATCATTCCATTGAATGGCCACCGTGTACTTTTTAAAAAAATGCTGGGTGAGATCGCTGACTTGGGGGGCCGGTGCCGCGGGCGGCTGTTCCGTTTTCGGAGGGGTGGAATCGACAGGTTTTGCAGGTGTCTTCTTGTTTTGAGCGAAGCCCAACGTGCCGATCGCGATAAACGTAGTGACCAGGCAGGCAAATGATAACTTATTCATATGGATTCGAAGAAAGGATCAGTCCTTTTTTTGCTGCAATATCGGCTAAAAAACGTAAAGCTTCCTCACGGTCATTGCGAATAACACCCTCGAGGATGGCCTCCTTAATTTCATCCTTCAGGTCGCCAATTATCCGACCCGGAGGAATATTGTACAGCCGGATAATCTCGTCTCCGGTTACCGGTGGCTGAAAGTTCCTCACCCGGTCTTTCTCTTCCACCTCCGTCATCTTATGCTCAACCAGATCAAAATTGCGGAGGTATCGCCCAACCCTCTCATGGTTCTTGCTGGTGATATCCGCGCGGCAAAGAATCATCAAAGCATCCACCGAGTCACCGGCTTCAAACAAAAGCCTGCGCACGGCCGAGTCCGTCACCTCTTTCTTGACCAGTGCAATCGGGCGGAGATGCAACCTGACCAGTTTTTGAACGAAGTGCATGTGCTCGTTGAGCGGAAGTTTGAGCCTGCGGAAGATCCCCGGTACCATGCGCGCGCCCCTATCCTCATGGCCGTGAAACGTCCAGCCATGTTGAGGTGAAAAGCGTTTGGTAGCCGGCTTGGCGATGTCGTGTAAAATAGCAGCCCAACGCAACCAAAGGTCATCCGAAACCTTGGCTACATTATCCAATACCTGTAAGGTGTGGAAGAAATTGTCCTTATGGGCATGGTTGTCGACATATTCAACACCATGAAGTGCGACCAGCTCAGGAAAGAAATGCCGCAGCAAGCCGCTGTGGAAAAGCAACTTAAAACCGTATGATGGCACCGGGCAAAGAATGATCTTATTTAACTCATCAATGACTCGTTCGGCTGACACAATTCGGATTCGTTCCGCCTGGCTGATAATAGCCGCGAAGGTTTCCGGCTCAATATCAAAATCAAGCTGGTTGGCGAAGCGGATGGCCCGCATCATGCGCAATGGATCATCTGAAAAGGTAATCACCGGATCCAAAGGCGTTTGAATCACCTTCTTGCGGAGGTGACCGATTCCGCCAAAGGGATCGATAAGATCACCGAACCCTTGTGCCTGCAGGCTGATGGCCATGGCGTTGATGGTAAAATCCCGCCTCTGTTGATCCTCTTCGAGTGTGCCATCTTCAACCCATGGCTTTCGGGAATCGGCACGATAGGATTCTTTCCTTGCTCCTACAAATTCCAACTCAAACTCACCCGTTTTCAACATAGCCGTACCGAAATTCCTGAAGACGACCGGGGGCGGAAGTTCCAGGGCGGCCGCCACTTCAGTAGCCAATTCAATTCCACTGCCCACACAGACAAAATCAATATCCTTATTGGGCCGGTTCAGGATCAAATCGCGGACGAACCCTCCCACCAGGTAAGTGGGCATGCCGAGCCGTTGGGCTACCGCAGCAACCTGATTAATGACTTGATAATGAGTGATTTGACTTGCGAAATTCACACCGGCCGGATCATGACCGGCAAAGGTACAACTGAAATTCTGATCCGCTTAGAGTTTGCGCTCCCGATGATTAAAAGTAGGACAGGGAATATACTTCATCGGCTTCTTGGCCCGATCGGTGAGGTGAATGGGCATTTTGTACCGGAGCGACAGCTCATGCGTCCCTCCTGAGACCGGGCCAAGTTCAGACACGGTGAAGTCATAACTGTAGGCGATTTCAAACTGATCAAATTGAAAGCCCAGAATGGCGACAACAGCATCCTGACTGATGTTGTCCTTTACGTTTTGCTGAATCGGGATTCCCCTGTACCACACGCCCACAACCAGTGGCTCATACAGCAGGTAAACACCCAAATCCAACTGATCAAATTTGTCCTGACGTTTGTAAAAGAAAGATGGCATAATGGACGCCATGCGCTCACCCTTCAACACGTACGACTTAAGGGGCAGACGCACGCCACCATGCACTGTAGTTTTCACCGGTACCGTAGACTCCTGGTTGACTAAGGATCGATTGGGTTTATTCAGGTGCTGAACCGAGAATCCAAACCAAAACTTACTGGTATAGGCCAGCATGCCCGTGTTGAAATCGAAATAGTTTACCGACCCGAGATTGAAAAAGGCAGGGTCATCGGAAGGGATGCTGCCGTCCTGATCGAACTGCAACTGATCACCAAACAGCAGCTGGTTGTAGTTGATATTCCGCGAAGCATATCCAAAGCTGACCGCGGGAGAAATGATCCACCGATTGGAAAGGTTCAATTTGTAGCTGTAAATGAAATTGAATGAAGACGAACGCATGCCGGCAGTGCCGGCCTGATCAACGGTGGCCAGGAAACCCACCCCGCTATTGTAGTGGTGCAGATTATAGTCATAGGAAAAGGCATAGGTCTGAAACCCCCGTGCAATGGCGGGCCATTGATTGCGGTAATTGGCAATAAACCGGTGCTCCATGGTCGTTCCGGCAAAAGCTGGGTTGATGTACAAGGGCGCTGCATAGTACTGCGAAAACTCCGGGTCTTGCGCCTGAGCGCACAGCAAAACGCCAACCATCAGTATTGAAACCCCAAGCTTCTTCATCGGATTAGATTTACATCGCCTACCCTAACCACACGCTCCCCGGTTTCATAAAACCCGGTTACACGATAGACATACACATCCTGCGGGCACAACTGGCCGTTGTAGGTGCCATCCCAACCCAGCTCAGGATCGTTGCTGACAAAAAGGAGTTCGCCCCAACGATTGAAAATCAACAGTTCGTAACTGGTTATCCCACGCGTCAGTGGCCGAAACACATCATTCTTCCCATCCGCACCCAAACCGGGTGACCCGGAAAATCCCGGACCCAGGCCGGGCGAAAAAGCGTTCGGCACCAAAATCTGTCCGCCTTTCTCCACCCGCACAGCATTCACCTGACGGGCTGTGTCCCGGCAGCCATCAGCGGTGGATGCCACCAAAGTGACGGTAAAAAAGCCTTCCGTGGCGTATCGATGCTCTGGTTCAGGCAAGGCAGACGTACTTCCGTCACCAAAGTCCCACTCAAATTGTGAGGCACCGAAACTCTGGTTGTTGGTGTATAGCCTGCCTCCCGGGATGTAAATCACAGCTGGTTTCAGCTGAAATGCCGCAACCGGCTTCGCATACACCTGAATGATTGCTTGTTTCGTTTCGGTTACCCGTTGATTGGTGATGTTGGATGCTGACAGCCGAACCGAATAAACCCCAGGCTCCACGTAGGTGTGAACGGGGTTAACAGCCCGAGACGTAACACCGTCTCCGAAGTCCCACTCATACGTGTTCGGCTCGGCAAATTGTGACAGGTTCGTAAACGCAACGGTAAGTGGCTCGCAGCCGAAAGGCGGATCGTAAGCGAAATCCACGATGGGCGGTATTGCATTGATCGTAATGGCTTGCGTAGCCACTTCCACGCATGCCCCGTTCGTTACCGTCAACTGAATAATGTATTGGCCGTAGGTGCCATACGTGTAGGGAGGTGGTGTAGGTCCGTTGAACGAGTTGCCATCACCGAAATCCCAACGGTATTGCCACGGGCCGGGGTTTGTCGTATTGTTGATGGTAATGGTTGATCCGGGTAGTGACTGGGTAGTTGGAGACGCGATGAAGGAAGCGTTGATCGGGTCCTGCCCTGGCACAACGTAGCCGAGCGATGTAATGATGCTGGAGCAGTTGGCGAGATTGGTTGTTTCTAATTCAATGGTCACGGCAATCGAGTTGGTAGCTAGCAATGGCCGGGCTACCTCCCACTCCAGAAATCCGAGGCTGTTGATTGTGTTAAGCAGCGGAAGCCCATTTTCCCGCACCACCCAGTGATACTCCGGAAGCCCGGTCTGCGTTGCCGTTGCCCGAATCCGCATGCGCTGGCAATCGAATACCAGCGTATCGATGGCGAACAGTGAAGTGGGTACCGGGCTAACCCGAATTGTGCGGGTCGAATCACCAAAACAGCCAGTCGCCAAAGTGGAAGTCAACGTCACCCGATAATCCTGAATGAGATTAGTTGCGTTTGAAAACACGAATGTATAGTTGGGTGATGCCCCTGTGCTCACATCGGACACCACACCTACCCCATCCTCAATCCGCCAACGGTAATCGACCGGGGTTAAGGCTTGCGTTTCCCCATCAACAAAAAAATTGACGGTAACAGGAGAACAATTCGAATTGAAAGGTGAGTAGCCGGGCGATGAGAACCCCGATCGTGTACCGGGGAAGGCCGTGATCGTGACCGGGGTTGACAGACGTTCGCAACCGTTCATCGTAACTACCCGCAGACGAACATCATACATCCGGTTAGCAGTCGTGATGTTGTCGAAATCATAGGTGAAGGAGTTCGTAAAGAGCGGGTCGGTTGGCCGCTGAGTTGATACGGGTTGAAAACCCCCGCCCATGCGATCGTCTACTTCCCAAACAAACCGATCAATCACATCCGGTTGCCCGGAGACCGAGTTGTTGGTGAAGACTACCGTCAATACACTGCATCCGGACGTAACACTGGGGGTAAACTGCGCCAGCGGCAAAGGATCAACGACCACGGTTTGCGTCACCATTGAACTGCACCCATTTTGATCGGTGGTAACCCGCAGTGCCACCGTGTAGTTGCCCGGGGGGCCTAACGCCCGCGTAAAGTTTACCTGGTTATCAAAGGAGGCATCTTTATTGAACACCGTTCCGTTGTAATTGAAATCCCACTCCCGCATCACAATGCTCTCACCATTTATGGATGCCAGTGTGGAGCTTTCAGCAAAGGCGGTTGCCTGCCCCTCACAAACCCTCGTGGCAGTGAATTGTGGCACGGGCTTTTCAAATACGCGAACCTGAATTTCACCTACTGTCTGACAGGTCGTAATGTTGTCACGCACGATTAGCCTCACACGATAAATGCCACGATTGGTGTAGCTCTGATCAAACGGACCCAGTGGTATACTCGAAAAACCCGAAGCCGGCTCCTGCCGAATCAAGACGTTGTTCTCGTTGTAAAACTCCCATCGCCATTGGGTGCTGGGCGTCACTGTACCCAGCGATATATCAGCAAACCGAACGGTGAATGCAGAAAACGGAGCGACAGCCTCCTGACAGAAATCAGGTGTAATCGGATTATTGGCCACATCGCGAGTAGCAATTTGCGCCACCAGCGATGGTGAAACGGCAATGATACGATCAACCGTGGCCACACAATTACCGGCTGCATTACCATCCCGAATCTGCAGACGAATCAGTTTCTGGCCAGAGGTGCCATACGCAAATGTTGGGTTGGCTGACGTCCGGGTAGCCAGTGGCGCACCTGCGCCCGTGTCGTTGTCGAAGAACTGCCACGTGTACTGAAAGCCGGCACCCGCGATCGATGGCGTTTGATCGTCAAAAAATATGTTATCACCAATACAGAACACGGTGCGCACCGGACCAGCCGGTCCACCGAGTCGTGTGATGAAATCGGGCTGCGGAGTCGGCACAATCACAATCCTTGCCGTGGTTACCTGGGGCAGGTTATCTCCGTTGGTGGTGTTTCCTGACACGGGATTAAACGGATTACCATCGGTGACCACGTTGTCGTAGGGGTTACATTGATTCCAGTTCCGCAGGGTTACTTCGAACTCCCGACCAACATCTGCGGGCACCGTCACCGGCACCTGAATCGGCAAACTCACCTGGCCGGGGGCCAAAACCGGGTAAATGGGGTTTTGCCCAGGCGCTGGATTGAAGTAAGGAAAAGCGCCCGGTAGCACGCCATTGACCCGTATGGCAGGAATCTGATTGGCTGGCACTCCGGTTCCGTAAATCCATTGAATCCATCGCGGCTCGTTGTTCTCCCGCGTGGCCCGTGGAAAGCAGTTCCAGTCGCTATCATCCGTAAATCGAACATCGGTGGCAAAACCCTGACAAACCCGGAATACCTGAGGGTTGATGTCAATCACATCATTTGTCCAGACAATCACCTGCGTTTGAATGGGCACTACGCTGCCGCGCGGATTGCACGCATTGGAAGCATCAATGGTAACGTCATAGCCGCAGTTGACAGACGTATTCGGATACGTATGCGAAATGGTCACACCAGTCGGGTTTACCTGCGTGAACATCTCCTCGGGCGTTCCATCGCCCCAGTTGATGAAATACTGTGTGCCCGGGACTGACGACAGGTAGAGTGTCTGAATGTTAACCGTAAACGGAGCGCAGCCCCGGCTGCTGGTTAAGAAAGCGAAACCGGGCTCCAATATGCCTCCACATTGAGCCCAACCCGCTTGCACGATCAACCCTAGCCAAGTGACAAGAAAAATGGTTCGCAATTTCACTTCAATCAGTTTTAACTGATCAAAGCCAACGGCCATTCATGCCGGCAGACCCGGCAAAGGAAAGTGACTCAAATCATCAGAAAGCCTGATTCTTCGATTAATGGCTGTTAATACAAATAAGCGCGATAAACAGGCGGTGAATTACTTCCAGAAATCTTCCTTCTTGTTGAAGGTGGGGCACGGAATTATCCGGTTCTTCTTTTTCACCGACCGATGCAACGGTTTGGCGACAAATTCATACACCAACGTTATTTCATGGGCGCCACCCGAGGCGGTTGAGAGTTCAGAGATGGAGAAATCGTAGCTATACCCAATCGTCATGTTCTTCAGGTAAAGGCCCATGGTAAATACGAGGGCATCCTGGGCCACCGTACCGATGTAGGACTGTTCGAAGGGTTTTCCCCGGTACCACAACCCGACCGAGACCGGATCAATGTGATAATTCATCCCCAGGTCAAGTTGCGTTATGGGTCCCTGTTTGCGGTAGATAAATGAAGGCGTGAGATATGAAGCACGCTCCGACTTTTTCCGGAAGTCACCCCCGGTCAGGGAAAGGCGTGCTCCCCCGTGAACCGTAATCTTCATGGGTAATCGGCTCTCATCATTCAATACCGAAATGTTAGGCTGATTCATATGAGCAAAAGCGGCACCCACCCAGAGCGACCGGCTGTAAAGCAAAAAGCCCGAACCAAAATCGAAATACTGTTGATTGCCCAACTTGTTCAAAGCATCGTCAAGCGAAATGTTACCATACTCAAGACCATCGCCCAGCCGCAGTCGCGACCGATCGAGCCCGTTAAATCCATAGCCAAAACTCAGACCAGGCGAAAACACCAGGTTGTCGTTAATCTTGACTTTGTAGCTATAGAGCACACTGAAATTGGTCGTTCGCCATCCGGCCGAACCCATCTTGTCTGTAGTCGCCAGAATGCCAAATCCGCTTCGTAACTCATCTACAAAGATGTCATAGCTCGCAGAGTACGTAGCAAAAGCTTGAGGAAGATTGGGCCATTGAATGCGGTGGGCAAATGCCACCCGCTGTTGCGAGGTGATACCGGCAAAACCGGGATTGAGGTAAAGCGGCACCTGGTAGTATTGCGAAAACTGTGGATCCTGCGCGAATGAATCCAGGCACCCCATTCCCAATAACACAAGCAACAGTACACGTTTCATCGCCCCAATTTACTGATTTATCGAATTAATGTGACATCACCGATCTGAGTCGTTCGCTGCTCATCCGACAACCGAACCGTTAGTTTATATACGTATACCCCGTTCGGCATCAGTCGACCGTTCTTATCATACCCGTCCCATCCGATGCTGGAATTGTTACTCTCAAAAATCAGGTTCCCCCAGCGATCAAATATCTGCATGTTAAACTCCAGCGCACCCTTCACAATCGGAAGGAACACATCATTGATTGCCCCCGTTCCACCGCCCGGCTGAGCCCCGCCTGTCGGGCCTCCCGGATTCGGAGTAAAGGCATTCGGAATTTTGGTTACACCACCCTGCTTCGCGGTAATGGTTTGTGTAGCCGTATCCCGGCAGACTACGCCCGCCTCATCGCGCAGGGCGATAAGCATGAGTTCGTAAACGCCCTCCACTGCGTAGGTGTACTTTGGCTCTTCAAAGAATGACGTGCCTCCGTCTCCAAAGTACCACTCGTAACCGGTGGCGCCTGTGCTGAAGTTAAACGTTGACAACTCATCATCCGGAACGAACACCGTGGTGGGGCGCGCCTGGAACGAGGCGACCGGATTTTCAATCACTTTGAACGTGCCTTTTTGCGTGGTTAGCTGCTGACCCGTCAGGGTGTTTTCTACCCGCAGGATAATCGTATAGTCTCCGGGAGCCGTAACCAGGAATGAAGGTGTATTCACGTTGAACTGACGACCCGCGACATTGCCGCCCTGATCAACAATTTCCCATGTATTCCTATTACCGCCCAACGTACTCTGGGTGACGCTAATGGTGGCGGGGATACACGATGCGGGAGGTCCTGCTTCAAAGTCGGCCGTGAGCGGAGGAACAACGATATTGATGGTCTTCGTCTCGGTATCGGCACAGGTCAGACCCACCACCTCCGCCAACGTATTGGTCGCGCGGAGCGTGATCGTTCGGAAACCTGCCGAACCGTAAATCACGGCCGGTGGCGTTTGGCCAGTGAAATCCAACGGGTTGGAATCCAGGCCGAAATTCCACTCATACCGCACAGCCGGATCATTCGGGTTCGAGTTATTGGTGAACAACACCGACACAGGTGCACCGGTGAATTGAGGTAACGGTGACGGCACCGTGAAATCGGCTACCACCGAGCGATGGACCGTTATCGGAATCACCACATCCGGCACCGGGCAGTTGCCGTTGTTCGCCTGATAAACAATCTCATACACCAACGGAGTCATGGAGGTCGTATTCGTGAGTGTATATACCACCGTTGCTGTGGTTCGTACATCATTTTGCGCGGTGGTACCCTGCAGGCGCCAGAACCAACGGTGTGAAGTCACGCCCAGACTCTGATTAAAGAACTGTACTTGTTCACCCCCGCATATCTCACTCCGATTGGGGAACACGTTGACCACCATGGACGGGAATATCGTAATCGGCCGTACAGTCGACTTGAAGCAACCGGGGAACGGAGCCAGCAGCTGCGTACGCAACGTGACATTGAAAGTAATGTTTCCGACCGGACTGGGATTAGTAAACCGATGCCGAACGATGGTGTTCGGTTGCGTAACCGCTGCCACATACACAGAGTCGGGACTTCCATCAAACCATTGCCAGGTATACTGAACCCCGGCCACTTGATTGTACTGGAATTCGAAGGTGCGAGGTCCACACGTAGGCGTAGGGGTAAGCACCGTGAAGTTCGAATTCGTGTCGCCCACATTTACAGTCGAAACCTGGTCCGGAGCTGGAGCGGCTATGTTTAGCGGGCAGTTGAATACATCCGTAACAGATCTAAGCGTGTAGGTATACGTTCCAGTAGTGGGTGGTGTAACCTGAATCACCCTTACATTGCCAACATTCGTCAGGGTGATGTCCGTGCTTGTTGTCCCATCATTCTGATTGTAAACCAACGTGAATGGCGCCTGGCCATCCAACTGAACGATCAGGAATTCAGAGCTACCCAAACAAATCGATGCATTGGAAGACAAGAAACGTGCGCCTAACCGCGGTGCCACATTAACGAGTAATACCTTGATGTTTCCATCACAGCCATTAGCCGAAGGCGTAATTGAGAAGGTCAGGGGTGCCTGCACACCTGTGTTATTCAAAATCGGGCTAATGTTAATGACGTTGCCGGACCCGGTTAGCGGAACTCCCAGACCACTGGGGTCCGTAACCGTCCAGGAATAGGTAGTACCGGCCACATTCCCATTGAGCGGCACGTTAAGCGTGGCTCCGTCACAAACATTTAGTGTGGTCGGAACGCCAATGACATCGGGTTTCGGATTCACGACAACATTGATCGTAATTGGTGTTCCATCACAGCCATTAACCCGCGGGGTTACGGTGTAGGTAGCGGTGGCAGGCGCAAACGTATTGTTGAATAGCGTCTGGAATATCTTGTTACCCGAGCCAGGTGAGGCACCGGTAATTCCCGGGGCCGAAACCGTCCACGTACATACCGTGTTCAACACATCGGGATTCAGATCGATGTCAATAATATCACCAGTACAAATCGGTGCAGGCGCTGCAGCCGTGACAGTTGGGAGCGGTTTTACTGTAATGGTTAACACGACCGGGTCACCCACGCAACCAGGCCCGCCCACGATGCGCGGCAGTAAGGTATACGTCACCGTCTGATCGGTAATCGTAGGGTTACTCAAAACATCCGCCAGTGTACTGCCGGGAGCAATCAGCGTGGTCACTGGAGTAAAACCAGTTACGCCACCGGTAGCGACTACATTCGTAACCTCAAAACGCACGTTGCCGGCCGAAGGCACCGTGGTGGAGTTCAGCGTTATGTTGGTAGCAACACCTTCACACACACTTTGAATCAACGGTACGGCCGTCAAGCGAGGCTTGGGGTCAATGTTAACAAACACATCCACAAAATTGCCAGAACACCCTACTCCTCCTTTTGCCCCGTTGGCGACCGGAGTGATCCGATAACGAACCGTAGCCACATTATTGGAGTTGTTCACCAATTGATCCTGAATAATCGTTCCTTCCGGTAAGTTGTTCAATGCAGCCACAAATCCCGTCACGCCCGTACCCGCGGTAATCGAAGCAACATAATTGAACGTCACCGGGCCACTGGTGGGGTTGGTAGGCGATTGCAAATCAATGTTGGTTTGCACACCACTACAGATATCAGACAGGTTGTTGATCGGAGCCGCTACAATATTGGGCTCTACCGTCAGGATAATATCGCGCTGAGGGCCCAGGCAGCCAGAACCCGATACGGGTTCGATACGATAGGTAACGGTAAGTGGATTGCTCGTTAAGTTTTGGAACTGATCATTTTGAACCTCATTAGCTAACACGCCATTGCGCGCTCCCGTGTTGCCAGCCGTTTGCGTCAACCCGGGCGCAATGGTTACGCTAATGATGTTGTACGTGGGCGCTGCTACGCTGGTCGGGGCGGTGGCAAATACAATGCCTCCCGTTTCGTTGTGGCAGACCGTGCGATCCAGTCCGGTTTGAATGGCCGGAGCCGGATTGACCGTAAAGAGAACCGTTTGATCACTGCCTCGGCAGCCTGCCGCAATCGGCACAATCGTATACGTTACCGTCAACGGACCGTTGGTGGTATTGGTAAACGTATCGCCCGCCAGGAAGTTAGCAGTATTGTATAACCCCAGTCCGGCATTACTTCCGCCAGCTACCAAGGCCGGTGCCTTGGCAATAGCCTTTAACTCATATTGATCAATGGCCACTGATCCTACGGCCGGGCTCAGCACGATGCCCGAAGGCACATCGCTACACAGCGTAACGGTGCCCGGTACCAGAATCGGCTCCGGATTAATGGTCAGGTTGATAAACTCAGACTGTCCTTCGCAACCTTGCAATGAAATGCCGCGCATTTCATAAACAACAACTACCGGCCCGGAGGTCAGATTCGTGTATCTATCGTTCCGAATCATGTTGATACCGGATGTCGTACCCACGATCGTATTGGCAGGATCAGCCGCGATGGTGCCCGGCACTACCACACCCACCAGGCGATACGCGTTGGCTGCAGCAGACGTGCCATTGGTACTTAAGATAATACCACCATTCTCCCGGCTGCACACCGCGTTATCAAGGTTGGGATTGACTACCGGCTCCGGATTAACCGTTACCGTGATGTTGAACGGATCACCCACACAGCCACTGGCCGCGATTGGCACCACCCGGTAAACCACTCTTAGAGGTACCGCGGTAACGTTCGAGTAAATGTCGTTTTGAATGGCATTGGCTGCCAAACCGGCTCCAGTAGTGGGCGTACCCGTAAGGCCAGCATCCTGGCTGACGAGCGTGATATTGTAGTTGGCAGCAGCCACCGATACTCCATTCGTATTCAGAATGACTCCCGTCACCGCATTGCTGCAAACCGTGCGGTTGGCCAGCGCTGGATCAACGACCGGCTCCGGATCAACGGTGAGCAAAACATCGAGCGGATCACCCAAACAGCCACCCGCGCTGACGGGCACCACGCGGTACGTCACGGTAAGTGAGGCATTGGTCTTGTTCGTGAATACGTCATTCGCCAGGTAATTGGCCGCTACACCATTGGCAATCGGAACATTGCCCGGTGCTGCGGTCAATCCCCCGCTGATGT
Source organism: Cyclobacteriaceae bacterium (assembly GCA_016787665.1). Taxonomy (GTDB): domain Bacteria; phylum Bacteroidota; class Bacteroidia; order Cytophagales; family Cyclobacteriaceae; genus ELB16-189. The sequence goes on along the minus strand of JAEUUC010000007.1, from coordinate 289,058 downwards.
TAATGCTAACGATGTTGTAGTTCGCAGCAGGCACAGATGTACCATTGGTGTTGAGCACGATGCCACCGGCAACATCGCTGCAAACGGTCCGGTCAAGTGCATTTGAAAGTACCGGCTCGGGATTAATGGTCACTGTGATGACAACCGGATCGCCCAAACAGAGGGCCGCACTGATCGGCACGACCGTATAATCAACGGTTAACGGGGCGTTGCCCGGGTTTGTATAAATGTCGTTCGCCAGGTAGCCCGCACCAACACCATTTCCAGGTATCACAGCATTTGTACCTGCTGGGGTAAGGCCGGGAGTAATCGTCACGGCTGTGATGTTGTAGGTTGCGGCTGGCACTGAAGTTCCTACGGTGGTCAGGCTTAGTCCGATCACCTGATCACTGCACACAGATGGCGTAACCACAGCCACCACGGGCTCGGGGTTCACATTTACTTTAACCACGACTGGATTGCCCAAACAACCCGCTGCACTTACCGGCACTACGGTATAGTCCACCGTAAGCGGTGCGTTGGTCGTGTTCCGATATGTGTCTGTGGCGAGATAATTATCCGCCACACCAACAGCCGGAATCACCGCGGCCGAGACAACCGTGAGGCCGCCCGGAACCACTACCGAGGTGATGTTGTAATTGGAAGCCGCAACGGAAGTACCATTCGTATTTAGAACCAGTGCCGATGGCTGGTCGCTACAAACGGTACGGTTCAACGTGTTGGCCAGCACGGGCTCGGGGTCAATCGTAACGGTAATAACTTGCGTACTACCTACGCACCCTGCACCCGATACCGGTACAACGGTGTAGGTCACCTGCAACGAACCGTTGGTCGTGTTAGTAAACTGATCGCTCGCCAGGTAGTTAGCGGCAACTCCCGTGGCCGGCACAATAGCATTGCCCACCCCTGCCGTCAGCGTGGGGGCAATTGTGCGTGCGGTAATATTCCAGGTGGCCGCTGCCACCGAGGTTCCGTTTGTATTCAGATTAAGTCCAGTGGCGACATCGCTGCAAGCCGTGCGGTCCAGCAAGGTGGACGCCACCGGCTCCGGATTAACGGTGAGAATGATGTTACGTGGATTACCCAAACAGCCAGCAGCACTTACCGGCACCACGGTATAGGTCACCGTTAAAGGCGTAGCGCCTGTGTTTGTGAATTGATCCGCATTGAGGTAGTTGGCATTAACGCCCGTGCCGGGAATGACCGCATTCGTCACCGAAGCTGTGAGGCCCGGATCTACCGCTATCGCGGTTACATTATAACTCGCAGCGGGCACCGATGTACCCAGCGTGGTGATCACAAGCCCGGAAGCAACGTCACTACAAACCGTGCGGTCGAGCCCGGCCGAAATAACCGGTTCGGGGTCTATCGTCACCGTAATGGTCTTAGGATCGCCTGCACAACCCGCACCACTGACAGGTACCACAATGTATGTTACGGTCAAAGAACCACTAGTCGTGTTGGTAAAAATATGACCGGCCATGTAGTTTGCGGCTACTCCGGTTGCGGGCACCGCAGCGTTGCCTGCATTGGCGGTAAGACCACCCGCCACTGTAATGCTCGTGATGTTATAGGTGGCCGCGGCAACGGACGTTCCGTTCGTATTCAGCGTCAGGCCAATCGGCAAGTCACTACACTCCGTTCGATCAAGTCCGTTCGCCACCACTGGCTCGGGATCAATCGTAACGGTGACGGTGACGGCATCACCTAAACAACCCGCGGCCGAAACTGGAACAACCTGATAGGTAACGGCCAGCGGAAGGTTTCCGGTATTAGTGAACTGATCCGCAGACAGATAATTGGCGACAACATTGCTGGCCGGAACTGCCACATTGCCTGCATTAGCGGTCAATCCCGGGGCAATCGTGCGGGTGACAATGTTGTACGAACCAGCCGCAACAGACGTTCCATTGGTATTGAGGACTAATCCAATATTTACATCCGAACAAGCCGTACGATCAAGCGCAGGCGAAAGTACCGGCTCGGGATTGATCGTAACGGTGATTAATCTGGAATTACCAAAACAGTTACCTGCACTTCGTGGCACCACCGTATAGGTGACGGTTAACGGACCGTTGGTGTTGTTGGTAAACACGTCATTGGCGAGATAGGCTGCCGCCACTCCGTTGGCCGGCACTACTGCATTGGCACCGCCAGGCGTAAGGCCTGCCGCGATCGTCTGGTTGATGATGTTATAGTCCGCAGCTCCGATGGAGGTTCCGTTGGTGTTCAGGGTTAACGCAATGGGCAGGTCACTGCATACCGACTTATCCAATGTCGTAGAAACGACCGGTTCCGGGGCAATGGTAATGGTTACCACCTGCGGATCGCTGACGCAACCTGCTGCGCTGATGGCCACAATCGTATAGTTTACGGTAATGGCCGCGTTGGTGGTGTTCGTAAACACATCGTTTGCAACATAGTTCGCATTAACCCCCGTTGCGGGTATTGCCGCATTAGTTCCTGCCGCAACAAGTCCGGCTCCCACCGAAATCGCTGTAACGTTATAGTTGGCCGCTCCCACCGAAGTACCATTTGTATTCAAGACGAGGCCAATGGGCAGATCACTGCACACACCCGCATTAAGGGTAGTCGCGACCACCGGCTCAGGGTTGATCGTCATTGTAATCACTTGTGGACTACCGAAACAGCCAGCAGCACTGACCGGGACAACCGTATAGGTAACGGTAAGAGGCAGGGGTCCTACATTGTTAAAGCGGTCGTTGCTGAGGTAGCCAGCTGCAACACCGGTGGCCGGCACTAAGGCATTTCCACCCGCAGCCACCAGCCCGGGGCTTACGGTGGAAGCTGTAATGTTATAATTGGAAGCCGCAACCGACAGCCCGTTGGTATTGAGAACAAGGCCGGTAACCTGATCGCTGCATACGGTAGCATTCAGGCTTGTTGACACGACAGGCTCCGGATCGATGGTAACGGTTACGATGCGTGGATCACCCAAGCAGCCATCCGCGCTGATCGGCACCACGGTATACCCTACGGTCAATGGCGCGTTCCCGGTATTCGTGAATTCATCCGTTGCCAGGTAGTTCACACCCACCCCAGAGGCCGGAACGGCAGCATTACCTACGGCCGGACTCAGGCCGACCGCGACTGAGCGGGCTGTAATATCGTAGCTGGCAGCGGCAACCGAACTACCGTTGGTATTGAGTGTGAGGGCAAGAGGTGTATCGCTACAAACCGTTTTATCGAGCGTGCCAGAAACAACCGGCTCCGGATTAATCGTGATCGTAATCACTTGCAGATTACCCACACAGCCATCCGCGCTGACGCCCACTACCGTGTACGTCACCGTCAACGGTAAGGCACCGGTATTGGTAAACCGATCGTTGACGAGGTAGTTCGCAGCCACGGCAGTGCCGGGCACTGCCGCATTGGTCACGGCTGCAGTTAGCCCGGCTGAAATCGTTCGGGCGGTAACATTATAATTAGCGGCCGCCACAGACGATCCGTTGGTGTTCAACGTAAGCCCGATGGTTAAGTCGCTGCACACCGTTGCGTTAAGCGTGGTTGAAATAACCGGTTCCGGGTTGATCGTGATCGTAATGGCACGTTGGTCACCAACGCAACCGGCAGAACTTACTCCCTCCACGGTATAAACCACTGTAAGAGGCGCACCCCCGACATTGGTGAACCGGTCATTGGCCAGATAATTTACCGCCACACCCGATGCCGGAACGGCAGCGTTCGTGCCGGCCTCAACTAAACCTCCGGCAACAAGTTTGGAAACAACATTGTAATTCAATGCAGCCACCGAGGTTCCATTCGTGTTCAACGTCAATCCGATGGCCGCATCGCTACAAACTGTTGCATTGAGGGCGTTGGAAACCACCGGTTCGGGCAAGATGGTCATGGTGATCACACGGGAATCCCCAACGCAGCCGCTGGCGCTGACACCTGCCACGGTGTACGTCACATCGCGCGGCACCGCGCCTGTGTTGGTGTAGCGGTCAGTTGCCAGATAGTTGGCTGCCACTCCCGCAGCCGGAACCGCAGCATTTCCAACGGAAGCGGTTAGGCCACCGGCAATGCTGATCGCGGTTACGTTATAGGTCGCAGCCGCCACCGAACTACCGTTGGTGTTCAACGTCAGGTTAATCGGCTGATCACTGCAGGTATTGGCATTCAGAGTGGTTGACACAACGGGCTCCGGCTCAATGGTGATGACAATGGATTGAGGATTACCAAGGCAGCCATTTGCTGCCACCGGTACAACGACAAACGTAACTGAACCCGGCAATGAACCGACATTGTTATAGCGGTCATTGGCCAGATAGTTGGCGGCCACACCGTTCGCGCTGACAGCCGCGTTTCCAAGATCACCGGTAACACTGCCCGCAAGCGTTCGCGACACAATGTTATAGTTGGCCGCTGCTACCGAAGTGCCGTTGGTGTTCAAAATCAGTCCAATCGCTTGATCGCTACACACCGTGGCATTCAATGTGGTTGAAACCACAGGCTCCGGGTTGATCGTTAGGGTAATGTCCCGGGGCGCGCTTTCGCAACCGGATGCCGAAACCCCCACTACAGTATACACCACATTGAGCGGGTTGGCAGTCACGTTGGTATACCGATCAGCGTTCAGATAGCCTGCAGGAACAGCCGTGGCCGGAACAATGGCATTCGACACCGCAGCGGTAAGTCCGGGGGCAACGGTTACATTCGTAATGTTATAGTTAAATGCACCCACCGAGACACCATTGGTGTTCAACGTGAGGCCAATGTTCTGGTCACTGCAGACGGTCGCATCCAGCGTAGTCGCCACTACCGGTTCCGGGTTGATTGTTCTTGTAATCACGAAGGGATTACCCAAACAGCCGGCCGCGCTCACCGGAACAACCGTGTAGGTCACATTCAGTGGTGCGGGGCCCGTGTTGGCAAACTGATCATTCAGCAAGTAATTGGCAGCCACTCCATTAGCCGGCACAGCGACATTTCCAACACCGGGAACTAATCCACCAGCAATGGTGCGAGCCGTTATATTGTACGTAGCTGCCGCCACCGATGCACCATTCGTATTCAATGTCAGGTTAATCGGATCATTGCTACACACGGTGGCATCTAATCCGGAAGCCATCACGGGCTCTGGATTAATGGTTATCGTTATAACCTGGTTGGCTCCAACGCAGCCCGCTGCACTTACACCGGCAACCGTATAGGTAACGGTAAGAGTGGTAGCACCCGTATTGGTGAAGACATCATTGGCAAGGTAATTGGCCGCCACTCCGTTGGCGGGAATGAACGCATTTCCCCCGCTAGCGGTAAGCCCCGGACTTATCGTACGCGAAATTATGTTGTAGGACGTTGCGGCCACGGATGTGCCCGAAACGGCAAGTGTTAAGCCTGTCGCTAGGTCGCTGCACACGGTCGCATCAAGCGCTGTCGATACAATCGGCTGTGGATTGATCGTAATCACCACATCGCGCGGATCACCCGCGCACAAGGCGGCACTAACCGGCACCACGGTGTAGGTTACTGTGAGTGGCGAGTTCGTGGTATTGGTATACCGGTCATTCGTCAGGTAACCGGTAGCTACACCCGTTGCGGGCACCGCCACATTTCCTGCATCAGCCGTTAGCCCGGCCGAAACGTTGATGGCGGTGATGTTGTAATTGAATGCCGCCACCGATGATCCATTCGTGTTCAAAACCAAGCCGATACTCGAGCGGCTGCAAACCGAAGCGTTCAACGCGTTGGAAACGACAGGCTCAGGGTTGATGGTAACGGTAATAACACGTGGGTCACCTACACAACCGGCCGCACTGACGGGCACCACCGTATAAGTGACAATCGCGGGCGAAGCGCCAGTGTTGGTATATACATCGTTGGCCAGGTAGTTGGCAGCCTGTCCCGTGGCTGGCACGGTCGCGTTACTGCCGCCTGCAATCAAGCCCACACCAATGCTCCGACCCGTAACATTGTAGGTGGCCGCTCCTACTGACGTGGCAGCTGTATTGAGTACCAGCCCGATGTTGGTATCACTGCAAGCATTTCGATCCAGAGCGCCCGACACAACCGGCTCCGGATTAATCATTGCCGTAACAATAACCGGAGCACCGGCACAGCCGGCCGCGCTCACCGGAACCACGGTATAGGTGACCGTGAGCGGAAGCGTTCCAGTGTTAGTAAACGCATCAGTGGCAAGATAGTTAGCCGCAACACCTGTTGCTGGCACAATAGCATTTGACCCAGACGGGGTCAATCCGGCTGAGATCGCACGCGCAGTGACATTGTAGTTGGCTGCCGCAACAGACCCTCCGGCCACCGCCAGGTTGAGCCCGATACCGAGATCGCTGCATTGCGTCACATCTAAGGCGGGTGACAAGATCGGTTGAGGATTAACCGTGATGACAACATTCTGAGGCGCACCGACACAGCCCAAGCCGCTCGTTGGTATCACCTCGTAGGTGACCGTGATCGGGGCATTGGTCAGATTGGGAATCACATCGTTGATGTGAATCGTTCCAGCTGAACCTGCCGGAACGGTCTGTCCCGTTGCCGGACCGGCTCCATCCGGATCTAGCCATGAGAAGGTAGTACCCGTGGGCAGCGTGGCCGGGCTCAGCAATATTTCATATCCGATGGGCTGACTACTACAAACCGTTTTAGATTGACCGACAACCAGAAGTGGTGCGGGGTTAACCGTGACTACCACCGCCTGCGGTGATCCAGCACATCCTGAAAGGGTCGAAGTCGGAGTAACTTCGTAGGAAACCGAACCGATGGCACCCGAGGTGTTCGTAAGTACCTGCGATAAGTTTCCAGTACCTGTATTCCCTACGGCTGTGCCTCCGATCCCCCCGGTGACGCTGGTCACGCGCCATGCAAAGGTGGAGGCTTCATTCGCTGAGAATGAGAGACTCGGCACGTTGCCACTGCAAACGGTGGCCGTAGCCGATGATGTCATGATCGGACGCGGGCTGACATTCACAATTACTTCAGAAGGCGGGCCGGCACAACCGGAACTGCTCGTTTCAGTTACCCGCACCGTTACCGGAGTAACTACGCCATAGTCAACGGTAATCGTGTTCAGATTAGGACCGCTGGAAGGCCCTACGATGGTTGCTCCAGCCACTGTCCAGGTGAAAATGGACGTGGGATTGGACGGCACGGAGTATACCACTCCGGTTTGATTTGTACAGACGGCCGTGGGTCCGGTGATCACAACGGCTGGCGGTGCTGAAGCGACTGTTACAGCAAAATTCTGCACGTTGCCCGTACAGCCATTTAAGGTTTCCTGCATGGTTAAATTCACCGTACCGGTAGCTGGGAACTTGAGCAGCACGAAAAAGTTGGGCGAGTTGGTTCCACCGCCACCAAACAACTGTACCGCAGCCGGAGGAAGACCGGTTACCGTCCAGGTGTAATTGGATCCGGGGTTAAGGGTCGGATTGACCTGATAGAGCACAATGTTGTTTGGATCGGTGCACACAACCGGGTTACCCACAATCGGATTATTAACCGGCCGAAGTTTCAGATTGAGTGTGACATCAGCAGCCTGGAAGCAGGACGTCACCGTGTTGGTGACCCGCGCAAAAATGGTCTTGGAAGTCGCAATGAAGTAGTTCGATTCCTGACCAGCACCAGCACCGGGCGCAATTAGAGTGGTAAAGGCCGCATCCTCAAACCAATCGACATTGCGGTTGGCCACGCCACCGGTAATGGCATTTTCGAAAGTAGTCAAGTTGATGCCCGTAGCCTGGCCAAAGCCAACCGAATTCTCACAAAATTCAAATGTCTGATCATTCGCAATCGGCAAGGGATTCACAGTGAATGTTACCGTTCCGGTATTCTGACAACCGGTAACGGTGTTGGTCAGACGGAAGTGATAGACTTTTCCGTTGGTGATGGTCTGTGGCGTGTTGGCAGGCGCGATCGGACCTGCCGGAGCTGGTCCAGGGAAGAACCATTCGACTGTGATATTGGCAGCACTTGCTGAAACGGCAGCGTTAAGCGTGGTGAGATCAAAATTGGTCCGGGCTCCACCACCAAAAATATCCTCGCAAACTTGTGGTGTTTGGTTGACCGCCAGGGGCAGCGGATTAACCGTGATCACCACATTGCTCGTTGTGTTAGCGCAAACACCCAGTTGGCTTCTGACGGTCCAGGTGAGTGTATTCAATGCCGGTGTTGACCCCGGTGCATTCTGGGTCAGGCCCGTCACCGTTGCGGTTGCGCTATTGGCATCCGAGAACGACACCGTGGAGCCAGGCGCCCGAACAACGATATTGTCAAAGGCAATCGTCTCGGTGGCCGCGTTGGCGCTTATTTCCACACGGATTTGCAGCGTTGATCCGCTAACCGCATTTGACGTAGCGGTAATATCCGCGAAGTTTCCGTTTTGAAAGCCATTGTTTTCAAACGTTACGAATGCCCCTCCATTCAAACTGTAGGACACACGGATATAGTCTTCATCGGCTCCACCATCGAGATCGTTCGACACGTTGTCCAAGGCAACGGAAGCGACAGCCGATGCAAGCCCCGAAATATCAATTGAAGGTGAATTCCAGAACACAGGTCCACGAGAACCGGCTCCACCACCCAAGTTGCCGTTCGTGTTCTGTGCTTCAAATCGACCAGACCCCAACGCTCCCCGAACTTCAAAGTACCCGCCAGGCGCCTGTTGGGGGAATGCGTTAGCATTCGAAACATCGCGCGTCCATCCATTCAGCGCAGTTGATGTTTGTGTGCCGGAGGGGAATGAAGAAAAATTCTGGAAATACGCCAGGCTGCCGGGCACCGTCCATGTACCCGAGCCTCCGTTGTTGGCAGGGGTTGCCGCCAGCGTTGTACTCGTGGTACATACGGATTGCGGGGGGCCGGCTGCCGCTGCGGAGGGTGATATATCTACCGTGTGTTGAACGGCAATGCCGGCTGCGCTCCGGCAAAGCGTTGGAGCTGTGGTGCTCTGCGAAAACGCAAAATAGGTTTGCGTTGTATTGGCCGTTGGCGTGAACTGCTGGTTCTGCGCACCTGCAGTAGTTCCTACTGCGGCAATGGTGCCTGCCACATCAGTGAACCAAAGCACCACGGTTCCGGCCTGGGGCGTTACCGAAATCTGAACACTTGAACCGGTGCTACAAGATGTGCCGTTAACCGGGCTTGTAGGCGCAGCCGGCACCGGGTTAACAACAAAATTCAAATCGGTATTGAAAATGGTTTGGCAACCTGACGGGGTAGCGATTGACACCACGCGAATGACGTGGGGGTTGGGTGCCAGGTTGTTTAGCGCAGCCTCGGAAAATGCGGAAAGACCTACCGGATCGCCCGTTCCAAGATTTACCGTGAAATTTTTGGTGAATGGCCCGGCTCCATCAATCCGATAACTTAACGTGTAGCTGCCCGCCTCTGTGGAGGCCGGATTCAGGCTAAAATTAAGTTGCGGATCGGTTGTGGACGCTCCATTTTGGCAAACATCGGTGGGTGTGATGCTGGGCGGTGTGTCGAATGCGGGCGCAGTACCCCCAATGGTCACCGTGCGAGCTGGCAAAGCCAATAAAAAGGCGGAACTTGCGGAACACCCATTCGCATCCGTGATGGCCGTGATCTTATAATCAAACGTATCACCGGCAATCCCCACCGGGTTCGGGGAAGCAATGGTGAACGTACTGGTGGGCTCGGCAAGCGGTCCAACCGGTGTTACAATTGCACCCGGGTTTTTGGTAATCGTGTATGAAATAGTGAATGGAGCCGTACCGGTAAGGCCTGTCCATACAATATCCGGAGCGGGATTACCACTGCACACCGCACCGCCACCCGTTGGGTTGTTGGCGGTCGGCAGCGGATTAACGGTTATCTGGACAACATTAGAAAAAACTGCCGGACATGTGCCACCGGTTGCCTGGCGTCTGTACCAGGTCGTTAGAGTCAAGGAAGGCGGTGTGTAGTTCTGCGTGTTGTTTACTCCGCTGGCAGCCACATATGGTCCTCCCGGACCTGCTGTGGCTTGTTGCCACTGGTAGGTGTAAGGTCCACCGTTGCCGCCCGTAGCCGCGGAGCCCGTTAGCCCTACAGGTGTTTGTCCTGAACAAATTGTTTGATCATTTCCAATCGTACCCGCGCTCAATACAGGCTCCACGATTACCTGCACTTCGTTAGAGAAAACGAAGTTGGGCACGCATACGCCTGAAGTGTTTCGTCTCCGATAGAAAGTTGTCACCAATAAGCCGGCTGGAGGATTATACGTAACAGCTGTGGCGCCTGGTATGGCGGCAAAGCCAACACCGCCACCCACCGTAGAGGATTCCCATTGGTAGCTTGGCGTACCGTTTCCTCCACCACCGGCTACGGAACTTGTTAGCAATGCCGGGTCCCCGGGTGCGATACAAATGGTTTGATTAGATCCAATGGTACCCCCGGTTGGCGGGGTATTAATCACAAATTCGATAACATTTGAAAAAACGTCAGGGCAATTACCCGATCGAACCCGCCTTCTGAAAAAACGCCCGGCCAGCACTTGGGCATTTGTAGGATCGAATGTGTCGGACGTTGCCCCCGGGATATCATTATAGGGACCACCCACAGCCGATGCATTTTGCCATTGGTAAGTAAAGTCGCCCAAGAGGTCTGGATCAGGGCCATCCGGGCCACCCCCGCTCCCCGCTACCGTGCTGGTAAAGGCTGCTGGATCGGTTGTGTTGCAGATGGTGATAGGTGATGCTCCCAGCGGATGGGCAATCGTGCCACCAGTATTCTGGTCGTCAATGCGGATAGTGATAGTGGCGGGAGGACTGGTACAATTGTTTGACCCCTGGGTAACGGTGACGTATCGGGTAAAAGTCTGGCTACCCGTAACCGTTGTTGGAATTCGGTCGCCAACCGGTCCCTCAGTAGCAGGGTTAAATGTGTTATCAGCACTTGGACCTTGAAGCACAGTGGTGAGGGCTGCCTCTTTATACCAGGTATAGGTTAGCGGTCCACCCCCAACTCCTGTTGCAGTTATGTTGTAACTGCCGGTTCCGGTAGTTTCACAAACGCTCGGGTTGTTTACGGTTGGTGCCGCGGGGGCATCAATAATTCGGATAAGAGCAACCTGTTCAACTGGAGGATTATCGCCATTTATTACGTCACCGTTGACCGGTGTGTTGTCAAAGTCGTTCGCATAAGGATTGCAAAAGTTCCAGTAGCGGATGGTCACTTCAAATTCATCACCAACTTGCGGGAATCCGGCACCAAAACCTCCCGGGGCTGTGATGGGCAAAGAGGCGCGCCTTCGCGGGTCATTGACAAGAACTGGGGGAAGCATCTGAAACACGCCACGAGTATCCTGATAATTGGCAATAATATTCGCTCCACCTGCCCCCGTAACTGGAACCCCGTTGACGCTAACATTAGGTATCTTCGCCCCGCCAATAGGCGTGTTGTAAACAATTTGTTGCCACCGAACCTGTTCGTTGGGGGTTTGTACCGGATTGTTGGGCGGATAATTGGCCGGATAAGTAGAGTTACAATTATAGGTTGTTTGATCATTGAAGATGATGTTTACATTATCCCCTCGACAAACCGTATGAATGCTGGTGTTGGTAACGGGTGAGATGAGCTGAACATTTCCGCCATTAAATGCATCAGTCCGCCAAGTCGAAATTACCTGCTGCTGTAGAGTATTCGCACAAAACGCGCCATTAACCCGAATAAAAACATTCACTTGATACTCACAATCACTATTAACCGGAAATACGTGATTTTGTGTGATTGTGTAGTTTGATGATCCTGGAGCAAGCAGAACCTGATTTTCAGGAGTCCCATCACCCCAGTTAAAATGAACCCTATATGTATTGCCCGCAGGCAAGTTTGCTGAAAAGCGAATCGCATACTCAATATCCGCAGTGACCTGCGAACAGAGTCTATTCGGAAACTTATTGCTACCCAAGCTTAAGATTGGCGGTAGTAATGCACATTGACCTGCCGCTTCCTGAATTGAAACGACCAATGTCAAAACGATCAGTAGGAAGCGAGCTGCCTTAAAAAACATAGGTTAGGTCGAGATTCACTGAACGATATATCTGCCAATCGACTTGAGTGTAACCCACCATTTACAAGTTTAAGTTAATGAATAAGGCTCCCCAAACATACCCACAATTTCCCCAAAATCGAAATATTTTGAAATTTTCACGGTTTTCTAATCGGGCATTTCCCCTACCTTTGTCCCCGATTTTTTCCATCCGCTTTCATGTCTTCGGCCAAGTACATCTTCGTTACCGGTGGGGTAACTTCCTCGCTGGGCAAAGGGATCATTTCGGCTTCGCTCGCCAAACTCCTGCAGGCCCGCGGCTTTACCGTCACCATCCAAAAATTCGACCCCTACATCAACATCGACCCGGGTACGCTTAACCCCTACGAACACGGGGAATGTTACGTCACCAACGATGGTGCCGAAACCGACCTTGACCTCGGCCACTACGAGCGCTTCCTCAATGTGCCCACCTCCCAGGCCAACAACGTGACCACGGGGCGCATATATAATAATGTCATCACCAAGGAGCGCAAGGGCGAATACCTGGGCAAAACCGTTCAAGTGATCCCCCACATCACGGACGAAATCAAGCGCAACATCTTCTTGCTGGGTGAAACCGGCCAATACGATTTTGTCATTACGGAGATAGGCGGCTCAGTCGGTGATATTGAATCCCTCCCCTTTATCGAGGCCGTACGGCAGGTGCGCTGGGACCTCGGAGCCAACCACGCCCTGGTGATTCACCTTACGCTGATCCCGTACCTGAAGGCTGCCAAGGAGCTGAAGACTAAACCAACTCAGCACTCGGTAAAAGAGTTACTCTCGTTGGGGATTCAACCCGATATTCTCGTTTGCCGCACCGAACACCCGCTCCCCATTGAATTGCGCAAGAAACTGGCGTTGTTCTGCAACGTCCAACTCAACGCAGTAATCGAAGCGATGGACGCGGAAACAATTTACGATGTGCCGTTGCTCATGCGCAAAGAGAAACTGGACGAGCGCGTGCTGGCAAAACTGAAAGTAACGTCCAAACAGGAACCGGACCTGGAGCAATGGAAAACGTTCCTCGGTAAACTAAAAAATCCGCTGGACGAAGTGACCATCGGCCTGGTGGGCAAGTATGTTTCGCTGCCCGATGCGTATAAATCCATTGCTGAAGCGTTCATTCACGCAGGTGCGCAAAACGATTGCAAAGTCGACCTGAAGTGGATTTCGTCCGAAGACATCAGTCGTGAAACGGTAAAAGATGTTTTGAATGGCCTGGATGCCGTGCTGGTGGCACCGGGCTTTGGCGAACGCGGACTTGAGGGCAAGATCGAAGCCATACGCCACGTGCGCGAAAACAAAATTCCGTTTCTGGGCATTTGCCTGGGTATGCAATGCTCCGTGGTCGAATTCGCCCGCCACGTGCTTCACCTGGATGCCAGTTCGACCGAGTTGAATCCCAAATCCAAGCACCCCGTCATCGACATGATGGAGGAACAAAAGAAAATTACCACCAAGGGCGGCACCATGCGGCTGGGCGCGTACGACTGTAAACTGAAAAAGGGCTCCAAGGCCTACGCCATTTATGGCGAAAGCGTGATTCAGGAGCGTCATCGGCACCGCTATGAATTCAACAACAAATACCTCGAACAAATTGAAGAAGCCGGCCTGAAAGCGGTTGGCGTCAATCCGGACAGCGGCCTGGTGGAAGTGGTTGAGTTGAAAGATCACCCCTGGTTTATCGGGGTGCAGTACCACCCTGAACTCCGGAGCACGGTGCTGAATCCGCACCCGCTGTTTGTGAGTTTTGTGGAGGCTGCTCTTCACCATAAGAAGAAGAATATTTAATTTTTTTTGATTTCATGGATCGCAATTCTGCCATCGGACTTACCCTTATCGCCATACTGCTGTTGGTGTACTTTAACTTTTTTGCGGTTCAGCCCTCGCCACCGGCACCACCGGCCACGGTGAAAACCGACACCACAACGCGCGCCTTACCGGTGACCGGGGCGTTGACCGACAGCGTGTCCTTGTCTTCTTCACCCGCCAATGGCCCCGAGGAAATCACCGAAATCGAAAATGCCGACCTGAAGATTTCTTTCTCCAATCGCGGGTACATTCGTCAACTGGAGCTTAAAAAGTTCAAGTCCTACACGCAGTCGCCTTTGTTACTGGTAGCCCCTGCGAACAACAGGTTTGCCCTGCGCCACGCCAATACCGGAGATTTGTATCAGGTGCCCTACCAGGCTTCGCAGAGCCGTGTGGCCGATACCGTTTTGCTCACCTATACCGGCTCAGTCAATGGTATTACCGTTCGCCACGTGTACGAAATTCCGCCCTCGGGTTACGAAGTTCACTACCGGCTTCACACGTCCGGTGGACTATCGGGGGATTTTCTTACGCTGGAATGGAACGATGAGATTCCCCTGCAGGAGAAGGACATGACGGACAGCCGGAACAAAACTTCGATCAACTACTACACCGTGGCTGACGGCTTTGACGGGCTGTCGGATACGAGCGATGACAGCGAGACACTGAGCGATCCGCTGAAATGGGTTACCATCAAGCAGAAGTTCTTTCTCAGTTCCATCATTACCGATGGGCAGTTCACCGGGGGCGAATTCACCACGAGCACCAACCCAACCAGCACCACTACGGTCAAGACCGCCAACGTTCGGCTCTTTATTCCCACGCGTGAGGTGAATGACAAGGGCGCCCACTTCCGGTATTATTTCGGCCCTAACGATTACAAAATTACGGGTGATGTTACCGAAGGCTTCTCGCGCAACCTCTACCTCGGCATCCCGCCCATGATTTGGGTGAACAAGTTTGTCATCATCCCGATTTTCAAATTCCTGGAGACGTTCATTGGCAACTACGGACTGATCATCGTCATCCTGGTGTTGATCGTGAAGCTGATTCTGGCACCCCTCTCCTACAAATCCTACCTCGGTATGGCGAAGATGCGTTTGCTGAAACCCGAGCTGGATCTGATTAAAGAGAAGTATGGCGACAACATGGCCCAGATACAGCAAGAGCAGCTGAAGTTGTATCAGCAGGCGGGGGTCAACCCGTTCAGCGGTTGCATTCCCGTGCTGCTGCAGATGCCGATTCTCATCGCCATGTTTTATTTCTTCCCGATTTCCATTGAATTGCGGCAGGAGCCGTTCTTGTGGGCGGAGGATCTCTCAACCTATGATTCAATCATCAACTTGCCGTTTAGCATTCCGTTTTACGGCAACCATGTGAGTTTGTTCACCATCCTGATGACCGCCTCCACCCTGATGTACACCTGGCAAAACAACCAAATCAGCTCGGTTACCGGACCGATGAAATCGCTTTCCTACATCATGCCGGTGGCTTTTATGTTTATCCTGAATTCATTCGCGGCCGGTTTAAGTTTTTACTACTTCGTTTCCAACCTGGTAACCTTTGCCCAGCAGGCCATCATCAAACGATTTGTCGATGAGGACAAAATCAAGAAAGTGATGGATGAACATAAAAAGAAGATGAGCGAAGGTGGCCCGACCAAAAAGTCGAAGTTCATGACCAAACTCGAGGAGGCCATGAAAGCCAGCCAGGAAGCGCGCAAGGCCAGCGAAGAAACCAAAAAGAAAAAAGGCAAGTAGTTTCAGCACCCGCGCGCGATTCCCCGCTTATTGCCGAATAGCTATATTTGGCCTCTTTTTAAACTGAAAAACTACCAACCGAACGAATGGGCAAGATTATCGCCATTGCGAATCAAAAAGGAGGCGTAGGAAAGACGACCACAGCCATCAATGTGGCTTCCAGTCTGGCCGTGCTGGAGCACAAAACACTTTTGGTCGATGCCGATCCCCAGGCGAACTCCACGTCAGGTATGGGTATTAACCCCAAAGACGTGAAGGTGAGCGTGTACGAGTGTATGGTGGACTCGGTTGACCCCCACCAGGCCATCGTCAAGAACGACCTCAAGTATCTGGATATCCTCCCCTCCCACATTGACCTGGTTGGAGCGGAAGTTGAAATGGTGAATATCGAACGCAGGGAGGAGCGCATGCGCGATGCACTCGGCAAGTTGAAAAATGAATATGAGTTCATCATCATCGACTGTTCGCCTTCCCTGGGTTTAATCACCATCAACGCATTGACGGCTGCCGATTCGGTGATCATTCCGGTGCAGTGCGAGTATTTTGCGCTGGAGGGTTTAGGAAAATTGCTCAATACGATTAAAATCATTCAGACGAGGCTCAACACGCACCTGGAGATTGAAGGGATTTTACTCACGTTGTACGATTCACGCACGTCATTAGGCAACCAGGTGGTGGAAGAAATCCGAACGCACTTCAAGAACATGGCGTTCAAAACCATCATACCGCGCAACGTGCGCCTGAGCGAGTCGCCCAGCTTTGGCCTGCCGGCCATCGTGCACGATGCGGAAAGTAAAGGCGCGATCAGCTACCTGAATCTGGCACGCGAAATTCTGGATAAAAACGCCATCACCCGATGAGCAAGAAAAAAGCTTTAGGCCGTGGTCTCAGCGCGCTGCTGAGCGATACGCCCTCCGATGAAAAACTCGAAGTGGACATGCCGGCAACGGCTGCCAGCGCACCGACTAGCGGTCTATCCGAAATTCCGTTGGCCGAAATTGAAGTTAACCCCTTTCAGCCACGCCAGCATTTCGACCAGACCTCTTTGCAAGAACTGGCCGATTCCATCCGCGTACACGGCATCATTCAACCCATCACGGTTCGTAAACTTTCGCGCAATCAGTACCAACTCATCAGCGGTGAACGCAGATTTCAGGCCAGCAAACTGGCCGGGCTAACCACCATACCCGCTTTCATTCGCCTGGCGGATGATCAGCAGATGCTGGAGATGGCGTTGATTGAAAACATTCAACGGGAAAATCTTAACCCGATCGAAATTTCGCTGAGCTATCAACGACTGATCACCGAGTGCAATTTAAAACAGGAAGAATTGGGCGACCGGGTAGGCAAAAACCGGTCAACGGTAACGAACTACCTGCGCCTGTTGAAACTTCCTCCCGATATTCAGATCGCCCTGCGCGACAACCGGATTTCGATGGGCCATGCGCGGGCCATCATCAACGTAGAAGATCCGGCCGCCCAGTTGCTGATTTTCAAACGAACACTGGCCGAGGATTTGTCCGTGCGGAAGGTCGAAGAACTGGCGCGCCAGATGTCGGGCGGCAGCAGCGAAGTGGCTCAAAAAACCAAGCCCGCCACGCCCCGCGAATTTTCTCAGCTGCAGGGCCGGCTTTCATCTCACTTTGGCACGAAAGTTACTGTGCATAGCGATGGCAAAAAGGGCGACATTAGAATTCCCTTTCTGTCCGTAGAAGATTTGAACCGAATTCTGGATATCCTGCGCATTCAATGAAGTATGTCGGTTGGGTCATGTTGATCTTACTGTCCGGGAAACTGGTGGCCCAGAACCCGGTAAAAGGAGATACGACTACCGTTCTGTTGGATTCCGCCTTGACGCAAGGTGCCGAAGAGACCGTTGAGTTTCAATCGATGACCGGACAGAATGACCCGCGCAAAGCGCTCCTGTACTCCGCCATCTTTCCGGGAAGCGGGCAGATATACAACAAAAAATACTGGAAAGTGCCGATTGTGTGGGGCGGTCTGGGTGTACTGGTATATGCGGTCGATTTCTACAACCAGGGGTACAACCAATTCCGAAGCGAGCTTTTTGGCGTACTGGAAAGCGGTGACACCTTCTCCCCAAGCGGCTACAACGAAAGCCAATTGCGCACCCTTACGGATGCGTACAGGCGGCAGCGCGATTTTTTTGTTGTACTCACCGGTATGTTTTATCTCCTGCAGATGGTTGATGCGCACGTGGATGCCCACCTGAAAGAGTTTGAAATTAACCCGCGGTTAAAAATTTCCCTTCGCCCGCAGATCGAAAATAGTCCGCTCACCGGTGCAACCTCCGGGCTGGCCTTAACGCTCCGTTTTTAGTTATGCGCATTTTGCTGATTGGATATGGAAAGATGGGGAAAGCAATTGAAGCGATCGCAAAGCAGCGCGGCCATCAGATTGCCGGCAGGCTGGATATTGACAACCGCGATGCTTTTGATGCCACCACACCGGTGGACGTGGCAATCGAATTCACGCATCCCGATGCTGCGGTGGGCAATTTGCGCTGGGCGCTGCAAAAAGGCTGGCCAGTGGTGGTGGGCACAACCGGGTGGTACGACCATCTGCCGGAAATCAAAGCGGAAGTCGCACGCGCAAACGGAGCCTTGCTCTACGCCTCGAATTTCAGCCTGGGCGTCAATCTATTCTTTAAGCTAAATGAGTACCTCGCGCGATTGATGGATGCGCACCCGACTTACGATGTGGTGCTGGACGAGACGCACCACACGCAAAAAAAGGACGCCCCCAGTGGCACCGCCATCACCCTGGCGGAAGGCATTTTGAAAGGCACGAAACGTAAAACCCGCTGGCGCCTGAACGAAGGCCAACATGCGGAAGACCTCGTGATTCACTCCCACCGGGTAGACCCCGTTCCGGGGACTCATGTGGTGACCTGGGCTTCAGCCATTGACCAAATTGAAATCAAGCACACCGCGCACACGCGCGAAGGATTTGCCCTTGGCGCTGTGCTGGCGGCCGAGTGGCTTCGGGGGAAAACAGGCGTTTTCACCATGAACGATCTGCTGGGCTAAATCCCTTTTGACTGATTTTTAGTTTATTTGCGGGCCATTTTGCGATCATATATGAATTGGAAGTTTTGGACTAAGCGGGCAGAATCAACTGAGAAAAAGAAAAAGTCGGTGCTCCGCGAATGGTGGGATGCCATCTTGTTTGCCGTGGTGGCCGCGACACTTATTCGCTGGCTGATCATGGAGG
Organism: Cyclobacteriaceae bacterium; assembly: GCA_016787665.1. Taxonomy (GTDB): domain Bacteria; phylum Bacteroidota; class Bacteroidia; order Cytophagales; family Cyclobacteriaceae; genus ELB16-189. The sequence goes on along the minus strand of JAEUUC010000007.1, from coordinate 270,239 downwards.
CCTATACTATTCCCACTCCTTCGATGGAAAACTCCCTATTGGTTGGCGACTTCCTTTTCGTCAGCAAGTTTCACTACGGCACACGCACACCCCGCACACCGCTGCAGGTACCGCTTACCCACCAGAAAATTTGGTTCACGGATATTCCGTCCTACAGCGATGCCATTCAACTGCCGAGCTACCGGTTGCCGGGTTTCAGCAGCGTGAAACGAAACGATGTGGTGGTATTTAATGTGCCACCCAGGTTTCTTAACGAGTACAAAGATTACCCGGTTGACCTGAAGACCAACTACATCAAACGCTGTGTGGCCATTGCGGGAGACGTGCTGGAGATCAAAAATCAACAGATTTATATCAACGGACAGCCAGCCGAAAATCCGCCTCAAATGCAGGTCAGCTATCATGTGGTCTCCAATGATGAAATTAACCCGCGCAACCTGGAAAAACTCGAGATCGATCCGGATGATTACAACTACCTGGGTCGCCCCGATCCGAATACAGCCGAGTACACCATGTTCATAAGTCAGGAAAAAGCGGACGAGCTGGCGAAGCTTCCGTACATTAAGAAAGTGGAGCGGATTGTGGAGCAGGCCGGAATAGCCCGTGAGGTCATGTTTCCGAGTAACAATGCAAAAGGTTGGAACCGTGACAACTACGGACCTATTACCATTCCGAAAGAGGGTATGACCATTGAGATCAGCGATTCAACACTCGCCTTGTACGGTGAAACCATAAAGGAGTACGACCACAACGAGAACGTAACGTACGATTCAGCCAGGTTGCTAATTGATGGTCAACCCGTGAATCAGTATACCTTCAAACAAAACTACTACTTCATGATGGGTGATAACCGGCATAATTCGCTGGACTCCCGCTACTGGGGCTTTGTGCCTGAAGATCACATCGTGGGCAAAGCCTTCTTTATCTGGTTGTCGCTCGACAAACACGCCAGTTTCTTCAATAAAGTTCGCTGGAGACGTTTCCTGAATTTGATTGAGTAGGAATTCTAGATACTGGATACTAGATGCTAGATGCTAGATGCTAGATGCTAGGATCCAGTATCCAGTATCTAGGATCCAGGATCCAGGATCTGGCACTCCGATTCACCAATCAATTTCCTGCAGTCCGTGGGCTCGCAAATAGGCGTTTGCCTTGCTGAAATGCTTACATCCAAAAAATCCGCGATCAGCCGAAAACGGTGACGGATGCGCTGACTCCAGCACCAAATGTTTGGCTCGGTCAATTACTGCTCCTTTTTTCTGCGCATAAGCACCCCACAACAAGAACACCACATGTTCCTTTTGCTCAGAGATTAACCGAACCACAGCATCGGTAAATTCTTCCCACCCTTTTTTTTGATGCGAGCCGGGCGAGGATGCACGAACCGTCAGTGTCGCATTTAAAAGAAGGACGCCTTGGGCAGCCCAGCGGCTCAAATCGCCATTCGGGGGGATTGGTTTGCCCAGGTCATCCCGAATCTCCTTGAAAATGTTGACCAGCGATGGTGGAGGCTTAACGCCCGGAGCAACGGAAAAACACAACCCGTTGGCCTGCCCCGCCCCATGGTACGGATCTTGCCCCAAGACCACCACCTTTACCTGTTCAAACGGACAGGCATCAAAAGCCCGGAATATTTCGCGGCCGGGCGGATATACGGATTGCGATTGGTATTCCTTACGCACGAAATCAATCAGGCCCGCAAAATAGTCCTGCCTGAACTCGCTCGTGAGCCGGCTCTTCCAGGAAGCGTCCATCTTGACATCGGTGACCATAAGGGGCAGAAACTTAACGTTGTAAAATAGAAAAAAATGATATTTTTGACGCGTATGGTAACGGAAATAACCCAAGGCGTTAAAGTTTCGGTGGAGACGGAATACCAGCCCTCCTACTCGAGCCCCAGCCAGTACCATTACGTGTTCACCTACAAGATCACGATCGAGAATCAAAGTGATTTCACGGTGCAGTTGCAGCGCAGAAAATGGATGATTCACGATGCCGCTTTCCACACCCGCGAGGTTGAAGGTGAGGGTGTAGTGGGTCAGCAGCCCGTGCTGGAGCCAGGACAAACGCACCAATATGTTTCCGGGTGCAATCTGAAGTCGGGAATCGGCAAAATGGTGGGCACTTACCTGATGGAACGAATTGTTGACGGCACCCATTTTGAGGTTAACATTCCGGCTTTTGCTCTGGTGGCCCCTAATCGGCTGAATTAAACTCATTTTATCGACTGATTTTTCGAGCGAGCGGTATTTAGACCGATATTGCGGCCGTGTCGAAATGGTTTCAGGCGCGCGCGGGTATTCACCATTGGTTGCTCACCGAAGATGAGCACTCCATTCACTCTCCCTTCTTTTTCGATTTTTACCAGAGTGTTGTTCGGCAGCCTCCGGAAGGCATTGCCGAACTTGAAGACCTGAGGAGCAAACTGCTCGAGAACGACCAGGAAATTTCAATTGTCGATTTTGGGTCGGGCTGGATGCAGAAGGCAGCCGGCCGCCAGCCCATCCGTGCCGTGGCCCGCTACAGCCTGATGCCTCCACCCTATTGTGCGTTGCTTGGTCGTCTGGTCAATCACCTGGAGGCCACCCGTGTAGTCGAATTGGGAACCTCACTGGGCATCACCAGTTTGTACCTTGGCTGGAATCCCAGCTGCAACGTGTACACCCTGGAGGGCAACCCGGACTTGGTGAACATTGCACTCACCCATGCCGAGGGATTTGAACGCGATAATGTGACCATCATCGAAGGCAACATTGATGTTACGCTTCCCGACTTACTTCAGGATCCCGCCAAAATCGACCTGGCCGTTATGGACGCCAATCACCGGTTTGAACCCACGGTGCGTTATTTTGAGATGCTGGCCAGGCGCATGAGTGATCAGGGTATCCTGGTGGTGGATGACATCCACCGCGACTCCGAAATGGAAAATGCCTGGCGTTTCATCCGCGCACATCAATTGGTTTACGGCACCGTTGATTTGTTTCGGTGTGGATTGGTTTTCTTCGATCATCCGCTTAACCGTCAGCACTTTGTATGGTCGTTGCCGTTCCATTAGTATTTTTACATCTGATTTCAACGTATGAGCACACCTACCACACCTGTCCCTGCGCCCAAAAGCAACAAATCCAGCATCATCATCGCGGTGCTGTCCATTATCGTGGTGCTGCAAAGCATCAAAATCTACATGGACTACCAGGATAAAGTAGAAGTGCGCGAACAGCTCAGCAACACGGAAGAAGAGTTGGCCACTACCCTGCAGCGGCTCAATGAAATTAAGGCCGAGCTGGACGTCAAGATTGCCGAAATTCAAAAGCTGGGTGGCGATGTGAGCGAGCTCCAAAAAGCGAAGGCTGAAGTGGAAGCCGAGTTGAAAAGAACCCGCAGGGCCGATGCGAAAAAGATACAGGAGCTGCGTGACAAGGTGGAAGGCTACGAGGAATTGTTGAAGATTAAGGACGAAGAACTGGAAAAACTGAAATCTGTTAATCAACAGCTATTCACCGAAAACCGGTCGTTGAAAACGCAGCAAAACAAACTGAGTGATTCGTTGCGTACGGCCGAGCAAACGAAAAAGGAACTCGCCAGTAAAGTAGCCCTGGCCTCGCAACTAAAAGCCGAAAACATGAATGTGTGGGCGCTCAACGAAAAAGGCAAAGAACGGGAATCACCTTTCCGGGCCCGGCAAATTGCCAAGATCAAGGTTGAGTTTACCCTGGCCGATAACAAGGTGGCCCCGATTGAGGGTAAGAAGATACTGGTGCGGATCACCGATGATAACGGGCAGGTCATTTTCGATGTATCGCGGGGCTCGGGTACGTTTATCCTGAATGGCAAGGAGGAATTCTACACGGCCGCCCAGGAAATCCTGTTTGACAACACCCGGCAGAAACTCACCTTCTTTTACGAAAAAGGGAGCGACTACCCCTCCGGAACCTACACGGTTGAAGCCTTTACCGACAGCTACTCGCTCGGAAAAGCCCAATTTGTGGTGAAATAAGGGCTTTTGGCCCATCCATTTTAGTGCTTTTTCCGCGGACGAAGGTTGCCGAAAGGCGGTTTTTGTCTATCTTTGCGCCTCTTTTAACCAAAAAGAACAATGAAACAATACGAGACAGTATTCATTTTGAATCCCGTTTTGTCTGAAGATCAGGCAAAGGATACTGTCGACAAGTTCGTGAAGGTGTTGAAGAAGGCGAAAGCCGATGTCATCAACATAGAGCGCTGGGGCCTGCGCAAGCTGGCTTACCCGATTCAAAAGAAATCGACCGGCTTCTATAACCTCATTGAATTTTCGGCAGCTCCTGAAACGATTGGCACACTGGAGACCGAATTCAGGCGGGATGAATCGGTTATGCGCTTTTTGACTACGGCACTGGATAAGTTTGCCGTGGAGTACAATGCTCGCAGACGCAAAGGCGAGTTCAACAAGAACAAGAAAACCACCACTAAAAAGGAAGAGGAGGTTGCACTATGACACTGATGAACGAACCCATTAAGCGGGCAGAGATTAAACCCAAGTACTGCCGCTTCAAAAAAAATGGAATCAAGTACATTGATTACAAGGATCCTGACTTCCTGATGAAGTTTATCAACGAACAGGGCAAGCTTCTTCCGCGCAGACTAACCGGCACCAGCTGGAAGTTCCAGAAGAAGGTAACGCAAGCCGTTAAGCGCGCGCGCCACCTGGCATTGTTACCGTACCTGGGCGATTCATTGAAGTAATTTAAACGCACAGCATCATGGAAGTAATATTGAAGCAAGACGTACAAGGTTTGGGCTATAAAAACGATGTGGTGAAGGTGAAGCCGGGTTATGGCCGAAACTTCCTCATTCCGAATGGGGTGGCTATAATCGCCAATGAGTCCAACAAGCGCATGATGGCCGAGAACACCCGTCAGGCTGCCCACAAAGCAGCCAAGATTAAGGCGGATGCCGAGGCTTTGGCTGCCAAGATTGGAGCCCTTACGCTGGAAATCGGGACAAAAGCAGGGGAATCAGGCCGTATTTTCGGAGCTGTTACCTCCACGCAGATTGCCGATGCCCTCAAAGCCAAGGGTTATGACATCGATCGCAAAAAGATCGTGTTGAAAGAAACTCCGAAGGAATTGGGAACCTACAAAGTAAATCTCGACCTCCACAAAGAGGTGAAGCACGAGATTGCCGTGAAAGTGGTTGCCGAGTAATCCGAACCGGAAATCAAACAGAAAAGCCTTCCTACCGGGAAGGCTTTTTCTTTTTCGCGGGTGCCGGATTCTCCTCAATGGCCGTCACCAATTGGCGATACCAATCTTCACCATATTTCCGCACGAGCGGATCTTTGAGGAACTGATACAGCGGCACTTGCAGCGACTTACCATAGGCACAAGCGGCCGAGCAAATGCCCCACTTGTGATAGTTCACCGCCTCAAAGTCCTTCTTTTTGGTTATGCGAATGGGGTACAAGTGGCAGGAAATCGGCTTCCTGAATTTGATCTTGCCATCGAGGTAGGCCTGCTCAATGCCGCATTTCAAAATGCCGCGGTCATCGTACAATGCATAGGCGCATTCCCGCCCTCCAATGGTGGGAGTAGAATAATCACCATCTTCATCGAGGATGTACGGCCCCTGCTCAGCAATAGCCTTTTTGCCCTCATCCGTCAGGTAGGGTTGCACCGCCTGCTGAATCTCCCGCATCACCGGTAATTCGTCCTCATCCAATGGCGCGCCCAACTCACCCTCTACACAACAGGCGCCCTTGCATTTTTCCAGGTGGCAAACAAATTCCACACTTCGGATATCATCCGAAACCAACACCTCTCCTACTCTCATCATAGTTTACTTCGTTTTACTCGAGTCTGGTCCGCTGGCTCTCGCCCTTTTTCTTTTCGTACCAGGTCTTGTCGGCAATGTAGCATAACCGCTCAATTTCCGCATGCACTACACCCTTTGCATTGACCCATTGAATCACAAAATTCCGATGAAACTCCCCTCCCTGCTGAACACCCGACTTAATCGCTTCGATATCTGCGGCCGTGAGCAGGTAGCGGGCGTAAAGGCTGGACCGCCCGGGTTTTCGGAAACGGATGCTGGCTGATTTGTCCCATACCACGTAGTTGGGTCCCAATACCTTGAGCAACATCACCATGTAAAATGGATCAGAGGCAGAGAACATGCTGCCGCCAAAGATGGTACCCACATAGTTGTACGTCCAGAGGTTGAGCCGCAAACGAACGTGCACTTCATGGGAGTCGGCCGACCAGAATACGATTTTTCCCCCTGTGCCGAAATACATCGGGTACCAGTTCATCAAAGTCCGGAACCACCAGCTCTTAACTGACTCTGTTTTATCGGTTTGTAAAAATGACAGTTTCATTTTCCCTCACTTTCGGCAGAAAGATGCGCAAAATTATTCGCTGGGCAGATAGCCAAATGTTGAGCAGCACGTAACTTGCAGGGCATTTCCATGGTAGAATATCTCGATAACCTTAACCCACCCCAGCGCGAGGGCGTGATCAACACCGAGGGGCCCTGTATGCTGATTGCCGGTGCCGGCTCGGGCAAAACCCGCGTGCTGACCTATCGTATCGCCCACCTCATCCACAGTCAGCAGGTAGACCCGTTTAACATCATGGCGCTGACGTTTACCAACAAGGCGGCTAGAGAGATGCGCGAACGGATCGAACGCGTGGTGGGGGCCGATGCCCGCAACCTGTGGATGGGTACTTTCCACTCCGTGTTTGCCCGAATTCTGCGCGCGGAAGCCCACCACCTCGGCTACCCGAACACCTTCACCATCTACGACACAGACGATTCCAAGTCGTTGATCAAGTCTATTGTGAAAGAGATGGGGCTGGATGAAACCCAGTACAAAGCCAACGTGGTGTACAACCGGATCTCCTCCGCCAAGAACCGGCTCATCGGCTGGCAGGAGTACCTGGCGAACCCCATGATTACCGGAGATGATGCGGGGAATATGCGTCCCGAAATTGGCAACATCTACAAAAACTACGCACTCCGATGCTTCAAGTCGGGTGCCATGGATTTTGACGACCTGCTCTTTAATACCGATAAATTGTTTAAGGAGCATCTGGACGTACTCAACAAATACCAACACCGCATCCATTATGTGTTGGTAGACGAGTTTCAGGATACTAACCTCTGCCAGTATTACATCATCCGTAAACTGGCGGCAGTACGCCAAAACGTCTGTGTGGTGGGTGACGATGCCCAAAGCATTTACGCCTTCCGCGGGGCAGATATTTCCAACATTCTGAATTTCGAAAAGGACTACCCCGATTTACGGATCATCAAGCTGGAGCAAAACTATCGCTCCACCAAAACCATTGTTGAAGCGGCTAATTCCGTCATCGCCAAAAACAAGGCACAACTGCCCAAAAACATCTGGACAGCCAACGAACAAGGCAACCCCATTGAGTTAATCAAGGCAGTGTCGGATAACGAAGAAGGCAAGCTGGTGGCCAGTTCCATTTTTGAGGAAAAGATGCAACAGCAGGCACGCTTCAGTGACTTTGTTATTTTGTACCGCACCAACAGTCAGAGCCGCGCGATTGAAGAAGCCTTGCGCAGAGTTAACATCAAGTACAAAGTGGTGGGCGGTCTGTCATTCTACCAACGAAAGGAAATCAAGGACCTGCTTGCCTACCTGCGGTTTGCGATCAATCAGCAAGACGAAGCTTCGTTTCGAAGAATCATCAACTTACCCAAGCGGGGCATTGGCGATTCAACGGTGGACAAGATTATTGTGGCTGCAAACGACCACGCCATTTCCATCTGGGAAGTAATTCAGAACATCACGCACTTCATAGGCGGGCGGGCAGCCGGGCCTATCGAAGATTTCGTTGCCCTGATCAAGCGATTTGCCCTGGACATTCAAACCAAAGACGCCTATGAAGCCGCGGCCGACATCGCCAAATCATCGGGTTTGCTGCGTGAGCTCTATGAAGATAAAACCGTTGAAGGGCTGAGCCGGTACGAGAACGTGCAGGAATTGCTGAATGCCATCAAGGAATTCGTGGATGACCCCGAGCGCACCGATAAAAGCCTGGCCGCTTTTCTTCAGGAAGTTTCACTCATCACGGGTCAGGATGAAGATAAAGACAATGACCCGGACAAGGTGACCCTGATGACCATTCACATGGCCAAGGGGTTGGAGTTCAAACACGTGTACATCGTGGGCATGGAGGAAGATCTCTTTCCTTCGCAACTCATGTTGAGCAGCCGGGCCGAGCTGGAAGAAGAAAGGCGATTGTTCTACGTGGCCATTACACGGGCACAAAAGAAAGTGTTCCTCTCCTATGCCCTTACCCGCTATCGCTTCGGCCGACTCAAAAACTGCGAACCCAGCCGTTTCCTGGATGACATCGATTCAAGCTTTATTAAGGTAAGTACGAAGTTCCGGGGATCAGAACCAGCCGCGCCCCACCCCGACTTTGCCCGAAGCTTTGTGAGCGGCATGCGCAAAACACTGGCCTCACAACCCGTGGCCAAGCCCTCGGCTTACAAACCCTCTGCGGATTTCAAGCCCAGTGACACGTCCGGCCTTCAAGAGGGTATGAAAGTGGAGCACCCCAAGTTTGGATTCGGCACGGTGCTCAAAATGGATAATTCGGGGGCTGACCGAAAGGCCCACATCCGGTTCGATGATTTTGGGGAGAAGACATTATTACTTAGCTTTGCTAAACTTCGAATACACGATAACTAAGCTCAACATTTCTTGAGCAGTGTACCCGCAAACTCACATGATAGGCGAATACAACTCCCAGCGGTCCCCCATTATTCTAAAAGAGTATGGCCGCAATGTTCAAAAACTGGTTGATTACATCCGGTCGGTTCCCGATAAGGAAAAACGAACCGAAATGGCAACCACGCTGCTCGAACTGATTAAGCAGCTGGCCCCCGTAGGCAAAGACAACCAGGAAAATCCTCAGCGCATGTGGGATGATCTTTTCGTTATTGCCGATTTTGACATGGACATTAACAGTCCGTACCCGATGCCCGAGCGGGATATTCTCTTCAAAAAGCCTAAGCGCATGCCCTATCCGCAGGAAAATGTGCGGTGGAAGCATTATGGTAAAAATATTGAGCGCCTGGTGAAGGAAGTGTTGAAAGACGAAACCATCAAAGACAAGGAAGAAGCCGTTATCTACCTCGGCAAATTAATGAAAACGTTCTACAGCAACTGGAACAAGGAGATACTGGATGACTCCGTGATTTTGAAAGACATCAAAGCCATGTCGGACGGCCAGTTGACCATGAACATTGAGAAAGTGCGCGAGGACAACCTGTTTGAAAAACTCTACCGCGACAAGAAGAAGCCTTTCCAGCATGGGCAAGGTGGTGGCGGACAACGTCATCAGGGCAAACGCCCTTTCAATAAGAACCGACATAACCCACACCGCAGGCGCGACTCATGAGTGTATTCCGCATTAAAGGCGGGAAGAAACTATCCGGTGAGATTGTCCCGCAAGGCGCCAAGAACGAAGCCCTACAGGTACTTTGTGCTGTCTTGTTGACGGCCGAACCCGTTACGATTCATAATGTTCCCGATATTCTGGATGTCAACAAACTCATTGAGTTGATTGGCGACCTGGGTTGCACGGTAGAAAAACTAAAACCGGGCTCGTATCGGTTCACCGCTTCCAACATTGATACCGACTTTTTGCAATCCGACACGTACCGGAAAAAGGCTGCGGCCTTGCGTGGTTCGGTTATGCTCCTGGGCCCTATTCTGGCGCGCTTTGGAAAAGCCAGCATCCCCAAACCGGGTGGTGACAAAATTGGCAGGCGCAGGCTTGATACGCATTTCCTCGGGTTTCAAAACCTGGGGGCCAAGTTCCGGTATGAAACGGACGGCAACCTGTTTCATATTGATGCCTCGCACTTAACGGGCAAATACATGTTGCTGGACGAAGCCTCCGTGACGGGTACGGCCAACATCGTGATGGCGGCTGTAATGGCCAAGGGCAAAACCACCCTCTACAACGCGGCCTGTGAGCCTTATCTCCAACAACTGTGCACCATGCTCAACCGCATGGGGGCACGCATCACCGGCATCGGATCTAACTTACTCGAAATTGAAGGCGTAGAAGGCCTGCGCGGCACCGAGCACACCATCCTTCCGGACATGATTGAGATCGGAAGCTTCATCGGGCTGGCGGCCATGACGCAATCCGAAATCACCATCAAGAATTGCCGCATTGACATGCTGGGCATTATTCCGGAAATTTTTCGAAGGCTCGGTATCAAAATGGAATTCAGGGGTGACGACATTTTTATCCCCGCCCAAGAACGGTACGAGATTGAAACATTCATTGACGGCTCCATCTTGACCGTGGCCGATGCCCCTTGGCCGGGATTCACGCCAGATTTATTGAGCATTGTGCTGGTGGTGGCCACACAGGCCAAAGGCACGGTGCTCATTCACCAAAAAATGTTTGAAAGCCGGCTGTTTTTTGTTGATAAACTGATCGATATGGGCGCCCAAATCATCTTGTGTGACCCGCACCGCGCTACCGTTATCGGGTTAGACCGAAAACAGGCTCTTCGCGGCATCAAAATGTCATCGCCCGACATACGCGCAGGCGTGGCCTTGCTTATTGCTGCCCTCTCGGCCAGCGGTGAAAGTGAAATTTCAAACGTAGAACAAATCGATCGGGGCTATCAGAACATTGAGGGTCGCCTTCAAAAGCTGGGGGCACAAATTCAACGGGCCTAAATACTTACGACCAATCCGACCGGGCAGTGATCGGAGCCGTGGTGCTCGTTAAAGATCATCGCCTCCTTCACGTGTTGCCGCAAACGTTCATCCACCAAAAAATGATCGATACGCCAGCCCACGTTGCGCTCGCGGCCGCTCGTCACATAGTTCCAATAGGTGTATTTCACTTCTTCCGGATGCAACGCACGGAACGTATCGATGAAACCGGTCTCCAATAACCGCGTGAACCCGTCTATTTCGCGTTGCGTATAGCCGGCCGATAGGTTGTAGTTCTCCTTCGGCCGCGCGATATCGATGGCCTGGTGCGCGACATTGAAATCGCCACAGACGATTACCGGCTTTCGCTTACGAAGCCAGTTCACGTAATAGCTAAACTCGCTATCCCAGCGTTCCCGGTAATCCAATCGTGACAAGCCCTCGCCCGAATTGGGTGTGTACACCGTCACCACGAAGTAATCCACAAACTCAGCAGTAATTACGCGCCCCTCCTGATCGAACTCATCCATCGCCATATCATAGGTAACATTCAGCGGCTCCGTGCGCGTTACTATCGCAGTGCCGCTGTAACCCTTCCGTGCCTTAGATGAATTGACAAAAACCTGATATCCGCTGAGGGCTTTCAGCGTTTCCGCTGCTTCATCCTCACCGGCCTTGGTCTCTTGCAAACACATTATGTCAGGATTCATGCTTGCCACGCTGTCCAGAAAACCCTTTTTCACAATGGCCCTGATGCCATTTACATTCCAGGAAATCAGTTTCATCCCAAGCTAAAATTTATGTCGTACAAACGCCTCAATGGCCTCATACTCGGCCAAACCCAGTTGGTTATAGGCTGCTGCCGTGGCATGGTTCCGGTCCTCTGCCCTCACCCAAAACTCGCGGGCATCGTTGCCCGGGAATAACGCACTGTCTTTTTGTGACTGATGCTTGAACACCGCTTTGCGTTTGCGCAGCAGTTCATCCGGGCTGAGCGGAACAGCCATTTCAATCTGGTCAATGTCCCACTCCTGCCAGGCCCCCCGGTACAACCACACGTAACAATCCTTCATCCAAGGCTTGCGCTTCAGGCGACTGACGGCTTCAAAAATGGCGGCCAGACAGACGCGGTGCGTGCCATGCGGGTCCGAAAGGTCGCCCGCAGCGTAGATCTGATGTGGCTTGATCTGCTCGAGCAAGTCAACGATGAGTTGAATGTCCTGTTTGCTCAGCGGCTTCTTCTTTACCTTCCCGGTCTCATAAAAAGGCATGTCCAAAAAATGCGCCTGGGAGTCCGGAATGCCCGTGTAGCGGCAGCCTGCTTTGGCCTCACCCCTGCGAATCAATCCCTTGATTGTTAAAACCTCGGGGGTGTCCACCTGGCCGGGTTTCTTGTCTTTGATCGACTTTACAATCTTTTTGTAGAACTTCTCAGCATCGGCCTTCTTCAAGCCGAAGGCTTCGTTAAAATCCCTGACGAAATCAGCAAACCGTATGGCGTCATCATCGAACACCGCAATGTTACCCGAGGTTTGGTAGGCCACATGCACCTCATGGCCCTGATCCACCAGGCGAATAAAGGTGCCCCCCATCGAGATCACATCATCGTCCGGGTGCGGGCTGAAGATCACCACGCGTTTCGGAAATGGCTTAGCGCGCTCGGGCCGGTTGGCATCATCTGCCTTCGGCTTACCACCCGGCCAACCTGTAATTGTGCGTTGGAGCTCATTGAAAATTTTGATGTTCACGTTATAGGCCGAGCCCCATTCATGGATCACATCCGACATGCCATGTTCCGTATAATCCTGATTGGTAAGTTTGAGTATCGGCTTCTTCACGGTTTGACATAACCAAACCACGGCCTTGCGCAACAGCCGGTCATCCCACTGGCATGAATCCAGTAACCATGGTGTTTTGATACGCGTCAGGTTAGAGGCGGCCGCCTGATCAAGCACCACGAGGGTGTTGGGGTGGCGCTGCAGGAAAGTAGACGGAATCTGATCGGTGATTGGCCCTTCCACGGCCCGTTGGATCACCGGTGCTTTGCCTTCGCCCCAGGCCATCATAAAGATTTGCCGGGCGCGCAAGATGGTGCCCACACCCATGGTAATAGCGTTGCGGGGTACATTCTCCTCACCAAAAAAGTCGCTGGCTGCATCCACTCTGGTAACCTGATCCAACGTAATCATGCGGGTAACAGACCGCTCGGAAGATCCCGGCTCGTTGAAGCCGATGTGACCCGTGCGCCCAACACCCAGAATTTGAATATCAATCCCTCCGGCTTCGGCAATTTTTTTCTCATACGCTTTGCAGAAGGCACCGACCTTATCTTTAGTTAACGTGCCATCGGGGATGTGGATGTTTGACGGAAGGATATCGATATGATCAAACAGCAACTCATGCATAAAGCGCACATAACTCTGGAGCGATTTGGGCTGCATCGGGTAGTACTCATCGAGGTTAAACGTGATCACATTCCGGAAGCTTAGCCCCTTCTTGTGCAGGTCGACCAATTCAGCATAAACGCGCGTTGGCGTGGAGCCTGTGGCCAATCCCAATACACACATCTTCTTTTCTCGCTGGCGTTGCTTAATAAGAGCAGCGATCTGCTGAGCAACAAAAACGGAGGCTTTCTCGGAACTCTCGAAAACACGGGTCGGAATTTTTTCAGGACTTTCAGACAGCATCATAAACTTGAATCTTCATTTTTCTTAATCCGGCAATGAAATTTTTCCCATTCGTACGGATGGTATTTTACTCCGTTTGCCATACTCAACCGGCTTACCAAACAACGTCTCGTTGGCCAAAACAGCAAACAAAATTGCCTCTTTCGCATCGGGCGGTATACCTAATGCCGCGGTCGTTGGGAGACTATTTTTCCCGAGCAGCTCCCCAATCCACTGCACCAGTAACGGATTGTGAGCACCACCACCACTCAGGTAAATCGCGAATGGCTTGCTCCTACACGCTCCGCGTATGGCCGTGGCCATGGTCTCCGCAGAAAATCGCGTCACTGTCGCCAGCACATCGGCCTGTGGTATGCGTTGAGTATCCGACACTTGCTGAGCACTCGTTACGTACCCCATATTGAATAATTCGGGGCCGGTTGTTTTCGGAGATGGCAGCGAAAAAAAAGGATGCGATTTCAAAGCCCTGAGCAAGCGGTCATTTACTTTTCCCTGTCGTGCCCACCGGGCATCCCGATCAAAAGATTGGGACGGATCAAACTGCCGAACCAGTTGATCAATCAACGTGTTGCCCGGACCCGTATCGGTAACCCAAACGCTGCCGGCTTTGCGACCGGCAGGTAAAAACGTAAAATTCGCGATCCCGCCAATATTGAGCAGGATACGATTCTCCAGTCGATGTGAAAGCAACAAGAAGTCGCCATACACGGCTAGTGGCGCACCTTCGCCCCCGGCTGCGATATGTTTTTGCCTGAAATCACTCACCGTGAGAATTCCGGTGGTGACTGCCAACTGATCACCATCTCCGATCTGGAAAGTAGAATTCACTGGATTTCCGGGATGCATAAATGACGGAGCGTGAAAGACGGTTTGCCCGTGGGATGCTATAGCGGTAATTGACGCGCGGGACACCCGCCATTTCCGAAGGCATTGGTTCACCAGCTGGCCATGCTGGCGGCCAAGCCAGGCATGAAGTGTTGAGAGCTTGAGAAAATCAACCTGCGGCCGGGCAAACACTTCCCGTATCTGGCTTTTGACATCCTCCCCATACGGAATGGTGTCAAACCGCTCCAATGTAACCGCAGTTTTTAATCCGGAGCCCCGGAAACGACATAGGGCCACGTCCAGTCCATCCAACGAAGTGCCGGACATCAGGCCGATGATCAACCGCTCCCGCGAGCGCGGGTGTACTGATAACGTTGCCGGCATAACCAGCTTCAAAGATAAAATGTTTGACCAAAGGTTAATGACATTTATTGAGCCGCCCCCTACCTTTGACGCGAATGATCTTCCGCACGGAAATAGTGTTACCCACCGCCCCGCACTTGCTGGACTACCAACAGCAGGTATTCACCACTGGCTCGTGCTTTGCCGCCAGCCTGGGCCATCGGCTTCAACTCAATAAGTTCAGCGTAACCAACACACCTTTCGGAACGGTATACAATCCGGTTTCCATACACCGGCAAATACTGGATGCGTTGGGCGGACAAGACCTGGCCGAAGATGATTTCTTTACTCACCAAGGGCAATGGCGAAATGTACAATACCACTCCTCGTTTAACGACCTGAATCAGGAAAACGTAAGTAACAAAATCAGGCATGCCTGGCAAATTGCGCGACAAAGTCTGCATCATGCTGACTGGTTGATTATTACCTACGGTACCGCTTTTGTTTATGAACTCACCAGCAACGGACGAATAGTAGCGAATTGCCAAAAACTCCCATCGGCCTGGTTTCAAAAACGCCTGCTGACGCCTACGGAGATTGTTGCCTCGTTTGACGAACTGATCACTCATCTTCGAAGGCTCCGGGCGCAGGTCAACATTCTCGTTACGTTGAGTCCGGTGCGCCATGTGCGCGATAGCCTAACGCTTAATCAGGTTAGTAAGTCAGTCGTTCGATATGCGTTGCATCAAATTGTCGAAAAGCATACTCGCGTGTCCTATTTTCCGTCCTATGAAATTGTCCTGGATGACTTGCGCGACTATCGTTTTTACGAATCGGATCTCATTCACCCCAACCAATCGGCACTTGAATACATCTGGGAAAAGTTCTGTGACGCCTACCTGACAGCTGAAACGAAAGCCACCCTCGCGCGGTGGCAGTCCATTGCTGCGGAACTTCAGCACCGGGCTTTCGACCCGGATGCCAAGGCAAATAAACAACGGTTGGAAAAGCTCCACCAGCAATTGCTGCACCTTCGCGGTGTACTCCCGGTGGAAAACGAAATAGACGAGATTGCCAAGCAGATTAACTCCTGATACAATGTCGAATGCAAAACCGGCCAACCGGCTTATCCAGGCTACCAGTCCTTACTTATTGCAGCATGCCCACAACCCGGTCGACTGGTACGAGTGGGGTTCTGAAGCCCATAATCGGGCTAAACAAGAGGATAAGCCAGTACTCGTCAGCATTGGTTATTCCTCGTGCCACTGGTGCCACGTGATGGAACGCGAGAGTTTTGAGAACGAAGAAGTAGCCAAGGTGATGAACCGCCATTTCGTTTGCATTAAAGTCGACCGTGAGGAGCGGCCGGATGTGGATCAGATTTACATGGAAGCCGTGCAAGCCATGGGGATGAACGGAGGCTGGCCCCTTAACGTTTTTCTCACTCCCGATCTCAAGCCCTTCTACGGAGGCACATACTTTCCGCCTGCGCAATGGAGTAGTGTGTTAACGCAGCTTCATCAGGCCTTTGTCAATCGTAGAAAGGAAATTGAGGCTTCGGCTCATGAGTTAACTCAACACATCGGACAAACCGATACCAGGCGTTTCGTGCAAATCAGTTCCGGAGATGAGTTGCCGCTCACCGATCTGGCGCAAATGCTTGAGGTATTGGAGGCCAAATTTGACAACACCTGGGGTGGCCTCGACAAAGCACCCAAGTTTGTCATGCCGTCTATTTGGCTCTTGCTGCTGCAGCTGGGTGTTTCACTGAAAAACGATCAGGCGCACCGGATGGTGAACGAAACCCTTCATCGAATGACCTATGGAGGTTTATACGATCAGGTCGGAGGTGGCTTCGCGCGCTATTCGGTCGATGCCGAATGGTTTGTGCCGCATTTCGAAAAAATGCTCTACGACAACGGGCAATTGCTTTCCCTGTATGCCGAAGCCTATCGACTCACCCCCTCACCTTACTTTAAAACCATATTGACCGAGACAGTCGGGTGGCTCTTGCGCGAAATGCAAAACCCGGAGGGTGGTTTATACTCAGCCCTCGATGCCGACAGCGAGGGCATTGAGGGCAAATACTACTTGTGGACCTGGCGGGAATGGCACGAGGCGTTGGGGACAGAGGCTGGCCTACTGGCCGAATATTACCAGTTGGAACCGGAGGGCAACTGGGAACATGGCGCTTCAATCTTACGACCGTTGGCCTCGCCCGAGGAGTTTGCAAAAGAGCGAAACCTTGATCGGGCGGCATTTTTAACACAGCTGGAAAAGGCCAAACGGGTTCTGCTGAATCAGCAACATCAGCGCGTGCGTCCGGGTTTGGATGACAAGAACCTGGCGGGATGGAATGCCATGGCCGCCATGGGCCTAACCGATGCAGCGCTTGCCTTAGGTGAACAATCGTGGCTTGATCAGGCGGAGCAGGTGATGAAGTTTGTGAGCCTCAACCTGATGGACGGAGAAAAAATATTCCGGTCGTGGAAAGGCAAACGGTCACCGACCGAGGGTTTTCTGGAAGACTACGCCTTTGTCATCGCTGCGTTTCTAAAACTCTACCAGGGCACCGGACACGAGATCTACATGAGTCGAGCAGAGCGTATCGCGCAATACACGCTTGATCATTTTCAAGATCCGGACGATGGGTATTTTTTCTACACCTCATCTGCGGCTGAGGAGCTGATTGCCCGGAAGAAAGAAATCTTTGACAATGTCATCCCCTCCTCCAACGCGGTGATGGCCCGAAACCTGCTGCACCTGGGCATTATGCTGGATCGCCCCGTATGGGTGGAAATGGCCAGGCGCATGGTGAAGGGCCTGCAGCACATCATTCGTCAAGAACCGGTTTACATGTGCCACTGGGGGCTCGTGATGGCCGAGTTGGTGCACGGCCTGGCCGAAGTCGTAATCCAGGGGCCGGAATGCCGAAAGCTATTTCTGGAATTTCAGCGGCATTACAAACCGTATGCCTTGTGGATGATGTCCACCTCAGGTAGTCCGCTGCCGCTGTTTCAAAATCGTATCAGTCCGCCTGGCGAAACCCGTATTCACATCTGCTATAATCGAACCTGTCAAATGCCGGTGACCCGGGTGGATGACGCTCTGCCTTTATTCAAGTAGATTTACCCCATGGCTGGTGATACCCTTTTTGCGGACATGCTGCTGCCGGTTCCGATTCCGCGGCTGTTCACCTATCGGGTACCGGCTGCGTTGAACACCACCGTAGCGGTGGGCCAGCGTGCTATCGTTCAGTTCGGTCAAAAGAAGATTCTCACGGGCATCATTGCCCGCCTGCACAACCAGCCACCGCTCGAATACGAGGCAAAATTACTGCTTGATCTTCTGGGTACGGAAGAAATTGTATCCACCATTCAGTTTCGTTTCTATGAATGGATGGCTGCCTACTACCTGTGCACCACGGGCGAAGTGCTCAAAGCTGCCTTGCCGTCCGGACTTAAACTTTCGAGCGAATCGCGGATCCAGCTAAAGCCCGGATTCGATCGTGAGACTTCATCGCACGACTTCTCCGAAAAGGAGGAAATTCTCTTGCGTCATCTGCAACAGGAGAGCATGACTTACACGGAGGCCTCCAAGATCCTGGGAGCAAAGTCAATTTACTCTATTTTAAAGTCGCTCGCTGGCAAGGACGCGATTGTCTTATATGAGGAGGTGAAGGAGAAGTACACACCAAAAGTAGAACACCGTATTCGGTTAGCCAGCCGCTTTGTCAACGAAAACGATCTGGAAAAACTCTTCACCCAACTGGCAGGCAAGCCGAAACAGGAAGACATTCTACTCCGGTACCTGCAACGCATGCCGGTAAACAAATTACATGAACTAAACGATCGGGGTTTGGCAAAAGCAGACCTGATGGACGAATCAAAGTCAGATTCTTCTTTAAAGACACTCATCAAGCATGGCGTTTTTGAAGAGTTTGATCAGATCATTCCACGCTTCTCGTTCGAGCAAACGGTTACTCCTCCACTGCTGCTCAGTGAGCAACAGACCATCGCGCGCAATGAAATCTTGCTCGGGTTTGAGCAAAAACCGGCTGTGCTGCTGCAGGGCGTCACCGGCAGTGGTAAAACGGAAATCTATATAGATCTCATTCGCAGGGCGCTTGACAGCGGTTCGCAGGTTCTCTACCTGTTGCCGGAAATTGCACTAACCACGCAGATTGTTGAACGCCTGAAAAAGAACTTCGGCAATACGTTAGGCATCTACCACTCCAAGTTTTCGGATAACGAGCGCGTTGAGGTGTGGCGGAATCTGATGACCGGCAAGACTAATTTGGTGGTTGGTGTGCGGTCCTCCGTGTTTCTTCCGTTTGAAAATCTTGGCCTTGTGATTGTGGACGAAGAACATGACCCCAGCTACAAACAACAGGAACCCGCTCCCCGCTACCAGGCGCGCGATGCCGTACTCATGCTCGCCTCGCTCCACAATGCCAAA
The DNA here is from genome assembly GCA_016787665.1 of Cyclobacteriaceae bacterium. GTDB lineage: Bacteria > Bacteroidota > Bacteroidia > Cytophagales > Cyclobacteriaceae > ELB16-189. The sequence goes on along the minus strand of JAEUUC010000007.1, from coordinate 251,234 downwards.
GTACTCCTCGGAAGTGCCACCCCATCGCTGGAGTCGTTTTATCACGCGCGGCAGGGGCGCTACGGCTGGGTTACATTGAATCAACGCTTTGGCGATGCGCAACTGCCTCAAATTGAGTTGGCCAACCTGGGCCGTGAAAAGAAACAGAAAACCGCAAAGGGCGAATTCAGTTCACACCTGCTCGATGCCATACACGAAGCTCTCGAGAAAAAAGAGCAGGTCATCATTTTTCAAAACCGTAGGGGCCATTCGCCCTTTCTGCAATGCAACGAGTGCGGCTGGCTCGCCAAATGCCGCCATTGTGCGGTAAGCCTCACCTACCACCAGTATCGGCATGCCCTCGTTTGCCATTACTGCGGATACCATGAGCCCGTACCTACCCAATGCCCCACATGCTCATCGAAACAGCTGCTCACGCTCGGGTATGGCACCGAAAAACTGGAAGAAGAGCTACGCTTGCAATTCCCGGATGTTGAAATTCAACGGATGGATCTCGATACCACGCGAAGCAAACATGGTTATGAATCCATATTGGAAAGCTTTGAATCAGGGAAGACACAAATCCTGGTGGGCACACAAATGGTGACTAAAGGTCTGGATTTCGACCATGTGAGCCTGGTCGGCATTTTCGATGCCGATCGCATGATGCACTTTCCAGATTTCCGATCGCATGAGAGGGCTTTTCAGTTGATGACACAGGTCAGTGGCCGGGCGGGCAGACGCGACCGACCAGGGAAGGTGGTGATTCAAACGAACGACCCCAAACATGCCTTGATCCAATGGGTGGAGCGCCATGATGTACTTGGATTTCTGAACCACCAGTTAAAGGACCGCGAGCAAAATTTCTATCCCCCGTTCTCTCGCCTGATCGCCATCGAACTTCGCCATGCCGACAAAAAGATTGTGCACCAGGCAGCGGTAGCTTTGGGTAATGAGTTGCGAAGAACTTTGCACAACCTACGTTTGCTGGGACCGGCCGAACCGATGATTGGGAAAATACGGAACGAGTTCCGCATGGGGCTATTGCTCAAGATCAGGCGCGATCAGGGTCAACTCGCCATCATCAAACAGGAACTTCAAAAATCGGGAGACCAGCTACACACGCAAAAGGAGTTTCGCAATGTGCGGGTGGTCTTTGACGTTGATCCGAATTAACCTAAAATTTCCCAATCCTCATTCAGCACCGGTATGGCCATGTGGGCCGTCAAATCAAACTGGCAGGGCACTACCGAAACGAAGTTATTGGCAATGGCCCACTCATCGTTGTCTTCACCTTTATCGAAATTGACAAAATTGCCCGTCATCCAGAAATACTGGCGACCATTGGGGTCGTAACGTTTCACAAACTCTTCCACCCATTTTGCATTCGCCTGGCGACATACGCGAATACCCTTGATCGGTTCATTGCGTTTGGGCGGAATATTCACATTCAGCGCCACTCCTTTCGGCAATCCTTTTCGCAAAACCTGCTCCGCGATTTTCTTTACATACGGACCCGTGTGCGAGAAGTCGGCCCCGTGGCTATAGTCACACAACGAAAATCCAATAGCCGGGGTGCCTTCAATGGCGCCTTCGATGGCAGCGGACATCGTGCCCGAGTATAACACACTGATGGAGGTGTTGCTGCCGTGGTTAATGCCACTGACTACGATATCCGGCTGACGCTGATCTTTCAATACAAAATGCCGCGCCATCTTCACGCAATCGGCCGGTGTACCCGAGCACTCATACGCTTCTACGCCCTCAAAAATCCGCGACTGTTCCAGTCGCAACGTGTCACCCACAGTAATGGCATGACCCATACCACTTTGGGGGCCATCGGGTGCCACCACCAACACATCACCCAGCTCTTTCATAATATCGACCAGCGTCCGAATTCCGCGCGAGGTGATGCCATCATCGTTAGAGACCAGAATTAGAGGTTTACGCATGAGTTATCGTTTAATCAGAGAGTTATAGTGGTCAAGAATTCGTTCGAGCTCGTATCGGTTATCGAAATCCAAACGGTTGGCTTTGGCAAATTTCTGAACATCATCAGCCCAACCGCCCATCAGGTCAAGCCACTCACTTTTCCTCCCTGTCAAGGGTTCAATATTTCCATTCTCCTTCATCAGGTAATATTTATAGACCAACACCAGCCGCGTGTATGTACCTCCATAAAAATACATGGAATTAAACGTACGATATTCAATGGCCTCGCGAACCAAAATGGTCAACTTACCCTCACTAAGTAATTCGAAGAAGACGGGCGCTTTGTAGGTTCCGTTCAGGGCAAAGGGCAGCGAGTAGAACTGCCGGTAACTGCGGGCCGTGGCGTCAAAGATTTCGCAAAAAATCACTTTTCGAGCCGTGTAGCTCTCGGCCTTCTTATTGTATTGAACTTGGATCAGATCGGTTTGCAGGTCGTATTTGATCAGTCCCTTCAAGGTATCACCGGACTCCAGCACCACCTTGCCCTCATGCCAATACTCAAAAGGAAACTGCTGCGCCCGAGCTGACGCACCCACCACCAACAGCACGATGATCACCAACAGCCCTCTCATGACGTTACTTCAATATCTGGTGCCCAAGCTTGTCGCGCTTCGTCCTTAAATACTTCTCATTGTGCGGGTTTGGCTTAATCTCGATTGGTACGTTTTCCACTATTTCAAGACCATAGCCCATCAACCCAACGCGCTTGCGCGGGTTGTTGGTGATCAGGCGCAACTTACGCACACCGAGGTCATGCAGGATTTGCGCGCCAATACCGTAATCCCGGTGATCCATGTCGAAGCCCAATTTCAAATTCGCCTCCACTGTATCAAATCCTTCCTCCTGCAATTTATAAGCCTTCAGCTTGTTGAGTAACCCGATACCCCGCCCCTCTTGCTTCATGTAGAGTACAACTCCGCGACCTTCATGCTCAACCATTTCCATCGCATCGTGCAACTGGTTACCACAATCACACCGACACGAACCAAAAATGTCGCCTGTCACGCATGAAGAATGCACTCGCACCAGCACGGGTTCGTTTTCGTTCCACTCTCCCTTGATCAACGCCATATGAACCTCCCCTGTGTTCACCTGCTCGTAGGCCACCAGGCGGAAGTCGCCATGTACGGTGGGCATATTCACCTCCAGGTGCTTGCGAATCTGCGACTCATGCTTCATCCGGTAGGCAATCAAATCCTTGATGGATACGAGTTTGAGGTTAAAACGGTCAGCCACTTTTCGCAAATCGGGCAAACGTGCCATGGAACCGTCTTCATTCATGATCTCCACCAAAACCCCGGCCGGTCTAAACCCCGCCAGCCGGGCAAAATCGATGGAGGCTTCGGTATGACCCGACCGTCTCAATACACCCTCCTTTTTGGCTTTGAGTGGAAAAATGTGTCCGGGTTTACCCAACTCCTCCGGTCTTGTGGCCGGATCGCACAGCGCCTTGATCGTTTTGAATCGGTCGTGAGCGGAAATGCCCGTGGTACAGCCGTGGCCAATCAAGTCGACTGACACGGTAAATGGGGTTTCGAAGGTGGCGGTGTTTTTGCCGACCATCAGGTCGAGGCCAAGTTCTTCGCAGCGCTCCTCGCTCAGGGGCGCGCAAATGAGGCCGCGCCCGTGGGTAGCCATGAAATTGACGATTTCAGGGGTAATACACTCAGCTGCGCAAACAAAGTCACCCTCGTTCTCGCGATCTTCATCGTCTACCACAATAATCACCTTACCGTTCCGGATTTCCTCCAGCGCCTCTTCAATACTATCGAGCTTTATATAATCCGTCATTTCCTGCTTTTAAAAATTTCTCAACCAACAACAAAAATAACACCTTCCCTGTTCCGCTACCGGGCTACCACAATTCCCAAAGCTGAGGCCAGTTCGCGTTCTGCCTTTTTTAAACCCTCCTGCGTTTGCAGGGCTTCATCCAGTTCATCCCAGTTTCCCTTCTCCTCTGCCTTCTTAATCTCTTGAAGGTTGGAATCCATCATTTTCTGAACAAACCGGAACTTCAGGCGCAATACGTTAGTGAGCGTGAGCGAACCCAGGTTATCGGCTTCGCCCGGAAAATAGATTTTGTATTTGTCACGCCAATGCGGGCTCACTTCGTACCGCGAAGTCAACAAATCGGTAACCGCCTTCTTGATTTCAGCACTACCCTGTTGCAGAAAATATTGACTGTCGACACGGTCGCCTCGCTCGACACCTTCCTTGAAACGACCATAGATATCGCGAAATACTTCGTTCGTGAACTCCACATCCTCCAGTTCTTGCACCAGAAAACTGGCAACCTTATTATCTTCAAGGGCTTGGTCAGCATAATTCAGCAGCAGCCGTATCGTTTCCCGCTCCTGATAGTATACCATGGTGGACGGGTCAAGCTTCGAAATGGTCTGCTCCTCCCCGGTGGTTTCGGCCGGTAAAGGCATCACCTCCACCGGTGCATCCCGGTCTCTCCGCTTCCGTTCCTGAATGAGTATCTTATTGAGTTCGGTAATCAGGACGGCTTCCGAAATCTTGAGCTGGTGAGAGGTCTCTTGTAAATAAACCGAGCGCTTCACGGGATCCGGGATAAGCGAGATGCTTTGCACAATCTCTTTGATCGACTCTGCCTTTCGAATCGGATCTCCCCCGGCTTCGCGGGCATACAGGCCGGCTTTGAACGAGATGAAATCCTGAGCGTGATCTTTCAAAAATTGCTGAAACGCTGATGTGCCAACCTTTCGGGAATAGCTGTCCGGATCTTCACCATCCGGGAACAGCGCTACCCGTACGTTCAGCCCGCCTTTCAGAATCATGTCGATTCCGCGCAACGCAGCTTTGATACCAGCCGCATCACCATCAAACAGAACAGTGACATTCTCGGTGAATCTCCGGATCAACTTGATCTGCTCCTCCGTAAGAGCCGTACCGGAGGACGCCACCACATTGTCTACATCCGACTGGTGCATGGAGATCACATCCGTGTAGCCCTCCACCAGATAGCAGTTGTCGTGCTGCCGGATCGAGTTTTTCGCCTGATAAAGCCCGTATAAAACGTTGCTCTTGTGGTAGATTTCCGTCTCGGGTGAGTTGATGTATTTCGGCTGGTTTTTGTCCTTACCCAGCATTCGCGCACCAAACGCAATGACCTTGCCCGAAATGGAGTGCACCGGAAAAATCACCCGCCCCCGAAAACGGTCGTATGCGGAGCCATCTTCCTTCTTGACAACCAAACCGGCTTTCTCCAACAATTCGCGGTTATACCCCTTCTGGATGGCCTCTGCACTAAAATGCTCCCAGCCCTCCAACGCGTAACCCAGTTCAAACTTTTCCAGGGTGCGATCATTAAATCCGCGTTCGCGGAAATACGTTAAACCGACCGAGCGCCCTTCTTCCGTTTTTAACAGATTATCGCGATAGTAATCCTTGGCGAAATTCATCAGGATATACAGCGCATCGCGCTCCTGACTTTCCTGCGAGGTTTCCGCCTGCTCTTCCTGAATGGCCACCCCATACTTTTTGGCCAGGAAACGAATGGCCTCGGCATAGCTCATGCCCTCGTGCTCCATTACGAAGGTGATCGCATCGCCACCCTTGCCACTGCTGAAGTCCTTGAAGATACCCTTGGCCGGCACCACGAAGAACGAGGGGGTTTTTTCGTTGGTAAACGGGCTCAGGGCCTTATAATTCTGCCCGGACTTTTTGAGCGACACGAAGTCGCTGATCACGTCCACAATGTCCATGCGGTTCTTAACTTCGTCTATCGTGGCCGGGCTGATCATCTCAGGAAAATCAAACGCCAAAGATAGCGCAAACTGCCCTGCGGTTATCGACAATAATTCCACGCATTTTTCCTCGGAAAACCAAACCAAGACCTAACTTGCCGTGTTTTTTAACGGAATGAACTTGACTTCTGCCGATATTCTGAAGGCGCTGGGCACCGTACACGACCCGGACCTGAAAAAAGACCTGGTTACCCTCCAAATGGTAAGAGATGTGGTGGTTTCAACCGGGGAGGTAAGTTTCACCGTGGTACTCACTACGCCCGCCTGCCCCTTGAAGGAAATGATCCGGCAGGATTGTGAAAAGGCCGTGAGTCCGCTGCTGCCTGAAGGAACGCGATTGAAGATTAACATGACCTCATCGGTAACCAGCGCCCGTGACAACACCCCGCTGTTGCCAAAAGTGAAGAATATTATTGCGATCGCTTCGGGTAAAGGTGGCGTTGGTAAATCCACCGTAACATCGAACCTGGCCGTGGCGTTGGCAAAAAGCGGAGCCAAGGTGGGCTTGATCGATGCAGACATTTTTGGCCCATCCGTGCCGGTGATGTTCAACTGCGAGAATGAGCAGCCGGAAGTGAAAGTGGTAAACGGTAAGAACATCATTGTTCCGTTGGAACAATATGGCGTCAAGTTAATGTCTATCGGGTTTCTGGCTCCGGCCGACAGTGCCGTGGTGTGGCGCGGCCCCATGGCCAGTGCTGCTCTGAAGCAATTCATCAGCGATGCCGACTGGGGTGAACTTGATTATCTTTTGATAGACATGCCACCGGGGACCAGCGACATTCACCTGACCTTGGTACAGACGGTGCCCGTGACAGGTGCTGTGATTGTAACGACTCCTCAAAAAGTCGCGTTAGCCGATGCTACCAAAGGCCTGACCATGTTCAAACAGCCTCAAATCAACGTGCCGGTGCTGGGTATCATTGAAAACATGGCTTATTTCACCCCGGAGGAACTGCCCAATAACCGGTACTACCTCTTCGGGAAGGACGGGGGTAAAAACCTGGCAGAAAAATACGGAGTTCCTTTGCTGGGACAGATACCGCTGGTTCAGGGAATTCGCGAAAGTGGTGACAGCGGATTGCCGGCTGTGCTGAAGGGGGGCGCAACAGCAGATGCGTTCACCGGTTTGGCCGAATCGCTGGCACGACAGGTTGCCATTCGAAATGCTACCTTTGCACAAACGAAGAAAGTGGAATTGACAGTGGGTGTATGAAAACAGTGACCTCGGATTTGCAGACGCGCATTGAGCAATCGCTCGATAGCATTCGCCCCTATCTGGAAGCCGATGGCGGAAACGTGCGTGTGCTGGAATTGACCCATGACCTCATTTTGCGTTTGGAATTCGTTGGCGCCTGCGGCAGTTGCCCCATGTCGACCATGACGTTTAAAGCCGGAGTTGAAGAAGCCGTGCGCAAGGCTGTTCCGGAGATTAAGTCAATTGAAGTCGTCAACCTGATGCCTGTCTAGGGGTTACGATTGGCCCGATTCGGGCATTGACCGGGTAAACCTTTTTTGCTGAATGCCATCTAAGATTGCCTTTCGGCATCGTTATTTTTACCCCGGATGCGCCTCCTGACCATTACCCTGATTCTTTTGCTGGCATCGACTGCCTATGGACAGGATCGCTGCGGTACAGTGGAATTCACCAAATGGCGCGAACTCCAGAATCCCCGCCTCGAATCCATTGATCAATTCGAAAACTGGATGTCGGGGAAACTGCGGTCGCCACGTAAATCGGCTCAGCGTTTACATCAAACCCAGTCAACTTATACGATACCGGTAGTCGTTCACGTGATCCACAACGGTGAGCCGGTGGGCACCGGCACTAACATCAGCGATGCTCAGATTCAATCCCAGATCAGCGTTTTGAACGAGGACTTTAAGAGATTGAATGCTGATGCAACCAATACACCCGCGCAATTTCAATCCGTTGCCGGCACGATGGATGTTGAATTTGTACTTGCCCTGCAGGATCCCGAAGGTCTGGCCACCACAGGTATTGTGCGTGTGCAGGGCACGAAGCCCTCGTGGCAACAAGCGGACGATTATCAACTAAAGTCGCTCAGCTATTGGCGTTCCGACCGCTACCTCAACATTTGGGTTTGCAACCTGACTGATCCGAAAGGTATTATCGGCTACGCCCAATTTCCCGTTTCGCCTTTGCCGGGATTGGAGGAGGCATCCAACGATGCCCTCACCGATGGTATAGTATTGCATTATGATGTAACCGGCTCCGTTGACGATGGGCCGTTCGACCTCGACCCTAAGTTTAATAAGGGCCGAACGGGTACGCACGAGATCGGGCATTTCTTTGGCCTTCGGCATATCTGGGGCGATGTCAACAATTGCCTTGGAACCGACTTTGTTTCGGACACCCCGCCCCAATCGGGACCCACAACGAATTGCCCCAGTCACCCCCAGGTGGTTTGTGGCGGCAACAAGATGTTCCAAAATTATCTGGACTATACTGATGATGCCTGTATGAACTTGTTCACCGTTCAGCAGGTCGCCCGTATGGATGTCGTGATTAACAATTCACCGCGAAGAGCAAGTTTGTTGACCTCACCGGGATCAACACCTCCCACGGTGGTGGCCAACGACCTGGGCATCCGGTCAATTGTAAATCCAACTACGTCTGCCTGTGTGGGCATGGTCACGCCCCAAATCGAGGTTCGCAATTATGGCTCCAATACGATCACCAGTTTTGACATCCAGGTGAGTGTAAATGGCAATGACCAAAATGTCAACTTCACCCAAACGCTCAATCCTCTGGATGCCACAAACCTTTTCCTTCCACCGATTGCGCTGGCAGCCGGAGCTTCTTTGGTGGAGTTTGAGGTGCTCAGTGTAAATGGCGTATCCGATAACAAGGCCACCAACAACTACCAATTCCTGGCCGTATTGACAACCGCAGCCGTCAGCCCCCCACTGGTTGAAACGTTCAGCGGAAGCCTGCCATCCAACTGGCAGGTTCAAAACCCGGATGGCCTCACCACGTGGCAAATTGTGGCGGCCAACAATGGCGTGGTCGGCAACGAGGCCATGCGCTTGAATTTCTACGATTACGAAAATGAAGGAGCAGTGGATATGCTGGTTCTGCCGCCCGTTAATCTAACTGCCAGCGCTCAGGCACTGCTACAATTTGATATTGCCTATGCGCCCTATCCGGGCCAACCAAACGACCGCCTGCAATTGCTGGCGTCTACCGAGTGTTCCGAGTCCGGATCGGTAATCGTTTATGACAAGATAGCTTCTGCCCTTCAAACAGCACCTCAAACCAGTAGTAACTTTAGCCCGTCCGGAGCAGCTCAATGGCGAACCGAATCCATTAATCTGGGTGCGTACCTGGGGCAACCGCAGGTTCAACTCCGGTTTAAGGCTACCAATGGATTTGGCAATAATCTTTTTCTCGATAACATCCGGATTGTGACCGGCTCTTTCCTGGACGTTGCGCTTGAGCAAATCAACCGGCCGACACGGGTGAGTTGTGAATCGAACGTGTCACCCGAACTGTTGATTCGAAATCAAGGCTCGGAAACAATTAATTCCGTGCGCGCAGCCATTCAGATTAATCAAGGCGCGGTAGTCAACCAAACGATAAGCAGCCTTAACCTTGGTACAGGTCAATCGATGACCCTGGCTCTGGCACCTCTCTCGCTCCCACCCGGAAGCAATACGATTTCTGTCACCGTTGATCAACCCAACGGCCTGGTGGATGATGTTCCACAGAATAATTCGGTCACTCGTCCAGCAATAGTGAATGGCCGCATTGAGCCCATACCGCTACGGCAAAATTTTGAATCCGCGTCCAACTGGCTAGTGGCCACAGACGGAACCGAGGCGGGATGGGCAACCGCATCTACCAATCTTGGTTCATCGATGCGATATCCCGGTTTCACAAATGTGTTGACAGGCAATCAATCCTGGTTGGTCAGTCCGGTCCTTGATTTTAGTCGCGCGTTTGAAGCCAGCGTATTTTTCGACATCAGTTACGCCCTTCGTTCACCAGGTGTTGAACGGCTTCAGGTGTTGGCTTCCCACGATTGTGGAGTCACCTACCCCGACATTCTGTTGGATGAAACAGGCGAGCAGTTCGCCACCCGCCAGTCACCCGCGGAATGGGTGCCTGCCCTTACGTCCGATTGGGCCAAGCGTTACCTCAACCTCAACAATTACGCACAGCAGCAAAACATACGACTTGCCTGGGTGGTATATAACGGCAATGGTAATAATCTCTATGTCGACAACATTGAGTTATTTCAGGATGACGAAATCAACCCACCGCGCATTGACGCTCTGTATGCGTTGTATCCGGGAACACCCGATTTTCGCATCACCTTTAACTTACCCGAACGCAGCGCGGTTCGTCTGCAAGTCCTCAACCTGATGGGGCAATCCCTGGCGGACATGGAATACCCGGACACCCTGAATCAAACTTACTTTTTGGACTTGGGCAACGCAGCCTCCGGCATCTACATCGTACGCATCCAGATCGGTAATCAGTTATTTGGTGAAAAGATCTTTTTGAGCGGCAACTGACCACCTCAGCCTTCATGAAAAATCGGTACTTTTGAACTTATTTTTTAGGATGAAGAGAATCCGCGTAGCTGTTTTGTACGGAGGACGCTCCGTTGAGCATGGGGTATCGGTTAATTCGGCAAAGAACATTTTTGAAAAAATTGACCGAAACCGGTTTGATCCGGTCGCGATCGGGATTTCGGGCGAGGGTGTTTGGCACCTCACCAACGGCATCACGCGCGACATCTCATCAGGCCAAATCTTATCGGTTGATCTCAACCCACAACGTGCAGTTTTTCGGGCGGGCGCTCAGCAATTGGAATTTGATATTGTCTTTCCCGTGCTGCACGGCACCGATGGCGAAGATGGCAGCATTCAGGGTTTGCTTAAGGCACTGAGCCTGCCGATGGTGGGTACCGGTGTTCTTGGATCGGCCGTCTCCATGAGCAAACTTATGGCTAAGCGCCTGTTGCAACAGGCACAATTGCCCGTGGCTCCATTTCTGGTGTTTACGTTCGATCAGCGCTCTTCCCTCTCTTTTGCAGCCGTTCGCGAAAAACTCGGTTTGCCCTTCATGGTTAAATCCGCGAGTCTGGGATCTTCGGTGGGGGTTACGAAAGTAAAGAGCGAATCCGATTTCGACCGGGCTATTGAGGAAGGCTTTCTCTACGATGATACCATTCTCATCGAAACCTTTATTACCGGTCGGGAGGTGGAGTGTTCCATACTCGGCAATCATCCGCCAGCGGCCTCCTTGCCGTGCGAGATTGTCGTGAACGCCAAGTACGAGTTTTATACCTTCGATGCCAAATACGTAGACCCAGATGCTGCCCGGGTTGAAATACCGGCCCGGCTGAAGCCGGCCGAAACGGAGCGCATCCGTGAACTTTCATTGAAAGCCTATCAGTCGCTGATGTGTGAAGACTTTGCCCGGGTGGACTTGTTCCTTACTCCAAGTGGCGAGGTGTTCATCAACGAAATCAACACCATACCGGGCTTCACCAACTCCAGCGGCTACCCCATGATGTGGAACGAACGTGGAATTCCGTTCACTGATCTTATTAGTCGGTTAATCGATCTGGCGTTTGAACGGCACCAACGATCTTTACGGGTCAAACGTGATTATCTGTCATCCTTGAATTATTAACTCGTGATCGATGAAACTGCCGTGGAAAAACGATACGCTTCGAGCCCTGCTGGTTAATCTGGCACTACCGGTTATCATCACGGTACTTTTAGCCATCATTTTCTTCTACATCTATCTCCCGTCCACCACGAAGCACGGGGAGACGGTTGTCGTGCCTGACCTCATGGGCAAAAGTGTTGCCGAAGTTACAGAAGAAGCCGCGCGGCATGGGTTGCGATTTGAAGTGAGCGACTCAGCCTACCAGGAAGATACACCACCCTTTGTGGTGCTTACACAAGTACCCCGCGCGGGGGCTCGCGTAAAGGAAGGCCGACTCATTTACATTACGCTGAATCAAAGTCAGGCCCCTACCGTACCAGTGCCGGAAATTGTTGAACGGTCGCTCATCAATGCCGAGGCTGTACTCAAGAGCAATCAGTTGAAACGCGGAGTGATTTATTTCGAGGCGAGCCCGTTTCGCGATCTTGTGATCGAAATCCGCCATCGGGGGCAAAAGATCGTGCCGGGAACCCGGCTGCCGAAAGGCTCCGTGATTGATCTGGTCGTTGGGGATGGACGTGGGCCGGCCGACTTTGTGGTGGGGAACCTGATTGGCGATTCGTTCACGCGCGCCAAGCTGAAATTGCTGAATTGGAATCTTCACCTGGGCGAAGTGTTAATTGCTGAAGGTATTGATACTACCGGCATGGAAGTTTTCGTTTACAAACAACTGCCTCTCCCCGGTGATTCGGTTCGCGTGGGTGACCCCATTGATTTGTGGATCGGACCAAAAGATTACGAGGAACCCATCGGAGAAGCAGTGGAAAATGACGATGGTTTGTGACACGTAACAGCCGCCAAGTTCGTTTGTTGTTTCTTTCCGGCCTGATGGCCCTGGCTGGCACCAGCCTGGCACAACTGAAAATCACCCCGATAGAGCACCCACGTGAACAACGGAAATCCCCCGGTAGCGGCCGAACCCAAACGCTCTCCGCCATGCCCCTGCCGTTTTGGGATGACTTCTCCACCTTCAACGCGGGCAAGCCTTCGGTACCTAACGATACCCTGTGGACTACCCACGAATCGGTATGGCGAAATGAGGATATGGGCATTGCACCCATTTCGATGGGGGTAGCCACATTTGACGGCCTCGATTCGTTGGGGCGTCCGCGGAGCCTCAACGATGTGCTTTCCAAAGGATTTTCAGATCGACTCGTTTCAAGACCTCTTCGGCTCGATCTGGTTCCCGTAGGGCAACGTAACACCGTTTATCTCACATTCTTTTTTCAGCCGACCGGCAATGGAGAGCCACCCGACTCCGAGGACCAACTGCGCATTTCATTCAAGGACAATACCGGACAATGGACGACCATCTTGCAAATCCAAAACAGCAACGTACCAACCGATCGATTCTCGCGCATCAGCCTCCCTGTGCCTGCGACTGACAGCCGCTATTTTCACAACAACTTCCAATTTCGGTTCGAGAATTTCGCTCGGCTCTCCGGTCCTTACGACACCTGGCACCTCGATTATGTTTACCTGAATGTAAACGGCAATCTGGTGGGCACCTCCTTCACCGACCGTGCCATTACGCGTGATCGACTCACCCCGCTTTTTCAACCTTACCAAAGCGTTCCCTTCCGCCATGCGCGCAACTCGCTAACCACGCTGATGACCGCTCCGCAATTTGAGATACTCAACATAAAGGAACAGGACCAACAGATACCCATCAGCTACCGGGTGCAAAGCGATGTTACCACCTATACGAATGGAGTGGTGACCGGCCCGGTGACTGTACAAGTTCAGGACAGCATTTCGATTGGCAACACGTTGGGTTCTTCCGAGCGCAGAACAATCACACTAAGCACCTTCCCCAACAACCCGGCTTTCTACGACCCGCTGGCCGACTCGACCGATATTCTACTTCAGGTGAAGATCAACTCAGGCGACAATGCGGCCGACTACGATCCTCAGTTTACACCAATGGATTTTCGGAGCAACGACACGATCACATACCAGTTTCGGGCACGCAACTATTATGCCTATGACGATGGCACAGGCGAGTATGGTGCGGGTCTTGATCAGCCGGGTTCCTTCCTGGCCTATCAGTTCGATTCCCGGTTCAGTGGTGTGGATACCCTGACAGCCGTTGATCTTCATCTCCCCAAGTTTGGCGAGGAAAACAACCAGGTTTTGCAACTGATCATTTTAGGCGACAACAACAACCTGCCCGGTAATCTTCTGCATGTTCAGGACATCACCATCAAACGGACGACTCAAAACGAGTTTGTCCGTTACGCCCTCAACCCCGCGCTGTTGGTGGGCGGCCGGTTTTATGTGGGCTGGCGGCAGGGTACCGCGTCTATCATTGCGGTAGGCCTTGACAAAAGCAATGACACCGGCAGCCGCATGTATTACAACACGGGTGGTAACTGGCTTCAAAATACACAGGTGACCGGCAGCCTGATGATTCGCCCCGTGTTTGGAAAAAGTAATAACCTGACCACATCCGTCACAGAAGAATCCGGGTTAGTCATTTATCCCAACCCTAACGCAGGCGAATTTTTCGTGCCAACAAAAGCCCAGCAAGTTCAGGTGCATGACATGCTGGGGCGTTCAATACCTTTTGTTGAAACGGATGAAGGAGGTCGCAAGAAAATCACGTTGACTACCACAATGCCGGGACTGATGATTGTTACCTGCCGGATGAACGACTCAATCGTTACCCAGCGCATTATGGTGCGCCATCCGTAGGCGGCAGCGTTTCAAAAATCTCAATCGGGTTGGGTACAAAGGTGATGAGCAAAATCACCAGTGCAAGCCATCCGAGAATTTGACGCCCCAACGACAGTTTTTCCTCTACTTCGGCTGGCGGATGAGGAACTCCCACGAAGCGGCCCAACAGCAAACCAAAGAACAACCAACCGGAGTAGCCTTTGATGCCAGGGAAAGCGGTCGCCAGCACATACTGTGCGGTAAACACCGCCAATGCAATCATCAGCGTGTTCTGCCAATGAAGCCGGAGGCCAGTAAAACACAGGTACAAGAACCCGATGAAAAGCGGAATCTCCCAGAAAAGTTGGTCGCCCGGACTAGCCGGGTTGATATAACCCAAACCGGCATAAAAGATGAACAAACCGAAAATGATGGAGGCAACCAACCGGTGCCTACGATGCCCGATCAGCCCGTAAAGCACATGTCCCCCGTCCAATTGACCAATGGGAAGCAGATTGATGCTCGTAAACACAAGCGCCAGATAACCGGCAAAAAGCAATGGGTAATGAATGATCTCGTGCGGGTTGGGTACAGCGCGTGGGTCATCCGCCAGTCGCTCCATCCACGAGTACAGGAGACTCTTGCCCAATTTGATATCGATTACACCGGGCGGCATAGGTGCTGGCGGGTACACATGGTTGGCATAATCAAGCCCGTACTTTTCATAGTCCGGGTGAAACTGAAAAACATACTCGGCCGGTGGAAGGTGCGTAAATCCGTAGGCCAGGATGCCAACGGCTAAAATAAATCCGGCCAACGGCCCAGCGATACCGATATCAAAATTCACTTTTGTTGACCGCACGCGTTCCTTCAGGCGAATTAAAGCGCCCAGCGTGCCGAAAAGCATGAACCCGGGTGGCAGCGGGATGTAATAGGGTAATGTAACCCGGACCCGGTAGTACAAAGCCGTGAAGTAGTGGCCAAACTCGTGCACGGTCAAAATCGAGAGAAAAGCGACAGAATACGGCAACCCCAACGCAAAGTCGTGCCACGAAAAGGTGGGGTCAAACACCGACCGGCTGTACACCCACTCGGCTCCCGCCAAGGTGGTGGTGACGAACGTGACTGCGAACAGCCCAATATGGATAAGAACTTGCTTTACGCGTGGATTCAAAAGAGAGAATGAGGTACTAAAAGTGGGCCCAGCTGGGCACGATCCAGCGACCCCCTGATTATGAGTCAGGTGCTCTAACCAGCTGAGCTATGGGCCCCAAAAGGGACTGCAATTTTACTAACTTAATTTCAATGTTCCGGGCGAGCAAGGATTTCTTTTAACGCGACTACTTTTTCCGGGCTGTCTTTCAATCGGCATAGGTATTTCCGGCATTTTATCTTGTCCTGGCGCGTTTCTTTGCTGGCATTTCAACCGTGCCTAAAAATCGAACTTTCAGACCTAAAAAAAATGTGCTAAACTTGAAGGCTTAAACCAAAACCCATGAAATTCGTTCGCTATTTTTTGGCAATCATCCTCACCTCGTCCCTGCTCGTCTTTATTTCTTGCGGGTCGAAAGAAAACAAACAAGACGGTTCCAATGAATTCGCCAAGGCTCAGGAGTCTCTGCAAGGCGAGATAAAGGCAGTCGTGTATCAGTTGCCCCCTCCTACGGAGATCCCGTACATGCTTCAGGCAGCCGGAGCCGACTTCAACGGAAGTCTGATCAACGACAAAAATAAGGCTGATCAGTATACCAGCCAGCCGGATAAAGCCGCTCTAAACCTGGGTGTTTATGCAGCAGACATTGGCTATCTGAGCTCCTATGATAAGACGCAGGATGCTATCGATTACCTCAATGCAGCCCGAAAGCTGGCTGACAACCTGGGCCTGGTTGGGAGTTTTGACGCGGAGGTTCTTAAACGCTTTGAATCAAACATTGCCAATAAAGATTCACTGGCAAACATTATCAATAAAACTCTGGATAAGTCGGACAAATACCTTCAAGACGGAAGCCGTGCAAAACAATCCGCTTTGGTATTGACCGGGAGTTTTACGGAAGGGCTTTACATCGCCACAGGAATTGTAAAAACGTATCCGAAAGATATTCTCCCGGAAGACAGCCGCAATCTGATTCTAACCCCCCTGATGCGCAACATTCTTGACCAACGGAAGTCGGTGGATGAGGTGGTTAAGATGCTAAGCGGTGCAGACCAAAACGAGCCCATTCCGGGGTTGCTCACCGACTTCAAGGCGCTTCAAGCCAGCTATGCTGCTCTTAACATTGACGAACAAATTCGGAACAACAAGGCGAACTTGGTGCTTTCAGACAAAAATCTGGTTGAAATCACAGCAATTGTTGAGCGAATTCGCAAGAGCATCGTTCAATAACCAGATAACCCTCAAACCAAAAAAAGGATTGGATGCCCCAATCCTTTTTTCGTTTTTCGAGCTTATCTTTAGATTCCCAATTTCCCATTTACCATGAGTGAACTCGTTCTGCGGGCCATAATCCGACTTTTTGCGCTGGTTGCCAAAGAGGACACCGTTACCCAAACCGAGCGAGAAACAATCAGGAAATTTCTGCTTGATCAACTCAACGAAAAGCGAATCCCGGCTTATCTCGAGTTATTCGACAAATGCACCTTGGAGTTCAACGGCCTGGCAGCCGATCAGGAACTCTCGGTCATCCGACAGATTTGCGCAGAAATAAATGACCAACTGACCTCCCGCCAAAAGGTGGTGATCATGCTGCAGTTGGTTGATATCATTATGGCAGACGGGTCGATCACGACCCGCGAAGAAAACCTATCCCGGTGCATTGGGGAACAACTTAGCCTGACCACTCATGATATTGATTTAATCAAGCGCTACGTTTCGGCTCGGGCACCGGAAGAGTGTAGCGATGAGAATATCTTGCTAATCAACTCGCAGACACAGGCGTCCGGCAAACATCTGTTCCGGCAACAACTCGATGGATTCATTGCCAACCTTTACCTGAAATCATCCGATACCTATTTTTTCAAATACATTGGCAAAACGGATGTCTACCTGAACGGTGTGGCACAACGTTCCGGAGCCATCAATGTGCTGGCGAACGGCAGTGCCTTGCGCTGGGAGCAGGCCGACCCGGTCTACTTCGGAGACGTTATGGGGCAGTTTCTGAAAAAGGATGACCGCAAACGCACCAGCTTCGAAGCCATCGATATATCCTATCGGTTCAAAAACGGAAAGCTGGGCCTTCGCGAAATCAATCTGGCGGAGGAATCAGGCCGATTAGTCGCCATAATGGGCGCCAGCGGTGCCGGCAAGTCAACCTTGCTCAATATTTTAAACGGATCGCAAAAACCTACTGACGGGCGTGTGCTGATTAACGGGATTGATCTACATCAGCAGCCTGAGAAGGTAGAGGGTGTAATTGGATTTGTTCCCCAGGATGATCTGTTAATGGAGGACCTGACCGTTTATGAAAACCTGTACTATGCGGCTCGCTTGTGCTTCAATCACCTGAGCGAAGAAGAAATTGACTTTCTGGTGCTCAAGACATTGGACGATCTGGGTCTCACCGAGATTCGCGATCTAAAAGTAGGATCTCCGTTAAAGAAGACCATTAGTGGCGGGCAACGTAAACGTCTCAATATCGGGTTGGAATTGCTGCGCGAGCCAGCCGTACTATTTGTGGATGAACCCACCTCGGGCCTCTCCTCGCGCGACTCGGAAAACATCATTGACCTGCTGAAAGAACTCGCGATGAAAGGCAAGCTTGTTTTTGCCGTCATTCACCAACCGTCATCCGACATCTTCAAGATGTTTGATAAACTGCTGATTCTGGATACCGGAGGATACCAGATTTATTATGGCAATCCCGTGGAAGCCATCACCTATTTCAAGCGCAGCATTAATCTTATTAATTCCGAACAAGGCGAATGTGTAGCGTGCGGCAATGTCAATCCCGAACAGATTTTCAACATTATCGAAACCCGGGTAATCAATGAGTTCGGCAACTTCGGCATTCAACGCAAGTACTCGCCCGAGCATTGGCGTAATCTGTTTGAACAGCACCACAAACCGCAACCGATTCACCCTAGTAACGACAAGCCGAATTCGAATCTTCACCTGCCAGGTCGTATTCAACAAGCCTGGTTATTTGCTTCGCGCGATGTGAAAGCCAAACTAGCCAATACGCAATACCTGGTCATTAATCTGCTGGAAGCCCCTCTCCTGGCGTTTCTGCTCGCCTTTACCGTGCGTTATTACCACCGCGACTCTACCCACCAGAGTTACGTGTTCTTCGATAACCCCAATTTACCTGCCTATTTGTTCATGGCCGTCATTGTAGCCCTTTTTATGGGGCTCACGGTGAGCGCGGAGGAGATTATTCGCGATCGGAAGATATTGAAACGTGAAGCTTTTCTCCATTTGAGTCGCGGCAGCTACCTGTTTTCGAAGATAACCATTCTATTTGTCCTGTCGGCTATTCAAACGCTCCTGTTTGTCCTGATTGGCAACACGATTCTCGGCATCCACGGCATGACGCTCACCTACTGGCTCATTCTATTTGCCAGTTCTTGTTTTGCCAACATCCTGGGGCTCAATATCTCCTCGGCATTCAATTCAGCGGTAACCATTTACATTCTTATTCCCGTATTGCTCATTCCACAGTTATTGCTGAGTGGCGTGGTGGTCAAATTTGATAAACTTAATCCAAGCCTCAGCAATCCAACTTCAGTGCCATTGGTAGGCGATATGATGGCCTCGCGATGGGCTTTTGAGGCCTTAATGGTTGCTCAATTCAAGGACAATAAATTTGAACGACAAGTGTATGAATTCGACAAGGTAATGTCGCAGGCGGACTACAAGATGATTTACTACCTGCCGACCCTCGAATCAAAATTGGACTACGTGCGAATTAACCATGAACGTAAGGAACCGGAAGTCAGGGCAAATGTTTCCGCTGCTCTTGAATTACTTCGTGAAGAGCTGACCGAAGAAGCCGCGGCTGCGCAGGCTCCGGAAGCTATTCAGAATAAATTGGGTTCCCTTACCTACGAAACTTATGACTCAGCGGTTCATCGTGAAGCCCATTCGTTTTTAAGGGTGCTGCGCAAGCTTTATGGCAATCGCCATAATGCCGCTCAAACGAAAAAAAGCCAACATGTGCAGCAAATGATACAGAAACTGGGCAGTCGGAAGGCATATGACGAGTATCGGTATAAGCACCAGAACCAATCAATCACCGACCTGGTAAGCAATACGGCTGACCTTATCCGTATAGCCGAAACGGACAACAAGCTAGTCCAAAAAATCTACCCGATTTATCAAGATCCTGACCCCAACCACATGGTAGATTTCAAGGCACAGTTTTATGTTCCCAGCAAGCACTTTCTCAACACCAACATCTCTACCCCGTGGTTCAACGTGCTGGTGGTAGGGGGCATGATTTATCTGGGGATTGTGGCGTTGTATTTTGATTGGCTGCGCAAACTGCTGGAAGGAGGCGACCGGCTGATTAGCCGATGGCGATAGTATGTTCTTTGCTTTGTCCAAAACGCTTTACTTCCTGGCTCAGCCCCTCACGCTGATTATTCTCGCCTTTATCGCCTCGTTTGTGGTTAAGTCGGCACGGTGGAAGCCGCGCCTCCGACTAGGATCGCTTATTCTGTTGCTCTTCTTTTCCAACGAGTTCCTCGCCCGGGAAATGGCGCAGTGGTGGGAAACCCCGCCTCAACCGCTCCATGAGGTGGGGAATTATGAATGGGGCATATTGCTTAGCGGTGTCACCAAATCGGATTTCGGCCCGGCAGATCGGATTTATCTCTCACGAGGCGCTGATCGGGTTACACATACTGTTTTGCTCTACAAGACCGGCCACGTCAAAAAAATTCTCGTATCCGGGGGAAGTAGTGAACTCATCAATCCCACCAAAAAGGAGGCAGACGAGATCAAAGAGCTGCTGGTTGTGCTGGGCGTGCCCGACAGTGTAGTGCAGACTGAAAATATTTCGCGCAATACGCACGAGTCAGCCGTGGAAGTCGCGGAACGTCTAACCGGCCAAACTACTCCAGACCGCTGCCTGCTGATTACTTCGGCTTTTCATATGCCGCGGTCACAGGCGTGTTTTGCTAGCGTTGGCTGGCCGATGAAAGCATTTCCTACCCATTTTTATTCCGCCAGGCGAAATTCCAGCCCCGATGTTTGGCTGCTGCCCAGTCTGGAGGCCATTAACATATGGAACACGTTGATCCGGGAATGGGTGGGAATGATCGCCTACTGGCTGGCCGGGTATGTTTGATCACCGCACGATCTGAAACCAGCCCCTGCACTTACTAACTCCAACAACATCGACATCGTAGTAGTATACGCCATCAGCCAAATCCGCCCCGCTCCAGTCATTTCGGTAATCGTCACTCGCATAAAGGGTCTTACCCCAGCGGTTTAGTATTTTCAACTCAACACGCGAGCCGCGGGCAGCCGGTATTTCATCACCCCACATGACTTGAAAGAAATCATTGCGGCCATCAACGGCTCCGGGCGTAATCACGTTTGGCACCTTAACAGCCCGAATAGGCTGCACAGCCGCTGAATCGTAAAGACAGTTTGCCGTTTGACCAATAAGTTTCACGGTGAATACTCCTTCGTTTTGATAATGATGAGTAGCACTTGCTCCGGGCACCCGAGTCCCGTCACCAAAGTCTATCCATGTGTTATCAGAGTTACCCTTAACATTACCTGTCACGGTAACGATGGGCAGGCTAAAGCAGTCGAACTCCTCCTGAAGGTCAAACCGAATGGACAGGGCTGGCGTCACCTTAAGGTTGACCGTATCAATGACAACGCAGCCATTATGGTCTTGAATAACCGCACGAATGGCTTCATCCCGGACAGGAACAAAGCTGAAAACGGGTTGTGTCGACAATAGCTCACCATCTTCATTTTGCCAACGGTAACTTACGCCCCCGGATGCCGAAAGTTGGATCGGCTGTTGCGCACAGGCCAGTGCGTCTGGCTGTGCTATGCCCAAAGGCGCAATCACCCGGACAGATGTACTTACGGAATCCACCCCCTTACAAGTACCCTCATCAATAGCCACTAATGTAATTCGATAGATGCCGGGACTTCGATAGCGATGTTTAAAAAAGGAAGTGTCCGTGCGGGTAACTTCGGTTGCATCGCCCAGCCGCCATTCAAACAAACGCCCTCCAATGCTGAAATTTTGCAGCGCCAGTGTATCACCTAAACAAAGCTGAGTTATTCCAGGCTGGTCAAGCCGGGCCGAGTTCGTTTGCAAGGCAGCCCGCAGCAATGACAAGTCAAATTTGAATGCAGCATTATTGCAGTTTGCGCTTTGATTGAATCGACTCCACGCATTTGCCGTGGTGGGGAAATCAGACGTGGGTCCCCCTGTTGAATTGAAGGCTGCGCAGCCCGAACACACAGCATGATAGACCACGCCCCCCTTGTCAAAACGACTGGTGCCGCCATCCACGTGAGTTTTAGACTGACTTCCACCGAGAAAGGTGCCGTACAAAAACTGCGAGGCATCGGCAGTCAATACCATGAAATAAAAGTCTGATCCGCTGGTGGTCGCCTGAAATGCATTAGGTGTCACCGGCATACCCGCAGTTGAACTGTTCCAAAATCCCAAAAGCTGATTGATGCCGCCACCCCAGCCTGACAAATACAAATTGTTACAATCGTTCACCAGAAATGCGGTGGGCGAAATGTCGGGTATGCCCCGACCGGCACCCACCACGGTGCTGAACTGCAGCACTCGCAAAGTCGAGTCAAACTTCTGAATAAATTGACCGCTATTCGGATTGGAGTAAACTCCGGTCGATACCGGAAAAGGTCCCACCGTCTGCCCATACACATACACCTCTCGGGATGTGCTGATACCAAGAAAGTAGATTTGATTGTAATTCGCTGTACCGGTGAACGTAGACGACATAATCTCTGCGCCATTGCCGCGGATACGGGCAACAAAGCCATCTACTGCACCCCCAAAAGAAGGCTGATAAACCCCGGCTGTTGCAGGAAAATTGAAACTGGCAGTACCCCCTGCCACAAACAAATGATCTAACCAATCTACCTGAATGGAGTGGGAAGCATCTGCCTGATTGCCACCAAGGAACGCACTCCAGCTCAGCGTGGTCAAATCAGCCGAAAGTTTCGCGATCAGTGCATCCGTTGCCCCACCCCGATAAGTTGTACTAAAACTATTGATCGCAGGGAAATCGGAGGACGATGTTACCGAGCTAATGAAAATTTCCCCCCGGGAGTTCTCAATGATATCACCTCGTAACTGGTCACCATAGTTGCGGACCAATGCACCGCCCGATGGGTTCAGGCCGTCATTTGATGATCCCCCCAAATAGGTACTTGCTTTCAACTGTGTGCCATCGCGGCTGATCCGACTCAAGATGATATCAGAACCATTTGGATAGTTGATCACATTGCTTTGCGGAGTGCCACCACCAAACAACCGATCGAAAGACCCTGGCGTTGTCGGAAAATCGGATGAACTGGTTGTCCCGAGCACCAGCAGATCTTCGTTTCCGGCCACCACCAAACTATGAGGCGAATCAGCGCTTGCACCGCCCAGGTAAGCAGCATAAAGGAGTTGAGTCCCGGCCGAGTCATACTTCAGGATGGCGATATCATAGTCGCCCTGGTAGTCAACTTCAAAAGCTCCGGGTGTGGCCGGAAACTCACCGCCAAACTGATGATTAGTCACTCCGGCCGAGTAGAGCGTACCTCGTTCGCCCGGTGTAGCTGTACTTCCCCAATTGTCGGCCGTTGATCCTGAGTATGTTGAAAAAATCAAGACCGGATCAATGATCAGGTCATAGTTACGATCGTATCCGTCAGGAAACTCAAAACCAACCGATCCTTTTTGAACCCTAAACTCGCAGGGAACTTCGCAGCGCACACCATCGACTACTTGATAGGCTACCGGGCGTCCCTCGGCCAGTATACCCAGGGTCGTGTGTACAATCAGGTCACCCTCCCGAATCTCAACTCCCGAAGCGCCCTCCAAGGCATACTGAACTTCTTGGGCATCCGCGCCTGCCCGAACGATCCAATCATACTTGATGTGCTGCCCCCATGCCTTCACCCGTACGTCAATGCCTTGATAAACATTATCATAGGATACCTCGCCATACGACCTTACCTCAGAAGCCCAGTGCGCAGAATCACTCCCGAGGAAATAATTGTAGTAAACCGGAAGCAGGCCCGAGAAACGGGCCGCGGATGCCCGTGTGTGCACCCAACGAAAACGTAAAGCATGCATCCGGATTGATTCCTCCGTGGGCACATAGGCCTGCGACTCTAAAAAGCACTGGTACGGCTGTTCGTGCAGTTCGTGTAACCTGGCCTCGTCCACCAAAAGCACTGAAAATCCCTCGTGATTGATGTACACCCGGCCGCCCGGCACGCGGGCCATGGCATCATAGTCAGGGGACCATTGGCCTTTGTTTTCAATCCAATGAAGTTGGGCATTCTGACCCCAAGCGGCAAACGAAATGCAACAGAGTAACCCACACAGTAGCCCGGCAGTTTGCATAAATGTGCATACAAGATACCCCGATTTAGTAACTCCAATCAACCCTCCCTTCGCAATACCTGCAAAGGTGGCGTGTTTAACACGCTACGGGAATTAAACCAGCCGATGAACACCGTGAGCAGCATGACGCCTGCAGCAATTGCGAGCAGTTCAAGTACATCCACCGCAAACTTAATTTCGAAAAAGAAGGTGGCCAACAACCAACCGGCCGCCAGCGACAAGACCATGCCCGTGAGTGCAGCGAACAGACCAAGATATCCATACTCAATCAAGGTGATGCGAACAATCTGGCGCTGCCGGGCCCCTACTGTGCGCAATAACACATTTTCTTTCACGCGGGCGAAGCGACTGTTCAACACGGCACCCGCTAGCACCACCAGACCCGTGATGATGCTGAATAACGCCAGAAAGCGAACGACTACGGCCACTTTACCGAACAGTTCGTCTATAGTCGATAGGATCAACCGGAGATCGATGAGCGATACGTTGGGATAACTCATCACCAATTCCTGTTGAAATCGATTGGCGTTCTGGGTGTCCGTGATTCGTGTAGCGGCTACCCAAATTTGCGGGGCAGCTTCCAGGACTCCCGTGGGAAAAACAAATATGAAGTTCGGAGGGTCCTTCGGCCAGTCGACCTTGCGAATGCCGCTGATGAAGGTTCGTATCGGCACCCCTTGCACATCGAACACGAGCGAATCGCCCACATCCAGCCGGAGGGTTTCTTGCATGCCATCGGAAATGGTGACACCCACTGAGTCTACCACTCCACCCCCACGCCACTGAATTTTCCCTTTGACCAACTCCTCCGAGAGATGAAGGGAGTCGCGATACGTAACCCGGTACTCGCGCGTAAGCGCCCAGTTGGGAATTCTCAGCGAAGTGTCTTTCTGAATTTGTTCAACCGGCACACCCTTGACAGAAGCCAGCCGACAGGTAATAATCGGCACCACCTGGTTCCGCGGCAGTTGGTACTGATCCATAAGTTTCAGTACGCCTTCGCGCTGCGAAGATTGAATATCAAATAGAATCGTATTGGACTGATTGCTGTTGCCGGTAAACTCAACCTGGTTAAGCAAGCTGCTTTGAATAATATTAAGCGTTGAAATAATAAAAGCCCCGAGGCCAATGGTGACCAGCATAACACGGGTTTGGTTGTTTGGCCGGAAAAGATTGGCCATCCCGTGCCGCCAGATGAACGAGGCTCTGCGCGGAAAATACCGTTTGATCATCCAAAGCAATACTGCGGCAACTGCGGTAAGCGCCCCAAGGGCCACGGCTAATCCAGCCGTGAAGAGACTGCCTGCCAAAAAGCTTCGGGTTTGGTAAGCTGCGGCTAACACCGGAAATAAAACAATCAGAAAAAGGGTAACGATCTTCGTCTTGGAAATTACACGTTCAGCGTTGAAGTCCGTGCGCAACACAGACAAAGGTGGAACAAACCGAACGGCCACCAAGGGAAGCACGGTGAACAGTACGGAGATCAAAACACCCAGAATCAAACCTTCACCAACAGCTACCCATTGAACATTGAACTTCAACTCCACGGGCAAAAGATCCCCGAAAGCCAACGGTATGAGTTGTTGAAGACCTACGCCTAAAGCGGCACCCAGCACACTGCCCGCCAGACCCAGAGCAAATACCTGAATGAAGTAGATATTGAATGCCTGCCAGCCGGAACTACCTACGCAGCGCAGGATGGCAACCTCGTCTCGCTTCTCCCGTGCATAGATGTGAACCGAACTGGCCACACCGATGCAACCTAACACCAACGCCACAAAAGCGAGTAGTGAGAAAAAGCGATATACCGATCGGAAGCCGTCACCCAGATCATTCTTCCGCTCTTCTACCGTGTCGAACGAATAAGCCCGCTGCTTCATCTCCGGCCGAAGCCGTTTGAGCAAGTCGGTCGTTTCTTGCTCCGTCTTCGTTTTGACAAACAGATTATAGTTCACGCGGCTGCCATACTGAACCAGCCCAGTGGAATCCAGTTCAGAGAAAGCGATATACACGACTGGTGCAATGGTGGAGGTCAGCTCTCCGCCACCCGGAATCTTGCGCACGACCCCGGCCACGCGGAAAATGGAACTGCCCACTTTGATGGAATCATCTGAACTCACTTCATACTGGGTGGCCAGCGATTCGTCCAACATGGCGTAACGCCCCGTGCGGACTTTGGCGTAGGAGTCATCTGGCAGCGTAATGAGATCACCGTAAAACGGAAAATCCCCTTCGAGTGCGGTGAGTTTGACCAGGCGTGACTGGCCGGTATTCATAAACATCACCATGGAGGCCATGTCGGCATTGGCTGCCTGCTGAACGGCTGCCGAGTCGAGCAGGGCCGTGAAGGTGCTGTCAAATTTCTTATTACTCTTGATCACCAGATCTGCGCCCAACAACTCCTTCGCATTTCGGTTTAACTCCTGCTGCATGGAGTAGTTCAGGGACGAGATGGCCACCACGGCCGCAATTCCCGTGATCATGGATGCAATAAACAGGAACAAGCGCGAAGCATTGTGGCGCCCATCGCGCCAGGCCATACGCCACACCCACGGATCGCGAAGCAAACTTTTCGTCTTTCGCTTGATCTTAATGATATATTCGATCATGCAACGGTAAGGATACGCTCGTTAACCAATTTACCGCCCTTCATTTGAAGTATTCGTTCGGTTCGTTCGGCCAGTTCAAGATTATGAGTAACGAGCACAAGTGTGGTCTTTTCCTCCCGGTTGATTTGAAAAAGCAGCTCGGTAATGCGGGTCGCATTTTCCTCGTCCAGGTTTCCGGTCGGCTCATCGGCAAACAGAACTTTCGGGGCTGTAATAAAAGCCCGGGCAATGGCCACGCGCTGCTGCTCACCACCGGAAAGCTGCGAGGGGTAATGATGCGTGCGGTCGCCAAGCCCCACCCGTTCCAACAGTTCGCGCGCACGGGCCTCCACGCCCTTTTCGCCTCTTAGCTCGAGTGGCACCATCACATTTTCCAGCGCGGTGAGCGTGGCCAGCAACTGGAAATTCTGAAATACAAAACCGATGAACTGATTCCGGACATAAGCGCGGTCATCCTCATCCATCGCGTTAAGCTTAAAGCCCATCAGCGATAACGTGCCTGAGGTTGCCACGTCCAGCCCTGCACAAAGTCCGAGCAAAGTCGTTTTACCACTTCCGGACGGGCCAATGATCGAAACGGCCTCGCCCTGGCGAACGGTAAACGACACGTGGTCCAAAACGACAATCTCTCGTTCGCCTGACGGGAAGGATTTCGTCAGGTTCTCGGCAGCAAGTACAATATCCGGCATGATTTTATTGGGAAGTTTAAATCTTTAAATCGTTTTTACCCGTAAAATTGTTTCAATTAACAATTTCTTATGATGGCAGTCGCGAAGATCATGCTTTTTATTGTGTTGCTGGGTACGTCCTGGAGCGTGGCTCCGCCCAAGACCATTCTTTTTTTTGGCGACAGCCTGACCGCGGGATATGGGCTCTCGCCCGAAGAGGCCTTCCCAGCCCTGATTGAACAAAATTTACGTAAACAAGGTAAAGAGGTCAAGGCTGTCAATGCCGGACTTAGTGGCGAGACGTCAGCAGGCGGGCTCTCCCGCATCGACTGGATTCTGAGGCAACCCGTTGATGTTTTTGTGCTCGAATTGGGAGCCAATGATGGATTGCGTGGATTACCGGTAACCGATACCCGCCAGAACCTTCAACGCATTATCGACAAAGTGAAAGCGAAGTACCCCAACGCTAAAATCGTGATGGCCGGTATGATGGTGCCCCCCAACATGGGCAAGACGTACGCTGACGAGTTTAAAAAGATCTATCCGGAGCTGGCGCGAGCCAACGGGGCCACGTTAATTCCATTTCTGCTGGAGGGCGTTGCCGGTGACGAAAAACTAAACCAGGCCGATGGCATTCATCCCAATGCCAAGGGCCACCAATTGGTGGCCCGGCATGTGCAGTCCTTTATTGAAAAAATCTTGTAGGCTGGCTACTCCAACCGAATAGACAGCAGATCATACAATCGGTACAAGCGTTGCAGCTCGAGTTTTTGCTGTTTGCTTATGCGTGTACGCTCTAAACTTTTTATTTTCTCTTCAATGTGTTTCATAGTGTCACGGGTAGTTGTCTGATTCTTACACTTACTTCGTTCGGTTTTGCCTGGCCGCATGCTGTTAGATCAAAGAGGCATGCAAATCCTCCGAGTAAAAAAGTTTAATCTGGGGCACCCGGAAACGTTCGCGAAGCTGGCGTGCGTGATCCATAGCCAGTTCGCTATTTTGAAAAACAGAACATGCCCCTTGCTCCACTTGCAGCTTTTTGTCGGCCGGAGCTATGATGACCGGCACATACCCTACATCACGAGGGTTGTCCTCCAATACGATCCATTTCATGACAGTAACGGTTAGCTTTTTGAAAATGAGATTCTGATTAAACCGCAAACCACTTGCAGCGGACGCGGCACCCCCCTAGCGAAAGAGGCTGACCAGTGGGCTCACAACGTTAGCCGGCAGTGTAGAAGAAACAGAGGTAGACGAACAGAAGGAAAAAAAACACGTGGCTGGTGCACGCTGGGTTTCACCGGTTCGGGACCAAAGGCAGGCGGTGTGAACCGGACCGGCACCGGGCTACGAACCGCTCGTGCGGCAACCTGAACCACCTCAACCTCGGATGACGAAACCGACTCTTCCATCGCCTCGGACGGAAGCATACCGGCAAAAAGCGGCTGTGCTGAGGAAAATATCAGCAAAAAGGATAGAAAACAGGCAAAAAATGCTGAAAACCGCATCTACTAGTAATACTGTCAAATATAACAGTATTACTAACGAACCATCAAATATTTTGTTATTGGATGGGCTAATTTTCGATCATCTCAGGATTCAGTGCGATGACAACCGCAATAATCACGGAAATCGTAAGGATCAGTGAAATCAAAAACAAAATCTGACTGAAAATTGCACGAAGCACGGCACTGACCGGCTTGTACATGTCGTACAACTGCACACTGGCCACACAGAAATAGACAAACTGAAACAGCAACAAAAGAGAAAAATCGGGGAAATAGCCGGTGAATTTGAAGACAAAGAGAAAAACGATACTAATCCACTGGACATGCCCCTGCGTGTACAGCACCATAACTGAATGCTCTAAAAAATTCAGTGCACTCTTACGAAACAATGCCACCAGCCAAAGCACCTGAATCGGAATGAAAAGAAAAGATACCAACCGCTGGTTATCGTTGAGCCAATGTGCCATACTCGTGTTAAACTCTTCCTGCCCACTGCCAGGCTTCGCGGTAGCGATATTTGATGTTGCTTCGCGGGTTAGCTCAATCGGATCAATCGAAAGCATAGACATCACGATCAAATACAGCGAGATCATGAAGAAAAAGTACCCAACAGGTGCATAGTACATCACGCGGTTGCCGTTGATAAACGTTCGCGCAGCGTGGCCGGGCCGAAGTGTCAAGTCGCGCAACGTGCGGGGAAACATGCCATCGAATCCATAGACCCGGCTCCAGAAATCATTCCACCCTTCCCGCAGCGTAATTCGCTTCACATTCGAGCGTTGCCCGCATTCCGAGCAAAACTTACCAACTACGGGAGAGCCGCAACTCTTACACTTACCCGATTCACCTCCCATCATGGGGATCGGTACGGGGATAAAATCATCGGGCGTTGAATCGGTGGACATAGGTTAGGTAAAGTCGAAAAATAGAATAAAACCGGGGAGAGTTGCAAAACTTTGCCGCTGCAAAGCTGTTCTACAACGGTGAACAAAACCGCTGTTATCATTGGCTCGGGGGTTGGTGGGTTAGCTACCGCCTGTCGGCTGGCATCACGCGGGTTCCGGGTGACGGTGGTGGAGGCCAACACATACCCGGGCGGTAAGCTGACCGAGATATCGAGCTCGGGTTTCCGTTTTGATGCCGGCCCCTCCTTGTTCACGATGCCTCAGTTTCTCGATCAGGTTTTCGAAGCGGCAGGCAAAAACCCGAGGGATTATTACCGCTACCACCGCCTTGAAAAATCCTGCCATTACTTTTTTGAGGATGGAACCTACCTGGAAGCGTGGGCGGATGTTCAAAAATTTTCCCTCGAGGTAGAGACCAAGCTGGGCCTGCGCGGGCAAGAAATACTGGACTACCTGCAACAATCCAAAGAAATTTACGAAAGTGCCGGGCACATTTTTCTCGAAAACTCGCTGCATCGCTGGGATACCTGGCTACGTGCAGACGTGCTTAAAGCCCTGCCAAAAATTCCCTCGCTGGGCCTGTTTTCCTCGATGCATCAGCGTAACCAGAGCAGCTTTCGTGATCCGCGGCTCGTGCAGCTTTTCGATCGGTACGCCACCTATAACGGCTCGAATCCGTATCGTGCACCCGGCATCCTTACGTCCATTCCGCACCTGGAGTTCAATGTCGGCACATTCTTGCCGGAGGGCGGAATGCATACCATCACGCAAGCACTGTACCAGTTGGCCACCGATCTTGGCGTTAAATTCCATTTCAATCTGCCTGCGGATAAAATCGAAACGAGTGATGGACGTGCCGCAGGTGTAAGGGCCGGGGGCAAGTATCTGGAAGCCGACATTGTAGTGAGTAACCTTGATGTTTACCCCACGTACAGAAAGCTCCTTCCCCACCTGGCTGCACCGGAGAAAATACTGGCCCAGGAGCGCTCCAGCAGTGCGCTGATCTTCTACTGGGGAGTCAGCGGTTCTTTTCCGCAACTGGACGTTCACAACATTTTGTTCTCGGCTGACTATCCCCGCGAGTTTAAGCACTTGTTCGATGATCACACCTTAACGGATGACCCTACCGTATACATCAACATCACGAGCAAAAAAGAACCCACCGATGCACCCCCCGGGGCCGAGAACTGGTTTGTGATGATCAATGCCCCTGCCAACCAGGGGCAGGATTGGGACAATTTGATTCCAGCCGCCCGACAGCACATTGTGCGTAAAATCAACCGCTTGCTGCATACCAATGTTGAAAGCCGTATTCGCTGCGAACAGGTTTTGGACCCGCGGTCGATTGAACAAAAAACGGGGTCCTTTCGGGGTTCACTTTATGGAACCAGCTCGAACAACCGAATGGCCGCCTTTCTCCGTCACCCCAACTTTACCCGGAAAATACCGAACCTGTTCTTTTGCGGAGGATCCGTGCATCCGGGGGGTGGCATTCCACTTTGTTTAATGTCTGCCAAGATAACTTCTGCACTTATCGCGAAACAGTTTGCCGCTTAGCTGTGTTTCTAGGACGTGATTGCGCGTATATATCAACGATTTTCGACCCTCCTGCTGCCCTATTCGGTTACGCTGGTGGCATTGCTGCATATCGTAGGCATCATTGGTCTTTTGTCGCCCTTCGAAACCTACTTTCGATTGTTAACCCCCTTTAACCTGATTGTATGCGGTTTTGTCCTGTGGATCAACCAGAGCGAAAACAGGAAGGGCCTTCGCTGGTTTATGCTTACCGTTTTTCTCCTGGGCTTTGCAGTCGAATTCCTTGGGGTAAGGTACGGTTGGATTTTTGGCGAATACAGTTATGGGGCTACCCTGGGTCCGAAATTGGCAGGCGTGCCGGTGATTATCGGCTTGAATTGGCTGTTGATCATTTATTGCGTTTCGGTGCTCACCGACCTGCTGCCTGTACCGCTGTCCGTGAAAATCGTAAGTGGAGCCACCCTGGCGGTGTTAATTGACACGCTTATTGAGCCTGTAGCCATTCGGTATGATTTCTGGTCCTGGCATCAGGGCTTTGTGCCCCTTCAGAACTACCTCGGTTGGTTTATGGTATCCCTTATCATGATTTCACTATACCACCTGTTCAGGGTGAAAGCTGAAAACAAGTTGGCGCTGCCCTACTATTTTATCCAGCTATTCTTCTTCCTGGTATTAGTCGTGGCGCTTCGTTGACTCAGCGATCCAACCAGTCTTTGAATTCCTGCACTCGCTCCCTGGCTACGATGATCTCGTTGTCATCACTTCCTTTAAGCACCAGCCGTAAACGGCTATTCACGTGGCTGACCATGTCATGAAGAGCTTCTGCTGACACGATGTACTTCCGGTTGATGCGAAAAAACCGATTCGGATTAAGCAAGCCCTCAAGCTGATCGAGCGTAAAGTCGAGCAGATGCTTGCGGTTATCGCGCGTCTGGGCAAAGGTGGCTTTGTCCTGACTAAAAAAGAACAGGATATCCCCCACTTCAACTGACCGGAGGTGTTCGCCCACCTTCACCACAAATCGCTCTTTATATCTGCGGGTGAGCATTTGCATGGCGTACGAAATACTTTCCATCATTTTCTGGCTGTCGGGCGTTTGGCCGCGTAACAATTCCAGTTTCTCAAAAGCCCCTTTTAGTTCCGCTTCATCGATCGGCTTTAACAAGTAGTCAATACTGTTCACCTTGAAAGCCTTCAGCGCATACTCATTATAGGCTGTTGTAAAAATCACGGGGGCGGAGATTTTTACCTGATCAAAAATCTCAAAACTCAAGCCATCAGCCAGTTGAATGTCGAGTAGCAGGAGATCTGGCATCGGGTTACTGCGCAACCAACCTACCGCTTGTTTTACCGTGTCGAATTGCGCTACTACGTGGGTACCGGGACGTAACGATGCAACCAACCGATTTAGCCGGTCGGCTGCCTGCGGCTCATCTTCAATCAGCACAATTTTCATGATGCCGGAATTAACGGTAAGGCTACCGCGAAAGAGAGTGAGTCATCCTTAATCATGACGGGCTTGTCTGACAAAAACTGATAGCGCTTTTTTATATTCTCCAACCCGACCCCGGAGGAAGGTTCCTGGATGACTGACTTCCGCTGTAAGTTATTCTCCACCACCACGCTGCCATTGTGTGCATGAATCTTGATCGTTAGTGGTTTTTCTTCTGAAATCACATTGTGTTTGATTGCGTTTTCCACCAGCATTTGTAAAGCCAGCGGAGCCACATTGCCTGCAATGTCTTGCACCGAATTCTGAAGTTTGAGCTTATCGCCAAATCGGATTTTCTGGAGGAAGAAATAAGAATCCAGAAACTTCATCTCCTCAGCCACCGGCACCAGCTCCTTTTCGCGTGTATCAAGTACATAACGATACACTTCAGAAAGCTGCTTGATGAATTTTACGGCTTGGTCAGGATCTTGATGAACCAGGTTGGTCAGGGCATTTAAGCTGTTGAACAGGAAATGGGGATTTACCTGGTTTCGAAGACTTTCAAACTGCGCCTTCACACTTTCGCGTTTTAGCTTTTCTGCGTCCACGGCCGACTGTCTCCAATTCAACAGAAAGGCACGGCCCGTCATAAACATAGTAATGATCAGGGTAATGATGATGGTTGAGAAAAATGTACCCATCAGCCGACTGCCCAGCGTAAAGCCGGCTACCTGAAAAATTCCAATAATGATAAAAACCGCCCCTACGGTATAAACAATCATCGCTACCAAACCTATGACCAGCCGCTTGACGGGTTGTTCATGCCAGGAGAAAAAGCTGTTCAGAGCTTGCGACAGGTATGCGTTCCCCAGCCACAAAGACACCCATATAGTCGCGGTGAATACACAAATCCAAATGAGGGCTGAAATTCCCTCGCAGCAATCCATCCACACGAGGTAGCTTAATCCGCACGACCCAATCACCAGCCACAGCGTGACTTGCCAGGAGTCTTTCAGGAATGTGAGCAGGTCTTTCATATCAACATCGCTCCAAACATACTAAATTGACAGACTTCGCAAATAAATCCGTTATGGCGCCAGAACCAGTGACGCATCAATCAAAAAATGAATGATAATCAGCCACTCGAGCCTTTTGAATTTCAATAAGACAAAAGGAATGGAAAAAGCCAGTGCCGCCATCAAATAGTGTAATCCAGCCATCCACGAATCAGGCGTTCCGTGAATAAAGATAAACGATAGGCTTGGCAACAAGACGGCCAACGTTACAGAAGACATCGCGTTTTGTAGCCGCGTTATGGCAAAGCCACGAAACAAGGCCTCTTCCGTGATCGCCACCACAGCGGCTGCCGCAATCACAAAGACCCTTTCGGCCGTGCTTATCGGGGCCATAAAAACGGTGCCGGAAATAACCGGCAACGAACCACCATAGTATGCGTGCGGAAGCAACACCGAAGCAATGACCAATATGACAATCAATCCTAAAATCCAAAAGCGCTTGCGCAGAAACCAACTCCAATCTAATCCGATCGTTTGCCACGATTCGCCCGCGCGAGCCAGGGTACGCGCCACATAGAAAAAAGGAGTAAGATGAAAGGCAAGGTTAGTCAGCCAAAAGAGCCACCAATGCAAACGACTTCCGTCTGTCAGTATCGGTTCAATGATTCGGCCCATAATACCCGAGCAATAGGCAATCGGGTAAACCACAAGAACAAGGGCCAATGCAATGACTGCTTGCCGATCATAAGCCCAGGGTTTTGTCACGGAATTCATAGCGCTTCACTTACACGATGTTAAAAGTTCTTCCGTCATCTCCTTTCCCCAACGCGGAGCCAATAGATTATCGTTCGTAAAACTGTAAAACTTCTCCAAGGCCAGCTTAGCCGTACCACATGCCTCCGTAACAGGTGCATTGAAGAAACGGGCTGTGCCCATCTGCATCTGCGCCATCAGGCTTAGTGCCCGCGGGTTATCGGGATTCAGTTGCACCGCTTTGCCGAACGTCTGCATCGCAAGCCCGGAAAACTGTTGCCCCCGCGTTGCCGGGTCAACCGTCACCCGAATCATGTGTACAAAACCTTCCAAGGCAATCACTTCGCTCTCACCGGGCACCAGCTTCTTCGCTTTTTCAATCGAAGCTAACGCCAAGTCGAGGTACTGATCTTTCTTGCTACCCTCTTGCTGGCGCACCGCAGTCATCAGATTGCCAAAGGCACTGTAGTACAAAGGCTCCCACCGGGTAGGCTCGGCTTGCGCGATGCGATCCAATGCGTTGGTTACGGACTGCAGTTGCTCGAACGTTTGGGCGGTATACACCTGTGCGATGTACTTCTGCATGTTTTCGGTGTACTTGTCGGTGGCCAGGGCCACAGTCGACAGCGAGATCATGAGGAAAAAGGAAATCAATTTGGTTTTCATTTTGTTTGGATTTTTGGTTGCTACTGATTTATCGCTACCCGTTTTTTATAAGTTGGGTAACTGGTTCACGCTCTTGTTTTTTGAAATGGTGATAAACACACCGATAAAGGCAAACCGGGGAGCCGGTTGCTTCACCGCGCGGCCCACATACTCTCCCGAAGCATTAGGCGTTGTGCTATACTCATAATTGAAAATATTATCGCGGCCAAGGAGGTTGGTACAGCTCACATAAATGATCAACCAGTTCTTCGGAAGGTAGGCTATGTTGGCACTCAGGTCTTGAAAAGAGGGCGTGCGTTGGGAGTTAAACTCGCCTTTGGTCAAATTAGGATTGAAATACGGTCGACCGCTGGTAAAGCTGTACGTGGCTCCCAATTGACTCTTCAATTTGGGGATGAAGTGCTTGTACACCACCGAAAAGTTATGGCGCGAAGCAAAGTAAGGAACTGCCGCTTGGGGAAAGTCAAGGTAGTCGCGCTTCGTATCGAGTAGTGAATACGAAACCCAATAGTCTGCGTTCCTAATCGTCTGGTTGTCGCGCCAGAACAGCTCAATGCCTTGGGCGTAGCCGTTGCCGCGGTTACTTAGCGTCATCGGGTTGCCGTTTTCATACTTTACCAGGTCGCGGTACTTCTTGTAAAAGGCTTCTACGCGAAACGTCTTGCGGTCCGTCAGCACCTGATAGTTCAGAATGAAATGCTCGGCACGCTCGGGCGTCAGTTGCCTGTCTACGCGCAACAGGGAATTAGCAGGCGACTGTCGGAAGGTGCCGTAGGCAAATGAAAACTGTCCTTTGTTTGAAGGCTTGAAGGCCACGCTCCAGCGCGGGTCAACGCTCCACCGAGCGGTGAGTGCGTTGTACTCGGTGCGCACCCCCGCCCGTGTCACCCAGCGGGTGGTAGCGTACCACTCCCCTTCCGCAAAAACGGCTGTCAGCGGCTCATCAAAGGACAACGACTGCACGTGTTGTGTCGCAACCTCCAATTGGCTCGCCAGATAGTTGCGGTTGATGTGCTCCGCGCCCAAACGTATTTCCAGCGACTCGTTCAACGAGTGTTCGGTCACCGCCTTGATGTGGTAGCCTTGTTCGTGTTCGGAAGCAGGGGCGCCATCCACCTTCACGTTGTTTTCGTTAAGTGAGTAGGAAAAACCACCGCGCAAACTCCAGGTGTCAGTCAGCGACTGCTGGTAAGCGGCATTCCCGTAGGCGAAACGGTTATCCAATTCAAGCAACTGCTTTTGCGTAGGATCGAGAATGTCCGCTTCATAAAGTGAAAAATCCGAGGTGCTGTAGTTACCGTATACTTTCAGCAGGCCATCGCGGCCCACCTTTTGCCGGTAAGCGCCACTGCCCTCAAGACTCACTGGTGGCAACTTCCAGTCCACCTCCTGGTCGATCAACCCATAGTACGGCCGAATATTGGTGTATTGAATTTTGCCGACCACACTCGCCCGATCCCATACCTGCGCATGTCCCACATCCACGCCCACGCTCATCAAACCGATGTCCGTTTGGTTCTGTGCGGCCTGGTCGCGACTGTTCAACACCAACGCACTGGAGAGCGCCTGTCCGTACTCTGCCGAATAACCGCCCGTGCTGAAACTCGTGCCCTTGAACATGAACGGAGAAAACCGTTGGCGCGAAGGCGTGTTGGGTGCAGCCGGTGCGTAAGCATCCAGCACGACCATACCGTCAATAAATGTGCGTGCCTCGTTGCCATCACCCCCGCGTACGAAAAGGCGCCCGGTTTCACCAACCTTTTGCGTGCCGGGCAGCGTGTTGAGCGCCCCGGCAATATCTGCTGTGGCTCCGGCCGTCATGGCAATATCCAATGGTTTCAATATTGTTCTCCGGTTCTCTTCACCAGCTGTAAACGAGCCAGCCGATATCACCACGGCATCGAGTTCATTCAGCTCTTCCGCCAAGCGCACGTCCACCGCCAGAATGCCGCCTTCAAGCGTTACGGGCTGCTCGTACCGTTGGTAGCCAACAAAGCTCACAACCAGGGTGTGCGCACCTGCCTCCGTTGTTAGAAAACTGTACGCCCCTTCGGCCGTTGTGCTGGCCCCATCATAGGTGCCTTTCAGCACTACATTGGCACCCGGTATGGCCTGCCCCTGCATGTCTGTTACCCGACCTGCTACGGTCGTTTGCGCCCATACACCGACCGGTAAAAGAAGAAGGGCTAGTAGCAATTTCATGGCGTGTTTTGGCGATTACACGCACAAACGTAGCGGCACGGCCACGGCAGGCCGCCTGCGCGTTACTGAACTGTAGAAGCGGGTGGATGAATTGTAACTTTTGGGTTGGCCCCGCCAGGTTCGGGATCACCGGGAGCCGAAATTCCACGCTATGCAGGATCGTAGGCCTGACGCAAATCCCTGACTTCTGTCATTTCCCCGGCTGACGGTGGGCATGGCATACCGGTGCAATCGTGTGCAATTTCAAGGCGACTTCTAAACGTGTTTTGCCTATGGAAGCAAGGCCCACCCCAGCCATCCGCAAACCGCGCGGCCGCGTAGAAATCGACATCCAAAAATGCAAGGGCTGCGAGCTGTGCACCGATGCCTGTAAAAAAGAAACACTCGTCCTCTCGGATGCCATCAACATCAAAGGCTATCACTACGTGATTGTGAACAATGACGCCTGCAATGCCTGCCTGGATTGCGCGCTCGTGTGCCCCGATGCCGTCATCACCGTTTACAAACTGCAAAAGAGCAAGAAGGTAAACATCACCCCGCCCGACATCAAAGAACAATTACGCGCTGCTGCCACTCCCAAAACCGTACCCGTATGAACGTAACAAAACTCATGAAGGGCAACGAAGCCCTGGCCGAAGCCGCCATTCGGGCCGGTTGCGATGCCTACTTCGGCTACCCGATCACACCTCAATCCGAAGTGCTGGAATACCTGGCCCGCGAAATGCCCCGGCACAACCGTATTGTGCTGCAAGCCGAGAGCGAAGTAGCTTCGATTAACATGGTGTACGGTGCTGCGGGTGCCGGCTTCCGCGCGATGACGAGTTCATCGTCACCAGGGTTTAGTCTGATGCAAGAGGGTATCTCCTACCTGGCAGGTGCCGAACTTCCGTGCTTACTGGTAAATGTGAATCGGGCGGGTCCCGGCTTGGGTACCATTCAACCCGGTCAGGGTGACTACTTCCAGGCAACCAAGGGCGGTGGTCATGGCGATTACCGTTTGATCGTGCTGGCGCCCGCATCTGTCCAAGAGATGGCTGATCATGTTTTCCTCGGC
Source organism: Cyclobacteriaceae bacterium (assembly GCA_016787665.1). GTDB lineage: Bacteria > Bacteroidota > Bacteroidia > Cytophagales > Cyclobacteriaceae > ELB16-189. The sequence continues at coordinate 213,225 of JAEUUC010000007.1, read as the reverse complement.
TTTGATCTGGCCGACCAGTACCGCAACCCGGTTGTCATCTTGTCGGACGGGGCGATTGGCCAAATGATGGAGAAGGTCACCTTCAAACCCTATCAAAAACCAACAGTAGATAAGTCGTGGGCTACTACGGGCAAGCCGGCCTCGCGCAAACGCAATGCCATCTCATCGCTCTTCATTCAGCCCGAGCGTATGGAACAACATAATTTAAAACTCACTGAAAAATTCAACCGAATCCGCGAAAGCGAAGTTCGTTTTGAAGAAGTAAACACAGATGATGCAGACTACCTGCTGGTAGCCTACGGACTCAGCGCGCGCATTGCACAAAAGGCAATGGACCTGGCTCGCGCCAAAGGCTTGCGTGTAGGTTTGCTGCGCCCGATTACCTTATTCCCTTTCCCCGAAAAAAGATTGCGCGAATTGGCCACACAAGTACAAGGCATGCTCACGGTGGAACTCAACAGCGGGCAGATGGTGGAAGACGTGCGGCTGGCGGTGGAAGGCCGTGTGCCCTTAGCCCGCTATGGCCGAATGGGCGGAATGATTTTTACACCCGAAGAAATTGAAAGGCAATTGGAAACCTTATTCGAAAAAGCGTATGCAAACTGACGAAACCGTAACCCACGCATGCGTGCCAGACGATTATGACGTGGCCTATCATCGGCCCGCAGCGTTGATGGATGTAAACATGCACTACTGCCCCGGCTGCGCGCACAGCCTCGTACATAAGTTGCTGATGGAAGTCGTGGATGAGTTAGGCATTCAGGACCAAACCATCGGGGTGGCACCGGTAGGCTGCTCGGTATTTGCGTATGAGTATATGGACATTGACATGCAGGAGGCAGCGCATGGGCGCGCGTGTGCCGTGGCCACGGCAATCAAGCGCCTGATGCCCGACAAGTTTGTATTTACCTACCAGGGCGATGGCGACCTGGCCGCCATTGGTATTGCCGAAACACTGCACGCCATCAACCGGGGTGAGAACATCTTGATTGTGTTTATGAACAATGCCGTGTATGGCATGACCAGCGGACAAATGGCACCCACCACTCTGCCCGGCATGAAGACCACTACAAGTCCGTTTGGGCGCGATACCAAATTTTACGGAGCACCCATGAAGATTGCCGAGCTCGTGGCCCAACTGCCTGGCTCGAGTTATGTAACCCGCCAGGTTGTGAACTCCGCGCATGGTGTGCGCAAAACCAAACAGGCGTTGCTCAAAGCGTTTGAATGGCAAAAACAAAATACGGGTACTTGTCTCATTGAAATCATCGGCAATTGTCCGTCCAACTGGCGCATGACTCCGCTGGAAGCCTCGCGCTTTATTGATGAAGAAATGGTCAAAGCCTTTCCGGTGGGTGACATCAAAACACCGGATCAACCATCATTAGAACCTACACCCGAAAACTTATGAAACAGTTGGAAGAACTCGTGGTAGCCGGCTTTGGTGGGCAGGGCGTGCTCTCACTGGGCATGACACTGGCGTATGCCGGCATGATTGATGGCAAAGCAATCTCCTGGATGCCTTCTTACGGCCCGGAGATGCGCGGGGGCACGGCCAACTGCATTACTATTTTGTCGGACACCCGCATCAGCTCACCCATCATTTCAAAATTCGACTCGGCCATCATCCTCAACCAGCCGTCTATGGATAAGTTTGCCGAGCGTGTAAAGCCCGGTGGTCTGCTGTTGTACGAGTCGGGTAATATCTTCAAACCCAGTACGCGCACCGATATTCAACTCATGGGCATACCGGCTACTACCGAAGCAACACGATTGAAGAACAGTAAGATCATGAACATGATCATGCTGGGGGCGTACTTGCAACTTCGCCCAGTGGTTAAAACAGAGGCTGTTGTAGAGGCCCTGAAGGAAGTGCTCCCCGAGAAATACCATCACCTGCTGGAATTGAACCGGGAGGCGCTGGAGTTGGGAAAGAAATTGATTCAGGAACTTGAATTAGTCGGTTAGGGTTGCAACGATAGACCTCAGAACATTATTTTTACGATAAACAACTTCGTTATCATATGGGATTGGGTTGGGTTCGTCCTCTTTGGTTATGGACATTAGTGAGCGCTCAATCATGTTTAGTTTTTGCCCAAGACGAACCGAGCCGCAGTTACTTTTCAAGATCCTTTCAGACCCGGATCACCGAGGTTAGCCCATTTGAGCGAGCTTATTTCTACTACAGAGATTCAATCCGTATTGAAGACTTCGAGGAGGGTAAAACGATCCATAAAGCAACACTAACAGGACTACAGACTGCCGAAGAGGTTGACCGCTTAGCCTTTTACCTGATTCAATTGGGGGCCCCCATTCACTATAAAGATTTCTTCTCTAAGGCAACCGCGCATTGGTACAACGTGGAGGACGGACAGGTAAGAACCGAGCTTCGGTTTAAAAAAGGCACATTAAGATATTCGCAGGTTTGGAATACAAATGGAGTTGCATTGCTGTCAGAAGGCTCTGGAGAACAGTCTTACATCAACGATGATGGCGAAACCGTCTTCATGATCTTCAAAGATTCGACTATCAGGAAAATGTTCCTGATCCGACCTGAAAAAAATGACACCATTTTCTTGACCGCTGATGTCGGGGCCTTGCCAAAAAGCGGTCTTCCCGACTTTTACAAGGGTTTGGTTGAAGCAATTCGCTACCCGGGAATTGCGAGACTAGCCGGGAAGGAAGGCAGGGTATATGTTCAGTTTGTCGTTGACGAGAAGGGCAAACTAACAGATTTCAAACCCCAATCGAAAGAAGGCTACCGATTCGAGGCCCGTGTGATCAAGAAGTTACAGAGTTTGCCGGATTGGAATCCAGCATTAATTGCGGGAAGACCAGTAAAGACCAGGTTTGCCATTCCAGTCAACTTTAAACTTACTGACTAGATCGGTGCGCCAGGTTACGGGTGCCTGAAATACGTCTTACTCACAATCCTCCACCCTTCCGCGAACTGGTAAAGCAACAGGTAGTCCGTGAAAATTCGTTTCCCTTCCCGATAGAGTTCAAGCTCAACCTGCGCGGCCGTTCCAACGACTCTGATTTGGATGAACTTAGCCTCGGTTTTGACGGAAGAAATCTTCCCCTCTGACCTATTTTTCTCGATGCTGGCAATCCATTCATCAATTGGGAAAGGTTTCACTGTGTTGTCCACTAGCCGAAGCATGGCAAACGTTGGATGAAAACCTTTTCGAATGTCTTCAATCGGTCCGTTGTTCTGGATCCCGTTCACATACGCTGACATTACGACCTGCTGAACGGCCTCTTCGGGACTCTGCGCCTGAATCAGGAAAGGTGCGGCAAGAAAAACGAAAAAAACAATTCTTTTCATAGGTTTAGCTTTTACCAATTCTTCAACGAATTCAATCGGCAAAGGGTTTGGCCATTGGCCGCCACCAGCTATTTTTGCAGGCTATTTTAGAACTATTTAACACATTTCCTGGCCATGGCCGACTACTCGAAAGACGAAATTAAACGCATTGAAGAAAAATGGCGCGCAGAATGGAAAAAGCGCGAGGTGTATAAAGTTTCGAACGACTCTACAAAACCCAAGTGCTACGTACTGGATATGTTTCCGTACCCCTCAGGGGCCGGCCTGCATGTGGGCCACCCGCTGGGCTACATCGCCAGTGATATCTATGCGCGGTTTAAGCGACTGAAGGGTTTTAACGTACTCCACCCGATGGGCTTCGATGCGTTTGGCTTACCGGCCGAACAATACGCCATCGACCACGGCATTCACCCGGCCAAATCCACAGCCGATAACATCGAGAACTTTAAGCGGCAGATGGGTAAGATTGGCTTCAGCTACGACTGGAGCCGCGAGGTGCAAACTTGCGACCCAAAATACTACCGCTGGACACAATGGATCTTCCTGCAGATTTTCGACAGCTGGTTTAACCGGAAGAAACAAAAGGCCGAGCGCATCAGCGAGCTGGTGAAGATTTTTGAAGCCGAGGGAAATCGGAATCATGCCGTTCCCAACACCAAGTTTAAGACCCAGCAGTTTACCGCAGCCGCATGGAAGGCGTTCTCGGAAGAAGAAAAACAAGAGCTGCTGATGCAGTACCGCCTGGCGTACCTGGCTTACACCGATGTGAACTGGTGCGAGGCGCTGGGCACAGTACTGGCCAACGATGAGGTAATTAACGGAGTGAGCTACCGAGGGGGACACCCGGTGGTGAAACGCCAGATGCGGCAGTGGAGCCTGCGCATTACCGAATATGCCGAGCGCTTGTTGAAGGGACTTGACGAAATCGACTTTAGCGAGTCGATGAAAGAGATTCAGCGGAATTGGATTGGCAAAAGCGTTGGTGCAGAAATCCGATTCTCAATTCTTAATTCTCAATTCTCAATTCTGGTTTTTACCACCCGCCCCGACACCATTTTTGGCGTTGACTTCATGGTGCTGGCTCCTGAACACGATCTCGTAAAAAGAATTACCACACCCGCGCAGCAAGCCGAAGTGGATCAGTATTTGAAATACGTTGAAACCCGCTCGGAAGTAGACCGCATGGCCGAAGTGAAAAAAATCACCGGTGCGTTCACGGGTGCCTTTGCCGTTAATCCGTTTAACGGACGGCAAGTACCGGTGTGGATCAGCGAGTATGTGCTGGCCGGCTACGGCACGGGCGCTATCATGGCGGTACCTTGTGGCGATGAGCGTGACCACAAATTTGCCAAGCACTTCAATATACCCATTACCAACATCATCGGTAAACATTACACCGGTGAGGAGGCCAATCCAACCAAAGAAGCCATTCTGGAAAACTCCGACTTTCTCAACGGCCTGGTGATGCACAAAGCCATAGATCTGGTGATTGACGAACTGGAGAAGCGTGGCATTGGGCAGAAGCAGATTAACTACAAAATGCGCGATGCGGGCTGGAGCCGCCAACGCTACTGGGGCGAACCCTTTCCGGTGGTGTTTAAAAACGACATCCCCTACCCGATGGCAGAACGTGAACTGCCGCTGGAACTGCCACCCTCAAACAACTTTAAGCCAAGCGGCACGGGCGAGGGCCCGCTGGCCAACTTAACGGAGTGGATCAACTTTGTACCCGGCCAGAAGCGCGACAGCAACACCATGCCCACGCATGCCGGTGCAGCCTGGTATTTTCTGCGGTACATGGATCCGCACAATGAGAACGCTTTCGCGGATCCGAAAGCCCTCGATTACTGGGGCCAGGTGGATGTGTACGTGGGCGGCTCCGAACATGCCGTGGCCCATTTGCTCTACTCGCGTTTGTGGGTAAAGATTCTGCACGACCTCGGCTACCTGAAATTTGATGAGCCGTTTAAGAAATTGATCAATCAGGGAAAAATTACGGGGGATTCGAGGTTTGTGTATCGTCTAGGTTATGAAATAACTTCCCCTAGCGTTACCAACGCTCCCCAAATATTCATTTCGAAAAATGTATTGGATCAATACATGAATTCTGTGAATGTGGAAGCTCCGATAATAAAGTACCTCACAGACTCAATTGATAGAATTCTATCGGAGACAAACAACGGAGGAAGTTTTGCTTACAATGTAAATGCAACCCCTGAGCCTGCACAGGAAATGCATGTCGATATTAATATTGTAAATGGTTTAGAGCTACACTTAGATGCGTTCAGAAAATGGAAACCAGACTTCAGTGAGGCTAAGTTTATTCTCGATGACGATGGCAAATACATTTGCGGCTCCGCGATCGAAAAAATGAGTAAGTCGTATTTCAACGTAGTAAACCCAGATGACATTGTAGACAACTACGGAGCCGACACGCTGCGCATGTACGAAATGTTTCTCGGTCCGCTGGAGGCCTCCAAGCCGTGGAGCACGCAAGGCATCGATGGCGTGTATAAATTCCTCAGGCGCTTCTGGAACCTCTTCCACGACACCAACGGCAACTGGAAACTCAGCGATGCCGAGCCCACGAAGGAAGAACTTAAAGTGCTGCACCGCACACTCAAAAAAATCGAACAAGACATTAACCATTTCTCGTTCAATACCAGCGTAAGCGAGTTCATGATTTGCGCCAACGAGCTCACTTCGCTCAAGTGCAACAAGCGCGCAGTACTGGAGCCGCTCGTGATCGCCCTCGCACCTTTTGCCCCGCACATTGCCGAAGAGCTGTGGGAAAAGCTGGGCCACACGGATTCCATTCTCAACGCCAGCTTCCCGGTTTGGAACGAACAATACCTGGTGGAAAGCAGCTTCAATTACCCGATCTCCATCAACGGCAAAGTGCGCACCGAAATCAACTTCGCGTTGGATATGCCCAAAGAAGACATCGAGCGCAACGTGCTGGCCAGCGAGGTCGTACAGAAGTGGACGGAAGGCAAGCCGCCCAAAAAGGTAATTGTGGTGCCGGGCAAGATCGTGAACGTGGTGGTGTAGCCCCTTTTGTTGAACAGTCACCACAACCCAAAAAGGAGATCCACCGTGTAACTACGGTGGATTTTTTATTACTTGGCATTGTAACAAAACGGGCATCCCCCGCGACTAATACCGAATCAATACCCTCCTATGCAACTGATCATTCAAAACCTCAACAAGACCTACTCCAATGGCGTTCAGGCCCTAAAAGATGTGAACCTGACCATTAACCAGGGCATGTTTGGCCTGCTCGGGCCCAATGGAGCGGGCAAATCGTCCCTCATGCGCACCATTGCCACCCTGCAGGAGGCCGACAGTGGCTCCATCACCCTGGGCGACATCAACGTCCTGACCCAGAAAGAAGAGGTGCGCAAGATCCTCGGCTACCTGCCGCAGGAGTTTGGCGTGTATCCGAGGGTAACAGCCGAGCGCATGCTTACGCACATTGCGGAGCTAAAGGGTATCCGTGACAAGAAAGAACGCAAAGATGTCGTCAACACCCTTTTGCAACGGGTGAATTTGGCCCATGTCAGGAACAAGAACATAGGCACATTCTCAGGTGGTATGAAACAACGATTTGGAGTAGCCCAGGCGTTGCTTGGCAGTCCGCGATTGATAATCGTAGATGAGCCAACGGCCGGCCTCGATCCGGCCGAACGCAACCGGTTTTACAATCTATTGAGCGAGATCGGGGAAAGTACAATCGTTATTCTCTCGACACACATTGTGGAAGACGTTACGAACTTGTGCAGCAATATGGCCATCATTTGCCTGGGTGAAGTAATCGCCCAAGGGCATCCGGCTGATCTGGTGGATGAACTGAAAGGCAAAATGTGGAGTAAGTCGATTGAGCGCGCAGAACTCACCGATTATAGAAATCGCTTCAGAGTCATCAGCACTCAGTTGAAGGCCGGGAAAACACAGATTCATGTTCTGAGTGAATCACAACCTGATGCCGGCTTTTCGGCCGTAGAAGCCGGACTGGAAGATGTATACTTCTCGCGCATCTCCGAAAAAATGGATTTGACCACCGTTTAACTGCCATTCACCATGTTTTGGAGCATCTTTCGTTTTGAACTGGCATATCGTTTCAGACGGCCAGCCACCTACGCTTATTTCGCCATTTTATTTCTGTTTGCACTGCTTACCGGTATTTATGGCAACGGTCCAGCCTCGGAAAAGGCCTTTGTCAACTCATCCTACACCATTGGTCAGTTGCTGATCGTCATCAGCATTTTTTCAATGCTGATTGCCTCCGCTGTGATGGGTGTGCCCGTGTACCGCGACATTGAGCACAACACGCGCGATTACTTTTTTACTTACCCGATGCGCGAAAAGTCCTACATGTTGGGGCGCTACCTGGGCTCATTTCTGATCTTGTTTTTGATCAGCCTCGGGCTTCCGCTGGGATATTTGGCGGGGTTACCTATAGGACTGGGCATCGGTGAATTTGAACCCGAACGGGTGGGTCCATTTGTGGCGTACCACTACTTGTACCCCATGGCCATATTTACGATACCCAATCTCTTCTTCACCGGCACACTCTTCTTTTCTGCTGTGGCGCTCACCAAGAATGTGCGCATTACCTATGTGGGCAGCGTTCTTCTTTTCATCGGCTACTTATTGGCGAATGCACTGACAACTGACCTTGAAAATCAGAAACTAGTCGATATTCTTGACCCCTTTGCGTTAACGACCTACACGAATGTCACCAAATATTGGACACCAGTCGAGCAAAACACGTTAGTACCCGCACTCTCAGGAAATCTACTGATCAACCGCCTGCTCTGGGTTGGTGTGAGCCTGGCATTATTCCTGTTTACCTTCTTCCGGTTTTCTTTCCAGCATGTATTGGCCAAGCCGGTTGAAAAAGTAAAAAAGAAATTGACCGAAGCTAACGCAGCTATCAGTGGGGTGTTGCCAAAAGTTCAGCAGAGTTTCAGCGGGTCAGCCTACTTCCGTCAAATGCTTAAACAGACAATTCTTGAATTCAGGAACGTTGCTACGGATATCTATTTCATTGCGATACTTCTTGCTGGCGTAATTTTCCTTTTTCTCGATGGATGGTTTGGCAACCCCATTTATGGAACTCCTTCCCTTCCCCTGACCTACTACATGCTGGAGGTCAAAGACTTTAACTACACCCTTTTCGCCTTCATCATTATCATTTTCTACACCGGTGAAGTGGTACATCGCGACCGCAGCGTCAATTACGCCAACATATCCGATGCCTTTCCCATCCCAAACTGGGTAACTTTTGGCAGCAAGTTTTTGGCGCTTTCGTTGGTGTGTGTGGTGTTGGTCTCTATGATTTTGGTTTGCGGTGTTCTTAACCAAACTGTTGCTGGGTACTTTAACTACGAGTGGAGCATGTACTTCACCGACCTCTACCTGCTTGAACTACCGGAGTACCTGCAAATGACCATGCTGGCATTCTTCATTCATATTCTGGTGAACAACAAATTCACCGGCCACATTGTCTCCATTGGGGTATGGATCTTGATGTTTGCCATCAGGAGTTTTGCCGAGATCGACTACAACCTGTTTTTCTTCAGCTATCGTCCAGGCTACACGTTGTCGGACATGAATGGCTTTGGTCATTTTATCACTTCGATTACCTGGTTCAATATCTATTGGTTAAGCCTTGGAGGTGTGCTGTTATTGATTGGCAATTTGTTTTGGCCTCGCGGAGCGGAATCATCGGGCCAAGTCCGCCTGCAACTTGCGCGAACCAGGAACAACCGCTGGGTGATCGGGGGTACGGTGGCCCTGCTAGTCGTTTGGATAGCCACCGGTACTTACATCTATTATAACGTAAGCCGCGTTAACCGCTACTATACGCGGGACGAACGCCTGGAGCTCGGAGCGGATTTCGAGAAGAAATACGCAAAGTATCGACTAACTCCACAGCCTAAAGTATCAGATGCTTCCATTGCCATCAACCTTTATCCGAGTGACAGAAAAATGGACGCCAAAGGGAGCTTCACATTGGTCAACAAGACAAAATCACCGATCGATACCTTGTTTCTGTTTATCCAAAGTCAGGTAGGCAACACCAGGATTACCGAACTCACTATTGACGGCCGTGCCCCTGTTCTCGTTCGAAAAGATACGATCCACAGACACTTCAGCTACCTGCTTCCCAAAGTCATGGAACCGGGTGACACCTCGCAGATGATCGTTGCCGTGGCTGGCATCGACCGGGGTTTTGATAATGGTGGGGCACCAGGCGCCATTATTCAAAATGGAACGTTTATTAACATCGGCATCTTTCCTTCCTTTGGCTATCCGGGAGACGTGATCTCCAGTGACAAAGACCGCAAAAAATATGGCCTGCCGGAACGAGAGTATGTGCTTCCTCCCCAAACCGACTCCGTTGGGCTAAGTAATTTTCTGTTCACCAACGATGGTGACTGGATTACGTACGAGGCAACGATCAGCACGGAGCCAGGGCAACTGGCCATATCGCCCGGTTACCTGGAGAAGGAATGGGTCGAGAATGGGCGCAGGTACTTTCACTATAAAATGGATAAACAAATCGATCTTTTTGCAAATTTCTCATCGGCCAACTATGCCGTGCAAAGGGATACCTGGAAGGGCCCCGAGGGTGATACGGTAGCTATTGAAATTTTTCATCACCCTGCACATGACCGAAACCTTGACCGGTTTATTAAATCGATAAAGGCATCATTGGATTATTTCGGGACAAATTTTTCGCCCTACCAATTCCGGCAAATGCGCATACTTGAATTTCCGCGGTATGCCAACTTTGCCCAGTCGTTTCCAAACACGGTTCCGTATTCTGAAAGCTTTGGATGGGTTGCCGATTTTAGCGACCCTGATGACACGGACTACGCGTTTTATGTAACGGCACACGAAGTTGCCCATCAATGGTGGGGACACCAGGTGATGCCCAGTGCAACCCGAGGCGCCAACCAGATTTCGGAATCAATGGCGGAGTATTCCGCACTGATGGTGCTACGAAAAGAATATGGTGATGAGTGTATGCAAAAATTCCTGAAGTACAGCCTTGACGGATATCTGCGTGGTCGAGCTACTGAGAGTAAGTTTGAAGCCACGTTATTGGACAATGACACGCGAGCTTATGTTTGGTACCGGAAAGGCTCACTGATTCTCTATGCTCTGCAGGATCTCGTGGGCGAAGATCACCTGAACAGAGCACTTAAAGCTTATGTCGACTCAACGGCATTTCGCACAAAAGCGCCATTTACCACTTCCAACGAATGGTATTCCTTCATCAAAAGGGCTGTTCCCGATAGCCTCAAGTATTTCACGGAAGATTCGTTTGAAAAGATTGCACTTTATGAAAACAAGATCAACGAATCGGACTACGTGAAAATGGCCGATGGACGATACAAGGTCACAATCAATATCCAGTCTCGCAAAGTGTACTACGATGGTAAGGGTAACGAAACCGGTGACGGCACCTCAGCCAACCTTATCGACATTGGCGTTTTTGCTGCCGATGGAAAGAACGATCGGGGCATGACCAGAAAGACACCTTTGTACCTTCGAAAGCATTGGGTAAATCCGGGAAAGTCAACACTTGAGGTGATTGTGAATGAAGAGCCCACAAAGGCCGGCATTGACCCGTACAACAAACTCATTGATAGAATTCCTGATGACAACACAAAGGGCTTAACCAAGAAGTGATTCTGGTTTCTGGATGCTGCGCTATCTAGTATCTAGTATCTAGTATCTAGTATCTAGTATCTAGTATCTAGTATCTAGTATCTAGTATCTAGTATCTAGTATCTAGTATCTAGTATCCAGAATCCCCCCCTAACACCCATTAGGTTTTGGGCAACATTTGCTTAACTTCGGGCCACTTTTAGCTTGAGCCCCATGTATTCATCTAAGATTGTTGGCCTTGGCCATCACCTGCCCGAACAAGTTATCACCAATCAATACCTCTCCACGCTGATGGACACTAATGATGAGTGGATCATTGAGCGAACCGGCATTAAGGAAAGGCGTTGGATAGATCCCGCCAAGGACACCGTGGGCAACATGGCCGCCAAAGCCGCCCGTATGGCCCTGGAGCGCGCTAAGGTAGACGTCAAGGCGGTGGAGTTCATCGTTTTTGCTACCATCACGTCCGATTACTATTTCCCTGGCTCGGGGGTGATCATGCAGCGTGAGTTGGGTCTGGAAGGCATCGGAGCCATGGACATCAAAAACGCCTGCTCCGGCTTTATCTACGCCCTTTCGGTGGCCGACCAATTCATCAAAACCGGCATGTACAAAACGGTGTTGGTGGTGGGCGCGGAAATACAATCAACCGCGCTGGACGTAACTACCCGTGGGCGTAACACAGCCGTGATTTTTGGCGATGGCGCGGGAGCCGCGGTGCTGCAGCGCAGCGACAAGCCCGGCATACTCTCAACCCACCTCCATGCCGATGGGCGTTATGCGGAAGAACTATATGTAAAAGACCCGGGCAGCAGCCGGCCGCGCGAAGAACGCCAACCGGAACAAATCCTTGACACTACGGGCTTCAAGGTCGTGATGAACGGAAACCAGGTATTCAAGCACGCGGTCGTTCGATTTATGGAAGCTATCAACGAGGCGCTTGCGACCAACCAGCTGAAGAAAGAGGACATTAACCTGTTGGTTCCCCATCAGGCCAACCTTCGCATCAGCCAATTCATTCAGGAAAAACTCAACCTGCGCGATGACCAGGTGTATAACAACATCCAGCGCTACGGTAATACTACGGCCGCCTCTATCCCCATTGCGATGAGCGAAGCCTGGGCGGAAGGAAAGATGAAAGAAAATGACGTAATTTGCTTGGCCGCCTTCGGAAGTGGATTTACGTGGGCTTCCGCATTGATCCGGTGGTGATTTTTTTATGAAAACTCAATCGTACAACCCCAGTCCGCTGGAAGTTGACTTCGCAAACGCCCTGCATATTCTGCAAAAGGAAATCGAAAAACATTTGCAGGGCAATAAAGTAACCGATGTGGAAAGCAACTTGCAACGCGATAACCCCATGGTGAAGTTTAATCTCGTGGATAAGGACGGTGACCCTCACGAAATTGTCGTGCGCATCATTCAGATTCCGGATAAGTTCTGAAAGGAAAAAGGCCCTCGCGGGCCTTTTTTGTTATTGCGGTTTCTCTACATCTACTTTCAAGGGCCGCTCGTATCCAAAGAGCTCATCCAAGGTAAGCTCCCGTACCTGGCCATATTGTTGCAGGTCCTTCAGATTAAGCTTATCCCGATCACCGACCAGCACTACGTTAAACTTCCGGTCTTTGATGTTCTGCTTCTGGAAATTGGCCACGTCTTCCAGCGTCATGTTCTTCACCTCTTCGTACACCTGTTGGCGAATGTCGGTGGTTAATCCCCGTTTGCGAGCCGTTTCGTAGTTAAACAACTTGTCGGCCTTTGTAATGCGCTCACTCTCGATCCGATTGAGCAGCGAGTTTTTCGCCACGTCAAATCCGGCTTCGGAACGGGGGAAATCCTGAATGAGTTTCATCATGGCCTTCATCGACTCGGGTTGCTTGTCAGCCTGCGTGCCGATGTACCCGAAGAAGTAGTCGTTATCGCGCGGTTTATCAGCTGTATTGAAACTGGCGAAGGCGGCATAGGCCAGTCCTTGCGCTTCGCGCAGCTCTTGAAACACCGGACTACTCATATTGCCGCCAAAATACTCGTTAAACAGGCGCGTGGCCGGAATGCGGGCGGCATCAAACGTATCGGCTTTCGACAGGAAAACAATCTCGGCCTGCACCATATCATAATCAGCCCAGTACACATTCGGTTGGCTCATATCTGCCATGCCAAAATTGACTGCGGGCGGAACGGGATTCAATTGGTCGGGCACCTGATGATATTTATCTAAAAGAGTAACTAAATCCTTGCCGGGCCGCGGGCCGTAGTACAGCACACGATGTTGCATTTGCGTGAACCCGCGAATTAGTTCCGTCAGCTCGGCAGACTTCAACTCGCGAAGCTGCTTGTTGGTGAGCACGTTGGTAAACGGAGACTGCGGACCATACAAACCGTAATTCAGCAGTCCCTGCCAGAGTATGGCCGATTTGTCCTTCTTCTGATCATCACGCTCCTTGAAGTTTCCATCAATCATCTTTTGCAATGCCTCGTCATCCGGCTTGGCTTGGGCCAGTAGCTTTTCAAAAAGCTCTACGGATTTCTCCATATTCTCATTCAAACCCTGTAAATAGATGTACGTGCGGTCCTCCGCAGCAAACACACCAAAATTGCTGCCCAGCTTGTAAAACTCTTTCTTCACATCCTCTGCGCTCAAGTCGCCCGTGCCCAGGTACTCCAGATACTCGACTGCAGCCTGCAGGCGCGGGTCGTTATTGGTGCCGGCATCCGACAGGTAATAGAGCATGAACAGGTCGTTCTCCGTGTTGGGCGTATACAACACTTCAATGTCTGACTTCATGGTGAATTTTTGGATGTCTTTTTCATAATCCAAAAACACCGGGCTAAGCTTTTCAACCTTGTTGGCCAGAATGGCCTCGTGGAATGCACTTTTGGTCTCCTTATTCAGGGCCACCTTGGTGATTTGCGGCTTATCCACTTTCTGCGCATTGGGATCTTTGCCTGAGCGCTTGTACACGACAACATAGTTATCCGTGTACATATCATTAGCAAACTTCATCAGATCCTCTTTCTTGTATTTACGCAACGCTTCAATTTCGGAAACGTACTGCTGCCACGGCATCTGGTAGATAAAGGCATTCATCATGTCATTGGCGCGGGAGTAATTCTGTTCCGAGGCCATGATCTGGTTCTTCTTCATGTCATTAATCACTGCATCAATCAACCAATCATCAAACTCCCCTTTCTTAATCAAATCAACTTGACCCAACAGCAGATCGCGCACCTCTTCCAGTGTTTGTCCTTCGCGCGGGCGGCCGGTGAGCATGTGGAGTGAGTAATCGTGCATGGCCTCCACCATACTTACGGGCTCCAGCACCTTCTGCTGCTGCTTCAGGTTAAGATCAATCAGGCCGGCCTGAGAGTTGGAGAGGATCATATCCAGGAGACGCAGCTTCTGGTAGTCTTCGCTGGTTCGTCCTTCGTGGCGGAAACCAATGTGTACCCATTCGGCATCCGGGCCAAGCACTTCTTTCACGACCGGCTTCTGAATCGGTGCCTCATTTACCTTTTTCCACTCCGGCAGTTGATCATTGGGCTGCCAGTCGCCAAAATATTTGTCGATCATGGCGATCGTTTTGTCATAGTCCAGTTCACCGCTGAGGCAAATGGCTACGTTGTTGGGCCGGTAGTACGTATCGAAATACTTCTTGATCTCGGTAATCGAAGGATTCTTCAAATGATCAATGGTGCCAATTACCGTTTGCGTACCGTATGGATGTGTTGGGAATGTGCCGGAAAACAGGGATTCATAGGTTTTCCAGTAGTCGTTGTCGAGCGATCGGTTCTTTTCCTCGTAAACGGCCTCCAACTCGGTGTGAAACAATCTGGGTGTAATCATGCGAAAGCGGTTGGCCTCAATCTGAAGCCAGTTGTCAAGCTGATTGGAGGGGATGTCGTTGATGTAAACGGTCTGATCTACCCACGTGAAGGCGTTGGTGCCGGTGCCCCCTATCTCGCTGATCATCTTGTCGTATTCGTTGGCAATGGCAAGCTTGGAGGCCTCATTCGAGACCTGATCGATGAGTTTGTAATACGCTTCACGTTCTTTCTCATCCTTCAGGCGGGCATACTGGTTGAACATTTGCTCGATACTGTCGAGGTATACCTTCTCTTTGTCCCAATCCAACGAACCAAAGGAAGCCGTTCCTTTAAACATGATGTGCTCGAGGTAGTGCGCCAGGCCGGTGTTGTTTGCCGGATCATTCTTGCCACCGGCCCTCACCGGAATCATCGTATACACTCGCGGTTCTCCTTCATAGCGGCTCAGGTACACTTTTAATCCGTTTTTGAGTGTGTACACCCGAACTTTAAGCGGGTCATTGGTCACGTACTCATACGTGTAACCTCCGCTTTCGCCTGTCTTCACCGAAAATCCAGACTCCTTTTGGCAAGCCGCCAGGGCAAGGACAGCAACCAGAACAAACAAAACACGTTTTAGCATAGCATCTTTTTTAGACTCGAAAATTAGGAAACATAATTCTACCTTTAACGCATTGTTTAACTGAGTGGTGGTGCGGATCGAAAAAAAAATCAGGTGGTGGGGAGTGTTAGTGGTGGCGCTGGCCTTGCTGGGTGCGGCCGCACCGGCCGACCGGTACTTCGAGATTGCTAAGAATCTCGACATTTTCGCAGCTTTTTACAGGGCCGTCAACGAATCATACGTGGACGAGGTGAACCCCAATACCCTGATGCGGCATGGGATCGATAACATGCTGAATCAATTAGATCCTTACACCAATTTTATTTCCGAAGATCAGGTTGAGGACTTTCGCACCCAAAACACCGGGCAATATGGTGGTATTGGCGCCAATACCCGGATGATTGGTAACAGGCGCGTCATTACCATGGTGTATGAGCAGTATCCGGCCTTTAAAGGCGGCCTTAAAATAGGCGATGAAGTGATTGCTATTGACGGCAAAGAAATCGGCAATCTGGACCCGGAAGAGGCCAGCCGCCTGATGAGTGGCCAGGTGGGCACCCCGGTGAAGCTACGGGTAAAACGAACGAACCAAACAGCCCCGATTGAACTGGAGTTCAAGCGTGACAAGATCAAAATCAATAACGTGCCTTATTTCGGCATGCTCACCAACGACATCGGATACATACAGCTTACCGATTTTACCCAAGAAGCGGGAAAAGAAGTGAAAAATGCTGTGGTTGACCTTCGTGAAAAAGGTGCCCGATCATTCGTACTTGATTTGCGCGGCAACCCCGGTGGCCTTCTGTTCGAAGCCGTCAACATCTGCAACATTTTTATCCCAAAAGGCAAGGAAGTAGTAACGACCCGGGGAAAGACAAAAGACTCCTTTATACGATATGAAACATTAAATGCTCCTGTTGACCTTGAGATTCCGCTGATTGTGATGATCAACCGCAACAGCGCATCGGCATCCGAGATTGTGGCCGGAACGCTTCAGGATTACGACCGGGCGGTGATCATGGGCGAACGCTCTTTTGGCAAAGGGTTGGTTCAACTCGGCCGCCCGCTAACGTATAAATCACAAGTTAAAATCACGACAGCCAAGTACTACACCCCCACGGGCCGATGTATCCAGGTGCTGGACTACACCCACAGACGAGAAGACGGCAGCGTGGCGATGGTTCCGGATTCCCTGAAGAAAGAATTTAAAACGAGCCGCGGCCGGTTGGTGTATGATGGTGGTGGCATTGATCCGGATGTAAAATTACCCATAGAAGAGATGG
Organism: Cyclobacteriaceae bacterium; assembly: GCA_016787665.1. Lineage (GTDB taxonomy): Bacteria > Bacteroidota > Bacteroidia > Cytophagales > Cyclobacteriaceae > ELB16-189. Next base: position 196,505 of record JAEUUC010000007.1, on the reverse strand, counting down.
CACCCGTGGCAGCCGCACTGGTGCGCGAAGGCTTCCTATTCGACTACGCCACCCACTACTTCTACAAGCACCCCAGCATAGCCGAACCCCGGCAGTTCAGCCTCACGGAAAGCGACTATCAGGATTTTGTGAGTTGGATGAAGGGCAAAAAGTACCAGTACCATACAGACACGGAGCGCGAGTTAGCACGGCTAAGGCGAGAGGCACAACGCGACCGGCAGATAGACGAGCTCAATTCGTTCCTCTCGGACCTCGAAAAAAGCCTGTCCGAAAAACGTACGCACGACCTCATGACGTTTCGCGATCAGATAAAAGATTTGCTAGAGCAGGAAATCGCTGGTCGTTATTTTCTGGAGAGAGGCAATGTGGAAGCCAGCCTCAAGAATGACACGGAACTGAACGAAGCGGTTGCTTTGCTGCGAAAGCCGGCCGAAATGAAAAAGATTCTGCGGTGGCCGGACTGACTCGACCATCGAGGCGGGCCTGGTGGATAAGCCTGTTCATTCTGGGTGGCAGCATCTTCCTGTTCGATTCCTGTATGCAATTCCGAATGAGTAAATCCGAGGTAGAGAACTACTTTCGGGAAGAACCCGTCAAAGGCTTGCGGGAGGAATACGTGGTGGGCCAACAACGAATCGTATACGTTCGGGCAGGCGAAAGGACAAAGCCCCTTGTTGTCTTTGTTCACGGTTCGCCCGGTTCGCTCAGCGCCTTTATTCACTTTCTGAAAGATTCTTCCTTGCTGCAACACGCGCAATTACTAACCATCGACCGGCCTGGTTTTGGTGATGCCAATTTCGGAAAGGCTGAGCCCTCCCTGAAAAAACAAGCCGAGGTGTTGATGCCGGCTATTCGGCAAAATGCCAGCGGGCAGCCGGTGATTTTGGTCGGTCACTCGCTAGGCGGGCCGGTCATTGCGCGAATGGCCATGGATTACCCCGATGAGATTGACGGTTTGGTGTTTGTGGCGGCATCAAACAGCCCCGATCTGGAACCGAATGAGCGCTGGTTTCGCGGACCCTTGCACAGTCCTCTGTTTCGCTGGCTGATACCCCGCTCTTTCCGTGCATCCAATGATGAAATCCTCAACCTTCAGGATCAACTGGATGCCATGCTGCCTCTCTGGAAAGAACTTCGGATGCCCGCCACCGTAATTCAGGGCGCAGATGATAAATTGGTTCATCCGGCCAATGCCGCTTTTACCAAACGGCAGATGGTGAATGCGAAAGTAGCGGTTACGTTTGAGGACGATATGTCGCATTTCATTCCGTGGTCAAACCCGGAAACCATCCGCCATGCTATTTTGAATTTACTTCCGGAGTCGATTGCTTACCACCGGAGTAAACGGTGACCAACTTGCTGAGCGGGAGAGGAAAGCAACCCTTTAGGTTAATCCAAAAATTTGAATGCTCTTGTGTGAGTTGGCGGAGAGAGGGATCAGCGTAGCTGATGCCCGTAAGCGGGGGGCTTCACAAAATCAGACTACTTCGCTGCGCTCCGTTTTTGTCGTGCCCGACATTTCTCGCGCAAAACTTAGCTTTGACTCGAAAGTCCTCACGACCAATCCCGCTGGCGCGGGAGTCTGATTTTCTGGCGGAGAGAGAGGGATTCGAACCCTCGATACAGTTGCCCGTATAGCGGTTTTCGAGACCGCCCCATTCGGCCACTCTGGCATCTCTCCGGGAAAACTAAGCCGAAACCGCGTGGCGTAAAGTGCGGCAAAAATAAAAGAAAATACGATTGGTTTATTCGAACCGCAGCGACTCGATCGGGTCCAATTTCGAAGCTTTGTGGGCCGGATAGTAACCCGAAAACAATCCCACGGCAATACAAATCAGGAAGCCCACCAGAATCCACAGCCAGGGAATAACAAAGGCTTTAAAGCCGATGACACTGGAAATTAAATTACCGATCAGAATGCCCAGGAATATCCCGACTATGCCACCCAGCACACACACTACAATCGCTTCAATCACGAACTGCTGACGGATACGCAGCGGAGTGGCACCCAGTGCCTTACGCACCCCCACCTCGCGCGTGCGCTCAGTTACCGACACCAGCATGATATTCATGAGGGCAATGGACGCGCCCAGCAGGGTGATGAAACCCACCCCAAAGCCACCAATGCGGAGCGCGCTGGTGATACTGTCCAGATCTTCCGCCAAACCCTCGCTCTTTTCAATTTCGAACGAGTCCGGATCCCCAATGCGGTCGTGCCGGATTTTGCGCATCAGACCCGTAGCCTCTCCCATGGCCACATCAATCTGAGTCATGTCCGAGATGCCAACCACCAACCGGTAGTTCAAGCTGTTGCCACTGGCCAATTGGTTGGCAACCAAAATCGGGATCAATACCATGTTATCGAAGTTGTTCTCGCTGATATTACCCTTCTCCTTCATCACCCCGATAATGCGAAACTGAGTGCCTTTAAATGAAATGGTGGTATTTAAAATCGGCTTGCTGCGATCAGGATAAAGCTCCTTCGCGAGTTTAGCACCTAAAATGGCCACCTTGGTTCCGTATTGAACCTCGAACTTGCTCAGGTTACGGCCTTGCTCCAGTTCAAGGCCTTTGATCGCCATGTATTCCTCATTGATGCCCACCACCGTTACGTTCGGATTGGTCTTGTTCGATCCCTGTTTGACTTCGGCAAGAATGGTGAGGGTTGCCGAAAGACTGATGGATGACGGGTAATTATATTGATTGATAAACCGCTGCACCTCGTTGAGTTGCAGGGGCGCATAATTCTTTTCTTTGATGCCGGACTGACTGCCACCCCGATTCCACTTGCTGTTGATGTCAAATGTCTTTACACCCAGTGAGGACAGGCTTTGCGACACCGAATACTCAATACCGTCAATTGCCGTAAGAATGCCGACCAGCGACATGATGCCGATGGCCACAATCAGGGCCGTGAGCACACTGCGCAACATGTTCGCCTGCACGGAGCGAAGCCCTTCTTTGACATTCTCGACCAGATTCATTCTTTTCCCTTATTTTTAGAATCGATTAGCAGCAAAGGTATGACTTTGAACGCAACTGAGGGGAGGCTGAACTACCGTGCCTGCGCGACAAAGGGCCTTCGATTGGACTTTTTAACGTGTTTTGTCCTGATTTTGTTTTGCCCGATAGTCGCCCGGGCCAATTACCTGTTCATTCCCATGGACGAGAAGCAGGTGAATCACCTGAAGGCCTATGGCATAGCGTATTGGGTACTGCGGCAGGAAAGTGAAGTGGACTGGCTGCTGAACTATCGTGGGGGGAGTTTCATGTGCAAGTACCACCCCAAAATCCAAAACGAGCTGGTTGTGCGCGGGGTAAGCTATGAAGTAATCTCCGATGCCCAGGCCAACAGCATCATCACTGAGGTGGCAAGCCCGGCTGTGAATTACGACTTGATGAAACTGGAAAAGTACCCCAAAATTGCGGTGTATTCGCCCAAATCGAAACAACCATGGGACGATGCCGTAACCCTGGTGCTGACCTATGCCGAGATTCCCTACGATGTAATTTTTGACGATGAGGTATTAAACGGGGAACTGCCGCGGTACGACTGGTTGCACCTGCACCACGAGGATTTTACCGGGCAGTATGGGAAATTTTTTGGCAGTTACGCGAATTACCCCTGGTACATCGAGCAGCAAAAAGAGGCGGAGGATATGGCCCGCAAACACGGCTTTCAAAAAGTCTCGCAATTGAAGCTGGCCGTAGTGAAGCGAATAAAAGAGTTTGTAGCCGGAGGAGGTTTTATGTTTGCCATGTGCTCGGCCACTGATTCATTTGATATTGCCCTGGCGGCCGAAGGGGTTGACATTTGCGAACGGATGTTCGATGGCGATCCGGCTGACCCTCGGGCACAGGAAAAAATCAAATATGATCACACACTGGCCTTTACGGATTTCCATCTTGTACGTGATCCCTACCAATACGAGTTTTCGGACATTGACAACAATGCACCCGACCGTGGCTTGCGGCAGGACAATGACTACTTCACCTTGTTTGAGTTTTCAGCCAAGTGGGACCCTATCCCTTCCATGCTCACCCAAAACCATACGCGGGTGATTCACGGGTTTTATGGTCAGTCCACCGGGTTTAAAAAACCGCTGGTAAAAAACGATGTGGTGATTATGGGCGAAAATAATGCCATTCGCGAGGTCAAATACCTTCACGGTGTTTTGGGCAAAGGCTTTTTCACCTACTATGGCGGCCACGATCCGGAAGATTATCAACACACGGTTGGCGAAGAGCCCACCGACCTCAACCTTCATCCTACCTCAGCGGGTTACCGTCTGATCTTGAATAACGTGCTGTTCCCGGCAGCGAAAAAGAAGAAACAAAAAACATGACCGCGCGCCTCTCCTTCATGGTGATGCTTACCATGTTTTTGCTTTCTACATGCAAACCGCCTGCACAAACCGGCTCTGCCGATGCCTCAGCCCTCGCCCGTTCATGGCTTGGTAACGACTGTGATTTAATACCGAATAGCTCGCGCACGCTGCTGCTGGCTATCGGCAAGAGTAACACCCCACGATCTCGGGTGATCGTGCTGCGTGTGGCAAACCACAAAATCCTGTTCGATCAGACTTTTACGCCAGGTTTTGTCCGCTGGCAAACCGATTCGGCCCTGGCGCTGTTAGATATGCCGGAAGTAATGCCTTCCGGAAAAAACCCAGACGACTTTATTCGAATCATCAACGTTGAAAATCCCCTGCCGTGAAACTTTCCACACGTATCGGTTGCTTAACCATTCTGGCTGCGGTGGCGCTTTGGCCATCCCCTTTTCAAACACGAGTCACCCGCCAAGAGCCACCTGTCTACACGCCTCAACGATTTGATGGACCTGCTGAGTTCTTAAAATTTCACCGGGCCATACGTACACCCGATGATTTATCCCAACCTGCCTATGAGCCCGGGTACCTTGTGCGCGAAACGAAGTCTGCCCAAACCGTGGCGATGGCCCGGGCCCGAAATGGACGAACGCAAACCAATGGTGTTAGCGCCTGGACCGAGCACGGGCCTGTAAATGTTCCGGGACGTACCCGCGGTTTGATCGTTGACCCGGGTGATCCAGGCCGAAACACCTGGTATGCCGGCTCAGCCTCGGGTGGCGTATGGAAGACCACCAATGGCGGCCAACTTTGGACATTGATTACTCCGGATCTGCCCAATCTGGCCACAACTGTTCTCGCGATGGCGCCCAGCAATCCAAACACCATCTACCTCGGCACAGGCGAGGGATTCGGCAACCTCGATGGGGTGGCGGGCAACGGCATGTACAAGTCCAACGACCGGGGCATCACCTGGACTTACCTGGCCGCCACATCCAACTTCAACGATGTTAATCGTGCCGTTGTCGATCCGAACAATGCTGACATTCTGGTTGTAGCAACCAACGGTGGGATCTACCGAAGTACCAATGGAGGTGTTTCTTTTACCAAAACGTTGGATGAAAGTGGTATACAAGATCTTAAAGCCACTCCGGGCAATTTCCAGATTCAATACGCAACCGAAAACAGCGAAGGTGTTTGGAAGTCCGTGGATGCCGGGGTTACCTGGCAATTGACAAACGCAGGGATGAAGCCCGTTGGGCGGGTTGAGATCGATATTTCTCCGGTGAAGACCGATCGCATTTTTGCTTCGGCTGAGACATCCTCTTTTGGTGACGACTCCAAGCTGCTGATGTCGGATAATGGAGGGGCCTCGTGGTCACTGGTGGACGTTAACCTGTCGGGCTCCGCACTGGATTTTCTTAATGATCAGGGCTGGTACAACAACACCATACTCTGCGACCCCTTCAATTCGAACGCGGTTTATGTTGGTGGAGTCGATTTGTTCCGGGTTAATTTGACAGGAGGATCAACCAACACGGGTTTCTATAGCATCTCAGAAATTAACACCGCCCCCTTTCTTGCGCTAACCAGCTTCACCAATGCAACTAATGGGAACTTTGACGTTGGCCCTGGCGCGAATCAGATTAGTGTTGAAATCCGGTTTGGCCCCGGCCGAAGCCAAAAAGCACACCGCTTTCTTGTTCCCGATGGTGCCAGTTCAGGTGTTCCGAGCAGCAGTTATGCATTTACAGACTACGTAAACGTGCCATTCGAAGTATGGGATGTGACCAATAATCGTCAATTGATGGCCTCCTTCCGCGATCAGGGACGAAATGGGACCTTTGACCTTAACCCTGCGAATACCGAAGCGCCAGCGATTCAGCAGTCACGAGAGTACCTTTATGTAAACAATATTACCTACGATGCCAATGCTCCTCACCCCAGCATTGCCGTGAACGGGGGACATGAGTTTAGCCGTATGTACTTTATCTGGCCCACGTTGGCCGCGGGCGGTTCGTTTCCCCCCTCCTCTTCGGCAACGCTGCGATTTCAGTTCACGGCCCAGACAAAACTCAATGCCAATACCAGCTTTATAACCGATGGGCGGGGCCAATATGGGGATCCCAATCGCAATTCCGTGGTGCATGTTGATCACCACAATCTGGTTGCCATTCCGATGTCCCTTTCTTCGTACAAGATTCTTAATGCCAATGACGGTGGCGTTGCGATCTCGAATGTGGCGGCAACGCCAGGTATTGGCAACAACACCTGGACTTCCCCGGGTATAACGTACAACACCAGTCAGTTTTACGGAGCAGACAAGCGACCGGGCCGCAACCAGTTTGTAGGCGGCACGCAAGACAATGGCACATGGGTGAGCCAGCCCAACGTGGAAGCAACCGCGACAACCACGTATAATTTTGCGATTGGAGGCGATGGATTTGAAGCCATTTGGCACAACGGGGACGATCGCAAGCTTATCGGAGGCTTTCAGGGCAATGGCTTCAGACGCTCGGTAGATGGTGGCCTTACGTGGACCAGCGCCACTTCAGGGTTAAGCGGCTCCGCGCCCTTCATTTCCAAGCTGGCCAACTCACGCAACAACCCTGAAGTGATTTTCACGCTCTCCTCCTCAGGCGTATTCCGGTCAACAGATTTTGGAGCCTCGTGGACGTTAACGCCTATCCCCACCTTTTGGGGCTCAACTACGTCCACTATGGACGTTGAAGTTTCGCGGGCTAACGCCAACATCGTGTGGGCTGGCAGCCGGATTTCATCCAATGGCCGCATTCATGTCTCCACAAATGGCGGGCAAACGTTCTCACCCACGGCCAATTACACGACAGCCACTATGGGGGCAATAACCAAACTCGGCTCTCACCCGACCGAACCCAACACGGCCTACGCAATCTTCTCGTTCCGGGGCCGGCCAAAAATTCTACGAACAACAAACCTGGGCACAAGTTGGCAGGATATCACCGGGTTCGGCTCCGGCAGCACCAGCACCAACGGCTTTCCGGATGTGGCGGTCTACTGCATATACGTGCGGCCCGATAATACGAACATTATTTGGGTGGGTACGGAAATTGGTATTGTGCAGTCATTGGACGGAGGAACTTCGTGGGCTCTGCTGGACGATTTCCCGAACATCAGCGTATGGGATATGAAAGGGCTGGACAATCAGGTCATTATCGCTACTCATGGCCGCGGTATCTGGACAGCAACCGTGGACCAAAATCAAATGAACATCCCCAATCCGGCCATTACCACGTCCGGCACAACACCCCGGGGCGACTTCGCCTTCAAAATCAAACTTGACCGCGCGTATGACTCCGTTCAGATACGGGTGAATCAGACCCGCATCGGCAAGATTCAGCCAGCCTTGGTCGGGGAGTATATTGCTACTATCCGAAATGTTCCAATCGGCACTGTAAGCATGGAAGCGATTGGTTTTGTTCAAAACGCACCTGCCACCTCATCAGTGATTACGGGCACGCACTTTCAATTAGCCCTGCCTGTGCAGGAGCAGTATTTCGATTATTTCCAAACGTCCGACAACTGGCGGTTCACCAACCTGTTCATACAAGGGTTGGGCGGTGATAATGCCCTTCAAACCCCGCACAATTATTCACTCAATACGCAATACAGCGCGTTATTGAGAAAGCCTGTGAAAGTGCGCGCCAGTGAAGCAAAAGTGTACTACCGTGATGTGGCCTTAGTGGAACCGGGCCTATCCGGATCAACCTTCCCACAACCCGAGTTCAAAGACTATGTGGTATTGGAAGCAACAAAAAATGGTGTGGACTGGCTGGCGATTTCACCCGGCTATGATGCCACCCTAAAGCCCGAATGGCAAACCGCATTTGCGGCCAACACCCCAGGAAGTCGTTCGCTCATGCAGGATCAGGTTTGGGAAATCACACCGGTGTTTGCGCCCACCGATACGTTGCTTTTCCGATTCCGAATGTTCTCGGATGCCAATGTTTCCGGATGGGGATGGGCGTTAGACGATCTGTATATACAGCAGGTACCCACGGGATTGGAGAATTCAACCGTCTCAGGCGTGACCGCTTCACCGAATCCTACCTCGGGTGAGGTAACGATAAGCTATCAGCTGGCGACAGCCGCGCGGGTGCAAATGGAGGTGCTTTCACCGGTGGGTCAATCGGTGATGTCGATTGACCGCGGGGTACAAGACGCAGGCCGTCAGGAAACGAAACTCTCGCTGCGCGGAAGTGCAGGGGTTTACCTCGTGCGGGTGTCCGCAGGAGGGCAACCGGCCGGTGTCGTGCGGGTGGTGCTGCGTTAGTGCATGCGGTCGCTGCGGACCTCCAAACCCTTGACAATCTCGGCTTCCGCGGCCAGAAACTCTCGCCAGCGTTTCTCCACGTAAGCCGGCTCGGCATACGTTCGGGCCAACGTGAGGAAATTTTTGTAGTGACCAGCTTCTGATACCATGAGCTCGTGGTAAAACGCGCTGAGCTCGCGGTCGTCAATCTCTTTCCAAAGCAATCGGAACCGCTCGCAACTGCGGGCCTCAATCAGTGCGTTTAACAAAAGCCGCTCAACCAGCTTTTCTTCGCGCGTGCCCCCCTTCTTCATAATCCCCTGAATCTTTTCCACATACTCATCTTTGCGGGGCGGACCAAACGGAAAACCACGTTTACGCAATTCCGCCAGAACGCGTTCAAAGTGATTCCATTCTTCGGCAACTACGGGTGTCAGGGCATCCACCACATCGGGCTTATCCGAATACTGGACAATGAGCGAGATACAGCTCGTGGCGGCCTTCTGTTCACAGTACGCATGATCGACCAGAATATCACCAATGTGTTTCTGCGCGATATTCGCCCACCGTGGGTCGGTGGGCATCACCAGCCCCAGCACATGTTTTTCCATGTCAAGAATTAATCGAACAAAATTAAGTCAAAACCAAAATCGATGACCGGCCGTTGTGCCGGGTAGCCAGGTGTGGGCTGATACCCGCGCCCCAGAAAGTTCTGCATCAGGTTATTGTATCGTACAAAAAAGCGGCCTCCCTGAAAGCGACCGTTAAAGAAAAAATCCACGAACGGAAAACTTTCCGACCGTACCTGATTTTGCCAATAGTAGCTTTGTATGGCCGGGTCATATCCGTAAGCGAAATAGCTAGAGCGCCAGTGGAACTCGGCACCCAATTGCACTTGAATAGCTTTTTTGAACAGATAGTTCTCGAACGCCAGTTGGGTATTGACAAACAATTCGGGGATTTGCAGAGCGTCCTGATCGCTTTGAATCACGCTCGAGTAGGTGACCATCGGCCGAAGGAAAAGGTTCTTCACCAGCGGCAAATTCATTCTCACATAGTACTGCAACAATTGCTGGTTGCCGGTTGCCTGCACCGGAAGTACCTTTTGAACTCCTGAGTCGTTGAATTTGAAGAAAATGTGATTGGTGATAATCTGGTACCGCGCGCCCGGGGCCAGCAGGAATTGTTTGCGCCTCAGCCTCACCTCCCCTCCCAGTTGGTTTGTGAATATATTATCCAATCCGTTGGCCCAATAATCATGAGTACCTCGGTAGGCTTGTGGCATAAACGCAGGCTTCGCCAGTTGACTCAAGGCGGAAACTTCGAACCAGGGTGCTGTAAGTTTGCCCTGCAGGCGGTAATTGCCATCTAACAAATACTCGCCTTCAGCTTGAAGAAAACGGGTGGAATCCAGCTGAAGCCTCAGTCGGCCACCCAGATAATGTTCGATGCCGGAGTGCGAAAAAGGCAAGGCGGTCAGCGCAGTTGAATCCCACGATGAGTTTTCTACGACATATCTCCTGAATTTGTAGTAGACATTGTAAAAGAGAAAGCCTGCAGAACCTTTGATACCGGCCTCCGACTGGGCCGTAGCAAATCGAAAGGAGTTTTCAACAGCCGCGCTATCCACCAGTGTATCAAAAAAGCTCAGGGTACTTTTGTCAGGGTTATTGAAGACGTTGATTGAACGACCGAGATCGAGCGTCCAATACACCTGCATGGGCTTTGCTAACTGGTAGGTTTGGAAAATGTGAAAGCCATTGCGGAGTTCCTCAGTAGAAATAGTCGTTAACTTAATCCTTGCATTGGGGTCATAAAAGTCCTCCTCGGTCGCATCGGCATTGAGATCAACACCCCCATTCTCATTCACACGGTGTCGAATTCTTCGAAACGAAAATAGAATCGAATAGCGATCGTTCTTGGATTGATAACGAGAGTAAAAATCATAGTAATGACTGATCACCTGCCTATCACCCCGGCCGGCACCCTGCAACTGTTTTTCAACAAGAATCGGCCGATAGTCAAATCCAAAATTCCACCGTGGATTGATGTTGCGGCTGAACTCCACATGCGTCATCGATCGGCCCTGACCACCCCAGATGATGCGGATGCGCGTGAACGGTGACTTGGTATTGTAATACACCGGCTCCTGATCAACATAATACGCGCGGTAGGATGTAAAGCCGGACGAGACGCCAATGCCGTCAGCGGGCATGGGAAAAATGGGATTCAACGCGGTTCCTACGTTACCCAGATCTTGGTAGCCGTTATGCAAACGCTGCAGGTACGTCCACTGGTGGTAATTGAAAACCGAGGTGTCGAGCGGAACATAAGAACCCTGGTTGTTGAAGATCTTTTGCTCGGAGGTCCACAAGGTCGTTTTGGGGCCATACACCCTGCGGGTGGAGTCGTCCAGCAAGGCTGAGCCGGAAGACGACCTGCGCACGCCCCGTTTGGTTGTGTCACTTTGGGCGGGGCCGGTGGGCATTCCCGTTGGTCGCTGCGCCAACACCAACTCAGCGGTCAGGAGCCAAACCCATACCAATAACCTTACCTTATCCCCGTTGCGCATAGCGTTTCACGAGGTTATCAAAATCAGTACCACTTTTCAAAAAATACATCTCCATGGGCAGGCAAAACCAGGGCATAGCGGAAATGTGCTCCGAAAACCTGACGTCAATCAACTTCGCCCGGTCCTTTTCGGTAGTCAGGAAACACTTCCCGGGATAGTCACGGGTCAGCCCTTCCAGAAAATCCTTTGTATAACGATGGTGGTCGGGCAGCGTCACGTGCTCCACCACGCTCCACCGGCTCCGGGCGTAATGTTCAAATGGCCGATGGTTACCAATCCCGGAAATCAGGACCACATCGGTGCCCAAGTCCTGCCCACTACCGAAAGAGATCGGTTGACCATACCGGATAGCCGAGAAAAAGACAGGCACCTCCGGGGCATATCGTCTGATACCTGCGGCAAGCCTTTCCATCTGTGTTTCCGACAAATCAGGATCGCACTTGGTAACGACAATGGCCTGTGCCCGCCTAGCCCCTGTTCGACTCTCGCGAAGATTGCCGGCCGGCAAAACCCAATCGGTAAAGAATGGGTGATCCGCGGCCGTCACAAGAATGGACATAGCCGGGCGCACCGCGCGGTGTTGAAACGCATCGTCCAGCAAAACAACCTGCGTATCCGGATGAGCCTGAATGAGCTGGGGTATCGCGGCCACGCGATCCTCACCCACGCTGACATAGACCTGCGAGCCAAATTTTTGAACCAGTTGGAACGGCTCATCGCCTAACGCATCGGCCGAAGCACTTTCTCCGGCCAGCACAAATCCGCGCGTCATCCGACCATAGCCACGACTGAGCGTTGCGATTTTAGAGTGTGGACTCAGGAGACGGATCAGATATTCGATCATGGGTGTTTTGCCTGAGCCGCCCACATTCAGGTTACCAACGGCAATAACCGGAAGTTCAAAAGCGACAGATGGTTTGACACCAATGGTATAGAGATGGTTCCGAAGCCGGCTCCCCAGGTTGTAGAGGATGGATAGCGGGAACAACAGTAGCCGGAGGAACCCCATTCGCCTTTTCTCACTTACTTTGAGCTCCAAAACTACACATTCATGGACTCACTACGGATACAAGACGTGGTTCGGCACCTCGAACAATGGGCACCCCCCGCCTATCAGGAGGAGTATGACAACAGCGGCTTGATCACCGGAAACAGTCAGTGGCCGGTTACCGGCATACTGACCACGCTGGACTGTACAGAAAATGTGATTGAGGAAGCCATGGCCAGCCGCTGCAATCTGATCGTGGCGCATCACCCGATCGTGTTTCGGGGCCTGAAGCGACTCACCGGCCGAAACTATGTGGAACGTACCGTCATCCGTGCAATCAAAAACGACATCGCGATCTATGCCCTGCATACCAACCTGGATCACGTGCGCACGGGCGTTAATCAGGAGATCGCCAACCGGTTGGGGCTGGTTAACACCCGCGTATTGGCACCGCGCCCCGGTACGCTGGCCAAGTTAGTGACCTTTGTACCCCGCTCACACGAAGGTCAGGTGGTGGATGCTTTGCATCAGGCCGGTGCCGGCCAAATCGGCAACTATGAATACTGCAGTTTTCGCGTGGCCGGGCAAGGGTATTTCCGACCCAACCAAAACGCCAACCCCCACCTGGGCCAGCGGGGTGAGTTGGAACAGGTTGATGAAATCCGCATTGAAGTTGTGTTCCCCCGGCAAAACAAGGACAGTGTTCTGGCCGCACTTCGCAGCAGTCACCCGTATGAAGAAGTAGCTTATTACTATCAACTGATCGACAACGTCAATCAGGATGTGGGTGCCGGCCTGGTGGGTGAATTGCCCCAGCCCCTGGAACCCAAACAGTTCCTGACCTTGTTGAAAAACAATATGAAAACCCCGGTAATCCGGCATACCGCTCTGCCACCGAAAGCCATTAAGCGGGTGGCCGTTTGCGGAGGGGCCGGCAGCTTCCTGCTTCCACGGGCCATAGCAGAAGGTGCTCAGGTGCTGGTAACAGCTGATTTCAAATACCATGAATTCTTCGATTCTGAGCAGAAAATCATGATTGCGGACATCGGGCACTACGAAAGCGAGCAGTTTACGAAGGAGCTTCTGGCCAAGGTTTTGAAGGAAAAATTCCCTACTTTTGCAGTCAATTTTTCGAAAATCGATACGAACCCAATAAGTTACTTTTAACTAATGGAAAATCAGACAGTTGCACAAAAACTCGAAGCACTCGTAAAACTTCAAAGTATAGATTCAAGCCTTGACGAATTAAAGAAGCTTCGGGGCGACCTGCCCGATGAGGTACAAGACCTGGAGGACGAATTGGAAGGGTATAAAACCCGGATGGCGCGTTTCGAGGCCGACCAAAAGGAGTTAGAGGATGCCATCAAAAAGAACAAAGAGGGTATAAAGGAAGCGGAAAAGCTGGTGAAGAAGTATAACGACCAGCAGAAGAACGTGAAGAATAACCGCGAGTTTGATGCCATCAGCAAAGAAATCGAATTGCAAGAACTGGAAGTTCAGATTTGCGAAAAACGCATCAAGGAAGCCAAGGAAAAAATTGAACTGAAGAAAGAAGAAATCACCAAGATCGAAGCCTTGATCAAAGAACGCACAGAAGATCTGGAGAACAAGAAAAAGGAACTTCAAAACCTATTGGGCGAAAGCGAAGAGGAAGAAAAGCGATTGCTGGCCGAACGTGAAAAGGCAGCCAAAAAAATCGAAGACAAGTTTCTGAAATATTACGAGCGTTTGCGCGGCAGCCTCTCCAACGGTTTGGCCGTGGTTAGCGTTGTGCGCGGTGCGGCACAGGGTTGCAACATCATTATCCCGCCCCAAAAGATTGCCGAGATTCGGGAAAAGAAAAAAATTGTGATCGATGAGCACTCCGGACGTATCCTGGCCGGGGTGGAAGACGTTATTGTCGATGAGGAGGCAAAGGCAAAAAAGGCCGCCCCGGCAAAACGTAAAAAGGTTGGATAGCACAAAACCATATTCCGCAAAAAAGGCAAGTGTACTCACTTGCCTTTTTTTGTTGGCCGCCATCACAGGCTGGTCACAGGGTCTTTCCTGGAAATTCAGCCCCGGTCTCCAACACATTCATCAACTCATCCTTAACCTACATACCCGGGAGGCCCAGGAACTGCTAAGCCGCACGCCTGCGCGGGGTGAGGAACTGTATCAAATCTACCTGCTTAGCTTCAGCGAAACGCTTGATGTGCTGATCAGCGAAGATGCCGCTAAGTTTGATATCATCGACAAGCGTTTCAAAGAGCGGCTTCAACGGTTGGAAGCGATGAACAACTCGCCAGACGCGTTGTTCCTGCAGGCCGAGTTGCACCTGCAGCGGGGCTTCAGCCTGCTCAACCTCAATCAGGAGGTGAATGCCGTGTTTGCGATCCGAAAAGCCTATAACCTGGTGCAGGACGGTCTGAAGAAATATCCTGATTGTGTTCCGCTCAAAAAGACCAGCGGGGTTATTCAGGTGATGGTGGGCACGGTGCCCGACAAATACCACTGGTTTATTACGCTGCTGGGTATGCGTGGGTCGGTAACGGTTGGTCAAAAGCAGCTCAACGAACTGAGGGCATCCGCATCCTCACTCAGTGTGGAAGCCGGGATATTGTATTACACCATCAAAGGACTGATCAACCAGCAATTCCCCGAGGCCATTCAGGGCATCCTGGCCAGCCTTCAACAACAACCGGAAAACAAACTTCTCCTCTTCCTGGGTACCAACCTGCTGATGAAAGATGCCCGAAGCGAAGAAGCACTCGGGCTCATCAAAACGTTGGATCAGCAAACCAGCGGATTACCGCTGCATTACATTGATTATCTCCATGCCGAAATTCTTTTGCAGAAAGGAGAATATGACCGCGCCATTTCGCATTACCTCCAGTTTGTAGCTGCCTACCGGAGCGAAAATTTCAAGAAAGATTCCTACTATAAAATTTCACTCGCTCACTGGCTCAACGGAAACACGGATCACGCCAAACGTTACTTCGAGAAAGCACGACAAACCGGGCGCAGCGTGGCCGAGCCCGACCGTGTGGCGGCTGCGCAGCTGGAAGAAGGTCGGCTGCCGAATGCCAAACTGACAAAAGTGCGACTGGCAACCGATGGTGGTTACTACACCGAAGCCCGGAAACTGATCGATCAGATCAAGCTTTCCGATCTCACATCACTGAAAGAACAGGCGGAATATTATTACCGTAAAGCACGGCTCGAGCACCGCACCGGCAACCTGGCCGGAGCAAAGGTTTTATATGATCAAACCATTTCGATGGCAGGCCAGGAACCGTGGTACTTCGCGGCCAATGCCTCGCTGCAAATGGGTTACATCTGTATGGATGAAAAACGTTTTGCCGCAGCTGAAACCTATTTCAACCGGGCCCTTGCGTATAAGAAGCACGAATACAAAACCAGCATTGATGGAAAGGCCCGGTCAGCGCTGGAGACACTCAAAGCGAAGAAATTAGCGTGAGAGCCGGGTCAGGCACGCGACCACTTTCAAGTCGCTGCAAATGTGAACCGTCATTGTACCTGACCACGGAGAACATGGAACCCGAATAGGTAACCTGGTAGAGCCCCAGATTCTGATGCTCAAACATGTCCATACTGCGAAGCGGGTAACGCAACAACTGACAAAGTAAAATTCGAAGGGCACGACCATGCATGCAGATCAGCACGTTTTGCTCATTCGTGCGCGAAAGAATGATATCCAGAGCTTCTCGTTGACGCAGCGCCACATCGAGCGGACTCTCGCCCCCCTCAATGCGGTGTTCCACATGACCCAGTTGCCACTGCTGCAACATCCATTGGTAGTACGCGTCTTCTTCAGGCGTAATCCGTTTGCCCTCGTTAGTTCCCCAACTGATCTCATTCAAGCCCGCCAAAGGTTCAAAGGGCACACCCTGCCTGACAAACAGCTCCACTGATTGCTGAGAACGTTTTAAAGCCGAAGTATAAACTTTGTCAAACGAAACGTGGCGATAAGCCTCAAAGAAAGCACCGGCCTGTGCCCGCCCCTCCTCATTCAAGTCGGAGTCAACCCCGCAGCCCTGCACGATTCCCTGCTTGTTGAAATCGGTCTGTCCGTGTCGGATGAGGTATAAATTTTTGACCAAAATCTTATAATTTGCCCGCAAAAATAGAGATTTCACTGTTATATGAGCGGTGGACGACCTGAATGCCCATTTTTAATCCAGACGTAACCCTTCAAAACATCCAGCGCCTGTCACCCGGGACTCTGGTGGAACACCTCGGCATTGAGTTTGTCGAACTTGGACAAGATTTTATTCGTGCCAAAATGCCGGTAGATGGCAGAACCCGGCAGCCTATGGGTTTGTTACATGGAGGTGCTTCGGTGGCGTTGGCGGAAACACTGGGAAGCGTAGCCGCCAACTGCTGTATTGATAACAAAATTCAGGCGTGCGTGGGCCTTGAGATCAACGCCAATCACATCAAGAGTGTGCGCGATGGATTTGTTGTCGGAACCGCGCGCCCGATTCACATCGGCAAAAGAACGCACGTGTGGGAGATTAAGATTGAAAATGAATCGGGTGATCTGGTGTGTATCAGCCGGATCACGATGGCCATAATCGACAAACGATGAAGGTGACAGAAATTCAGGAGCGCCCATTTCATCAACAACAGGCGGTTACGCAGGTGCTGGCCCAACTCACCAACGAAAAAAACTCGTTTTCGATGTGGCGAATGCCGGAAACGCAAGAGGTATTTCTACTGGTTTCCGAATCTGGCCCACGGAAGCTGGCGACACTTGACGTTGAAAGCGCAAAGCCCGGATTTGCCATTGCACCGTTTCTTCCCCATCAGCCCAAATATTTTCTGGAGGCCGACTACCTGTACCGGTTTACACGCAGAGAACTTCAGGTGAAAGGTCGGTTCGGATGGGAGAAAAAGGAGATCGCATTGAACGAGGACGATAAAAATACCAACCAAGTCTTTCTTCATTTCCACAGTCCCGAGCACCACCCGACCGAAGATTATCCGGCACTGGTGGCAGCCGGTGTTGAACAAATCAAATCGGGAGTTCTTGAAAAAGTGGTGCCCGCCCGAAAACAGGTAATTCATTTTTCGGCTCCGCAAGATTGGACCGCTGTTTTTTTCAAATTGGCCGAGCGGTATCCCCATGCATTAGTCACCCTGTGCTCAACGCCCGAAACCGGAACCTGGGTTGGAGCCACACCCGAACTCCTGATCCGTCAGGATGGCAACGATCAGTTTAAGACCGTAGCGTTGGCTGGCACCAAGCCGTTTGATGCCGGCATCGATTTGAAGACCGTAGCCTGGACCCAAAAAGAAATTGAGGAGCAAGCGATGGTCAGCCGTTATATCATCAACTGCTTCAAAAAGATCCGCGTTCGTGAGTTTGATGAACACGGACCCCGAACGGTGCAGGCGGGCAACCTGCTGCATTTGAAGACGGAGTTCACGGTTGACACCCGCGCCATCAACTTTCCTCAGCTGGCCTCAGTCATGCTCAACCTGCTTCACCCCACATCCGCTGTATGTGGTATGCCGCTGACGGAGGCCCTGCATTTTTTGGCCGAACGGGAAGGTATGGACCGGGAACTGTATGGCGGATATTGGGGGCCCGTCAATATTGACAGCGAAACCAATCTCTTTGTCAACCTGCGGTGCATGAAAGTCTCGGAAAAATCGGCCACGTTGTTTGCCGGAGCCGGAGTAACACTCGACTCCATACCAGAAACCGAGTGGAAAGAGACGGAATGGAAGATGAACACCTTGCTTAACGTAATTCAATCCTGAGCTTGCGCCTTCAGCCCATTTACGATATTGCGGAAGTGTGTGCTCACTGGGGCGTTCGGGAAGTCGTCATCAGTCCGGGATCGCGAAGCGCACCACTTACCCTGGCCTTCGTGCGTCATGGCGGCTTTCAAACGCGGATTTTCCCGGACGAACGCAGTGCCGCCTACATTGCCTTGGGCATAGCCCGTAATACCCGACAACCGGTGGTGTTGATTTGCACCTCGGGCACGGCTGCGTTGAACTTTTCACCCGCCCTCTCAGAAGCGTTCTTTCAACAGGTACCGCTTCTGGTGCTTACAGCCGATCGCCCGGCTGAATGGACGGCCCAGCAAGACGGTCAAACCATTTACCAGGAGTCCGTGTATGGTCGCCATGTGAAAAAATCATTTTCACTGCCAGCGGATTACGAGCACGCTGACGCGCGTTGGATGATTAACCGATCGATCAACGAAGCGATCGCACTGACGACCGAACGGCCGGCCGGGCCTGTTCACGTGAATGTGCCGTTGCGGGAGCCTTTGTATCCCGCCAAAAATGAAACAGCCCACCCACGTGCCGCAGTAAGGGTCCAAAAGCATTGGCCACCCTCCTATCAACTTGACGAGATACAAATTGCGGCCTTGCGCGATGACATCAGACAATACGAGCGGGTATTGATCGTGGCGGGCCAGCAGTCACTGAATGGCCGCCTTCGAGAGTTGTTGGGTACGTTTATCTCAGAGTCGAATGCTGTGCTGGTCGGTGACATCTTGTCCAATCTCCACGGGCTTGACGATAACATTCGGTTGGCCGATAACTTTCTCGCCCTGGCAACCGATGCCGACAAAAAGCAACTTCAGCCCGATCTCCTGATTACGTTTGGCCAGTCCATCATTTCGAAACAGGTCAAGCTGTTTTTACGGAAGTATCCTGCCCGCGATCATTGGCACATTCAGGAGGCAGGTTCAGTGGCAGACCCCTACCAGTCCGTGAGCACGGTGATCCGGTGTAGCCCCGAATTTTTCTTCCAAAAACTTCGCGCTTCCTGCCGAGCGGATTTTCGTGAGATGTGGCGAGCACGGGAAACTAAAACACGCGCAGGCATTGCCTCGTTTATGGCACGTGGCACCCGTCATGAACTCGGTGTTGTGCACGACACGCTGGCATCTTTGCCGGCCGGCACCCACTTACACCTGGCCAACAGCATGGTAGTGCGTTACGCCAATTACCTGGGCTTATCGAATCTTCAGGCCGATGTCGAAGTGTTCAGCAACCGGGGCACCAGCGGTATTGATGGTTGCACCAGTTCGGCCATGGGCCATGCACTCACCAGCGACAACACCCAGGTGTTGCTGACGGGCGACATGGCATTTTTGTATGACCGAAACGCCTTTTGGCACAACTACGCCTACCCGGGATTGAAAACTATCGTATTGAACAACCACGGGGGTATCATCTTCAACATGATTGATGGTCCAGGAGATGTGGCCGAAGCACAAGAATACTTTGTCACCCGTCAACTAAAAAAGGCGCGCACAGTAGCCGAGGAGTATGGTCATGCCTATCAACATGCCACGGAAGTCAACTATGAGAAAACCATGATCCACCAGCTGCTGCAGCCAACCGCACAGCCGGCCGTGCTGGAGTTCGAAAGCAGCCAGGAATGGAACATCGCTTCGTTTCAGGAATTCAAAAAAGAAATTCAGTTAAAACTATGAGTCATACTAAATGGAAAACGGTTATTGAATACCGGGAAATACTATTTCAAAAATCGGATGGCATTGGGCGAATCAGTATTAACCGCCCGGAAAAGCATAATGCGTTCACACCCCTAACGGTGAAAGAGATGATTGACGCCATGATGATTTGCCGGGAAGATCCGGAAATCGGTGTCATCATTCTGACAGGCGAAGGCGGTAAAGCGTTTTGCAGTGGTGGCGATCAAAGTGTGCGCGGCCATGGCGGTTATGTCGGCAGCGATTCCGTGCCACGCCTAAATGTACTGGATCTGCAAAAACTCATTCGCTCGATACCCAAACCGGTGATTGCCTCGGTGGCGGGGTGGGCCATTGGTGGTGGTCACGTCTTGCACGTGGTGTGCGACCTGACCATTGCGGCAGAAAATGCGCGCTTCGGCCAAACCGGCCCCAAGGTGGGCAGCTTTGATGGCGGATTTGGTGCGTCCTACCTGGCCCGCATTGTCGGTCAAAAGAAGGCCCGCGAAATCTGGTACCTGTGCGATCAATACAATGCCCAGGAGGCGTTGGAGATGGGATTGGTAAACAAAGTGGTACCGTTGGAAAAACTCGAGGAGACGACCGTGGAGTGGGCACGAAAAATTCTGAAAAAGAGTCCGCTCGCCATTCGTATGCTCAAATGCGCTTTCAATGCCGAGTTGGACGGACAAGCGGGTATTCAGGAGCTGGCCGGCAATGCGACCCTGCTGTATTACCTCAGTGACGAAGCGAAAGAGGGTAAGAATGCGTTCCTGGAAAAACGTGAGCCAGACTTTTCCAAGTTTCCGAAGTTCCCTTGACACGATGCGCGGTGTTGCTTTTGGATTTCTGTTTTTGATCACCACCATGAGTACCGCACAGCCTTCAACGGCCCGTTTTTATGCCGTACGACTTCAGCCACATGAGGATCTGAAAAAGGCACTCATGGCATTTGCTCTCACACAGGGTCTAGAGGCCGCTGCCGTGGTTAGCGCAGTCGGCAGCCTGGAACAATATCACTTACGTTTTGCGAATAAGGAAAGTGGTGTAGCAAAAAAGGGGCATTTCGAAGTGTTGTCATTATCGGGAACTCTTTCGCGTGAAAGCTGCCATTTGCACGTATCCCTTGGCGATAGCACTGGCCAGGTAGTGGGTGGTCATCTGCTGGACGATAATATCGTCTACACTACCATGGAAATTGTGTTGGTCGAACTGACCGAATTGGAATTTAATCGGGTAGTCGACAAAACGTACGGCTATCCGGAGTTGCAAATCACACCCCGTCAGAAGCGAAGGAAAAAGTGATATGCAGCAGATATGGCTTAACGGTCGGTGGGTGGATTGGCGGACAGCAGGCACTACTGATTTCGAAAAAATGCTGCTCGACTTTTGGCGCGAATGGGAATCGGGGCAAACACAGTTCCGTTTTCAAACGTCCGGAAGTACCGGTGCTGCGAAGACCATTTCATTTACGCGAGAGCAGCTGATCCTCAGCGCGCGCGCATCCGCGCGCGCGCTGAATCTAACTCCCTATCAGCGAGCCCTCTTATGCCTGCCCATGGATTTTGTGGCCGGCAAAATGATGATGGTGCGGGCACTCGTCAACAATCTGCAACTCATCGCAGTCGAACCCTCCACCCGCCCACTTGAGAATATTCCAGATGAGTTGCTTCCCCACTTCGCAGCTTTCGTACCCAATCAGGTAGACCAACTCTTGCACGATCCGGTCCGGAGCGCACAAATCAGCACCGTAATCATAGGCGGGGCAGCATTGCCACAAACGCTCCGGCAAAAGATCAGCGAACTTCCGAAAGCCTGGTATGCCACCTACGGCATGACCGAGACCTTAACGCACATTGCGCTGCAGCGGCTCAATGGTCCCGACTGTCAATCTCGGTTTCACTGCCTGCCGGATATCCACGTGCGCCTCGATGACCGCGAATGCCTTGTGATATCGACTCCGCTATCGGCCACGCCCGTTTTCACCCATGATGTTGCGCGCGTCTACTCACCCACGGAATTCGAAATCCTCGGCCGTTGGGACAACGTCATCAATAGCGGGGGCGTCAAAGTCACACCTGAAATAGTGGAAGAAAAAATTGCACAGCTGATCGAAGCAACGCTACCTGGCCGGTCCTATTTCGTGGCGGGTGTAGAACACGCCACGCTTGGCCAGGTGGTGAGTCTCATCGTTGAGGGCGAACCATTGTCTAACGAGATGATGACTAAACTGGAACGGGAACTTAGACTCCGCGTGCCAGGCCTTGATCGCCCGCGGCAAATTCATTTCGTGCCGTCATTTGTGCGAACTCCGGCATTGAAGATCAAACGAGGCGAGACATTGAAAAAAATTACCCGCTAAATCAGAAACTGCCGGCCGCTCCGGATCACCCGGAGGGCACGACAGAATCATTCGCTATGGTTTAACTTTTGATGCTTTTAACTCGCGTAACTCCTTTTGGAGTTCCAAAACCGTGCTGGCCAACTCCTCCACCGCCATGTCGGGCTTTTGGTCGGGGTCCGGGAACTGCACGGAGATATACGCTTTGGCAGACCAAATCTCATTTACCTCTTCCGCGGGCAACTGATATGGGGCATACTGACGATTATCGGAAACCAGGAAAAGATGGCCGGTATCCTTTACATAATTGAATACTCGCTTATACACTATTCCATCCCTTTTTGTCACCAAAACGTAGGTGCGGCCACTTTTTACCGACCGCAGATCATCGACATACTCCCCCACCACAATTGAGCCTGAGGTCAGCGGCAACATGGAATCTCCTTTGATCTCAAAAGCCCGATACGTGCCCGAACCGAGCATCGGCAGCCTGAAATGGGGCAATTCCTTCACAAATTCCGGATCGCCAAACCCATTGAGATAGCCCGCGGCAGCCTTTACGGGCACATATTCAATATTCTCACGTTCGGACGAATCCATGGTAACCACCAGCACCTCGCCACCTCTTTTCAGTTTGTCCTTCTCCTGCCCTAAAAACTCCTCAAGCGATAGGCCGAACAAGGTGGCCATCTTCTGCAGAAGTTCCAGTCGCGGCTCGGCACGGCCTTCTTCATAGGCGCCAACCAGCGATCGCTTGATATCCAAGCGGCTCGCCAACTGGTCCTGCGTCAATCCCAGCTTCTTTCGATTCTCGCGAATAAGCTCGTTCAGGGGTTTAGGCTGCTTCATGGTATTTGCGTTTGAACAGGAAGATACGATTCGCCCGAACCTCGCGGCTTCGTAGCGAGAACAAATTCGGTTGGAAGTACCTGTCCGGACTGGCCGCAGCCCCCACGTGCCGGCTGATTTTCATAACCACCTCCTGGAGCGGAGTCCGTGGTTCGGCCAGCAAATACCCATACCAATCGCCTTCCGGACCAGTCGTGGAGAAATGGATCTGGTACCGCCCGGAGGGCAATTTCTTCGACTGCAGCTTGATCTTGGGCTCCATTGCTAATATTTTTAGCCAAATACGGGGTCTAGAGCGTCAAATCCAAAAAATATTAGCTAAAAATTTTAGATCCGTGGACTAGGGGGTTGGCCCGGCTGGTTTGTCTGGCATAAAACAACAAGCCTATGAAGACCCTTTTTGCATTCCTGTTTCTTCTTTCCGCCATGAGCTACGGCCAAAACCAGGAGATAATCCGCAAGCCCGGCTCATTCTCGAAACTGGTGGTTTCACCAAAAGTAAACCTCGTTCTTCAACGGGGTACCGAGGAGTCTGTCACGATTAAGTACTCCGGTGTGGACGCCTCCCGAATTCGAATTGAAAAGCAAGGCGAAAAGCTGGCCATTTACCTTGAAGATGCGCGAATCGTGGACAAGCGCAGGCGGGTTTCCGAAAACGGCCCCAAAGTGAGTGTTTACAAGGGGGTCGCAGTAACGGCCTATGTCACTTACCGCCATCTCGAAAAACTCCAGGTTCGCGGGGAAGAGGAAGTTACCTTTCTTGATTCCCTGGACACGAAGAAATTCAAGTTGAAGGCCTACGGCCAGGCGCAAATCACCCTGCCGGCTCTGCATGCCTCCTTTTTTAAGGCTTGCCTCTACGGGCAAAACAATCTGGCGATTCGGAGCGGGCAGATCGACCAGCAGAAATACAGATTATATGGCGAAAACAAGATTGACACGCGCAACGTCAGAAGTACCGATGTAGCAGCCGTCATTTATGGTGAAGGACGTTTACGCGTTGCTGCGTCTCATGAACTTCTGCTCACCTCCTTTGGCGAGCCTCAGGTCGAACTGTCGGGCGGAGGTTTTGTACAGAAAGGCATCGTCTTCGGACGGCCGGACATCCGAACTAGGAGTCAGCAGTAGGCGCGTTCGCGATGACGGAAAGATCCCACTCATCCCACCCCCGCTTTGTCAGATATCCCTTTTCCGCCAGCAACGGAGAAGGGATATTATTTTCATAGATAGCACCAGTACCAAGCCCCTGTGGCAGGGCGAGCGGGTATTGAGAAGCAAATTGTGCGATCGCATTCAACCCCACATTGCTCTCCAGGGCTGAGGTAATCCACCACCCCATGCCGCGCTGCTCGGCCAGCGCGATCCATTCGCGGCAGCCGGCAAAGCCGCCATGCAGACTGGGTTTCAACACCAAATAGGTAGGCTTGAGCTGATCCAACAGCGATACCTTTTGCTCACGCGATACCCCGATCAGCTCTTCGTCCAGAGCGATAGGAATGGGAGACTGGGCGCACAATTCGGCCAACGCGGGCGACCCCTTTTTGAGCGGCTGCTCAATGGAATGAATGCCATACCGCGAGAGCTCTTTCAGCTTGTAGGGCGCATCCTCGGGTTTAAAGGCCCCATTGGCGTCCAGGCGGATGATGATGTCTTGCTTGTAGTACTTCCTGCGGATGTATTGCAGCACATCACATTCCTTCTCAAAATCATTTCCCCCCACCTTAAGCTTCACACAGGTAAACCCATCGCGAATCTTGATTTCAACCTGTTGAAGCATGAAGTCTACGCCACCCATCCAGATTAGCCCGTTGATCGGCACCGGATCACCGGTGGCAAAGGGGGAATGGAACACCAGGCGCTGGCCACCGTTCAACCAATCCAGCAGCGCCATTTCAAGTGCCAGCCGCACAGACGAACTCCAGGTTGAACCCGCCAGCAGCCGCATCACCGCTTCGGCTGTTGACACGTCAGCCGGGTCTTGTTGCTCAACCCAACGAGCGGCCTCTTCCATCTCAGCCGGGACTTGCTCAAGCTCCGGACTTAGTCCGGGCAATGGCCCACATTCGCCATACCCCACGCGGTCGGGTTGCTTTTGATCGATCAAGCTCAGGTACCACGACCTCTTACTTTTCATAGCCCCACGGGAGGTTCTCGCGTCAAACGAAAACTTCAGGTCGCGCTCGTGGATGCTGGCCTTAAACATCGAAACAAAGATAGGATGCCGAACCGTACTTTTGTGCGCCATGATTTCGCTCAGCGACTACACCTATCACCTTCCGGACGAACAAATTGCCCGTTACCCCCTGACCGAACGCGATCAATCGAAACTGTTGGTTTACCAAAACGGCCAGATTACCCATCGACAGTTTTCCGACCTGGCTGCGAGCCTGCCCGACAAGTCCATACTTTTTTTCAACGACACCAAAGTGATACCCGCACGGCTCCATTTCAAGAAGGAAACGGGGGCCTTAATCGAAGTATTCCTCCTCGATCCCGTGGCTCCGGCTTCACTGGTGCAGCAGGCCATGGAAGTAACCGGTGAGGCCACTTGGCATTGCGCCATCGGTAACCTGAAGCGCTGGCCGGTAGGCACGCGCCTTAGTCTTCAACACCAAACGCTTACTCTCGAGGCCACGTTGGCGGATGCCGAAAAGCAGTGGGTGACGCTGCGGTGGACACCGGAACACTTGACGTTCTCCGAAGTGATGGTGGAGACGGGCAAGATCCCCCTGCCGCCCTATTTGCATCGCGATGCAGAGGACATTGATCAAGAGCGCTACCAGACTGTATACTCGCAAGCGGCCGGGGCCGTGGCAGCGCCCACAGCCGGCCTTCACTTTACCGATCGGGTCTTCAGCGCACTAGACGAAAGGTCGATCCAAAGAGACTTCCTCACCCTTCATGTCAGTGCCGGTACCTTTCAACCGGTAAAGGTGGCCAATGCTGCGGAACACCAAATGCATGCCGAGCAGGTAATCGTAAGTCGGGCAAACATTGAAAATCTACTGAGCGCTAACGGCCCCGTTGTGGCCGTAGGCACCACCAGCATGCGCACGCTGGAGAGTTTGTATTGGTATGGAGTGAAGCTCATTGATAACCCGGACGCACCATTCTTAATTGCTCAGAATGAGCCCTACCAGCGCCCCAGCATTTTACCCCGTGAAACTGCCCTTGAGGCCGTGCTGAAAAAGATGGCGAGCCAGGGAGTTGATCGAATCACGGGCAGCACGGCCATCTACATCATGCCCGGATATCAGTTTCGGGTATGCCGGGGTTTGATCACCAATTTCCACCAGCCGGCTTCCACCCTGCTTTTGCTCATTGCTGCCTTTGTGGGTGAGGATTGGCGCGCGATTTACCAGGCTGCTCTGGATGGTGACTATCGCTTCCTGAGCTATGGCGACAGCTCGCTACTTTTTCCAAAAAATCGGTAGACCGCTAGGTTAAATTTCGATAACAAATCGTAACTGACTACAAATCAGTACGTCATTTGATTATCCAAAAGCGTAGGTTGAATAGGAATTCTCGTCAAATTGTGTGAATTTTAGACGACTCTTTGCCTCTACCTATGTTGAACCGACTTTGGAAAGCTCTTGACGTTGAAGCCCAGGAAACGGGCCCGGTAAGTTTATTGCTGGCCATCAGTTTCTTCATGGGTTTGTTTATGGCCACGTTTACGGTGGCGTCTCAATCGCTTTTTCTCCGGGAATTTGATGAGGGGGTCGATCTGCCCATTGCGTTGGCCGTGTCAGGTGGTTTGGGAATTGTATCCACCCTGATCTACAATTTCCTCCAGGGGCGAATCCCATTTAGCGTCCTGGCCATTCTCAACCTCTGCATTATCGTTGCCTTTGCCGCCTTTATTGAATTTGGTGAGGCGTTCGTGGCTGACCATAAGAATCTGTATTATTTCGGCTTTGCCCTGATCTTACCGTTCACCTTTGTTACCCAGCTTATTTTCTGGGGTGCCTTCAACCGAATGTTTAACGTTCGGCAAGCCAAGCGACTGGGTGGAAGCGTGGACATGGGGATGACAATTGCCTCAATTTTGTCCTTTTTTGCTATCCCGCTGTTGCTGATCATTCCGGGGGTAACCGTTACCACTCTATATACCATTGGACTAGTCAGCCTGGTGCTGTTCCTCGTTCTTTTTGTAGTGTTGGCCAATCGCTACCTGGCTCAGGGTGGGCACCTGGTGAACACGGACCGCGGCATGAGTAAGTTTTCCATCGGGCAGTTTGTCGGCAACCGGTATATCTTGGTCATGGCGTTGTTTATTATTACCAGCATCACAGCCCTCCGGTTTATCGATTACTCCTTTTTCAACACCGTAACCTCTTTTTACTCTGGCGACAAGGCCGAGTTTCTCCCCTCGTTTCTCGCCTACTTTGAAGGAACAATCGTAATCTTCGGCTTCTTCTTTGGCCTCTTTGGTACCGATCGCCTTAACCAAGACTACGGCCTACGCGTATCCTTGATTGTAAACCCTCTTCTGCTCGGCATTTTTACGCTGGGCGCCCTCGCACTCGGTTCCGTGTTTGGTTTTGAAGCAAGCAGCGGCCAGAATTTCATTTACTTCTTCATCATGGTGGCGATGAGTAAGTTGTTTATCAACTCTCTCCGCGATGCGCTGGACAACCCGACATTCAAATTTTACTATATCCCGATCGATTCCGGATACAAGATTGATGCCCAAACCAAACTGGAGGGTTTGGTAACAGCCGTGGCGGTTACGCTGGCCGGTGGCTTGATTGTGCTCATCAACCAGTTCCACATTTTTAATTTATTGTCTATTACCGCGTTTACCTTGCCCATCCTGGGTCTGTGGTACTTCGTGGTAAATAAAATGTACAATGGGTACAAGGATACCCTCCAGGGTTCTCTTCTGAAAAACAAAGATGCCGTGGCCTCGCACGTGGTCCGGGAATTCACGATGGACAGCGTGCTTCAGAAAGAAATTAAAAGCTCAGCCGAGGACAAAGTGGTGTACGGACTCAAATTAATGGAGAAACTGGAGCCTGCCCGGTTCGAGTCGTCTCTGCTGGAGTTGGCCGAAAGCGATTTGAAAAAAGTGCGCCAGTTTGCCCGCGAAAAAATTCAGGAATACGGCTTTGGCCAGGAGTCACTCACCCGTGGACTTGCCCAACAGGCAGCCGGTGCCAGTGATGACACCGACTTACTCTCCATCTCGGCCGACAAGCTGATGAAGCTAAGCAAGTCGGTGAAGCAAACGGACCGTATCCTGGCGGCCAAACTGCTGCGTACGATGATGAGTCCCAAGACCATCTTCATCCTACTGGAATTATTGCGCGATGCGGACCAAAAAGTGAGAACCGAGGCCCTGACCACCGCCCGCAAGGTTAAACGATCCGAAACATGGCCGGTGCTTGTTGAAATGCTGGCCTCCCCGATTTACGGCCATGCCGCCTCGGCAGCATTGAAGGAGGCCGGTGAACCCGCCCTGCAAGTTTTGGAAGCCGCTTTCCATAAATCAGGACAGAGTGATCTGGTCATGATGAAGATCGTGCAGATCATGGGGCATATCGGTGGCAAAGAAGGGTTGAGCTTGTTGTGGAAGAAAGCGGACTATCCCGATAAGCGGATTGTGAAGCAAATCCTCTACTCGCTGCGCTACATGAACTACCAGGCCAAAGGCCGGGAAGTGCTGGTAATCAAAGACCTGCTCGATCATGAAATGAGCAAGACGCTTTGGAACCTCGTGGCCCTGGAGGAGTTGCCAGACGAGGAGAAATTCTTTTACCTGCGCGATGCGGTACGCGATGAAATTCGTGACAACTACGATCAGATCAGCCTCTTGCTGTCCTTGTTGTATGATCCGCAGTCGGTGCAACTGGTACGCGAGAATATTCAGTTGGGAACGGCCGATAGCATCCAGTATGCACTTGAACTGCTTGACCTGTTCCTCGATAACGACCTGAAGCCAAAGTTGGTGCCGTTGCTGGACGATACGGCCACCAGCGACAAGCTGGAGAAATTGCAAGTGTACTTCCCGCGCGAGAATTATAATCCGGTGCAAGTAATCAACTACGTGTTAAACCGCGATTTCAATTACAGCAACCGCTGGACCAAAGCGTGCGCTATTCACGCAACCGCTTACCTGGATGATTTCCGTGTAAGCCGGGGTTTGATTGGCCAGATGTTTAACCAGGATCGCCTGCTGCAGGAAGTGGCTGCCTGGGTGATATATAATAAAGACAAACAAACGTACCAGACCATTTCCGACCGCGTACCGGCCCGCGACAAACGCTTCATGGACAATGCCATCGAAAACAACCGGCTGCTGGAAGGTTTGGATGATGGATTCTTCCTGGGTATCGAAATGGTAATGTTCATTAAGGAGTTGAGAGCATTCCGGAATATCCCGGGCGTATTGCTCAGCGACCTGGTGGACAAGATTCAGCCTCATACCCTCAACACCCGCGATAAGCTGATGATCAACCCAGCCGATGGTCACGCCCCGATCATCATCGTAGCGCATGGCGAGGTTAAGATGAATTGGAAAGGCCAGGAAATGGCTCGGCTACGGAAAGGCAGCGTATATGGCGATGTCTTTGCCGAAGGTGAAGAATTTGCCATTGATGAACTGGAGGCCACCGAGCGCGCAGTCGTATTCCGAATCAACATGATTGACTTCTATTTCGTTATGGCCCGCCATCACGATCTTTTGCAAGGTATTATTCGAAATGTAACGGAACCAACCCAAACCCAGAACGCATAACATGGCACTTGACATCGATGTACTCATTACGTACGCGGAGAAAGACAACGAAACCGCAAAAAAGGGCGAGACCGGTTGGGTCGGCCACTTCAAACGTTTTTTGGAGCTGATGCTCTTCCAGGTTTTGGGCTCCAAGCCCAACGTGGTGCTAAAATCTGAATTTGATTCCGCCACCTCGCCCACGCTGGATAATGTAGCCGTGATGGTAGCCGTGCTCACCCGCGACTTCGCCCAGTCCGGTCGCTGCCTCGATGCGGTCGAAACCTTCCACAAGGCATCGCAAGGCTCGCCCTTCGGCCGGATATTCAAAGTCCTTAAAGCCCCGCTGCCGCTGACGGAACATCCGCCCCGCCTGCGCGACTTGCTCGGCTACGACATGTACCAGCAGGACGTAGAAACCGGCCTGATCAAAGAATACTCGGATTTCTTCAGCGAGGAGGCCGAGCGGCAGTATTGGATGAAAATGGTTGACCTGGCCTATGACATACACGAAACGCTGTTGATGCTCAAGCAAGGTGACAACAAAACAGGTGCGCGCAACATCTTCAAACGCAAAACCATTTACCTGGCGGAAACCGGCCACGACCTCTCCGTTCAGCGCAACATCATCAAACGTGAGTTGCAGCGCCACGGGTACATCGTGCTACCCACCAGCACGCTTCCCTCGCAAGCCGCGGAGTTAGAACGGGTCGTACGCAAGGATATGGAGTCCAGCGCCTACACCATTCACCTGATCGGCACGGCCTATGGCGAGATCCCGGAAGGATCTAACCGCTCGGTAGTTGATATTCAAAACCAGCTGGCCACAGAAATTACCGCGGAGAGACGCGCCCGGGGCGAAGACTTTGCCCGGTTAATCTGGATTGCGCCCAATCTTCGCAATGCCAGCGAGCGCCAAAAAACTTTCATTGACACCATCAAGCGCGACACGGAAGCGCAGGATGGCACGGAGATTCTGCAAAACCCGCTCGAAGATTTTAAAAACATCATGCGCGAAGAACTACTGGAGTCGGACGTGCGCAAAGGCCCGGCTGATGCCGCGGCCCGCTCCATTTATATGGTGTACGACCGCGTAGATGCGCAACAGGCCGAACCCATTCGGGAGATGATCGAGAAATCCGGGTTCAAAGTGCTGACACCCGCTTTTGAAGGCGACCTGCTGGATGTGCGCAAAAAGCATATTGAGAATTTACGCTCATTTGATGGCGCGGTGATTTTTAAAGGCAAAGTGAACGACCAGTGGGTGCGCATGAAAGTGCTCGACCTGTTGAAAGCGCCTGGCTTTGGCCGAAGAAAACCGATTCAGGGAAAGGCGTTGGTGACCGAGGCCGGCACAAACGTGGAGGCCTACAAAAATCAAAACCTCACCCTTATCTCGGGCGATTCATCCCGCTCGATGGAGACCTTAAAGAACTTTTTACAAGACATTAAAGCATAACGAATATGAATACGATCGTTAGCGAGCAATTCCCCGGAACCCCTTCACTCACCGATGTGTCCAACCCCTTCCCGGGCTTGCGGCCGTTCAAGATTGAAGAAAGTCACTTGTTCTTTGGTCGCGAGGGCCAGAGTGATGAAGTGCTGCTCAAACTTTCCAAAAGCCGGTTTGTAGGCGTAATCGGTCCGTCTGGTTCCGGTAAGTCGTCATTCATCTACTGCGGTGTACTCCCGATTTTGTACGGGGGCTTCCTCACCGATGCCAGTCCAAACTGGGAAGTGGTGGTGACACGGCCGGGTTCCGGACCGATCGAAAACCTGGCCGAATCGCTGCTCGCTACCTCAGCCGAGTATAAGGCGGCCGATGGTGAGGATAAAAAGATCAAACGCACGATCGTATCAACCCTGTTGCGCAGTAGCTCGCTGGGTTTGGTTGAAGCGATCGAACAATCGCGCAGGCGAGCCGACATCAATTATTTGGTGCTGGTGGATCAGTTTGAGGAATTGTTCCGCTTTAAAGACGGCACCGATCCTAATTCGGTAAATGAAACGCTGGCCTTTGTCAACCTGCTGATGGAGGCCGTGAACTATACCGATGCGCCCATTTACGTGGCCATCACGATGCGTTCCGACTTTATTGGCGACTGTGCGCAGTTCCCCGACCTTACGCGCAAGATCAACGACAGCCACTACCTCATTCCCCAATTAACCCGCGACCAAAAACGTAGGGCAATCGAAGGCCCCGTAGCGGTGGGTGGCGCCCGCATTGCTCCACGCCTCGTGCAGCAATTGTTAAATGACCTGGGTGACAACCCGGATCAATTGCCAATTCTCCAGCACGCGTTGATGCGGACGTGGAGCTACTGGAAGCGATTCAAGGATTCGGAAGACGAAGCCGTTGACCTGAAGCACTACGAGGCCATCGGAACCATGAGCGAGGCCCTCTCGCAACATGCCAACGAAGCGTACGATGAATTGGACGAAGATCAGAAGCGAATTTGTGAAGTGCTATTTAAAGCCATCACAGAGAAGCGCGGAGAAAACTTCGGCATCAGGCGCCCGACCAAGCTAAACGAAATCGCGGCCATTGCCGATGTATCGGAGGATGAAGTAGCACAAGTTGTTGAAAAGTTTCGCGAGCCGGGCCGTTCGCTATTGACTCCTGCCTATGGAGTGGCCCTGACCGGCCGTTCCATGATCGATATCTCGCACGAAAGTTTGATGCGTATCTGGAGCCGGTTAAAGAACTGGGTAGATGATGAGGCCGATGCCGTGCAGATGTACCAACGTCTGGCCGAAGCAGCTGCCCAATATCAGGTGGGCAAAGCCGGCTTGTGGCGTCCACCAGATTTGCAGTTGGCGCTCAACTGGCAAGCCAAGCACAAACCGACCCTGGTGTGGGGTCAGCGCTACCATCCCGCCTTCGAGCGAACGATGATCTTCCTGGAATATTCCCGGAAGGAATTCGAAACCGAACAACGAATAAAAGAACTGGAGCAAAAGCGCAAGTTACAGCGCGCCAGAACTACCGCTATTGTATTGGGGGCGTTTTTAGTTGTCGCACTCATTGCCGTTGTGTACGCCTTTGTTCAACAAGCGGAAGCCAAACGACAAGCGCAAATTGCACAAGAAAAAGAGGAACTGGCCAACCGGAACGCAGCCGAAGCACGAATGCAGCGAAACGCAGCTATTGCCGCACAAAAGGAAGCGGACGCTCAGCGTCAGAAAGCCGAAGACAACTTCCGCGAGGCTGAGAAGCAACGGTTAGCAGCGGAAGAGGCTAAAAAAGTTGCTGAAGAGCAGCGCAAAGAAGCTGAAAAGCAGCGCAACGAAGCAAACGTGGCTCGTGTCCGAGCGGACCGGAATGCCGAAGAAGCAAACCGACAAAAGCAAGAAGCGGAGCGGCAACGAAATGCTGCTCAGCGGGCGCGGTATCTGGCACAGGCTAAAGCCATGGCTCTGAAATCGCAGGAACTGGGCAGCAGTAATCCTGAATTGGAAGCCCTGTTGGCACAGCAAGCGTTTATGTTCAATGACGCCAATCAGGGTTACTCATATGACAACGATATCTATAACGGCTTGTTCTATGCCTTGCGCAACAACAACCACCCGTTAACAAACAGTCTGGCTGGCCACGAGTTTGGTGCCGCGCGGACTCTGGTGTCCCACGCAAACGACAAGTTTATCTATTCGGGTGGAAGCGATGGCAAGATCATTCGTTGGTCACACTCGCCTGAAGGCGGCTGGACACCGAATGTCCTCGTGGATGCCACCAAACGCCCTAATTTTCAGGTGTTTTCATTGGATGTTACCTCAGACGGCAAATGGCTGGTGGCAGCTGGATTGAATACGCTTGACGCTACCAGCAACTACGTTGAGTTATATGACCTTAACAACCTCGATGCAGGCGCAAGAAAGATTGGTGGCTATGTGTACGATGTCGAAAACATTTCGTTCACCCCGGATAATCAAGGCTTTTTCGCCCGCGACAATGCCGGGCGAAGCATCAAGTTTTCGAACCTGACCACCAGCCAGGAGGTTATCAAATGCCCGGTAAAAATTAATGCCATCGACCTCAGCGCAGACGGCAAAAAGATTGCAGGCGCAGGGGAAAATGGCAGCCTTTACATCTGGGACGTGGCCAATAACTATGCCATGACGGAAATAAAAGGCCTCGGCCGGCACCTGACTGCTGTGAGTTGGGCCCCGCAGGGTAATCAGTTGATTGTTGGGGATGAGTCAGGTTTGATGAAAATTTTAGTGAATAATCAGGTAATTCGGTTTTTGCCCGGTCACGAAGCTGCTATTGAGCAGATTAAGTACAACCACGCGGGCACGTTCATGGCCTCGGCCAGCAAGGATAAAACCGTAAGAATCTGGAATGTGAAAAACCTGAAAGAACAACCCATTCGTTTGGCCGATCACAGTGACTGGGTTTGGAGCCTTGCCTTTACACCCAATGACGAGCAGATCATGATTGGTTTACACAGTACGCGGCAAACGGTTCGTCAGGGACAAATCACAACCGAAGAAAGTATTCGCGCGTATCCGACCCGGATACAGACAATGGCCAATATCCTTTGCTCAGATTTCATCAAGCGCAACCTGACTGAAGAAGAGTGGGATATCTACGTAGGATCCGACCTTGACTACGAAAAAACGTGTAACTCCTATCCAGGTGCAAAAAAATAACTGCGCATGAGAATTAGCCTATTATTGTTGACCCTTCTGGCCGCAGGCCAGTTTGCAGCCGGTCAGGACTGTGCCCAAAAGTTGCGCCTGGCGAGGGCCACCTATGAGCAGGGTCGATTGCATGAAATTCCCAATCAATTGGAACAATGTCTTGCATCGGGCTTTACAAAGGAAGAGAAGCAGCTGAAGGTCGAAGCTTACAAAATTTTGTGCCTTAGCTACATCTACCTGGAGGAGCCGGAAAAGGCCGATCAAGCGATGCTTAACTTGAAAAAGGCCGACCCCTATTTCGAACCAAACCCGCAGATTGATCCGGCTGAATTCATTGCGTTGTTCAATACGTTTCGAAAAGATCCCATTTACCGCATCGGTTTGCGGGTAGGCGGAAATTTCAGTCGCCCACATGTGATTGAGCAGATTTCTGCTGTTAATCTGGCCCCCGACAGCAAGTACAAGTCTTCCTTCGCCCTGCAACTGGGAGCCGGTGTGGATGTGCCCTTTAGCAAGCGACTTACGTTACATGGTGAATTACTATATGTGCAACATCGGTTTCAGGTGACACAGAATGTAGAAAGGGCGACCACCACGACCGATCCGCTGCTCAATACGTTTGTTGGTGCGGAAACGCAAAACTGGATTAGCCTCCCGCTTGGGGCTGAATACAATTTCCTGAATTTAAACTCAAAAATTCACCAGAAAATCCGGCCGTATGTGACGGGCGGGGTAAGTGTGGATTACTTGCTATCGGCCACGATGACGGCTGAGCGGCAGCGCCAGGATGCCGCCTCTATTCCGGAATCTTCAGTGGAGCTGACCCGCGAAAAAATCAACCTGAGTGCTTATGCCGGAGCGGGAATGAAGATGAGGATCGCCTCCGGGGTATTCGTGGCCGAAGTGCGTTACCTGCAGGGTTTTACAAATCTCACGTCTGACGAATCGGCTTTTGAAAATCAAAAGTTGCTGTGGGATTACGGCTATGCGGATCCCATTTTTAAACTAAACTCCTTTTCCCTTTCGATATCCTACATGCAGGATATTTTCAAACCCAAAAAGTTGATTCGTAAGAAATGAAAACACTTTTCTACTTCCTCGCTTTTGTTCTGGTGCTGGTTGCATGCACCAATTTGGAGGATGCCAAGCCCACCAAGCGCGCAACCTTCATTCGTTTCTACGAAGCGCCCTACAACATGCGTGCCACCTCGTTAGAAGTCACAGGCAATGGCTTCATTATTCTGGGTAACCTTGATGTTGCCAACATCGGAATCGAAACAGCCACCGCACTGGTAGAAGCCAATGCTGAGGGTGATCAGGTTGGCACCTTATACACCTACGAAGGCGGAACGGGGAAGAACGTAAAATCTGTAAAATTTGCTAATGGTCAATCGGGCTACGTAATCATTGGGGACAGCACCAACCTGGATCCATTTGCCGAGCAGGCTGCAAATGTGGCTATTTCCTCGCTGCGCATGCTCGTCCTTAATAGTTCATTTCAATTGGTGAACAAGTTCGTTTTATCCGACAATTCAGCGAATCCTGCTGCCGTTAAAGCTGACTTTTTTGGTGGGTCAATTAATGTAACCCCGGATGGGCGTTTGATTTTGTTGGGCACCTTCAAGGAAGGCGTTATTAATCAGCAAACCGCTCCGGCCAAGCAGCTATTGGCAGTACTCAACCCTGATTTTACGGTTAACTGGACGAACACCTTCGACCTGCTGGATAATACCTATCAAAACTCAAAATCGGTACACTTTTCACCAACTGGATCCATCATTTGGGCTACCGCTATTGCAGATATCCAGGGAAATTTCAACTCGTCATGGCTTGCAATTCCTGCCGTGCGGGACTCGGCCGTTTACGACAATTTCAGTCAACTTGGCCAAACGTCACAGCAACTGATGGTGCCGTCCGACATTCAGCCAGGCGAATCACCCGGCTATGGGTTTGGTGTTGTGGGCACCTACAGCCAGGCCACCGATGGCTCCAAGGGTAATATGTTTTTTGTCCGGGTGTTTCCGAATGGCTCCATCGATGCTGCCAGCGCCCGGTATTTTGACGGTATTCAATCCGTCATTCCAACCGCAACGGGCAACCTCGACAAGAATACATCGGATGTCGTTGATCAGGGCCTCGCTATTACATCCACAACGGATGGTGGTTTTCTGTTGGCCGGAAGTTCCGATAACTCACAACTCGGAAACGGAAAAGATATTTTTCTGGTAAAGATTGATGGTTTTGGTAACATTCAGTGGACCAAAATACTGGGCGGCTCGGGTGACGAAGAAGTTGCCGTTGTTCGCGAACTGGACGATCGCAGCCTATTGATTTGCGGTACCCATACCATCGGCCAACGTTCATCCATTTTTTTGATGAAGACCGACCG
Source organism: Cyclobacteriaceae bacterium (assembly GCA_016787665.1). Taxonomy (GTDB): domain Bacteria; phylum Bacteroidota; class Bacteroidia; order Cytophagales; family Cyclobacteriaceae; genus ELB16-189. The sequence continues at coordinate 159,925 of JAEUUC010000007.1, read as the reverse complement.
TAATGGTGAGCTCACCAAGTGAAATTGACGAAAAGAAAACAGAGACTATGAACAAAGGGATTTTACGAATTCTGATTCTTCTGCTGGTAACCGGCACCGCCTATGGTCAGGCGGTTACGATTAGCGCTGCTTCAGGCGGACTGGCGGGCTCGCCACAGGTTGGGGGCTCCACCAATATTGCCATCCTGGGCGTTCAATTGGCCAAAGCGGGAGGTGGAGGTAACACCGTTACGGCCATCACCTTCCCGATGTCAACCACGCCTGTGGGCAAGTTCACCAACGCCCGTCTTTATGAATCGGCAGATAATACCTTCAGTGGTGTAGGCTCGGAAACCTTGGTGACCACCGGCACAATTAGTGCCACCGATATCGCTTTCTCAGGCTCACCGCTCACCGATTTTGACGGGGCCAATGGTGTTGATGACGAGTTCTTCTTTTTGGTCGTTGATGTTGACGCTGCGGTCACGGGCGCAACATTAGCCGTACAGCCTTCTTTGGCTTCTAGTGGTGTTACTGTTTCCACCAGCACAGTTGGGGGTTCCACCATAACGGGCACCAGTTATTCATTTTCCACCCTCACGACCACGATTGCCAATCTGACTTCAGGTGTCGCGCCTTCACCTTTGGGGGCTGGCGCCAGCAACTTGGCTATTCTGGGTTTCTCCCTGACCTCCAATGGGACTCAAACGGCCACGGTAGTCAATGTTCAGCTTAGTTCGAACCCTGCGTCTGTTTTGGGGTCATATTCATTGGTCCGTTCCACCGATGCTGATTTTTCGACAGGAGGTGATAACACTACGATAGCCGGATTAACCTTTACACCCACCGCTACGCAGGTTGGCATCACGGGGCTGAACGAATCCATCACCACTTCTGCCACCAATTACTTTTTGGTCGTAAACATTGCAGCCGGTGTTACAGGCGCAACGCCCGCAATGCAACCCTCATTAGCGGCAGCTAATGTTACCGTGGGCACGGGCATCACAACAGGCTCAGCAACTGGAACCAATTACAGTTTTGCCGGACCGGTAACCACCATTGCCAATCTCAGTACAGGCCTAGCGGCATCGCCTTTGGTCGCGGGAGCAACCGGGCAAGCCGTTTTTGGATTTTCGCTGACATCCACCGCTGCCGAAACAGCTACTGCTGTGAACGTGCAAGTAAGCAGCACACCAATCGGTAAGTGGGGAAGTTATTCGCTGGTGAAATCAACTGACAACAGTTTCGCCACCACGGGCGACAACACAACGGTGGGCGGATTAACCTTTACACCAAGTGCCACCGAAGTCGTCATTTCGGGTTTATCGCAATCCCTTTCCACAACATCGTCTCATTACTTTCTAGTGGTTACGGTTGATGCGGCCGTGAACGCAGGCACTACGGCCATTCAGCCCTCTTTGGCCAACGCCAACGTTACGGTTACTAATGGAACAGTAACCGGTTCGGCCAGCGGAACCAACTACTCGTTTGCACCCGGAACAACTATTGCCGTGCTTACTACTGGTGTAGCTGCCTCTCCCCTTGTGGGAGGAACCCCAAATCAGGCTGTCTTTGGGTTCTCGCTTACGTCCAGCGGCACACAAACCGCTACAGTGGTTAATGTTCAAGTGAGCAGCACTCCTGTCGGCAAATGGGGAAGTTATTCGTTGGTAAAATCCACCGATGCCAGTTTTACCACAACTGGCGACAACACTGCTGTTGGAGGAGCCACGATCACTCCGTCTCCCACACAAATTGCTATTACCGGTTTATCGGAAAACCTGACAACAACCGCATCTCACTACTTCCTCGTGGTTACTGTTGATCCGGCCGTGGCGGGAGCGACTGTCGCGATTCAACCTTCGATCACGGCAACTAACGTGACCGTCTCTAGCGGAGGTGTTACGGGTTCAGCTACAGGCACCAACTACAGCTTTTTGGCGCTCACTGCCACGTTTGCGGAAATTACAGCCGGAACTGCTCCGGTCATTCCGGGTACATTGCTATCGGCTGGATCTACCCTTCAGGTTCTCGCGGGTTTTTCGGTGTTCTCCAATGGCACTCAAACCATTTCGGTTATCGATTTTAGCACGGGTAGCACAGACCCTACATTTGCCGATGAGTATTTGTATCGGTCTACCACAACCGGTTCAGTTGGATCCCAAATTGCAAGTGATGGCAGCCCGGATGGAAATTTTGGCGGCTTATCAGAGTCTATTGGTTCCACATTGGTCTACTACTATTTGGTGGTTGATGTTTCAAGTGGAGTAACGCCCGCGACCACCGCAGTAACGGTTAATCCAACCCAAGCCGACATCACAATCACCGGTTCCAAGGGTAGTCTTTCCATCAACCGCACGTTTACCTTTGGTACATCCCAAAACTCAGACATCACTCTCACAGCCACCGCAACTACTTTAATTCCCTACCGAACCCGGCAAGCCTCGACAATAAATAACACCGATTTAAATCTAAGCACGAGGTTAGCCACCTACCAGCTTCGCGATGGAGGAGGCGCATCCGATCCAGATGATAAGGGCACTAACCTGACTTCGTTAACAATCTCACTTCCCAGTCCAAACTACATTCGGCAAATCGCACTTTTTGATGATGACACGAATACGGAGATTCCGGGCACGGAGCAAACCGTTGATAATCCAGCCACTACCTCGGTTACTTTCACACCATCTGCGCCCATAACCACGACCGATGGAGGAATTCGCAACCTCATGGTCCGAGCCACATTCCTCGCTTCGGTTGTTGACAATTACCAAATTGTACTCTCCATCACAGGTGCTACCGCCAACACAAGTGGATCGGGTTTCTCAGCCGTTGGCACCTGGGCTTCCACGACAACGGCCCCGGGCAATAACCTGATTGACGTAGTCGCCACAAAACTTGTTTTTAGTCCCACGCTGCCAGCCAACGTAAACGTGGCCACCAATTTTGCCACCACCGTGCGAGCATTTGACGGTTTGAATAATCAGGATGTTGATTTTACCGGACAAATTGACCTGACCAAAAGCGGTCCCGGCACACTCACCTCGTTTGGTGGCACCACGTTGAGTCCGAACCTGGTTGGTGGGCAGTTTAGCTGGACCGACCTGCGGTTAAGTCTATCAGGAGCATATACCATTACGGCATCTGACGATGCTCACGGGGACGCGCTCGGAGGTGATGCCACCGGGAACATTACGGTGAATAGCCCAGCATCAACCATCACGCCCGGGACAACACCGGCCATATTCTATGGAATTGCCTTTCAACCGCTGAGCAACATTGTGATTACGGAAACTGACCCCGCTGGTATTTCGGGTGCCAACGGAACGTACACGTTTTCAATTGCTTTGCCTTCGGGCTTTGTGTTCAACCAAGCGATAACGTCCGGGGCTGCCGTGGGTGGAGGGGCCGACCTATCGGCTCCCTCGGGGTATACCTACCCGAGCGCTAACATTGTTCAGTTCAGCGTTAACTTGAATGGAACGGCTAACACGAATACCATTACAATGGCCGGCCTTCAGGTTGGCCATCCGCATCCGGGCACTGTCAGCCCTCCAGCAACGGGAACCGTAAATATCACGCGAAGTGGCGGATCATTGAACATCTCCGGTGTGGCGGCCGGTGCCGTGCTCGGTTCGGTTAGTGCCTCACAAGCATCACCACCGGCCAGCGTCTCCTTTATTGTGGAGGCACTCTCCGGAGGGGTTGCGGTAGCACCGGGTACCGTAAGTTTTAACATCAACAGTGCCCCCGTTAACCTCACGGGTAGCGAGGGAATTACGGCCGCGACAAACGTATTTTCGGGTAGTGGCGTCACGTTCGTCTCCGGTCGCTACCGGTTTACGCCTAACTCATTGTCTTCCGGCAATTACCCAATCACCTACACCCACACTAATGGTGCCGGAAGTCAGTTTGTGAGTATCAAAAACTTTACGGTTTACACCTCAGGAATAAACGGACTAAACCCAGCCTATTGCTCTAATGATCCTAACGCCACCGGGCTCTCCGTTGATCAAGCTTTTATTGATCAACGTACGACTGCCGCAGGTCTTATACCCGCTACCGGTTGGAGTTTTGATTATTTCGTCTATTATGATCTGAGCAATTTCGTTCGGATTACTACACCAAACAATACAACATTTGATCCAGATTTACCCGCGTATGGCCCGGTCATCAATGCCTTTGGCGGACAGATACCCATCGGTTTTGCCATTTGTAACCCCGGGGCTGGGGTGCCCTGTGGAGTTAACGGAAACTTTTTCGTATTCAATACTTACCAATGGGTTACGGTTAATGCAGCACCCATTCCTTCGCTTACCATCGCAGACCCGGACGCGGAGTTCTGCGTTGACGATGCACCTGTGACTTTGACCGGCACACCACCAAATTCTGATAATGTACTGGATGACTTTTTTGATGATGGCTCTGCAGCGTTGATCGTATCTTCTTCCGTTGGCACCCCGAGGGTATGGTCGTTCAATCCGGCTGTGGCAGGCCCCGGAACGGTTAACATAACGTACACCTATAAAAACCCCGCCACCGGGTGCTCCGGGACTTCAAGCCCAATAGCGGTCCAGGTATTTGGCCGCCCATCAACATTGACAGGTGCCAATATCGTGTCAGCAGGAGGTACTAGCCCTGAAACCTGTGCGCTCACGCCCTTGGGCACTTTTGTTGCTTCGCCAGCGCTAACATCACCGAATGAGTATCGATGGTACTCTAATTCGGCCCTAACTGGAACACCTGTAACAGGCAATGTCTTTACCCCTCCAACTGATCCTAATACTGCGGCTACAACCAATTTTTATGTTACTCAGGTTATTAATGGATGCGAGAGTAACAGACAATCTGCTTCGGGCACGCAAGCGCTTGAGCTCAGTGTGATTGTGAAAGCAATACCTGCAGCCCCAGTGCCGAATTTTACAGATGCCAGCCGGCAGTATTGTGTCGGCACTACGGTGAATAACCTTAATTATGGTGTACCGGGCGCTGATATCCGATGGTATCTCGCAGGTAGCCCTGCTGTGATCAATCTCGTGGATGAAAACAATCCAACAGCCGCAGATATCTCAACTCTGGGAATCACGAATACGGCTGCAGCTGTTTTTTCCCACGAGGTCACGAACACTGTTGCGGGGTGTACCAGCGCACGCACACCCATCACCACCACCATTAAAGGCCTACCATCCTTGGCGATTACCGCAGATCAAGATCCATTAAGAATTTGTACCTCGGGCGCCTTGGTCAGTTTCCGGGGTTCGGATGGAGGGGTAGCCGTCACTACCGGAACATGGACTGTTACAGGGGCAAATGCGAGCAACGTACCAACTGGATCGCTGATTAGCGCGGGTGGCCAAGCCTTTTTGACGCCAACGAATTTGGTACCGGATCCAACCAACTACACGCTCCGATTCGACCATACGAATTCGGCAGGCTGCTCAAATTTTACCACCACACCATTCCGCGTTTTCCCAAAGATCACACCCATCGTTCAGCCACTGGATTCCTGCGATCAGATTTTTTCGCGCTTACGTAATATCTCTGTTGTTCAAACAGGCCCGTCCACCTCATTTTCGGTAGAGACAAACAGCACAAATATTGCCAGCACGGCCTGGAATTTTAGTGATGGTTTGAACCTCGCCCCGGGTAGCGGAGCCATCCCTCCAAACACCAATGGCGGCAACACGGTTAATACCTACTTGTTCCCTCACCACAAGTTTGCAAATCTCGGCTCCAAAACCATCACCGTGACCATGACCACCACGGACGGTTGCGTGTACACCGGGCAAGAGCAACTTACAATCAATCCTAAACCCAAGATCAATTTTAGATGGGAAGACCCCTGCCGGACAACAAATTCCGCCACGGAGTTTTTTGCATTCGAACAGACACTTCCGGTTGCCATTCCGATTGCAACATATTCCTGGAATTTTCGTGTGAATAACTCACTAAATGTTGCAGGAGTTTCCGGGACAGGTACGTCTACGCCTACCGTCAACTACAGCAACGATGGCACGGACATCGTTGAGTTGACTGCAAGAACAGCCGCAGGTTGTGTAGATGTTGTCCAAAAGCCGGTATTTATCGTTCCTACGTTCTCGGCCATTACCGAAACAAACGCTTACGACCAGAACTTTGAATCCGGTGCCGGCAGTTGGATTACGGGCGGGACAAATTCAACATGGCTGACCGGTTTGCCGGGCGTTGCGGATAGTTCACGGAGCGGTAGCTCAGGACGCATCTGGAAAACTGGACTAAACAATTCCGCTCCGCTGTTTCCAAATAATGTGACTGGCAAGGCAAATGAAAGTTCATGGGTCCTAAGTCCATGCTTTGACTTCTCATCAGCCAATCGGCCGGTGTTTTCGCTAGAGCATTGGTCACGAGCATCAGTTGGTTTGGATGGCGCGGTACTCCAGTACAACGAAAATGGTCGGATTGAAGATGATAATAGCTGGGTGGTCGTTGGTGATGTGGGTGCAGGAATAAATTGGTACAATGCCACCGGTATCGCAAATAGTCCCGGTAATCAAGCAACAGGTGACCGCGGTTGGACCGGGCCCATTGACTGGCGAAAGGGCATTTTTGCGATTGATAATTTGATTGGCAAGTCAAATATTACTTTCCGAGTTGCATACGCCACAAATCAAGGTCGAAATCCGGGCTTTGCTTTTGATAATGTATTCATCGGTGAACGTAGTCGCGTAGTACTTGTAGAAGGTTTTACGAACTCCTCCTTCACCGGCAATCCTCCGAATATCCCCAATGCGGCCAACTTCAACCGCTTGTTCCGTAATTTCAATCGAGCGGAGCTAGTGAAAGTGATGTATCACACGGCTTTCCCCGGTGCTGATCCTGTCAATGCACTAAACGAACCGGTACACAATTCACGTGCTGCCTTGTATGGCCTAGTGCAACCATCGGTCTATATGGTTGATGGCTCGGCAACTGCCAAACCTGACTCCCTGTCGCTCATTAAAGCGTTCGATAATAGGGTCTTGACACCGTCCGCAGTAAAACTCACAGCAAACATCTCGAAGGTCGGCAACGAAGTTAAAATCAACATTCGCGTAACGAATTCAAGTACCACTTTCACCTTGCCGTTGGCGGGGGTACGCGTTTTCACAGTAGTGATGGAAAAGCAGATTACTGACGCTGCTCTATTGGGCGCGAGCGGAAGTTCGCAGTTTGTTTATGTCGCAAAGGATGTCCTTCCATCACCATCTGGCCTTTTGATTCCAAGTAACCTCGCTCCGGGCGGATTTATTGATTTGCCAGAAGTAACATGGTCAACGCGTAACCTTGTTACTCCTGGATTCGGATCAATTGGCATCTTTGTGCAAAGGACAGAAGGGAACAGCAAAGACGTTTTGCAAGCCGTTTTGTATGAAACTGGCAGACCAATCGGCTTTACGCTGCCTGAGCCAGACCTTGTCACCAGCCTGGAGGACCTGCTGCCCGAAGATGTGCTCGCTTACCCGAACCCGGCCAACGAGCAGTTGACGGTGGAGTTGCCCGCCAAGTTTGACCAACCCATCCGCCTGCGTATGGTTGATCAACTGGGTCGCGTACTGGAAGCCGGCAACATTCCAACCGGTGAAACGAAACAGACCATCGATACAAGCAACCTGGCGGCCGGCATGTACCTGCTGCAGTTAGAGGGTATCCAGGGTACACCGGTGCGCAAGAAGGTCATCATCGTGCACTAATCGTTTACGTCTTTATGCCTATCCGCGCCCTGCCCGGTTCCCCATCGAACCCTCCCGCAGGGCGCGGATTCTTTTTAAACCTAATCCCGTTGATCAGTCGATAGTCTGTTATGGAAATTTTTCTGAAAGCCGACACCTGGCTAGCGTTCCTCACGCTATGCTTCCTGGAAATCGTACTCGGCATTGACAACATCATTTTTATTTCCATTGTCTCGAATAAACTGCCGTTGCACCAGCGTAAAAAAGCCCGCAACCTCGGGCTTATGCTGGCTATGGGTATGCGCATCCTGTTTTTGCTCTTCATCACCTGGATCATTGGCTTTACGGAACCCTTGTTCACCATCCCGGCCAATTCGCTGATGGCGCAGGCGCAAGACGTCAGCGGGCGCGACCTGGTCCTGGGCTTTGGCGGCCTGTTTCTCATCGCCAAGTCGACTCTTGAAATCAATCATGAGATGGAGGGCGAAGAGGAAGAAGACGGTGCCAGGAAAGTCACCGTGACACTGGCCGGCACCATTGCTCAGATTATTCTCCTGGATATCATCTTCTCCTTCGACTCCATCCTGACGGCCGTGGGTATTGTCGACAGCGACAAGGTCATTATCATGATCATGGCCGTGATTGTGTCCGTCATTGTGATGATGTTTTTCGCAGGCCCCATCAGCCAATTCATTCAGAAGCACCCCAGCATGGAGGTACTCGCGCTGGGGTTCCTGATCCTCATCGGCTTCATGCTCTTCCTCGAAGCCCTGCATTATGTAATACCAAAAGGCTACATCTATTTTGCCGTAGCTTTTTCATTGATTATCGAACTCACGAACATCCGGGTTCGCAAAAAACGCAAGAAGAAAAAAGCTCCGGTTAAGTTGCACAAAGGCTACACGGAAGAAGAACTAAGAGACGCAACCAGCGGATGACAAGTTCGGCATCGAGAATTGAAAAATTGACCATTGAAAATTAACCCGTGGATAAACAATACCCGATCGGCAAATTCACCACCCGTGACGTCTATTCAGCCGAAGAACTGGCTTCGTTCATCCAGCGTATTGAAACCCTGCCCCACCGGCTGGCTGCCGAAGTTAAAAAGCTGACGCCAGCGCAATGGAATATCCCGTACCGCGAAGGCGGCTGGACCATTCGTCAGGTGGTACACCATGTGGCTGATAGTCACACCCACGCCTACATCCGCACGAAGTGGGCTCTTACTGAGGATGCCCCGACCATTAAGGCGTATCTGGAGAAACCCTGGGCCGAAACTCCGGACACCCGGATGGATGTGGCCGTATCGCTTACCCTGCTGGACGCCCTGCACGCCAAATGGGTAACCCTTTTGAAAGCACTTACCGCAGCTGAGCGCCAGCGGACTTTTACGCACCCTCAAACCGGCAAGGTGGTTTCGCTGGAAACACTCATGGGCATGTATGCCTGGCATGGCGACCATCACCTGGCTCATGTTAAACTAATTTCAGATTTTTGACCAATGATTTTCGATTAATGTCCTGATCGGTTCCACGCGGCAAACCAAAAATTGAAAATCAAAAAAATCGAAAATCATAAACCTCAAATTGACCTACCGCGCTCCCTCCCTCCTGTTTCATCATCACCTGGAAACGATTTACCCGGCTCTGCTGAGGCATGTACCGCCCCGGCTGTTCAGGCGCGAACGCCTCAACACTCCGGATGACGACTTCCTCGACCTCGACTGGTACGAAAACAACAACCCGCGTTTGGTTATCATCTCTCACGGTCTGGAGGGAAACTCCCAACGGCCGTACATTCTCGGAATGGTTCGGCACGCGTTAACCCAGGGCTTCGATGTGCTGGCATGGAACTACCGCGGATGCAGCGGAGAGATCAACCGCCAACTGCGTTTCTATCACAGCGGGGCCACGGATGACCTTCGACTGGTGGTGAATCACGCGGCCAGTCGTTATGCCCATATCAGCCTCATCGGTTTTAGCCTGGGCGGCAACCTCACACTCAAGTTTATGGGCGAACCCGGCCTGGCACCTGCCGTGAAAAAAGCCGTTGCCTTTTCCGTGCCGCTTCATTTGTCGAGCAGTTGCGATGCTATTAGTCGGCCCGGGAATTGGCCCTATGCCCAACGGTTTCTTCGTCACCTTAAAGCCAAGGTGATAGCGAAAGCTGTTCAGTTCCCTGAATTAGACATCCAAAAGCTGGCCGGCATCAAAACACTACGCGACTTCGATGAACAGTACACGGGCCCGGTTCATGGCTTTGCCGGTGCCGAGGATTACTATACCCGTTGCAGCGCACTGGGGTTTCTGCCGAACATCGCCCTACCCACGCTACTCGTTAACGCCCGCAACGACTCGTTCCTGAGTCCTGCATGCTACCCGCGCGCAACAAGTACTAACATCATGACGGAGTATCCTGACCGCGGTGGGCATTGTGGATTCGTGCAGTTCAACCGCAATGGCGTATATTGGTCCGAAGAGCGCGCTTTGCAGTTCCTGACCCATGATTGATCGCTATTCTCTCGCTGCACCTCTCACCGACTGGAAATCGAAGGTCGATTGGAGTGGTTATGAGCCTGTGTACAATGCGGGGCCGGGCTGTTTATTGCCCGTGATTACCCACCACAGCCCGCGCGGTCTTTCGTTTTTTTATTGGGGCATGCCCCCGGCCTGGGTGAAGAATGATCATTTTGCCGAGCGTTCCATCAATGTTCAAGCCGAGTCGATTGCCCAAAAGCCGGTGTTGCGAAAAAATCTCCTGAACAGCCGTTGCCTCGTGTTAGCCGATGGCTTCTATGCCTGGAAGAAGGTGAGCAAAAAGGGTCAGATCCCGTACCGGTTTACACTCAAATCGCGGCAGCCATTTTTTATGGCCGCGCTGTGGGAAGAATTTGAAGACGCGGGCGACATGCAGCACACGTTCCGGTTGATCACCACACTGGCCAACGAAGAAGTGCAGAAGGTGACCGATCGTATGCCGGCCATTCTACAACCGGGCGATGAGCAGGTGTGGCTGAACGGGGAAGCCTCCGCGGAAGATCTCCTCTCGCGGTTAACACCCTACCCTGCTGCGTTGATGGATCACTACCCGGTAACTCCGCAGATACAACAGTTGAATTTCAACAGCCCGCTGGCCATCCGGCCCACAGCCCCGGCCGATCAGTTCGGAAATCTGAGGTTGTTTGATTGATCAAAACCCGTCATCCTCATCTTCCTTCTTGGCAGGTTGTTGAGGTTTGGGTGTGGCGGCCGGATCAACTTTGCTTTTCTTTTTGAACGGGTTAAGGCTCAGCCCCTTTTTCTTCTTCGGTGAACTTGCCGCGCTATCCAGCGGGTAGTCGGTCGACTGCAAGTCCTTCATATACGTGGAGTCGTTGGCTGACTTTTTCTTCTTCCCAAACAGGTTTTTGAAGAAACCCTTCTTCCTGGAGGATTGCCCTCCTTCTGAGCTTTCGCCACCGGCCTGGCCTTCCATCGCCAACCGCACATCGGGCAGCACCAGCATGTCGCGGAAGTACCACAGGTAGTTATCTTGCTCTACGTTGAATTTTTCTTTGGCTTTGGAGATCACATACACGCTGTCGCCTTTCGCTTCAGGGCGGGTGCCGAATGTGGAGTCATTTTCATCGCGAATGATGTTGGCCAACTGCCGGGCTGCCATGGCGGAGTCGTCCTCCACTTTCTTCGGGTAGACGGGCTTCATCTCCACCGTCATGAGACTGCGCAACGCTTTCTGATAGGTCTTGCGCGGCATCAACAGGTAACGGTCGCGCTTAACCGTTTTGGCTTTAGGCAAGGCGGGGCCCTGCATCACTTCGTACTTCACTTCCACGCTATCGCCCCGATAAAAGGCCTTCGTTCCCGGTGTCGGTTTCGGAGGGAGTGTAAAAGACCGGTCAGCGCTGGCGACCACATCGCGCGCATTCGCGGTATCGGCATTGAAATAGACAAACTGCTCACGGGCGGTTGGTTTATCGAAAATAAAGGCGCTCTGGTAAGCGGGGCAAACCATTTTTTGGGTGCACGAACTGAGCACCCAAACGCCAACCAAGACACCTAACGCTCTGAGCATGAATAGAGAACGTACAAGCTTCAAAAATAAGGATTTCAAAGCGATGAATATTGACCCAGGTAATAAAAGTAACCAATTTGTAAAAAATTGATAATCAGACTATTTAATGCCTAGTCTTAATTTTTCACTTTTAGGCAGCCTGGCGGCCACCAGGGCATAGGAAGCGTCAATTTCAGCCCGCAGGAAGGTGTCGGGCAGGCTGCCATCCATCACCAGGGTATTCCAGTGTTTCTTGTTCATATGATACCCCGGCCGGACGGCCTCGTAGCGTTCGCGCAATTCTATAGCCCGTTCCGGGTCGCATTTGAGGTTCACACTCTCAAAGGTGTCTACGTCTGTCAGGGCAAACATCTTGCTGCCCACTTTGAAGACCAATACCGATTCATCAAACGGAAACGCTTCCGTAACGCCCGGCTTATGCAGGCAGTACTTCCGAAAGGTTTCAATGTTCATCCAGGTCGGGTTAGAAAAACCGCCTGACTACAATTACAATCACGGCAATCAGGAACATGACAATCGAAAGCTTGTTGATGCCATGCATCATCCGGATGTTGAAGTTACGTGGCCGGCTCGGATCTTTACCCCGAAAAAAATAACCGCCTACTTCCCCCAACGACAAAAACTCGCGGACCGAAAGTTTTTTGGGTTCTTTGTTTACTTTTTCTTCGTTCATACCGGTTGTGTTTCAAGCTTAGGTTCCGTCCAGAGATTATCTTCACGAATCAGTCCGATCAGTTCATCTACGGCATTGACGGTCGGCACATTCTTCTTTACCACTTCCTTGCCGCGATAGAGCGTAATGCGACCCGGGCCGGAACCCACATAGCCGTAGTCGGCATCGGCCATTTCACCAGGGCCATTCACAATGCAACCCATGATACCAATCTTAATGCCCTTGAGGTGACTGGTGCGCGACCGGATTTTGGCGGTGGTCTCCTGCAAATCAAAAAGCGTGCGTCCGCAGGAGGGACAGGAAATGTATTCCGTCTTCGAAATGCGCGTGCGCGAAGCTTGGAGGATGTTAAACGCAGTGGCATTCAATAGCCGGGGGTTCTGGTCAGCCGAGAGCATCACCCCATCGCCCAGTCCATCCACCAACAGGCCACCGACATCCGTACCGGCATACAACTGAAATTCTTCCTCATTCAGGCCTTGGTATCTGCGGGCAATCACTACCGGTACCGGGCAATCCGCTTCCATCAATTCAACAAAAAGTCTCCTGAGCTCTGCGTAACCATGTTCGTTTTGCGTGTCGATCACCAATACCGTTGTATCGTCCTGCGTTACCCGGGCGACAGCCTCCTTTGTCAGTTGCGACAAGTCGGTGCGGACGAAATTGAGCGTGGCTGACCTATCGGTTGAAGCCAGGTAATCCGGCAAATGGAACAGCGGAAAAGCCCTTGGCTGTTGCCTGCGTTGTTGCCAGGTGGCCACATCGTATATAATGCCCAGCGTGCCCGGAATCTCAAAATCAACCGGATTGGATCCGGCATAGACATAGTCGCAGGCCATGTCGCTGATGTTCCATTTGTCGAGCGGCACCGAATAATGATACCCCACCGCGAAGAACGAAGCCGGTGTCAGCGCTTGCCTGCCGGACATGTCCGCGATAACACGCGGTACTTCGTGCCCACCGAGGTTGGCCGTCTGGCGGGTGGCCCTGCGGGTGTAGCTAAATGGATCAATCGGGTAATGATGAATCTCCGGAATCGGATTGCCCTTGCGATGGGTGTAACGATCAGCGAGTGCCTTTGCCACCGGCACTTCCGCTTCCGGTTCTTCGGTGAGCGAGACGCGGATGGTGTCCCCCAGCCCATCTTCCAGCAACGTGCCGATACCCAGAGACGACTTGATGCGACCATCTTCACCATCGCCCGCCTCGGTAACGCCCAGGTGCAAGGGATAGGGCTTAAAATTTCCTTCCTGAAGCTTTTGGACCAGCAGGCGGTAGGCTTGTACCATGACCTGTGGGTTACTCGACTTCATAGACAACACAATATTATAGAACTGCTCGTCTTCACAGATGCGGAGAAACTCCAGTGCAGACTCCACCATGCCGGTAGGATTATCTCCGTAGCGGCTCATAATCCGGTCGGACAATGAACCGTGGTTTGTGCCGATGCGCATGGCCGTTCCATACTCTTTGCATATCCGCACCAGCGGCAAGAATTTATCGCGTATGCGGTCCAGCTCCGCCTGGTAGGAACTCTCGGTGTACTCGATGGTTTCGAAGCGCTTTCGGTCGGCATAGTTGCCGGGATTAATCCGCACTTTCTCGACCAATCGCGCGGCCAGTTCGGCTGCATTGGGTGTAAAATGAATGTCCGCAATCAAGGGTACCGTGTAACCGCGCTTGCGTAATTCGTTGCGGATGTGTTCGAGATTCTGTGCTTCCTTGATGCTGGGAGCCGTGATGCGCACATACTCACACCCGGCATCGACCATGCGGATGGTTTGTTCCACCGAGCCCAGCGTATCCATGGTATCCACCGTAGTCATGGATTGAACGCGGATCGGATTACGCCCACCGAGGGGCACGTCTCCGATTTTCACTTCAATAGTCTCGCGCCTGTGGTAACTCACCAGGCTGGTGCAGTAGCTTCGCAAAGAGGAAATGCCAGTATTCACAGTTCAGAATTGTCGTACAAAGTTAACTCTCCAACCCGGTTAATTGTTCGCCTTTCTGCGTCCGAAAAGCCGCTAAATATCGCCCAAAAGTGGCCGGATGAGGACTTCTTCCACTACGCTGCGGGGAGATACCGCATAAGCCGCGTACACCATTTCGGCCACGTCTTCCGGCTTCATAAATCGGCCTTCCTCCACGTCTACGCCATCCCAACTGGAGGTTTTGGTTGCGCCAGGCAAAATGGACGTCACGCGGATGTTAAAATCCTTGAGTTCCTCCCGAAGCGTCTTGGAAAAGCCCAGCAGGGCGAACTTGGCCACACCATACGAACCGCCATTGACGTAGGCCCGGATACTGGCCACCGAACAGATGTTGAAGATATGACCGGCCTTGCGGCTTTTGAAGTGACCCGCCAAACCGCGCGTGGTATAGTAGGCACTAAAAACATTGCCAGCCAGCATTTGCTCCAGTGTACCTTCGGGCTCTTCGGTGAGTTTGCCGGGCACGTAAAATCCTGCATTGTTGACGAGCACATCGATGGGCCGGTTCAACGCCAGCACGAAATGGGTGAACGATTTGGTCTGCTCGCGTTCGGCCATATCCGCGGTATGAATGAACACCTGGTTGCCAAACGTCTTTTCCATTTGTTCCTTCATCGCCTCCAGGGGCGCACGTTTGCGGGCGCAGGTCACGATATCAAACCCCTCACGTGCAAAACGCTCAGCAATACACCGGCCAATGCCCTGCGAACCACCCGTGACTACCGTTAATTTGTTCATGCAAAATCAGTTATCTTTGAGCAAGTTAGCGTTTTTTCACCACCCCTGTTCATGAAAGGATTTGGAAAGTACGTCATCTTTCTTGGGTCTTTGTTTGTTCGAAGGGAAACCTTCAAGACGTACTACCAGCTGGTTCTGGAAGAGTGCATCATCATCGGCATAGGTTCCATTTTGCTTTTTGTGCTGGTCTCCACATTTATGGGGGCCGTGTCAACCATTCAAACTGCGGCCAACCTGGTTAATCCCCTAATCCCGAGGTACATCATTTCGCAAGTCGTGCGCGAAATGACCATTCTGGAACTAGCTCCTACGGTAATGGCAATCATTTATGCCGGTAAGGTGGGGTCGAGCATGGCGGGTGGGCTCGGCACCATGCGCATCACCGAACAGATTGATGCCCTCGAGGTGATGGGTATTAACTCCTCCTCGTATCTCGTTCTTCCCAAAATCATTGCCTCGATTCTGATGTACCCGCTGTTGGTAATCGTAGCGGGGGTGTGCTCGCTGGTGGGTGGATATCTGGTGGGCACCCTGACCGGAATCATGACGGCTGAGGACTATATCTATGGCATCCGGTTGGCCTTCAACCCCTACTTCATCTCATTCGCCCTGATTAAATCGTTGGTTTTTGCCTTTCTCATCAGCTCTATTTCCTCCTACAAAGGATACTACACCCAGGGTGGAGCGCTCGAAGTCGGCATTGCCAGTACTTCGGCTGTAACCACCAGCGTTATTGCCGTACTGCTATCGGATTACTTCCTGGCCCAATTACTGTTATGATCAAGATCAACCGCATATCGAAAGCGTTCAACGGCAAGCCTGTGCTGGATAACATCAGCGGGGAGTTCGATAAAGGAAAAACGAACTTGATTATCGGCTCCAGCGGTACGGGCAAAAGCGTGTTACTTAAGTGTATTGTCGGTTTGCTCCAGCCCGACCAGGGCAGCGTCTATTTTGACCTTCGGAATTTTACGGAAGCGGACAAAGACATGAAATCCGAGATCAGGCGCGAGATGGGCATGTTGTTTCAGGGCAGTGCGCTATTTGATTCGAAAAATGTTGAACAAAACGTGATGTTTCCGCTGGACGTGCTCACCACCAAAACACTGGAGGAAAAGCTGGACCGCGTAAACTTTTGTTTGAAACGGGTTGGCCTGGAGAACGTCAACAGCAAGATGCCGTCCGAGATAAGCGGGGGCATGAAGAAACGGGTGGGGATTGCCAGGGCAATCGTCAACAACCCCAACTACCTCTTTTGCGATGAGCCCAATTCCGGCCTTGACCCGCAAACCTCCATCGTTATTGATGAACTCATCAAAGAGATCACCGAGGAATATGACATCACCACGGTAGTGGTTACGCACGACATGAACTCCGTGATGGGGATTGGCGAAAAAATCATGTTTCTGTACAAAGGGCACAAACTCTGGGAGGGTTCATACCACGAGATCATGAATTCGGGTGTGAAAGAACTGGACGACTTCGTCTTCACCAACAAGGTGATGAAGAACCTTAAAGGTAAAGTTACCTCGCTCTGACTACGCCAAGGGCAGCTCGACCGTAAATCGCGAGCCACCACCGGGCTCCGGCTGATATTCGATGTTTCCGCCCGATTGGTTCAATCCCTGCCGGGCAATCGCGAGGCCCAACCCCGAACCCGATTTCTTGGTTGTAAAATGAGGTTGAAAGATCTTCTCCCGCATCGCCACATCAACCCCCGGACCGTCATCTGAAAAATGAACGCGAACCACTCGGTCACCGCGCGTGATACTCACCGTAAGATGTACCGTCCCCTCCTCCCGCGCCTGAAACGCATTGAGAATAACATTGGAAAACACCCGATTCAAAAGGGCAGGATCGGCCATAACCATAATGCTTTCCGTAAACTTCTGCCATGCAATTTCACCTCGTGTATCGTTGGCATACAAGGCGATCGCTTTCTGTAACTCCACTGCCAGATCCAATCGCTCAATGACGGGAGCTGGCATGCGGGCAAATGCGCTAAACGAAGAGGCAATTTCATTCAGAATATCCACCTGCTGCAACAGGGCGCGCACCGCGCTCAATTGCCGCTCATCTTCCCGACTGGCGAGTTCCATGCGTTGCAACGAAAGTCGCATGGGCGTAAGCGGATTCTTAATCTCATGGGCCACCTGCTGGGCCATCTCGCGCCATGCGGCTTCGCGCTGGTTACGAGCCAACTCGGCTTTGCTTCGCTCAAGATTAGCCAACAGCTGATTATAGCGCGCGGCCAACTGTCCTAACTCATCGTTCGAGCGCAACGGAATGGGTTGATTGGCCTTCAGCCAGGATGTTCGCTCAAGGGCCGAGGCTACCAGTTGAATGGGCTTCACCAGGTTGCGGATGGCATACAAACTCAAGATCATGAAAAGCAGGACGAGCCAAACCGTCACCGTCAGCACCGTGGTGATCACCGACAACCTGACCGCCTCAATGGACGCGGTTGAGCCAAAGAACGGCAATTGCACCACATCCGGACTTCCTTCAAACGGCTGCCGTGCCACATACACACTTTGGTACGTCAGCGCGCCCATTTGCTCCTCCACCACCGTCTCGGCCTTCGTTCGCAGTTCGGCAAGGGCCCTGACATTGAGATAGGGACCCCAAAGCCAATTGTTGAAGATTGCGGGTTGACTGGATGCCAGTAAATGACCCGCGGAATCAAAAACCGACAAATCGGCCTGAACCTGCTGCGATACATTGGCCACGCGTTCGGCCCACGAAATCTGAACAACTGAATCTTGCTCATTTTCAGTCTCCAGCAACGCTACCGCCTGCCGCGCTTTTGCGACAAAATCACTTCGCAATTCACCAATGCGTTGTTCGGTAATTACGCTTACCACTACAACTGAAAGCACCACCACCGGAACAAACAACGCAGTGAGCAGATACAACTGGATCTTAAAAGCATAGGGCAACCCCGAGCCAGCGGGGCGGTAAACTACACCCAACAGCACCACGGTAAGCCAAATCATCAATCCGGAAAACAACCAAAACGAGAAATTTGAAAAGAACCGCCAAGGAGTATACCGATCGGCCGTGACAACGGTAACCCGGCCTCCGGCATCTTCCGTGGCCACATGCACCGCCTGGCCTTGCGCGATGCCCGTACGGTAAAGCGTTGGCTGATGAAGCCATTCCGGTTGAAATTGGCGCACATAGTCGAACTCACCGAACTGGCCCAGCCATTTCCCATCGCGAAAATACGCGTAACTGAAGTTTCGCGATTGAAGATACTGGCCAAAACGATTATCGACCAGCAACTCGGGATACACACTTCGGGGCAGCTCTTTCTTAAGTCGAAATTGGATTACTACTGTACCCACCGGTTGCTGATCGCGAAGGAACGGGACAACGGCTGAGTACTGTCGCACAACATCCGGATCGGGCTGGCTGTGATAATACACACCCTCGTATTCAGTTCGCACGGCTGTCTGCAAGCCCCGGGCAATTTCGGCCCAGGGTATTCCTCCCCCGGCCACCGGGTTCTGTGCCTGATTGTAGATCAACACGCGCACATCATATTGATTGAAGTAGGACGACAGGTAGTTCTGAACAATGCGAGCCCGAATGGTTCCCTTCGGCAGGATGGCGCTGCTCAGCTGAGCCTGAATAAATCGATCCTCACTGATCTTCCCAATGGCCTCATTCAATAAAAACTCGGCCAGTACATCCTGATCGGCCAGGGTGGTCGCGTAGCGAATCTGATCGCGGAGGGATCGCTCGGCTGCAAAAATCCAGACACCCACCGAAACCTGAAATGCCAGCAATAGCACCAGCAACATATCCCCCCGAAATGGCCGCCAGGAGAGACCAGCTTCATCCCGTTTGTATCCGATCAGGGCGATTCCCACCGCAGCGGCAGATGCCGCTACCCAATCGAACCGACCAAATGAAATAGAAAACAGGATAAACAAAACAAGGGCCGCGGCAACCCAGGCAATCCGATTGATATGATTCGGCACGATTTGAAACGCGGCCCTAATGAGCGGACGGACCCAAAACACGGTCGCAGCGCAACCCATCAGCACGCTAACCCAGGCAAGTATGCGCGGGAGGTCCATCCGGATCGACTCCGTGATCTCAAGGGTTAAGCCCGAGTTGTGGTACAACGCCTCCACTACCAAATACGGATGCAAAAACCCGATAACAGCAAGGAACAACAGACCAATTACTACAGCGAATCGAATGGCACCCTGTTGCGTCACCCGTTCGATCCATGTCCATGTTAATGCGCTTTGCTGAAAGAGCCAGCACACGACCGCCAACACGGTCAGGTTAAGGGTAAAATCGGCTAGCGTAGGGTTATACCACGCGGAAGCAAAAACCTGAGGATCGAAGATCGAGAGATGGCGAAACGGCCCGAAGAAATCCACGCGGATCATCACCAGGCGAACGGCCACCAGGACAACCGCCATACCCAACCAACTCCAGGCCGGGCTCCGGCTTCGCAGCCAGCGGGAGAGTATGGTTAAGGCACCAACCATAGCCACCAACAATAACCCGGCACCGGCCCGGGCAAAGGGCCGATCGGGCTGAAGCTTCCCCACTGTAAACATCGGCTTTCCCGCCACGTCAACAACATAACCTGACCCTCCCCCCGCATAGATCTCCGGTTTACCTTCTCCAAACAAATCGGAGTTCCACGTGGCGAAGAGATACTGATTAGTAACGCGGTACTGCTGTACCAATGGAATGTTGACCTGCAAGTAACCGGTTGCGGTTCGCCACCCTTTGATCAAAAACTGGCCACGTGGACTTGCGGTGTAGGCCCAGTTGTCTGAGTCGGCCGGAAGCAACTGCTGAGGAATCTGGGTATGGTCGCTCCACCTGACTACCATTCCCTCCCGAACTAAAAAAAACGGGTATTTCGTCTTACTCCACAACTCCAGGCTATCCGGGTATGACGCCAGACGAACCGCGTCTGACTCGACTTCACGCACCATCAACTGCGCCCGAATATTAATCGCTTCCGCGCGCTCAGACTCATCACGTGTTATGGAAAACAGGACACCACCACCCAAAGCCGATAGCAGCGTGAGCACAAGAAGCACGCGGAAGGACACCTTCATGCGAAAGAATGCATGCTACGAAGGTAGCAAAAAGGCACTTAGGGTTTTACGGGGCGGAGGCCTCCGAATCCATACAGGAATAAGATGCGCGAGTACCGGTAGGTCCAGGGAAGAAAGACAATGGCGCTGGCCGGAAGGGCAACCAGATACACCCAATCGTCCGGCCTAAACAAGACGCGCAAAACAAGCCACACAGAAACGAAAATGGCTACGTTAATAGCATAACTGACAAACATGGCACCAAAGTAAAATCCAGGTTCGGGCTCCAAGGCAACACCACACGCGGGGCAATGCGCATTCATCCGCGAAAAATTCTTCAGATCCCACGCGGATGCAAGAAACATCTTGCCTTGCCGGCAGCGCGGGCATCTACCCTGCCAAATGGCTGCCGGTAAGCTTCGTGGGTGCATTTCTACGACTGGCTCTGAACCAGAAAAAAGCAAGAACCGCCACCGCCAGGTACGGTGCAAAAAAAAGATAAAGAATCCCGGTATTGATTCCGGCTGCAATGCCAACGTTGCCATTGCTCACGTTGTTTTCGAGAGTGGCCCGGCACATAGCGCATTGCGCTTCCGCGGGCAGCGTAAGCAGCACGATAGCACCCAGCATCAAGGTAATCCTCTTAAGCATAATACGGGCTAATCATCAGGTACACAACAACTCCCGTGACGGCTACATATAACCAAATCGGGAATGTAAATCTAGCCAGTTTCCGATGCCGCTCAAAATTGCCTGCCAGCGCACGGGAAAAGGTAAAAAGCACCAGGGGTACCACGGCTACCGAAAGCACAATATGACTGATCAAAAGGAAATAATAAACCATGCGAACAGCACCCTGACCCCCAAATGGCGTGGGGTCACTTGTCATGTGGTAGGCCACATACATCACCAAAAAAAGAGCCGACAGGCCAAGGCAATACTTCATAATGGTTTCATGAAGTGAACGCTTCTTGTTTTTGATCGCCCAAAGTCCGGCCAGCAACAGGAGGGCCGTAACTCCGTTGATCGTGGCGTAAATCGAAGGCAAAAAGGAAAGATCGTAGCCCGGGATACGTACCCGAAACAGAACGGCAACAGCCACGGGTATAGCGACCGATAAAGTCAGTATAAGTTTTTTGTAAGGCTCTTTGTTCTCCATGATCAGTACTTGTTCATCAAAATTTTCATTTCCAGCATCAGCCGATCCATTTCTTCACGCGATCCGATGGCATAGTATCCGCGAATTCGACCACGGGTATCCACCAGCACTGTATTCCACGGAGGCTCCAGTAATAACACACATCTCCACGCCTGGTTTTCGGATACGTGACGAAAAACAAATTCCGTTGACTCAAACTCCTGCGAAAGCCGATCCATCTCCACCTTTGCATAGTCCCCGCTGATCACAATACCCACCTGACCTTCGCGCAAAGGCGAAACGGAGTCGGGCAGGGCATACGGCAATTGAATGGGAACTTGGCAATACGCGGGTGCGGCAATCGAGTCCTGGTGATAGACCGGAATATCAAATTGGTTCTTTCCAAAGAATTTAAGGAAAACAAACACCAATCCGGGCAAAAGCAGGGCCAGGAAAAGTAAGATCGGTTTACGCTTCATACGTTCGAAACAAAAAAAGGGCCGTTTGATGCGGCCCTTCCTGTTATGCTATGATCATGTCAGAAGAAACGGATGTCCGACAACTTCATGCCTTCGTACACGAATGCCACCAGCATCCAGACCACAAATACCATCGGGATCAGGATTGACCAGATCAGTACTTTAACCTCGTGCTTCAGGTGCATAAACTCACCTACGATATAAGCGGCCTTTACGATGGTCATCGCCACGAAAATCGCTACGCGGGTGGTATGGAATTCGTGGGGTACCAAAAAGGCAACGGCAAATTCAGCAACTGTTACCGCCAGCAAAATGCCCGCTACTTTCCAGAGGTGCATGATTTTTGCCCTATCGGGCGGAAGGACGGTAACCTGAGGTTCGTTTGAGTGATGTGCCATGAGTTTTATCTCGTTAAAATTTTGATAGTCGGATTACACAAGGTAGAAGAAGGTGAACACAAACACCCACACCAAATCAACAAAGTGCCAGTACAAACCTACCTTCTCAACCATTTCATAATGGCCTCTCCGGTCGTAAACACCCGTAACCGTGTTGTAGTAAATCAAGAAGTTCAGCAGCACACCGCTGAACACGTGAAACCCGTGGAAGCCGGTAATAAAGAAGAAGAAGTTGGCAAACGTCTGCGGGCCGTACTGATTCACGTGGAGGTTGGCGCCATACACGTCAATCTGCTGAGAGACCCCCGTAACTGAATCGAAAATGGTTTTAACCGTTGGTGTTCCGGTGCCTACGATAAAGTGCGTCCACTCCCATGCCTGGCAGCCTAAGAAGGTAGCACCTCCAAGAATCGTCCACAGCATCCACTTCTCTACGGCTTTGCGATCCATGCGATGTCCGGCCTCTACGGCCAAAACCATGGTCACCGAACTCATAATGAGGATAAAGGTCATGATACCCACAAACACGAGCGGCAGTTCAACGCCATGCAGGAACGGAACGGCCTCAAATACCTTTTCGGGTACAGGCCAGTACTCGGTTGAAAACGTAAAGGCATCAATGGTTCCCTGGTAGGCCTGGTGCGAAGAGCGGACCAAGCCGTAGGTAATCAATAAGCCAGAAAACGTAAAAGCATCGGAAAGCAGGAAAAACCACATCATGAGTTTGCCATAGCTGGCGCCCATGGGCGATACGCCCCCATCCCAGATACTCTTGCCCGGTGCTGTTGCTACCGTTGTGTGTGCCATAGATCGAATGTTATCGGTTCAATAATAAAAAGACGAACAAATATAGCCAAAGTCCTCCCAAAAAATGCCAGTACGTAACGCACATTTCCAGGGGTGCCAGGTTGCCTGAATGAATAATTCCGCGGTGCGCCCGTACGAGCGTGATGATCAGGTAAATGACAGCACTGATAATGTGTAGACCATGCAAACCCGTGATGAGGTAGAAAAAGGACCCTGACGGGTTGCCCACCAGGTGAATATGGTTATCCACCAACTGCCGCCACCCCTGCCACTGGCCGGCCAGAAACAAAATGCCTAAAACCGTGCCGATACCCAGCAGGGCCACCACCAGGTTCTGTTGATTTTTCCGGGCGGCAAAGTACGCCCACTGCACCGGTATGCTGCTAGCCAGAATAGCCACCGTGGTAAACGTAAACATCACAGGCAGGTCGAAAATTACCCAGTCGCCCTCGGCTTGCCGCACGATGTACGCGCTGGTAAACGCAGCAAACAACATCAGCACACTAGCCAGAAACAGCCACATGGCAAACTTCTTGGGATGCATCGCCAGGGGCTTGCGCGGCTCCTCCACAATGCGGATATCATTCTTCATCACATTCTCCATATCAATTCACTTTATCCAACAAGTAGGCAATTTGAACAATCGGCAAGTATAGAAACGAGCCAAACATAATGCGCAAGGCGCTTTGGCGGCTTCCCGTTTTCATCAGGGAAAAGGTCTGCGCCAAAAACAACACGCCACAAACGGTGGCCACAATAGCTGAGTCCATACCGGTGATACCGAACTTCATCGGCAACAGGCCAAGGGGGATGAGGAAGAGCGTGTACACCATAATCTGAATGGCCGTGTTCAAATCCTTTCCGCCACCGGAGGGAAGCAACTTGAACCCGGCTTTCTTGTAGTCATCATCTGCCACCCAGGCAATCGCCCAGAAATGGGGAAACTGCCAGATAAATTGTATGCCGAAAATAATCATGGCCTCGTGGGTGATTTGTCCCGTGGCCGCAATCCAACCCAATAGCGGAGGCAAGGCCCCGGGAATGGCACCCACAAACACAGCCACCGGCCCCACACGCTTTAATGGGGTATACACCACGGTGTACAAGATGGCCGAAATGATGGATAATATGACGGTTAACGGGTTGGTTACGATAAACAGGACAACCACACTTACTACAAAACAGATCAACGCAAACAGGGTGGCCTCAGCCGGGGTGACTTTACCCGTAGGCAACGGGCGGTTTTGTGTGCGGGTCATGATTTTATCCAAATCCTTTTCCAGCACCTGATTCATAGTTACCGAGGCACCGCTCAACAGAAACCCACCTACCGTTAACATGACCAGGACGCTCCAGTTGATTTGGGTTGGGGCCGCCAACGCATAACCGAAGGCACACGAAAAGGCCACGAGCATGGACAAGCGCGGCTTCAGCAATTCATAAAATGCTTTTGTCCGCACCCAAGCCGAAAAATCTGCAACCGTTGACGAATACCCTGGTGACATGCTCAGTTAGTAAACACTTCTTTTCCCTGGATGTTCAGGCGCAAATACAACACATACTGAAGTCCGATTAACACGGTAGCCAGGAGCAAATGAAGAGGCTGCAGGGCTGAAGGAACTTCAAAATACGCCATTCCCGCACCTGTGAGAATGGACGCCAAAGTTACAACGAATACGGCACGCGCTAAAGCGTTTTTTGCACGCCAAAGCATAGCCAACAGCGCCAGATGGGCGCCCAAAACCAACCATGAAAAACCGCGGTGGACAATAAAAGGGCGGCCTATCCGCTCAATCCAGGACGACCGATCGGCCTCCCGGCTAACCACATCCACCATCTCCCTTACAGCCGTGCCCAAAAAGATCTGTACAGCCATCAAAATCATACAAACTACTACCACCCATCGCACGGCAGGCCCGGGTTGAATGGGAGTTTGCGGACCACTGGCATGCCACAGGTGAATCAAAAATCCAACAATCAAAACAGCCAGAAACATGTGTACCGTTACCGTCCACGTGGTGAGGTTAGTCGATACTACAATGGAACCAAACCAACCTTGCATCAGGGTAAGCAACAACAACGTAATGGCCCCGTAAAACAGCCAGGATTTGTGCCTGCGTACCTGCCAACCGCGCCAGACCAATATGATGATGAATAACCCAATGGCAACGCCCACGAGGCGATTGAGGTACTCAATCCAGGTTTTGGTGGCATTGAAGTCTTCCTCCACCCGAATGGATGGATCACGCTCAAGTTGCGCGGCAGTTTCCGAAAAGCCGGCCGCGCGCAGATAACTCACAAATTTTTGATTTTTCTTTTCCCGAAGGGCCGCGTAGGTCGTTTTATAGTCCGCAGGGAGTTGCTCAACGCGGGTGGGCGGCACCCAGCTACCAAAGCAACGAGGCCAATCGGGGCAGCCCATGCCTGAGCCGGTGCTGCGCACAACACCGCCCACGCCAATTAGAAAATAAACAGCGACCAGGGTTGTGAGACACCAACGGTGAAACGCCCTGGTCGCTGTAAAGTCCAAGTCTTAAACGGATCAGTGGTGACCTGACGAAGGCTTAACCACAACACCTTCCAGCTTGATCTGCTCATTTTCATGAGGCAGGTTCGATTCAGGTGTTTCCGAATAGGGAATGTGCTGAGGAATAAAATCTTCCTTCGCTCCCGGCTTGCTGTAGTCGTAGGGCCAACGATAAACGGTAGGAATCGCGCCCGGCCAGTTGCCGTGCTGCGGGAAACGAGGCGTTGTCCACTCCAGCGTGTTGGAGTTCCAGGGATTAGCCGGGGCCAAACGACCGCGGAAAATGCTGTAGATGAAGTTGAACAAGAACAGGAACTGGGCCGATAGGGTGAGAATAGCTGCCACACTCACCAGCATATTGAGGTCAGCGAAACCACTGAAGGTTTCGAAGCTCGTCCACGAGTAATAACGTCTCGGGAAGCCCGCGATACCGATGTAGTGCATGGGGAAAAACACCAGGTATACACCCACAAACGTGAGCCAGAAGTGAATAGTGCCGAGGCGTTCGTCCATCATTCGGCCAAACATCTTGGGGAACCAATGATACACCCCGGCAATCATGCCAAAGAAAGACGCGCTACCCATTACCAGGTGGAAGTGGGCTACCACAAAATAGGTATCATGCAACTGAATGTCAACCGCTGAGTTGCCAAGGAATATACCCGTGATACCCCCGGTAAGGAAGAAAGAAACGAGACCTATCGAGAACAACATGGCCGCTGTGAACTTGATATTGCCGCGCCACAAGGTGGTTACATAATTGAATATTTTAACCGCAGAGGGAACAGCAATAATGAGCGTCAGCAGGGTGAAGATGGAACCCAGGAATGGATTCATACCGGTTACAAACATGTGGTGTGCCCATACCACGAAGGAGAGGATCGCAATAAACAACATGGAGCCCACCATCGCTTTGTAACCGAAGATTGGCTTTCGTGAATTGGTGGCGATGATTTCCGAGGTGATACCCAATGCCGGTAACAACACGATGTAAACCTCCGGGTGCCCCAGGAACCAGAACAAATGCTGAAACAAGATCGGGCTACCGCCTACATTGGGCAGGGCCTCCCCTCCGATGTAGATGTCCGATAAGAAGAAACTGGTGCCAAAACTACGGTCGAATATCAACAACAAGGCCGCCCCGAACAACACCGGGAACGACAACAATCCGATGATAGCTGTAAAGAAGAAAGCCCAAACGGTGAGGGGCATCTTTGTAAATGACATGCCCTGCGTACGCATGTTGATAATGGTAGTGATATAGTTAATACCACCCAGCAACGTACTTACAATGAACAACGCCATTGATACCAGCCACAGCGTCATGCCTAACCCAGAACCCTGGATTGCCTGAGGTAATGCACTGAGAGGTGGGTAAACCGTCCAGCCACCACCGGCCGGGCCGGTAGAGAGGAACAAGGAGCTCAGCATCACCACACTGGACAAAAAGAAGAACCAGTACGACAGCATGTTCATGAAGCCGGAAGCCATGTCGCGCGCACCAATCTGCAGGGGGATTAAGAAGTTACTGAATGTGCCGCTCAGGCCGGCTGTCAACACGAAGAACACCATGATGGTACCGTGCATGGTCACGAGCGCCAGGTAGAATTCGGCATCAATTTTCCCTTCCGGGGTAATCCAGCCGCCCAACACAGGGCGCAACCATTCAAGATTCGCCTCCGGAAAACCAAGTTGCAAACGGAAGATCACAGAGAGAACGCCTCCGATCAGCGCCCAAAACATGCCCGTGATCAGGAACTGCTTGGCAATTACTTTGTGATCCTGGCTGAAAATATAGTTCGTCCAGAAGTTACCTTCGTGGTGCTCGTGCTCATGATCGTGCTCATGGCTGTCGTGTGACTGGGCTGATTTGATGTCAATATCAATGGTTGCCATAGTTCGAAAAAGATCTTAGTTGGACGTTTGAGTTACTTGCGGAGCTGCTACACTTTCCAGGGGAAGGCCCGCCTTGATCATTGCTACTTCGCGCAATTCGGCTGGTACACGTTTCAAGTAATCCGGGTTTTGTTTCAGCCAGGACTCCTGCTGCGTCATCCAAGCTACATAGTCCTCATAGCTGTCATGCACATACACCGGAAACTTCATAGAAAAATGTCCCTTTCCACATATCTCCGTGCAGGCCATTTCATAGTTGAAATTTGAATTGCCCGTCTCCGCCCGCATGTCGTTGGTTGACTTCGTGGGCGTAAACTTGAACGTGGTGTGAATACCGGGAACGGCATCCATTTTCACACGGAAGTGCGGCAGGAAAACAGAATGCAGAACATCTTTGGCCCGAATCTTCAACAACACCTCGCGGCCTTTTGGCAGATGAAGTTCCAGCGATTTAAAATCATCGAATGAATTCTTGTCTGACAGATCAATGCCGAATTCATTCGCGGCATCAATCATCTGGTAGTTGTTCTTGCCCAACTGGCCATCTTTTACTCCCGGGTATCGGGATGTCCAGGCGAACTGTTGCGCCACTAATTCAATCACAACCGCATCATCTTTGGCAGGTCCGGTGATATCTGTCCAGGCGGTAAGTCCTTTGAAGATCAATAATGTCAATACAATGGCTGGAACAATCGTCCAGGTTAACTCAAGGTAATGGTTATCGGCAAAGAATGATGCTTTCCGGTTCTTGTCGTACCTGTATTTGAAAGTGAACCAAAACAAGCCGATGAAAATGATGGTGAAAGACCCAACGGTAATCCACATGGTGGTCCAAAACAATCCATCCGTAACAACCCCATGCTCGGAGGCCACCGGAAGCGTGTAGTCAGCAAAATAGGTGAAGGAATACCAAAAGAAAACCGAGAGCCCGGCCACCAAAAACAACATAAAAAGCCATGCATTGGTGTTATTCATTGCGCTGACCGCATCGCCCTCTTTACCCTTCACCACACCTACCAGATTTCCGATTCGGAAGATCAGGTAGAGGATGGCTATTACCAGTACTACTGCCGCAACAATCAAAAAGGTCATCATAACTCGTTGTATTTCGTCTTCGGTTTAAATATGGTGGTTCAAACTCTCGGGCATGAACGGATGGTTCTTGGCTACCAGCTGAACTTTGGAAAGGGCATTCAATACGATGTACAGGAAGGCCGCCAGGAAAATCATCAGCAAGCCCAATTCCAAAAACCCGAATCCTCCTTCACCTTTCATCACCCCGGGGGTTATCATGTTATAAAAGTCAAACCAATGGCCAAGAATCACGATAGGCGTTACCACCTTCAGCATCGACATTTGGCGTTTGGCGTCTCTCGTCATCAATAACAAGAAGGGAAGCACAAAGTTTAGTAACAGATTAAGAAAGAAAATCCAGCTGTACGGTGCCGTCCTCATACGGGTGATGAAGTAGACGGTTTCTTCCGGGATGTTGGCGTAATAGATCAGCAGGAACTGGCCGAACCAGATGTACGTCCAGAAAATACTGAAGGCAAACACAAACTTGCCGAGATCGTGCAGGTGGTTGGAGTTCACCATTTTCAGGTACCCTGCGTCTTTCAGGTTCACCACAATGAGGGTAATAAACGCCAGACCCGTTACCCACCAGCTCGCAAACATGTACCAGCCAAACATGGTGCTATACCAGTGCGTGTCAATACTCATAATCCAATCCCACGCGGCAACCGAAGAGGTAACACCGAAGATGACCAGGAAGATAGCCGAGAACTTGCGGGCACTGAAGAAGTGGGCGGTGTTGCCGCTCAGGTCTTCCGCCAGCATTTCTTTTTTAATCCACGTGAAGAACAGGTACCACAGCCCAAAAAAAGCTACCATGCGAATGACATAAAAGATCGGGAATCCGCCTGCCTCGAAGGGCCAGAAGAAGTAAGCCGACTTACCATCCAGTATCTTATCGTATCCGGGGGTATCTTTTACGTACAGGTCGTGGTGGGTCCAATGAAACACATCGCCCTTCACCAAAAACCAGAGGCCCACCATCATCACACCGGCAATGGGAATCCAATGCCCGATGGCCAGCGGAATACGCTTAATAGGAGCCGACCAGCCCGCCTGCGCGGCATACTGAATCGCAATGAAAAACAAACCAATTACACCGATGCCGGCAAAGAACACATTGTTATGCCACAACGAGGTGTACAGGCGCTTCAGCCACGGTGCGCTTCCATGATGCTCGCCTCCAGCCGCCTCCGGCTCCGCCCCTACTGCGTTAGTTGACGCCACCAGCGACTGATTCACCACGGCTGCATGTTCATCATGCCCACCACCGTGACCATCGCTCATGGCCATCCACAGACCGACACCGAGAAAGAACACACCCGCTAACGCGAGGTATACGATTTTTCGCTTGGCACCGGAGGTAAACTCGAATTTTTCGTCCGCTATCATGGTAACTGATCTATGTCGTTATTATTTGCTCTGTAATTGCTTTACGTACATGGCGATTTTCCAACGGTCGTCCGGGCTAACCTGGCTGCCGTGCGGCAACATGTTACCCGCGCCAAAAGTGATCACATGAAAAATATGTCCTTCCGTAATTCCCAGGTAGTTTTCCGCTTTCAGGTTGGCCACGCCCAAAGCATAATTCTGAGCGATCTTGCTTTCGGCTGCACCCGTTTTGCCATGGCAATGCTGGCATTGTGAAACGTATAACACTTTGCCTTGCTCCAGGTAGGCGGCCACCTGCGCGGTGTCCTTGCGTAACGGGTTAGAAAGCTTAGCGGTATAGGCCGGAATGCTGTCTTTTGCGATGCGTTTGCCGCGGTACGGCAGCCATCCGCGCGGGTCGCGCTTCACCGTGTTCGGGGCGGGCTCGCGCAGGTTCATGGCGTACGGGTTGTACTTATTCGAATTAAAATATTCGCCACGACCGTTGTCCAATGAATTAACAATCGTGCCGGCACTTTCATCCGTTATCTGGCTCAACGGTTCGTAAGCTACCGAGTGATACATGTTGGGCGCATACTCCAAACCCTGGTAATCGCCACCGGCTTTGCAACCGGCCAGTACCGCGGCCGCACCCAACACAATTGCTATTATTCCTTTGCGCATAGACTTAGAAATTCTTTTCGTTGACTTCTTCTGCACCGTTTTCCTTAAGGATGCGGGCAATTTCATCCTTCGAAAGTTTGTTGCTGGCCAAATCAATGGCCATCACATGCTTGTCGTTCGTGCTGCGGATATCAAACTGGCGGGGCCACTTGTAGGGCTTCAAATCACTAACGATCATAAAAGTACCAACCATACCGAAGGCAGCCAGCAACACCGTTAACTCAAATGTTACCGGCACGAAAGGCGGCAGGGAAGCAAAGTTCTTACCCCCAATAATCATCGGCCAGTCAAAACCCAACATCCAGATCTGCATGGTTAGCGCCAGCATGGTGCCGGTCATGCCAAACAGGAAAGCAGCTATCGGTAAGCGTGAACGCTTATACCCCAGCGCTTCGTCAAGCCCGTGAACCGGAAAGGGCGTGTACACTTCTTCGATACGCACGCCTTTCTCGCGAATGTGCTCTACGCCATGCAGCAGCACGTCCTCATCATTGAATACTCCAACCAGATAGTGTTTGCCTTTATCCATGGTGCTTGCGTTCTGATGTTGCTTTAATAATACTCTTGACTTCGGCCATGTTGATCACCGGGAAATACTTGGAGAACAGGAAGTAGGCCGTAAAGAAAATACCGAACGTAAATACGTACTGCCCGACATCATACATGGTCGGATAAAACATAGACCAGCTCGAGGGCAGGTAATCGCGGTGAAGCGAAGTAACGATGATCACAAAGCGCTCGAACCACATGCCGATGTTTACAATGATGGAAAGCACAAACGTGGCGGCAATGTTGGTGCGCAATTTCTTGAACCAGAAAAGCTGGGGCGAAATCACGTTACACGTCATCATACTCCAGTAAGCCCACCAGTACGGACCTGTGGCGCGGTTGATAAACGCATATTGTTCTGCGGGCACCTGACCGTACCACGCAATGAAAAACTCGGTGATGTAGGCGATACCTACAATGGAACCCGTGATGATGATCACAATGTTCATCAACTCAATGTGGTAGATCGTGATGTAATCCTCGAGTTTGAAAACCTTGCGCGTTACCAGCAGCAGGGTTAAAACCATCGCGAAGCCGGAGAAGATCGCACCGGCCACAAAGTAGGGCGGGAAGATCGTAGTGTGCCAGCCGGGGATAACGGACGTAGCGAAGTCGAACGATACAATGGTGTGAACCGACAATACGAGCGGAGTGGACAGGCCGGCCAAAATCAAGGCTACCGATTCGTAGCGGCTCCAGGTACGGGCAGCCCCGTCCCAGCCAAAACTCAGTGCATTATAAATCAACGCGCGGGTTTTGTGCCCCATGGCAACGGCACGGTCGCGAATAACCGCGAAGTCCGGAATGAGACCCATATACCAAAACACCAAAGAAACCGAGAAGTAAGTGGAGATCGCAAATACATCCCACAACAGCGGGGAGTTAAAGTTCACCCACAGTGATCCAAATGCATTGGGCAGCGGCAGCGCCCAGTAAAATCCGAGCCAGAGTCGACCCATGTGGAAGGCCGGGAAACTGGCCGCACAAATCACCGCAAAAATGGTCATGGCCTCAGCCGCCCGGTTGATCGACATTCTCCAACGCTGGCGGAATAACAACAAGATGGCCGAGATCAGTGTACCTGCGTGACCGATACCAACCCACCATACGAAGTTGGTGATGTCCCAGGCCCAGCCAACGGTTTTGTTCAAACCCCACATGCCAATGCCTTCCCACAGCATGATGCATACGCAGTAAAGGCCAAAGAGCAGCAGCACGAGGGAGAAACCAAAGGCCATCCACCAAGAACGGGCGGGCGCGGCTTCTACCTGCCGGCTAATGTCCTCCGAAACATCGGCCACCGATTTGCCACCGGTTACCAGGGGTTCGCGAATCGCGGAAGTTACTTGCATATCAATTAGTCAATAGTCGTAGTTCAATTCAGTTTTCAGGCGTTTTCTTTTTTGCCGTCCTTGTTGCGGATCTTGGTGAGGTAGAAGATGTTCGGCTTCACACCGATTTCTTCCAGCACACGGTACGCCCGCGGATTGCCAATCTTCTTGTCAATACCGTAGTTGAAGACTTTCTCTTCCTCTCCTTTCGCGTTCTTCACCGTCTTGTAGTGATCAATCTTCAACAACTTGCTGATGCGGCTTTCGGGGTTATTCATGTCACCAAAGACGATGGCACCCGTTGAGCACGAAGCCTGGCAAGCGGTTATCACTTCGCCATCATTCAGCTCACGCTTCTCTTTCTTCGCAGTGAGTTTACCCGTTTGGATGCGCTGCACACAGAACGAGCACTTCTCCATAACCCCGCGCGAACGGACAGTTACTTCCGGGTTGAGCACCATGCGACCCAGGTCTGTGTTCATGGCCGGGTTGGCCTGATAGAACTGCTGGTTGTCGTGGTACTTAAACCAGTTGAAGCGTCTTACTTTATACGGGCAGTTGTTGGCACAATAGCGTGTACCGATACAACGGTTGTATGTCATTTGGTTGAGACCTTCCGAACTGTGCGTGGTGGCCGCTACCGGGCAAACCGTTTCGCAAGGCGCGTTGTTGCAATGCTGACACAACATCGGTTGGAAGGTAACTTCCGGATTTTCTGATGCCTGCTCCAAGCCCTCGTAATCACCAGGCTGGGCATCTGAGCTGTAGTAGCGGTCAATCCGCAGCCAGTGCATTTCACGCC
Organism: Cyclobacteriaceae bacterium; assembly: GCA_016787665.1. Classification (GTDB taxonomy): domain Bacteria; phylum Bacteroidota; class Bacteroidia; order Cytophagales; family Cyclobacteriaceae; genus ELB16-189. Next base: position 126,654 of record JAEUUC010000007.1, on the reverse strand, counting down.
TGTTGATAACCTCCTGCTTGCCAACCAGGGCCACGTTGTTTTCAACGTTACACGCCACGACACACGCACCGCAACCGGTACAGGTGTTCAAATCAATGGCCATACCCCAGTGGTGGCTCTTATATTCGTGGCCTTTCCACAAACTCAAGGAAGCAGCATCTACTTTCTCATCCCACTTGGTGATCATCGGGTTTTCCCGACCTGCTGCCGGATCTTTCTTGAACTCCGCCAGTGTAGACTCCTGAATCACATTCGTCCGCCCCATGTAGGTCTGGTGGATCTGCGTCTGGGCGATCTGAAAATCTTCGTTGACTTTCTCAACTTTCACTCCGCTGGTAGCTGAATAATTCACAGAACCGTTCAGCATAGAAAGCAGCGTGTAGGCATTCACGCCTAAATTCTCGGCTACGGTACCCACCTTGGTGCGACCGTAACCCAGTGTAATACCCACGGTGCCTTGTGCCTGGCCGGGCTGCACGAGGGCGGCTACTTTTACGGTTTTACCATTGGCTGATACACTGACCAACTGCGTGCGTCCTTCTGCATCGTTCTTAATGCCCAGTGCATTCGCGTCCTTCAGCGAAAGGGTTACGTAGTGATCCCAAACCGCTTTCGTAATCGGATCGGGTAACTCCTGAAGCAGCGGGTTATTGGCCATGCTGCCATTACCAACAGTAGCACTCTCGGCAATTACCAGCTCTATGCCACTGGCGTTTGCTTTGTAGGTCGCACCAATGCTGCTATCGGCTGATGATAAAGCTTCGTTGCGGAATGATACGCTGCCACCGGCAGAGGCGCCACTCTCATACACTCCATCATACAGACGCTTGTCCCACCAGGTCTGGAAGTCCCAGCCTTGGCTATCGTTGGCAAAAAACTTAGTCTTCCAGTTATTCTGTACAAACGAGTAGTAATCGGCATTGGCCACACCGGCCCACGTCATGAAACTTTCCTGGGCCTGGCGCGATTTAAAAATCGGTGTAATGGCCGGCTGCGAAAGCGAGTAATGTCCCTTCTTGGGTTCAAAGTCGTTCCACGACTCGAGGTAATGATGATCGGGTGCTTTGTAGGCACAGGCCGAAGCCGTTTCATCCTCGGTGTAAGAGGTTGACACCGACAAAGCCATCGCTTTGATCGCTTTCTCCAACTTCTCACCCATCGGGTGATCGTACACCGGGTTGCAGTTGTAAAAAATCACACCGTCTACTTTTCCGCCTTCGGCCTCGGCAATGAAAGCCGCCATGGCCTCGTCATTACCCTGACGGTAGTTGACGGGAAGCCCAGGAAGAATGGTAAAACCATAGTTGCCCAACAAGTTGTTGATGGCATTGACCACGACCTGAACAGCCTTGTCGTTCGAGCCACTGACCACCACGGACTTTCCGCGGTTTTCCCACAGCTCGCCAGCGGCTTTTTCAAGGTTGGCCACCCCACTAAGGGTAGATGAAATACCCGCTACGCCTGCCTTACCGGCAAGTAGATTATAGAGCGCGGCTACCACCAAACCTTCTTGTGACGGACGGATAGCAGTGCGGTAGTCGGCATTGGCTCCGGTAAGCGAAAGGTTGGACTCGAACTGGTAGTGACGAGACATTTCGCGCTTGTCTTCACTGACTTCGCGTGTGGTTGCGTATTGCTTTGAAAACTCAATTGGGGCGAGCCAGGTGTTGAGGAAGTCTGCACCTATACTCACGATTACGTTAGCCTTGCTGAAATCGTAAGAGGGAATCATACCCGTGCCAAATGATTCTTCATTGGCTTTCCAAATCCCGTAGTACGACACGGGGTCATACTGGATGTGCTGCGTGGTGGGGTACTTCGCTTTGAAAGCGGCAATCGCCAGTTGTGTGCTGGGGCTCAGAATAGTCTGGCTAACCAGGCGAATTTGTCCACCTTTAGCGGCAATCTCGCCCAACTTGGCAATCACTTCACTGTCCACCTTGTCCCAGTCAGCGTTGGCAGTGCCAACTTTCGGGCCCCGCAGCCGGTAATTATCGTAGAGCGACAAAACCGATGCCTCAACCTGGGCGCTGGTACCGCCCAACGTCACTTTTGAGAGCGAGTTTCCGTCAACCTTGATCGGACGTCCATCGCGCACTTTTACTACAATGGAGCAATAGTCGCCACCATTAACATAGCTGGAGGCATAATAATTGGGAATGCCCGGATCAACATCAACCGGCTTATTAATATAAGGTATGGCCTTACGCACCGGAGCTTCGCAGGCAGCGAGGGAAACCGCAGCTACGCTGAAGCCCATCATCTTCAGGAAATCCCTGCGCGAGTGGCCGGGATCCTGCTCCACGCCCAGGTCAACAAACTCCTTATCGGCATGCTTCACGTAGTTCGGGTCGTTGGTCAGTTGCGGCAGACCCTTCCAGTACGTTTTGGTTGTATTGCTCATAGATCTATAGTCAAAGAAATCAGAAACCCATTATTAATAGTGGCACTTGGCACACTCTAAACCACCAATATCCTCCACTTTCATGGCAGCCTTCTGGCCTTTCGCAGCCTTGTGTAACTGCTCCAACTTGTCATAGTAGGCATTGTCCTTGGTGTTCACGTTGGTTTTGCGATGGCAGTCAATGCACCAGCCCATCGTCAGTAGCGAGTATTGCTTCACCACATCCATTTCCTGAATTGGGCCATGGCAGGTCTGGCATTCAATGTTACCCACGTTCACGTGCTGGGCGTGGTTGAAGTAGGCCAGGTCCGGAAGGTTATGGATACGAATCCATTCGATTGGCTTCTGCTTGCCGCTGTACTGGCCGGTGGCGGGGTCGTATCCGACTGCCGCATAGATTTTAGCGATTTCACCAGTGCCGGTAATGGTACCTTGTTGAATGTAGGTGTGGCAATTCATACAGATGTTGGCCGAAGGGATGTTGGCCTGTTTGCCTTTGAGCACACCGGTATGGCAGTACTTGCAATCCACCTCATTGACGCCTGCGTGAATTTTGTGCGAGAAGGCAATGGGTTGCTTGGGTGCATACCCTTGCTGCACCCCGATGGAGTACAGGCCGTCTATCACCGTTTTGAAGGCAACAGCCGAAACCACAAACACCACCACAAAGATGAAGCCGGGGCTGCGCATGATCGAGCCCGCGGTGTAAGGAGAGTCAACTACATCTTTATCTTCTTCACTGAGATCGCGCTGGTTAAGGAATTTCTTTAAAGCGTTAACAATCAGCACTAAGATCACCAGCAACAACAACAAGATCACAAACATGCCGATGATGATCAGGTTGAGGTAGGCCGAAGGAACGCCTGCACCGCCACCTGCGACATTTTCTCCCGGTGGTGGTGGCGGGTTGTCCTGCCTTTTCGCCTCGGTCTCGATGTAAGCCAAGATATCCAGAATCTGGTCGTCCTTCAGGTTGGTGAAGGCCGTCATCTGGCTGTTATTGTATTCTTTGAAGATTTTGTTGGCGTACTCGTCCCCGCTGGCGATCAACTTGGCCGAGTTTTTCACCCATTCGATGGTCCAGGCAATGGAGGGTACGCGGGTTTCGTAACCTGCCAGGGCCGGGCCCGTCCACTTTTGCTTGACGCGGTGGCAGGTGTAGCAGTTGGTCTTAAATAATTGTTCACCGGATTTGATGGATTCGTCATCTGTCGGAACAGTCTGAGCGAAAAGGATAAAAGAGGCGGTGAGGAGAAAAAGCAGGGTTAAAAAAGAATGAAAACGCGCGACTCGGTAATGCATCATGACGTTTAGGACTTCGCCTTTTTAACGAAGTGGCACAAATCTAAGGGCCAATGGCGGTTTTTCAAACAAAAAATCATTAGGGAACGAATAATATTTGGCTAAACAATTTCACTTCAAGTGAATGTTTAACTTACCACTTGCGACCGGAAAAAATTGCTACCGAGCGTTGAACGAAACACTTGCCAAATTACCGCCCCATACTGTTTAGAACCGTTATAAACTGAAAATATCCTGATTGTGAGCCCCTTTGAATACGTAGCGGTACTGGTGTCGATTATCTTGGGCTTGGGGATAACCCAAATCATCACCGGTTTGGCTGATGCCCTGCATCAAAAGAATGTTCGGTTTTACTGGCCACATGTCCTGTGGGTGCTACTCGTCTTTATCCTGCACGTGCACGAATGGTGGATTTTTTACGAAATGCGCACCAACACCAGCTGGCAACTTGGCCAATTCCTGTTCACCCTGCTTTACCCCATCAACCTGTTTGTGCTGGCACGCCTGCTCTTCCCCATCAATTGGGCCGAGGGCCATAACCTGAAAGCGTTTTATCTGCAACACTTCCGAAAACTCTACTGGGGATTCATTTCTCTGGCCGCCTTATCCATCGTAACGAACCTGGCGATTCTGGGTGACCCGCTTCTTGAACAAGTCAACAAGCTGTTCATCCTGGTGTTGCTTTTGCCCACCGTGCTGCGCCAATCTGTGCCCGAGCGGGTACATCAGATCATCGTATCGGTCTTGTTCGTCTTAATGTTGGTAAGCCTGGTTTTCACCTGGAACGAACTGGTGATTAAGGCGTAGCCACTGAGAAGCGGTAAATCGTTTTTTGCCTGTAGGTTTCGCCTGGTTTCAATTCGGTGGTCGGAAACCCGGGTTGATTGGGTGAATCGGGGAAATGCTGGGTCTCAAGACAAAGGGCAGAGCGATGACCATAAACCTTCCCCCCCTTGCCAATATCCGAACCATCTAAAAAGTTGCCGCTATAGAATTGCAAGCCCGGTTCAGTAGTCCATACTTCCATCACCCGTCCGCTGCCCGGCTCGGTTACTACGGCCGCCAATCCGAGCTCCTTGTCTGGCTTGTTCAAAACAAATGTATGATCATATCCACGACCGGCACGAAGTTGGGGGTCAGCTTCGCCAATGCGCTCACCGATTGCGTGCGGTTGGGTAAAGTCAAAAGGAGTGCCGGCAACGGCAGCTATAACGCCCGTGGGAATCAGGCCATCATCCACCGGGCAATACCGGTCTGCCATTAATTGAAGGCGGTGATCGCGAATATCGCCCAAACCGGCACCGGCCAGGTTAAAGAAGGAATGTTGGGTAAGGTTGATAATCGTGGTCTGATCGGTTGTGGCTTCATAGTTGACCACCAGTTCATTTTCATCGGTGAGCGAATAGGTTACCTTCACTTTTAAGTTTCCGGGGTAACCCTCTTCCCCATCACGGCTCAGGTAATACAATTCCAGATTTTGGCGCCCCTGCTGCTCCGTTAACTCCGATCGCCAAAACACATTATGGAATCCACCCGGCCCACCGTGCAGCGCGTGCGCTCCATTGTTAATGGCGAGGTGATATTCCCGGCCATCAATCGAAAACCGACCGTGTGCAATTCGATTCCCGAAGCGCCCAATCAGGGCACCGAAGTAGGGATTACCGTTGAGATACTGGGCAGCCGAATCGTACCCCAGCACAATGTCAGCGAGTTTTCCTTCGCGGTCCGGAACCCACAGTTCCATGATGCGGCCACCAAAATTGGTGACCTTCATTCGCAAACCGTTTTTGTTTTGCAGTTCATACACATGAAATGAGCGGTCAACGTCAGGTACGGTGGAAGTCATAGGGTCAGCAGTACGGGTGGAACACGACAACGTGATCATCGCAGCCAAGAACAACGGGCGAATCATGTACGGAAGGTACACAATTCGCCCGCCTGGAAAAACGCCTTTTACAAAAGGCTCTCGGCTACTCGGGCCTCACCACGCTGGCACCGGTTACATCCAGCACCAGTTGAGGGTTACCGCGGTAGGTAATCACACTCGCTCCACTGGCGTTAACTTGCAACCGCTGCGAACTGCTGATCTTGCCCATACTGGCTCCTGAAAAAACAAGAGAAGCCAGCTCTACCGGATAGTCGAACCCCGAAAGTTGGGATGCACCGGTAAGTGTTGCCTGTAAATTCTCGCCACTGCCCCGCAAGCTAACCTGGGAGGCCCCACTGATATTGGCGACCAGTTCAGTAGCGGCTACCTGGGCATGTAAAACCGAAGCCCCGCTCACCGTCATGTCAAGGCGGGAGACTCCGGTAAAATCAATAACGCGGCCGACAGTAGCTCCGGCCAGATCAATTCCCTTTAGCTCGGGCATCACTATGGTAATGCGCGTTTGGTATTGACGCTGTTCCTGACGGTCGTACTTCACCACTAGTGTTCCACCGGTTTTGTACACCAGAAGATCGTTCAGGTTCCGACTGTCACCCTGGGCCTCTACGGAAAAGTAGCTTCCTCGCTTAACGGTTACATCCATGGCATCCTGCACCTGTAGCCGGTCGAACCCCACCTCGCTAAAGCTGCGCTGGGCATTTTGAAGGGGTCCGAAATCCTCCTCCCGGCAAGAGATGAGTACTAAGGACAACGCTGTCAATAAACTGGCAATCTGTTTCATGTTCGTGTGTTTAGCTTCCCTTTTCAGACAACCGGGCTGTTTTTTCCCCCTATCCGAAAGTCAACTTTTTTTAGAATTCCACCCGGTAACTCAAAATAGGCAACAAGGGCAACTGGTACCACTTTTTGACCTCTGCCGTGCGCACATCAAAGTATTGCCCGCCCAGGTTTTGATGGTTCGTCACGTTTTGAATGTCTAACGACCAGGTGCGGGTCGATTTGGTTTTGTTTCGCTTGAGGCTAAACCGGAGATCCGTTCGGAAATAATCCGGCAACTGATCGCGGTACGCCTCCGACTCCACATACCGGGTTTCACCTGCCGCCATTGACGCCTGAACATCAATAGGCGTAGTACGCAATCCACCGGTGTAAAGGGTCCGGAAGTTCACCCCAAAGGTGCGGTCTTTGGCCATCGGGAATTCCTTGCCGGCCGTAAGGCTGATCGCCCGATTGGCATTAAAGCGTGTGTTACGCCATACATTGTCTAAAGCGCGGTAGTGTGACTCGTATAACGAGCCGGACACCAAAAAATACAGATTGTTGTGCAGGAAGTGCTCAAGCGTAAGTTCCAACCCGTAGTTACGTCCCAGCCCCCTGTTCACCAACGGATCGGTGATGTAGCCCTCTTCATTATTAATGGTCGATAGCGAACTATTCGGATCGTCCTCCACAGCAATATTGAACAGGTGCTGGTAATAGGTTTCCACCTTCACGCGCATGTGGGGTGACAGCGATTGATCGAAGGCCAACACATAGTGATGAGCCTTATTAAACCCTAACTGTTTGTTGGGTTGAAGGGTCGTTCCGGATTGATCGGTGACGCTGGCCTGGTAGACTCCGACCGGCTGCATCTGACTGTGCAAGCCGTAGCCTATGCTCAGCGATTGGCGACCGGACATGTCCCATTTTGCCGAAAGCCTCGGCTCAACTGAAACGCTGCCATTGGACGGCAGCCACAAACTATGAAGGCCGGTATTCACCGTTAACCTTTCGCTGGCGCGGAAATTCCATTGACCGAATACCTGCCAGGTGGTGGCCGTGCCCATTGCTTGCAGCGGGTTCTCCACCTGCTGTGTCTCGCGATTCAAAAAGCGCCTGGTCAGGTCAAAGTAGTACCGGTTTGCGTAGAACCCCGTGCGAACGGCATGACGTGCGGATATCTTATGGTTCAGCACCGAACTGATCGTAAGCTTACGGTTGAAAAAATTCTGTCGATAATCAAATTGTGGAATGTACTCCTCATCGAGCCGATCCTGGCGGAAGCCGTGGTTGTTGCCGGAAAGGACAAGCGTGGTTTGCCAAAACGTGTTAGCGCCCAGATTGAGCGAGTGTTTGGCACCCGCAGCCCCGGTGTTGCTGAAGTAGGTTGAATTGTACCGGTAGTACTCATCCGTCCATTGACTGGAATCTTGTTTTGCCTCAATGGTCTGATCACTCAATCCGCCAAATCCAAAAAATGAGAAATTTCCCCACTTCGAAGGCAGATGAATATGGTAGGAAAGATCCTGGAAGTTGGTGGCCGCGCCCCCCACATCCAAACCCAACCGGGACAAAACAGCCAGCGTGGAGTAGCGGTAATTCACCAGAAAGGAGCCCTTGTAATTTTTTGAGAACGGACCCTCCACAGCCACGTCAGTACCCAGAAAGCCGGCCTGGATGGTGTACTCACGTTTTTCATTATTTCCTCTTCGAAGGTTGAGGTCAAACACACCCGCGAGCGCATTGCCGTACTCGGCTGGAAAGGCGCCCGTCATGAAATCACTGTTCGTGAGCAGTTGTGAACTGATAATGGAAATTCCGCCACCGGAAGTGGCCACGTTGGCAAAGTGATTCGGGTTGGGGATATCAACACCTTCCATTCGCCACAACAAACCAAACGGAGCGTTGCCGCGCACCGAAATCGAATTGTTACCATCGCTGGTCTGCACCACACCGGCATAACTGGCCACCATGCGGGCGGGGTCATTCACGGCAGCAGCAAACTTTCGGGTTTCATCCACAGAAAAGGTGCGGGCGCTCACCACCGCCATTTCATTTAACGGCTTGTTTTTCTCCAGGTGCGATTCTGCCGAAATCACCAGTTCATCCATGCGAATGATATCTTCCTCCAGGGCAAGGTTCAATACAACTTCCTTACCGGAGTTAACCACCACATTTGGTATCACGCGGTCCTGGTAACCAACAAAAGAAATTTTGAGGTGGTACGTGCCCACCGCCACCGGAGGCAACTTAAAGTTGCCATCGGGGTCAGTGGTAGCCCCGATCAGCGGATCCGAATCCAGGATGATCACCGTGGCCCCCGGCAGCGGGGAGCGGGTTACCTGATCAAGCACCTGACCGCGGATGGTTTGTGTAATCGTTTGCGCCTCTGCAACGCGCGCGAGGCCAACCAGAAAAAGGAAAAAGAGAATACGGAATTTAGGGGTCTTCATAACGTTGTCATCTTCGTCAGAGACAACTCAGGAAGCCCGGCCCCCTACCGGTTAAAAAAAAATCAGGATTTCTCGTTGATCTGATCCAGCATGGCCTGGCACTTCTCTTTGCGAAGGATGTCGTCTGGCTCGCGGGGCGCGAGTCGCACGGCCCTCACCAGCAACGCCTTGGCTCTTGGATAATTCTTCTTGTAGTGGTAGACGGAAGCTTCGCCATAAAGGAAAAGAATGTTGTCGGGGTCGAGTGTGCTGGCACGTTCAAAATGCCGGATCGCCTTTTCCATGGATACATCCTCGGGCATGCCGCCAAAGAAAAAATCGCAGGCCAGCTGCTCCAGCCAGTTGAGTTTTGCCAATTCATAATGCCACTTACCCAATACGAAATACACCGGGGCAAACGTGGAGTCCAACTTCACGATGGTTTCCGCTTCTTCGCGGATAATTTTGGCGTTCTTGATTTTTTCACGCGGGTTGTCAGCAATTTCGGATAGCAAGCCCATGGAGATGATATGCGCAAAACGGCCGCCCACCGATTGGGGATTCAACTGGATAGCCTTCTGTGCGTAGGCCTGTGCTTTTTCGTAGTGCGTCCGCTTGGCCGCTTTCTCCTTCAAATGGCCTCCCACGTTCGATTCCATTCGGCTCGCATGCCAAAGCGCCTCTTCATGGGTGGGTTGCCGTTGCAAAACGGCCTCATATTTGGCCAACGCCTCCTCAACTTTGAACGCCTTCTCCAAGGCGAGCCCTTCGGCAAATAAGTCACTTGCCGACTGACCGTGAACGGCCAGCACCACGCACAAGAATCCAAGCATCATCATCATCCCACACCTCATGCTGCAAAAGTAAGACAAGCAGGGCGAACCCTTGAATCTTTGTAACCGAATAACATTAAACATCTGCTATTCCGACTAAAAAAAGCGAAGCGCTACTTTACCCCCGAACCACATCTTCAGGTTATTGCCATTCGTGAACGTCTCGTCATAAAAAATTGACGGCTGAATATCGGTGAACAGAACCGGATAATCCGTGAACGAGGTGTCGGTTAAGTAGGCATTCAATGTGCCACCGGCATGAATCGAAAACTTGCGGGCCACGCGGAAATCAAAACCGAGGTGGAGCTTGGAAAGCAGGCTTAGGGCATTGGTGAACCCTCCTTTATTCAGGTGCTGGGCGGTGAGGTCAACATTGAGGTCGAGCCACCGCGCCAACCGCGTGGCGGTGCCCATGCCGTAGCCAAACGTCCACACCGTGGGTTCACCAAAAGGCGACTCCGGGCGGAGACCAGCCAGGAGAATGTTATGGAAGCTCCGCACTCCGGTTCGAAAGGCTACGTTGGTATAGAAAATCTCATCGGCAGACAACTCTAATTTGTGATACCCTTTGTTGACAAAGCTCAACAAACCAAAAGGCACGCCACCGAGCGTATCGGCATAGTTGAACAGCCCGATTTGCGTACCGCGCACCGTGTGACCATAGTTGAAGAAAGTCGAGATTTGAGAGCCCGAGATTTTTCGCGTAGCAATATTGGAGAAGCCGGCAAACTGTGAACCCTGATAGTGATTCGTTACCACATTAGCGAAGCCCGCCACTTGCACACCTCTGGCTGTATCCAGAACTACGTTAGAGAATCCAGCCACCTGCACACCCGAGTAGCGATGAAGGTCAACATTGGCAAAACCCGAGACTTGAACGCCCACACTGTTTTGGCGATTGATGTTGGTAAACCCGGCCACCTGTACTGCGTTTGCTCCGCCACCATTCACGTTGAAAAATCCAGCGGCCTGCACACCGGAAACGTTACGGCCCACCAGATTGCCAAACCCCGCAATTTGAAGCCAGCGCACATCACCCCGGTCAACATTGAAAAAGAATCCAAGCTCAATCTGGCGTGTACCCAACGAGTATCCGCCCAGAAAGTTGATGGAGTACTCATTGATTACGTTGCCGCTGAGACGTCCGTTGGTACCCAGAAACGGAAGGAATGAAGTCTGAACCGTTTGGTATAGCGTGTCGCGGATATTCTGAACATTGGCTTCACTTTCGTAGGGCAAGTCAAAGCCGTTCTCCACCGTTGCCGTATCCGCAACCGTGGTGGCTGTCTCCGCCACCAGGTCGGTTGTGAGCGAGCGAATCGGAATATCGAGGTATTGGTTTTCCGCAGCCGTAATAATCACCAGCGTGTCGCGGTACTCGCGTTTACTTACTGAAAGCTTGATATCAGGATCTTTTTTGTCCAGCCGGATTTTATAGTACCCAAACTGATCGGTAACAGCCGAGGCCATTGACTTTTTATCGTATACCGAGGCATCCGGAACCTTTTCGCCAGTGGATTGATCGACCACATAGCCATTGATCACAATTACCGTAGTCGAAGCTTTCACGGGAGGAGCAGGAGCCTTGCTGATGATCAGGTGGTTCTCCCGCGCTTTGTATTGGTAACGCCCGTTGAATAGGCGATTGAGGACTTCGCGAACCGTTTGATTGGTAAAAGCGATAGTCACCGTCTCGTTGGGGTCAATGAGGTTGGACGGGTATGAAAAGGAAAAGCCGCCCTGTTGCCCGATGCGCTGCAACACTACGGTCACCCGCTCCTGGGTGAAGTTGCCGCTTATCGGCCGCTCCAGTATCGGCTTGGGACGCGATTGCGCGAAAGCCTGTGCACCCGAAAGCAACAGCAAAAAGAAAACGAGAACACGCATGGACTTATTCGTGAGCGCAACCCACTCCGGTTAGTATGAAGGCTTCTCCTTGCCGCTGTATCGTGAGACCCATGGTCTCCGCCACAATGTCAAGCACCGTGTCGATATCTTCATTATTGAAGTTAACCGTAATCGGGCACGTTTTGAGTTGCTCGTTATCGAGACGAACGTCTACCCCGTACACTTCGCCAATCAGCTCCACGGCATCGCCCAATGACGTATTATTAAAACGGAATATGCGGGTCTTGTAGGCAATCTTGTTGGTGTCGGCCTTTTCTAACCGGCTAAACGTGCGTGTGGCTTTATCAAAGACACCCGACTCGCCTGCCACCAGCCGAATGCCGGGATCATCAGACGAATAAAAAGCTACTTCACCTTCGCTCACCATCACCTCCACCACCGGGTTGCCAGGCGCGGCATTAATGTTAAAGGCTGTGCCAAGATCTTTGACAAACACGCCCTCCGCCTCGATGACAAAAGGTTTGGTTTCGTCATGCCGGATGGTGAAATATCCTTCACCGTGCAACCGGGCACTGCGCTCGCCCGTGCGTTTATTATAGGTAAATTCAAGTTTGGCGCGTTTGTTCAAAAACGCCTGGCTTCCGTCCGGCAACGTGTCGGTCACCGGGCGCTCAGTACTCACCAGTTCAACGCGCTCAGGCGTGTTGAACCAGCGCCAGGTAAACAAACCAGCCGTCATAATCAGCACAACTCCGGCAGCCATCCGCAGCACGGGCCACAACAGCACCGTACCACCGGCCCGCTGGGTGCGCAAACGCTGCTTTACTTTTTGCCAGGCGGCATCCACATCAACGTTGAGCGGATCGTTCGCAGCCTTTTCATACACCGCGCGCATCTGCTCGAGGTAACGAAGATTATCGTTCGACTGCCGCACCCATTGTTCCAGCTCGTGTCGCTCATCAGGCGATGCCTCACCGGTGAGCACCTTGCCAATCAGATTATCAATATCGTGCTTTCCAAACGTCACCTAGATTACGCTTTTAATAAACAGTAAAACCAAAACCAGGTAGTCGCTCAGTTGTTCGCGCATCAACCGGAGCGCTTTGCCCATGTGGTTCTCAACGGTTTTAATCGAAATGCCCAGTTGTTCGGCAATTTCCTGATACTTGAGTTCTTCGAACCGGCTGAGTTGAAACACGAGGCGACACTGCTCGGGCAGTACCGCCATGGCCGATGTAATGCGCTGCTCCAGTTCTCCAGCGGCAACGGCCTCCGTCACGGATTCACGCGACACCTCCATCACGGCCATTTCATGGGCCACATGCTGCTGCTTGATCTTTTCATGTTTGATGGAATTGAGACAACTGTTGCGCACAGCCCGGAAAAGGTAGGATTTCAGCGAGGTCTGTATCTCGAGCACCTGGCGCTTATCCCACAAATTGATAAATGTTCCCTGAACCACCTCTTCCGCTTCCTCGCGATCGCGCAAGAACGTGTAGGCATACCGGCACATCGATTGATAGTGGGCGCGAAAGATCATTTCAAAGGCAGGTTCATTTCCTTCTTTCCAAGCGCTGATAACCTGTGCTTCCTGTTCCACTGCCTTTTACAATGCAGTGCAATTTACGGGATTCAGGGCGCTGAGGTTATGACAATTAAGCCCGCCTTTCCCCCCACGGCCGCATAAATTATTGTTTTACGAGGTGGAGATTCCAGCTCTCATCGCACCTAATCTCCTGCTGATCAAGCATTTCACGAATCGTTTCGATGAACACGTCCCGGTCCCGGGCGTCAACGGCAGCCTCCAAATCATCCAACGAAAGCGGACGCGCCTTCAACAGGAAGAGCACCTGGTTGCGATAGTCCACAAGATGGGCCTGGTGATCCCTTTTCTTGCGCTTCAGGCAAAGGTCACAAATGCCACAGGTGTTAAATGTATCCTCACCAAAATAGTTCTGAATCACCTGCATGCGGCACCGAACCGTTTGAGTGGCATAGGTTATCATGGCCTCCGTCTTCTTTTCAAAAACCCGGGCACGCTCTTTCAGGTGCTCCACCCGCAGGGGCATTCGGTCCGCATCCTGACGCGGCAAAAGCCACGTCAGCGTGGGCGAATCCGAGGCAGGCTGATAGTGAATCAATTGCAGTTTTCCCAATTGGGTAAGTCCCGTGCGCAGTTCCTCCTTCGATTGATGGAGGGCGTCAGCCAGTTGGGCCTCCTGAACAATCAGGTAATCGGCAAACAACTCGGCTCCATACAGGCGCAACAACATCTTGATCAACTTATCGTAATGCACATTGGCCACTTGAAACTCGTACAGGCGTTTATTGTCCACCGCAATCATCAGGCGCGATGGCCGGTAAAATCCTTCACTGAGTTGGACAAATCCCTCCTGCTCCAACTTTTTTAGGGCGGGGTAAGCAGCCTGGCTTTTGAAGCCGAACCGCCTGCAGAATTCCTCGAGGTCGAAATCGAACGTAACGCCCTGAGCCGCCCCCACAGCTAATTGATAAAAGTTGGCCAGCGCCTGATACACTTTCCTGAGGTAGTCAATGCTGGGCTGGGCCTGCTCGGCCCGGTGCTGCAGGGCCGCCACGTCTGCATCGTGATAGATCAGGGTTGCAAAAGATCGCTTTCCATCGCGACCCGCGCGGCCGGCCTCCTGATAATACGATTCCAAATCTTCGGGCATATCCAGGTGGATCACCGAGCGCACATCGGGCTTGTTGATGCCCATACCAAATGCATTAGTCGCCACCATCACCCGGCTGTGATTATTGATCCACTCCTGCTGCCGCTCCTGCCGTTCGGTATAGGTGAGCCCGGCATGATAATACGTTGCGCTGATTTTCTGCTTCACAAGCCAGCGTGCCAAACTAACGGTTCCCCTTCGCGATCGCACGTACACAATGGCCGGGCCGGGCACCTTCTGGAGGATGTCCAGCATTTGTTTTTCCTTCTGTTCGGTGTGCCGAACCACCAAGGAGATGTTATCGCGGGCAAAGCTGCGTTGAAAGATCCGGGGATTCCGGAGTTTGAGATGGCGAACGATGTCGTCCCGAACAGGCCCGGTAGCCGTGGCGGTTAAGGCAATGAGGGGCACATCGGGCTTCACTTCGCGCAGCGCATGGATTTCCAGATAGGGTGGCCGAAAATCATGCCCCCATTGTGAGATACAATGCGCTTCATCCACTGCGATGAGCGACACCGGCATGTTGGGAAATCGTTTATTGAACATTTCCGTTTTCAGCCGCTCGGGTGAAACGTACAAGAATCGAATTTTGCCGTACACGGCCCGATCCAGCGCGATATCAATTTCATGGGCACTCATGCCGGAATGCACGGCCACCGCATCGATGTGGCGCCTGCGCAGTTGCTGTACTTGATCTTGCATCAAGGCAATCAGAGGCGTAACAACCAGACATAAGCCTTCGGTTTGAAGAGTGGGTACCTGAAAGCAAAGTGATTTGCCGCCACCCGTTGGCAACAGTGCCAACACATCGTGGCGTTCCAGCACAGCATCTACAATCTCGGCCTGCGGGGGCCGAAACGATGTGTACCCGAAATAGTTTTGAAGAATCTCTTCCGAAGTGGCCATCACCAGACGATCTTCTCTTTGGCCAAAAAGGCCGCAATGCCGCGCTGGCAATCTTCCATCGACCGGGCACGGGCGTTTAGGCGGGCAGCATAATCCAGCGCCTCGTCCAAAGGCTTTGATTGAACGGCCGCCATCATCTGCTTGGTGAGCATCATCGACTGAGCCGAGTTCTGCCGGATTAACTGCTGCGCAAACTCGCGCACCTCGTGCTCCAACTGGTCTGCCGAAACCACCCGATTGATCAGTCCCAGGCGGAGGGCTTCATCTGCCTGAACGACATCACCCGATAGCAAAAGCTGTTTTGCTTTCTGCTCACCCAGTTTGCGCAACAGAAACACCATAACGATGGCGGGCACAAACCCGATCTTCACTTCGGTATAACCAAAACGGGCCTGCGGCACGGCAAAGGTGAAGTCGCACACGTTAGCCAGCCCGCAACCACCCGCCAGCGCATGGCCCTGCACTTGTGCGATCACCACTTTCGGCAGCGTATATATCTTCAGAAACAGTTCCTTCAGGCGAGAAGAGTCCTGATAATTCTCCTCTTCTGAAAAGGCCTGCATTTGCTGGAGAAAAGCCAGGTCAGCTCCCGAGCAGAATGCTTCGCCATTGGCTTTGAGCACAATAACCTTCGATTGTTCATCGCGGGTGGCGCGATCGAACGCCTCGGACAGGGCTTTGATCAACTCCGGACTCAGCGCGTTGCGTTTATCCGGTCGGTTGAGGGTGATATAGCCGATGCGATCTTCTGCGTGGTAGTTGACCATGTTCATTTGATCTCGAGTTGAAAGGCGCCTTTTCGTGTAACCGGGTGAATACGGCCCAGGGTATCCTGCTCCAACAACCGTGAAATATACCATTCCGCATTGGTGCCATCCAATACCAGTGTCTGATAATTGAGTTTTTCATTCAAGGCCGGCAGTGCCTGCACTGCCCGGTCACGCACCACCACTATATCAACCGAATCAACGTCCGACTTCCAACGGTTGTTACCGAGCAGCAGAATCCTCTTTTCGCCTAGCGTGAGCAGCGCAGATTGCCCCTCGGGCCAATACTGAACAGATGTGTGGGTGACGCCATGGCGTAAACGGTTTGGCCCAATATGAAAGCGCATTCGATCCTCATCACCAGCTAAGGCCGAATCACCCCAAAAAGTGGAGCGCCCGTGATCAATCCATTCCACCGCGCTGTGCCCATTGATACGGTAGATGGTAAGCTTACGGGTGGCAACATGGTTGTTGGTGTGAATCCACTCCGTTGCCATCAGAACAGACGCCACAACCACCGCCAGGTATACCCACCGCACCTGGCGAAACTGAACAAACAAAATCAGCGACAGCAGCACGCCCATGACCAGCCAACATTGACCCGTGGTGAGATGGATATTTTCAATGAGGCTGGCCGGCATTTTCTCGACCCACACCACCGCTGTGTTTAACAGGTGAACAAGCCCTTGCAGCAGCCACCCCACCGCGCTGGCCACAGGCGAGAGCCAGCTCACCAGCAGCAACGCAATACCTCCGACCAGGACAGCCGTTGACAGCGGGATTACAAACAGGTTTGAAAAAAGGAAGTATACCGGAAACTGGTGGAAATACAGCATGCCTAAGGCGAATGTGGCCAACTGTGCGGCAAGTGAGATACACGAAATTTTCCACACCCAATCAAGAACCGGGTTCTCCACTTCCCACAAATCGTAAAGCGGCTGTTGCAGGTACACGATCCCCAACACCGCCAGGTACGACAGTTGGAATCCAACAGACATGATCATGAACGGATCGTACAGCAAGAGAACGAAGGCAGAAGCCGCCAACGTATTGTAGATGTTGGTGGCGCGCCCGTTCGGGCGCGCCACCGCAACAAAACTGAACATAGTTACCGCCCGCAATACGGAAGGCGACAATCCCGTAACAAAAGCGAAACCCCATAGCAGCACCAGGCTGACCCCCGCTACCCACCAGCGGCTCGATGCCATTCGCTCCAACGGCTTCATCAACAACAGTATAATGCCATACAAAATGCCGACATGCAAACCCGACACGGCCAGCACGTGCATGGCTCCGCTCGCGGCATACGCATTTTGCAAATCGGTATCAATGCCATCCGTTACACCCAACACAAGCGCCATCGCGATCGCCTGTTCACGTTCTCCCGAGATGTTCTGCCGAAGCACGCGCGTACACCACGCCCGGGCCTGATTGGCATAAAAAAGCGCCCCTTTTTGGTGTCCCCTCTCGAGCAATCGCCACTCACCCGGCCGAAGAAAATGCTGATGATAGACATTTTGAAAGCTGAGGTAACGCCTGAAGTCAAACTCACCGGGGTTTTGCGGAGGGGTTAGTTCATGGGGACGGCCTTTCAACAGAATGCGGTCTCCGTATTGCAGGCGCGCACTATCCTTTCGGCTGATGTACAGGTTGAGCGAACCGTGAGCGGGATGCCAGTCTTCGTTGAGCACCTGCACCACCTCCACCTTGTATTTGATGCTCTTGTCACGCTCATGCGGCCCACCGACCACCACGGCTTCATACGCGCGCACCGAGTCGGCCATCGTAGCCAGGTGGCCGGTTCGGTTCCGGTCGCTCGACCAATACACGTGGGTGTAGCCAAAGGCAGCAATAGCAACCAGGCCAATCGTGCCGCCCCAGGCACGCTGCCGGGGATACCGAAGGCTAATGACAAAATAAAGTACGGCTAACGCGCCTGTCAGCGAAAGGCGTGTGGTAATGCCCAGTTGAGGTTGATAGATGCCCAACAAAATGCCGGCCACGAAAAACGCAGCGATACGTACCATGGCATAGGGTACCCAGCGAAACACAAAGGGAAGGTAAAAAAAATGCCGCGAGACGCGGCATGTTGATCTACGCTTTCTTTTCAGATGGCTTATCACCGGTCTTCGCCCGGGCCTCATCCGCCATTTGCTGCAGCTCGGCAGCGGTCTTGCCTTTCAGGTAGTCGGGCAACTCCATGCCGGCCATATTGAAGATCTCTTGTAAGGGCGGCACCGACTTATACAATCCGGAAATGAAATTGGCGGTAGAGGTTTTTCCATCACCGCTGGTACCCGCACCCCCATCCCACACGGTGAGCTTGTCGATCTTGATATTCTTGATCGCCTCGGTTTGCAGGCGCACCAATTCGGGCAGCTTGTCCACAATCAACAGCAACACAGCATCGCGCGCGTTGTCACCCGAAGCTTTCACAATTTGCTGCAAGCCTTGCGCCTGCTTGGTGAGTATCTCATACATACCGCGGGCTTCCGCTTCGAGCTTGGCATAAATGGCATCGGCCTCACCTTTCGCCCGCTCACGCAACTTTTCCGCTTCCGCCTGGGCTTCTATAATCGCTTTCTGCTTTTGTATCTCAGCGGCTACCACGATGTTGGCATTCTGTGAAGCACGCTCTCGTTCGGCACGGGCCGCTTCCGCACGTTGTTCAGCCAGATAGGCTTCCTCCAACGCTTTCGCAGATTGCACTTTTTCGGCTGCTATAGCCTTCTTTAACGCTTCGGCCTCCCGCTCTCTTCGTTCGGCATCGGAATTGGCAATGGCAATCTTGGAGGTGTTCTCGCCCTTCACCGCCAGGGCATTGGCCTCGGCAGACTTAATACGCGTATCCCGCTCAGCTTCAACCTTACCAATTTGCTCATCGCGCTTCGCGCCTGCAATCAAGACCTCCTTATCTTTAATCGTTACGGCCACTTGTGTGTCGCGGTCGCGCACCATTTCCGCCACTTTGATATCGCGTTCTTTTTCAGCTTCCGTTTTACCAATATCACCGAGACGTTCCTGGTCAGCCACGCGAATCTTCGCCTCGTTAATGGCCTTAGCGGCCGCCTCTTTACCGAGGGCGGCAATGTAACCGCTTTCGTCTTTGATATCGGTAATGTTAACGTTGATCAGCTTCAAACCAATCTTCTTCAATTCCGACTCCACATTGTGCGACACATTCTGCAAAAACTTATCGCGGTTGGTGTTAATCTCTTCAATGTCCATCATGGCCACCACCAGGCGCATTTGGCCCACAATGATATCGTGCGCCAGCGCGTGCACATCCTGCCGCTGCAAGCCCAACAGGCGCTCAGCCGCATTTTCCATCACACCGGATTCGGTGGAAATACCGACTGTGAACTTGGACGGAACATCCACCCGGATATTCTGCTTGCTCAGCGCATTGGTCAGATTCACTTCAATGGAAATCGGTGTGAGATCCATGAACGAATAATCCTGAAACACCGGCCAGATAAAGGCTGCGCCACCATGAATACACTTGGCCGAGCCACCTCCGCCCACCTTACCGTACACGACCAGCACGCGATCGGAGGGGCAACGCTTGTACCGTCTCAACACCGATACAATCAACACAAAAGCAAAGAGTGCAACCAGCACCAGGATCGGAAGAAAACCACCCATAAAAAACAGATTAAGTTAGAGTAATGTAACCAATAGAATATTGTCGCCAATGACTTTGGAGACTTTAACCAACTTCCCCGTAGGGATGTCAGCCGCATCGTCCGTCATGGCATCCAGTGTACGCAAGGCACCGCTTACTTTCACTTGTATTTTACCCATACCTCCGCGAGCCCCTTGTATCACCAGATACACCTCAGCGGT
This sequence comes from Cyclobacteriaceae bacterium, assembly GCA_016787665.1. Classification (GTDB taxonomy): domain Bacteria; phylum Bacteroidota; class Bacteroidia; order Cytophagales; family Cyclobacteriaceae; genus ELB16-189. Next base: position 106,976 of record JAEUUC010000007.1, on the reverse strand, counting down.
TTGACCCACCGCCTGTTCGATGTTCATGGTGCCGTCAGCACCGGCTTTGGAGAGTAAATAAAACAGGCCGCCCATGAGGCCCATCATGGCCGCACCTGCCACGGTAGCGGCCACCATGCTCACCAGCACCGAGGCTCCTGCGTTAATGCTGGCGATACCGGTCCAGCCGAAAAGGGTAAAAAAGCCAACCAGGTTTTTCAGCGTAAAAAACTGGAACCCGGCTCCCTGATCTGCTTCAATTTCAGCATCCGAGGAGGGTAGATCGTCCGGAGAATCCACCCCGATAAAAGAGGTTACCAATTGAAGAAGAAAAAACACGGTAAAAGGAATGGCTACCCCCCAATAGATCTTCAACACCAGGCTCAAGCCGCCCCACCACTCATTAAAAGCTTCCATAGACTGCCAATCGTTGGCTTAAATTAGCAGTAATTCATCAATTGGCCAACCCGGATGTAACCCCGATAAAAAACAAAAGCCATGGCAACCCATGGCTTTCAATCGGTTAGCCCGAAAAAAAATTACACGTACTGGTTCAGCATCACCGGCATCACCAGCATCAAAATATCTTCATTCTTATCCTTCTCGGCCGGCAGCAAAACACCTGCCTTATTGGGTGCTGACATATTCAACTTCACCTGTTCACCATCCAGGTTGCCGAGCATCTCCACCAGGAACCGGGCATTGAATCCAATTTCAATATCCTCGCCTTCATGTTCGCAGGAGAGCCGCTCGTTCGCTTCGTTGGAAAAGTCCAGATCTTCGGCCGACACCTGAAGCTCGCTGCCGGTAATTTTCAGCCGCACCTGGTGAGTCGTTTTGTTGGCGTAGATTGAAATACGCTTCAATGAGCCAAGGAAATCTGCGCGGTTGATTGTCATCTTGATCGGGTTTTGCCCCGGGATAACATTTTCATAATCCGGGAAGCGCTCATCAATCAGGCGACAGATCATACGAATATTGCCAAACTTGAAGAAGGCATTCGACATGTTGAAGTCGATGCTCACATCGGTGTTTTCCACCGGCAAGGTGGCTTTCAGCAAATTGAGGGCTTTGCGGGGAATGATGATCGCATTTCCGTTTTCGGATTTCACATCGGTTCTGCGGTAGCGCACGAGGCGATGGCCATCCGTGGCAACAAACGTGGTGTTCTTTTCGCCCAGGTTAACATACACACCCGTCATGGCCGGGCGAAGTTCATCGCTGCTGGTGGCAAAAATGGTGCTGTTGATGGCGTGGGCCAGCACTTGCGAAGAAATGGCGGCCGAAAAATCCTGGGACACACTGGGCACCTTCGGAAAATCAGTTGCGTTTTCACCGGCCAGCTTGTAACGGCCGTTATCGGAACTGATTTCGATCGCGTAAGACGTTTCATCAATGGAAAACGTCACCGGCTGGTCGGGCAGGTTTTTCAGGGTGTCCAATAAGATGCGGGCCGGAACGGCAATGCTCCCCTTCTCTTTTGACTCCACGTTGATTTCCGTAATCATGGAGGTTTGCAGATCAGAAGCCGTAACGGTCAACGTGGTTTTGTTGACTTCAAAAAGAAAGTTTTCAAGAATGGGAACTACCGGGTTGGTGGTAATCACTCCGTTTATTTGCGACAGCTGCTTGAGCAGGTAGCTGGAGTTGACAATAAACTTCATCGGAACGTAGTGGTTTTTAGATTGTCGGCAAATTTAGGGGGATTTTTGACAATACATACCCCCAAAATCCATTATTGCGGCCGGGGTTTCAATGCCCCGCGGGTGGTGAGCAACAGGTTGCTCCGCGGATCATCAAAGAGCACCCAATTGCCCTGCCAGCGCCCGATTTTTGACCTGGGCTGTTCCGGATTGGGCCATAGCTCCAGTTGATACTGGCGGCCGGCCAGGTCCTCCACCACAATATTCACCCTCGCGGGGGTCTGCTGCATCACGCTATCCCGTGCACGATCGGGTGATAAGATCCGATCGGCTTGCAGCAGGGAGACCGCATCGAGATATTCGTTCATGCGCGCGGTGTCGGTGGGCATACCTTCCACCGAAAAAGCCCCGTTGACTGACTGGATTACGAAGTTATCTTCCGGGCTCGGGAATGTGGCTCGCAATGACTTAAAATTCCGCCAGTTGAAATTAAAGATGCGCTTATCGCGCCAGTCGTTTGTCGTTTGCCTAAAGATTGCGGAAACATCTACCCGATAACCCGGCAGGGTGACCAATTCGGGTATGGGATATTGCTCATTCATGATGTAAGTGGGCGATCCGCTGCTCACCCATAGTTCGGTGGCGCCACCATCTGTATCCACGAGGCGTACATTCACTCCCTCTTGCCGGATGACAGCCTTTACTGAATCCGCCCGTGCGGCTTCAATCTTTCTTTTGGTCTCCACCTGGGCCAGCGTGGCAAAAAAAACGGTAATCATCGGCCGGTCGGCCGGCCAGGTTTGATTTACAAGCCAGCGGTTTCCATCGTAGTGCAAGTCAACTGTGTCTAAGCCCGATCGCAGCTCAACTTTCGAAATGTGAGTAGCGTCCGGCAGAGAAAACTTTTTCCGGTCGGCACGCGCCCGGGATTCGCTTACGTATTGCCAGCCATACCACACCAACAACAGACTCAGCAACAAGCCGGAGAGGATGAATCCACGAATATTTTTCTGTCGCTGGGTCATACAGTAGCTGAAGCATATTTCCGTTTGCGCCAATAGTGCCGGGCGACACCCAACGCCAAAATCACCAAAAGCGGTAACACTACATTGATAAATTGCCAATATGTTCTCTCCGACTCCATCTTCTTTTTATCAAGGGGTCTGAGCTTCACTTCTTTAACCCGCGTGCTGACTAGGCCGTTTTCATCTGCGAGAAAGGCCACCATATTCACCAGCAGGTCGGCATTGGCAAACGTGTAGCGCGAGAAGGGCTCGTAGCCTAATGCCTGCGGCTCGCCCGTGCGTTGGCTGACTTCGTTTCGCGCCAGGTCGCCATCGGCTACAACGATCATCTTCGTGGGCCGGCTTTTGTCCAGCCGGTTTTTTTCATCCACCCCGGGCGGCACAAACCGATTGCGAAAAACGGACGTAAACTCCCCTTCCAGTAAATACCCGACCGGAATTTTTCCCGATTGGAAATTCTCCGGGCGCAGTTCCTGGCGTAAATCATTTACACTCACCTTTACCGGTGCGCTGATTTTCCTCGAATAGTCGGACGTCATCAACAGCGGGGTCTTTCGCACACCTTCGGCTTTCACCGTATCAACCGAAGAGACAAACCTCAACAACGTGGCATCCAGGTTTCGGGTGATGGCATGATTGGCATACTGATTAACCAACGGCCAGAATGGCCACTCCAGGGGTACAATGCGCGGCCGCCCGTTGAGTTCGCCAATGGCAATGGGATAGCTGGCGGCAACCCGATCCTGCACGAGATCAGGATTAACGCGAACGCCATACCGAAACAGCTGATCATCCAAATGAGTATCGTACGGGAAGGCAAAATACTGTGCCTGCGAGGCACTGTCCATCGTGGCATCCAGCCGGTCGATCAACCACAACACTTTGCCGCCTTTCATAATGTATTGATCAATGCGGTATTTGTCGGCTTCCGGGAAGCCGGCTGTGGGCTTAGCCACAACCAGAACGTTTGGCGGATGGACGGACAACTCATCGGCACGCACCTCATTGACCTCAAATTGTGTAGCCAGTGCCTGCCACGCACCTTGCGCAGCCAAACCAGTCAATTCGTTATGGCCGGTTAACCAACCCACGCGATTGGTTTCAGTTGAAGTAAGTTGAGCCAACGCCTTCGAAAATTCAAATTCCAGATTTTCGATCGATTGGTTTAACACCTCCTGGGAGTTTTGACTACGATTGCCCTTTAACAGCATAACCGGAATTTCCACGTTGCCCATGGAAACGAGCGCTCCCGGGAAAACAAACTTTTCCTTTCGGGAACTGCCGGTTCCTTCGATGACATTCAGCGGTTGAATTCCCTTTTCCGCCAGAACCGCCATATACTCCTGCCGCGCCTTTTCACTTGCCGCAGCGGTGGGATTGGTGAACAAAACGTTTACCCGGTTACCGGAGTAGATTTTGAATTCGTTCAAGGTTTCGCGCACCGCCTGCTGCAGCCGTGTGAATCCCGGGTTCAAATCACCCGCCAGAAAAACTTCCACCTGCACCGGCTCCTCCAGTTGGCGCAACAACTGGCGGGTTTGCGGCTTAATGGTGTACCGTTTTTCTTCGGTAAGGTCAAGGCGGAAGAAAACATTTGCCAAGACCAGCGATCCCAAAACAACCAGCAAGACGGCATTCACAATCGAGAGGACATCACCGGTGCGCTGTGATTCCATCCAATGAGCCGGTTCCCATTGCCGAGCCCGCAAGGTTAACCGGGTGAGTGCCAGCAAAACGAAAATGACGGAACCGAAGTAGAACACATCGCGCGAGTCAATCACCCCTTTGCTCATGCTTTGGTAGTGTTCCGTTAAGCCAAGCTGGCGTATGAAAAGGTTGAACTGACCTTCGGTAATAAGCCCGGCCAGTAAGTCAAACCCGGCAAAAAACACATAACACCCGAAGGCCGCCAGCACAAAGGAGATAATCTGGTTTGATGTAGATGCGGACGCGAGTAATCCAATCGCACAGAAAACGGCTGCCAGCAACGCCAGCCCGAGGTAAGAACCAATCGTGCCCGCGAGATCAAGATTGCCCACCGGGTTGCCCAGGCGGTATAACGAATACACATAAACAACCGTAGGCAACAACGCCAGCAGCGTGAGCGACCAGGCCGCCAGATACTTGCCCGTGACGATAGCCGTTTCCGAAACCGGTTTGGTCAGCAACCATTCTAAAGTGCCGAGTTTGCGTTCTTCAGCCACGGAACGCATGGTGATGGCGGGCACCAGGAACAAGAGCACATACGGAGCTACCGCGAAGAACGAACCGAGATCAGCAAAACCAAAGTCAAGAACCGAGGTGTCCGGTAACACCCAAACCAACAGCCCTGTGCTGATGAGGAAAACGCCCATGACCACGTACGCAATAAGCGAATTCAGAAACGCGGCCATCTCCTTTCGAAAAACCTGAATCATAAGGCGGCACGGGTAAGTTGCTGAAACAGATCTTCCAGATTGTTCTCCTCTACCCGCAGGCCAACAATGGTCAGTTGGTGATCGGTTGCCCAACGAAACAGATCCGCCCGTAAATCAACGCCTGCCTTGGGCACAATTCGGAAAGAAGAGGGTGTGATGGCCTCAATTGAATGTATGCCGGGCACGGAGATATCCAGCGTTACGGGTTGCTGAAATTCTACCACCACCGTAGGCGCTGACGCATGCTGACTAATCAACTGGCGCCAGTTGCCATCGGCCACCAGCTTACCGCGATTGATCACGAGAACCCGTTCGCACAGCGCCTGGACCTCCTGCAGGATATGAGAACTGAACAGCACCGTTTTGTTGACACTGACGTCTTGAATCAGCTTCCGGATTTCCAGGATCTGATTGGGATCCAGGCCACTGGTGGGCTCATCCAGAATCAGAACGGGGGGATCGTGAAGCAGCGCCTGAGCCAGGCCCACGCGCTGGCGGTAACCCTTCGACAGCGATTCAATTTTTTTGTTCTGCTCGCGCTCAAGTCCACAGCGGTTAATCATTTCGTCAATGCGCAGGTGTAGGCTTCGCCCACGTAATCCATGGAACGATCCCGAGAGGGCAAGGTACTCGCGCACATACAGGTCAAGGTACAATGGGTTGTGCTCCGGTAAGTAACCGATCAACCGCTTCACCTGCCCGGGCTCAGCACTCACCGAAACGCCATTGACGCTGGCCTCTCCGGAAGAGGGCGACCAATACCCGGTCAGTATTTTCATGGTAGTGGATTTGCCCGCGCCATTGGGCCCGAGAAAACCAACAATCTCGCCCGGTTGCAGCGTGAACGAAACCTCATCGACAGCCCGCTGCGAGCCGAAAATTTTGGTAACGTGTTGAACCGAGACGGCCATAACGGGCGCAAAACTACTATTAACTGGGTATTTGAACGTTCGCTCACCTGATTTTCGGGTGTTTTCGCAAATGTTTTGTTAACGCAAAGTCGGCCGACACTTACCTTCTTTACTTTTGGCTTATAAATTGCGACCGGTTTTTGACTGTATCGGATACCTATGCGTCTACTATTTATTTTTTTCCTCTTGCTCTCTTCGGCCGCCTTTGGCCAGGCCGGCTACCAGATTGACTTTGTTGTGAAAGGCTGGAAAGACACCACGGTGAACCTGGGTTACTACATGGGCGAGGGCACGTACCTGAAAGACACGGCCCGCGTGAACAGCAAAGGCGCCTTCCGGTTCGATGGAAAGCTGAAACTTCCGCAGGGCGTGTACTTCCTGGTGATGAACAAGACCAAACTTTTCGATATTGTGATTGGCGAACAGCAGCAGTTTCGGATGGAAACCTCAGCCGATGACCCGATTCGAAATATGGTGGTGACGGGCGATGTGGACAACAAGATCTTCTTCGACAACCTCCGCCACAATGGAGAGCGGCACCAGGAGGCGGAGCCCTTTATCAAAATACTGAATGATAGCACGCTGACACCCGATCAGAAAAAGGAAGCTCGCGAAGCCTTCAACCGGGTGAACGACAAAGTAGTGGCCTACCAAAATCAGCTGGTTGACCAGCACCCCAAAACGGTAACCGCACGCGTGCTGAAGGCCATGCGGCCGATTAAATCGCCTGAACTGCCCAAGCGCGCTGACGGCAAACCGGACTCCAGCTATTTGCTCAAATACTACCGCGAGCATTTCTTCGATGACTTTGACCTGGCGGACGATGCCCTGCTGCGCCTGCCCCGCCCCTTCTACGCGGAAAAAATCAAAGAATACCTCGAGCGCCTCTATGCGCCCCAGCCCGACACGATCATGCGAGCCATCCATTTGATGGTGGCGAAGGCAAAGAAAAATCCCGAGACGTATAAATTTTTAGTCTGGAACTGCCTGTATAACTATCAAAACCCGGAAATCATGGGTTTGGATGCGGTGTATGTTCGGCTGTACGATGAGTATTTTGCTTCGGGCGAAATGGACTATTGGATTGACAAAAAGTTAAAACAGAATGTGAAGACGTATGCCGACCGGCTTCGGCTGAGCCTGATTGGCAATACCGCACCCAACCTGATCATGCAGGATGAAAATCTCCAGCCCCGATCCATGTACGACATCAAAAAGAAGTACACCGTGCTTTTCATCTTTGATCCGGATTGTGGCCACTGCCGGCAAGAGACACCCAAGCTGGTCGAATTCTACAACAAGAATAAAGTGAAGCTGGATGTCGAAGTGTTTGCTGTGTCCGTGGATACCTCCATGAAAAAAATGCGGGACTTCATCAAAGAATTCAAGATGACGTGCATCACCGTAAACGGGCCACGCACCTATGTGGGGCATCACCAAAAACTGTACGATGCTGAGACAACGCCCTCGCTGTATGTAATTGACAATAAGCGAAAGATCATTGGCAAGAAATTGCCGGTGGAGAAGCTTGAGGAATTTCTCACCCGATACGAAAGCTTCCAAAAGCAGGGTGCACCACCCTCCAAAACCCAGTAATTGGCGGCACAGCGAGGTTTTTTACATTTTTTTACATGCCAAATGCAACTATTTCCCCGGTTGCGAGTATCTAATACACGTAACCCTTCCCTGCTATGGCCTTGTTTGACTTGTTTGGAAAGAAAAAGAAAGAGTTAAAAGCCTCGTGCCCCATCACCAAGGAGCCGATTGAGCGGGGCTTTGGCTACATGTTAACTACCGCTCAGGTTATCTCTTCTCAGAAATACTGGGATATGGTGATGACAGAGCCTGAGACACTCTCGTACACCGTCTCACACTTCAACAACCAGGCCGGTGGCACCCAAATGCGTTCCATGATTTTCGAGAAGTATGCGGGCATCAGCAAACCGTGGATCGTATCCGATTCAATCATCGGCTACTTTGATGTAGATCGGGCAACCGCCCGCCAGGAAGCGAAAAAGTGGTGGGAAACCGAAGGCCAGCATGCACCGACCAATGCAGGGCCGGCTGCTGAACATTTGCCTGCGGAGACATTCCAACACTACCGCGATTATGCCATTCTGGAAGCCGGGCGCCAAAGGGCGGCCGCTACCCGCGCTGCTTAACGGGAAAACTTTAGGTGGCTAATTCTGGCGCTCAATCGTAAACTGCACCAGGTTCTTCAGCGACTGCCGATAGGTTGATTCGGGGTACCGATCAAGAATGGCTAGCGCCTGTTGGTAGTACAATGCCATTTTTTCACGCGCATAATCGATTCCACCCGACTTCTTGACAAATTCAATCACTTCCTGCACTTTTTTGGGTTTTTCTGACTCGCTGCGCACGATACCGATAATCCTTCGCTTGTCCCAAAATCCGGCTTTGGACAGGGCATAAATTAAGGGCAGCGTCATTTTCTTCTCCTTGATATCAATACCCACCGGCTTGCCAATTTCATCCTCTCCGTAGTCGAACAAATCATCTTTAATCTGAAAGGCCATGCCCACCGCCTCACCAAATTTTTTCATGTCGGCTACCACCTCGGGCGCGGCCCCCGATGAACTGGCACCCACCGCGCAGCAGGAGGCAATCAACGAGGCTGTTTTCTGTCGAATAACCTCGTAATAGATCTCTTCATCAATGTCGAGTTGCCGCGCCTTCTCCATTTGCAGCAACTCCCCTTCACTCATTTCACGAACCGCATGGGTCACAATCTCGAGCAAATCGAACTCCTTGTGCTCCACGGAAAGAATAAGCCCGCGCGACAACAAAAAATCGCCTACGAGAACGGCAATCTTATTTTTCCAAAGGGCATTGACCGAAAAAAAACCCCTGCGGTAGTTGGCATCGTCCACCACATCGTCATGCACCAGGGTAGCCGTATGCAGCAATTCAATTAGGGAGGCCCCGCGAAAGGTGGACTCGGTAATGCGCCCACACATGCCCGCGCTGAGGAAAACAAACATGGGGCGCATCTGTTTGCCCTTCCGCTTCACGATATAGTTCATGATCTTGTCCAGCAGCAAGACACGCGTTTTCATCGAAGCCCGAAATTTCGTTTCGAACTCGTCCATCTCACGCGCGATAGGCGCCTTGATATCGTCCAGTTTGAGCATCAACGGAACTGCAAGTATACACATAAACCTGTGCCAGCGTCATTAGTTTTAGCAGGTAAAACACCGATCTCTCAAAGGTTTTTTCTAATTTTCGACCCCATGAAGTTGATGGATCAACGGTGGGAACAGTTTCTGTTCGCCATCTCAGTGCTGGCGGTGGCCGTGGTGGTGTCGCGAATCCTGCGCTTCCTCATCGGTCGTTTTATCCGGGGAGCCGCTCAAAAGCTCAAGGTTGACCCCACGCGCTACAACTTTTTCAAAAATGCGGCTGATTTCATCATCTACTTCACTGCCTCCATTATCATCTTCCGCTCCATTCCGTACTTCCGCACGGTGGGCACCACGCTGCTGGCCAGTGCGGGTGTGCTGGCGGCCATCGTGGGTTTTGCCTCCCAGTCGGCTTTTTCAAACATCATCAGCGGTTTCTTCCTGGTTATCTTCAAGCCCTTTCGCGTGGGCGACCGCGTGCGCGTGGGCCAGCATTATTCGGGTGACGTGGAGGATATCACGCTTCGCCACACCGTAATCAAGGACTTTGAGAACCGAAGGGTCGTCATTCCAAACAGTGTCATCAGCAACGAAACAATCATCAATTCGACCATTACGGAAGAGAAGGTTTGCATGTTTGTTGAGATTCCGTTTGCTTTTCATGCCGATTTGAACAGGATATTCAGCATCATGCAGGAGGAATCACTGAAGCATCCGTTCTGCATCGATAATCGCACGCCCTTGGAACTTCAGCGCGGAGATCATCCCGTGATCACCAAAGTGATCAACATCAACGAGACCGGTATGATTGTACGCGCATGGGTGTGGGCGCGAAACCCCAGCGATGGTTTTGATCTAAGGTGCGATTTATTTAAGCAGATACAGGAGCGATGCCTGCGCGAGGGCATTGAAATCGCGTACCCGCACCGCACCTTGATTTACCGCAACCAACCCGAGACTGACTAATGGCCAAACGAGGAAGACGTAAACTGGTTCATGAACCCTTGCCTCCACCCAGTCAAAACCGGGTGATTCTGGAGTTGATTCAGTACAACGAAAAAGAGTATGCCAAGCATGCCGACCTGCATGTGCAGGAAATGCTCACCTATTTTAAACCCAATTGGGTAAACTGGATCAATGTTGACGGGCTGCACGACCACTCCCTAATCAACAAACTGGGCGACCATTTCTGCCTTCACGGTTTATTGTTAGAAGACATTACACAAGAGCATCAGCCAAAAGCCGAAGAGTATGAAGACTATATGTTCTTCACACTCAAGATGCTCTACAAAATTGACAACGGGCGCATTGACTACGAGCAAATCAGTTTCGTGCTTGGGCGTGACTACCTGCTTTGTTTCCAGGAAAAAGAAGGTGACTTATTCGATGGGTTCCGCGAGCGAATTCGCCTTGACCAGGGGCGTGTGAGGAGGCGTAAAGGTGACTACCTGCTCTACCGCCTGGTGGACATCATTGTGGACAACTATTACACCATTCTGGATGCCCTCGGCCAGCAGATTGAAGAGGTTGAGGATGATGTTTACGAGAATCCCACCATTGAGGAATTCCGGAAGATTCAGAAAATCAAAAAAGAGTTGATTTTTCTGCGCAAAGCGTTGTACCCGCTCCGCGATGCGCTAAGTAAGATCATCAAGAATGACTCCGGCTTTATTGAGCAGCAGACGATTCGATATTTTGCTGATGTCTACGACCATGTGATCCACCTGATCGACTCGCTGGACACCTATAAAGACCTGACCAGCGGCCTGATGGACATCCACATCAACAACCTCAATACCCGCACCAACGAGGTAATGAAGCTCCTGACGATCATTTCGGTTATCTTCATCCCCCTCACGTTTATTGTGGGTGTTTATGGCATGAACTTCGACTACCTGCCCGAACTGCACTTTCAATGGAGTTACCCGATTTTGTGGATAATCATGGTGGGCGTGGCTTTGGCCATGGTCGGTTATTTCAAATTCAAAAAATGGTTTTAACTTTCGGGTTCCCAAATACCTACCTACATGCTCTCGTACTTCTTTGATGGTCTTGCCTTCAGTTTCATCGATCTTATTATTGGTTTTGCAATCCTGATCAAAGGGGCCGATTTCCTGGTGGGCGGGGCATCTTCGGCTGCCAAGAAATATGGGATCTCAAACCTGGCCATTGGCCTTACCGTGGTGGCTTTCGGAACCTCCATGCCGGAGCTGATTGTGAGTTTGTTGTCAGCGTTAAATGGAAAAAATGATGCCTCGTTTGGAAACGTTATCGGGAGCAACAACTTTAACCTGCTGTTTATTTTGGGCATTGCCGGTTTGATTTACCCTCTTGTTGTTCAGCGCAACACAGTAAAATATGAAGTACCCCTCTCGATCGTGGCCGCTTTAATATTATTCGTTTTGGTCAACGATGTGCTTCTTTTTGGCGGAGAAATGAACCTTCTGAGCCGCCTGGACGCCATCATCCTTTTGGTGTTCTTTGTCGCCTTCCTTGCCTACATCTATCGTACCATGAAGCAGACGACTGACCTGGATGAGGGAGAACAGATCAAGATTTATCCGATGGGAATGGCGATTGGGATGGTGATATTTGGCCTGGCCATGCTTGTGGGCGGTGGTACCACGGTGGTGAATAGCGCCATTACCATCGCGCATCATTATGGCCTCAGCGAAAAGATCATTGGCCTAACCATTCTGGCCGCTGGCACCTCGTTGCCCGAGTTAGCCACTTCGGCAGTTGCCGCATACAAGAAGAATACCGACATCGCGATCGGCAACGTGGTGGGCTCAAACATATTCAACATCTTCTTTATTCTGGGCGTTACCGGTACCATCAGCCCGATCGGGTACAACCCGGCATTGAATTTCGATATGTACGTCTTGTTGGGGTCTACAGTCGTGCTGATGATTTTCATGTTTACGCTCAATACGCGCAAACTCGACCGCTGGGAAGCTTTCCTCTTCCTCGGTGGATACATCACGTACACGGTGTACCTGATGTCACTGGAGTAGTACTATTTCTTGGGGGATTCGATAAGGCGCAGTTCGACCAGCTCCGGCAGGTTTTTCCGCATCTTGATCACTTTCACCTGGTAACCCTCTACCGTAAGTTCATCGCCTTCGCGGATATCAAATGGCTTGTGTTGGATCAAAAGCCCGGCCAATGTCTCGTATTCTTCGCTTTCGGTAAAAGGCTCGTCCAATACCTTGTTGATGTCGTGCAGCGGTGACGTGGCGATTGCCGTAAACACGTTGCCTGATCGGGTCACGATTTGTGCCTCCTGGTCGTGTTCGTCCTGAATCTCACCGACCAGTTCCTCCAGAATATCCTCCAGCGTTACGATACCCATCGTGTCGCCATACTCGCTCACCACAATGGCCATCTGTACTTTTTTCTTCTGAAGCTCGCGCAGCAACTGATCAATGGGCTTGTTCTCAGTTACATAGAAGGGTTTTTGTCCACTTTCCGCCAGCGTCTTTCCGGTTTTCTGAATAAAGTTTTGAACCAAATCTTTGGTATGCACAATGCCGGTGATATCATCCAGGCTTTTATCAAACAACGGGTACCGGGAGTAGCCCTCGCGAAAAACAATTTGTAAGGCATCTTCCAGTGAGGCGTGCATGCTGATGCCCGAGATCTTGGCCCGGGGCACCATGATTTGTTTGACGATGCGATTATCAAAGTCAAACACATTCTGAATCAGTTCACGCTCCGAACTTTCAATGGCCCCGCCCTCTTCGCTTTCGGCAATAATCAACTTCAACTCTTCCTCGCTGTGGATTTCATGTTCGCTCACAGGCGCAATGCCGAACAAGCGGAGAATAAGGTTGGCAAAGCCGTTGAGTAACCGAATGAAGGGACGAAACACAAAATAGAACACCCGCAACGGAACGGACACCGACAGCGTGGTTTGAGTGGGGAACCGAATCGCCAGTGACTTGGGCGCTAACTCGCCAAAGACGATGTGCATAACCGTGATCAGAAAAAAAGCGGTGGGCAAGGCAATGTTGTGGGCCAGTTGCTCGGTCATTTCAAACCCCAGAGCGTTGACCAGATTGAGCACCAGTTTGCTCATGACATCTTCGCCAATCCAACCCAGGCCAAGACTGGCAAGTGTAATACCCAACTGGGTAGCGGCCAGAAAGCCGTCTAAGTTATTGATTATCACCTGTGCAGCCCGCTTCCGCATGGTGCCTTCCTTCAGTGCGATCTGGGATGAGCGAACTTTTACGATCGCAAACTCAGCCGCCACAAAAAAACCGTTAAGAAGGACCAGGAAGATGGTCAGGAAAATATCGAACGCCATAAGACTTGCAAAGATAAAAAAAGAAGCTGCCTCCGTTTTTCAGTCGCCTTGCACCATGTGCCCGGTGACCAAAAGCCGGAGGCAGCCCTTTTCTATCCGTTATATCACTTCACTTTTTTCTCCAATTCATCAATCTTGGCCTGAGCTTCTGTTTTGCCCAGCGAGAGCGACTTCTTATACAACTCCAGGGCCTCCTTCAGCGTGTCTTTCTTCTTCCGGGGCGCCAGTTTGGTACGGTTGGCCGCTTCCTCCACAGCCTGCGCACGGGCAAAGTAGGAATCCGCTTCGCTCATCTTGCTTTGAACCATCAACTCCTGAATGCGGGCCTCAATGAGGGCCAGCTCCTGTGTCTTGGCTTGAATCTGCGCTTCCTTGTCATTCAATTCAGCTTCCTGCAAACCCACGGTCGTAATCAGGTTCTGGTTTTCGTTTTTCAACTGATCCGCCAGCGCCTGCATTTTGGCCAGCTCTTCGTTGCGGGCTTCCAAATCCGCTTTCAATTTCTTGATCGTAGCTGCGTAGGCATTGGCATTGCCCTTTGATTTTTTCAGTGCTTTCTCAAGTTCTTCAACTTTTTGCTGGCTCTGCTTAACATAGTTGTTGATGTCCTTCATCCGCGCGGTGTAGTCCGAGTAGGTCGTTCCTTCCACCATGTTGACGCGCAGCAACTGACGATTGGCATCAATGGAGTCCATCAAAGTGCCTACCTCTGCCAACGTTTGCGCCACTTGCTGGCCTTCGGTGGCCACCAGGCGAAGCGAGTCAAGTTCGGCCTGCATTTTGGCTTTTTCGCCACCATCGCAGCTGGCAAACAAAGCGGCTATTGAAATGATACTGATGAATCGTGTTAACATACAGGTATTAGTTAGTTGGACGCAAAAATACTGGGTTTGCCCCTATCGTTGAGGGCTTTAATTTATTTTTTCGGGGAAACCGGAAATCCTTCGTTAACCTGTACATTTGACCCCGTTTTTGGTCAGAATTTCAGATTAAATGCCCAAATTAATCACTACGCGCACGCGTATCGCAGACCTGGGCAAACCCCGCGTCATCGTTATTGGCGGAGGATTTGGTGGGTTGGAGGTGATCAAAGGAATGAACGGTGCGAAAGCCCAGGTTGTGCTTTTTGACAAGTACAATCATCATACTTTTCAACCCCTGTTGTACCAGGTAGCCACCTCAGGCCTTGAAACCAACACTATTGTAGCACCCTTTCGTAAATTGTTTTCGCGGCAAAACGATTTTTATTTCCGGCTGGGTGAGGTAAAGAACATCCGCCCCGAAGAAAACTTCATTGAAACCAGTATCGGGGGGGTAAAATATGACTACCTCGTCATCGCTACGGGTGCGGTAACCAATTTCTACGGACTTACCGAAGTGGAAAAGCATGCCGCCTACATGAAAAACATTGTAGACGCCACAAAACTTCGCAATAAAATCATTCGTCAGCTAGAATACGCCCTGCTCACCGAAGAGGAGGAAGTGATGAACAGCCTCATGGACTTTGTTATCGTGGGGGGCGGGCCCACCGGTGTGGAACTGGCAGGCGCGTTGACCGAATTGAAGAAAAACGTTTTCCCGAAAGATTACAAAGAACTCGACATGCGGGAGATGGATATTCATCTCGTGGAAGCTTCACCCCGCCTGCTGAATGGCATGAGTGAACAGGCGTCACAGAAGGCGCTGGATTTTCTGAACGAGATGGGCGTTAAAGTCCATCTGAATACCGCGGTGAAATCGTATGATGGATACGAGGTAAATCTGAGTTCTGGCGAAAAACTGATTTCCCGCACGCTCATTTGGGCGGCCGGAATCAAGGGCAATCCGATCAGCGGCTTTAAGCCGGACGTCATCACGCGAGGCAATCGCCTTCTGGTGGATGAGTTCAGCCGGGTAAAAGGATACGACAACATTTTTGCCATTGGTGATGTGGCGTTGATGGAGGGCGATGAAAAATTCCCGAAGGGGCATCCGCAAATGGCGCCCCCTGCACAACAGCAAGGCCGGTTGGTAGCCAAAAACATTCGTAACCTGATCTCGGGCTCGCCTCTCAAGCCATTCCGGTATTTCGATAAAGGTTCAATGGCGACCGTAGGCCGCAACAAGGCGGTTGTTGACATGGGAAAAATTCGCTTTCAGGGTTTCTTTGCGTGGTATGTCTGGATGTTTGTACACCTGATGGCGATCGTGGGCTGGAAGAACCGCGTGTTCACGTTTTTTAGCTGGATGTGGAGCTACCTCACCTACGACCGAAGCAATCGCCTGATTATCGGCCGGAACGAGGAAAAATTTTCACCTGAGGAAACAAAACCCCATTAACGGGTATGGACGAGAAAAAAATCAACGGACACCATCACGCGCTAAGTGCAGCCGGCATGCTCGTTGCGCTCGGCATTATTTATGGTGACATCGGGACCTCTCCCATTTACACACTCCGCTTCATTGTTGGAAACAACACCATAACCGAAGACCTGATCCTCGGAGCACTCTCCTCCGTGTTTTGGACATTGACGATCATCACCACGATCAAATACGTTTACCTGGCGCTAAACGCGGACAATAAGGGTGAAGGCGGGATTTTTGCCTTGTATGCACTAGTCAGGCGGTATAAGGCCACGTGGGTGATCTTTCCGGCCATGATTGGGTGTTGCACACTGATTGCCGATGGATTTATTACCCCGGCCATTAGTGTAACCTCCGCAATCGAAGGTTTGCAATCGCTCAATCCGGATATCTCGGAATCCGTCATTATTTCGATTGTCATTATCATCCTGCTAATTCTTTTTGTCTTTCAACAGTTTGGAAGCAGTGTAGTGGGCCGCACATTCGGTCCGGTGATGTTGGTGTGGTTCAGCTTTATTGGCACGATCGGTGCCATTCACCTGGCCGGTAACCTCGGTGTGCTGCGAGCGGTCAATCCCATGTATGCGGTTGACCTCCTCACGAAATACCCGGGTGGCTTTTGGCTGCTGGGTGCCATTTTCCTGTGTACTACGGGTGCAGAAGCTATGTATTCCGACCTGGGTCATTGCGGCAAATCCAACATCCGCGTAGGCTGGGTTTTCGTTAAAATCTGCTTGCTGCTCAGCTACTTTGGACAGGGCGCCTGGTTATTGGAGCATCAAGGCGAAACACTAAACGGAGTGATTCCTTTTTTTGAAATCATACCACCGTACTTGCGTTTCATCGGTGTGGTGATCGCCACCTGCGCCACCATCATTGCAAGCCAGGCATTGATTTCGGGTACGTTTACGTTGGTGAACGAGGCGATGAAGCTAAAACTTTGGCCGAGCACCAAGGTACGTTACCCCAGCCAGATTCGCGGCCAGATCTACCTACCCCGTATCAACTGGATACTGATGTTGGGTAGCATTTTCATTGTACTCTACTTCAGAAGTTCGGATGATATGCAGGCAGCCTACGGCTTAGCCATCACATTTGATATGCTGATGACCACCTCGTTGCTGGTCTACTATTTTTCGACCAACAAGAAATCAACCATTCGAACAACCGGTTTGGCGCTGGTGTTTTTCTCCATTGAAGGCGCATTCCTGGTATCCAATCTGAGCAAGTTCACCCACGGAGGCTGGGTTTCGTTCACCATTGCGTTCTCCTTCTTTCTGATGATGTTTATTTTGTTACGCGCGCGGAAGTTGCGCGATCGCCATACGGAGTTTGTCGATTTGAAGCACTATGTGTCCATGATTGAAGACCTGCAGGCGGATACCAGCATACCGAAAGAATCCACCAACCTGGTGTACATGGCCGTAGCCGACAGCAAGCGCTACATAGACTCCAATATCATCTACTCGATTTTTAAGAAGCGACCCAAGCGCGCGGATTGTTATTGGTTCATTCACGTAGATACGGTCGATAGCCCGTATACGTCAAAGTACTCGGTGGATACAATTATTCCGAAGAAGTGTTTTTTTATTCGGATCAAGCTTGGCTTCAAAGCCGATCACCGCGTGAATTTGCTTTTCAACCGCATTCTTCATGATATGGCGGAGAATGCCGAAATCGACCTGGTGAGCCATTATGAATCGCTGCGTAAGCACAGCATGCCGGCAGACTTTAAGTTTATCATCCTGCATTCACTGGCTTCGGTGGATAGCGATGTGAGTAACTTCGACAACCTCATCATCCAGGGTTACCGGTTCATCAAAAAACACAGCTTGTCCACCGAGGAGATGTACGGTCTTGAATTGGCCAATGTGGAAGTGGAGCGCGTGCCCATCATGGTGGGGCCGGCTGCCAAAGTGCGTGTGAAACGCGAGCGGGAAGACCGCGAACGAGCCAAAGAAGCCCGTTACCACGGGCACGAGTAAAACGCCCGAAACCGGACGTATTTGTCCGCATATGATTAGTTAAAAGGCAAAAACTGCCTTTTTCCCTCGAAAAACTCACATTTCCGTGTGGCACGATGGTGGCCAAGCAATGGTAAATCCAAGCTACCTATGCTTCGCCATTACATCAAAATTGCTCTTCGCTCATTACTTAAAAAGCAGGCGTACACCTTGCTGAACATCGGAGGCCTGGCCGTGGGCCTCGCTTCCGCCATCCTCATTTTCGCATGGGTAGCCGATGAGTATGCGTACGACAAGTTTCACACGAACTACGATCGCATTTACCAACTCTATCAAAGTTCTGAATGGAATATGGGGCACATCGGTACAGGGCAATCGATGCCCTATCCGTTAAAAGAAGTACTGCCCGACAAAGCGAGTCAAATTGAGTATATCTCCATGGTGAACTGGGGCGAAGGCAACTTGCTGCAAGTTGGAGAAAAAAAGATGACTGAAATGGGGTATAGCGTATCGGAAGATTTTTTGAAAATGTTTTCGTTTACGCTGATTAAAGGTGATCAACAACACGCGTTAGATGAACCTACGTCTATCGTGATCACCGAATCAACAGCAAAATCATTTTTTGGGGATGTTGATCCCATAGGACAAGTAATCCGCATAGACAATCATCGCGACCAGAAAGTAACGGGGGTAATAGCGGATTTTCCAAAACAGTCGCAATTTCAGTTTGACTATCTGCTACCTTTTTCATTTTATGAAGCCACTAATTCATGGGTGGGCAGAGCCAAGACAAGCTGGGACAACAACAGTTTTCAAATATTTGTACAACTGCGTGAGGGTGCCTCGGAAGCGGAAACAAATGATGCTATTCGGAACATCATTAAAGATAACAACCCAAAATCCCCTACCGCCAAATTGTTTCTTCACCCCATGAGCAAATGGCGGCTGCACGCCAACTTCGAAGAAGGTGTAAATACAGGCGGCCGCATTGACTATGTTCGTCTGTTTACCGCCATTGCCGTATTTGTGCTCGTGATTGCCTGCATCAACTTCATGAATCTGGCTACGGCCCGTAGTGAAAGCCGCGCTAAGGAAGTGGGCATCCGCAAGAGCATTGGCTCGCGCAGGCGCGAGTTGATTGCACAATTTATGGGCGAATCGCTGGCGATTACGTTCCTTGCCTTTGCCCTGGCCATCGCACTCGTGGAACTTGCCTTGCCGGCATATAATGTGCTGGTTGACAAAAACGTATCCATTGATTATACTAACCCGGTAACGTGGTCGTTGGCCATTGCACTAATTCTGATCGTAGGGCTGTTAACGGGCAGTTACCCTGCGTTTTACCTCTCCAGCTTTGAGCCGGTAAAAGTGTTAAAAGGAAAGATCGATGCAGCCAAAGGCGGCAGCACGCCCCGAAAAGTATTGGTCGTCATGCAATTCGCGTGTTCCATCTTTTTGATTATCGGAACGATTGTAGTCTATCAGCAAATCATGCATGTGAAGAATCGCGACATGGGCTACGACCGTGAGAACCTCATCCAGATCTGGACCAATGGAGAACTGGAAACCAACTTCCAAACCATTCGCGAAGAACTGGTGCGCACCGGGGCCGTATCCTCCGTTTGTAAGAGTAATAGTCCGGTAACGGCCATTTTTTCTAACAACGAAGTAAAATGGCAAGGCATGCCCACCGACTCGCGCGTAGCCTTCAGCACTATTGCCACGGAATATGACTATTCCAAAACTATGGGCGTTAAGATGATACGGGGCCGTGACTTTTCGCGCGACTTCCCCAGCGACTCCTCCGCAGTCGTGATTAACGAGGCGGCCTGGAAAATGATCGGCTTTGAAGACCCGATCGGACAAAAACTGGAATGGGGTGGCACTCCGTACGAAATCATCGGTGTGATGCAGGACATGGTGATGGCCGAGGCCACCAGTGTAGTTCAACCGCTCTCGATGTTTTTCATTCCCGGCTGGACGAGCACTATCACCATTCGGCTCAACCCAACCAACGACCTGCCGGGCGCACTCGCGCAGGTAGAATCCGTATTCAAAAAACATAACCCCAGCTATCCGTTTGAGTATCGCTTCACCGATGAACTCTTCAACCAAAAGTTTACCAACATCAACTTGATCAGTCGCGTAGCAGGCATCTTTGCCGGCCTTGCCATTGCCATTACCGCACTGGGTTTATTAGGTTTGGCGGCCTATACGGCCGAGCAGCGCACCAAAGAATTGGGGATCCGGAAAGTGCTTGGAGCTTCGGTAGCCGGGTTGATCTTCCTCATCGCCCGCGATTTTACCCGTTTGGTTTTGGTGGCATTCGTGATCGCCTCCGCCCTGGCCTGGTGGGGAGTCGATCAATTTTTGATGCGGTACGAATACCGGGTCAACTATGAATTCTGGGTTCCTGTGGCGGTCGGCATTTTTGCCCTGTTGCTTACGCTGATGATTGTGGGCACGCAAGCCATGAAAGCGGCTATGATGAATCCCTCGAAAAGCCTGAGGACTGAGTAATCAAAAAAAGAAACAACCCATGTTTCAGCATTATCTCAAAATCTCCATCCGTAGCCTGTTGAAGTTCAAAGGTTACACCGGCATCAACCTTACGGGCCTCGCCCTTGGTCTCTGCATGGGTATTCTCATCATGGTATATGTACTGGATGAACTTTCATTCGATCGTTTCCATGCCAATGGACCCCGGCTGTATCGCGTTATTTCGGTGTTCCAGGGCGAACAAGGTGGGCAGAATGAAACCAATGCCTGGCCTGTGGGCGATGTGATCAGACGTAACTACCCCGAAGTAGAATCGATTTTGTACACGCGCAATGCCGGCAACCTGATGATCAGCTACGAGGGTAAGAAAATTCGCGAGAACGCACATTTTGCGAGTCCGGAGTTCTTCAGCATGTTTTCGTTTCCGTTGATAAAGGGGGATGCCGGCAGCGCACTGGACGACCCATTTACCATTGTGATTTCAGAAAAAATGGAGGCCAAGTATTTCCCGGGTCAAACGGCCTTGGGAAAAACGATGGTGTTCAACGATACGCTCGAATTTCAGGTGACAGGCGTAATGAAGAATATTCCAGCCAACTCTCATATACAGGCCGATTTGATTCCGTCTTTTGCCTCGTGGGAGCGCCTCAATCCCGGTTTTAGTTACAACGAAGGCTGGGGCAATTTCAACATGCGCAACTATGTGCTGCTTAAACCGGGTACAGATGCTCAGTCTTTTTTTGCCAAGGCAAAAGACATCTACAATCAGCATGCAGGCGAACTGCTGAAGCAATGGGGTGTACATGCTTCAGTAGCGTTCGAACCCTATGAAGAAATCTACCTGCGATCCAAAGCCGGCAATGGTATGGGCCCGTTAGGCAGCCTTTCCACCGTATACTTACTGGCAGGCGTGGGACTCTTCGTCATCTTGCTGGCCTGTATTAACTTTATTAACCTGGCTACAGCACGTTCCGTGCATCGCGCAAAAGAAGTAGGCATCAAAAAAGTTGTAGGCTCCTCCCGCCCCCGCCTGATTCGACAGTTCTTGAGTGAATCACTCGTGATCACCGTTCTCGCCTTCTTACTGGCAGTCGCAGCCGTTGGCCTGGTGATGCCACTGTTTAATCAGTTACTCGATAAGCACTATCAATTCACCGCATTACTTGACTTGAATATTGCTGCCGGTGTGATCGTCTTACTCGCGGTTACCACGCTGGCGGCCGGTTTCTATCCGGCCTGGGTGCTATCAGCTTTTCAGCCGGCCGAGATTCTAAAAGGTAAACTACACAGCGGCAGTCGGGGTGTTCAACTCAGGCGCGTGCTCGTGGTCGCCCAATTCCTGATTTCGGTGAGCCTGGTGGCTGGCACCCTGACCGTAATTAGTCAACTTCGGTACATGCAAAATCAAGATCTCGGCTTTACCCGTGAAGAAATATTTGTGATGAATGTGGCGCGCACCAAGCCTGTAGATGGTAATGCTTACCAGGCCTTTTTACATGAGCTGAAATCACAAACGCTGGTCAAAGAGGTTACGTTCTGCAATGCCCTTCCCGCGGTGTCGGGGTGGCGCGGGCAGTGGGCTTATCCGGAGGGGCAGGATGATGCCGACCACCTGGTGGAGACACAGTATATCGCAGCGGATGAAAAGTACCTGAGCACACTGGGTCTCACGTTGCTGGCGGGCCGCAACTTTGACCCAGACCGCCAATCAGATCAAGACGCGCTGATCATCAACGAAGAGACCGTGAAGCAAATGGGTTGGGTCACGCCCGAGAATGCCATTGGTAAAAAAATCGTGAGCCCCTCGCAAACACCAGCCGGCACGGTGATTGGCGTGGTGAAGAATTATCATGATTGGGGTTTACAGAACAAAATCGCACCCAGTGCCATCGATTTTGCAAACCAATACGCGTACTTGTATGCAATCCGATTCTCGGCAGCAGATACGAAGAGTGTGATCAGCACGATGGCCCGCTTGTGGCACAAGTACTTTCCAGAAAACGAATTCAATTACTATTTTCTGAGCGACACGTTTGCCAAGCAATATGCCCGCGAGCAGCGGCTGGCTTCCGTGTTCACCGTTTTCTCGGTGATTACCATCGTGATTGCCATAATTGGGTTGTTTGGGCTGGTCTCATTCCTAACCAACGCCAAGACGAAAGAAATTGGCGTGCGCAAAGTGCTCGGGGCCAGCACCTGGAATCTCGCCACGTTACTCTCGCGGGAATTTGTTTTACTCGTCTTACTGGCCAACGCATTAGCCATTCCGCTGGTCGTCTACTTTGCCAACCAGTGGCTTCAGTCATTTGCCTACCGCATGGAGCTCAACCCGATGATCTTTGTATTTACCGTTTCGATTGCTCTGGGTGTAACGTTGATCACCGTAAGCATTCAAACCCTGCAGGCGGCCGTCAGCAACCCTGTAAAGTCGTTGCGAACGGAATAAAGTAAAGTAACAATCACAGCTAACGTATGTGTCGCCAGGAAAAAACAAAAAACTTGTTACCATGAATTGCCACACCTGCCAACCGCAACCGGCCAAAATGCTGTGATATGCCAGATCAAAGCTGCAACCCGTTGATTTCAAAGTGCATCTAACCCTAAAAGCCTATGCTGTTCACCTACCTTAAAATCACGCTGCGCAACCTGTTGCGGTACAAATCATTCAGCCTGATCAACCTGGCAGGCCTCACCATCGGCCTCACGGCCTTTCTTGGCATCAGCCTTTTTGTAGTCGATGAATTATCATTCGATCAGCACCACGAACACCAAGACCGAATCTACCGGGCCGTGATCAGCGCTGAGTTTGACGGTAAGGAGACGAAATGGGGCGGAGCACCCAACCTGTTGGCCCCCACGGCCATGAAGGAAATCCCGGAGGTAGAAAAATCAACCCGGTACTTTCATCACAATTTCGGTAGTCTGAGCTTCGTCAATACTGAAAACGAAAATTTCGCGGAGACCAACCTGTTCTACGTGGACCCCGAGTTCTTCGAAATTTTTTCGGTAGATATGCTGAAAGGAATTCCGGGCAAATCATTGGATCGACCCGGTACGGTACTCTTGAGCGAACGGGCCGCAAAAAAATATTTTGGCGACAGCGACCCGATTGGCAAAATGTTGACAGTAGACAACTCACTATCGCTCGAAGTAACAGGTGTCTATCGCAACTTCCCCTCCAACTCTTTTTTACAAGCCGAACTTATGGCTTCGTTCTCCTCCCATTGGTTCGGGCAAGATCGCAACCAAAGCTGGGGTAATGCCAGTTTCGACACCTTCTTTTTGTTGCACCAGGGTGTGCAGGCCCAGCAAGCAAACGAAAAAATGGAGGCCATGCTGGCGAGGAATATTGCAGCCGATAATCGTTGGTTCACCATCGCGCTACAGCCCCTCACTGACATTCGGCTGCACTCGGCCGACCTGAATGCCGATTTCGACCGCAGGGACTATGGTGATCTGCGGCAGGTCAAGATTCTGATCGCGCTCAGCATCGTCATTCTCGTGATTGCAGCCATCAACTACATGAACCTGACCACCGCTCAATCCCAACGGAGAAATAAAGAAATTGGAATTGCCAAAACGCTTGGTGCAACCTTTCGGGAACTCAACCGCAAGTTCTACACCGAGGCCGGCTTGTTCGTTCTACTCGCCCTGCTTATGAGCATTGTGCTTTTCACACTTGCGCTTCCAGCCTACAACGCGCTGAGCGGAAAGCAGATCACATCGGCTTTTTTGTCTCAACAGTTTTTTTGGTTTGGCTTCGCACTCCTGTGGCTCGTGCTTACGGTCATATCAGGCGCTTACCCGGCCTGGTATTTGGCTTCGTTTTCACCCAAGTATGCCCTACAGGCCACCAGTCGCGCGGCCGGGCAGGCCAGCATTCGCAAAGGGCTCGTAGTATTTCAATTCGCCATTTCCATGGTATTGATGATTTGTGCCGTGGTGTTCTACCAACAAATGCAATTCATACAAGATAAAAAGCTTGGCTACAACCCGGAACAGGTGGTGGCCGTCATGACTTCGGCAGCCAAAGATTCCGAGCAGGTACTTACCGTAAAATCAGCTTATGAAAACCTCACCGATGTGATCTCCGTGGCCCGGGTCCAGGCTTTCCCCGGTATGAACACGAGCATGCGCAACATTGTGCGGGAAGGCGACCAAGGTGATGGTGCCCCGTTATTGACCAGCCGGGCATCGCATGAGGTATTGAACGTGTTGGATATCAAACTTCTGGCCGGCCGCACATTACCGGAAACCAAAGTGCCCAGCGACACCACTATTCAGGTCCTCGTTAACAAAGCAACGGTTGATTACCTGGGCCTGACACCGGAAGAAGCCATTGGCAAACGGGTGAACATCCAGGGATTTGACGGTCCAACGGAGGTGGTCGGTGTCATGGAGGATTTTCATACCACTTCGCTTCATCAAAAGATTGGCGCCTATTGTTTTCACAATGCCAACCGCACAGAGCCTTTTTCTTACCTGCTGGTAAAGGTGAACACCGGTAACCTGCCGGCTACAGTCAAGCAACTGGAGAACACATACAAAAAGAACATTGCAGCCTCCTTCGAGTTCACGTTTTTAGATCAGCACCTGGCTGGCCTGTACCAGTCGGAACGGAATTTGCAACGAATCGTAATCCTTTTCGCTGGTCTGGCCATAGTGGTCGCCTGCCTGGGGCTATATGCGTTGGCCGCCTACACAGCCGAACAACGAACGAAGGAAATCGGTATACGTAAAGTGATGGGCGCTTCGGTAAACCAATTGATCGGCTTACTCAGTCAGGATTTTGTCCGTCTCGTCCTGATCGCGATTGTGTTGGGGATTCCGATCGGCTACTATCTGATGACTGAATGGCTCAACACATTTGCGTATCGAATTGACCTGCATGCCACTCTTTTCGTCATCGCTGGCCTGATCAGCTTGCTGATTGCGTTGATCACGGTGAGTTTTGAGTCATTCCGGGCCGCCCGGGCAAACCCTGTTAAAAGCTTGCGGTCCGAGTGAACCCAAACAAGCGGTGACAATTTGATACAATTTCCCGGCCGGGCTTCCGCTTTTTTGTAGTAGTCTTGCTAAAAATAACCCCAATGAATGCCACCAGGCGTATTGCCCTCATCTTAACGGCTGTATTCCTGATTCCTGTGCTGTTTTTTTCAGCCTATGAGATTTCTTCGCTTTCGCGCGATGAAAAAATGATTGAGTCCATCTATCAGAAACAACTCGAGGCCATCCTTTTTTCCATCAACCAATATTCAGATGACCTGATCGGCAACTGGGTAGCCCGAACCGAAAACCTGCTGATGTCGGAAAATCTACAAGCGGGCGGGCGTGAACTCATGATGGTTAACACTCCCTTAAAATTGATTTTCTCCTATCCGCTGCAGTCCGAATCCGGCCGTTCGAAATTCATCTACCTGGACACCGCTTTCTTTCTCAGCCACGAACCAGAGTTTGCGGCCCGGGTGGCTGCCCAACAAGAAGAAATCGCGCGGTTAGTCAAGTACAAAAAAAGTGGGTTCCAAAAAACAGCGGTGTTGCCTCTCTCCGATTCCTTACGCACAGCATACCTTGGCCTAATGTTCGTCACGGAAGACGAGACAGGGCAGTCCATTACCGGGTTCATTCTTGATCCTGAAGCTTTTGTTGAAGATTTGATGGGCCCGAGGCTCCAGCAGATTTCCGAGAACCAATTTCTCCTGTCGGTCACGCACAAGTCGGACCAGCGGCAAATCTACTCCACCCAACTTCGCGACTCTACTTCGTCTATCATTCTTCAGAAAGACCTGTGGCTGATACCCGACTATTCCATCGGTATAGGACCTCTGGGCACGTCTCTCAGCAAAATTGTAAGAGAACGCACAACGACCAATTTGATCCTTTTGCTCGGCATGGCCGTAGTACTTTTGGTTGCTGTTTTCCTCGCGTTTCGCAGTGTGCGGCAGGAAGTACAATTGGCGCAAAACAAAGCTGAATTTGTCTCCAACGTGTCGCACGAAATTCGCACTCCGCTGGCCCTCATCAGCATGTTTGCTGAAACACTGGAAATGGGACGTGTGCCCACAGAGGAAAAGAAAAAAGAGTACTACTCGATCCTTCATAAAGAAACACAACGGCTTACCGCAATCGTCAACAAAATCCTCAACTTCAGCCAAACAGAGGCAGGAAAGAAAACACTTCACCCCGAGCGGTTGAATCTGACAAAAGAAGTGCACGAAATTCTGTACACCTACGATTTTCACCTTAAAAACAAAGGATTCACATACGAATTTCAAGCCCGAGAGGAGGCTTGGGTAATGGCTGACCAGGCAGCACTGACAGAGGTCATTATAAATCTGATCGACAACGCCATAAAATACAGTCCTGAAAACAGGCGAATTGAACTCACGACAGGAACAGACGGCAAAAAGGGATACCTGGCGGTGCGCGATTTTGGTGTGGGCATCAGCCGAGCCGATCAAAAACACATCTTCGATAAATTCTATCGCGTGTCAACCGGCAATCTTGCTAAAGCCAGCGGTACCGGGTTGGGTTTGTCGCTGGTCAAACAACTACTCGAGCAACAGAACGGACAAATTTCCGTTTACAGTGATGTTGGCAAAGGATCAACATTCACCATTTACTTACCCTTGGCGACATAAATATGGCACGCATACTAGTGGTTGAAGACGAGCCAGCCATGCAACTCGGGCTGAAAGACAACCTTGAAATGGAAGGGTATGAAATTACCCTGGCCGGTGATGGCGAAACCGGTGCCCAACTGGCGATTACCGGTACGTTTGATTTGATCTTGCTGGACGTGATGCTACCGCGGCTTTCCGGCTTTGATGTGTGCAAAAAGGTCAGGGAAAGCGGCCAGTCTACGCCTATCCTATTGCTCACCGCCCGGGGCGAGGAAATCGATAAGGTACTGGGTCTTGAACTGGGTGCGGATGACTACATCACCAAACCTTTTGGAGTTCGTGAACTTTTGGCCCGTGTTAAAGCCCATCTGCGCAGACACTCGTGGCACGACAGCAAGCCACAGGCCCTGACCTCCATCGGTCGCCTGCAGATTGATTTCGCAGCGTTTGCTGCCTTTGAAAACCAGCAAGAGATAAAACTCTCGCACAAGGAATTCGAAATTCTTGCCTTTTTGCATCAGCACAAAAACCAGGTGGTGCGCCGATATGAGCTACTCGAAAAAGTATGGGGTTATGAAGAACAGCCCACGACACGCACCGTGGATAACTTCATCGTGCGTCTTCGCCAGAAAATCGAAACGAACCCCAACCAACCCAAGGTAATTTTAACCGCCCACGGCAGCGGTTACAAGATGGTGATTTAGGCCGTTTCCCCCGAGTTTCTTCCTTGTGACATCATGTTACAATCCTTTACGGCAAGGTGACATCTTACCCTCGGCTGCGGCCGTTCTTTGTATTGTGATCGAACAACAAACAACAATACAAAACTCAACCGTTATGAAAACCAAAATTCTTGTCGCAGGTGTAATGGTCGCTATCGCAAGCGCTTTCACCATTGGTCGTGCTCATGCCCAAAGTGAGCCGGCTGTAAAAGTTTACGCCACAGGCTCGGAGGAAATCAAATTGATCTTTGGCTACGACTCGCCCGGGTCAGTCGAAGTGAAGTTTCTCTCCGGAAATGACGTGATCGGTCGCGATCGCATCAACGGGAAAAGCTTCGATGGCGGTTTCACCAAAAAATACCGTTTGCTACAAGGAAAGAACAACAACCTCCGCCTGGAAATCAGTAGCCCGGAGGTTTCGGTGACCTACGCCTTGACAGCCGGTGCCGATGGCCGATGGAAGGCGCAACTGGAGCAAAGCACATTTAACTACCCCGTAGTGGCATCCCGATAAGGGTTAACGTTTGAGGGGAGCGGTGCAGTTCTTTGGTCAGGCTGCCCGCTCTTACTCAAACAACCTTTTGTTGCCTTTCAAAACAGCTTTACCTTTACTCAATCCATGACTCGATTTATTGCCTTCCTCTTTCTCTTTGTCCTGCATACTTCCGCTTTTGCCCAGGTAATTAGTCTTAACGGGCAATGGAGTTTTCACATTGGCGATGAAGCCGAATGGGCAAACCCTGATTTCAACGATTCCGGATGGGAAACCATTTACGCGCCCGCAGCATGGGAAGATGAAGGATTTAATGGGTACGATGGCTTTGCCTGGTACCGCATTAAGTTCGATGGGCGCAAACTTTCGAAAGATGAGAGCTACCATCTGGGGCTGGGCTACATTGATGACTGCGATCAGGTTTACCTCAACGGAAAGCTGATTGGTTTTTCTGGTTCGATGCCCCCGAAATTCAAAACGGCTTTTAACAATGAGCGGAAATACAACCTCTCGCCTGATGTCATTCGGTGGGATGGCCAGAATGTGTTGGCTGTGCGCGTGTATGACGTAACCCACGGGGGTGGCATCATGAGCGGCCGGCTGGGAATATACCGTGCCCCCAAAAGCCATTTGATCATCGATCTACAAGGTATGTGGGACTTCAACCGCACGTATGGAATCGAAAAAATCGAATATCCCGATCAATGGAAAAAAGTTATGGTGCCGTCCCCCTGGGAACAGCAGGGCTTTCCCAAATATGATGGCAATGCCTGGTATAAGCGAGCATTTGTCGTAAACGATCCGGCATTGATCAGCTCAGAGGACCTTATTCTGCTGGTCGGTAAGGTTGATGATTTTGATAAAACCTACATCAACGGCAAACTGATTGGTCGCACAAAAGACAACCGCGACTTCGGACGCAGTCAGTCGTTCAATCAGCAACGAGCCTACCCGATACCTGCTGGCGTGTTGAAGAAAGGTGAGAATACGATCGAAGTGTTTGTCGAAGATATGGGCAACGTGGGTGGCATTTATGACGGCCCGGTGGGCATCACCACCCGGAGCAACTACGAGCGCTATTACAAACAAAAGGAATCCGTCTTTTGGTGGGACGACCAGCAACAAGACCAGTAGTTGAACTTTGGCGGCAGCGGAAATGTTAACTTTCCGAAATTAAAATGCCATGAAGTACACGTTGCCCGCCCAAACCCGAATCGGACATGTTCATCTGAAAGTAGCCAGTCTCGAACGTTCGCTTGACTTCTATTGTGGCTTGTTGGGCTTTGAACTCATCACCACATATGGCGATCAGGCGGCCTTCATTTCGGCAGGCGGCTACCATCATCATATCGGGCTAAACACGTGGTACAGCAAAGACGCACCGCCCGCTCCCGCCCATTATCCCGGCCTTTTCCACACGGCAATCCTCTACCCTACCCGTCACGATCTGGCTGTGGCCGTGCAGCGCCTGATGGATCATGACTATCCGTTGACGGGGGCCTCCGATCATGGCGTGTCGGAAGCCATTTACCTGAATGATCCGGACGAAAACGGAGTTGAACTTTATTGGGATAAACCACGCGAACTTTGGCCCCAAAAGCCAGATGGCTCACTGGATATGTATACCCGAAGGCTGAATCTCGAAAACCTGCTGGCGACTGTGGCCTCAAAAAAATAGCTGGTTGGGGTGTGGAATCCCGCCTGCCGCGGCATCTGGGTATTAAATTAACCCAATAGCCATGGAAAAGAAATGGATTCCTTTGTCAGTTCTCGCTGGGACCACCGTGCTGGCGGCCGTTTGCCTTACCGCATTCATACCCAACAAAACTCATCATGTTTTGCGGCCGATCCCGAAAGGCTGCGTCTTTCGCACCGTCATGGGTGAAGAATCATCGGACTCGATGTTTATTTTCAAAACTCCCGGACGGGTCACCCATGCGGTGGACCGCGGCCTCGATTGGTTAGTCCGGGCACAACATCCGCAAGGGGGTTGGGGGGCCGGCAGTCATTATCGGCAGGACATTCTCGATCCGCATGCTGTGCAGCCAGACCCGGCCACTACCGCGATGGTAGCCATGGCGTTGTTACGTAGCGGTAGCAACCTGCACGAAGGTGAATACCAATCGGCTCTGCGCAGCGCCCTTGACTATATGTTGAACATGATTGAGCATGCACCGGCATCCTCATTTACCATCACCGACCAAACCGGAACACAAATCCAAACGAAACTCGGAACCAACATTGATGTTGTGCTGGCTTCCCAGTTCCTTTCCAACTTACTGGACGGACACCTAAACCACGATGTGGCGTTAAAAAACCGGGTAAAGCGGGCCAACGACATCTGTGTGGCCAAAATTCAGCGTGCACAAGATCGCAATGGTAGCCTGAACGGTTCGGGTTGGGCAGGCGTGCTGCAATCGTCTTTTGCCACCAATGCACTGGAAGCAGCCCAGGCCCAGGGTGCTGATGTGGACGATGACGCACTCGATCGCGCGCGCGCCTTTCAAAAAAATAATTACGACACCAAAACCGGTGATGTCAATACCGATCTCGGGGCGGGGATCGTTTTGTACTCCGTATCCGGCTCCACGCGGGCAAGTGCAAAAGAAGCACGCAGGGTAAAAGAGGAAATGGAAGAAGCAACGCGTGACGGCCGACTGGCCCCGGGCGCTGCCCCTTCAGCCGAAAACCTTGAGAAAATCGGCTTTGGTAAAGATGAAGCCATCAAGTACGCAACCGCGTATGAGGTGTTTCAATCGGCCAAAGTTCAGGCGCAGCGTGAAGACGTGCTGGAAGGGTTTGGCAACAACGGAGGCGAAGAGTTTTTAAGCTATTTGCAAACGGGCGAAAGCCTGGTCATAGGAAAAGACAATCAATGGCTGAATTGGTATGATAACATGAGTGGCCGGCTGGTGAAGATTCAAAACGATGACGGAAGCTGGAACGGCCACCACTGTATCACCAGCCCCGTGTTCTGTACCGCTACATGTGTATTAATTCTTTCCGTGAACAACGATGCCGAACGCTTGATGAAACAGGGTTTGAACTAATAAAAAAGGCCGGGTGATCACCCGGCCTTTTTTTTGAATCCTGCACTACCAGAATACGGCATACAAAAAAGCAGTGAGGACAAGCACAATAATTGCCCCAATATTAAACGCAGGTTCCGTTTTGAAAAAATCCTTCGTCAGAATAATTCCCTTGGCGTCTGTTTGCCCCTTACCTTCA
The DNA here is from genome assembly GCA_016787665.1 of Cyclobacteriaceae bacterium. Lineage (GTDB taxonomy): Bacteria > Bacteroidota > Bacteroidia > Cytophagales > Cyclobacteriaceae > ELB16-189. The sequence goes on along the minus strand of JAEUUC010000007.1, from coordinate 75,680 downwards.
AGGTGACTGATGAGCAAAATAACCGCCATCGACAACAAAGCAGTGATGAGCATCTGGTTCAGGAATGGAATGACGACAAACAGCGGTGAATCAGACCAGCCGTTCGGGCCCACCTTGAAATAAAGTGCTATGGGAATGGACAAGATGACGCCCCAGATAGCCGCATTGTTAGTCGCTCGTTTCCAGAATAATCCCATTATAAACACAGACAGAATGCCCGGGCTCACGAGGCCAGTATATTCCTGAATGAACTGAAAGGCCTGGCCCAGATTTCCCAGAGCCGGGGCAATCATCATGGAAATCAACAGGGCCACAGCTGCACTGATCCGACCTACGTTGACAGTCTGCCGGTCAGTGGAATTCTTGTTGATGTAGGGCCGGTAAATGTCCATCGTAAAAATGGTAGAAGTAGAGTTGAGCATGGACGCCAGCGATGACACGATGGCGGCCGCGAGGGCTGCCATCACCAGTCCCTTGAGCCCGGTTGGTACAAATGTGCGCACCAGCCACGGGAAGGCGTTGTCGTTCGCAATTTTTCCCTCGGCATTGATAAAACTAGGATCAAGGGTTGCCTGGGTAAGCTGCCCGCTGGCATCGGCATTCATCACATAAGCGATAATGCCGGGAATAACTACAATCAACGGAATGATCATTTTAAGTGCCGCGGCAAACACAATTCCCTTCTGAGACTCCTGCAGACTTTTTGCCGCCAATGTTCGCTGAATGATATACTGGTTGAAACCCCAATAGTAGACATTGGCCACCCACATGCCACCAATCAATACCGCTAGCCCAGGCAAATCCCACCAGGCGTCTTTGCCGTCTGGTGTGATGATCTCCCCTTTTTCGAGAATCATGGAAAACTTGCCCGGCACCGTATTGTAGACGTGAACGAAACCATCTATAACGTTCCCGGTGGGTGATACATCCACCAGCGCGATGTACGTGGTCACAAGGCCTCCGATCACCAGCAATACCACTTGAACCACGTCTGTCCAGGCCACGGCCGAGAGCCCGCCCCAAAGCGAGTAGGCTGCCGCAAACAACCCTAAACCGATGATGCTATACATCATCAAACTGCCGTCACCAGTGCCCACTACCGTATCCATCGCCCTCGCGCCCAGATATAGCACCGTGGTTAGGTTAACGAAAACGAATAAGGCAATCCAAAAAATGGCTAAAATCGTTTTTAAGTTGGTGCTGAATCTTTTTTCAACAAACTCCGGTATGGTGTAAATACCTTTATTAATAAAAACGGGCAAAAAGAACTTACCCACCAGCAACAACGTGATGGCCGCCATCCACTCATAACTGGCAATGGCCAACCCAATAGCAAAGCCGGAGCCCGACATGCCAATAAACTGCTCGGCAGAAATATTGGCCGCGATTAACGATGCACCAATGGCCCACCAGGGTAACGACTTACTGGCCAGAAAATAATCCTCTGCATTTTTCTGCTTGCCTTCTTTATCCCGCGATACCCACAACCCAATGCCCAGAATGAGTACACAGTAAGCACCAAAAACAAGATAATCTGTAATTGATAAACCCATGGAATATATTTGGTTAGGTTAGTCGATGATATGTACGCCTGCCGAGAGGTTAACCAAATAAAAGTCAGGTTCTTTTTCGAATTGCGCAACAAATTTTTTCGACAGCAGGTCCTTGACTTCATCAAGAGCATCCCTGCGTACAATATTCAGCGTGCATCCCCCAAAACCTCCGCCCATCATACGGGCGCCCAAAAACCACTCGGGCTTTTCCTGGGCCAGGGAAACCAGGAAGTCCAGCTCGTCACAACTCACCTCAAAGGCCTGGCTGAGGCCCCAGTGGGTCTCGGTCATCAGTTGCCCTACAGCCGGAAGGTCACCCTGCTTCAGAGCATCCACCGCTTTGTTGACACGACTCATTTCCTCGACAACATAAAGGGCCTTGATAAACGTATCGTGCTCCAACTCCTGCTCGTGTTGAAGCAGGTCCGCTGCGCGTACATCGCGCAACGATGTAATGCCTGACTTATGGCGCTGAAGAGTTTTCACCGCTTGTGCGCAAGCCTCCCTGCGTTGGTTATACTCCGTTGATGCCAACGCGTGTTTGACTTTTGTATCGATCAACAGCAAGGCATACCCGCCCCAGTTGACGTTGAGGGTCTGGTGTGTCAGCGAACGGCAATCCAGAACCAGAACGGCATCCGGGGCTCCCCATAAACTGGCGTATTGATCCATAATGCCGCACCGGACTCCGGCAAATTCGTGCTCAGCCCGCTGGGCAATCAACGCCAACTGCGTGCGGTCAAGGCCGCAGCCAAACAACTCATTGATACCAAAGGCAAAGCCACTGCACAGCGCTGCGGAAGAACTTAACCCCGCCCCGGCCGGGATTGTGCTGCCCAGCACACAATCCACACCACGAACCGAAAATCCTTTCCGTTGAAACCCATCCAGCACGCCCATCAGGTAATTGATCCACGCTTCGCCCGGAGCCAGGTCATTGACCGAAAACGAAACGCCTTCCTCCAGATCAGCCGCAAAAATGTTGCATTTATCGTCTGCCGCTGCCGCCATCGCCCACACAAAATGGCGATCAATGGCAGCCGGCATCACCACGCCTTCCTGGTAGTCAACATGTTCACCGAGCAGGTTGATACGGCCGGGCGCTTTTACGAGCAGCGGGCGACTTTTAAACCACTTCGAAAACTCCGTCCGAATGCGTTCTTCGATCATGCCGTCATTCCCTGCGACTTGATACACCTAACACGGCCGCGAGCAGCAGCACCAGCAACCATGAAGAGGCTTGTGTAACCCGGTTACCAATCGTATACGCGCGTGGCTCGAATCGAAACTCGATGCTGTGTTTGCCTGCTGGAACTTCGAGCGCACGAAGCACATAATTCGCCCGGATAATCGTTGCGGGTTCACCATTAATGGTGGCCAACCAGCCCTCCGGGTAATAGATTTCGCTAAACACCACTACACCCCCGGTTGACGCTTGTGTCTCGTATTTCAGATAGTTGGGCCGTTGCTCCAAAAGGGAAACGGTCGCCATTGAATCAGCTGTGCCCGTGAGCGAAATTTTAAAGCGCGTTTGGTCAATCACCGCCTGCGTCCGCGTGTTGATGCGCCCGGTTTCGGCCAGCTCATCGTTGGCGGAACCTACGGGCACCACCTGCGCCACAAACCAGGCCGGACCATTGGCCGCGGGGTTTGGAATGACATTGCCCGCCTCTGCGCCAAAGGTGATATACTTAACGTTAAGCATGTTGATTACCCCGTAGCGATCAAAGTGAGGATCACCTTGCTGTAAGTCATTGACCATCTCCTGGGTGTCGGCCACGATCGCGGAGTCGTACAAATCCTGGTAGCGTTTCATTTTCGCTCCGTGATATCCCCCGATGGAATTGTGGTAGTAGGAAGTGTTCGCCTCTGCCATCGTCCCGTTCAGGTTATACACGCGGTAGTAGCCTTTGTCTTGTAAGATGGCCTGGTCGGCTGCCGTTAACGTGAATTTGGCTTCGCGCTTGGGCTGAAAATTCTGTTTGGAGAAGTAACGGCTATCGAGCGACAGATGATCGCCAATGGTGATCACCATCAGCGCAAGAAAAAAATACACAGGCTTCAGCACATTTTTCACTGCCAGGGCCAGCAAACCAGCCGGTATCCCCATCAGCCAGAACGACCGCCAAGCATCAGCGGTAAACAAGGCCTCGCGATCGGCCGCCAGCGCTCTGCGAAACCAATCGGGCAGTTGGTATTCCTCCGAACGCAAAAAACTGCCCCATCCGCCCGTGATCGCCAGAACAAAAACAACGCCCAGCGAACCACCCAGCACGTACCAAAGTTTGCGCTGTTGAGCCGGTGTGAGCGCTGTACCCAAAATCTTCTCAATGCCCAACGCACCCAGCAGGGGCATGCAAAAAAGTGTAATCACCAAAGCGAACGTGACGGACCTAAACTTGTTGTAGCCGGGCAGGTAATCAAAAAGAAAATAGTTAAACGAACTGAAGTGGCTCCCCCAACTCAACATGATTCCCAAAAGTGCAAGGCCACCGAGCCACGCCACATAGGGACGGTCGGCAAAGGCGAGACCGATCAGGAAACACAACACGATGGCCGCCCCGGCATAGTACGGTGCGGTCAATGACTGAGGCCCCCAATAGGCCGATGAATAGCTTGCCAATTGATTAGCCAGCTCATTGTTGCCGGATGAAACCAGCGCGCGATACGTTTCACTTTTTTGATCATTCACCAGGAAATCTCCCGAAGCGCCACCGAATACGTTGGGTATTACCAACGTGAGCGGCTCGGCAATACCATTGCTATGGTCAAACGCATATTCTTTGGACAGGCCGCTGCCGGCTTTCTCACCCGGCTTCGAAAGTTCCGAGGCTCCCCGAATCGAATACCTCGAATATTCAGCAATGGCCCAGAACTGGCCAAAGAACGTGCACGCGGCCAACACCGCTGCCGGCACCAATACACCGAGTGTCTTGCCAAAATCCGCAAGCTGCTTCTGCCGCCAGGCCATCACCAATTGCATAAGCCCGTAACCGGCCACGATCAACAACAAATAATAGGTGATTTGCAAATGGTTCTCCCGAAGATGTAACGCCAGGGCCGCGGCTGTAACGGCCGCGCCCAGCAAACGCCTGCTGTTGAACGCCAGATGGATGCCCGCAACGACCAGAGGCATGAGGGCAATGGCTCCAATGCGGGCATTATGACCGGCTGCCAGCCCAATGATCATGTAGGAAGATAATCCAAAGGCAACGGCCCCCGCTATGGCCAGGTACGGACGCACGCGAAACGTGAGCATCAAAATGTAGTAGCTGACAAAGGCGAGGAAGATATTGTTGATCGGGTGAGGCAAAAACAACGTCATTACCTTTTTCAACAGCACGACAGGGCCATCACTCCATTGTACATTGACGAGGTAAGCCGGCATACCCGAGAACGTGTTGGGCGCCCATAGCCCCTCCTGCCCGGTGGCGTCCCGGTAATCGCGCAGCGCTTTGCTGGAGCCTAGAAACTGCGTGATATCATTTTGGCGCAAGACCTTGTTTTCAAAAACAACCGGACCAAAAATGATCAGGGTAACCAACAGAAAGATGACCACCGCCAGTAGGTGCGGAAGCACATGTTCGGTAAATTTGATTTTCTTCATAGATGAACATGCAAATTAGGGAAACAATTAATCGAAATGCTATGAAACCCGCGATTGTAGGGGCAATTTGCCTTGGGCTCATTTTCGCTTGCACGCCTCCTCCGCGGCCGGACGAGGACGCAACGGCCAGTATCCGGGCCTTGTTACGTCAGCAAGAAGCTGACTGGAACCAGGGTAACATCGAATCGTTTATGGAAGGCTATTGGAAATCCGACTCGTTGCAGTTTGTGGGCCGGGCCATTGCGCAGGGTTGGCAGGCTACGCTCGAACGATACCAAAAAACCTATCCTGACCGGGCGGCCATGGGGCAATTGACCTTTGACTTGTGGCAAATCGTGCCGGTAGATGCGGGCACGTATCTGGTGACGGGGCAATTCACGTTGGTGCGGGCAAGCGATCGGCCTACCGGCCAGTTCACCTTACTGGTCAAAAAGAAGAACGGCAGATGGGTTGTGGTGTATGATCATACGTGTTGAAAACACGGAAAGAAAAACTGGGCCGTCTGAGTTGCTGTGATTAAAATTTCAATACCGCATAGCCTTTCATCTGGTAATGCGTGAGGGTTGTGAGCATCGAGGTTGCAATTTTCACTTCAGGTAACAACTTGTGGCGATCCACCTGGCGGTTAATCAGGCTTTGCCCGCAAATCAGAATCTTAACACCCGCCTTCTCCAAAGCCGTGTACAGTTCCTTATTCGGATTCTCCACTTTGAATTTCGTTTTATGCGCATCGTCATTCATGGCTGTGTAGGTAGCTTCCCCATGAATAACCATGACCACATCCAGATTTTGCCTCGGCACACCGGCCGATGCATGCAGGTTAACAAGCCGCGCCACATTGTTCACCGCCCAACTGAGTTCATGCGGTTTTTCACGCACCTGCTCAACCTCAATCACAATCTTGTACACCTGGCTTGTATCCGGCTTTTCCACGGCATACGGAATAAGGAAGATTCCTCCATACTCTTTTACTACCGGATTGATTCGGGCCGGAGCCTGCGCGTGGGCCCCAAAACCAAAAAGTATGAACACCGAAACCAAACTGAGATGTCGCATAAGGGTAAGGTTAGGGATCAAATTTAACCGTTCGGCCCTTTGGTTTGCGGCCATCCATCAAAATCTCACCCCGTGGCAGCAAAATTTGCTATCTTCAAAACCAAAATCTCCCGATATGCACAGGTTTATAATCCTTCTGGTTGTCCTCGCCACGTTGGCCTCATGCCAAAAGCAAAAGTATGACGTCATCATCCGTAACGGCACAGTGTACGATGGTTCGGGGCAGCCCGGCCTAAAGGCTGATGTGGGTATCAATGCCGACACCGTAGCCTTTATTGGCGACTTGAAAGAAGCGCAGGGTACACAGGAAGTCGATGCCAGCGGGCTGGCGGTAGCCCCTGGGTTCATTAATATGCTCAGCCATACCTATGAGGCGCTCCTCTTCGATGGAAATTCACAAGGGGACATCCGGCAGGGCGTAACGCTGGAAGTTTTTGGAGAGGTGTCGATGGGGCCCTTGAACGAAAACATGAAGAACGCGCAAAAAGAAATGATGAAACGCGACCCCGACTGGGCGTACGACATCACGTGGACCACCAATGGCGAATTCATGGAACAACTCGAAAAACGGGGGGTGAGCCCCAATATCGCCAGCTTCGTCAGCGCCATTCAGGTGCGCGTACATGAATTGGGCGAGGCCAACCGCGCACCAACACCGGAAGAGTTGGAGCGCATGAAACAACTGGTGGCACAGGCCATGGAAGAGGGCGCAATGGGCATTACCACGGCCTTGATCTATGCCCCGGCTTTCTACGCGAGCACGGAGGAACTCATCGAACTGAGCAAAGTGGCCTCACAGTATAACGGGATGTACATCGCCCACATGCGCAGCGAAGGTAACGCCATCTTCGAGGCCGTTAACGAAACGATTCGCATCGCACGCGAGGCAAACCTACCGGCCGAAATCTATCACCTGAAGTTCAGCGGTAACACCAACTGGAATAAAATCGATTCGGTGATCGCCATGATTGACCAGGCTAACCGCGAAGGGCTTAAGATCACGGCCGACATGTATACCTACACCGCGGGGGCTACAGGACTTGATGCGGCCATGCCTCCGTGGATTCAGGAAGGCGGAATTAACGAATGGATCAAACGAATGAAAAACCCGGCACTGCGCAAGAAGGCCATTCAGGAGATGCGTACGCCCACCAACAAGTGGGAAAACCTGATGATGTTAACGGGTGATTTTGACAAAGTACTGTTGCTTGGCTTCACCAACGACTCGCTGAGAAAAAATTTCACGGGCAAGACGCTAAAAGAGGTAGCCGCCATTTATGGCAAGTCGCCTGACGAAACGGCCATGGATCTGGTGATCACCGATGGCACGCGGGTGGGCACCGCTTACTTTTTGATGTCGGAAGAAAACGTGAAGCGGCAAATTGCTTTGCCATATGTCAGCTTTGGGTCCGATGCCGCCTCCATGACCACCTCGGGTAACTTTATTAAAACACCCACGCACCCCCGCGCTTACGGCAACTTTGCGCGGTTGTTGGGCAAGTATGTGCGCGATGAAAAAGTAATTCCGTTGGAGGAGGCTATCCGCAGATTAACCTCGCTGCCAGCCGGTAATCTGAAAATTCAAAAAAGGGGCTCGTTGAAACCCGGCTATTTTGCTGACCTCGCCATTTTTGATCCGGCAAAAGTTCAGGACCATGCCACGTTTGAAAACCCTCACCAGTACAGCACGGGCATGGTGCATGTGTTTGTGAACGGCACGCAGGTATTAAAAGACGGAGAGCACACGAATGCCAGGCCGGGCCGGTTTGTGCGCGGACCGGGATGGAATGGGAAGAAGGCAATTGCCGAATAACAGGAATTCACAGCGTGGAAAATCAACCCGGTGAGGCGTTCCGGATGTAAGGGTTAGAAGATCCAGTGATCCTTTAACACAAACACAGCCGCCACGGCAATCAGCACAGCGGTGATGCGCCTGATCCACAGCGGATCAAACTTGCGGGCGCCCAGGCGTGAACCGATTTGGCCGCCTGCCACCACAACCACCAGCAGAGGCGCCACAAAACGCCACGGCAAATCCAGCACCTGTTGCCATTGCCCGGCCAAACCGCTCAGTGAATTCACCAGAATGAACAAAGAGGCTGCGGCAGAAATCTGTCGCGCACGGCCCCAGCTGAGGAAATACAATACGGGTGACAGAAAAATTCCGCCACCGATGCTTACCAATCCGGAAACAAACCCGATCGCACTTCCGATAGCGAAAGACCAGACCATCGAAAGCGGCCGAACCGAAGATTGCTCGCGGGGCTGCAGCCACAGAAAAGGGGCAGCCAGCATAAGCAAGAAACCGAGGATTTGAAAATAAACATCCTCGCGCGAAAAGGTGATGGTGGCACCAACATAGGACATCGGAACACTCGACACCAGCAAGGGCCAGATCCGCTTCCACTCCACCTGCCCCTCGCGAAAAAAAACCCACGTGCCCCCTGCCACCACCATCAGGTTGCAGAGCAAGGCCGTAGGTCGCATCACCACCACCGAAAGGCCGACCACCGCCAGCAGCGCCAGATAACTGGAACCTCCGCCAAAACCTACTGAGGCATACACCAGGGCGATAAGGAAAAACAAGTTAATAAGGATGTACCAACTCATGCTCAACCTCCGATGGTTGACATCGATTCCGTCACTACTTTCGTTCGTTTTCGTTCCGCCTCAAATCCGTCTTTTGGTCGCTGCCGGAAGGCCTTGCCCAGTTCCATCCGGATTTGATCATCCGGGATACCGCTGCGCAGCAAGCTTTTCAAATCCAATACGCCATCATCGTACAAGCAGGTCTTCAACATGCCTTGGGCCGTAACACGTATGCGGTTGCACGTGCCACAAAATGTTCGGCTGAAGGCGGCAATCACACCTACATCACCTACAAATCCGGGTACTCGGTACGTATACGCAGTGCTGTGCGGCTCATCGGGCAGCTTTTCAAGTCGGTATTGCGACTGAATGTATTCCAAAATCGCTCGGTAGGTCCAGTTCAGTCGGGGATAGTGCGATCCTTCGCCATTAAACGGCATCTCTTCAATAAACCGAATATGAAGCGGCATCGTGCGTGTCAGTTCCACAAAAGGAAGAATGTCTTCGGTATTTTTCCCTTCCATGACCACGGCATTAATCTTAACCTCAATACCTGCCTCCAGTAACTGCATCAGCGTGCGCCACGTAGCGTCAAATTCATCCCTGCGGGTGATCACCTGAAACCGCGTTCGATCGAGGGTATCCAGACTGAGATTCACCGAGCGAACACCTAATGCCTTCAACTCCGGAATGTGGGGCGCGGTCAACACTCCATTAGTGGTCAGGTGCAACGACTGTATGCCCTCAATGCGGCTGATTTTCCGGATCAGATCCATCAGATCGGTGCGAACAAAGGGCTCGCCCCCGGTGATGCGGATTTTATGAATACCCAAACCTGCCAGTATCGCAACCAGTCGTTCGATTTCTTCAAACGTCAGAAGCTCCTTCTTGGGGAGATAACGAATCCCCTCCTCGGGCATGCAATAAAAACAACGGAGATTACACCGGTCGGTAACGGCCAGCCGCGCATACGAAATCGGGCGACCATGGTTGTCGTGCAGCACCGGAGTCATTGGCCAAAATTAGCAAGGTTTCATTAACCGCTTGCTACCTTTACGGTATGAAGTGCCGACTGAAAGTATTTGGCATCGGGGCGGAGATTCTCGGTGGCCGCGAGGTGGAAGTTGACTTCCCCGGCCTGACGGTGGGTGATTTACGACAGTTTTTGGTCGCCCGATACCCGCAGTTGGGCGAGTTGCGTTCGTTATACCTGGCGGTCAATCATCAGTACGCAACCGACCAGCAAGCCATTGCCGAAGGGGACGAAATTGCGCTCATTCCGCCCGTGAGCGGGGGTTAGCCTCAAATGATGAAAGTCATTTTCGAAAGGCTTTTTTTAATCGTACATTTTCAGTGTCGTTCATTCACTCTTAAAATCCTACCGTTATGATCAAGATCACCGAAAATCCGATTGATATTCTGAAAGTCGTTGAAACGGCCTCCAGTCTGAATGCGGGGGCCGTTAATGTTTTTATCGGGAACGTGCGCAACACGGCAAACAATAAAAAAGTAGTATGGCTTGAGTATGAAGCCTACGAAGCCATGGCCGTAGCAGAGACACGCAAAATCATTGATGCAGCAGCCCAGAAGTGGCCGCTGCTCGGATGGGCGGTTGCGCACCGTGTGGGCACCTTAAAGCCCGGTGAAACCGCAGTGGTGGTTGCTGTTTCCACCCGGCACCGCAAGGAGTCGTTCGAGGCCTGCCAGTTTATCATCGATCAACTGAAAACCAACGTGCCGATTTTCAAGAAAGAAGTGTTTGAAGATGGTGCAGAATGGATTTCAGCCAAACCGGAGAAAACCGCAACCCACTAACGATAGCAGGCGGGGTCATCATAGGCACGTATAACCGGTAAGCCTACCGGCTCCTTGGGTCAGTGGAACACCAAAGAACCCACCGTTACAAGTGTAAGAGCAATAAAAAATCCGGCTGATACGACCAGCAGCAAATCAACATACATGGCGTTCGTAGGGCGAGGTGTGTTTTTCATAAGCCAACAATCTTGGTCACGAAAATCGCCCAACTCACGAATTCATTTTCGTCAATTTGCAGCTTTGCACTTGCCGTGTAACGTTTTACGGATTATTACCGCGCGGCATTTCACTTGTCGGTAAATCTGATCTTTTCTAACTGCTTGGCTTACCGGATTTTATTGACGTAGAAACTGTCACCCTGCCTCGCCCGGCTTCATGTGAGTTATCCCCTCTTTCTGCTGAAATCCGACTTGCCCCCGCGCTTTTCCAGAAGACACACCTCCTCAATCACCATCGCATGGCCGAGCGCCTTGCACATATCATACACGGTGAGCGCTGCTACGGAAGCAGCCGTCAGGGCTTCCATTTCCACTCCGGTTTTCGCCTCCGTCTTAACGTCTGCCACAATCACTACCCGTTCGCCTTTCACCTCGATGTTCACCTGGCAATCGTTGAGCGGCAGCGGGTGGCAAAAGGGAATGAGTTCAGCCGTTTTTTTGGCCGCCATCACGCCCGCCACCATAGCCGTGTGAAACACGGGGCCCTTCTTCGTCACAAACCCATCGTCCGTCAACTGGCGGAGTATCGCCTTGCCCAAATGCACGGTTGCCCGGGCTCGGGCCGTGCGAACGGTTACCTTCTTTCCGGTTACATCTACCATGCGCGGTCGCCCGGTATCGTCCACATGCGTTAGCTTGCTGGCCATCTTGCTATATTGAAAGCTAAAAGTACAATTTCATGGTGAGTGTAGCCGAAGCTACTAGGATTATCCAGGCCCATCCGCACGCGGCCACGTCAGAGCGCGTACCGCTCCAAACTAGCGTGGGCCGTGTGCTGGCCGCCAGCGTAACGGCCGATCGCGACTTCCCTCCGTTTCATCGGGTAGCCATGGATGGCATCGCGATCGCCTATTCATCATATGAAAACGGACAACGAACCTATAACCTGCGCGGGATGCAGGCCGCAGGCGCTCCCCAACAGCGATTGCCCGATGCCCGTGCCGCCCTCGAGGTGATGACGGGTGCCGTGTTGCCCGAAGGTTGCGACACGGTGGTACGCTATGAAGATGTCTCAATTGACGGTGGTGTTGCCATTATTCGTATAGATGACTTGCCACGCGGCCAGAGCATTCACACGCAGGGGCAGGATGCCCAACGGGGCACCACATTGCTGGGCCCGGGGCAAAAAATTTCACCTGCTGAAGTCGCTTTACTGGCAGCCGTAGGGCAAACCGAAGTTAGCGTGTTGTCCTGGCCGTCCACAGCCATCATTTCCACCGGTGACGAACTGGTGGATATTGAGGCCACACCCCTGCCCCACCAGATCAGACGGTCGAATAGTTATGCCTTGTCCGCTGCCTTGCGCCAGTTGGGCATCGAAGCCAATCTGTTTCATGTGCCGGATGACCGGGAGGTGCTGAAACGCGACCTGCCCGATAGGATTAACCGCCACCAACTCATCATCCTGAGCGGAGGCGTTTCGCAGGGTAAGTTTGATTTCATTCCGGACATGCTCCGGTCGTTGGGCATTCAACAGCATTTTCATCAAGTGAGCCAGCGCCCCGGCAAGCCGTTGTGGTTTGGCACCTCACCCCGACACACCGTGTTTGCCCTGCCTGGCAATCCGGTTTCCACGTTTATGTGCTTTCACCGGTATGTGAAGCCTTGGCTCATAAACAACTTCCAGTGGCCGAAAGTGATTCTCGCCTCCGATTACGATAACAAGCTGCCCCTCACCTATTTTTTGCAAGTGAAGATCGCCCATGAGAACGGTCAAAACATCGCCTACCCGGTTCCGGGCGGTGGCTCAGGCGATTTTGCCAATTTGAAGGAGGTGGATGGATTCATAGAGTTAATTCCGGCTGAGAAAATCCGGGCGGGTAGGCCAGTTCCATTCATTGGGTTTAGATAATTGCAGTAATTTTGTCTACAGACTTTAACCGGAATTCAGTCAAGATATGAATTGCCCCAATTGCAAATCTCCTTATGGCGAAACGGATGCTACATGTATTATTTGTGGGTTTCCCTTTCAGGGAACGGATGCAGAAAAATCAAAATTTATTGGTCAACAAGTGTTGAAGGAGGGAGTCATTGATGAGTCAAGAAAGGCTACTCAAAACGCACGATTAATTCTATTCTTCATCGGGGGGCTAAACTGTATTCTTGCACTTTTTATCCCAGATCTAACCACCAAAGTCATCGCTCTTGCCTTGGGTTTTTTGTATGTGACGTTTGGTTTGCTCATCAAAAAAAGTCCCAAACTGATTATGTCATTTGCCCTATTTTTATTGCTTTTGGTTTTTTTGATTGAGGGAATAATTGAGCCGATCTCGTTGTTTAGAGGAATAGTTTGGAAACTCCTATACATTAGTTCGCTTGTATACGGTTTATACAACGTGAGCAAAGCGGAAAAACTACGTTTGGAAAGTGAGTACCTGAAACAAAAGTAAAAGCTAGTATCACTTCAAATCCATTACCTTTACCGCCCGAAAAAGTAATGAAGGGCGCCTTTTAATTATGTTCGATAATCTTAGTCTTAAACTCGAAAAAGCATTTCAGACGCTGCGGGGGCAGGGTCGAATTACCGAGATCAATGTAGCCGGCACGATTAAGGAAATCCGTAAGGCCTTGATCGATGCCGATGTGAATTATAAGGTCGCCAAGGAGGTCACGGACGAAATCAAGACCAAGGCGATGGGCCAAAACGTGCTCACGGCCATTTCGCCCAGCCAGTTGCTGGTTAAAATCACCAGCGATGAACTCACGCACCTGATGGGGGGCGAAAGCCAGGACATCCGCATCGATGGAAATCCGGCCGTAATCCTGATTGCGGGTTTGCAAGGATCGGGTAAAACCACCTTCAGCGGAAAACTGGCCAGCTACCTGAAACGGCAGGGCCGCAGCGTGCTGTTGGCCGCATGCGACATCTACCGCCCTGCGGCCATCGACCAATTGAAGGTACTGGGCGAGCAAATTGGCGTGGAGGTATTCGCAGAACCCGACAACAAAGATGCCGTGCGCATTGCCAAGGCCGCGCTGGCACACGCCAAAAATGTAAATGCCCGAATCGTAATTGTCGATACGGCCGGCCGCCTGGCCGTGGACGAGGAGATGATGAACGAAATCGCGCGGTTGAAAGAGGCGCTCAACCCGTCCGAAACGTTGTTTGTGGTTGACTCCATGACAGGCCAGGATGCGGTGAACACAGCCAAAGCGTTTAATGACCGTTTGAATTTCGATGGCGTAGTGCTCACCAAGATGGATGGCGACACGCGCGGTGGTGCCGCGTTGTCCATTCGGAGAGTGGTGGAGAAGCCCATCAAGTTCATCAGCTCGGGTGAAAAGATGGATGCCATCGATCGGTTCTATCCGGATCGTATGGCCAGCCGCATCCTAGGCATGGGTGACGTAGTGACGCTGGTGGAAAAAGCCCAGCAAACCTTCGATCAGGAAGAGGCGGCTCGTTTACAGAAGAAACTCCGAAAAAATCAGTTTGACTTCAGCGATTTCCTCACCCAACTGGAGCAAATCAAGAAGATGGGAAACATGAAGGACTTGCTGGGTATGATACCGGGCGTGGGCAAGGCCATGAAGGATGTTGACCTGGACGACAACAGTTTTAAGCCGGTTGAAGCCATCATTCGTTCGATGACCAACGAGGAACGGGCAAACCCCGACTTGATCAACAACAGCCGCAAGAACCGCATTGCCAAAGGCAGCGGCACCTCGGTGCAGCAGGTTAATCAGTTGCTGAAGCAGTTCGAGGACATGCGCAAAATGATGAAAACGATGAATAAAATGGGCGGAGGCAAGCGGGCCCTGTCAGCTCTTACTCCGTTCAAACGCTGATTTTATGATGAATGGGAAAAAGCACGCTCAAACGGCAAAACCCATTTACGTGTCAAACGTTATTATCATCAGTTTACAGGATGTTTAGTTGTTAAATAAAAGGTGCCCCGGAAATTTTTCGGGGCATTTTTTCGTTGATGACCACGTGTAAAACCAACTATCAAACCATATACTTTATGAAAATCAAATTTCTTTTAGCCTTCGTAACACTGGCGTTTTCCGCCCTGGCACAAGACAAGAAAATGCCCAGCCCCCCCGACAAGGCAACCGGCAATGCCGGAGGCGTTACCGTAACCGTGGATTATCACCAGCCATCGGCCAAAGGGCGCAAGGTGATGGGGGGATTAGTTCCGTTTGGTGACGTTTGGCGCACGGGTGCCAATGCCACCACTGCGATTGAATTCAGTGACAACGTGAAATTGGAAGGCAATGCCGTAGCCGTAGGCAAATACGGCTTATACACCATTCCGGGCGAAAACGAGTGGACCATCATCATTAATAAAGACATTAAGTGGGGTGCCTATGATTACAAGCAGGCCAATGATGTGGTGCGGTTTACCGTGAAGCCGGGAAAAACCGCCAGCTTCGTGGAGACTTTTAAAATCACCATTGAGAACAACAAGGTAGTGCTGCGGTGGGAAAACACCGAGGTAGCTTTTGCCGTAGCCAAAGGATAATCATTTCGTATCGTGAAAAATAAAGCCTCCGCCCCGCGGGGGCTTTTTTATTTCCTTTTATTTTCCTGAACTTTCCCTTTTTCGGTATGCAAATCCTGGGCCGTTCCGACCGTGTTGATCTACCCGGACTGGGGTTGAAAGGCATTCATGCCAAGATTGATACCGGTGCTTACAATTGCTCGCTGCATTGTTCACAGGTTAGTGTGGTGAACGGTCGGCTTGAGTTTGTTTTGCTGGATGAAGAACATCCCGAATTCACCGGACGACCGTTTCGCGTCAAGAAATTTGAACAACGGGAAATCAAGAATTCGTTTGGCGAAGCGGAACTTCGCTACGTGATCAAAACCCAAATTCGGATTTTTGATCATTTGATACGTGCAGAATTCTCCCTGAGCAATCGGGGCAATCTCAAGTTTCCGGTTTTGATCGGACGCAAAACCCTTCGACATCGGTTCCTGATTGACGTGACCAAAACAGATTTGTCGTTTATGGCCAGCCAGGCCGCCCCTCCTTCTGCTGAAACTCCCGGTGTATGAACATAGCCATCCTCTCCCGCGACTCCAAACTCTACTCCACGCAACGCCTGAAAGAAACAGGTGAAAAGCGCGGCCACAAAGTGGAAATCATCGACCACATGAAATGCGTGCTCGTGATTGAAAAGAAAAACCCTATGGTTTGGTACAACGGCCGCAGACTGGACTACTTCGATGCCATTATTCCCCGCATCGGGGCATCTGTAACTTTTTATGGTGCAGCTGTGGTGCGGCAATTCGAGATGATGAAAGTGTTCACGGCTGTGGAGTCTCAGGCGCTGATTCGCTCGCGGGATAAACTGCGCAGCCTTCAGATACTTTCCCGGGCCGGGCTGGGTCTGCCCAAAACCATCTTTATGGATTACTCGCGCGATACCGAGGGGGTTATTGAAGCGGTGGGCGGTGCCCCGGTCGTGATCAAACTATTGGAAGGTACCCAAGGCCTCGGGGTGGTGTTGGCCGAAAACAAAAAAGCGGCCCAATCGGTAATTGAAGCCTTCCACGGGGTGAAGGCGCGCATCATTGTGCAGGAATTTATCAAAGAGGCGAAGGGAGCCGACATCCGGGCCTTTGTGGTGAATGGAGAAGTGGTAGGCGCCATGAAGCGACAGGCGCGCGATGGGGAATTCCGAAGCAACCTGCACCGGGGTGGCCATGCGGAAGTGGTGAAGCTCAACCGGCAAGAGAAACACGCAGCGGTGGAGGCTGCCAAAAAAATGGGGCTGGGCGTGGCCGGTGTGGACATGCTGCCCTCCAAACGGGGGCCACTGATCATTGAGGTGAATTCATCTCCAGGACTGGAAGGTATTGAACACGCTACGAAAGTGGACATTGCCGGAAAAATCTTCCGGTACATCGAAGAACATGCCGGCACAAAAAAAATTCAGAAGGACAAAGTGAATGCATAAACGATCGAAGATTCAACACGAACGAGTTGAATGTAAGACTTGGAATTGAACAACACCCGCAGTGAAAGATTTCATCATAGCTGACCAGCACGTACGTCCCGGAGAATTCAAGGAGGTGGTGATCAACATTGCGCGCCTTCCGTCACGCACGCAAATTGATACACCGGTATATGTTTACCACGGCACCGAGCCGGGCCCGGTACTGGCCCTGACAGCCGGCATGCATGGTGATGAAATCAACGGCATGGAAATAGTCCGCAGAATTATTGATAGTGGACACAACCGTGTGCAGCGGGGCACCACCGTGTGCATGCCCATTATCAACGTGTACGGATTCCTGAATTATTCGCGCGAGGTGCCGGATGGCAAGGATGTCAACCGGAGTTTCCCCGGCCGGAAGACCGGCTCGCTGGCCGCCCGCGTGGCCTACCACCTCACGCATGATATCATTCCGTACATCGACTACGGTATCGACTTTCACACCGGTGGTGCGATGCGCACCAATTACCCTCAGGTGCGGTGCATGATGCAGGATGAAAAAAACGTAGAGCTGGCGGCCGCCTTTTGCGCTCCGTTTACCATTGACTCGCCCTTCCGGCCGAATTCGCTGCGGCAAACAGCCGCTAAACGCGGCAAAAATATTATCGTGTACGAAGGTGGCGAGTCGTTACGCATGGATGCCCACGCGATTGAAGAAGGCATTAACGGTACGCTGCGCCTGATGAAGCATCTCAAGATGATTGAGTGGGCCCCGGCCGCGAAAGAGGAAAACCGGGTTGTCTGGAACTCGTCATGGGCCCGCGCACGCACGGCCGGCTTGTTTCAACCCACTATTAGATGCGGTGACCTGGTGCATAAAAATCAACTCATCGGCACCCTTACCGATCCCTTTGGCGAATACAAAGAGCAGGTTAAGTCGCCTTCGATGGGATACGTGGTGGGGCTCAACAACAATCCAGTGGTCAATGCGGGAGACGCGCTGATGCACATCGGGATGGACAACCTTTGCCGGATTGACGGCAGCGGGGAGGATTAAAAATCCGGGCAGGGAATCATCAATTTTTCCTTCGGAGGCTTGCGCGGGTTGCGGTTGCTCCAGCTATACACCACGCTCACTTCATGGGCGCCTCCGCTACCCGGGCCGAGTTTGGAGATGGTGTAGTCAAAGCTATAGCCAATGTTCAGCGTCTCCTTGGGGCCTTTGCGGGTAAAGCCAATGAGCAGTACAATCGATTCGTTGTTGGCGAAATCATTTACCTGTTTGTACGGCACACCCCGGTACCAGGTACCGATAATGATGGGTTCAAAGGTGAAGTACGCCCCAATATCCAGTTGGTCGAACTGCCCCTGGTTGCGGTACTGCACAGCCGGTGCGACACTCCGCTCGCGCGGCCGCGAATAAAATCCCTCGCCCATGACCCCCGGCTTAAAGAAGAATTTGAGCCCGGCATGAACCGAGAGCTTCATGGGCAATTCGCTTTGCTCACCGATGAGCGACTGATTGGGTTCATTAATATGGTGGGCAGCAACGCCTAACCACGCCCGCTTGGAATAGAACAAGCCTCCGGCAGAAATATCAGGGAAGAAAACCCGTTCACCGGTATTCAGGTTCTCCACCGAAGTCGGGTTGACCACCTGACCCGTAGCCGGGTCGAACTGGTCGCCAAAGGTCAGTCGGTCGAAGTTAATGGAGCGGTTGTACAGCGCCACCTGAATACCCGGCCGAAACGAAATCGCCTTGGTGATCTCCAGGTTGTACGAATACTGAAGCGCGAGGCTGAACGATTTTAAGCCCAAAATACCCTCCCGGTCCTGATTGAGTAAAACGCCTACCCCGCTGTTCTTATCCTCGATATAAAAATCAGCAAACGCGCTGATCGTATTAAAGTTGGCATCGATGGCAGGCCATTGGTTTCGGTAATTCATGCCCACGCGGGCCTGGTTGGTCGAACCGGCAAAGGCCGGGTTCAGGTACAGGGGGGCCGCATAAAATTGCGAGAACTGAGGATCCTGACCAGTTACCGTTGCGCTGTTCCCCAGCATCAACGCCATAAGACCGAAGAACCCTGAGAGCCGCTGCTTTTTCCCGAAACACATAAGAGCAAATTACGATGTTTGACTACACTTATAAAAGCACGCTGCGCCTGATGGGTAATCTTCTGCTTAACGTTATTTTTGGTCAATTTGTATACTTTCGTGCAAACCGGGCGTTTTAGATTTTGATGAAGCTTAACCTTTATTGTACGTTGGCAGGTGCAAAACACATGTGGGGGAGAATATGTAAGTCGGGTGTAGCCCTGGCATTCATCTGCCTGGGTAGTTATGCCAGTTTGGCGCAGACGCTCGCCCAACACAATTGGTATTTCGGCAACTCCAATTCCGGCCTTCGCTTCAATCGGGGCAATAACAGCGCGAGCGTGGTGACGAACCAGGCCACGCCTTTTGGCACAGCCGGGGGTGCCGTGGCCACAGATCCCACCACCGGCAATCTTCTTTTCTACACCGATGGCGACCGCGTGTACGATGCCTGTCATTTGCTGATGCCGAACTCGGGCCTTTTGGGAAACACCGGAGGCAACCAACCGGCCGCCATTACACCCGTGCCCGGCCAACCCAATAAGTACTTCGTGTTTACCAACTCGGCTAACTTCACGGCAGGCGGCACCATTCGATGGAGCGTGGTTGACCTGGCGCTTTTTGGCAATGCCATATTTCCCGCACCGGCATTGGGACAGGTTGAAAATCCAAAGAATAATGTGATCGCCACGCTGCCCAACCGGGCTGAGGGCATGATCGTGATTCCGCATGCCAACGGCACCGATTTTTGGCTGATCACCCAGCAAGTAAACTCTCAAACGTACTCGGTCACCCTGATCAATGCTGCGAGTTACCCGGCTGGCACGTTTGCCACCACGAATTTTTCCGGTATTGCGTTCCCAACCACAGTCGCTAACTTTTCCTATTCCGCGCGGGCCAACCGCATGGCGGTGTCACCGCAAGATGCGAGTACCGATGCCTTTATTATGAACTTCAATCCGGCAACGGGTGGTCTTACATTTGATAGCTTCATACTTAATACCGGCATCCCCTCCACCACCAATCAGGCCATTTATGACATTGAGTGGAGTAACAGTGGGAATTTCTTGTACCTCTCGAGACACGGAGAAGCCGGCATTGCTCCCCAGGTATTTCAATACGATTACCTTAACCCAACTACCACGCTGGCGCCACTCGTGGCTGGCCCGCTCTTCCGAAGCTACGGTTTGCAAATAGCGCCCGATAGTTCGATTTATCACCTCTACCAGGCCACGAACGGAGGTCCGTTCCTGCTGGGGCGCTTTTCAAACATCGATACGGTGGCAGCAGCGGTGACGTATACGGCCTTGCCACTCGGCAACACCAACTTCAACGCCACTCAATTTCCTTCTTTTATACCCCGATCGAACATCAATTTCATTTTGTCGTTTACCACCCGGGGAATTTGCCAGAACTCACCCACCAGTTTTTTCCCGGATGTGCAACCGGCTGCCGACAGTCTGCAATGGGAATTTGAACCGGGTGTCGATACCACGGCCTGGAGCCCGGTATACACTTATGAAGCCGCGGGTACATTCAACGTTACGATGCGTGCATTCTTTCAGGGGCAAACGCAATCCGTCACCCAACCGGTCACGATTAATCCGTTTCCTTTAACGCTGCAACTGGTTCAGGACACTACGGCCTGTCGCAGCGAGTTTCCTCCTCCCCGGGGTTCATCTTCACCAACTCAATTCTCCGTCACGTTGGAAGTGCAAGGCGGCACTCCTACTTCGGTAGTCTGGTCCAACGGTGACACCGGACTAACCCTAACACCGGATTCAGCCGGATATTATTATGTGGTAGCGACAGACGCTGGCGGTTGTTCGGGATATGCCGGAGTGAATGTAAAAGAATATGATCTGGCCGATCAACGGGCTAACGTCTGGTACTTTGGAAACCGGGCCGGAATTGATTTCAATGAGCAACCTCCGGTGGCGCTAAATGTCAGTGCCATGAATGCCCCGGAAGGATGCTCCATCATTTGCGATCGCAATGGCGAAGTTATTTTTTATACGGATGGTGATCAGGTCTTCGACCAAACGAATGCCGTGATCGACACGGGCATTGGTGGCGATCCGCAGTCTGCCCAATCCGCGCTGATTGTGCCAGTGCCGGGTGATGAGACTTTGTATTACATCTTCACCACCAAAGCGATCAATGGCACGGGCCCGTACGAATTGCGGTATTCCCTCTTCGATCTGAAGCAAAACTCAGGATTGGGTGCCGTTGTGGAGAAAGACATTCTGCTATTTGCGCAGAGTACTGAGCGCATCGCAGCGAACGGCCGGTGGCTGATCGCCCATGAGTATGGAAACAATTATTTCCGCGCCTACCCTATTTCCGGTCAGGGTATTGGTTCACCGGTAGTATCTGAAATCGGTTCCGTTCATTCGTTCAAGACATTAGCCAATGGGGAAGGCTATATGAAGCTTGGCCCGCGCGGCAATCTGGCGGTGGCCCTTTCGGAACCCAACGTGAGCAACGTGGTGGAGTTGTTTACACTGGTCGATAGTTCAGGTGTAATTTCGAACTACCGGCAGATTAATCTCAACCTTCGCGGAGGGCAACCCGGTCAGGTGTACGGAGTAGAGTTTTCTCCTGGCGGTAATAAAGTGTTTGCTACGGTGAAAGGTCCGCCATCTCGTGTGTTCGAATATTTCCTGGATTCGCTGGACCGACCCTTTTTCCGAAACTCCATCGTAAATGCGGGCGAATTAGGCGCTTTGCAAATCGCGCCAGACGGCCAGATTTACATCGCGATCAATGGCAGTGGAGTGCTCGGCACGATTCAGGCCGATGAAGATACCACGCGCGTATCCACCATAAACTTCAGTGGCTTCACACTGGCAGGCGGCACCAATAGCCGGTTGGGCTTGCCCAGTTTTGTGCAGCAAGTAGGGAACGCCTTTGGCGGTCCCGGGTTTGAGTTTGCCGGTCAATGTTTAGGCGAACCCACCAATTTCTTTGGCACACCGACCGATGCCATTGATCAATTCCTCTGGTTCTTTGGCGATGGCGCCAGTGATAACGTGCCCAACCCCGTGCACACCTATGCAACTGCGAATACATTTAGCGTATCCATGCGACTCACCAATCGATGCGGCCTGGATACTACTCTCACGCGCCCGGTTCAGATTTTTTCGCCTCCGCCCCGGCCAACCGTGCCCGCAGCTATTGCGCTGTGTACCGGTGCGGTAACATTAGATGCCAACACCGGCAACCTTCCGGATTTAACGTATAGTTGGTCAACCGGTGAAACCACGCGCACCATCGTAGTATCGCGACAGATGATGGTGACCATCACCAACACCGATGTGAACGGATGCTTCAACTCTGCACAGTCGATTGTGGTTGAGAACCGGCCCCAGCTCGATCTGGGGCCCGACCTGACGATCTGTGAGGACAACGCAACCCCGGCTCTGAATGCATTGAATCCGGGTGCTACCTACCAATGGCGGATCAATGGCGTGAACGCCTCGAATGCTCAAACACAAGCGGTTGATGTAACCGTGCCGGGCACATTTACTTATGAAGTGACCGTAACCGACCCGGTAACGACCTGCTTCCTGGTTGAAACTAAGGTATATGACATCAAGGTGTCACCGGCCTTCGTGTTGTCTGGTACAAACCCGACTACGTGCAATGCCACCGATGGCACGATCAGCCTCGCGCTGAATGCATCGGCTCCCCCCGGTGGTCCGTTGTATTCCTATTTCCTCTCGGGTCCCAGTGGCTTCAATCAGCAGGGTATTGATCAGGCCGTTCCCTCGGTAGCCAACTTTACCAACCGCGAAGCGGGCACGTATTCGGTAATTGTGACCGATCAAATTTCAGGTTGTACACTATCCAACTCGGTGGGTTTGACCGATGCCCCTTTTGCGATTTCTGCTTCATCATTAGGGCCCAATTGCGACCCGGTTGCATTACGAGTGGTAGCCACTGGCGGTGCTCTGAATTTTCAATATCGGATTACCAACAACGGTACCGGTGCCGTTCAAGGTCCGTTCACGGCCACCACTACCACATTTGACACCTCACCGATCTTACCCGCGGGCAACTACACGGTTGAAGTGACGGACAACAACAGTTGTATTGCCACTACCGCCACCACAGTGACGCCCAACCCGGTGGTGCCGGTGACGTTCACCAATAACTTGTGCGTAAGTCCAGCCACGATTACGGCAGCCGGAGGAACCGGTTACACCTGGACTGGCACTGGCATCGTAGGTGGTGCCAACTCAGCCACCGTCCAGATCAATCCCGGCATTGGCCAGTTCACCTATCAGGTAGTGGCCACCGGACCAGGTTTGTGCCCCGCTACGGTTACCACTACGGTTGATTTGATTGGAACCCTGGCACCCGATTTCACCCAGACAACGGAGTGCGCTAGTCAGGTTCAATTGAACGCTACGCCCACCGGAGCCTTTACTTATCGCTGGTATCGCAATGGGGTGCTGCAGGGGGGCCTCGGGGGAAGTTCTGTCTCACTCGGGCTTTCGGAAGACGGTGTGCCGTATGCGGTTGAAGTGGTGAGCACCGTAAATGGTTGTGTCGTGCGTTCCGCCAACAAAAATGTGTCGGTTGTAGGGCCGGTAGATGCCACGCTCACGGCTTCGCTGGCGTGTGACGATAACCAACCTTTCACACTCACCTCCGGCACTACGGCCACCGGTGTTACCTATGCCTGGTTCCGGAACAGCACAACTATTGCCGGTGCCAACACGCCCACCATACAACAAAACCAGGCCGGCACGTATCGGGTTGATATTACCAAATCTACCTGTACCACCAGCGCCTCCATCATAGTTACCAAGGCTCCTTTGCCTGTTGGGTTGCTGCGCGATCGCGTGGTCATCTGTAATGACCCGGACAATACCGATCTGGCCACCTCCCAGGTTGACCTCGACCCGGGTCCCTTCGTGGCATTTAACTGGTTTAAGAATCAGGTGCCGCTGGGTGTAACCACCCAGGTGTACACTGCCACAAGCGAAGGGCTCTACGAAGTTGACATTACCAACATTTTCGGTTGCGTAAGTCGCGACAAAACTGATGTGCGCAACGACTGCGTTCCGGTGCTTAATGCACCTACAGCATTCCGACCGTCAAGCAGCGCTGCCGAAAATCAGGCGTTTAAGATCTTCAGTTTCTTTGTCACCGATAACTTCCAGATATTTATTTACAATCGCTGGGGTGAGTTGGTTTATCAATCCAACGATCGGAACTTCACCTGGAATGGCGGGTACAACAACAATCTCAACCAGCCGTTGCCGGTGGGTACGTACACCTATGTGATCAAATATGTCAGCGTGTACCGGCCGCAACAGGGTATCCAGGAAAAACGCGGAGGCGTCCTGCTGTTGCGCTAGCCTGCCGGATCACTATATTTGATCTGGAAATGGCCGTGGAAATTTTTTCACACACCTGAATTGTTCGCCAGAACATTCCAGGCGGCCTTGATTAAAAAATTGTAAACACATGAAAACAATACTGATGCTGACCATTTGGGCCATGGGATTTGTCCACGAGCCCAACCAGGTTTTTAATACCAACCTGAACGTTACCGTGCGCGATGAAGCCGGCAATACCGTTTCAGGCGCCTCGCTCAAATTGTTTCGAAAGGAGGATGACTACCTGAAAGAAGTAAACCCCATAGCCGAAGGGGTGAGCGATGAAAAGGGCATGGTGAAACTGAAAAAACTGGAGCCCATTGCGTATTGGGTGCTGGTGCGCAAGGATGACAAAGACAATGCCGGTGGAGGGGAGATGATCGGTAAGCTGGAGGAAAACAAACTGAACAAAGTCACCATCGTGATTCAATGACGCGGACGGAATTGGAGCGTCAGTTACGCTTACACCAGCCGCATGCGGAAGAGCAAGAATTCGTCACCCGTTGCCAATGGCTGCTGACGCACTCCGATTGCTTTCAACGTTATCATTTGCCGGGCCACTTTACTGGCTCTGCCTGGATCACCAATCCTGAACACACCCATACGCTGCTGGTTCATCACGCCAAGCTCAACCGCTGGCTGCAACCGGGCGGCCATGCCGATGGCGAAGAAGATCTGCTCGCGGTAGCGCTGCGCGAAGCACGGGAGGAAACCGGAGTGATCCGGTTTGAGGTGAAGACGTCTGCTTTTTTCGACCTTGACATCCACCCGATACCGGCCCGCGCTGACTTTCCCGCTCACGATCATTATGATGTGCGGTTCTGGCTGATCGCTGACCCATCAGACAAAATTGAAGTAAGCGAAGAATCCCATGATGTACGCTGGATCTCGTTTGATGACTTGCCCCATTTCACGCAAGAAAAATCCGTCCATCGCCTGTTGGAAAAATCTGCCCGCGCCCGGCACGCGAAGCGCTAAGTCATTAATCGAAGTGTAGCGCTATCTTTACCCCATGGCTGAATTGGGCAAGGATATCAACCGGGCAAAACAACTGCTCGATCACGGAGAGCTCGTGGCCATACCAACCGAAACAGTCTACGGACTTGCTGCCAATGCGCTGGACGCCACGGCCGCAGCCCGCATATTTGCTGCCAAAAACCGACCGTCCTTCGATCCGCTGATCGTGCATGTTGCCACGGCCATGCGCGTGCATGAACTCGTGACCGATTTTCCCGATCAGGCACAGGCATTGGCCGCCTCGTTTTGGCCGGGGCCCCTTACCCTGGTCTTGCCCAAGAAAAATCACATCCCCGATCTGGTAACAGCCGGCTTGCCAACCGTGGGCGTTCGATGCCCCTCGCATGAGTTAACACTGGAACTTCTTCATCTGCTCGACTACCCTCTGGCCGCCCCAAGCGCCAATCCCTTCGGCTATGTAAGTCCAACGCGGCCCGAACATGTGCAGGAGCAGTTAGGTAGCCAGGTGGCTTATATTCTGGATGGCGGACCCTGCCGGGTGGGTGTTGAATCGACCATTGTGGGATTTGCCGATGGGCCGGTAATCTACAGGCTGGGGGGCGTAGCCGTAGAGGAAATTGAAAACGTAGTGGGTCGTGTGCGCGTCATGACGCACTCTTCATCAAACCCGGTGGCACCCGGCCAGTTGGCGAGCCACTATGCGCCCGCCAGGCAAATTGTACTGGGTAACATAGCGGAACTGCTCACCCAACATCCAAACCAGAAAGTGGCGCTGTTGCGTTACCACAAACGATTGCCGGATACGCCTGTGCCGCAGATTGTATTGTCGCCATCGGGTTCGCTTGAAGAAGCCGCACAAAATTTGTTTGCTGCCCTTCGTCAATTTGACAAAATGGATGTTACCTTGGTGCTGGCCGAGCTCGTACCGGACACCGGGATCGGGCGTGCCATAAATGATCGGCTGCGAAGAGCAGCAACTTCGCGTTAAGAATTTATTATGGAGAAAAAGAAAAAGTTATTGATCCTCACCGGAGGTGGCGACTGCCCAGGCCTAAATGCCGTGATTCGGGCGGCCTGCAAGCGTGCACGCAAAGAAAAAAACTGGGAGGTGTACGGCAGCATCGAGGCCTTCAACGGTGTGTTCAGTGAGCCTACCGAACTCGTCAAGCTGACGCGTAAACGCACGGCCGGCATTCATGTGCGCGGGGGCACAATACTGAAGACCACGAATAAGGGAAATCCCACCAACTTCCCCATGCCACAACCGGACGGCTCTATCAAAATGATCGACCGCACAGAGGAATTGGTCAAACGGATCAAATCACTTGGATTTGATGCCGTGATTAACATCGGTGGCGATGGATCGCAACGGATTTCGGAGGCTTTGTATAAAAAGGGTTTGTCCGTGGTGGGTGTGCCCAAAACGATCGACAACGACCTTTCAGCTACCGACATGACGTTTGGTTTTCAAACAGCGGTTCAAATTGCGACAGATAGTTTCGACAAGCTGGTGACCACGGCCGAGAGTCACGATCGCGTCATGATTATGGAAGTGATGGGTCGCGATGCCGGCTGGATTGCGTTACACACGGCCATCGCGGGTGGTGCCGAGATCTGCCTGATTCCGGAAATACCGTATGACATCAACAAACTGGTGAAGAAGATCAATTCCCGTTATGTGAACGGCCAGGGTTTTGTCAACATCGTGATTGCCGAAGGGGCTAAGCCAAAAGACGGAACCATCACCTCGTCAGTCGGTGAAAAGGGTTCCGAGCATGTGCGACTTGGCGGAGTCGCCTATCAGCTCTCGCAGCAATTGAAAAAGGCGGGGTGTACAGCAGAGATTCGCGAAACAGTTTTGGGCCACGTGCAGCGGGGCGGCAGCCCCACCGCATTCGACCGGGTGCTGGCATCCTTGTTTGGCGTTAAAGCGTTTGAGTTGGTCCTGGAAGGTAATTTTGGCCGGATGGTAGCCTTGAAGAACAATCAGATCACTTCGGTTACACTGGAAGAAGCCACACGCGAGTACAACATCGTGAGCAAAGGCGGCCCGCTGGTAAAAGCGGCCAAGGGATTGGGAATAATTTTTGGTGATTAACGAATAGTGTTCAGCAGATTATGAAAACGGTAGATCAAATCAATTTCAAAGGCAAGCGTGCCTTGATTCGGGTAGACTTTAATGTGCCGCTCGACAAGAGTTTTAACGTGACGGACGATAATCGTATTCGGGCCACCATACCTACGCTAAAGAAAATTCTGGCCGATGGCGGCAGTTGCATATTGATGTCACACCTCGGCCGTCCAAAGGAGGGCCCGGAGGAAAAATATTCGCTGAAGCATACCGTGAAAACAACCGAAGCCTTGCTGGGTCGCCCGGTGAAGTTCGCGGGCGACTGCATTGGAGATGAAGCGTTCAGGCTATCGGCTGCGTTACAGCCCGGAGAAGTCCTGCTGCTGGAAAATCTGCGCTTCTATAAGCAGGAAGAAAAAGGTGACCCCGGTTTCTCGGAAAAACTAAGCAAGCATGGAGACATCTACGTGAATGATGCCTTCGGCACCGCTCACCGTGCTCATGCCTCCACTACGATTGTGGCCCAGTTTGTTAAGGAAAAATGCGCGGGCTACGTGATGGGGGCCGAGTTAGCCAATGCCAAAAAAGTAATGGAGAATGCCGCCAAGCCGTTTACGGCCATTATGGGTGGTGCCAAAATCTCGGACAAGATTCTGATCATCGAACGGCTTCTCGAAAAAGTCAACCACCTAATCATTGGCGGAGGCATGGCCTACACGTTTTTTAAAGCCATGGGCGGAAGCATCGGAAAATCACTCGTGGAAGAAGACAAACTTGACCTGGCCAAAGAGTTGATTCAGAAGGCCAAGAGCAAGGGCGTTGAACTGCACTTGCCGATCGACTCTGTCGCAGCCGATAAGTTCGATGCCAATGCCAGCACGACCATCACCATGAATATGGCGATCCCCAACGACTGGATGGGGCTTGACATCGGCCCGCAGGCGCGCGAAGTCTTTGCCAAGGTGATCGGAAACTCGAAAACCATATTGTGGAACGGCCCGATGGGCGTTTTTGAAATGGAGAAATTTGAAGGCGGCACCAAAGCCGTTGCCGAGGCCGTGGTCAGCGCCACGAAAAATGGCGCGTTCTCCCTTATTGGCGGTGGCGACTCAGCCGCAGCGGTGGCCCAATTTGGATTCAGTGACGAGGTGAGCTATGTCTCAACAGGCGGTGGCGCCTTGCTGGAGTACTTTGAAGGTAAAGTATTGCCGGGAGTGGCTGCCCTCGACTAGAAAAGTACAGGTAAGGAAGCTAAGCCTGTTTGTACAACGATACTAGAAGCCATTTCAAAATCAATTTTCTATTGTCAGCCTTCGACTGTCCGATCAAAGTCGGACTCTACCTGACCTAGGGAAGCATTTTTGAGATGGCTCCAAGAAAAAGGCGTCTGACGGCTTGTTTGCTGTAGCTGAGAGCCGTCTGACGCCTGCCCGAAAATCCCAAACGTCTGTCGGGATATCAATTGATGAATGCCTCCAGCGAGGCTTTTGAAAACGATGCTTTGGTTTTGATTTCAAGCAGCACGGCTCGTGCTACTTCCTCATCCTCAAACTCACCCGCGTACCAGTTGATGTTACCTTTCAGGTCAACGGTCTTGTAAACCCCGTAAAACCGGATAATCTCGGGCCATTTTGGAGAAAGTTCATCTGAATTCTCCATCAGCAAGATGCGATAGGTGTACCGGGGCATGCCCTCGGTCACGTTTTTGTTCTCTTTCGTCAAATGCGCACGGCTGTCATCCATAAAAATCCGGTAGGGCTCGCGGGAGTTACTGACCCGGTTGATCAACGTATCACCCACCTCTGCGGGAACCAGCGCAATGCTGTCGGGTGCGTTAGCCAGCATCCACGCCAGCTGGTAGTGCGGGCGTTGCACGCTTACCGTTCCATTTTTTTTGAGCAAGTCCACGGTTAACATCATCGCCCCATCCTGATAGCGCTTGCGCATGTTGGAAACAAAATTACCGAGCGACCAGGCCACCAGCTGATTGCGCTCTGCAGAAAACTCGACACCCTGTAGCATATGCGGGTGCGAACCCAACACGAGGGTAGCACCTTGCCGGAGAAAAAATGAAGCCAGCCTTTTTTGTTCGGCATTCGGAACCCGGACATTTTCAATGCCCCAGTGCGGAAAAACCAGAATCGCATCTGGCTTCAGCCCTTTGGCGCGGGCAAAATCCTTCTTCATCTGTACGGTATCCAGCAAGTTGATAACTGTACCGGCAGGCACGGGTATACCATTGGTGCCATACGTATAGTTCAGAATCGCCAGCAGCCAGCCATCACGCTCAATCAGAAGCGGATACACCTGGTCGCGTTCCTCCTGGGTACGAAAGGTGCCGGTGTGAATCAGTCCGGCTGAGTCCAGCACATCCAAGGTTCGGATTAATCCCCGTTTGCCGCGATCGGCACTGTGGTTGTTGGCCGTCACCAGTACATCGAACCCGGTTCGTTTTAATTCAAACGCCAACTCATCGGGCGCGCTGAACTGCGGATAGCCCTTAAAGGGCGGGCCGGCCAGCGTCAATTCAAGATTACCAAACGCCACATCGGCCGACTGGATGTGCGGCTTGATGTAGCGAAAGCATGACGCGTAATCATAGCGACCCGTTTGGCGGTTGTAAGCCGCTTGAATGTTGGTGTCGTGCTGCATGATATCGCCCACAAACAGCAACCGCAACCGGGCGCTGTCCTGCGCCTGCACCCCTCCCGATAGCAGACCCAAAATGAAAATCAGTTTACGCATACTCCCGTGGCTGACTAACATCCAAAACCTTGCCATCGGCAACAACAAACACGCGGCTCTCCGGTTCTGGGCGAATGCGGGCCAGCCCGGTGAACGCCCCAAAGGCCGGCAGTAGTCCTCCCCGCGGACCAAAATAGAAGCACGGTAAGGTCAGCGACTGGCGAGCTTTTCCGCGCAAAGGTAAGCCGGGATGCAAGTGGCCGGCCAGGTTGTACCAGCCCGTATGCTCTTCCAGCGGGTGATGGGTGAGCAACAACTTACCCACTTGCAGCGATTCCCGATGAACGCGAATGCGGTGACGATCGTACTGCACCGGGCTGAGGATATCATGGTTGCCCAACACCAACTCGAATTGACAGGCCGCAAAATGACCCGATACCTGGCCCATCACCTCCCACTCCTCATTGTAGTGGCTATGGAACAAATCACCCAAAAAAATACACCGCGCGGGTTGCCACTGCCGCAGCAAATGGATGAGTGCTTCGGTGTTGCGGTCATTGGCAGCGGCCGGCACCGCAATACCGGACTTGCGGAAATGATTAACTTTTCCCAGGTGCAAATCGGCCAGCAACAACGCCTGGTGTTGCGGAAGCCAACAGGCCTTTTCGGGCAGCAATACCAGCTGCTCCCCCCCAATCACCACGTCAATCGTCTGCCCCTGCCTTTTAGAATCCATTCTACCGGGCAATAAAACACGCAAACGCCAACTGCCCAAAATCAAACCGAGGTGCAGGCGAATATGAGCTGTAACCTGTTGATAACTTGTGGGTTAAAATAAAGGCGGGCAATCCGGGAATGGCTGGGGTTTTCTTAACATTGGGGTAATATTGATAATCTTAACATAATCTAACTTGCCGCAGATTTAGCAAACCTGAACCCTCCGCTCTTTTATGTATGAGTTAGACTTCTCCTATTCCGTGCTGCTTTTTTTATGTCTGGCGGCCGCCTGCGGATTTGAATTTGTGAACGGCTTCCACGACACAGCCAATGCGGTGGCCACCGTGATCTACACCCACTCCATGAAGCCTTGGGCAGCTGTTATCTGGTCGGGCGTTTGGAATTTTATGGGCGTTATGCTGGGTGGTATCAGCGTGGCGATTGGCATTATCAACCTGCTGCCGGTTGAATCCCTGATTGATCAAAACATCGCCCACAGTCTGGCGATGGTCATGGCGTTATTGATCAGTGCCATTTTCTGGAATCTGTTCACGTGGTACTTCGGTATCCCCTGCTCCAGTTCGCACACCCTCATCGGGTCGATCCTGGGTGTGGGCATTGCCTACTCGTTGCTCCCTGAAGTTGCCGGTGCGGCTGTCGACTGGGGGCAGGCAAAAAAAATCGGCCTGGCCTTGTTGATTTCACCGGCTATCGGTTTCTCCATGACGGTGTTCCTGATGTTGCTCCTTCGGGTGGCTACCAAAAAAACGCAATACGGTGACAGTCTTTTTAAAGAACCGAAAAAAAACTCACCACCTCCATTCTGGATTCGTTCCATTCTCATTCTCACGTGTACCAGCGTGAGCTATTCACATGGTTCAAATGACGGGCAAAAAGGCGTTGGGTTGGTGATGTTGATTCTGATTGGAATTGTTCCCTCCTACTTCGCCCTCAACAGCAAAGTACTCCCGGCCGAGCTGTCGGAACCCATGGCAAAAATCGAACGTGTTGTCGGTTTGGTGGACCCCAAGCCGTTGTCCCACCCGGATAGCGTGAAGTGGGCCGAAACACTGGCTTTAAGTGGGAAATTGAAAAACGATCTGGCAAGCAAAACCAGCGTACAGGCGATTAGCAAGCAGGAGCGTTTTTTGATGCGCAGAGATATTCTGGTGATTGACCGGAATGTGAAGTCGTTGATCGGAAAAGACGAAGTACGACTGAGCGAAGCGGATAAAAAAGTCTTAAAGGACAGTGCCAAGGAACTTCGCTCCATAACGGACTACTCGCCCACCTGGGTGGTCGTGATGATTGCGCTTTCATTGGGTTTGGGCACCATGATTGGCTGGAAACGTATCGTAAAAACCATTGGTGAAAAAATCGGGAAAGAGCACCTGACCTACGCACAGGGTGCCAGCGCTGAGCTGGTGGCCGCCACAACCATTGGCATGGCCAGTCAGTTTGGTTGGCCGGTGAGCACTACGCAGGTATTATCGTCTGGCATTGCCGGCAGTATGGTGGCCAGCAAAGGCGTGAAAAATTTACAATTCGATACGGTTCGGAATATTCTGTTGGCCTGGGTTCTTACCTTGCCGGTGGTGATGATTATGTCGGGAACGTTGTTCTTCCTGTTCCGTTCGCTGGCCGACTGGTAAATGAAACGAATACTGATACTCACTGCACTGGTTGTCGCCCTTCAGGCGAAGGCTCAAAAAAAAGACGATTTACTCGCTTATCAGGTTCCCTACTTTACCTGGGGCAAAGGTCTCGGCATCACCTCTCCGGACAGCGCCTTTCTGATGAACATTCGCTTCCGCATGCAGAACCGAATCGGCATTACGACCATTAGCGGATCTGACTTTTCCGTAAATGAAGTCGAAGCCCGCGTGCGCAGGCTGCGTTTGCGCCTCGATGGGTACCTCTACAACCCCAAACTTACCTACGTTATTCAACTCTCTTTTTCCCGTGGGGATATTGACTTCGAGGATTCGGGTTTTCCCAACATCATTCGCGATGCCATGATCATCTATAACTTCAACCGCCATTTTGCGCTGGGGCTGGGGCAAACCAAACTGCCCGGTAACCGGCAGCGGGTGGTGTCGTCCGGTGATTTGCAACTGCCGGATCGGTCAATCGTAAATGCCGTATTCAACATTGACCGCGACTTTGGCCTACAAGCCTACTACCGCAACCGGTTCAATGGGTTCCACTACGTACTTCGCGGAGCCATTTCAAATGGTGAAGGGCGAAATTTTAACACGGCCCAAAAAGGAGTTGCCACCACCGGCCGAATTGAGTTACTGCCATTTGGTGAATTCAAAAATAACGGTGACTATTTTGAAGGTGACTTGGCACGGGAGCCAAAGCCCAAAATTTCAATGGGCGTTACCTATTCAAACAACGAAAACGCCAAACGCACAGGTGGCCAGTTGGGTAAGTTTTTATATGAAGCCCGCGATATCAAGACGAGCATGGCCGATTTTCTGTTAAAGTATAACGGTTTCGCACTGGCCACAGAATTCATTTTGCGCGATGCTGACAACCCCATCACCTACGACCCCGCCAACCCCACCGTTCAACAGCATGTATTTGTGGGGCATGGCGAAAACTATCAGGCCAGCTATGTCTGGAAAAATAACTACGAAGTGGTCGGTCGCTACTCGCGCGTAACGCCCGCGCCTGAAATTCAAACGCTGGACCCCCGAACCCAGCAGGTAACCCTGGGCGTTAACAAATACCTGCGGGGGCATCGTGTGAAGTTGCAGACTGAGTTTACCTATGAGACGTTTACCTGGTTACAGGCAACGCGCCCTAACAGCGATGGCTGGATCTGGCGTTTCCAGGTAGAAGCCGGTATCTAATTTTTTTCATCACCCCACATCACCATCATCTTCTTAACGCGATCTTCCAGCCGCTCGCTGGTGAGTTTGTCGCGGCTGAGCCGGTCAACCATAATCGGGAATCCAAACGGAGTCGGTTTTTCGGGATAGGTGATCACGATCTTTTGGTGACGTATACGTTCCAGGGCCGCCCGAAGGCGAACTTCCTCCAGCTGGAAATCCATGAGCTCTTCATAGGCCTGCAGCAGCAGCAGGTTGTGGGATTCATAATCGTGAAACACATCAAAAAAAAGCTGCGAGTTGGATTGTAAATGCCGGTCGAGCACACGCTGGCCCGGAAAACCTTTGAACACCAGCCCGGCAATTGATGCAATGTCGCGGAACTTGCGCCTGGCCATTTCGGTGGAGTTGATACTGGCCTGAATATCTTTCAGCAGATCTTCGCTGCCCAGCACATTGGTTTCAATTGCTTCCTCAATCGGAATGGGCTGATCGCTGAGCAATTCAAAACCATAATCATTCATGGCAATGGAAAATGTGATCGGATGAGTACGGGCGATGCGGTGCGCCACCAGGGCGGCCAGCCCCTCGTGTACCTGCCGCCCCTCGAACGGGTACATCATCACGTGATAGCCTTCCGCACTCTCCAAATACTCCACTAAAAACTCATTCATCCCGGGCAAGTGCGAGCGCTCGCGTTGCAAAGCCATCAGGGGCTGAATAAACTGCATCTCGGGATCGCGTTCGGCTTGCCGGGACGCTTCATCAATTTTCTCCCGAATCAGGGCGCTCATTTGCGAAGAGAGTGGCATTCGGCCACCCTGCCACGAGGGCACCTTCCCCGACTTGCGCTTCGACTTGCGCACCAGCACATCCATATCTTTCAGCCGTACAAATTCCAGCGTGCGGCCGGCAAACCAAAAAACATCGCCCGGGTGCAACGAGGAAATGAAGTACTCTTCAATCGACCCCAGGTACTTACCGGTCAACATCTTCACCTGCATCGATTGCTCGCCCACAATGGTGCCAATGGACAATCGGTGCCGAAAGGCCGTGCGCTTGTTATCCACGCGATACACACCATTTTCGACCACAACTTTTCGATACTCGTTGTACGCAGTAAGGGCTGCGCCCCCTGTAGTCACAAATTGGAGAGCCCAGTTCCATTCGTCATCGCTGATGCTGGAAAATGAAAAGGTGGAGCGAACCTCGCGCAGCAGATCGGCCGGACGAAAACCTTCGGACACCGCCAGCGTGACGAGGTACTGCACCAGCACATCGAACGAGCGCACATAAGGAATCCGTTCTTCCACCACCTGGCGGCTGATGGCTTCCCGCAGAGCCGCAGCTTCAGTAAGCTCGAGCGAATGCGTAGGCAAAAAATAAATGCGGCTGACCGCACCCGGCTGGTGGCCGCTTCGGCCCGCACGCTGTAGAAAACGGGCAACGCCTTTCGGGCTGCCCACTTGAATAATGGTCTCTACCGGACGAAAATCCACCCCGAGATCGAGGCTGCTCGTGCACACCACGGCCTTCAGTTTGCCTTCATACAATTGTTCTTCCACCCACGTGCGCAATTCCTGGCTGATGCTGCCGTGATGCATCGCGATCAGTCCCGCCAACTCAGGCGCTTCATTCAATAACTTTTGGTACCAGATTTCGGCAAAGGAACGTGTGTTGGTAAAGATGAGTGTGCTGTTGCTCGCCTTGATGATGGGAACGACTTTTTGCAACAACTGAATGCCGAGGTGCCCGGCCCACGGCAACGTCTCAACTTCATCCGGCAGAATAGAATGAATAGCGATGGGCTTTTGAATGTTGGCCCGAATGGTAACACGCTTTTCCGGCAGGGGAACGCCCAACAAGACTTCTGCGGCCTGATCCAGATTGCCGATGGTGGCCGAAATGCCCCACACGCGCAGAGCCGGAGTGATAACTTTCAGGCGACTGAGCGCCAGTTCCATCTGAACGCCACGTTTGGAGCCCATCAGCTCGTGCCATTCGTCCACCACCACAGCACTTAACCGCGCGAAAAACTGCGGATAATTTTTTTGAGCCAGCATCAGGTGAAGGCTCTCGGGCGTGGTGATCAGCAAATCGGGTGGGCGCTCCTGTTGGCGCGTGCGTTCGCGCACGGATGTATCACCGGTGCGAATGCCCACGGTAAGGTTAGCCCCAAGGCCTTCAATCGCCCGCACGGCCGAAATATGAATTTCCTTGCTCAGCGCCCGGATTGGCGTAATCCAGATGGCCAGAGGACCCGCCTTCTTTGCTGCGGGGCGCGCCATTCCTTCGAGCAGAATAGGCAAAAGGAGAGAATAGGTTTTACCGCTGCCGGTGGGGGCGTTCACCAGTCCGCTGAACCCCTGCTGGTAGGCGGCCCACGCCTCGCGTTGAAAGGCAAACGGTTCCCAGCCTTTATTTTCGAACCAATCGAGGGCAGGTTTTACGTCCGGTTGCACGTGTAAAAAAACGAACTTTGTTTAAACATTTGACATTTGCAGATGTTCTACACCTATGGATGGAAGTAAAACTTCCATTTTGACATTAAAATGGGCAAATATTCTATTCGGGAACTCGAACAGCTATCGGGAATAAAGGCCCACACCATTCGCATTTGGGAAAAGCGCCACAAACTGGTTAGCCCCAACCGCACTGGCACCAACATCCGGTTTTATTCCGATGACGACCTGAAGAAGATCATCAACGTATCGTTGCTGAACCAAAATGGCTTCAAGATTTCGAAAATTGTAGACCTGTCGCTGGAGGAGTTGAACCAGAAAGTCGCGGAGATCAGCAGCTCCCAGGCTGATACTGAAATCTTTATCGACCAGCTGATTCTGGCGATGATCGACCTCGAAGAAGAGAAATTCGAGGGGATTGTGACGCAGCTGAGTCAGCGTTTTGGATTTGAGCGCACGGTGCTGGAAATCATCTATCCGTTCTTAGAAAAGATTGGCGTACTGTGGCAAACCGGCAACATCAACCCGGCCCAGGAGCACTTCATTTCGCACCTGATCCGGCAGAAGATCATAGCGGCCATTGACCAATTGCCGCTGCCGCCCAAGACGAACCCGCGCATTGTGCTTTTTCTGCCCGAATCTGAGTTACACGAAATTGGCCTGCTATTCTTCCATTATGTGGTGAAAAAAGAAGGTTTTCGCACGTACTATTTGGGCCAAACCGTGCCGTATGAAGATCTCAAAGCCATCTGCGCCATACATAAGCCGCGTTACATCATTACCCAACTCACCTCGGTGCCTCCGGCTTCGGAGGTGCAAAATTTCCTCAACACGATTTGCCGCGACCTTCCCGAATCGGTAGTGCTGGCCTCGGGCTACGCGGTGAAAAAGGCCGCCCTGACGGTGCCATCCAACCTTCGCATTTTTCATAACGCATTGATGCTCAAAGACATACTGGCTACACTAAAGTCTGTTTAACTTTTAGTAAAAAAAGATAAACATTAATTTGGAGGTTAGTCTAGCCTGACTACATTTGTTCAACATTTCGAACAAAACGTTGAACAAAGATATGACGGCCATCGAATTTACCCACCAGGTTGCGAGTTTACGCCCTACTCTTCGGTTGTTCACCAGACGCTTCACCACCGACCGTGAAGAGTCCCTTGACCTCGTTCAGGACACGATTTTAAAGGCCCTCACCTACCGCGATAAATTTCGCGAGGACACCAACCTGAAGGGCTGGTTGTTCACCATCATGCGCAACACCTACATCAATAATTACCGCAAGGCCCAGCGCGCACGCACCCAGCGCGATGACACCAAAGAACTGTATTACCTCAACGTAGAAGATACCCACACGTTTAACAAGCCCGAGAGCAGTGTTGAATTCAAAGAGATGTGGCGAAATGTGAACGATGTGAAAGACGAATTGCTGGTGCCGTTCAAGATGTACACGACTGGCTACAAGTACCACGAGATTGCGCAGCACCTCAATATTCCCATCGGCACGGTGAAAAACCGCATCTTCCACGCCCGTAAGGAAATCCAAAAAAGATTAGTAGGTTACAGGGATTCTGAGTGAGTCCTGTATGGCAAAAAAAGTTGGCGTTATTGGCTCCGGTTTTTCCGGGCTGTCAGCCGCGTGCTTTCTGGCGCGGGATGGATATGAAGTAACCGTATTCGAAAAAAACGCCACGCCTGGCGGACGTGCCCGCCAATTTCACGACCAAGGTTTCACCTTTGACATGGGCCCCAGTTGGTACTGGATGCCCGGTGTGTTTGAGCGTTTCTTTCAGGCGTTTGGTAAAAAACCTTCCGACTATTATCAGTTGGAGCGGCTTGATCCCTCCTACCGCATCGTCTACGGTCCGAACGATATTCTGGATATTCCCGCAGGTCTCCCTGCGCTTCGCGCGATGTTTGAGCGCCTTGAACCGGGAAGCGGACCGGCCTTCGATCGTTTCATCGAAGAAGGAAAATACAAATACGAAATCGGGATCAATGAACTGGTGTATAAGCCCGGCCTGAGCGTGGGTGAACTTCTGGATCCCAAGCTGATGTCGGGCGTTTTGAAAATGCACGTGTTCTCCTCGATTTCGGATTACGTGCGCAAATTTTTCAAAGAGCCCCGGCTGGTGCAGCTACTCGAGTTCCCCGTGTTGTTTCTCGGAGCTACACCACAAAAAACTCCGGCCCTCTACAGCCTCATGAACTATGCGGACATGGCGCTCGGTACGTGGTATCCGCGCGGAGGCATGTTTGAGGTGATCAACGGCATGGTGCAGTTAGCCGGTTCACTGGGCGTAAAATTTGAGTACAACAGCTCCGTGCAGCAGATCAGCATGAACGGCACCCGGGCCAAAGGACTGTTGGTCAACGGAGTTGTGCGCGAACTGGACTACATCGTGGCGAGCGCAGATTACCATCACGTGGAGCAGCACCTGCTGCCGCCCGACTATCGCAGATATACAGAAGACTACTGGCAAAAACGAACCATGGCCCCGAGCAGCCTGATCTTTTACGTGGGTGTGAATAAACGCGTGAGCGGGCTCTTGCACCACACGTTGTATTTCGACCAGGACTTTGGCCGGCATGCGAAAGAAATCTATGATCAGCCCCAGTGGCCTACGTCACCGCAGTTCTACGTTTCAGCTCCTTCGGTTACGGACCCCACCGTGGCCCCCGCAGGTTGCGAAAACCTGTTCTTTCTTATTCCCGTAGCGCCCGGCCTTACTGATTCGGCCGCGCTGCGCGAAAAATATTTTCAGATGATCCTGGATCGGTTTGAAAAACTGATGGGCCAGTCCATTCGCGATAATATTGTGTTCAAGCGGAGCTATGCCCATGCTGATTTCATTTCCGACTACAATTCCTTCAAAGGAAATGCCTACGGCCTGGCGAATACCCTGTGGCAAACGGCCAATTTGAAACCTTCCATTCTCAACAAAAAAGTGCCTAACCTGTTTTATACAGGTCAGTTGACCGTGCCCGGTCCCGGTGTGCCGCCCAGCATCATTTCGGGACAAGTGGTTGCCGCTCAACTGAAAAAACGTGACAAAAACGCCTAAAAGCCGTACCTTACACGTTTCGTTATGACGAATCGCGCCCTATACGACAAAGTAGCTATGCGTTGCAGCCGCCTGAGCACAAAGGCGTACAGCACCTCGTTCTCGCTGGGCATCCTGTGTCTGCAAAAAGAATTCCGCGACCCCATTTACGCGTTGTATGGCTTCGTTCGGTTTGCCGATGAAATCGTGGATACGTTTCACGAACACAACAAACAAGAACTACTCGAGCGCTTCAAGCAAGACACCTACCGCGCCATTGACGAAAAAATCAGCCTCAACCCGATACTCCACAGCTTTCAGCGAACCGTAAACGACTTCCGCATCGATCGCGAACTGATCGATTGCTTTCTTCGCAGCATGGAGTGGGACCTCACCCGCAAGACGTACGATCAGCAAGGGATGAAGGACTATATCCTGGGTTCGGCCGAGGTGGTAGGCCTCATGTGCCTGCGCGTGTTTTGCAACGGAAGCGATGAACAATACCAAAAGCTGAAACCGCATGCCATGAGCCTGGGCTCTGCGTTTCAGAAAGTCAATTTCCTTCGCGACCTGAAAGCCGATTACCAGATGGGGCGCGTTTACTTTCCCAATCTGCAACTCGATGCACTGACCGAAGACGGTAAAAAGCAAATTGAAGCTGACATACGAGCTGATTTTGACCATGCCCTCGAAGGCATCAAGGTATTGCCCCGCTCCGTGCGCTTTGGCGTTTACGTAGCGTACGTGTACTATGTAGCACTGTTCAACAAGATTATCAATTCGTCCAGCGATCTCATTTTGAACGAGCGGGTGCGCATTCGCAACCGCCACAAAATGCGGCTGCTCGCCTACTCGTACGTCAAACATCAACTCAACCGAATCTGACAATGGAGCAGGTGGTGTTGGTAAACGATCATGACGAGGAGACAGGCGTCATGGAAAAAATGGAAGCCCACCGCACCGGTTCACTCCATCGCGCGTTTTCGGTTTTGCTGTTCAACTCCCGCGGTGAAATGTTGCTGCAAAAAAGAGCGCAAACCAAGTACCACAGCAGCGGCCTGTGGACCAACACGTGCTGCAGCCACCCCCGGCCGGGCGAGTCACTCGAAGAAGCCGCCCGAAGAAAACTCCGCCAGGAAATGGGCATCGAAGCCAATCCGCGGTTTGCGTTCAAGTTCCAGTATAAAGCACCGCTGGACAACCAACTGATTGAACACGAGATCGACCATGTTTTTATCGGGCAGTTTGATGGTGAACCCGTACTCAACGAACACGAAGCCGAAGACTGGAAGTTCGTGGATCTCCATTCGCTGAAGCAGCAGATTCACTCCGACCCTCAGCAGTTCACGCCCTGGTTCCGCCTGATTCTTGACCACCCGAACTTTCGCGCTCCGCGCTGACGGTAAGGGCTGAACAATCCGCGCGCTAACCTGTTTCTACTGACAAAGTATCGCCATGTTTTCATTTTTAAAGAAGGACCCCCTGAAAGCCCTGATTGCACAGCGCAACAAGATGCTGGAAGAAGCGATGCACATCCAACGCTCAGGCGATTTGAAATTGTATGCCGTGAAAATGGAGGCCATCGATAAACTGGAAAAGGAAATTGAAACCCTTCAGTCCAACAAAAAGTAGTGACGTCATTCCGGAAGACAGCAACGTCTTTTGGTTCCGAAGGGATCTGCGGCTGACCGACAACTGCGGATTGTACCACGCCCTTCGCGAAGGCCGGCCGGTAGTGCCGATATTCATCTTCGACACGGAAATACTCAATCAACTGGAAGATAAACAAGACCGCAGGGTTGAGTTCATTCACCAGGCCCTGCAAACCCTGCAGGAACAACTGGTGGCGCTGGGCAGCAGCCTGGTAGTGGTGCACGGTAGTCCCCTCGATTTTTTCAGCCGCTGGCAACCTCGGGCTGTATTCACCAACCACGATTACGAGCCCTATGCGCGCGAACGCGATGAGCGCGTAAAGCAACAGCTCAACTCGCGCGGCATCGCGTTTAACACGTTTAAAGACCAGGTGATCTTTGAAAAAGACGAAGTCGTAAAAGACGATGGCAGGCCCTACACGGTTTTCACGCCATACTCCAAAAAATGGAAAGCGCGCCTCGCAGCCGAGGGAGTCACTTCGTTCGACATCAGCAAGGTTCAACAGCATTTCAAGAAGATGCCGCCACAGGCGCTACCTGCGCTGGAAGCGCTCGGGTTTAAAGCCACGGGTCAGCCCTTTCCGCCACGGGTGATCAAGACTTCGATCATTGAAGCGTACGACCGGCAGCGCAACTACCCCGGCATTGACGGCACCACCCGCCTGAGTGTGCACCTTCGGTTTGGTACGGTTAGCATTCGCCAACTCGTGAAAGTAGCTCGTCAGAAAAATGACGTGTGGCTCAACGAATTGATCTGGCGCGATTTCTATCACATGATCCTGTGGCATTTCCCGCAGGTGGTGACGAAGGCATTCAAACCGGACTACGACAAGGTGGCGTGGCGCAACAACGCCACGGAATTCCGCGCCTGGTGCGAAGGCCGAACGGGCTACCCGATTGTAGATGCCGGCATGCGCGAACTCAACGCCACCGGCTACATGCATAACCGCGTGCGCATGATAGTGGCCAGTTTTCTCACCAAGCACCTGCTTATTGACTGGCGCTGGGGCGAAGCGTAC
Organism: Cyclobacteriaceae bacterium; assembly: GCA_016787665.1. Taxonomy (GTDB): domain Bacteria; phylum Bacteroidota; class Bacteroidia; order Cytophagales; family Cyclobacteriaceae; genus ELB16-189. The sequence continues at coordinate 34,001 of JAEUUC010000007.1, read as the reverse complement.
TTCGCCCAAAAGTTGCTGGACTTCGACCTGGCGGCCAACAATGGCGGCTGGCAGTGGGCGGCCGGCAGCGGTTGCGATGCCGCTCCGTATTTCCGTGTGTTTAACCCGGCCCTGCAAACGGAAAAATTTGATCCCGACCACATCTACATCAAAAAATGGGTGCCCGAACTGGGCACGCCTGCCTACCCTGCGCCCATTGTCGATCATGCAGCCGCGCGCGAGCGCGTGTTGAACGCCTACTCGGTGGCTTTAAAAGGTCAATAACTACCAGAGCCTTTGCACCCTGCGAGCATTAAGGGTTTCTCTTAGACGATTTCGAAACCCAGGCAATCAGATGGCCAGTTTTTCATCAACATAAGCCTTTGGCTCAAAACACGTAACTTTACGACACCATGAAAGGAATTAGCTATATCACCGACCAGAAGAGTCGGAAAAAGGCAGTTGTCATAGATCTAAAGACCTTGCAAAAGTTTGATGACGAAATTGGCGACCTGCTGGATTCCATTATTGCCGAGGCCAGGGGAAATGAGACGTCATCACGGTGGGAAAACGTTAAAAAGCGACTAAAGAAAAAGGGTAAGCTTTAACCGATGTATCAGATCCTTTTCAAGAAGTCGGCCGAGAAGGAACTGGAAAGACTGCCAAAATCCGCGGTCAAGCGAATCAGCCGGGCAGTTGATGACTTAGCACAAAATCCGCGTCCACCAGGTTCGAAAAAATTAGAAGGTCAACGTGAATCACTCTGGCGAATTCGGGTTGGCGACTTTCGAATTATCTATTTTGTCGAAGATGTAATTCGGATTGTGGAGATCAGGCGCATCGGACACAGAAAAGACATTTATCGCTAGAACAAAGCCATGGCGGGGCTGTTATTTCAACATGAAGATTTACAACCTCAAACGCGTCCAGGTATTACCCATCAGCCTGGCCGAAGCCTGGGCCTTTTTCTCCACGCCCCGCAACCTTTCGAAAATCACGCCCGAACACATGGGCTTCAAAATCGTGTACATCTCCGGGGGCGATAAAACCTACCCCGGTCAAATCATCCGCTACAAGGTGAGCATCCTGCCCGGCATTACCGTGAACTGGACCACCGAAATCACCCACGTACAGGAGCCCGTTTATTTTGTGGATGAGCAGCGCTTCGGGCCCTATGCGCTGTGGCATCACCAGCATCACTTCCGCGAAGTGCCGGGTGGTGTGGAGATGACCGATGAAGTGAATTACGCAGTGCCGCTCGGACTGCTCGGCCGCCTGGTCAACTGGCTTTTTGTGGAGCGTGAGGCAAATCGTATTTTTGACCATCGCTTCAGGGTGCTGGCCGATTACTTTCAATCGCCTTTAAAGAAAAGCGCCTGAGCCTTGCAGATATGGAGATTTCGGGATGGGTTATTTTTTGGTGTTCGCTGATTGCCATCGGCACATTTTTGCTGTGGGAAGGCGTGGCCTGGGTTACACACAAGTATGTGATGCACGGCTTTTTGTGGGTGTGGCATAAATCGCACCACACCGTACACGACCATGCCCTGGAAAAAAACGATTGGTTTGCCGTGGTGTTCAGCATACCGTCCATCGCGTTGTTTTTGATTTCCACCACCGTGTATCCCAGCCCCTACCTGTTTGCCGTAGCGGTGGGTATTTTGTGCTACGGACTTTTCTACCTCATTTTTCACGATGTGATTGTGCACCAGCGCATCAAATGGCGGCCAAAGAACCGCAGCCACTACCTCAACCGGATGATTCACGCGCACTACATCCACCACGCCAAACACAGCAAAGAAGGCTGCGAGGCGTTCGGATTTCTCTACGCCCCAAAAAAGTATGAGAAGGGCGACCTGAAGCTTAAAAAAGACCGGCAGGAAACCCAATAAACGTGAACGAGAGATACACCTACCTGCTGGTGGACTTTTTTTCCATCCTGTTCCCGTTGGTGTTCTCGTTTCATCCCCGTCATAAGTTCTATCAACAGTGGAAAGCCTTGTGGCCATCCATCGTGCTGCCCGCGGCTTTCTTCATTCTGTGGGACATTTGGTTCACCGACATGGGCGTGTGGGGTTTTAACCCGCGCTACCTCTCGGGCATCTATTTTATCAACCTGCCCATTGAAGAAGTTCTGTTCTTCATTTGCATTCCGTACGCCTGCGCGTTCACCTACGAAGCCGTCAACATCCTGAGCAAACGCGAACGCGTAAGCGCAGCTACCGCCAACCGCCTTTCCGAAGTGCTGGTAGTGGGCCTGCTGGTGCTGGCAGCCGTGAATTATGACAAGTGGTACACCGCCAGTGCTTTTGTAGCGTGTGCGGTGCTGATTGCCCTGCACCGCTGGGTTTGGAAAACCACCTACATTGGTCGGTTCTATTTTGCTTTTCTGTTCATTCTCATACCGTTTTTTATTGTTAACGGTATCTTAACAGGAACAGGCATACCCGAGGAAGTGGTGTGGTACAACGCAGACGAGTTCATGGGCATTCGCATGGGCACCATTCCGTTTGAGGACACCTTTTATGGTATGGCCCTGTTGCTGATGAATGTGGGCTTGTTTGAGCATTTCCGCCAGCGCCAAGCCGCGCGCTAAACATTTTCCCCGGACTTACCGCATCAAAAACGGTTGTAATCGTTTATATTCGTTTGCCGAATGCATATGGCCGGACATTGTGGCCAATAGCTTTCGGACAGTATGGACAAAGAATTCTTTCTGAGAAAAATAAAAGCGTTAACGGACGACAAACTCATCGACTTGCTACAAAAGACAAGTGGTGAATCGAACCCTGACATTCTTGAATTAGCAAAAGAAGAAGCAGGAAAGCGAAATTTAAAATTAGAACTGACTCACAAGGACGACAAGATCAATATTGAGAGTAAATCAAATGACCACCGAAAATTAAGAAAATGGAATTGGGGGGCTTTTATTCTTGCCCCAATTTGGACATTGGCAAACAGACTAGAGAAGTGGACTATTTTGTGCTTCGTACCAATACTGAATATTGTGGTTGCATTTTACTTAGGATACAACGGAAACAGGCTGGCTTTTGGGAAAAGTAAAATTGACTCTGTAGACGACTTCATGGTAATTCAAAAGAACTGGGGGCTTTGGGGAGTAAGATTATTTTGGCTTGGGTTACTTGGCGGACTCTCTCTTCTAATTATAGACGCGGCAAAACGTTGAAAAAAGACACTGTGATAAAACTACTGGCCACAACAGCCGCCATTTGCAGTAGCGGGGTTTGGTGGTAAATTAGAGCGTTTGTTTCACAATGTAGTTTAATTCCGGGGGACAGCTCGGAGCCAATCATGCCGCCAGGCCTTTCGTCCTGACGAGAAGCACACAAAACCGAAAAGATTTCAGGGCCAAAAAATGAAAATACGGCCGTAAACATTTTCCCCGGACTTAACGCATCAAAAACGGCTGTAATCGTTTATATTCGTTTGCCGAACGCATATAGCGAGAAGTTGCCGGTAATGCTTTATGAAGATTAAACACAAACTGACAGGAGACGAGATTGAAGTATCCCGACTAAAGTGGGATGATGAATACTTACCGAAAAGGCTTGAGGATGTATACGATATTATTGAAGAAGACTCTGTGCTTGTTAGAAAAATATTGGACAATGGAGATAGAAAGCCTTACAGAAAATTCGACCGTGACCATGCACTTAGAATGGTGAAGTCCAATCCTATGAAGTACGACTTTATTGAAATTGAACTAACGGAAGACGAGAAACTTGACATAATTCTACGAGAATTAAATAACGCATATCCTGGATATTTATATGTAATTGATTATGCAAATCAAAAATTCAATTCCTCAACGAGAGAAGAGCAAATTTTTGTTGACCGATTACGCGAAGACAACTTGGCAAAATCCCTTGGAAACCCTGACCATAGAATGCAGATAACAACTAAAGGGATTAAAGTTGTTCAAAATGGTGGCTATCTAAAATGGGTGAAAGACTCACAAGAGAAAGGAGAGAACGAGAGGACTGCGTATCAACCTGATGACAAATTTACAGACAACGACAGAGATGCAGTAAGTGAAAAATTAGATGAGCTGTCTAAAAAACTTGAAAGACTTGAAATGGGACAAAAACTCATCTATGATGACATCATTGACGAGATAGAAGAATTAAAAACGTTGACAAAAGTTTTAGGTAAAAAGAATTGGACAGAGACGTTAAAGGGAAAATTTATTCAATGGGGACTTGGTGAACTTTCGGACAAGGGGATTGAATTGATAATAGAGACGTTCAAAGACGAGAAACTTCTAAAAAGCTAACGTCAAGCACTACCGGCAACACCGTGTTTATTTAATTGCGGGGTTTTGTGTCCTTATTCAATTTCGTTTCTTAATTTAGTCCGCTGTAGGCGGACAGTTGCGGAGCAAGTCGGGCTTAACATTACCCCCTCGTTCCTCGGGGTCCATTTTTAAGCCCTCCTACTCCCGCAACTAAATAAACACAAAACGTTGCCAGCAATGCTATTTGGAAAAAGATGAGTTTCAAATATAGAGTTCAGAAATACGGGGACGAAGAAGGGGAATACTCAGAGTATGAACCATGTGACAAGGACTCCATTCTTAAAATAATTGAGGAAAATTGGACAGATAATCGGCCAAACGGACTTCATGTTATTTCGATTTCAAATAATGCGGGACAATCTTTGCTATTAGAACATTTTGCTAAAGACGTTTTTGACGTTTATTACTTACCGACAAAAGAAGGATTTCACTTTCATAAAAAAAGCAGACAGGAATTAATATATAATTGCCTTGAGTTTTTCTTTAGTAATGATATAAATGGTTTAGAATCGAATTTGAATAGAACAAAAAAAGATGATGAGTTTATTAGAAAAGAGTTCTTTTTCATTGACCACGACTACCGACTAACAGAAAAACGAACAACCAAGGAGTTAACTTCATTTCTTGTATTCGGAGTTCCATACGGAATTATGCTTTTAGGTATTGGGTTTATGATGGCAATAAATGGACCAGGCGGAATAAAAGTATTTTCATTATTTATTTTAGCCATCGGGACATATGCATGGCTACCCGGACTGTTGCTTCATTTACAATATAAGGATGACGCAAATGATTTAAAAGTTCGAGTCACGAAAGGAAACAAGAAAATAACAGTTAATCTTCGTGGGACAAATAAGATATTGGACAAGGCCGACATTCAAGTAGTAACAAAAGTTCAAAACCCAGCATATAGAAATCCGTGGAGTGACTATGGTTATACAGAAATAAAATTCAAAAGCGGTGAAGTTATTAATCTCACAAATTTAATGGTAGACCAATTGTTCATTTTGGATAAATTTGCTAACGACAACGTTGAGACAAAAACAATAAACAAAGCAATTCCAAGGCTTCGAAATAAAAGTCAGATATAATAGCACTGCTGGCAACAACATGTTTGCGCTATGGCCAGTTGACAGATCAACTATGATGGACTTTTTTAGAAAATTAAATTTTGGCGACTGGCTGTTTTACATTTTGGGGCCTTTGCTGATGTTGATAACGCTACCTTCAATGATTGACGGGGACGGATTCACAGACCATATCTTCAATCGTGGACAATTTGTCCCAGCAATCCAGACGTTTTTGGTTGGACTAATTATTACAATCGGGGGACTAGTTCGACTCTTTAGAGCTAGAAGATAATTCCTGTGAGATGGACACGGCCACAGCCGGCAACAAAAGCTATTTGCAATGGCTGGGTGAAGTGTAAGTATAAAGTTTTTTCTTCGCTATTACGTTTGGTCACGGTGGATAATAACGGCTTCGAAAGCCGCCACTGGTTATAGCCAAACGCTGTAACTACTCTCTATGCCGTCAGCACTTCCAACTGCACGCAAAAATCAACTTTTATATCTCGTTTGCATCTTTTAACAAGCCATTAACTAAAGCCGGGCGAAAAGCCCCTAGCTTTGTTAAAGCGGCCCATTAAAACTAAAAAATGAAACGAGTCCTGTTTGTACTGACCTTATCGTTGGCAATCGTAACCGGCCTGGTATTTGCCAGGCGTGAGATCAAAAATGAAACGCGGCAAAACTCAACTGCAACGCGCTCCGCATCCGAAACAAAAGCGATTTTGAAAAAATGGGAGACCACCGCAGAGGGTGTCGAATTCAGGGCGTGGCAGGCATCGCCTGTAGGTCAGCACGTGCTTGCCGGTGCGGCCCGGATACAGCAATACATTCGCGACTCAACCGATATGGAAGCCGTAGTAACCTCCCTCCGGCTTCCGCCCCGCTCACAACTGGGTTTCGGTATGATGGTGCGCATTAACCGTGATGAATACATTCTCTGTTTTAGAGCGGAAAATCCCACTGAACTTCAGGGGTTGTACGGTGTGAACGCAGGTGACCGGATAATCATCAGAAGCCATTTTGTGTCGTACGCACCCAAGTATTCATACCCGATTGTAACGGGCAACTATGTCACGCGAGATGGCAAAATCCTCTACAAGAGAAAACCCCGCGAAGACGGTTGCTGACCGTCAAAGGTCGTCTTCCCATCATGCCGTCACCTCTTCCGACCTGACGACAACTAAACGGGTTTTTTAGATCCCAAGCCCTAAGAGCCAAAAAACCGCGCGCTAAACATTTCCACACACCTGGCGAATCAAAACGGTTGTAATCGTTTATTTTCGTTTAGCGAAAGTATATAGCTCGAGAACGCGGTCACAGCAAAGTGAGATAAAGATGGCAATCTGGCAAAAGACATTTTATATCGAAATAAATCGACCGATAAGTATCCACGATATTTCACCAACTCTTGACAAATTATTCGAACGAGATTGGAGCACTGAAACCCTACAATGTTGGGGATGCCCCGACACAAATGACCTTGTCGTCACTTGGGACAAAGAGTCATCCGAAATCAATGAAGACATACGATTTAGAGTGGACCTACGGGAATTCAACCTCGCGTTCATTGAGAAGGTGATCAACCTCACCAGGGATTTAGGGTTAAAATTTAGAGCGGACCATGTCAACACCTTTGACCCGGAACTATCTGAAATTGCTCGAATTCTTGCGGGTTCTGACGCTGAAAAGTTTACCACAAATCCAAGGAAATTTCTGGACGACCTGCAGAACGGAATAATTACGCCCGAGTAAAGCGATAAACCGCGAACAATGAACATAATCCTTAGCCTGACTTTCATCATCCCGTGAGTTCTTCAGGGCTGCCGAGCAACTCAGTGCATTGCCGGGCCACAAGATCTCACACTAAACCAAATTCTAAAGATTTTCTAATTTAACCAACCCAAGAAAGCTTTAGCCTTGATTCCGTTCAGGAATAATAAGCGTAACATTGCCATCTCAAACGTTGGACGACATGAACTCCATCAACTTCAACAGCATTTGACACTCAGTTTTATCAAAACGCGACATTACAATGAGTGATCTGTATCTGTACCTGGCTGGCTTCATTGGTTGCGCGGTTGTCATTGTCCTTAGTGGAGCAAAGCTGACAACGTATGGCGATAAAATATCCGAACTCACCGGCTGGGGTAACGCCTGGGTGGGCCTGATTTTAATAGCCTCTGTCACTTCATTGCCTGAATTAATGACAGGTATTGGTTCGGTTACGCTTGTTCATGAGCCTGATCTGGCTGCGGGCAATGTATTCGGAAGTTGTGTGTTTAATCTGTTCATCCTATCCCTGATTGATGCGCGCATCAAACATCCCATCACATCATTGGTGAAAACCAGTCATCTTTATGCAGGGTTGTTTGGGATCATTCTTATCGCGGTAAGTGGCCTCGCTATAATGCTGGATGAGGTTACGCTGGCTCTGTTGTGGATAAGTCCATTTTCAATTCTCCTCATTCTGGTTTACCTCGCTGCCATTTGGGGAATGTTTCAATTCACGCAATCCGAGAAAGAAAATCATCCACACGCTAATACGGACAGCCAACACACCAAAGGTGAACTCAAAAAAGCGGTATTCGCGTATAGCGCCAATGCCCTTATGGTTATCGGAGCCGCACTTTTTCTACCGTACTTCGGAGAACAACTTGCTCACCTAAGTGGACTGAGCAATACCTTTTTCGGTACCCTGTTTCTGGCAGCCGCCACTTCACTCCCGGAACTTGTCGTATCTTATGCCGCCATCCGGATGGGTGCCTTCGATCTCTTGGTCGGCAACCTTTTAGGCAGTAATGTATTCAACATTTTCATTCTTGCCCTCACGGATATCTTTTACACCCGGGGATCTTTATTTGCCGATATCAACGCAGATCATTTGGATTCTGTGATGGTGGTCATCATCATGACTGCGGTGGCCGGGTTGGGATTCATGGCAAAGCCCCAAAAGAAAATAGGGCGATTAGGTATAGATACTTTAATCATGCTGATTTTGTACATAGGTCTTATGGTAACCTTATTTCTTAAAACATAATCAAAGTCTGTTCATCGCGTAGCTTTATGAACTACCATCTATTGTCCACATCAGAGGTTCAGCGGAAATTAAACACCGGCCAACAAGGACTGAACGGCACCGATGCCCACGAACGAATCCGGACGTTTGGCCTGAACAAACTGCCCGATAAGAAAAAGCTCTCCGTGGTGGCAACCTTTTTCAGGCAGTTTAAGAATCCACTCATCTATATTCTTTTTGCCGCGTTCTTGATCAGCGTGTTGACATCGCATTGGGTCGATGCCCTTATCGTTTCAGTGGTCATTTATGTCAGCAGTGTGATTGGTTTTTTCCAGGAGTACAAAGCTGGCCAGGCCCTGGAGCGCCTGAATAAACTCATCCGCTACGATGTTAAGGTGTTGCGTGACGGTACACCGGTTTCCGTTTCGCACGAACAAATTGTGCCAGGTGATGTGATCCTCATCTCATCGGGCGATAAGATTCCTGCCGATGCACGACTCATCGAAGTCACCAATTTTTCGACCATTGAATCCGCGTTAACCGGTGAGTCATTGCCCTTGTCTAAACAAACCGAACCTTTACCCGAAAACACACCGCTGGCTGAACGAAAAAACATGATCTACGCTGGTACGGTGGCCGCCAATGGAAATGCTAAAGCCATTGTTACGGCAACGGGAACCAACACGGAGTTGGGAAACATCGCCACCATGGTCCAGACCACCGAAGAAGAACAAACTCCGTTACAAGTCCAGTTGATTGTTTTTGGGAAATGGTTAGGTATCATCCTGGTAGTGATTAACGTGATCATTTTTTCCGTTGGTATTCTTACCGGAATCCCCTTGTTGGAAATGTTTATGACCGCAGTGGCGGTGGTAGTATCGGCAGTACCCGAGGGATTAATTCCGGCCATGACGGTAATTCTGACGGTGGGGATGAATAAACTGGTAAGGAAAAACGGATTGGTGCGTAAATTGGTGGCGGCCGAAACGTTGGGATCCGTTACCGTTATCTGTGCTGACAAAACCGGTACACTCACACGCGGTGAGATGCGCACCGACCGATTCATCACATACGATTCCGTTTTGCCCGCTGAGCCAGCAGCCGCATCTATGCCTGCCGACATAAAAAAACTACTTGAGATATCTGTCTTGTGTAATGCGGGGTTTATCCATCACGAAAACAGTGAGATTAAAGCCAGTGGCAATCCTACCGACAGAGCGCTTCTGCTGGCTGGACATGCGCGCGGTATTGACAGGAATTCACTTCTTGAACGATCACCGATTATCTCAGAAATCCCCTTTGGGTCAGAACATAAATTCATGGCTACGCTTCACGCCTCAGCCGGGAAACAACTCTTAAAGTTCATTTATACAAAAGGAGCGCCCGAGAAGATACTCTCCTTTTCTGAATTCTATTTCAGCAAAGGAACCGCCTTACCGCTACGGCAAGAGGATATCGCCAAGATCAAGGCAACCCATCAGGAGTTAACCTCAAAAGGGTTGAGGGTAATCGGCCTTGGATTCAAGAATATATACGAGCCAGGCGAACATCCACTCTCACCGGCTGATATGAAGGATGTAATTTTTGCCGGATTGGTGGCATTCCGAGACCCGCTCAGACCGGAAGTGGTTAATGCCATACAGCAATGCCGCGAAGCCGGGATCAAACCCGTCATGATTACAGGTGACCACAAACAAACTGCCGCCACTATTGCAAATGAACTAGGTATGCAGGTGGGCCCTGAGGATATGATTGAAGGTTCGGAATTGGATACCCTATCGGATAAAGAGTTATCAACTCGCGTAGGCAACATCAAAGTATTTGCACGGGTAGAACCCAAACACAAGAGCCTGATCGTAAGCGCCCTCCAGCTCAATGGAGAGGTGGTGGCTATGACCGGAGACGGAGTAAATGATTCGCCTGCGTTGAAGAAATCAAACATAGGCGTGGCGATGGGTAGTGGTACCGACATCTCAAAAGATGTGGCTGACCTCGTGCTGCTCGATGATAACTTCAACACGATTGTTGAGGCGGTCCGCAGAGGCAGAATCATCTTCGATAACATCCGAAAAGTCATGCTATTTCTTCTCACCGATGCATTTTCTACGATGGTTGTAGTTGGCGGGGCGGTGTTGCTGGGATTGCCACTACCCTTGCTGCCGGCACAAATCCTGTGGATAAAACTGGCCGAAAGTTCGCTACCCGCTATGGCATTGGCCTTTGATGAGATTGATGAAGGGCTTATGAAGCGCCAGCCTCGTAAGAAAGACGAACCTCTTATCAGCAACGAGATGAAAAAACTGATTCTGTTTTACGCCCTCGTCATGGATACGCTGCTCTTCGGCATCTTTATCTACTTCTGGAATACCACGGGTCACCTGGAATTCGCCCGAACAGTAACCTTTGTTGCGCTGGGTATGAATACCTTCTTCTACATCTTTGCCATTCGCGGTTTCCGACTGCCGGTCTACAAGTTAAATCCATTTAACAACAAGTACCTCCTGGCAACCTTGGTATTGGGTATTAGCCTGATCCTCATTGCGGTATACACGCCATTTTTCAATACCATGTTGCATACGATTCCGCTGGGGTTCCGTGAATGGGGTCTGTTACTCATTTATGCCGTGCTAAGCATTGTGGTGTATGAAATCGGGAAACGGTTTACGATTGCTAAAGGCAGTCAATAACACTAACCCGGAAAAAATAAGACCTGATAGCCAAAAAGTAAGCCAGCTGCTGCCGGTCAACCCCACCCCGGGACAGCTTTGCCTGCAAATGCGTAGATTTAAAGTCGCATGAATCCACGCCACCTCTGCACCGCTACCCTGCTGGCCCTCTGCTGCGCGGCCGCCTGTACACCTCCGCGCAACCCGGAAACCTTCTTTATGCCAGGTGAGTTTGAACCCCACGAAGGCATGTGGCTGGGCTGGGAAGAACACGATACCGCCCAGCACCGAGTGGTCTTCGGCATCATTCGCGGGCTAACCGGCCATGTGCCGGTGAAAATCGCAGTGGACTCCGACAGCCTGAAAGCCGTGGCGCAGGCAAGCCTGCACCGGGCGGGCATTGACACCAGCGCCATTGACTTTTTTGTTACCCCGGGCGAGCGCTACTGGATACGCGACCATGGCGCGGCCTTTCTGGTGAACAACCAAGGCGGGCTGGCCGCAGCCGACTTTGGCTGGAGCCTGTACGGCTACTACGACTGGTGGAAACTGCGGGAGCCGGAAAAGGCCGACAGTATTGCCCTTTGGGAACAGGCCGAATGGCGCGGCAACACGGCCAAGGTCGACAGTTTGATGGGCGTGATCACCGGAGCGCAACACGTGAAGTCGAAGCTAATCATCGAGGGCGGCTCCATCGAATCGAACGGCAAGGGCGTGCTGATTCAGAATGAAGCGGTAACGCTGCAGCGCAACCCGGGCTGGACGAAAGAGGAGATCGAAGCCGAGTACAGGAGCGTGCTCGGGGTGACCAAGGTCATCTGGATGAAAAAAGGCCTGGCCGATGATGAGCACATCTGGCACCTGCACGAGCGCAAGTATGTAACCATGGGTACCGGTGGGCACACGGATGAGTTTGTACGCTTCGCCAATGCCAATACCATTTTACTGGCGTGGATCGATGAAGGCGAGCGTGACCAACACCCGCTTAACCGCATCACCTGCGAGCGCCTGCAGGAGAATCTGAAAATTCTGGAGGCCTCCACTGACCAGGATGGCAACCCCTTTCGCATTGTAAAAGTGCCGCTGCCGAAGCTGATTGAATGGCCGGCCCTGGTGGTGGAGAAAAAAGACGACCATGAATTCTGGAAGCTCACTCCCAAGGCCTTTCTGCCGGCTGAGCGGCCTCAACCGGGCGACACCTTGATTCGCGTGGCCGCATCCTCGTATTTGAATTTTTTAGTCACCAACGGTGTGGTACTTAACGCCACCTATACACAGCACGGCACTCGGGCTGAAGTGGAAGACCGCGTTAAGGCGATTTTCAAAGATGTGTTTCCGGACCGCGAGCAGGTTTGGATTGACGCCTTGCCACTAAACCGAAACGGAGGCGGCATCCACTGCAGCACGCAACAACAGCCCGCGCGAAGATGATATCCGGCATGACCGTGGGTTTCATTCGTTGGAACATTGACCCCGAAATAGCTAACATTCTCGGCTTTTCCTGGCGGTATTATGGAACCTTGTTTGTTACCGGCATTCTGCTGTGCATAGCGGTGCTAAAATGGATCTTCAAACGCGAAAACATCGCATTGGAAAACCTGGACACGCTCACCATCTATGGTGTATTCGGAATTTTTGCCGGTGCCCGACTAGGGCACTGCTTGTTTTATGAGCCGGCTTACTATTTTACTCACCCGTTGGAAATGCTTCTGCCTATTCAGGTGACTGCTGACGGACGCATTCAATTTACGGGATATCTGGGGCTGGCCAGTCACGGTGGCGCTTTGGGCTTGATTCTGTCGCTCGTGTTTTACTCCCGCAAAACGGGTCAATCGCTATTGGCCACCATTGACCTGCTAGCTGTGGTAGCGGCCCTGGGTGCAACTTTTATCCGGCTTGCCAATTTGATGAATTCAGAAATTATCGGAATGCCAACTACGATGCCGTGGGCCTTTATTTTTGAGCGTGTGGATAGCGTACCCCGACATCCGGCCCAACTGTACGAAGCCATACTCTATCTGCTCATCTTTGGCATCATGCTTTTGCTTTACACTACACGAAGAGAAAAGCTAAAGAAGGGATTCTTCTTTGGCCTTGTACTCGTCCTGATTTTTACCGCCAGGTTTTTTGTTGAATTCGTGAAAGAAGACCAGGTGGCCTTTGAAGACGGTATGATACTCAATATGGGGCAGCTACTCAGTCTCCCCTATATTTTCACCGGGATAGGATTTTTGGCCTACTCCCTGTTGCAGAACAACCGACAGCCGAAAGAGATTGGCTGACCATGTATCCCCACACCATCTCATTGATTCATCATCGATCTATTGATGGATAACCAAATGGCCAGCCTCAACGCATGAAAGAGTTCTCCCCAGCTCAAGGCAAGATGTCGCAATACCTCTTATTAAGGGCTTGCCTATCCATTACCGGTTAGCTTGACAATTCTAATAAAAGCTACATCACCTTTAGCTTCTTCAGCTCGGCCGATTGCTTTAAGGTCTTATACGCCATCTCCACTTCACTGAGTATTTGCTGCTGCTTGCGGTACACGTCCACCTGCTGATCAGTGGGCGGGTAATCGGCACTACTCACAATCCCCTCCTTGCTCATGGCCAGCAAGCGCTCCCGCACCCGGGGCGGGTTGCGAAAGATATCCATGCGCGCACCTGTGGCGTGTACATCGGGCAGCCTTGCCGATGACAAACTCCCCCACCCGTAATAGAGATTATAAGAGATTCCCAAATCGCAACAGGGTTGCAATTATAATTTAAGATTCCTATTTTCGAATACAATTACGGCAAAATGGCTACCTAAAACGTGCTTATGTCCGACTGCACTTTTGTTTCAACTATTTCCCTTCCTTTGATTTCGTTCCCGCCACGAAGGCACGCGTTCTGTGCGAGCCGCAGCCAATAAACAAAAACGCATACATTATTTCATGATTGTGACTCGAATAAATCATCTTCTAAAAGCCAAAAACCAAATTGCATGAGAAAACAATTACTATTACCATTCCTGGTCTTCTTATGTGTTGAATCCTATTCCCAGATTATCTTCGAAAAGGGTTATTTCATCAATGAATCAGACCAAAAGGTAGAATGTTTGATAAAAAATATTGACTGGCTGGAGAATCCAACGGAATTCAAGTACAAGCTTTCTCAAAATGACACCGTTCAAACAGCAACGATTCAGATGGTGAAAGAATTTGGCATTGATAATTTCTCCAAGTATATCAGGACAAAAACCAATATTGACAGATCTTCCGACATGACAGATCAATTGAGTTCCGAAAGAAATCCAACATTTCAGGTGGAGTTGCTATTCCTTAAAGTGCTTATTGAAGGAGAAGCATCGTTGTATCAGTATATTGATGGAAATTTGACCCGATTTTTCTTTAAATTAAATGACTCCGAAATAGCTCAATTGGTTTACAAAAAATTCCTGATTGCCGATAGAGTCTCAATCAATAATTCTTTTAAACAAGAACTCTTTCAAAAATTGAATTGTGGAAACATGGTGTTAAGGGATTTTGAAAATCTCAGATATTCTGCTGGAGATTTAGAAAAATTGTTTAAAAAGTATAATGAATGTAGGGGCGCTAAATACATTAACTTTAAAACAAAGCAACAGAAAGACTTAGTTAACTTAACCCTCCGGCCAGGTTTGAACTACAGTAGCTTAGAAATACAGACTTCTACATCCGATGTAACAGATACTGATTTTGGCAATGAGCTCGGAGTTCGATTTGGAATCGAAGCTGAATATTTTTTGCCATTTAATAAAAACAAATGGAGTCTGATAATTGAACCAACTTATCAATATTTTAAATCAGAAAAATCAAAAGAAACAAGCGGTGTTTCAGGTGGAATGCTGACTTCAATAGTTGATTACAAATCAATTGAACTGCCCGTAGGCATTCGATACTATTCTTACTTGAATGATAAATCAAAATTGTTTGCAAACATTTCTTATGTTTTTGATTTTTCAATTGACTCATCTATTAAATTTCTTCGATCTGATAACTCAACGCTATCTGAGTTTGAGATTAACTCAAGAAGATGCTTAGCATTAGGTTTAGGTTATAAGTACACAGATCGATATAGCGTGGAATTTCGATATTATACAAATAGAAACATATTAGACGACTATTTGTATTGGAACTCGGATTATCGAACAATTTCTGTAACCATTGGATATTCTCTTTTTTAACAACAACCGATTACACGCGGTTTGGTGCACTTTTGCAAAACCAAAATGGAGGCGGCATCACTTGCAGCAACCAACAGCAGCCCGCGCGTTGGTAAGATAGTCCCTACATCACCTTTAGCTTCTTCAGCTCGGCCGATTGCTTTAAGGTCTTATACGCCATCTCCACTTCGCTGAGTATTTGCTGCTGCTTGCGGTACACGTCCACCTGCTGATCAGTGGGCGGGTAATCGGCACTACTCACAATCCCCTCCTTGCTCATGGCCAGCAAGCGCTCCAGCACCTGGGGCGGGTTGCGGAAAATATCCATGCGCGCGCCCGTGGCGTGCACATCATGTAGCCTGGCCTCCAACTGGTAGATCTTTTCTTCCAGCGCGGCCGCCTTGGGGTCTTTCGATTTCAGCAGGGCCGCCCGCGTGCGCTCCATATCATCAATGAGGGAGAGGCACAGATTGATAGCCGTGAACATTTTGACGCCATGCTCGTACTGAGCCGCAATGTCGCTGTCGAGCCCGCGGGTTGTGGGATCGCGCAGAACGGTAACCGTTTGGCGTTGCTCCTGCCCGGCTGCTTTCAGCACCACCGTGTAATTACCGGGCGGCACCAGCGGGGCCGTGAGGCCGGGACCGATGTCTAAATCAAAGATAAACATGTCGCGTTCGCCTTTATCATTCAGCGGCACCCACTCATTGCCGCGCGGTTTGGTCCGCAGTTTGGGCAATACGTAATCTTCCAGTTTCAAATCCCACCACACCCGTTGCAGCCCCGGGCGGTTTTTTACGTTCAGCTTTTGCACCTGCTCCCCTTTGCTGTTGAGCACCACCAATTCCACGCTGTCTTTTGATTTTTCTTTCAGATAGAAGTTGATATCGGCTCCATAGGGCGGATTCTGTCCGTTGCTAAACCCATCTTCTACTTTGATATTTTCCCGCTGGCGGAATCGGTAGGCTGGGCGCACTGAAAAGAGGTGAGCCGCCTTCTGTTGAACTTGCTCACTGAACTCGCGCAACGGGGTAATGTCATCCAGAATGTAGATACCGCGGCCGTACGTGGCCACCACCAGGTCGCGGAAGTTTTGCTGCACCACAATACCATAGACCGGGGCGGGCGGCAGGTTGCTCTTCAACCGCGTCCAGTTTTGCCCGTCATCGGGTGAAAAATAAAGGCCTTTGTCGGTGCCGAGGAATAGCAAGCCCTTTTTGGCGGGATCTTCCACGATCTGGTGTACGTAGTTCGAGTTGGAATACGTGAGGTTCACCGGCAGTCGCGTCCACGATTTGCCGAAGTCGGTCGTCTTGTATACAAAGCTGTCAAAGTTCCCGATGTAGTTAGCCGTGGCCGCTACATACGCGGTGGCGGCATCGTGCCACGAGGCATCGATATGACGAATGGTGGCCCACTTGGGCAGGTCTTTAATATTGTCTGACACGCGCTGCCAGCTTTTGCCGCCATCGCGCGTTACGTGAATCAGTCCATCGTTGCTGCCCGTCCACAACACCCCTTCCTGTTTGGGCGATTCGGCCATGGCCAGCAACGTGCAGCCGTCCCAGGTCATCAGGTTGTCGTTGGCCATGCCACCGGAGTTTTGCTGATGGCTCTTGTCGTTGGTGGTCAGGTCCAGGCTGATTTCGCGCCAGCTCTGCCCGCGATTATCGCTTTGGTGTACATATTGGCTGCCGGCCCACACGCGGCCGCGCACATGGCGCGAAGTGACGAATGGAAAATTCCAATGCCAGCGGTATCGCGCATCGGCTGGCGCCTGCCCGATGGCTGTTTCGGGCCACACGCGCACATCGCGGCTGTGCATGGCCTGCACATCGAATACATCCAACCCGCCATCGTAACAGCCCGACCAAACGGTGTTGGCATCAAACGGATCGGGTTGCGCAAACCCACTCTCGCAGCCGCCCACGCCCATCCACATACCAAGCGGGATAGACCAGCCACCGAGGTTGCGGCTTGGCCCGCGATAGGACCACGCATCCTGACGGTTGCTGTATACATAATAGGGCACCTGGTTATCCACCGCCACGTGATACATTTGCGCAATGGGCAAGTTGATGTTCTCCCACGTTTTGCCCCCGTTGAAGGAAAGGTTAGCGCAGCCATCGTGCGCACACATGATGCGGTCGGGCATTTTCGGATCGAACCACATGTCGTGGTTGTCACCCCCCGGTGCCCATGGGTTAAAATCTTTCACGAAGGATTTTCCGCCATCCACCGACTTGAGAATGCCGACACAAATTGTGTACAGTTCGTTCTCATCGCGCGTGGACACGCGCAAGCGGATGTAATAGCCGGCCCGCTGGCCCATCGAATGATTTTTCTGCATCAGCTTCCAGCTATCGCCTCCGTCTTCTGAGCGGTACAACCGGGGCTCCTTGTCCTCGACCAATGCATAGACAACTTTGGGATTCGTGTAGGCCACATCAACGGATGTTTTCCCTACCGGATGCGAGGGGCCGCTTTCCAAGCCATTGCGCAGCGGCTGCCAGGTTTTGCCGCCATCCTTTGACCGGTAAATGCCGCTGCCGGGGCCTCCACTCTTGAGATTCCAGGTGGTGATTTCCACCTGCCACATGGCCGCAAACAGAATTTCCGGGTTTTGGGGATCCATGGAAAGATCAGAAGCCCCGGTGAACTCGTTGACGAACAATACACGCTCCCAGGTTTTACCACCATCGGTGGTTTTGTAGATACCCCGCTCCTGCTGCGGTGCGTGTGTGTGGCCCATCGAGGCCACGTACACGGTGTTGGTATCAGTCGGGTGCACAATCACGCGGCTGATGCGGAACGTACGTTCGAGCCCCATGTGCTTCCACGACTTACCGGCATTGGAGGACTTGTACACCCCGTTGCCCACCGAGTGATGCGGGCGGATTAAGAACGTTTCGCCCGTACCCACCCACACTTGTTTGGGGTTGGAGGGCGCCAGGCCGATGGCCCCAATGGAGGAATCGTCCATGCCATCGAACACGGGGCGCCAATGATAGCCCATGTCTTCCGTTTTCCACAGACCGCCCGAGGCCGCCCCGATATAGCTTACCTGCGGGTTGCCGGGCTCACCGGCTACGGCAATGGCACGGTTGCCATGCGGGCCGATGAAACGAAAGCGAAGGTCGTTGAAGAGAGAAGACTCGAAGGATTGAGCTGCTGCGAGCTGAACCAGCAGGACAAAGGCAACGGACAGAAGTTTTTTCATACCATGGATTTCTCCGAAGGTAAGACAGCGCCTTGATGGATCAAAAAAAGAAAGTGCGCAACGGACGATGCGCACTTTCAACGTTTAACAAACATCTTGAACGGCCGCTACGGCCATCTCTTTAGGCTGCTACTGCAACCTGTCCGTTGTTTGCTTTATCGGCAACAACCTTTTTCGACTTCTTGGTCGATTTGGTCTTTTTCATCTCTTTCTTAATCAACCGGGCATAGGTAGACGCCAGTGCTTTCGAAGCCTTTGTCATCACTTTCTTCACTTTCTTGTTGGCCTTGGGCAATTCCAGACCATCCAGCGAATGAACCAGGGAATCCGTCAGCAGGGTGCGCAATGCCTTTTTCGACACTTTTTGCTTTTTCTTCTTCTCCTTGGGGGCGTTCGTTTCCATGTGGCAAATTAAATTTTACCCAATTTCCTCAATATTATTTATTGGTTGGGCTAATGTTACGCCGAAATTTTCAACAGGTTATCCACAGGAATTCCACAAAGCTAAAAGCCCCTCCCAAAAATGGAAGGGGCTATAAATCAATGCGTTATATAGTATGCCAGATTGGCTACTCGTAGCGCAACGAATTGACAGGCTTCGCCATGGCGGCCCGGAAGGCCTGAAAAGCTACCGTGAGCCAGGCAATGACCAGCGAGGCTACCCCGCTGAGCACAAACACCATAATATTAATGTCAATGCGGTAGGCAAACTGGCCCAGCCAGCGGTTCATCAGGTACCAGGCCGGGAATACCGCCAGGAGGATCGAAATCATGACCAGCACCGTAAACTCGCGGGACAGGAGACCGGTGATGCCGGTAACAGAGGCCCCCATAGCCTTTCGGATGCCGATCTCTTTGGTGCGCTGCTCGGCTGTGAAACTGGCCAGGGCAAACAGGCCGAGGCAGGCAATGAAGATGGCCAGCCCGGTGAAGATCAGGAATAGGCGGCTCAACCGTTGTTCCTCGCGGAAGAGCGCATCAAAATTCTGATCGAGGAACGAGTACTCAATCGGGTCTCCCGAGGCATACTGCTTCCAGAGCTTCTCCACCTGGGCCACGGCACCCGAGGCATCCCCATCGTACCGCACCAACAAATTTCGGTCGGTGTCGGTGAGGCGCAAAACCATGGGCCGCACCTGGGTCTTGAACGACTCAAAGTTAAAATCTTTCACCACGCCAATAACCTGCATCGGAACTTCAACGGGCCCGCCATTGCCGCCATCATCAAATACAATAAGCTTCTCTTCAAGAGGTTTCTCCCAGCCCAGTTCTTTTACTGCCGCTTCATTCAGCACCACAGCCGAGCTATCGGAAGGAAACTCCTTTGAGAAGTAACGACCCTGCGCCAGTTCAAACTTCATCACCTCGGCATGATCAACATCAGCAAAGTAGGTGCCCATGACGTGGTCTCTGCGGGCAGTAGCCGAGCGGAAGGCCGTAGTATTGTTAACACCGGGAAAAACATTGTTCGTGTAACTCACCCCGGTAATGCCGGTTTGCGCCAGCAAACCATCCTTGAATGCTTTTCGATTGTTGCCGAGGCGGCCGGTGTTGCTCAACACCAGCACATTGTGTTTGTCAAGTCCGATGTTGCGGCTCTGCAAGTACTGTATTTGCTGATAACTGATGATGGTACACACGATAAGAATAACCGACAGGGCAAATTGAAACACAACCAACCCACTGCGTATACCTTTGCTTTTCATACCTGACCGCACCTTGCCCTTGAGCACATCAACCGGGTTAAAGGCCGTGAGGTAAAAGGCCGGATAACTGCCCGCCAGCAAGCCAATCAGGAGCGTGAGGCCCAACGCGCCCAGCAGGAATGATGGGCTCACGAGCGTGGCAAAACTCAACTCCTTACCGGAAAGCAGATTGAACTGGGGCAGCAAAACAAAAGTGAGGGCCACCGCCAGCACCATGGCGACCAAACCATAAAGCGTTGACTCAGCCAGAAACTGACCCACCATTTGCGACCGTACCGACCCCAACGTCTTGCGTAATCCGACTTCCTTGGCACGACCAGCCGACCGGGCGGTGGATAGATTCATGAAGTTGATGCACGCAATGACGAGGATGAAAAGGCCAACGGCTCCAAACACATACACGTAGGCCATATTGCCGCCTGGTTCCATATCATCCTGCCAACCCGAACGAAGGTGCGTGTCCAGCATCGGGTAGGGCACATAGCCGTATTCGTTGCCGCTTTCGCGGAACTTGGCGACCGATGCCCCCAGAAACTGTTCGATCTCCGGTGCAATGTGCTGGTCAGTTACGTCCGTAAGCTTGGCCGCAATTGATTCAAGGGAAGTGGATGGGTTCTTGCGGAAATAGGTGTACAACCCATTGTTCAGCCAAATGGGGCTGTTGTAGTAGTCCTTTTGCGAACTGGTGGAGATGATAGCCGCAAAGGTAAAGTGGGAGTTATGAGGTGGCTCGGCCGCGATGCCGGTCACTTTAAACGATTGATTCTGATTGCCGATGGTCAACAACTTGCCCATCGCCTCGTCACCAAAATACTTTTTGGCAAGTTCCGGTGTGAGCACCACACTGTTCGGCTCTTTCAACGCGGTTAGCGGATCGCCTTCCAGTAGCTGGAAACTGAAAAACTGGAAAAAGTTGGAGTCAGCAAATAAGATTCGGTCCTCCGTAAATGCTTTTTCCTCAAACTTAAAGACCATGTTATCGCGCCTGTTCAGGCGCGTGGCGGATTCTACACCCGGTATCTCGGCCACCAACGCAGCGGCCAACGGAGGGCACGAACTGGCGGTGTTGATCTCTTGTCCCGCAATCCGGCCATGCAGACCAATGCGGTAAATGTTCTCCGGATCCTGGTGGAAGCGGTCGTAGCTGAGTTCATCCGTAATGTAGAGCAGAATAAACAAACAGGAGGCCACCCCGATGGCAAGCCCGAAGATGTTGATGGAGGAATAAAATGACTGCTTGCGAATGTTGCGCAGCGCTACTTTGAAATAGTTTTTCAGCATACAACAGGGTTAAGAAAAAAGATGCCCTGCTCCGTTCGGAGCAAGACATCTCTCATGGGTTCGTTACTGAGACGCTGACACCCCCCGCCAGGTTGCAGGCGATGCCAATATTTTTTACTCGCTACGCAACGTATTGACAGGGTTCAATGCCGCTGTTTTCAGGGTTTTGGAACCCACGGCCAGCACGGCTAAAATCACCATAGCCAATACAGACATCAACAGGGTTGTTACGGTTAGTTTCAGATAGTATTCCCAGATGGAATCCATGAGTATATCGGCCAGAAAATAACCGGCCACACCACCGAGCACCGAAGAAATACCGAGGTTAATGATGAATTCGCGGTTGATCACCCCGGTAATGTTGGCCATGGACGCTCCCAGCACTTTGCGCACACCTATCTGCTTCAATTTCTTTTCAATGCTGAGGGATACTAGGGTGAACAAACCAATACCCGTCATCAGCGCAGCAAAAAAGCCAAGGAATGCGAACATACCGGCCACATTCTGATTGATTTCATTGGTCTCCTGCAGTTCCTGATCGATCCACTGACCGTTATACTGCGTGTTGGGGAACACTTCCTTCCATTTCTTTTCCATAAAGGAATTGACCTCCGCCATTTTGGAAGGATCAGTCTTGACCAAAACCTGCTGGTACTTATCCTTGGCTGCATAGCGCATCATCATGGGCTGGATGGGCTGCCACAGGGCGCGGGCATAAATGTTCTTAACCACACCTACCACGTACAACGACACGGTGTCCATCCACACTATGCGTTTACCGATGGGGTTATCTTTCCACCCAAACTCACGGACAAATTCCTCTGTAACCAGCACCGACTCTTTGCGGTCGGTTTCGGAATCCTTCTCAAATTTGCGCCCGGCCACGAGTGTCATATCCATTACTTCAAAATAGTCATCACCGATCTCCATGATGTCCACCTCGCGTTCGGTCGCTTCAAATTTGACCGGATCGTTGTACCAGTTATTGGCAATGTGGTGCCGTGTGCCGGCCACGAGCTGAATATCGGGGTTCGAGGTTAGTGCATCGCGATAGGTGTTGTAACCAGCCTCTGTGTTTACCCAGGCCGAGATAACACCTTGTTTGGCAAAACCAAGGTCATAATCGCGCTGGTAGTTACCGTTCTGATAAAACGCCAGCCCCATGATGATGGCCAGTATGGAGATCACAAACTGACCGCCCAGCAGGATACGGGTAAACCAGTTGGTGCCGCCAAACCGAGCCTTCCCTTTCAAAATGCTCACGGGCTCAAACGAAGTGATGTAAAAGGCCGGGTACGAGCCGGCAATCACAGCCGTGATCACCAGCAACGCAATGAGGAAGATCAGGAAACCCGCATTCTCGGTATAGCTCAGGTCAAGCGAAAGCCACGTCCAGAGCGAATCATATTTCGGCACAAGCCATTCCGCAATCAACAGGCCCGCCAGCAAACCAAAAAAGCACAGCAGAAGATTTTCACCGAGAAATTGTAATACGAGTTGCCTGCGCAATCCACCCATCACTTTGCGTATGCCGATTTCCTTCAGACGCTTGCCGGAGATGGCAATGGATGTATTCGTAAAGTTGAAACAGGCGAGCAACAGCAGCAGACCGGCCATGATAGCGGGAACGGTTACCGCTTCCTCGGGTATGCCCCCACCGAGATAATCGCTGTTCAACCGCGGGTTGGCGCGGTTGCGGGCCATCATACCATCAAAATTTTCGAGGAAATAATTCTTGATCTTGAAATCCTCACGAGCCAGGTTTTGTGGCTCCACATACTGCTGAAGCTGCTTCTCAATAACCGGAACATCGGCCGGATTGTCCACTTCCAGCCACAGCACATGGGCCCAGCGCTTCCAACTGGTCTCGGTCAATTCCTTATCCAGGTTGACATCCCAGAAGTTGTCGAACAAGGTGATGACATCAAAACCAAAGCTGGAATTGAGCGGTAGTTTTTCGAACACTCCGCCAATTTCAAATTCCTTGGGCCTGCGCACGCCATCGGCACCCAGCACAATCTGGGTCAACGGGCGGCCAACCACATCCTCGGTGTTGAAGTACTTGCGGGCAATTTCATCACTGATAAACACCTTCCCCCGGTCGTGAAAGTCGGCAAAGTTGCCATACTTCAACTTGTAGGTGAACAAATCAAAGAAGGCTGAATCGGCATATACCATCTGATCGCCAAATACCTCTTCGCCAATGCGCATGTCGCAGTAGCCCGACATGTAGCGTACCACCTTATCGGCTTCTTTAATGTTTTGTTTGATGTAGCCGCTGAGCGCCATGGGCGCGATGCCATGGCGGTTCGCATTGCCCTGAAACTCCTGCCAGAACTGAACACGATAAATCTTCGCAGCATGGGCATGGCCCTCATCCCAGGTAGCCTGGAACTCCCAATTCAGATAGGCCGTAATGCAACAGGCGATGGCCAGACCCATCCCGAACGTATTGATCAGGATGTACATCTTGTTCTTCAGCAGATTGCGAAGGGTGATGAGCAAGTAGTTCTTAATCATGCGACAGGTTTGATAAGCTAAAGACGTGCCGGACCACTACAGGTTGCACAGACGCCAAAAAAATGCGACCGAATTCTCCATTTCGTTCACCGGTGTACACCGGCTGTACGCAGATGAACAAAAAAAGCCCCGCCCCATTACCGGGGCAGGGCCTACCTAAACCTGCTTAACGAGAAAAACGAAATTAGATATGGAATTGCTCCTTGATGTTCTCCGTCACCACCTTGCCGTCAAACAGGTTAACGATACGGTGAGCGTAGTTGGCATCGTAGGGCGAGTGGGTTACCATGATTACGGTTGTCCCTTCCTCATTCAATTGCGATAGGAGCTTCATCACCTCTTCACCATTGGCCGAGTCCAGGTTACCGGTGGGTTCATCCGCCAGAATAACTTTAGGCTTTGCCACAATGGCGCGCGAAATGGCTACACGCTGTTGCTGACCACCGGAAAGCTGCTGCGGAAAGTGGTTTCTGCGGTGCATGATGTTC
Organism: Cyclobacteriaceae bacterium; assembly: GCA_016787665.1. Lineage (GTDB taxonomy): Bacteria > Bacteroidota > Bacteroidia > Cytophagales > Cyclobacteriaceae > ELB16-189. The sequence goes on along the minus strand of JAEUUC010000007.1, from coordinate 9,552 downwards.
ATGCGCTCGAGCACCTCTTCCACGCGCTTCTTGCGCTCATCGGAAGGCACCTTCATATACAACAAGGGAAGTTCAACATTTTCGTAAACGGTGAGTTCATCAATCAGGTTGAAGCTCTGGAATACAAACCCGATGGAGCCTTTGCGAAGTTGTGCCCGTTGGCGCTCGCTGTACTTGGCTACTTCATTCTCGCCAAAGTGGTATTCACCATTGGACGGATTATCGAGTAAACCCAGGATGTTGAGCAACGTGGACTTACCACAACCGGAAGGTCCCATGATCGCCACAAACTCCCCGTCCTTAATCTCCAGGTTGATGCTGTTGAGGGCGGTTGTTTCCACTTCCTCCGTGGTGTACACTTTTTCGATGTTCTTTAGTCGTATCATGGTGAGGGGTATTTTTACAGGTTAATGATGTTTTGTCAGGTAATTTAGTTTCAGCTTATGGGCACTTTTTTCAGTAACTACAGGAGATAAGACGCGATTTCACAGCCTGGGGTTGCATCAATTCAGCTTCAAGACCTCGTTATTCCCAAAATTCTCGTAGGAGGACGTGATTACGCGGTCGCCCGGCTGCAATCCCTCCAGCACTTCAAAGTTCTCTGAGTTCTTGCGACCCAACTTGATATTGCGTTTTACGGCCCGGTCTTCGCGGTCAAGTACATACACCCAGTTGCCACCGGTATCTTTGTAGAACCCGCCCACGGGCAACAGCAACTCTTCTGACGCCTGGCCGAGCTCAATGCGCATGCGCAGGGACTGACCTCTGCGAATGCCCTGAGGTGTTTCGCCATCAAAATCCATGTCTACCTCAAAACGGCCGTTGGTAATGGTGGGGTAGATATAGGTGATTTTGAGCAGGTAGGTCTTACCAGCGAAGTCGGTGGTAGCCGGTAATCCAACCGATATCTTGGGCAGGTAAAGTTCATCAATAGGCACGCGCACTTTGTAACTGCCTACAATATCAACCTGGCCCATGCGCTGGCCGGTTTGCACAGCTTGTCCGATCTCCCAGTGCGGAGTGGAGAGCTGACCATCGATTGGGGCGCGAATGACTAGGTTATCGAGAATTTTTCCTACTCCCTCCAGGCTTCGGGTCATCTGCTGCTCCGACTGGGTAACCGCGCGTAGCTGACGAATGCGGTCAATCGAATCGTTCTTGTATACTTCGTACGTAATTCTTCTTCGCTCCACATTGTATTTGTAATCTGCCTCCGTGCGCTCAAATTCCTGCTTGGAGATCAGCTTCTTTTCAAACAGCTTTTTCTGCCGGTCATACTGCGGGCCCAGGATATTGAGCTGGTTGTCGATCAACGCCAGTGTCTGCCGTTGCTCCAGGTCGTTCCGCATGATGTTCAGACGTGTTTCGCGTGCCCGGTTAATACTTTCGTTAAAGGAAGCTTCTTGCTGAAGTACCGATAACTCGCGATTGAGGTTCGTCAGCTCCAGAATCACGTCCCCTTTGTGCAGCATCTTACCGCTTTCGCTCACAATACGTTTGATATTCCCTCCTTCAATGGCATCGAGGTAAACGGTGCGGCTGGGCTCTACGGTGCCCGTTTGGGGAATAAACTCCTTGAACTCGCCACGCTTAACCTCGGCAATCGTAATCTTATCGCGGTCGATGATCAGGGTTGACCTGCGGTCGCTAAAAATGAACATGTACAACACAAACGCAACAAAAAGCCCAATGCCGCCAAACGTGGCAATGCGCTTTACTGTCCATGTCTTCTTTTCAATCTTACGATCCATCAGTTTGGGGGAATGGTGAGCCTCATGCCAACAAACGTGCCAAGGGCCCAAAAGGGTTTTGTTTTGGTCAAAAAGGGCTAAAATTCGATTGTTTTGCGTACGCTCCTGAACGTACTTGTCCGCAACCGGACAGCCCGTTGGCAACCTTTTATGGCAAAATCGAGTTAAACAACCCAAAATCGGGCATGGTCGCATACGGCATCGGCTTTGCGAGCTTGCCCCCAAACCGGCCTTTACACATGACAGAACCGAAAGCGGGACGCATCCTGATTGTGGATGACAACGAGGATCTTCTGAAAGCAGCAAAGATGTTTTTGAAGCGCCACGTAGCCCATGTGGATATTGAAAAAAATCCGGAAGCCATTCCGGCCTTGCTCAAGCAGGAGGACTACGATGTCATTTTACTCGACATGAACTTCACCAAGGATGTGAGCAGCGGAAGCGAAGGCTACTATTGGCTGGGCCGCATCCTGGAAATTGATCCTTCGGCTGTGGTGGTGCTCATCACCGCCTATGGCGATGTTCAAATGGCCGTAAAAGCGATCAAGGCAGGTGCCACAGACTTTGTGCTCAAACCCTGGGAGAACGACAAACTCTTAGCTACGCTGTATTCCGCCATGCGCCTGCGCCAATCACGCGATGAGGTGGAAACGTTGAAGATGAAAAATCAGCAGATCAATGATGTGATGAATGAAAAATTCAAGGACATCATTGGTCAAAGCCACGCCATGCAGCGCATTTTCCACACCATTGAGCGCGTGGCCCAAACCGATGCCAATGTGTTGATTCTCGGAGAAAATGGCACCGGTAAAGAGCTGGTCGCCCGCGCCATCCATCGCCACTCTTCCCGGCAACACGAATCGTTTGTGGGTGTTGACCTGGGTTCCATAACCGAGACTCTTTTTGAAAGCGAATTATTTGGTCATCGAAAAGGTGCTTTTACGGATGCCAAGGAAGACCGGGCCGGCCGTTTTGAGCTGGCGCACGGTGGCACACTTTTTCTCGATGAAATCGGCAATCTTTCCATGCCGTTGCAGGCTAAGCTGCTCACTGTTTTACAAAACCGGAAAGTGAGCCGCGTGGGGGCCAATAAAGAAACACCCGTCAACATTCGCCTCATTTGTGCCACCAACATGCCGCTATACGACATGGTGAAAGAAAACCGTTTCCGGCAGGATCTTCTTTACCGGATTAACACCATCGAAATCCAGATCCCCTCCCTTCGCGATCGCGTGGAGGATATTCCGCTGCTGGCGCAGCACTTTTTGAAACACTATGCCGGCCGCTACGAAAAATCGGTAAATAAGATCAGCGAAGGAGCCATGAGCCGGCTTACCAAGCACCAGTGGCCGGGAAACATCCGCGAGTTGCAACACGCCATCGAGCGGGCCGTCATTCTCAGCAACGCTTCCGTGTTGCAGCCGGAAGATTTTAACTTCAACGCGGCACCGGCACGCGAAAAAGATGCCGATGGGATCAACCTGGATCAGTTCAACCTGGATGAAGTGGAAAAACTCCTCATCCGTAAAGTGTTGAAAAAATACAACGGCAACATCACCCAGGCTGCAGCCGAGCTGGGCCTTACCCGCTCCTCGCTATACCGCAGATTGGAAAAGCATGGATTGTAAGGGTGTTGAAGTGGAACGGTGGTGTTCTCCCGGCATTCGTCTTTTTAAATATGTGGTATTGTAAAAAATGTGCGATCTTGACGATTGACACTCACCTGTGAAACACCAGCGCCTCAAAACCTCAGTACCTCAACACCTCCACACATCTCAGCATGGGTGATTTTCGTTTTCGCATTGCGTTTCGTGTGGGCCTTATTGGGTGTACCATGGCTTTGTTTGTGTTTATGGTGAGCCGCCCCAACATGGTTTTTGCTGCCGTGCTGATGGCCCTGATCATTGCGGGCCAGTTGTTTGAGTTATACCACTTCAGCGCGCAGACCAACCGAAAGCTGACTCGCTTTCTGGAGTCGGTGAAATATTCGGACTTCATTTCCGGTTTTACGGCCGACAATAAACTGGGCAAGACCTTTCGCCAGCTCAATACCGAATTCAACGAAGTATTGGAGGCCTTTCGCAAGGCCCGAAGTGAAAAAGAAGAAAACTGGCAATACCTGAACACGGTGGTGCAGCAGGTGCGCACGGGTATCCTCTCGTTTGATGAGAGCGGCCGCATTCAGCTCATGAACGCCAACGCCAAACGATTTCTGAACTCGACTGCGTTGTCCTCCATTCATGATCTGAAACCCTTGAACCCGGTCCTCTACCAGGCCATTTTAGACGCCAAGCCCGGCAAAAGCACGCTTCATAAAACCAGCCGCGATATCTTACTAACGATTCAATCTACCGAGATGCGGGTGCGCGGGCAAAACATCAAACTGGTCACGCTGCAAAACATCCAGAGTGAATTACAAAAGCAGGAGCTCGAAGCATGGCAGAACCTCACCCGGGTGCTTCGTCACGAGATCATGAATTCCATTACGCCCATATCATCGCTTACCTCAACACTGAAAGACGTGCTAGATCATGAGCTAAAGCGAACCAATGGTCACTACGAAATTCCGCTCGAAAGCGCGGATGATCTGCGCGAAGGGCTAACCACCATTGAAGGACGTAGCAAGGGGCTTATCCGCTTTATTGATGCATACCGCGAGTATACCTCGCTTCCTCAGCCGGTGGTGCGAAGTGTTCGGGTGAAAGAGTTGCTCGACAAGGTGGCCCAATTCATGAAACCCGATTTCCGCGATTCGGGTATTGTATTCCAGCATACTTGCCAGTCGGAATACCTCACCATTCAGGCAGACGAGGAGATGATTGAACAGGTATTGATCAATTTGATCAAAAATGCGCGCGAGGCGTTGGCCGGCCAGGCTGACGGACGCATTGAAGTGCGGGGGAGCTACGATGAAGCCACCACCTACATTGAAGTAATTGACAATGGGCCGGGCATCATTGCCGAAGCGTTGGAAAAGATCTTCATTCCGTTCTTTACCACCAAGAAGGGGGGCAGTGGGATCGGCCTGGCGTTGTCGCGCCAGATTATGCAAATGCACAACGGCACGCTCACAGCCGAATCGCGCCCGTATGAGCGGACCGTGTTCCGGCTCCGGTTCTAAAACTCAGCGCTGGCTGGACAAAAACTCCTCCCATTCGTGGGTTTGTCCATTGGCGTGGTCCTTCAAAAACAACGCATAGGTGGGCTTGTACGGCCGATGGCGTAGCGGCATCCGTGCTTCTTCGGGCGTAAAGTCGCCTTTCTTGGCATTGCAGCGCTTGCACGCGGTGACCAGGTTGGTCCAGGCGTGTGGGCCTCCGCGCGAACTGGGGAGCACATGATCTAGCGTAAGGTCACGCCCCGTGCCACAATACTGGCACTCAAAGTTGTCGCGCTTAAATACGTTTTGCCGGGTAAGATTAACGCCCTTGTACGGGGCGTTAACATAGCGGTTCAGGCGGATGACGGAGGGCATTGGGAAGCTGCGGGTGACCGACCGCAACTTGTGCCCGTTGGAGGACCTGACCATCTCGCTTTTGTTGAGGTAGACCAAAATGAACGCGCGCTCAACCGAGCACACCATCAGCGGGCTAAAATCCTGATTCAATACGAGTACGCGCTGGTTCATCCCGTGAAAGATAAAACCATTCTTCGGGTTTATCAACAGGCGCTCACCGGCCCTTGATCAGCCGAAGCGCTCCGGTAACCTCACCTACCGGCTGGGTCGTTTCGGGATCCACCAGTAGCGGGTACTCAAGCCTCAACGGTGTAAGGTGCCCCAGCATAACCATCACTTTGTCTTTCTCCAGCAAAAGTCCTACATCATCGCGGTCCTGGCTGCGGAAGTAAAGGATGTCGCCAACACGGAACTCCACCGGTGATTTGACCGGAACCCCGAGATATGGCCAGCTATGAGGGTGCCGCCCGATGCGATAGCCGGCCAGCCGGTATACCAGTTGAATGAATGAATGAATTTCAAGACCGAATGGGGTCTTACCTCCCGGCAAGAACGGAGCATGCATAAATTTTCTGGCCAGCTGTTGGATAAACTCCGCATCTCTTCGTTGATGGATGCTTTTTGACTCTCCCCCAAACGCCAACTGCTCCTCCAGCGCGAACAACTCCTGATGGCCAATCGGAATCACGCTGCCAATCATAATCGGCAGCGGACTTTTTCGGTACAGTAATGTCGAGACGGTATCCAACGTTATGCGAAAGTCAGCGTCACTCACATGCACAAAATAATCGTACGTGATGGAGTGGTGCTGGGCTTCGGGTATCCACCCTTGCACATCATCGGGGATGTGTTGAATCCGGAGCCAGCCGGTCTGCCGTTCGAGCACGAGGTAATGCTCGCCAAACAACATTTGGTTTACCTGAAGCGAGTGCCAGTTCGCTTCCGCTCGCATACTGACTACCGATAATCGGGAAACTCCGTATTCCATCATTTAAGGCGGGCTAATTCACGTTTGGTTTCGCGGTCTTTGATGCTTTCGCGTTTGTCATAGAGCTTTTTGCCCCGGGCCAGTGCAATTTCCATTTTTGCCAGCCCACGGTCGGTCAGGAAAAGCCGCAACGGCACCAGGGTCAATCCCTTTTCTTCAACTTTGGCGCGGAGCTTGTTCAACTCCGAGCGCTTCAATAGCAATTTGCGCTCCCGGCCTCCTTCATGATTGTAGTAGGAACCCTGAGCGTAAGGCGAAATCTGAACGCCTTTCACAAACAATTCATCACCATGGAAATAGCAATAGCCATCCTGCAAGTTCACTTTACCCTCACGAATGGATTTGATTTCGGTGCCGCGCAAAACCAAACCGCTGACGTATTTGTCGAGTATCTCAAACTCGAAAGACGCGCGCTTATTTCGGATATTGATCTGATTGGAAAATCGGGCTTTGTCGCTAGCCATGTGCAGGCGGTGTAAAAATCTGCTTCAATTTATCTTTTTTCAGCATACGTTGCCCTGTGGTGCCTTCCGCAATCACGCGGCTGCCCACCCGGGCGACAATTTCGCAATGCAGGTTGGGGCCCTCGCAATGTTGTACCGTGGCCGTGATGATCACTTCCTCCCCCACAAAAGCCGGGCTCTTATGCGCAATACTGACGTGGGTTCCCACACCTTCTTCATCCTCTTCCTTCATTTCCAAAAAGAAGAGACGTGATGACCATTCAAAGTCGCGCGCCAGCGCAAACGTGGAATAAACAGGATGCAGCAGTTCACCATGAAAAGTGGCCAGGTCAGTCTCCGATACCACCTTTCGGTAGATGCGCTGCTCACCGGGTGTGGGAATATTTTTCATGCAGAAGTGCGTTCCATTTCCATACCCGCCAACGGGGCAACCGTAAGGTCAGCAAAATCACCAGCCAGGTATTTGAAGTGGGCAGCTATGGCAATCATCGCAGCATTGTCGGTGCAATATTGGAGTTCCGGAACGAAACAAGGTATGTTCTCGCTTGACGCCCACGCATGAACAGCCGCGCGCAGGCCACGGTTGGCGGACACGCCACCCGCCAGGGCCACTTGCCGGATACCCGTCTCGCGAACGGCCTTCCGGAGTTTCTGCATCAGCATGTTGACCAACTGCCGCTGCAGGCTTGCACAGATATCGGCCAGATTTTCGGCAATAAAATTCGGATTGACCGCCACCTGATCGCGAAGGAAATACAAAAAGGCCGTCTTGATTCCGCTAAATGAAAAATCAAGACCCGGGATGTCGGCTCCCGGAAAGGAAAATCGCTTAGGGTTGCCTTCTTGCGCGTACCGATCAATCAGCGGGCCTCCCGGATAGGGCAGTCCGAGGATCTTAGCCGCCTTGTCAAAAGCTTCGCCCACGGCATCATCCCGCGTTTCACCGATTACCTCCATATTCAGATGGTTGCGCACCACCACCAGCTGGGTGTGTCCCCCGCTTACGGTGAGACATAAAAACGGAAATGAGGGCACCGGATCGTCAATAAAATGAGCCAGCACATGGGCTTGCATGTGATGAACATCAAGCAACGGTTTACCTAAACCGAGCGCTAAACCTTTGGCAAAGGAGGCACCGACTAACAGCGAGCCCAAAAGACCGGGGCCCCGGGTGAAGGCAATCGCATCCAGGTCATGAACATCAACGTTTGCTTCGCGAAGTGCCTGATCCACCACACGCCAGATATTCTGCTGGTGTGCCCGGGAAGCAAGCTCGGGCACAACACCGCCAAACTGCTCGTGAATCCTTTGCGAGGCTATAATATTATTGAGTACTTTGCCGTTGCGAATTAGGGCCGCTGACGTTTCATCGCAGGAAGATTCGATGGCTAGGATTAGCGGGTGCACAACGTAGATAATGAACCTGCAAGTTATCAAAATTAGGGTTCTCCGGTGGGCCAAACGTCTGTTTCTGCTCGGGGGCTATACGGTACTCGTCTTGGTATTCAGCGGATTCCTGCTGCTCCAAATACCAGCCACACAACAACACATTCTGGACCGGCTGCTGGGCGGCCTGTCGCGCGCTTCCGGTTTCACCATCAGCTACGATGACTTTTTTGTCTGGTGGTTCGATCGCGTGGAAGTTTCGGGGGTCAAAATCCTGGATCCCGAGCAAAACGTGATGATTGAAGCCGGTGAGTTGCGTGTGAACTTCCGGTTGAGTTCAGTTTATGGTTCCAACACGGTGAACCTGGATGCCGTGTCATTAACCAATGCCCATGTGTACCTCGCCCCCATCACCGATACGGACAGCACGAAGGATCTGAACATTAACATCTGGATTGCCCGGCTGCAGGGCTCCGGTGGCGGTGGGGGGAAATCCCCTGTCATTAACATCAGTGAAATTCAGTTGGAGGATTGCCGCTTCTCACTAAACAATACCAATCGCGACTCGCTGCGCAACGGCTTTGACTACCATCACTTCAGCCTCGCACTGGATGCCGGCCTGGTGAGGAGTTTTAAGGTCGTGCGTGACACTACCCAATTTAACCTGCGCTCGCTGGTGGCCCGCCACGAAGCAACCGGGCTTCAGATTCGGGAGTTGTCCACGTTCTTCCGCATCTGCCGGTCGGGCATGGAGTTTAACAACCTCCGGCTGCAAACGCAGGAAAGCCACATCTCCGATACCATCCGTTTCTTATACCAGTCGCAGGCTGATCTCAACGACTTCGTTAATCGGGTTACCATTCGCGCCCACCTGGATAGCACGGTGATTTCGCCTCGCGACCTGGCGCTGTTTGCGCCAGTAAAACTCCCCGCCCCGCTCGAACTTCATGGGTCATGGAAAGGACGAATCAACCGTTTCAATTTCAACGGTATGAAAGCCGAATTGGGCAACACCCGCCTGCTGGGCGACTTGTCGTTTGACGGGCTGCCGAATCTCAGCGAAACCTTCATGAACATCAATGTTCGCCAGGGCCGGATTGACGTCCGAGATATCCGGTTCGTGCTATCCGAATCCGCCTATCAGCGCATCAGCCGCCTGGGCACGTATCAACTGCAAGGGCGTTTTACCGGCTTCACCAACGACTTTGTTGCCAATGGAACCTTTAACGGATCGAAGGGATTCATCAAGAGCGATATTAACCTGAAGATTAATCCAGCGGCCGTTGAAAAGTCGGCTTATCGCGGACGTTTGCAACTCGTTGACTTTGACCTGGGCTCGTTTCTGAACGACACGGTCAACTTTAAGCGCGTGACCATGCAAGGTGAGATTGCCGGCACGGGTTTTTCAAAAGAGTCAGCTGATTTTCGCCTGAACGGTCAAATCCGCTCCATCGGCATCCTGAACTACACGTGCCAGAACATCTCCACCAATGCCCGTTTGGCCCT
>JAEUUC010000009.1 GCA_016787665.1 Cyclobacteriaceae bacterium | reverse complement strand
TGAACAACATCTTCCGGGCGAACACGGGTTTGGCGGTGGAGCACCAGACGCCCAGTGCGGTAAACTCGGTGGTGGAGGGGGACTACAATAATTTGTTCAGTTCAGGGCCTTTCCTGGCGCGCCAGTTGAGTACAAATTATGCAACCCTTGCTGACTGGCGTACGGGCTCAGGCCTGGATGCCAACAGTCTCTCCATTGATCCGCAGTTTCAGTCGCCTACTTTGCTGTATACTACAGTAGCTGCGCTATCCGCTTCGGGAAAAAACGTAAATGCTGAAGTGCCGGATGACATTGATGGAGTTGCCCGCCCCTCTTCACCCAGTATTGGGGCTGCGCAATTCGGAGCGGTGGGCACTCCGCTGACCGGCACCTATACGATCGATGCTGCAGGAAGCGGGGCCAACAACTTCACTTCCTTTACGGCTGCCCTGGATGCGTTACGAAATGCCGGAGTAAGCGGGCCGGTCGTTTTTCGCGTGAACGGCAATTTCAATGAACAAATCACGCTGTTAAATGTCAGTGGCTCGTCAGCCACCAACACCATCACGTTTGAATCCGCTACCGGTAATCCGGCCGATGCTATTATTCGGGTTTCTGCAACCACGAGCTCTGCGAATTTTACCGTAAGGCTCAGCAATGCGGACCACCATCGCATCCGGAACATGACCATCCGCGCGGAAGGAACTTCGTTTGCACGGGCGGTATTTATGAACAACCGGGCACTGGACATTTTGCTGGAAGGCAATGTGATTGAAAGCACGGTAACGACACTCACCTCCTTTGATCGGGGTGGGGTGGTGATCAACGCCTCGGTGGCTGAGGATGTTCGCCTGATCAACAACACAATCCGGCTGGGCGCGGTGGGCATCGACTTTCAAGGTCCGTTCGCCCGCGCCACCGGCACCGTGATTCGGGGCAACACCATTTTTCAAAGCTATCACCGCGGCATTATTCTCAATTACCACACCGCTTTTATCCTCGACCAAAATGTGGTCACTAATAATCCGTCTTCGTCCAGTTTCACGGGCGTGTCCATCAGCAATGCGGAAGGAGCTTTCCGGGTGACAGCCAACCGGGTGACGGGAGGAAACGGCACGGCTCTGGATGTGGTGACGGCTCAGGCAACAGCCGGTGCACCGGCCCTGATCGCCAATAATTTTTTGCAAACCAACAACGCGGCCTCATTCCAAACGGTAAGCCTGAACTTCCTGCGGCATATAAATTTTTACCACAATAACATCAACGCAACGGGCGCGGGCACCGGACTTTACTATACATCCGGATCCGGCACGAACGTTAACCTCATCAACAACATCATCAAATCAAACAATTATACCCTGGAGGTAACCAGCGGCAGTACAGCCGCGATTGGGCAGGCCAACTACAACAATTATTTTTCAACGGGATCAACGTTAGCACGTTGGGGCGGATCAGATCAATCCAATTTGGGAGCCTTGCAGGCGGCTACGGGTCAAAATGCCAACTCGCTTTCCGTGGACCCGCAGTACCCCTCCGCCACAGACCTGGCAGCCGTGGCTCCCTCACTTGCCGGTGCAGGCTTTGACCTCACCGCCATCGTGCCGAACGATATTAACGGAGCGGTTCGGACAGTGCCCGTGAGTATTGGGGCCACGCAGTTCTTACCAGCCGTAAGCCGTGATGGCGCGATTACCCGGATTGTTGCCCCGGTAAGCTCGTGTTCACTGACTGCCTCTACACCGGTTACGGTTGAGATCAGTAATCTGGGAGCCACGACTATTTCCGGATTTCAAGTATCGTATCAGATTAACGGAGGACCGGCTGTGACGGAATCCATACCCGTTGCCGTAACCATTTTGCCAGCCGGCAAGTACGAATACACCTTCACCCAAAGAGTCAACCTGGCGGCCAAACAAGTGTACACCATTCGAGGCACAATCATCCTCGCAGGTGATGAAGACGCCACTAATAACCAACTGGATGCCTCCGTCACGCACTTCCCCGATTTGATCACAACACTAACGCCTAACTCAACCATTTGTGCAGGTGAAGCCATTACGCTCACCGCCACGGGCGGAACGAGCTACCTCTGGAATACCTCAGCCACCTCGGCCAGCATTACCGTTTCGCCAGTCGCCACCACCACCTACTCGGTGCTGATCACCAATGCGAATGGATGTTCAGAAACAAAAACCGTAACGGTCACGGTGCGGGACAGCCCAGTGATCAGCTTCACAGGTGCAACAGGCTTCATCACGTCATACGTATCACCGACCCAGGGTGGCACGGCAGAACTTTTTGAATTTCGGATGATCTATACCGATGCCGGTGGAAGTTTGCCCGCAGCCGGCTATCCCCGGGTGGAGTTAGACGCCAATGCGAACGGTCAGGCCACGGATCCGCTGGATATTATCCGCGTGATGACGCAAACCGATGCCACCGACATCAACGTGACGGATGGCAAAGAATATCGTGTCACGCTAACCAACCTGTCGGACCTCATTCGTTGGCGATCGCGGATTGTGGCGCGCAATGCTGACGGATGTCAGTCGCAAACACCTTTCGTATCGAGCCCTTTTGTGTCGAACGACCTTTTGGATGTGGCGATTTTCGCTAATGATATCTCCTTCAGTAAATCGAACCCGGCCGTTAACGAGTCGATCAGGATATACGCCCGTGTTCGCAACACCTCCGATTATGTAGCGGAGAACTTTGTGGTTTCGGCCTACATCGAAGGTAATCGGGTGTTTACCCAAACCGTGTCCCTGGTAGGGCCGCAGACATCCGTCAACTTGCAGTGGGACCAGTCTTTTGCTGTGTCCGGTTTCTTCCCGGTTAAGGTGGTGATTGACGAAACCAACGTGCTGGCCGAAGATAACGAGCTCAACAATTTTGCTATTCGTCCGGTGATTGCAGGTGATTATCAGTTGCCGGGTGGAATTGACTGCGGGGCTAGCGTAACACCCACGAGCGTGCTTCCTTTTGGCGGCATCACCATCTCCGGCAAGGCCGAATATTTTGGCATCGCCCCGGGCATTGACCCGGATGTAGCCGGGGCTACGGTGACCGCGCGAATCACGGGCGGTGGACAAGCTGGCACGACAACACGAGCCGATGGCACATACCAACTTACCCTGACTGCGCCTGCAACTCCCGGAACATACACCGTTACGGTTGAAGTTACCGACTTTACCCTTACGGGTACGCAAGGGCCCTTTACCATAACCGTTTTGCCTACACCACCGAGGCCCGACCTCACCACCTCCATTGTGCTGAGTCAATCTACGATCTTGCCGGGCCAATCGGTTAGCGGAACGGCAACCGTGTCAAACACCGGGGATGCACCCGCGACCAATTTTGTCTTTCGGTTTCTGAATTGTGATGCCGTGCTTGGCACGCAAAACATTGCGCAGCTAAATCCGGGAGAGTCGTTGGGCTTCAACTTTACCACCACCACGGGCGTTCTTGGCGATTGCTTCAACCGAAATAATTGTGTGTTCCGCAGCGAAGCGGACATTACCAATGTGGTGGTGGAGCGCTCGGAGGTCAACAACCAGAGCGCAACGTTTCTCACGGTGCTGCCCGACAAACCGGATCTCACCCCGGTCAATGCCACCAATGCGGTCACACCGAGTGGCGTCAATATGCTGCTGCCCCAGACGTTTTACCTGCGCGTGGACAACATTGGCGGTGTAAATGCCACTACTCCTTTTGATGTTCGTGTGTATATGAATGGCACGTTGATTCACACCGAGGCGCTGACATCACTCGCCACCTGTGCCGGCCATACATTCGCAGTAAACTATACCTTCGCCAGCACGCTCGACCACGTGCTTGATATTCGGGTGGATGAACCCATTGGTTCGGGCGTGGTCGATGAATACCGGGAGACCAACAACGAGTTTTCGCGAACGATCCGTCACATTCCCCCGCCACCGGTATTCCCCAACTTATCAGTAAGCAATGCGGATATCAGCGTTGCACCGGTGCTGCCGCCTGCCGGCACGAATTTTAACGTCAATGTTACCTATCGCAACACCGGTCCCATTCCCGTCAATCCTCCTTTTGATTTGGAGCTGACTGTGATCGAAGCCGGTATACCCCGAATTGAAACACGCACGGTGAATACCGTGCTCAATGCCGGAGCCACCGCCACGGTTTCACTCACCACCAGCCTGGCTACCGATGGCGATCATGCTTTTCGAATCCGGCTCGACAACAACGGGCAGGTAAACGAGGGCAGCGAGGGCGACAACGTGGCTCAGATGCCCTTGTGCGTTGACTTTGCGGTGAGCCCCGTGGGCGGAGCCTGGGGTGGTGGATTTTACGAAGGAACGGTACAAAATCTCACGGCCAACATCTATAACAACGGGCTGTTCACGGCTACGAATGTGCCGGTTTCATTCTTCATTGATAATGTAAAAGTCGCGTCCACCATTTTGCCTACGGTGGGGCCGGGATTGCAGGCCGGTAGTTACTCAGTCTCCCTTCCTTATTTGTTTGCAACAGCCGGCACATTCGAATTGAAAGTGGTGGTTGATGAACTGGCTGCCTATGCCGAATGCCGGGAGGACAACAATGAATTCAAAACGAACATTCAGGTTCGCTTGCCCGCGCCCGACCTCCGCATTTTCTCCGAGTACATCGCGCCCAGCAAAATCAACCCGGATGTAGATGAGCCCATCACCATATTCATTTCGTACGACAACGCGGGTGTTGGGGCGTCAGGTCCGTTCAAAGCGCGCGTTCTGGTAGATGATGTACCGCTCGGGCCCGATGTCGACATTCCATCCGTGGCACCCGGTGATGATGGAACCGTTCAGATCATGACACCCTACCGCAGCTCGCTCGCGGGCATCCGGGTGATTCGGGCATTACTGGATCCGAACGACTTACTCAACGAATCCACCCGCACTAATAACGAAGCCTCGCGTGCGTTGGTCGTGGGCCAGGCCCCCAATTTGTTGTTCACGAACCTTCAGTCGGGTATTGTTTGTCCGAACAATGGTGATAATATATCCGTGACGGCTACCGTGCAGAATGCTGGCGATATTCAGGCCACAGCTCAGATTCATTTCTTTTACCTGACACCCACCGACACCATTCCGATCGATGTGAAAGGCATCACAGTGGCCGGGAATCAAACCGCATCGGTTCAAACCGACTGGCTGGTGATCAACAAGGATTTTGCCTTGTATGCCGAAATCCGAAACAGTGATCCGGCCGAATTTGATGACACCGATAATTCAATTCGCACCGACTTTTGTGCGGGCCCTTATTACAACCTGCTCGTGGAGGCCGTTGGGCAGGGATTGGTGCAACGCACCCCCAATCAAAACCGGTTTGAAGGCGCGCAGGTGGTGGAAATCACAGCGGTACCGGCTGCCGGTTGGATTTTTTCCGGCTGGCAAGGCGATGCGACAGGGGCAGTCAATCCGCTTACGGTAAATTTGAACAGCGATAAGAACATTGAAGCGCTGTTTATAGAATCAGTGGCAACCCCGGCAGGTGTGGCCGGTGCGCGCTGTGGCCCCGGCAGTGTGACGCTGACGGCAACCGGTGCCGTTGGTGCTCAAACCTATGCCTGGTATGCGCAGGCTACCGGGGGCACGGCCATTCAGAATAATCCCAATCCGGACTTCGCGTCTCCTTCACTTTCGGCCACCACGAGTTATTATGTTGCGATTCGTTCAGCTACCATTGAAAGTCCGCGCACTGAAGTAATAGCGACTATCAATCCGGTTCCCGCCAAGCCGATCATCAACGTGGTAGGGAGCACAGCGTTGTGTTTGGCAAAGCAAGACAGCGTTAGACTTCAGGCACCGGCATCCTTTGTCAGTTACGTGTGGACGAACTCAGCCACTACGGGCGAAATTGTTGTGCGCGATCCAGGCTCATTTGCGGTTCAGGTAGTCAACAGCTCGGGCTGCTTAAGCGAGATTTCCGAAGCGGTAGTCGTAACCGCTGCCGAGAATTGTACGGAGTTGATTTTCTACAACGCGGTGTCAGCCAATGAAGATGCACTCAACAGCTACTTCCGTATTGAAAACATTGACCTTTCGCCAGAAACACGAAACAACCGGCTAAAAATCTTCAACCGGTGGGGCGATTTGGTTTTTGAGGCGCGTAACTATGATAACATCACCAACCGTTTCACAGGCGTCAGCCGCAAGGGTGAGCAGTTGCCGGTGGGTACGTACTTCTACGTGCTTGAGTTTGACTCCGGCCGGCCGAAGGCGGAAGGCTTCATCTCGCTCAAGCGCTGATTATTCCCACACCACCAAGCCGGGCTCATGGTACCACTGCGGGTAACGCGCCAGGTAGAGTTTTTCAATTTCGTTCCGTTTGTTTTTCAGCGTGGGTGTCATCAGCCCATTTTCTACGGTCCAGTCGTTTTGTAAAATCACGGCTGTCTCCAGCTTTTCGTAGCTCTCCAGCGTTGCATTAACGCCCTGCAGACTGGTACTCAGGCTGCTTTCGATATCGGCCTTTGATTTGGCCTTTCCCAGTGCCGACAGAATGGTGAGCGCAATGGGTTGAGGGATGCCCATGCCTACTACGCACACTTTTTCAATGTCGGGGTTGGTCAGTAACTTCATTTCGATCGGAGCGGGCGCAACGTATTTGCCTTTATCGGTTTTGAATAAGTCTTTGATGCGTCCGGTGATGGTCAGATAGCCTTGCGCATCCACGCTGCCCTGGTCACCGGTTTTCAAAAACCCATCCTCGGTGAACACCTCGCGGGTCAGTTGCGGTTCCTGATAATACCCCTGCATGGTACCTCCGTGTCTCGTTTGCACTTCACCTTCTGCGCTCAGGCGCACCTCCACCCCCGGCCACGCCTGGCCAACGGTGCCAAACTTTACCTCGCCCAGATTACCATGGGAGATAGCACCGTTTTCCGTCATGCCATACACCTCGCGAATGGTGATGCCGAGTTGTTGATACCATCGCAAAAGAGCGATCGGCATGGGGGCCGCACCGGATATGGTGAGTACGGCACGAGACAACCCGAGTCCTTTCTTGATTTTATTCTTCAGCAAAGTTCCGACCACCGGAATTTTTAGTAAGGTATTCAAACGTTGAGGTGGGAGCTTTTCGAAAATTTTTTCCTGAAACTTCGCCCAGATGCGGGGCACCGCAAAAAAAACATGGGGCTGAACGGATGACAGATCGGCCGCAAAAGTCTCCAGCGACTCGACAAACGAAACCGTGCTGCCCGTCCAGAGGGAGAGAATTTCAATTACGTTACGTTCGGCAATGTGCGACAGCGGCAGAAACGAAAACAGGTGCATCGGGTGCGTGAGGCCAAAGCGGTTCATCACGAGGTCTTCGGTTTTCGCCACTTCACTGAAAACCCGGTGATTGAACATGACGCCTTTCGGTACGCCCGTGGTGCCGGACGTATACATCAAAGTAGCCAGGTCATCCGGATGGAGAGTGGGGCTGACCAAAGGCGGGTAACGCTCAACGAGTTCACTCCAGGATTCGCCATCTTCGGGTCCATACCAGGGAAAGGAGATCTTCTTCACGTGAGCAGGAATTCCTTCCTTTTGCTGGCCATACTCGTCCAGTTTGCCGATAAAAATGGCCTGTGCCCCGCTGTGGTCCAGAATTTGCCGGATGCCATGTGCGCTGAGCGTGGCGTAGAGCGGCACCGATACAAAGCCTGCCATCAGAATGGCCAGGTCGGCCATGATCCAGTGCGCACAATTTTTAGACAGAATGGCCACGCGCGCGCCTTTTTCAAGCCCCATGGCCTGCAGGGCTGCAGCCATGCTTCGGATTTCCCGGCCTGCGTTGGCATACGAAAACTCGCGCCATTGGCGCGCTACGGGCTGTCGTAGAAAAATCCGGTTGGGCGCATCGCGCTCCCACCGGCTGAAAAATTCGGTAATCACCCGAACAAGAAACGAAACCCGGTTTGTGTTTGCAACGCTCTTTACAAAAACCGTTCGAGCAGGTAGCGGATCACGTCTGTGGTGGTGACGATGCCCACAAGTTTGGTTTCATTTTCGTCATCCACTACCGGGAGGGCATGAAACTCTTCCTCCGACAATATTTTGGCCACTGCGCGAATGTCGTCCCCCGCCCTGACCACGCGGGGTTTGTGCGACATAACCTGGCTGAGGTTGAGCATGTCCAGTACCGCTTCATCAGTATCGCCTTCGCCTTCAAACATGCCGCTGAAGGTGAGGCGGTTCAGGTCTGTTTTGCTGATGATGCCCACCAGTTTGCCTTTTTGGACTACCGGCACGTGACGCACGTTGTGTTTGCGAACAACTTCACGGGCGCTTTCCAAAGAGTCCTTGATGTCGACCACATACACATGATGCGTCATGATCGTGCTAACGGGTTCATGCTTTTTCATGTTGATGTGTTTAGGTTGATGTTGTATCAAAGTTTGGCAGCGCAACAAGAGCGCACCATGAGGAACATCAACGGATAAACTGATAAATGTCAATAAAAAAGGGGCTTGCGCCCCTTTCTGTTCGGTTCATCGATCGGTTACTGATTTTCTTTAAGGGCCGGCACCATCGTTTTGGCGAGCTCAGCACCCAGCAGAGATTCCAGCAAGCCCATGTTGCTCTTGCCTTCCTTCCCGCTTTCAATATACACCTGGGGCAGTTTCATGTTAGCCAAATTTTGGGCCACGCCAATGGCAATGTCGCGTTGAATCTGTGCCTTTTCCTGGGGAGTTAAACCGGCCGCTACCTTTAATCGGTTTGCTTCCGCCTGGGCGCGTTCACGCACCAGCATCTGATCGGATTCCAGTTTTGCTGTCTGCAGGGCAATTTCAGCCAACTGCTTGCGCGTGGTTTCCTGCTTCAATTGCGTTTCAATAGCAATCAATTGCTTCACCTGCTCTTTTTCCTGGTCTACCCGCTCCTTTGCTTTATCGCGTTCACCCTCAGCGATGATGCGTTGCTGTTCAGCTTTTGCCGTTTCAATCTTTTCCATCTCAATACGCTTCTGCGCAGAAATGTCGCGCTGCGCTTCCAGCCGTTGTTTAAAAGCCGATTCCGGATACACATCGTCTACAATCACCTGCGTAACGATGATATTGTTTTTCGTGATTTCGTGCGGAATCCGAATCAGTTTGCCATTGGCATCGATTTTACGGATGATCTTGTAACGTGTGTTGATTTCTTTAATGGTTCGCTGATCGGTTTCCTGAATAGCGGCATAAATGGTGTCGTAATACTCTTTTCGTTCGGTCGAGTATCCTCCGTATTTCAGCTGGTCGTCAACCGCCTGGCGAAAGTCAGTGGCGGCACCGGAAATGTAGTCCTGGGCAGCAAACATGTAGCCGGTGTTGCTGATCTGTTCCTTGATGGTCGGGATAAGCGTATTGTAAATCAGGTTTTGCGGATTTCGGAACGATTCCGCTACCTGGCGAAACGTTTCCGGATCTTCCGGAACTTTCATACGCACAGATACCCGCACGGCAGCACCCACACGGTCGATAAAGGTTATGCCAATACCCGGAACGACTTCCAGTTTGTCTTCACCGCGCGAGTTACGAACATTGAACGTCACCTTATCGCTGATGATACCTTCAATTCCTTCCGCAGGTTCACCTTCCGCCACCACTTTGATGTCGATTTCCTTCTGCCACTCCTGAATGGTAGCAAACCAACGAAACTTGATTCCGGACGAAAACACAGTGCTCCAGCCGCCAGTCGGGTAAACGAGGTAGTACTGATGACCGAAGCGGGCGTAGAAAAACAGGTAGTTGCTCAACGCAAGGAATGCCGCAATGGAATAGAGATACAGCACCCGCCTAGGATTTTGGAAAAGGGTGAGAAAGCCCACCTGGAAGCGGTTTCTCAGCAGATATCCGGCTGTCAAGGCAATCAACAGAAGAATACCCAGTACACTGATTAAAGCGAACATAGTTTATGGAGTTTAGAAATAGTTGAATATTCTAAATTACAAAAAGAGTAATGAAAATGGGAGCGGAAGGTGAAACTACGGGCTACATGCCGTGTGGGAATTTGGCGATTGATACTGCGTATCCAAAAGAGGTAACCACTTGCTGCTAATTGCTACCTTTGATGGTTCACATGCCAGCCGAAAAAAAACTCTTCCTGCTCGATGCCTACGCGCTGATTTACCGGGCCCATTTTGCGTTTACCAAAAACCCACGCATTAATTCCAAGGGCCGAAACACATCGGTTCCGTTTGGTTTTACCAATACGCTGATGGAGGTGCTTACCAAACAGAGGCCATCGCACATTGGGGTGGCCTTCGATACAGCCGCACCCACGTTTCGCGATGAATTGTATGAAGAGTACAAGGCTACACGCCAGGAAACACCCGAGGACATTCGGTACGGCCTGCCGATTGTGAAAGAGATCATACGCGGTTTCAACATCCCCATTTTTGAACTGGATGGCTATGAAGCCGATGACGTGATTGGAACCCTGGCCACCCGCGCAGCAGCCGATGGCTTTGAGGTGTACATGATGACACCAGACAAAGACTATGGCCAAATCGTACAGGATCATGTGCTGCTCTACAAGCCTGCCTACATGGGCAACTCGGTTGATATCCTCGGGCCAAAAGAGGTGTGTGAGAAATGGGAAATCGAAAACGTAACGCAGGTGGTGGACATTCTGGGTTTACAGGGCGATTCGTCCGACAATATTCCAGGCATCCCCGGGGTAGGCCCCAAAACCGCTGCCGATCTCATCAAGCAGTTCGGCACAGTGGAGAACGTGGTCGCCAATGCCGACAAACTCAAAGGCAAACTCAAGGAGCGCGTGGAGCAATTCGGTCAGCAGGCCATTCTCTCGAAAAAGCTCGCGATCATTGTTACCGATGTGCCGGTGGTGTTTGACGAAGAAGCGCTGCGTTTCACGGGGCCCGATCCGGAAAAACTAAAGCCCATCCTCGAAGAGCTTGAGTTTAAGACGATGATGCCACGCATCTTCAGCCTGGTGCCGGGTGCAGCACCGGTGGCGGCTCCGGCTGCGGCCAAGCCGGCCCAACTCTCCATGTTTGGTGGCGAGGAAGCAACTCCGCAAGCCGGTGAGCAGCGCATGTATTCGGCAACGGATGTGGACTATCGGGTCATCAACGCTGCCGAGGAACGCCAACAGGTGATCGAAAAGCTACGCGGAGCTTCCGAAATTTCGATCCAACTCCTCACCAACGAGGAAGAACATTTTGATTTTGCGCCCACGGCCCTGGTGATCAGTGCCTCACCGACAACGGCCTGGTACTTTCCCGTTTCAGCCAACGACAACCTGAAGGATTTTGCGCCCGTGCTGGCAGATTCCCGCATAGCCAAAGTGGGTCATAACCTGAAGGCCACGCTGCTGGCCCTGCGCAAACTCAACTTAACGGTCTCCGGTAAGATGTTCGATACGCTCATTGCCCACTATCTCATTGAGCCGGAAGCCTCGCACGATCTGGGCATTCTATGCGCCCAATATGTGGGCCACACGCTGATGGCGGAAGGCGATGAGCAGAAAAAGGCATGCGAACGGGCGGACCTGGTGTTGCAGTTGAAAGCAAAACTGAAGGCCGAATTGGAAGTGCGCAGACACAGTTTGCTCATGCGTGATGTTGAGATGCCGCTGGTCGGTGTACTGGCGGACCTCGAGTTTGAAGGTGTGCGTGTAGATGAGAACACGCTGAAGTGGATGTCGGAGGCGTTGAAAAAGGACAGCGATAAGGTGCAGAAGGAAATCTATCAACTGGCCGGCACCGAGTTTAACATCGGCTCACCCAAGCAATTGGGCGAAGTGTTGTTCGAAAAACTCAAGCTGCTGGACAAAGCCAAGAAAACCAAAACCGGGCAGTATGCAACGGGTGAGGAGGTGTTGATCAAGCTGGCGCCCGAACACGAAATCGCCAAGAAAATTCTGGAATACCGCGAGTATGAAAAGCTGCGCTCAACCTATGTAGATGCCTTACCCCGCATGATCAGCCGCTATGACGGGCGCATTCACTCCGATTTCAGGCAGGCGGTGGCAGCTACCGGCCGGCTCAGTTCCAACAACCCCAACTTACAGAACATTCCGATCCGCACGGAGAAGGGCCGGCAGATTCGCAGTGCCTTTGTGGCGCGCGGCCCCGAGTACCTGTTTATGTCGGCCGACTATTCCCAAATTGAATTGCGCATTGCCGCCTCTTTTGCCCGGGATGCTACCATGATTGAAGCTTTTCGAAATCAGCGCGACATTCACGCCACTACAGCGGCCAAAGTTTTTAAGGTAGCCCTCGACAAGGTTACTCCGGATCAAAGACGCAAAGCCAAGGAAGTCAACTTTGGTATTTTGTACGGCAGCACGGCTTTTGGGCTCTCCCAGAACCTGAGTATCTCGAAAACAGAAGCCACCGAGATCATCGACTCCTACTTCCGGGAGTTCCCGGGCATTAAGCGCTACATGGATGATAGCATCAACTTTGCCCGTGAAAAGGAATACGTGGAAACGGTGCTGGGCCGCAGGCGCTATCTGCGCGATATCAATTCACGTAACATCACCACGCGGGGCTTTGCCGAACGCAACGCGATCAACGCTCCCATCCAGGGCAGTGCCGCTGATATTATCAAAATCGCCATGGTGAACATACACCGTTGGCTGATGAAAGAGAAACTGCAGACACGCATGATTCTTCAGGTGCATGACGAATTGATTTTTGATGTGCACCGGGACGAGGTAGATATTGTAAAACCCAAAGTGGTTGAACTGATGAAACACGCGGTAGCACTCGAGGTGCCCATGGAAGTGGAAGTAGGTGTAGGTTCGAACTGGCTGGAAGCACATTGATGATTCGCGCATTTTCCTTTTTGGCTATCCTGATTGTTTGTTCGCTGGGCGCCTGGGCGCAGTCGCGACCCAAAATGGGTTTGGTGCTCAGCGGAGGTGGCGCCAAGGGTATTGCACACATTCGCGTATTGCAGGCCCTGGACTCGCTCGGTATTGTACCGGATTTTATTGCGGGTACCAGTATGGGCTCGGTAGTGGGCGGGCTTTATGCGGCCGGCTATACCGGTAACGAAATTGATTCCATTGCGAAGACACTGGATTGGCAGTTGCTCATGTCGAACAGCGTCTCGTTCAATGAAATCAATATTGAAGAGAAGGACGAGTTTGGCCGGTACATTTACGAGCTGCCCATGAATGGCCTTAAGCCCAAGTTACCGCTGGGGCTGATTGAAGGGCAACACATTGAGGAACTACTTGCCCGGCTGTTCTTTCACGTGAATGGCATTTCCAGTTTCCAACAGTTGCCCACACCTTTTCTTTGTGTGGCTTCGGATATTGTAAGAGGCGAACCCGTAGTGCTGCGCAACGGCAGTTTGCCACAAGCGATCCGCGCCAGCATGTCGATCCCCTCAGTTTTTGCGCCCGTGCGCATCGATGACCAACTGCTGGTGGATGGCGGTGTGTTCAATAACATGCCGGTGAGCTACTGCCGTGAAATGGGGGCTACCTTCATTATTGCATCGGATGTGGATGGCGGATTATATAAAGAATCAGAACTTAACTCGGCTGCCCAGCTGTTGATGCAAACCGCATTACTGGCCGGCAATATTACCTACCGGAAAGAATTGAAAGATGTAGATCTTCATATCGACATCTTCCCTCATCTGCGTTATGGCACAATGGATTTTGAACAGCGGGTAGACATGCTGCGGGCCGGGCGTGAAGCAGTAAAAGAGGTGTTGCCCGAGTTGGTTAAGATGGCGGCCCAACAGAAACAATATCCGCCTCGCGCGGTACGCAAAATTCCGCGCGCAAACACGCGGTACAAAATTCAGGAGATTGCTACGGACGGCATCAGCGAACCGAACAGCCAATTGGTCAACGCCCGGTTCGAAGCCCACGCAGGTGAGTTACTTGGCCCGAGTGAGATCGGCACACGTGTGCACCGCCTCATTGGGACGCGCCTGTTCGACAAGATCAGTTATCAGATTGAAGGCGACAGTGTGACCAGTACCCTGACCCTTCACGCTACCGAACGTCCGGCCAATGCCGTGAAGTTTGCCATGCACTACGACACCGAGCGCGGTGCGGGTGTCATTCTGAATTTCACGAAGCGTAATTTGTTGCTGCCGGCCTCGCGCCTTGTAGCCACCATCGATCTGGCGGAGAGCCCGCGCATGCGGGCCAATTATTTTTACTACCTCGGCACAAGCAAGCGCTGGTGGCATTTCAGCGAGGTATATGGCGAGCGTCTGCTGCTCAACTCCTTTATTCAAGGCACACCCGTGGCCGATGTCATCAGCCAGCACCTGGCGGCCACCACCATGCTCAACTATTCGATTAACCGCCACCGCTATTGGGGGTTTGGTATCAGCGCACAACGAACCCGCCTCCGCCCAAAAATTGATCCGGCTACGGAGTCTAACCCCGATCCGCTTGAAATCGCTGACTATCGTTTTAGCACCGTAGGCGCACGTGTGCAGTTTGTGCACAATACCCTCGATAAAGTGTTCTTCCCGACACGTGGTGGTTGGTTGCGGGCGGAGACGAACTGGAGAATCAATACCGATTTCAAAGCAGATTTACGTTTAACGACACCTGATACCTCCGCTAATCTCGTGTTGGAAGGTTCGTTGCCCACCTACCTGACGCTTAACATCAAGGCGATGAAAGCCATACCTCTCAGTCAACGCGTATCGCTGCAACTCTGGCAGCACACGGCCTTGATGCAGGAGACATTTTTCCGTTCCGATGATTTTTCAGCGTATTGGTTAGCGGCCGGAGATTTCAGTTCGGTAGGCGGCTGGTTGAATCGTCCACGAAAGTCTGATTATCTCTTCCTTGGCTTACGCGAAGGCGAGTTATCTGTACCACAGTTGCTGGCAGTGGGCGCGCAGGTTCAATATACATTGGCCAAAAACGTGTACCTCACTCCGGGCATCAATCTACTGGCCGGAGGCTATGAGTCATCCGAATTTTGGAGTGGCTTGGGCCAGTTTGACTTCCGCGAGAAAAGCCGCGAGGGAGCGTTCTACCAACTCGGCTACGGAGCCATGGCATCTTATTTTTCGCTGTTGGGGCCAATTCAATTCGGATTGTCCCATAATGCCCAAACGGGTCAACTCCGTGGATTTTTCAACTTGGGCTTTACGTTTTAACTGAAGGAAACTGCGCTGTTCCACACATTCAACCGACCATCACTATTTCACAGATGGCCGCGCGCATTTCCCTACTTTTCCTGTTCGAACGCTTCAATAACTCATGCTTATGATCAAACGAATCCTGACCTTGACACTGGTGTTGTCGCTGGCAGGCCTGGCCGCGTGGGCTCAGGAAACCTTTCCGCGCAACGATGTGAAAGACAGCCGGGCCGGGCTCTATGCCTTCACCAATGCCACCCTTGTAGTCGATCCGCAGACTACCCTCACCAATGCTACGCTTCTGATTAAAGGAGAGCGCATTGAGCAGGTGGGTGCTAATTTGGCTGTGCCGAAAGGGTACACCGTCATCGACTGCAAGGGTAAGTTCATTTATCCCTCGCTTATCGATATATACACCAGCTACGGCTTGCCCGAAGTGGAGCGTCCACGCGGTGGTGGGTTCAATCGCACGGAGCAAATCGAGCCGCGTAACAAAGGGCCGTATAATGCCAATCAGGCTATACGAGCACACTATAATGCGGCCGATGAGTTTACGGTGAACGCCAAAGCCGCTGAAGAATGGCGAAAACTGGGCTTTGGTACGGTGCTTACCTTCAAAGCCGATGGATTGGCCCGGGGAACGGCAGCAGCGGTTGCACTCACGGAGCAAACCGAGAACAAAAACATAATCAAGGCGCGTGCTTCAGCACATTATTCATTCAACAAAGGTTCATCAACCCAGGACTACCCCAGCTCCATGATGGGCTACGTAGCCGTGCTGCGTCAGACCTACCTGGATGCCGAATGGTTTGGCGCGCAGAACCCCCGCCCCTTTACCGATCAATCGCTCGAAGCGTGGATTCAAAATCAAAAATTGCCCCAAATCTTTGATGCCGCCAACTGGATGGGCGTTTTGCGTGCCGATAAGATCGCAGATGAGTTTGGTGTGCGCTACATCATTAAAGGAGGTGGCGATGAGTACAAACGCATCAACGACATCAAGGCCACCGGAGCCTCCTTCATCGTGCCGGTTGATTTTCCTGAAGCCTACGATGTGGAAGATCCCTACGATGCTGCGCGCACCAGCCTGCAAGACATGAAACACTGGGAGCTGGCCCCTACTAACCTGGCCGCCCTGGAAAAGGCCGGAATCACATTCGCCATCACCGCCAACGGATTGAAGAAAGTTTCCGACTTCATGCCCAACGTACGAAAGGCAATGGAGAATGGACTAAGCGAAGCGGCCGCCCTGAAGGCACTCACCACTACCCCTGCCCAAATGTTGCAGATTGACGGGCAAGTGGGTAGCCTCAAGAAAGGTATGCTCGCCAGCTTTCTGGTTACCTCCGGAAAAATCTTTGACGACAAAACGATCATTCACCAGAATTGGATCATCGGCCAACCGTTTGCGCTCAAGTCCGTGGACCTGCGCAACTTCAGCGGCCAATACGATCTCTCCGTAAACAACCAGAACTACAAACTGGAAGTGAGCGGTGAAGCCGGCAGTCACAAAGCCAAGGTAAAAGTAAATGACAGCACTACGGTAGATGCCACCGCCACGTTTGGCAACAATCTGATCACCCTGTCATTCAAGCCGCAGAAGAACAGTTCGAACAGCGTGCGGCTCTCCGGCTGGAGTGATGACAAGGGCTTCAAAGGAAAAGGCCAGTTGGCCGATGGCGCTTGGATCAACTGGAGTGCTACCCGCACAGGCGACCTCACGGCCAAAGGACCGGACAAGAAGGACGCAGCACCGAAAAAGGATGAACCCGGCAAAGTACTTTATCCCTTTATGGCCCACGGCACAACTGCGCTGCCGGCAGTTGAAACGTTGCTGATCAAAAATGCCACCGTGTGGACCAACGAGCAAGAGGGCATTCTTCAGAATACCGATGTATTGCTCAAGGATGGCAAGATTGCCCGCATCGGTAAGAACCTGTCTGAGCCGGGCGCTAAGGTAGTTGACGGCACGGGCAAGCATCTGACGGCCGGCATCATTGACGAACACTCCCACATTGGGGCGCTCAGCATCAACGATGTGGCCACTAACTCCGGCATGGTGCGCATAGGCGACAATATCGATGCCGAAGACATTAACATTTACCAGGCGCTGGGCGGTGGTGTGGTAGCCGTTCAGGTACTGCACGGCTCGGCCAATCCCATAGGCGGGCAATCGGGCCTGATCAAATTGCGCTGGGGCGAAACGCCCGAGAACTATAAGATTGCCGGGGCTGATGGCTTCATCAAGTTTGCGCTGGGCGAGAACGTGAAGCGCAGCAGCAACCCGCAGTCGATTCGCTACCCGCAAACCCGCATGGGCGTGGAACAAGTGTATGTTGATGCCTTCACCAGTGCCCGCGAATACGAGAAAAAGTGGGCGGCCTACAACGCCCTGCCGGCCGCACAAAAGACAGCCGCTGCCAAGCCCCGCAGAGATCTGGCGGAAGAAGCCATTCTGGAGATTCTGAACAAAAAACGGTTCATCAGTTGCCACAGCTATGTGCAATCGGAGATTAACATGCTGATGAAAGTGGCGGAGCAATTCAATTTCCGAGTCAACACGTTTACCCACATTCTGGAAGGCTACAAAGTGGCCGACAAAATGAAGCAGCACGGAGTAGCGGCCTCATCTTTCTCCGACTGGTGGAATTACAAGTGGGAAGTGCGTTACGCTATTCCGTATAACGCAGCCATTTTGCACAACGCAGGTGTGGTTACCGCCATCAACTCCGATGATGCCGAAATGGGCAGGCGCCTGAATCAGGAAGCAGCCAAATCGGTGAAGTATGGCGGCATGAGCGAGGAAGACGCGCTGAAGATGGTGACCCTGAACCCCGCCAAAATGCTGCACCTCGATGGGCAGATGGGCAGCATCAAAGTGGGCAAGAGTGCCGATGTGGTGTTGTGGAGCGACCACCCGCTGAGCGTGTATGCCAAGGCAGAAAAGACAATCATCGATGGAAAGGTGTACTTCGATATTGAAGTGGACCGCCAGCGCAACCGCGAAATTGAAGTGGAACGGGCGCGCCTGGTTCAGAAAATGATCGGGGTTAAAAAGGGTGGAGCGCCCACGCAACGGCCCGAGCCGCGCCAGCGCGTGAACTTCCATTGCGATGATGTCCTGGGCGTTGAACACACTGAAGAAGACTAACCGATAAAGCACATGATTATGAAAAAGATATTTTTCTTCCTCACCCTCATCAGTGTTGTATCGGTGGGTACGGCACAAACCCCCACGCCAGCGAAGCCGCAGGAGAAAGCGATTGCGTTGATCGGTGGTGTGGCGCACCTCGGCAATGGCCAGGTCATTGCAAATTCTATTGTGGCATTTGATAAAGGCAAGCTGACGATTGTCGCAGATGCCACCACCGCCCGGGCCGACCTCAGCGGTTACGAACAAATCAATGTGCAGGGCAAGCACATTTATCCCGGTTTCATTTTACCCAATTCGCAAATCGGGTTGGCCGAGGTAAGCTCCATCCGGGCGATGAACGATGCCACGGAGCGCGGTGATCTGAATCCCAACGTGCGCGCGCTGATTTCCTACAACACGGACTCGGAGTATGGCCCCACCTTCCGCTACAACGGAGTGCTGCTGGCCGAGACCACGCCCACGGGCGGGTTGATCAGCGGCAGCAGCAGCTTGATGGAAATGGACGGCTGGAATTGGGAAGATGCCGTGCACACGGCCGACAACGCCCTTCACCTGAACTGGCCTCCGCAAATCCGCAGGCAGTTTGACTTCAACACCTTTACCGTCAACGATGCTCCCAACCGCGATTACGACAAGCAGGTGATGGCGCTGCATCAGTTGATGGCCGATGCGCAAGCGTATGCCCAGCAGGCACAGCGCGAAACCAATTTGAAGCTGGAAGCCGTTCAACCGCTCTTCAGCGGGCAGCGCGTGCTCATGGTGCATGCCGATGAACCTAAAGAAATTGTGGAGGCCGTACGCTTCGGGCAGAAATTTGGTGTGAAAAAAATCACCGTGGTGGGTGGCTATGGCGCACCGGGCGTGGCGCAGTTCCTCAAAGAGAACAACATACCCGTGATACTCGCCAGCACGCACAATTTGCCCAACCGGGCCGATGAAGATATTGACACGCCATACAAGTTGCCCTACCTGTTGCAGCAGGCGGGGGTACAGGTTTCATTATCGCAGGATGGCGCCCTGCATGGTGCGCGCAACCTCGGCTTCTTTGCCGGCACGGCTGTGGCCTATGGGGTAGACAAGGAAGAGGCACTGAAGATGATTACCTCCAACACGGCTAAGGCACTGGGTGTGGAGGCGCGCGTGGGTACCTTGGAAGCAGGCAAGGATGCGACCTTGTTTGTGAGCCAGGGCGATGCGCTGGATTACCGCAGCAACAGTTTGACGCATGCTTTCATCCGCGGAAAGGCGATTACGCTGCGCAACCACCAGAACGAGTTGTACGAACGCTACGCGAAGAAGTACGGGCAAATGAAGTGATGCACACCACTATCAAAAATTGAGAAAACAAGAGGCCGCGCAAGCGGCCTTTTTGTTGGGGTGATGAATTGCCTGCAACGTTTGTGTTTCTGCAGTGGTGCCTTTTCGAGGCCGCGTCCTGTCCCACGAAATCAAACGTTGAACGAAGATAAAACTTTAAATTAACTCGTCACGGCACCATTGCAGAAACATGCTGTTGGCTGCAGTTTTCATCAACCGTAAATTATTGCCAGAAGAAATGGAATTGTTATTATGACTGAAATTATCAAAGGTTTCCAAATTGGCTTGGCTCTGTACTTGGTGTCCTTTCCAACGTATTTGTCCCAAAACGTAGATGTCAAGGCTAGTCCACCTGCAGTGTTCAAAAGGATTACATAGTAAGTGCTTGTTGGAATTATGTTTGCCAGAGCAATAGTCAATCCTGTATAAATAATACCAAAGCCAATTATCATCAACTTATTCTTAGTGTCTTTTGTATTTGAGGAAAGTAAAACTGCTCCGAAAAATGTAGTAAATAAAACACAGAATCCTCTAATCGCCATTTTTGAATATAGTATAGGAGCGTTAGTATCTGTCACTATATTCAGTTTTAAGGAGTCGGTACTCCACAAGCTATCTACTTCCTTTTCAGACTTATCACTCGTCTCAATTTTCTCCTTTATTTCAATTAATTCTTGTTCTGTAAAATTTCTTCCTCGTCCCTTTAGCTCGTCAACGGCAGCTGTTATTGCGTCAGGTGTGTACTTGTTAAAATTGATAAGGTAGTCCATCAGTTCCTTTTCTGATTTCTTACTCATTAATTCTTTAAATCTTGTCCCCATATAGTAAAACGTACTTGTGATTTATACAGTCAAAACATTTAGTCCTATGTTAGTTGTCCAAACTGTCCCGAAAATTGCAGCCAACATCTGGCTATATGCATTGCATATATTCCCGATATGCCAACACCAATTTAGGGCTTTTTGAGTTCACCAAATACGAGGCTGGCCCTTTGTCGTATTTTCAGACGAAAAAAACAGGCTGCGAAAATTTCAGCTTTATCATTATTTTTCATCAATGTTCCGCTCCGCTATACCGGCCCTTCTTTGTTTCCTCGTCATTTCCAATGCCCTTGCCCAGCGCCCCTACAAGGAGTTGGAGCAGGAAGGCCAGAAGCTTTTGACCAGCAATCAACTTACGCAGGCGCTGGCCATTTGGGAACAAGCACGCGACCAGGCACGGCTGGAATTTGGAGAGAACCATGCCACCTACGCTACCGCGCTGCACAATCTCGGCCGGGTAAACAACGCGTTGGACCATTACGATGCGGCTGAAGCATATTATCGACAGGCGCTTGAGATCCGCGGCCGTGTGCTGGGCAAGACGGACCCCGTGTATGGGGCATCGCTCAGTTCCCTGGCCATTTTGAAATCCTCGCGTGGCTATTACCGCGAGGCCGAAGTACTGCTGATCGAAGCCCGGGATGTTTACGCGCGGGCCCGGGGCCGGGATCATCCTTCGTATGCCATCGTGTTGTATAACCTGGCCAATGTTTATAAGAACACGGCACGGCTCGCCCAGGCCGAAGTTTTGTATCGCGAAGCGCTGGGCATTTATGAGAAGTCGCCCGGAAAAACTCATCCGGACTATGCCACGTTTCTCGAGTCACTCGCCACGCTGTATATGAAGATGGCGCGTTTTGCCGAAGCCGAGCCGCTTCTTTTTCAAGCCCGATCAATATTCGAAAAAAACCCCGGGCAGCAGTCGACCAAGTATGCCAGCAGTGCAGACCTGATCGGAAACCTCTACGTCTACCTCAACAGCCTCACCGAGGCAGAAAAATTCTACCAGGAGGCGCGCGACATCCGAAAAAAAGTTTTGGGCGTGCAAACCCTGGCGTACGCCACTTCGCTTAATAATCTCGGACTGTTGTACCTCAAGCGCAATCAATATGCAAAAGCAGAACCCCTGCTGAAGGAGGCCGTTCAGATCAAGCTTGCCCGGGTAGGCAAAAACCACCCGGACTACCTGTTGTCGTTAAGCAATCTGGCGCAGTTGTATGTGCAAAAAAAAGACTACCCGCAAGCCGAGAAACTCTTCCTCGAATTGGTGGGCACCAGGCGCGAACTGTTGGGTGAACAGAACCCGAACTATGCCAGGGCTATCAGCGGGCTTGCCGTGGTTTACGCGCGTCAGGGCAAGTATGATCAGGCCATCAAGCTGAATGAGGAAGCGCTGGAGATTATTCGGACAACATTTGGACCCAAGCACGAGCGTTATGCCGCGGTACTGAATGACCTGGCGGTATCGCATAGCCGACTCAATCAGTGGCGTGAGGCGTGGTCTCGTTTTCAGGAGAGCATTGCTATTATTCAGGAGGAGATCATCCGCATCTTCCCCGCTCTTTCGGAATATGAAAAGCAGAAATTCGCAGAAGCAAAGCGTCTTTTCTTTATCAACTTTGAACAGTTTGCGGTTTCATTTGCGCAGGAGAGCCCGGAGTTGCGCGCAGCATTATACAACCACCGACTACTGACGCGCGGCATGCTCTTTGAAGCCTCCCGGAGCATTCGGCAGGAGGTGAGCAATAACCGCGACACCGTTATTGCCAATCGTTGGCAGGCCTGGCGAACCAAGCGTGAACTTCTCGCCCAGGTCTACCGAATGACACCGGAGGAACAAAAACAAGCCGGTCTGGATCAGCAGAGGCTGGAGCGGGAAATAACCCAGCTTGAAAAGGAGTTGGGCCAGCGTTTACAGGGCGTCATCACGTCATCCAGTGCCCCGCCCGACTGGCAGGTTGTGCAAAAGCAACTGAAAAAAGGAGAGGCCGCGGTTGAAGTCATCCGGACGTATCAGCGGAATGCAAACGAGGTAAAGCCGGTATACGGTGTGCTGGTGATTACTCCGGGCATCAAGAGCCCGGAGGTGGTGGTGATCGATACAAGCCCCCATTCAGATCGGAAGTTGGCGGAAATGTACCGCAGCGGTGTGCGCACCTGGCGAATCGGCAGTTCCTCCTCTACCGTGGCAGGGGTTGGCCGTGGTGCCGAAGCGGATGTGGCAACTGCGCCTACGATTGATTTGTATGCCATGCTATGGCAACCCATCGTCCGGCATTTGCAGGGCGTGCACACCGTGTATTTCTCTGCCGATGGGGTGTATCATCAGATCAATCCGGCTACCCTATTTAATTCGGCCAGGCAGAATTTCGTGATGGATGAGCTGGATGTTCGGTTAGTCACTTCTACCCGGTATGTGGGTCAACCGGAACCCGCGATTGACTGGTCGTCTACCCAGGCGGCTCTGATCGGGTATCCGAACTATGAGCGCGCCCTACCGGATAGCCAGCCTGCGCCCTTCCCGGCTGTGGAGGCCGACACGACCATGCGATTTGTGGCCAACGGAAAAATCAGCGAACTGCCCGGCACACGCGTGGAGATTGAAGCCATTCAAAAAATGTTGCAGACGCGTAGGGTAAAGGTAAAGTCGTTCCTGTTGGATGACGCATCCGAGGAACAAGTGAAGGCGATTAGGCAAACCGGGCTGCTTCACATCGCGACTCATGGATTTTTTCTTTCGGATTTACCTCGTCCGGATGCCGATGATCCGTTTGCCGGCATTGAGCGCGATGCGTTGATTCGCAATCCCCTGCTTCGGTCCGGTATTTTATTGGCCGGTGCAGCCAAAGCAATGGCCGCACCGGCATCCACTAAAGAAGACGGAATTTTAACGGCCTACGAAGCAGCCAATCTCAGTCTGGAGCGGACGGAACTCGTAGTATTATCGGCTTGCGAAACCGGTTTAGGGGTAACGGCCAATGGCGAAGGCGTTTATGGTCTGCAACGTGCTTTCCGGATGGCCGGGGCAAAAGCGGTGCTCATGAGTTTGTGGACGGTTTCGGACGAGGCTACGCAACAAGTAATGACACTCTTCTACGAAAACTGGTTAGCCGGACGTTCATCGCGGGAGGCCTTCCGGCTTGCGCAACTCAAACTTCGCGAGAAGTTTCCTGAGCCCTACTTCTGGGGCGCGTTTGTGTTTATGGGGAATTGAATCGCATAAAAACCATTACCTTGGTCAGGCAGCGGAGTTGTTGGCTGCCCTTTGTTAGCACTATGGAACTACCCGAAACATCCGCTCCAAAAAACCGGTGGCGCGCATTATTGCAGAACTGGAAGAAATACCTGTTTGAGTTTTTGCTGATCTTCCTGGCTGTATTCCTCGGCTTTTTGGCCGACAACCTGCGCGAGGAATATTCGGAACAACAACAAGCCAACGAGTTGGCCCGCAGTTTCTACGAAGAACTTCTGCACGATTCCGTGGTGGTGGCCGAAAAAGTGAAGGGTCGAATAAAAAAAGAACAGGCGATTGAATACATGATCGCTTTCTTCCGCGACAGCAGCTTAACCACTTCGAACAAAGCACTGGCCATAAACTTTGAATGGGCTACCACGGTGCGCACACCCACCCTTTTTACCCCGCGAACGGTAGTGCTCGAACAGCTGAAAGGTTCAGGGGCGCTGCGCTACTTCAAGAGCAAAGAGCTGCAAAACCTAGTGGGCGATTTGTCGGTGGCCATCGATTATATTCTGTCGCGTCAGGCAACGGAGGCGCAAGTGTATCACCAATACATTGAACCGATAGTGGTGAACCACATGGACTTTGAGTTTCAGAAGCAGCTCTTCAGCACGGGCATTTTTGATCGGCTGGCGCTCTACGAAAATTCAGACGAGTACATTCCCTTTACCCTTTCGCAGCCGGAAAAAGTCAACCGGCAGGCGTACATCAACCTGTTAGGCTACTACCACACCAACAACATCAAGTCCACCCGCCTTATTCCGTTCAAATCCTACATCGAAGTGAACGCGGCATTGCTCAAAGAACTGCGCCAACAATACAAGCTAAAATAGTCAACGGGTACAGGTCGCCAAGGGGCAAAAGGGCGGTCGCTTCGGACGCGCCCTAAGCCGCCTCTTTTTCTTTCACCGGCTTCAGCGGAGGCAGCTCTTCACCCAGGGTATTTTTATAAATGCCCATGAAACGATAGGCCAGAAGCCGGCCGGTTTTCTCGAGGTCAGCGGCTGGTACAATCCATTCGCCTTGTTGCAACGTTTCGCCATTCAACTCCACGCGGTAACGAACGGCCCAACCCCCGGCAGCATGAGCTGTAATGCTAACCGTGGCTTGCGGGCTGTTCGAAGCATCGGTGAAATTCAACTCCGTGTCGTTTAACTGATCTTCCAACTGCTCGCGCAATTCTTCGGGCCCATCAACCGAAAGCTGAAACGACATCGGGAGGCCCGAATACGGAAGCAGTTGCGGATACAGCTTGTACAACTTCAACATGTACTCTTCGCGCACTTCGCCCTCGGTAGCATGCGCCAGTCCTTCGTACGTGCGCGCCAGCAGCAAAGTCTCAAACGGGTCTTTGATCTGTTCATCGTTGAGTACACTTTCAAAATAGCTTCGCGCTTTCTCTTCATCGCCATCGGCCAGATGAAGTTTGCCGAGGTAGTACCGATAATACTTTTTCACATTGGGCCGCTTGTCGGTGGCCAGCCGCCTTTCGTACAGGCTGATGAAATAGCGCGTGCCGAAGCCGTCAATCAACGAATATACTTCATCAAAGTTGATGAGATTCTCCGGTGAGAAGATGGAATACAACACCTGCTCGCGCTCCGGATTTTCGGCCACGAGGTTGGCTAAGATCATTTTGTGATGGCGAATGGCCAGGGTGTGTTTGAGCCAGCGAAACCAGTTGAGCGGGTTGAGCCAAAAATACCACTCATCGTTTTCGAACATAAACTCCTGCCGGAAGCGCACGTGGTTGAGATACTGCAGCGAGGCTACTGCCAGGTTGTACTGTTCCTGACCCCAGGTGGTGCCAATGTGCAACTCCTGAAACCGGGCCGCCTTGGTGATGCGTTCCTGACTTTCGGCTGTGAGGCCTTCGTAGTGCCGTGCGCGGGCCAATCCGATACAGTGCCAACCGTAGCCGGGCGTGCTGCCCTGCTCGCGCAACACATTGCTTAGCAGCGTATCGGCCATTTGCGGTTGCCCGCGATAGGTTTCCAGCGTGCCGCGCATGTAGAAATACTCTTTCGTGCTCTTCTCGAGCCTTTGCTCGCGTACTTCCGCATCGCGGAAGAATTTCTCTGCCTCTTCAAATTCACCCATCGCCATCTTAAAGTGGGCGTAGTTGTTACTGCTGTGCGCGTTGTTTTCCAATAAGATGTTGTAGTACAGGGTGGCCGAATCGATGTCCAGCAGGTAGTCGTGGATCATGGCCTTGTAGTAAAATGTGCTCAGGTATTGGCGGTTGAGAAACGTGGGATCAAACATGCCGTTGACCAGTGGCAGATCAATCTTGAGTTTACGGATTGCCGAATCGAGCAGCTTGTTCGCCATGGCTACATTTTCTGTGACGGAGTTTTTCAGAAATGAAAACCGCTCAGAGGTGTACATGCGGTTGCGGTGGTAAATCCACGCCATGGTATTATAGCTGTCGGTGGCCGTTTCCATTTGCAAATTTCGATCGCGCACATGGTAGAGCACGCGCATGGCTTCTTCCTGCCGCTCCACATTCTGGTAGCACCGGTTGAGAAAGTACGTGATCAACCCGTAATCGAAGTGAAGCGGGTACACCCGTGCATAGGTATTGAAATTGCTGGAACGCGTGCGCAGATCGCGATTAAAATCTTTTTCAATGAGATCCATGGCTTTTTGCAGGGGTGCAATGGCGCGGTTAAAACCCAACTCATCATTTGCCCGGAAGAAAAGGAAAGCTCCCTCGAGCATATGCCCCACGTAATAGGTGCTGTCCTGCCGGATAAACTTGCGGGCCTTCTCCAGCGTCTTTTCTTCAAAGAACGAGCCGACTGATTCCTGACGCTCGCGATTGATTTGATCGCGGATGGCCGTTTGAGCAAAACCGGCTACGCTCGTATAAAAGAGTGCAGCCACGAAGAGAACAATTCCGGCCAGGGATTGAAGCGGAAAGCCCCCCGATAGCCGGTGCGGTGGCTGTGTGTGTGGGCGCGCATCGGGGGCCTTGCAGCGAAAGCCCGGTGGCCACGCCCCGACTCTTCGGGGCGTGGGCAGGCCGCCAGCATAAAAAAATCTTGGCTCCATCATGCTCTCGTTCAGCGCTTGGGTTGAATGCCCATTTTCGCCAGTTTGTTTACCTCTTGCTCGGTTAGTTGGGCCAGCACCGTGCGGGCGGCATCGCGGTTGCGGAAAATCAGGCGATGGTGAATGACGGGTTGAGCCAGCGCCTGTATGTCGTCTTCGATGACGAAGTCGCGACCGTTCACCACGGCCCAGGCCTTGAGGCATTTGATGAACGTGATGCCTCCGCGCGTAGAACAGCCCAGCGCGATCTCCGGATGGTGGCGCGTGGCACTCACCAACCGCACTATGCCACGTACAATTTCCGGGTGGACGTAGACATTCTCGGCCGCCTGCTGCAGATCCAGTATGTCCTGGTAACGCAGCACCTGCTTCACGCTGTCGCGCACGTTGCCAATGGCGAGGTAGTTGGTATAAATGTCGAACTCCACCTCTTCGCTTACGTAGCCCATGGAGATTTTCATGAAGAAGCGATCGAGTTGGGCAGCGGGCAGCGGATAGGTGCCCTCCATCTCAATCGGGTTTTGCGTGGCGATGGTGAAAAAGAATTTGTCCAGCGCCATGGTGGTGTCGCCCACGGAAATCTGATTTTCGGCCATGCACTCCAGCAGTGCGCTTTGCACTTTGGGTGATGCGCGGTTGATTTCATCGGCCAGCAACACGTGCGTGAACAGCGGGCCTTTCTTGAAAACGAAATCTTTGCGCGCCTCATCGTAAATGTGCGAGCCGATGAGATCCATGGGTAGCAAATCGGGCGTGAACTGAATGCGCTTGAAGGCCACACCGCCACCCGGTTGGTGCAATTCCGCTGCCGCTTCGGAAATGGACTGGGCCAGTGTTTTGGCGAGCACTGTCTTTCCCGCACCGGGGTTATCTTCCAGCAGGATGTGGCCGCGGGCCAGCAGGGCGGTGATCACGTACTTAATCTCCTGGGTTTTGCCCCGGATGATGGTTTCCATGTTTCGGAGAAGGGCTTGCAGCGAAGCGGTTGATTTACTCATAAGGCAGATGGTTCAGATTCGGCCGGAGCCGGTTGTTGAAAATAGAGATAAGCCCGCCAGAGGCGGAGGTAATGAAGGACACTTTTGATCACGCCCGTTTTTTGGCGCAGGGCGGGCCCCACTTGCCGGTGGAACAGATTCATACTTTCCTGTTCGCTGATCTCCACCGGCTGCGCGCTGTATTTCATCCGCAGGTAAATAGTCATGAACGCAGTGAAGGAAAGGCCGAGTTGAGGATCAACTTTCTGCTGGGCGAATCGCAAAGGTGTTTCGTTGTCGCGGAAAATGCCTGCCATGTGAAGGCGATACAGGGTGGCGCGGTAAATCCAATCGGCCCGTGCCGGCATCGCGGCCAGGCGCACGCGCACGAGCAGATAACCCAGGTAGAGCGCGGGTGATAAAACAACCAACAGCAGCGCCACCAGCACGACCACCGCAGTTACGCGTGCCACCGCCCACCAGTCGATGGGGCGCTTTTTCGTTTCGGTGATGCGCTGCCCCGCGCCATCCTTCTTTTCTTCTTTCCGGTGAATGTGGATTTCATCGGCCGCCAGCGGCTGAGGAAATTTCTGAATTTGCTGGTCAATGGCGACACCGGCACGCGGAGCGGGGACTTTTTTGGCCTCATCTTTATACGACACCACAATAATGGAATCCCCCGCCTGCACAGCGGCAAACGTAGTATCTCGCTCGTTGAACACGATGCGGCACAAGGAGGCATCGATGTTGAGCGTGAGGGGTTCCGTCAACTTGTGCGGAGTGTTGTGGAAGATGAGTTCACGGAACGTAGCATCCAGGTTTTTTTGAGCCTGTTTAACCTCACCGGCCACGGCATTGAGCACCAGCCAGGGCTCGGGCGGAGGCAGCGGAGGTGTGCCGTCCGGGCGGGGCGCCTCTTGCTGTTCTTCGTTGCCAATGGTCATGTCAAAATCCATCCAGCCGTATTCGGGGAAGTACACCTGTGTCCACGCGTGGGCCTGGCTGGCATAGAACCAATACCACCCTTTGTTTTTGTCGCTGCGGTCGATGGTGGCAAAGCCGGTGGTAAAGCGCGTGGGAATGCCCAGGGCACGCAACATGAAATGCGAAGCGCCCGCATAGTAGGTGCAGTAGCCGGCCTTCGTTTTAAAAAGAAAATCGTAGAGCATTTTGGAGCTCGGAATGTTCGGGTCGTCCACTGCCCCGGGCTTTAGTGTATAGCGGAAGATGCGCTTGCCGAATTCATCGCGCTGAAGGAAGAAGTCGCGCACGGCCAGAACTTTGTCGAGCGGCCGCGCATTTTCCTTTACCAGACCTTTGGCCAGCCTGGCGATGGAATCGTAAATGCCACCCGTGGGCATGCGGGTGTAGTACTCGAGAAACTTTTTATTCACCGGGCCGTAGTTGCGCACGGTGCGCAGCTCGTCATGCCGCTGTTCTTGTACCGTTTCCAAAAAGGGATTGGCCGATACATTGTACACGAAGTAGGCGTTGTTGAGCTCCGAGGCGTAGGTGTAGATTTTGTAGGCGGAGAGAAACGTCTTCTGAAAATCTTTTTCAACCGGAATGGTTTGAATGGCAAACACACTGGACGGCCCCAATACCGAATACTTCCAGGTATTCTCCGACAAGTACACATTGGCCTCCACGATTTTGCGGTAGCGATCGCCCATCGCCTTGCGGAGGATGGAGGTATCGGTGTAGCTGTAATACAGCGGCACTTCGGCCGGGTCAACATCCATCTCATCCAGCGAAGGGACGTTTACATCGCGCGTGAACGTTTCCTTAACGGGATCGTAGCGGGTGAGGTAGTGAAAAACAAAATAGAGCGGTATAGGTCGTTCACCTTCGTAGCTGTTGAGCTTCGCACAGAACATGAGCTTGTCCGATTGGCTCATGCGCGAGGTTACGCGCACGGTGTCTTTCAGGCGTAAACCGTCATCGGTGTTTTCCATGAGCCCGTGGCGGTCGTCATATCCGCCCTGGCCGTTGCTGTCTTTCTCATTCTGGGCGCCCCGGGCCGCCAGTTCTTTTTCCACCGCCTGGAGCTGACCGCGCAGCAGCCGTTCGGCCAGTAAAAAGGAAACCAGCACCAGCAATACAAATAGTGTGAGGCGCAGGCTCAGGTGTCCGGCTTTTTTCCACGTCCACTCGGCCGATGCGTTAAGCTGGGGCGTGAGGAAGAAAAGATACAGCGCATAGAGCAGCAGAGGCAAGAGCCGGGTGAGTAAGTAGGTGTACGACAAATCGGTGGTGTCCGAAATGGTTACGATCGTAACCACAAAGAGCAACGCGCTGACCACGATGTAGCCCCAGGAAAAGCGCGCCAGGAGAAACCCGAACAACCACCCCGCTAGAAATAGCGTGGAGAAGAGCTGAAAGCGGGTGGTGGCGTAGAACACATCAAACTCGCCCGGCAGCCGGCTGATGCTTTGATCGAGAAAATAATAGACGATGGCCAGCAACAGCAACGTGACCAGCGCCCGTGCGCGGAAGAAGTAGAGCGCATAGGACAAGGTGAGTCCGGCTGAGAAGAACAGCGCTTGTGACGAAACGTTGGTGTTGAGCGCGGTAAAGCTCAGGTTGAGCCAATGCAACGTGGCATAGCCGATAACGGCTGTGGGCACCACCACCAGCAGGAGGTGAAAGGCCAGTTGGCTAAACCGGTGGCGCACGGGGTTACTCATGGGCCAGGTTAAGCGTATCGGTGAGCCAGGCGTTGGCGCGCGTGCGGAGTGCGTTGTCGATTGCCTCTTCGTTTTTCATCACTTTTCTGCGCAGCGAAGACAGCCACCACGACTGGCGGAGCCGGTCAGCGGGCTTTTCCTCGGGCTTGAAAAATACATCGCGCCACTGGAAACGAAAAGGTGACGGAATAGCCGTTGAAAGCTTCACCACCACCACCGGCACGTGCTCCGGCAGTTTCTTCAACAGGTTTTGCATTTCCTCTATCGGCACCAGTGAACTGAGACAAACCATCGCGGCCTTTTGAACGTGCACAAAATCAACGGGTGTCATCTGCGTTTGCCAGCCCTGAGCTGCCAACTGCACCAACTCGGTATGGCGATCGCCCACGCCCGCGAGGTGCGGTATTTCCTGATCGTGCGGCAACCGAATCTCATGCCCGCTCTTGCGCATCGACTCCCACAACTGACGGCATTTGTCTTTATATATGTTGAGTAACTCGGCTTCCAGGCTTCCGTCATCCCCCAGGCCGCGAAAGAAGCTGACGTACAGGTAAACGTGCGAAGCGTACGGATCTTTGATCTCCGGAATGCGCACCACCAGTTCGCCACTCTTGGCGTAAATTTTCCAGACAATGCGCTGAATGTTGTCGCCCGTTTCGAATTCCTTGTAGTTCACCAGCTCACCCTCCACCCGCTTCGGCACGTCTATGCGGAACTTCTGTTCTTCGGTAGCCAGCGGCTGGGTGTGCACCCGCACGGGAGGTTGAACCACGGGCAGCGCCACTACCTGTTGCACCTGGGTTACGCGGCAGGGCCATGCCATCAGCCCAAACAGATCCTGGAAGAACAGCCACACGCCATCGGCATCGTGAATGCCGCGGTGGTGTAACCAGACTTTGCCGTTGCCCGCGATGCCGTAACGCCTCCACTGCCGCGGAGCGCGCAGGTTGCGGTCGAGCACCAGGCTGTGCGGTTGCCGCTCGGGCCGCAACGCCACAGACGCCCGCACCAGCCCCAGCAGCGGGCGCCACACTGCACCTTTCACCTGAATCGTCAGTGGCACCTGGCCGGCTTCGGCCATTACGCCATCGCCCAACTGCACGTGCACGGAAATCTCTCCGCGGGCATACCGGTAGCGGAACATGAGCCAGCAGAAAACCGAACTGAGCAACGTGATGGCGATGAGCCCGAGTGCCGACCACAGCAGCAACTGCAGGAAAAAGGCCATGACCAGCCATAGGTTGGAATCGGGCTGGGCATACTCGCTGCGCAGCCAGGCCAGGGCGAGGGCGAAGAAGCCGACACCCAGAACCAGGGCCCAGCGCACCACCACCCACGCGGTGGCGTCAGACGAACGGTGCCAAAGTCGGGCGATGGAGGTCATGTGAGCAAAACG
This sequence comes from Cyclobacteriaceae bacterium, assembly GCA_016787665.1. Taxonomy (GTDB): domain Bacteria; phylum Bacteroidota; class Bacteroidia; order Cytophagales; family Cyclobacteriaceae; genus ELB16-189. The sequence goes on along the minus strand of JAEUUC010000009.1, from coordinate 561,213 downwards.
AAAAATAGAGAAAAATCTGATGGTAATAATTGCCGGTGTGAGTTTGTTGAATAAGAAATAATGCCACCAGTTGTTTGACTTGATTTGACGTCAACACGTACAACCCGAATCTGTTGTGTCGTCACCGGCAGGTGTGTGTTTCATGATTCGTCAGGCGGATGCCCGTGCTTTCAGTACGCGAAGTAGTCGTGCCTCCTTTTTAAAGGCAAAAATTGGACAGACTGCCAATCGTGACTATAATTGCCCTCCATGTGTTACCCTTATCCGATCTTCATGACCTTGTCCAACACGTTTAAATGCGTTTTCTTTTTCGCACTCCTGGCGTTAACTCCGGTTGCCCGCGGGCAGGAAGTTGATCTGGTACGGCTGGGGTATGATAAAAGTGAGGTGAGTGCCGATCAGATTGGCCTGGCCGTATCGAAAGATGGTCGCTTTGCTGCGTTTTGTTATTCGGATAAGACGATTAAGATTTTTGACTTCTCCGCGGGCCGATTTGTGAAAAAATTCGCTGGACCGTACTCCGCCCTGGTTGACGTTCAGCTAACCAACAGCATGAAACTTGTTCTGGTAGCTGAAAATGAAGTTCAGGTGTGGGACTGGAAGAAAGAGAAACCGATGGCAACCCTTCCGTTAGCCAAGCAGGCTACGAAGACGGCTTTTTCCGACAACTTCGGAATTTTGGCAGTCGGTCAAATGGAGGGCGTTACTTCCATTTTTGACATTGAGCAGGGCAAATTTCTCCGTGATATGGTGATCAAAAAACATCACGTCTCGGCTTTGGCCATCCACCCGAAAGAAAAAATTATTGCCGTTGGCGTGATGTCGATGCTGCGTGATCAAAACCCGCTGCGATTATTTGATTTGACAAGCGGTCAGCTGCTGACGGAGTCACCCCAGAGTTATTTTACCATGGCCGCGTTTACGGCAGACGGTTCGGAGCTCGTCACGTCTGGCATAAATGCGTTAGGTACAAAAGTGGTCATCCGCGTGCATGATTCCCGAACGTTAGCTGTGAAGCGGGAATTGGAATCCAAAACCCTGGTCTTCAATGCCATCATTCCGTACGGGGGATTTATTGCCGATGATCGGTTTATGGCGATCACCGTGTCGCAATCGTTTAACGTGTACCGGTACTCGTCCGGAGAAGCCATTTTCACCACGAAGTCAGACAAAGTGAAGACTCCGGCCTTTCCCTCTTTGGGCGTTGGAACCTTTAACGTTTTTCCACTGACGCCATCGGGCAACCGTGTTTTACTGAATGCCTCAAAAAATAACATCAATCAGATTTACGATACCCAAACCAACTCTATTGTCGCGTATTTCTTTTCTGACAGCAGTGATGATTTTGCCGTGGTATCGCGCGATGGCCGAACGGATGGCACGGCCGGTGCCATGGGTAAGGTGTACTGGACATCCAAAAACGCAACCACCCGAACCTCCCTCGAGAGTACATTCCAAAATGGGTTCACGCCACAACTGCTCAACCAAATCATCAGCAATAAAGAAGTGGCCACCTCGGATTTTGATGTCGAGCAGGCCGTTGCCAAAACACCGGTGATTGCGGTGGCCTCGGTAAACGATACTCCATTTGCCGAAGGCACACCCCTTTCGACCACCCAAAAGACAACCACGATTAAAGTGAACGTGTTACAGCATGCGGGGGAAGTGGTAGAGATGAAACTGTTCCAAAATGCCAAACTCACGAAAGTCTTGCCCGGCACAGGGGCCAACGACTACTCATTTAACGTGTCTTTGAATACATCTCTTGGAGAGGAAAACTACTTTTTTGTTGTGGCCGCCAGCCGCTCCGGCATTGACTCCGAAAAGAAAAAGTTTTCCATTGCCTACAATGGGGCTTCCGGTGACAAGCCCAGACTATTTTTGGTTACGATCGGCATTAATCAATACAAGAACTCGAAATACAATCTCAACTATGCCAAAGCGGATGCGGATTCGTTTGAGTCTTCGATCAAGAGCGTATCCGGTTCTCTTTTCAAAGAAGTTATTCCCTTCAGTATCCGAAACGACAAGGCAGTACGGGAAAACATTTTGGCTGCTTTTGACCAGATAAAAAAGAATTCATTGGAGCAGGATATGCTGGTGGTGTATTACGCGGGGCATGGCGTGATGTCCGAGGCCACACCGGAGCAGCCTGCCGATTTTTATATCGTGCCACATGATGTTACGCAGTTGTATGGCCGCACCGACATTTTGGAAACCCGGGCCGTGTCGGCCAAGCTCTTGAAACAGGTTGCTGAGTCCGTTAATGCACAAAAGCAGGTTTTCATTCTCGATGCGTGCCAGTCGGCCGGGGCGTTAGAGGCTGTTACCAGCCGGGGTGCAGCCGAGGAAAAAGCTATTGCACAGTTGGCGCGAAGCACCGGCACGTTTTGGATTACGTCAACCGGCTCGGATCAATTTGCCTCCGAATTTGAAAAGCTGGGCCACGGTGTATTCACTTATCTCCTGCTTGAGGGGTTGAAGGGTAAAGGCGATGCCAACCAGGACAAAAAACTTACCATTCGCGAGTTGAGCACGTACATTGAAAACAATGTGCCCGAACTCTCCGAGCAACTGAAGGGAACGGCACAATACCCTTCTGCGTACTCGTTCGGTAACGACTTCCCGTTGGTGGTGTATAAGTAGCGACACCCGCAGTTTACAGCAGGTGAAGTCCCTGTTTTGTAACACCTGCCGGGGTGGATAGGTCAGAAAAATATCTCGCACTCCACTATTTGGTATTTTACCATTGCAGGCGGCACGGTTATCTTTGAGTATGAGCCTGCCAAGCCGGCATGAAGATCGCATGTTTTCCTGGCTCATGTCGTTGCCGTCCCCCCGACCCGGTTTAACTCAACGTGTGAATCGTTCAAAACCAAATCCCCCCAACGTCAAACCCTCATCGTTATGACCATCGATCGCTTTCGTACACTGGTTCCCTTGCTGATCGCAGCCTTTGGGTTGCTGCCAGGCTGTCAAAACCCGCGCCCTGTGGTGCCGGGTAGTATTGATGAAAAACGTCTCGTGCGGGCGGATGAAGAGCCGCAACAGTGGATGAGCCTCGGCCGCAATTTCATACAACAGCATCACTCGCCCCTGAAGAAAATCGATACCGCCAACGTGGCCACGCTGGGCCTTGCCTGGGAATACAACTTTTTGAACAGCCGCGGCAAAGTAAACCGGGGTCTCGAAGCCTCGCCCATTGTGGTGGATGGCGTGATGTATACATCCGGTGCCTGGAGTGTCGTGATGGCGGTTGATGCCAAGACCGGAGCTGAAATCTGGCGCTACGATCCCAACGTAGACGGCCGTTATGCCCGCAAAGCCTGTTGTGATGTGGTCAACCGCGGTGTGCAGGTGTGGCAGGGCAAAGTATATGTCGGCACACTGGACGGCTACCTGGTGTGTGTCGATGCCGCCACCGGCAAGGAGATCTGGCGGGCCGATACATTCACCGATCGCAAAGCATTCTATACCATCACCGGGGCACCGCAAATCGCGGCAGGAAAAGTAATCATCGGAAATGCCGGTGCCGAATTCGGTGTGCGCGGCTACATCAGCGCCTATGATGCCGAGACAGGAAAATTCTCCTGGCGGTTTTACACCGTTCCGGGCGATCCGGCCAACGGCTACGAACATCCCGAAATGGAAATGGCATCGAAAACAGGGGATCCGAAAAGCGACTGGTCGGCCGGTGGCGGGGGCACCGTATGGGGGCAGATGGCTTACGATCCCGAACTGAATTTGCTCTACGTGGGCACCGGAAATGCTACGCCCTATCCCATCTGGTACCGAAGCCCGGCCGGTGGCGACAATCTGTTTCTGGCTTCTATCCTGGCTATCGATCCGGACACGGGCAGATTGAAATGGCACTACCAAACCACACCGGGAGAGATGTGGGACTTTACCGCCACAATGAATATCGTGTTGGCCGATATGAAGATCAACGGCCAGAACCGAAAGGTGCTGATGCAGGCGCCCAAGAACGGATTCTTTTACATCCTCGATCGAACCAATGGTGAACTGATCTCGGCCAAGCCGTTCGTGCCCGTCAACTGGGCCGACTCGGTAGACCACAAAACCGGACGACCGGTTGTCAACATGGCCAATGCCTGGTACAAAGATTCGGGCAAGTATATTTTCCCCGGTCCTCCCGGTGGTCACTCCTGGCCACCCATGAGTTTTAATCCGACCACGGGGTTGGTGTACATCCCCACCATCGACATGGCTTTCGTTTACGAAAATGAAGACAACTACAAGTTTCGTCCGGGCCGCGACAACATGTTTGCCAGGCAAACGCCCACGCCTCTGCCGCCCGACTATGCCCATTATGGAAAAGGGTGGCCCGAACCGGAATACGAAGTATTGAAGGCGTGGGATCCGGTGAAGCAAAAAGAAGTGTGGCGCATGCCCTTCCCCGGCACTCAAAATGGCGGTGTGTTGTCGACAGACGGTCATCTTGTTTTCCAAGGCTCTTCCACAGGGTACTTGCTCGTGATGAATGCCACTACCGGCCAGTTGCTGAAAAAGATTTACACCGGCACCGGCATCGTGGCACCACCCATTACCTATGAATTGGAGGGTGAGCAGTATGTTGCTGTCATGGCCGGGTATGGCGGAGCCGTTTTGTTCTTTCCGGGCGAACAGGATGCGGTAGCGAAATACAGAAATGAAGGACGGATTCTCGCCTTCAAACTGGGCGGTGGTGAGGTTCCCCTGCCGCCAGTGCAAAAACGGGCCGATACCGTAAGTGCGCCACCGGCCAAAGCGCTCCATCCGAAACAAATTGAAAAGGGTATGCTCTTATACCGTAGTTATTGTAGTTTTTGTCACGGAGGTTTTGGTTCCGGTCATTACAGCGAAGTGCCCGACCTCAGTGCCATGGCCCCGGTTACACATGAATGGTTCAGCGATATTTTGCTCAAGGGCAAACTGAGCTACTACGGCATGTCCGATTTTTCCGATGTACTATCGCCAGATGATGTGGAGGCGCTCCACCAGTTTTTGATTTCGGTGCAGTCGAAACGGTATCAGCAGCAAAAGAAATAGAACGGTATCGCTCATCGAAGCACAGGCTCGGGCAGCCACGGGCCTTTGCGGGGTTCGCTTCGCTTCCGCCCTGCGGGCCTCACTTCGTTCGCCACTTCAAGTCCCTGCTGCGCGTTGTCCACGCAGGCCTTGTTGTGCGGCCCGCGTTTGGGTAACCCGATTGGCGCTGGCCGGGTCCACATGTCAAATCGCTTTATAATCATTGTGCAAACCTTGCAGGGGGGGCGAGAAAGCCGCACTCCAGCCCAAAATCCGCTTTCCGGCAAATGACGGGCAAGTGGCGGGTGAAATTTTAGCTCCAAAACACACCGGCCCGTATCATTGCAGCAGAAAATTACCCCCATGCAACAACCCGAACTCGGCCAACAATTGGCCGCCCTGCGCAAGCAACAAAATCTCACGCAGGAAGAGCTGGTAGAAAAAAGCCATGTAAGCGTGCGCACCATCCAACGCATTGAAGCCGGAGAAGTGCTACCGCGACTCTCTACCGTAAAAATACTGTGGCGCGCACTCGGTGCGGAATACACGTTCAACACAACCCATCCAACTCATATGCAAACTGTTAACCATCCCCAGCATCAACACCAACAGCAATTACTTGTTGCCGTAGTGGCCGGTGCCGTTTATCTCGTATTCGAATTGGCGCTCACCGCCATGGATTTGGCCTGGCTTACCTCGTCCGACAACCGTACGGAGGGCCTGCGCTGGATCTACATTACGCTCACCGCAGGCATGATCGGAGCGTACGTGCTATTTGCGCGTGGGTTTTTATTGCTGGCGCGGCTGTTCGAAAACAAACTGCTTACCGTGGCGGCCGTGCTCATGATGCTGGCGGTGGCTGCCTCCGGTTTTGTTGATGTCGCTATGTTCCGCACCTCGATGGAGGAATTGAGCTTGCCCTACGTCATCCTCGCCATCGTTGTTGGCATTTGCTCGTTGCTTTTTGGCATTGCGCTGCTGCGCCTGCAAGACGGCATGGGCGGGCTGGCCAAAGTAGCCGGCATACTGGAAATCGTGATGGGCTGCGCGCTGATTACCGTGCTGCTCTTCTTCATCGCACTGGCCGTAGTGATTCCCGCTACGGTAGTGGAGATTTTGCTGCTTTACCACGGCTATGAGTACTTGTCGAAATCAAGAACACAACTGGCGTAGCCAATGAGGTGGCCACATCTGCTGGGCGGGCTGCTGGTGGTGGTCTTCCTGCTCGGTGCTTTTGTCTCACAGGCACCTTCGCTGTCGGCTTACCATGGCATGATGGATACCCACTTGTTCTTGAGTGATGGCCCGCGGCAACCACTGGTGGTGGCCTTTGGAGGCGGCTCGGGGGGCAACGATTGGGAACGCAGGTATCTAAAACCCCATCGCGACAGTCTTTTGGCGCGCGGGTTTGCGCTGCTGGCGATCGGATATTTTAAAACAGAAAATTCGCCTGGAGCATTGGATCGCATTTCACTCAACGCGATTGCCGATACAATTTTCAGCATCGCCCAGCGGCATCCACAACTGGATACCAGCCGCATCATCCTTATGGGTAGCTCGAAAGGAGCCGAATTGGTGCTTAATCTGGCGAGTCGGTTCCCGAAATTTAAGGGCGTGGTGGCACTCGCGCCCGCACATGTTAGTTTTCCCGCGTTAACCATCGCAGCCAACACCTCCTCATGGCAGTACAACGGGGCGGAGGTGCCGTATGTGCCTGCGTCTTTCGAAACCATTGTGCCCGCCATCAAAGGTGATTTGTATGCAGCGTTTTCCATGATGCTGGAAGATACAGCGGCTGTACAGCGAGCGGAAATTGAAGTAGAGAAAATCAACGGCCCGGTGTTATTGCTCTCCGGCAAAGCCGATGACCAGTGGCCGGCCACGGAAATGAGCGATCAGATCATGCAGCGGTTGGCGCGGCATCACTTTACGCATCACTACCGCCACCTCGCCTTCGAGGGTGGGCATGCGGTACCGCTTCAGCACATGGATTCGGTATGGGCGTTTTTACAGACAGAGTTCAAAAATTAAACAGAAGTCCTGCCGTTTACGCACGATCATCCGGCCACAGGAAAATGAATCTCGGTGACCAGTTGTTCATCGGGCACCTGGCCCGGCATGTTCGCATAGACCTCAAACGGATCGATGCCCTTCCGATACTTATATTCTTTATTGCGCTGCATCATGTACTGTGTTGTCCACGCATTGCCCAGGTGGGCATACGTGCCGGTGTGCGCAATCGTGTTTACGTTCATGGCCGGTATCGACCCGCTGATGAAGCCGGCCGGAAGTTGGCCGGGCACCTGCTTCACGGGAAAAGCTGACGTGTACGCCACTTTGTTTTTCACCACATCCCACGTGTGGTAAATCGAAAAGCCCGGACCAGCCACATCACCGGCATGCTGCGCAGCCCAGGCCGATAGTTTCGCAAAATCATCGGACATCTTGCCGGAGAGTGTGTCCATTGTGCAGTTGGTTTTGATGCCGATGTAGGTACAGCCGGCATAGGGTTGAATGCCTTTGAAGGTAAGTTTGGAAGGTACGTTGCCCGTTTCAATGTAGTCTTTCAACATCAGCAAACCGCGGTGGTAATCCATGCCGAGGTAGGCCGTCATCATTTTCGTCATGAAGAACATAAAGAACGGCAGGCTGCCCGTCATGCCCCACGTTACCTCCGTGCCTTGGCCTTGCGGTTTCAGTTCGAACCACACGGGTGAAGTGGATTTCCATGGCTTGAGAAAGTTCACGACCATGTCAAGGCGATGGGGCGCTCCTTCTTTTAACACCTTCATCTCTCCGCTGCCGGTGCGTTTGCCTTCCCAGGTGTATTCTTTACCTCCGGATTTCACGACCACATTCACACCGGGCTCGGTGATCAACCAGGGTGACCACGCAGGCCAGTGGTGGTAATCGCTGATAATGGAATAGACTTTCTCAGGTGAAGCCTGAATGGTGATGGTTTTGGTGACGGTGAATTTCGGCATACCGGGTAGGGGTTGATATCACGAAGGTAGGAAAATGCGCGATGCTGGCACGGGCGCAAACCTGCGCGCCAAAACGCAGGCAAATCCGGCAAATACGTTAGCTTCGGGGTAATAAATTCTCATACATCCGTTTATGGTGAACCGCAAACTACATTTCGCACCTGCCGTTTTATTGCTTTTTGTCAGCACGCTCGCTTTCAGTCAGGCGGCTTCACCTTCACGGGCTGATTCCGTGCGACTGATTGAACTCAATCGCTATTGGGCGGAGGTAGCCCGTACGGTGCGCGAGGGCGACTTCGAAGGCTACGCAGCCAGCTATCATCCGGATGCCGTGTGTGTGTTTACCACCGGCAAGAACAAGCGCTCGTCTCCAATAAGCGAGCAATTGGCGCAATGGAAATCCGGATTTGTGGACACGAAAGCCGGCAAGGTGAAGAACAACGTGGCGTTCCGTTTCTCGCAACGCGTGGGTGATGCTACCAGTGCACACGAAACCGGCATTTTCTTTTTCACTTCCGTGGATGCCAACGGCAAGGTGCTCTCCAGTGGGGCGGTGCATTTCGAAGGCCTGCTGGTGAAGCAAAAGGGCGTGTGGTTATCGTTGATGGAGTATCAAAAAACGCGCGCAACCGAACAGGAGTGGGAGGCGTTGAAGCCCTAGCGAACGAGCAGAGAAAATCAACAGGCGCAAAGGTTTTTGGAATTCCATTCTGAAGTAACGACTATGAACAGCACTACTTTTTTTGTCTCCCGAAAGAGCCCGTTTCTCTGGATACTTTGGGGTGCTCTGATCTTGCTGGCCTTCTGGTTTCTACTTTTTGCCGAAGGGCCCCGCTGGGGTCTTCTCCCGATGTTCGTTCCTATTGTGCTGCTCACCGGCACGTTGTTTCGCACCGATTACCGGATCGAAGGTGACCAGCTTTTTTATCGTACAGGCTTCTTCCGGGGCAGTGTAGCGATTTTGACAATCCGAAAGATTGAGCGGAACCAAACCTTGTGGGCTGGTTACAAAGCTGCGGCCGCTACCCGCGGGCTGGTGATTCACTACAATCAGTTTGATGATTTGTATGTTACTCCACAACGGGAAGACGATTTTCTGACATCTTTAAAACGGATCAATCCTGCTATTGAGGTTCGGGGTTAGCCGTTCATCATGGCGAGGCCCGTCTCGGCCCGAAGCAATCTCAACACGTTTTGGGGGAGCGTCATGGCGAGGAACCGAAGGTGACGAAGCCATCTCTGCGGAAAGTACGTCATGGCGAGGCCTGCTTCAGGCCGAAGCCATCCCTACCGTTTCTCGTAACCCTCGGCATTTAGTTGGGCATAACCAACAGAGATTGCTTCCCGCCTGTTTGGCGGGCAAGCGTCCGTGTCCTTCCAATTCGTATCAAAACGATTACCATTTACTCACTTCTTCATCGAAAAGGTCTTTCCAATCCGGATTGCGTTGGTTGATGAGTTTGAGTTTGTCTGCGCGCGAGCCACCTTTAATTTGCTTCTCGCGCGCGATAGCTTCTTCAATGGAATGGAAACATTCGTAGTAGACGAGATGCTTGCAATTGTAACGTGCGGTAAAGCTGTTGGGGTATCCCCGGTCGCGGTGCTCCACCACACGTCCCGGCAAATCAGACGTAACACCTGTGTACAATGTCGTGCGATTGCGATTGGTCATGATATACACACAGCCTCCGCGTTCCATATGTGAAAATAATGATTTTGAATGGGACGTATACGGTCTAGGTCATGGCGAGGTCAGTTCAGGCTGAAGGTATCTATACGGAAAGTGCGTCATGGCGAGGAACCGAAGGTGACGAAGCCATCTCTACCGCTGCTCGCAACCCTTTGCATTTAGTTAGGTTCAGGCTGTAGAGATTGCTTCGTCCTCCACCCTCGTTCCTCGGGTGTCGATCCTCGCAATGACGGGGACTACTTTAGTGGGGAACGTCATGGCGAGGAACTGAAGGTGACGAAGCCATCTCTAAACTTCATCGCAAACCTTTTGCATTGGGTGACGCCCAGGCCGTAGAGATTGCTTCGTCCTCCACCCTCGTTCCTCGGGTGTCGTTCCTCGCAATGACGGAAGGAAGCTAGGGAGCCGAAGGTGACGGGTCCAAAACAAAACACAAACTGCATTCTGAGCGGGTAACGTAAAGCAGCCCGGGCATATACAAATGGCTATCGAAGCAAAGTAGCCGATGCGTGGAGGTCGGTAGCGAAGAATCCCCTTTTTAGTAGTTCGGTGTTACGATGAGGGGATCCTTCGGCACGCGCAACGCGTGCCTCAGGATAAGGCTTCGAAAAGAGAGGCCGGGCAAGCGTCCTCGTCATTCATCCTTCGGAATCCATGACGGAGCGCGTAAGCGATAAAACCAGGGCCTTACGGTTTACAAACTCAGTGTATGGTAGTAACCGACTAAACCAAAAAGAATACCCCCGAAGCCAAAGCCGATCATCAGCCAGCGAAACAGATTTTTCGCTTTGGGAAGGCTAACGATAAACGCCATGGCGCCCATAACCAAACTTAATTCCAGCAACAGAGAAGCCAAATCAAATCGATCTCCGGTCAAATCCAGTATTTCAACTTCACGTTCCCAGTTTTTCAGCCCCTTAATTTTTCCCAGCTCCCCGTTGATGTTGGGCATCGTCCATTGATCAGGTGTCTCCGGCAATGAACCATTCATCAGTTCGATTTGCTGACTTTTGATGGTGGCTAAGTCCTGGTCGAATTTTTTAAGCCGCTCATGCACAATTGAGGTGTCGTGAGCAACTACAGCTCCCGCGCGCATCAGGTCAAACAGCAAGTCGCGCTCCGCCTGAATCAACGTCTCTTTCAGTATCTTGCTATGATAGAGCGAATACTCCGTCATTTTTTTGTTCACTCCTACGATTTCCCGATCCCGGAAATTATTGGCTCCGATGTCAATAAAGGATAGCGTGGCTGCAAAGAAAGCAATGAAATACGCGACACGCATTTCCTTATTTCGTGCTGATGACTCAATCCCTAAATCTCCTTCTATCACAGGCAATATTATTTTGACCCACCCAATGTAGTAGAAAATTCAAAAGCGGCTTGCATGGGGCATTCAAAATTTTAGGCCCGCATTCCGTTGGTGCAGCAAGGAGTCACCCGCGGAGGGGCCTGTATAGTAAAACAGACATTCAGCCGGTAGGGACAAAAAAGCTGCGGGGTGGGCCACCTTTGCTCAAGGTCTCAGGGTAACGGTTCTTTTCTTTTTTGCACTTTGGATGGCCGCGTCCAGAATCTCCATCACCACCATGTTGTTTTCGAGCGAAGACAAATCATAAGGTTCCACGGTAACTTCTTTTCGGATCACCGCGGCAAAAAATGAAAAGGGATCATTCCACGGCACCGGGCGGGCAGGCCATGTGGTGACTTTCTCGTCATAGCCGTCATAGCCGGCTGCGATCCGCATGCGCAAGGTGTTTTTGTTGTCGGCATAAATGGCACCGCGGGTGCCATAGATCTCCATATCCTTTCTTCCGATGGGCCAATTCCAGGATGCCTGCACGATGGCGTTGGCCTCACCATAGTCTAAAATAATCGTGGCCTCATCATCTACATTCGGATTGTTGGCCCGCTGCAGTTGCTGGGTGATGGCCGTAACGCCCAGCGGCTTGCGGCCGTGCATCAGCCACGTCATCAGGTTGACGCCATAACAGCCAAAATCAGTAATGGCCCCGCCACCGTTTTGAACGGGATCAGTCAGCCAGTCCAGAAACTCCGGGTTGATGCCGATGTTCCTGGGGCCGCGGTGGCCATCGCGCACCACCACTTTTCGAAGGCTGCCAATGGAATCGGCCTTGAGCAGTTCATAAGCTTTGTGGTTGGTGGGGTACCAGGTGGTTTCATAGTTGGTGAGCAGGTGAATGTTGTGTTGCCGGGCGAGCCGCTGCATTTTTTTCGCATGGGCCAGGCTGACGGCCAACGGTTTTTCAACCATCACGTGAATGCCTCGTGGGGCGGCCTTTTCTACCACTTCCAGGTGCTCATAGATCGTTCCAAAGGCACATACCGCCTCGGGTAAAGTAGCCTCAATCATGGCCTCCAGGGTAGCATACACCTTGCTCATGGAAAACCCATGCTGGCTGGCGTAGCGTTGAGCCAACGCTGTGTTGGGCTCAACAATACCGACAATCCGGATGTCTCCCTTTTTTTCGCTTTCAAATATCCAGTGCACATGCGTGTGTGTAAGGCCAACGACTCCTATCGCCACCGGTTTGGTGCGTTGCGCGAGGCTGGCGTTCGGGAAAGACAGCGCGAGAGCGGCCAAAATAAATGCGAGCTTGCTCATGGGTTGATTTAGGTGTGTACAAAAGCTTACACAAACGTAAACTTATCTTGGTATTGGAAAGGAACCAAACCATGTTGCCGCCAACCGCCCCCAGTGCGGTGAAATCAGAAGCGAAGAATCCTCTGTTAGTAGTTCGGTGTTACGATGAGGGGATCCTTCGCTCCGCTCAGGATAAGGCTTCGAAAAGAGAGGGCGGGTAAGCGTCCTCATCCCTGCGAAACCAAAAAAAGCAAACCGTATTCTGAGCGGATAACGCAAACCAGCCCGGGCATATACAAATGGCTATCGAAGCAAAGTAGCCGATGCGTGGAGTTCGGTAGCGAAGAATCCCCTTTTAGTAGTTCGGTGTTGCGATGAGGGGATCCTTCGGCACGCGCAACGCGTGCCTCAGGATGCGGCTTCGAAAAGAGAGGGCGGGTAAGCGTCCCCATCCCTGCGAAACCAAAAAAAGCAAACCGTATTCTGAGCGGATAACGCAAACCAGCCCGGGCGTATACAAATGGCTATCGAAGCCAAGTAACTGATGCGTGGAGTTCGGTAGCGAAGAATCCCCTTTTAGTAGTTCGGTGTTACGATGAGGGGATCCTTCCCGCCTGTTTGGCGGGTAAGCTTCCTCATTCCTGCGAAACCAAAAAAAGCAAGCCGTATTCTGAGCGGATAACGCAAACCAGCCCGGGCGTATACAAATGGCTATCGAAGCAAAGTAGCGGATGCGTGGAGTTCGGTAGCGAAGAATCCTCTGTTAGTAGTTCGGTGTTACGATGAGGGGATCCTTCGCTCCGCTCAGGATATGGCTTCGGAAGGAAGAGACCGGGCAAGCGTCCTCGTCCTTCATTCTTCAGGACTCGTTGCTCGCCATGACGGAGGAAGGTATTACCGGACCTGTTGCACCAGAATGCGGAAGCCTCTCAGTTCCGTAATCTCTTTGCCACCGTAGCCATAGTTGAATATGTGCTTTCCGGGGGGGCCAAAAACTTTTCCGGCATGAATGCTTCCATCTGTCCGGGTGAATTGACCCACGTAATAACTTTTACCAACATCCGTCCCGGCCAACACGGCATTCTTGGGTATTGTTCCTGCGTACGTAACCCATTGCAGGGGAATTTGCCCATCGTTAATGAGTACCTCAAATTTCGGGCTCACAATTTCATTTCCGCCCCATCCTATGTTACAGCTCGTTCCCACCACTTTGCCGGGGTGGTTGGCACCATTATAAAACGCACGGCACACGATCAGGTCTGCTCCATTTTCAAAACCACCACTCACCGCGTTGGCCGGCATTGTGCCATTGTAGGCCACCCACTGCAACGGTTGTGCGCGCTTGACTTGTATTTCGAACGTCACGTTTCCGCCTTCAATCTTTCCGGTGATGCGATCGCCCGCCACCTTGCCGACCCACACTTCACGAAACTCACCAATATTCAACAACACCACCTGCTGACCGTTATTGAAAATTCCTCCATACAATCGCTGCAACCCGGCATCCGGATTACTCAGGTTACTCTGCCCGGCATCAAAGGTCTGGTTGGTAACATTTGAAATCTGAAGCTCGCCACTGCCCACGATGGCCCCTTGTTGAATCGTTTTCCAGAGGAGCGTTTTGCCTTCCTGAAAATAATCACGGGCACTTTGTGCCTGCAGCGTTGAGAGCCCAGCGGTAAGCGACAGGAGCAACGCAACTAGAAAAATATTTCTTTTCATAGGTGTAGGTGAATGTTTAGGGTAGTCAAATATACCATGGTTAGGCTAGTATACAACCTCGCGCCCGCGATGGCAGCGGAATCACCGGTGAACCCGGCAACGAAGGTCGGTTTCGATTTTTGGCATGATAATGGACCCGAGACCAAAAAAGCATGTACCTTCACCCGCTCTACCACCTAATCCTGATCTATGAATAGCTGCAAACCGATGCTTCTTGTTTGCCTGGTCCTCTTTACCTGCACCGCAGTACAGGCGCAAGGTTTGCAACCTGCCACAGACGATGTGATAGCCAAAATGAAAACGGCACTGGCCCCGCTGTTTCAGGAAAACCAGGACTATACCTTCTCGGATTTAAAAACTGAGTCGGCTGGTGAGGGCTTCAACGTAAGCGGCACGGCAACCTTTTTTCAAGTGACGAGCGTGCAACTGGCGGCCTCCTTTGCTTCGCCTGATGCGATGGCTCGCTTTGAACTCACGTTCCCGAAGGGCAGCAAACTTCCTGCTGCCGTGCAACAAAAATTAGCCAAACAAAACATCACCAACTGGATACCGGGCGACATTCAAAAGATCGTGAGCCTGCAATCGCTCTACCTGGAGCTGGCCCAAAACACTATCAACACGGTTGGAATTCAGTTTGCGGCCCAACAGGACTGGAGCCCGGTCAGCGGCATCGCAGCAAGAAATATTACGGTCGACTTCAACATCCATAATCCGCTGGCTGCGGTTTCGGTTTCCTCCACGTTGAAAAGTGATTTTAAAATCGGTGAGGCCAGTATCAAAACCAGCGCAACCCTCTCCAGTAACGCCAATGATTGTGTGTTGACGGGTGACATCAGCACGCTGAGCATGGGTAATGTCTTGAGCACGCTTGGCATGAACAAGGCACCGGAGTGGCCCGATGCCTTTTGGAATTTGTCGATGTCGCAAGGAACCCTCTCGGTTGCCCCTTTTGCCAAAACACTTTCGCTAAATACAACCTCGGATTTCGGGCAGGTGGAATTTTTCATCAACGCGGCCCGAACGCCCGTTGAGTTTATGGTCGGGGTTTCCCCGCCTTCCGATTTTTCGTTTCAGCGGTTAGATCCAGCCCTGGGTGTGCTCGACCCGGTGGGGCTCCGGAACACAGCCCTGGTGCTGGCTTCCTCGGCACAAAAAACAAGACTCGCGTTATTCAAGAAACTCGGACAGGAAGCTGACGTTACCCGGGGTCTTACCCTGCTTTCGTTGTACGATGTATCGGCCCTGTCGAAAGAAGTGGAACAGTTAATCGGCAAGAGCCAATTGCTTTTGCGCGCTACCGTGAGTACTAACCCGGGCGATATGAAACTCATGGCCTCGTTGAATACCAACATTCCATTCGATGCCAAAAGAACCACCGTATTAAAGAATGTGAACTTCATGATTACCCCGAACCCGGCCAACTTTGAAGTGAGCCTTGGCGGCATGATGGATGTGAAAGTGGACCAAAAGAGAACCCTCACGTTTACCACCCGTGTGGCCGTCAACATCACCAATGCCGAATTGAGTATTGAAGGAATCATGAATGGCACGTGGGATCGGCCGTTCGAGAACCCCGGTGTGCAGTTGGCTGATATGGGAATTGGCGTGGGCGTGAGTTTCAAAACCACCCCGTTACCTATGCCCACGTTGCAGTTTAAAGGAAAGATCAAAGTGGGTAATCCTGCGAGCCCTGCGCTTGCGGGTGATGTCACGTTTGCTCTCGATCCGTCAAACCCTACTCAAACGATGATTGATGCCGGCTTCAAACAGATCCTGATGAGTGACATCGTCAAAGCTGTTCAACACACCAGCCCTTCGTTAAAAGTGCCAGACGACAGTCGAAACCTGGTGAACTCCATTGCCATTCGAAATGCCCGCCTAACGATTGTGCCCGGAGTGACCCCGGTTACCGTGTTGGAAAAACAGTATGAACCCGGCTTTCTCATCCAGGGCAGCAGCACGATTGATGGCTACACTACCAATCTTCTGGTCGGCATTTCAAAAGGCGGAATAAAAGCCGGTGCCGGCATTACCTCCATCGTGTATGCCCCCTATTTTTCATTTACCGGTGCGCGGGATAAACCCGATCCTTTTTTTAACCTGGTGCTGAGCCCAACTGATCCGAAATCATCAAAGGTGGCCTATAGCGGCAAAGCTTCGGTGTTGAAGGTGGTGGCCGAATCCGACATGATGCTGAGCGACAAGGGATTTGATTTATATATGAATGGAAAAATCTTCGATCAGTTTCAGGCCCAATTGCGCGTAGCCGCAGGAAGCACGAAGGATGGTGCGGGCTATAATGTAATGGCCACCATGGGCTCCGATTTGCAAAAGTACATCAGTGATGTTGCCTCTGCAGAAATTGACAAGGCCACCAAAGATTCGCAGCGAGCGTTCAGAGAGGCACAGGCCACGCTAACGCAAAAACAGGAAGAAGTACGCACACTGAATGTTGAAATCGAAAAGCAACGCGGCATTGTAAAGGCCGAGCGCGACAAAGACTGCAAGAAATTTACCGATGCCGAAGCAGACGTAAGAAGAGACCGGAGGAAAGTAAACGGCTTGAAAGACGACATTGACGAGCGCGAAAGCAGGATCCGAAGACTAAAGAAGGCGATGGATGACGACATCACCAAAGTTCCGGAAAACAGTGCGAAGATCGCCAAACTGAAGACGGAAGCTGTGGCGTTGGAAGCGTCACTGGTTACTGCGCGTGCCGTGTTGAAAGCGTCTGAAAAAGTGCTGGAGGCGCTGGGTGAAGGATGCGATCAAACACCGATCGATCTTGACCCGCGAATTGCTGGATTGATTACAGCGCGCGAAACGGCAGACAAGAGTTTGCAGGCAGCGAAAGTGGTGGTGCAGGGTACAGGCGCCCTGACAGGGGGTACGCTGAAGGCAACCAAGTACATTGTGGAGAAGGGAAGTACCGGTGTGGTGACCATCACCTATGCCTACTTTGAAAGCAAATTGAGTGTTGCCGATGGGGGCATCGTGAGCATGAAAGTGAAAGGCACCTATGCAGGCGAGCCGCTGGACCGGTCCTTCACCATTAATTTACCGAGTCCACAAGCAACCGTGGAGGCCTTTGCCCGCGAGTTGTTGAAGTAATCTCATGCGAAGTGCGTGATGGCGAGCAGCCGTAGGTGACGAAGCCATCTCTACCGCTTCTCGGAACCCTTTGCATTTAGTTAGGTTCAGGCTGTAGAGATTGCTTCCCGCCTGTTTGGCGGGCAAGCGTCCTCCACCCTCGTTCCTCGGGTGTCGATCCTCGCAATGACGAAAGGAACGTCATGGCGAGGCCTGCTCAGGCTGAAGGCACCTCTACGGAAAGTGCGTCATGGCGAGGAGCCGAAGGTGACGAAGCCATCTCTACCGTTCATCGTAACCCTTTGGCATTGGGTTAGACCCAGGCTCTAGAGATTGCTTCGTCCTCGTCTCTCATACTTCGAGACTCGTTCCTCGTAATGACGAAAGGAGCGGAAGGAAAGAAGCCATCTCCACGGAAAGGGGAACACGTCACCGGTTGGGGGACATCCCGTTGGCCCCCATGTCGATCACAATCTTGCCTTTGAATTTACCCGACATAAAGTGCTCGAACGCTGCGCGCGTGTGGGCGAGTGGAAACGTGCTGTCGATGGGAACCTGGATAACACCCGTTTCCAACAAGTGCGCCAGTTCGGCTAACCCTTCGCGACTGACATGATAGCCCATGATGCCCAGCTTCTGGTTGCGAAACTTTGACAGCAGCGGCTCCACCATCATCATACGCAGAAGCAAGCCACCCATTGAGCCGCCAATCATGGTAAACACGCCATTAGGAGTGAGTGCCTGGCGGTACTCCGAAGCCGAACGATGCGCAATCACGTCCAGGATTTTGTCATAGCGCTGGCCGGTGTTCGTATAGTCTGTAGCGGTAAAATCGATCAGCTCGTCTGCACCCAGCGCCCGCAGGAAGTCGAGTTTCTCCGGTCGATCCACTGCGGTAACATGCGCGCCCCGGCTTTTCGCGTACGTTAGGGCAATCGGTCCTACGCCACCACCGGCTCCGTTGATGAGCACCCGTTGGCCGGCTGTTACTTCACCCCGGTGTCGCAACCCCTGTATGGCCAGCAACCCGGCCTGCGGCACTGCGGCCGCCTGGTGAAACGACAACGAAGCGGATTTGCGCGCCAGCAGTCCTTCGGGCACCGACACGAATTCGGCAAAGGCACCAAAGCCCGCAGAGGCAATGTCGCCAAACACTTCATCACCCGGTTGCCAGTGATGGCAGTTGGGGCCGGTAGCTTCCACCACACCGGCTACATCGCAGCCAAGCACGTGGTATTTTGGCCGGGTGAAGCCACTGAGCACGCGCATGATGAACGCCCGCCCGTGCAGCATGTCGTAATCCCACGAGTTAATGGAAGCCGCCTTCACGCGCACGAGCACGTGGCCCGGTTTGGGGGCAGGGGTGGGGATGTTGGCCAGCATAAGTTGTTCCGGTCCTCCGTAGTGCGAGTAACAAATGGCGTTCATGCGCGGGTAAACGGGTAGTGTTTTATGATTCGGGGGTTCATTAAAGCGAGTAGCCGAAAGTGACGAAGGCGTTTCTCGTCTTCAACGCAAACCTTCGGCATTTCGTTGGGATCAGGCCGGGGATTGCGCTAGTAGGGAACGTCATGGCGAGGCCTGCTACAGGGCGAAGCCATCTCTACCGCTTCTCGCAACCCTCGGCATTGGGTTAGGTAAGGCGGACTGCCGATACCGTTTTTGAAATTAGGCAGCCTTCGACAGGCTCAGGCTGACAAGGAATTTATCGATGTTTTGATGAAGATTGCTTTCCGCCTGTTTGGCGGGCAAGCGTCCTCCACCCTCGTTCCTCGGGTGTCGTTCCTCGCAATGACGGGACTACTTTAGTGGGGAACGTCATGGCGAGGCCTGCTACAGGCTGACAGTTGGGGGATTGTCACGCTGAGCCAGTCGAAGCGTGTATCGGGCAATGTCAGTCCTCGACCTCCGGATCGCTATCGGACTCAGACTGACAAAAAACATTCTTCGACAAGGGGTCCCGCCTGTTTGTCTCTCATGCTTCGAGACTTGTTCCTCGCAATGACGGGAAGTACGGTTGTGCAGAAAGGGAGACAATGCTATCAGGCAAGAATCGCGGTGTGGTGAGGGACGGTGCCATACCAAAACAAACATCGCGTATCGACTACGTCCTGACCTTAAGTATTCTCGCGAGATTCAATGCATGAAGGTTCTTGGAATCGCTTTGAAGTGCATGCATCACCAGTGCTTTCGCTTCGTGTCGCTTTTCAAGATGAAGATACACCCACGCCAATTCTGTAAAATCACTTGCGCGGCCCTCTTTTCCGATACGCCTGTTCATTTTATCTGCAACCGAACTCAACATCATTGCTGTTTCTTCTTTTTTCAGTTTTGTTTTCTTTTCCTTAAATAACAACATGAGGCTCCGGACTGCGTTGGTCAGGTCCATAAAGTCAATAGAATCAACATTACAAATGTCCACCAAGGTCTGGGCCTCAGCGGTATGGTTATTTTGAATCGAGTATTGTTTTGCAAGCAACTCCAATCCTTCAACTTTTTCTTTGCCTTTGATTCTACTATCGGCAACGAAGTTTTGAAGGCATTCAATTACTTTCTTTTGGTAGACAAATTCTGAGTAAATTCCATACAACAGCAGCCAACCTTTCGGATATCTGCGACAGATAAAGTGCAAAATGGGGTCACATTTTTCAATATCGAGTTTCCCAATTTTTATTGCCCCTGTTATGCCCTTTAAAAAAAACTCCACTTTTGGTGTCGCTCCTTTTTCGATTTCACTGTGATTTGTGACTCCGAAGTAGTTCAAAAGTTGAATGTCAAGTTGAATTTTACTTTTCAGTGGGCTAACGGTTAATTTCTTTCTCCCAAATTCAAATGCGGCTAGGGGAACTGAGATAAAGACGTCCTCATTCTCTGTTCGAAGCAGTTCAATAAATGAGTATCTGTGAAGTTCTTCTATGCCATAATCGACATCAATCAGTTCATTTTCCGGCCTATTTAGAATTGCTTGGATAGCAATTTCGGGCAATATGTTACGCCAACTACAAAGTGTTAGAAAAATTCTTTGAGACGCAGACGAAAGATCGTTGTAGGTCCGCTCAAACAGCGCGGCTAATATCTCTTCTTTGCTCGCAACAATTCTTTTTACATTCTTGATGCCCTTTTGTTTGAATACCTCCCCCAAGAGTACCTTTACTACATAAGGATGTCCATCCGATTCATTGTAAAGATCGTCCAAGAACTCTGACGTGATTACATCTTGAATTCCTAGTTTTTTAGCCACTTTTTCTACTAATTCATCGTATTCATCACGAGTCATTCCGTCCACTTCAATTGGATAGTCGGCCTTGAAAACCCGGAGACGTGACGTTATCAGAACCTTATTTGGATTCCGCACATAAGTATCCAGCCAATTAAAGACCTGCTTAGGATTTCTCAATGTTTCGAAGTTATCCATTACCAAAAGTAGCGGGCCGAATGTGGCGTTACTTTCTTTGAGGCTATTTTGGAAAAATTCCCGTTGGCGTTCTTTAGTGCCTAAGTCTTGTTCAGATGAAAAAAGTTTATAAAACTCCCTCGAGATATCGATTTCGTCCAGTATTTGTGGCTTTACAGTTTTTGGGCCTTCTTCCAACAAGTCAATGTCCCGAGCACTCAGCCATATAATCGACATGAATCGGTTTGATTCGCATATGCGATGCAAAACCTGTAAGGCAAGTGAGGTTTTGCCAATTCCCCCCCTGCCGGACAGTGTGACGATTGGGTATTTGTCCGGAAAAGTCAAAACCTGCTCGAGCTCGGTCTCCAAATTCCTCCTTGTAATATATATGCTTTGGAGTTGTGGTAAATTAGTGAAGGTATTCTTCAATACATCGATTTGATTTTGACCTTCCGTTTCACTTTTTGGCAGAATTGTAGCTGGGGTGAGATAGGGGCTTGAGTCTTCTGCAATCTTCCTTCCGGTGAGATATGAGATGCATTCATATGTTTTGTCTGTGAAGTTCCCGTTTGGGAACAGAAAATCAGACGCGTCAATTGAAGACTTAACTAGTTTGACTGAATAGAGTCTTGACAAGCACAAGTAGATGCCCTCGCGTGGACGTTCTTGATCAATTTTGTTTTGGATTTCAAAACGACTTGAATAATCGGTTAATGAAATGAATTTAAAAGAGCCGGATAGGTTTTGTTTTACATAAATCCAAGGGCATTTAAAGAGAGAGTAGTTTTCATGGAATAGCTTAATTGACTTATCCAGATGACTGCAAATTTGGCTAGCTTGCCCCGAAGAGATTACGCCATGAGCTCGCGCATCATTTCGAAGTTGGGCAAAAAATGCGAACCATGTCCTAAGCTGAGTTTTTTGGGGAAGAGGTTCAATTTTGGGATTCAGGAGCCGCAGGCATTCATGTAGCGCAAACATCGATCCATATTGCCAAGACGGATTGCCGATCTTATCGGTTAGCTCGTTCTTAAACTGGTTAAAATCGGAGCTAACAAAGTGTACACTTGGACCAGTGAGTACAGCATCAAGAGTGCGCGACCAGGCACCAACACTGTCCGCTCGAACTAAATCGAAAATAAAGTTATATTGACCTCCTAGGTTATTACCTTTTGTATCCTCGATCCCAGATATTATTCCACTCGTAACGAGCTTTAACAATTGCTCGCCCGCGTACATTAAATGCAGGAAGAATGCTGTGTCAGAATCCTGTCGGGCAACTTCTCCACGTTCATTGATCTTTTTTATAACAATCATAAGATTTGATATTCAACCCTAGCGGCTCATCGATTACGTAACATGCTTCTTAAAATTCTCCGCTTGCTCAAAAATCTCTTCGTAAACTTCATCCCGCTCCACAGGTGGATAGCCAAATTCATCCAGGATCAGGATCAACTCTACTTTCAAGGCGGATTTGATGTCTTCGCGTTTATTCCAGTCGGGGAATTTTGCCTGGCTATCCACAATTACTTTTACGGCCTTTGCCAGGGCAATCATTCTGTCGTCCGGATACGTAAAGTCGTATTTCTTGCAGAGTTCTTTTAATATGTCATAAAAGGCCTTCTCTTCGAAGTCGATGCCCAATTCATCACCGGCCGAGAACTCCCTGTGGGCTTCCCAAATCAGGTTGGTCAAGGCTTCCGCCATTTCTTCATACACCTCACTCCTCAAAATGTCGTTGGCTTCGCGGTTGTTGTACCGCTCAACAATCGCTTCCATCTTTTTGGTAAAATCAATACCCTTGATTCGGTTTACCTTGCGCAGCTCGCCAATCACCCGCGCCAACAACTGCTGAAGCAATTTTATCTTGGTATTGGGCAATTTGATCTTATCAATCTTCGCCAGATAGTCTTCATCAAAGATATCCTGCTCGGTTTCCGATGGGTCACCCAACCTGAAAATTTCTTCCACTCCATCGCTTTGCAGCGCGTCCTTGATCATTTCGCGAACGCGGGCATTCATTTGCGCGGTGTCTGGTGCGTTGCCTTTGGTAAGTTTGAATACAATTGAACGTACAGCCAGGTAAAAGTGGGTGTGGTCGCGTTCAGTTTGCTTAAGCTTTTCGCTTCCCACGCAGATGTCGTAAGCCGCCTTCAGGCGTTTAACCAAGCCCATAAAGCGCGTCTCCAATTCTTTGGTTTGCTGCACAAACTCAGCCGCCATATTTAACGTGTGCAGTTGCTCCACCGCGCTGCCTTTGAAGTACTTCGTGCTGTCGAACTTGTGCATAAGCTTTCCGAGCAAATCGAGGTGGTCCCGGACTACGCTCAGGGATTGCTCAATGTCTTCAAAGTTCTCCTTGTCGCCCTTGTTGTATTTGGCAAGAGCCAGGTTCATTTGTTTCTTGATGCCGATATAGTCCACTACCAGCCCTTTGTTTTTGCCTTCGAACTTGCGGTTGACCCGTGAGATAGTTTGAATAAGGTTATGCTGCTGAATCGGTTTGTCGATGTAAATGCTGTCCAGGAACGGTACATCAAAGCCCGTTAGCCACATGTCGACCACAATCGCAATCTTGAAGTTTGACTTCGGATTTTTGAATTGCCGGTCCAGCTCCTTGCGGTATTCTTTAGAGCCCAGCATGTCATACAGCTCCTTGGGGTCGTCCTGGCCGCGGGTCATCACCAGCTTAATCCGCTCAATGGGTTTCAGTTCGCGTTTGTCTTTGTCGCTCAGCACGGCACCTTCCTCCGCCTCACGGGCCTCGGCCCACTGCGGTCGCAGCTGGATAATGTATTTGTATAGCTCGTAAGCAATTTCGCGGGTGCTGCTTACAAACATGGCTTTACCTTTTACGGTAGCCCCCTCCTGAATTCTGCGTTCGTAGTGGTTTACAAAATCCTGCGCTACTGCTTGCAACCGCTTCGGATCGCCTAAAATGGCGTACATATTGGCGGTTTCTTCCTTGCTCTTGTCGATTTGGTAGTCGTTAGCGCCAAGGGCAGCCGCTTCTTCGTAGTAGCGTTCTATCTTTTCCAGTTCGCTGTTCCTCAATGCCACTTTGGCGGCACGGCCTTCGTACACAATTCGAACGGTGATTTCATCTTTCACGGATTCGGTCATCGTGTAGGCATCCACCACTTTACCGAATACGTCCAGCGTGGCGTCAATGGGGGTGCCGGTA
The DNA here is from genome assembly GCA_016787665.1 of Cyclobacteriaceae bacterium. GTDB lineage: Bacteria > Bacteroidota > Bacteroidia > Cytophagales > Cyclobacteriaceae > ELB16-189. The sequence goes on along the minus strand of JAEUUC010000009.1, from coordinate 537,516 downwards.
AAGCCAACATACGTGGCGTTGGGCAGCGAGTCGTGCAGGTACTTGGCAAACCCAAAGGTTTTTGCCACGCCTTTTTCGGTCACCTTTATTTTTTGCTCTAGGTTTACCTGACTTCGGTGGGCTTCATCTGAAATGCAGATGACGTTGTTTCTCACGGTCAGCAGCTCGGTGTCTTCCGTAAACTTGTGTATGGTGGTGAGAAAAACGCCACCACTTTGCCTGCCTTGCAGCTTGGCCCGCAGGTCAGCCCGGCTTTCAACACTTTCAACTGTGTTATCTCCAATAAAGGTTTTGGCGTTGATGAATTGTGAGGCAAGCTGGTCATCCAAGTCCGTGCGGTCGGTAATGAGTACGAGGGTGGGGCTGGCAAAGTGTTCACTTTTCATGAGCAGCCGGGTGAGGTAGAGCATGGTGAAACTTTTGCCACAGCCGGTTGCGCCAAAGTACGTTCCACCCTTGCCGTCTCCGGCCGGTTTTTGCGCTCTTTTAATGTTTTCGTACAGGGCGCGGGCAGCGTAAAACTGCGGATACCGGCAAAGGATTTTCTCCTCCTTTTTACTGTTATCGGGGAGGTAAATGAAGTTTCGGATAATATCGCGGAGGCTGTTCTTTTGGAACATGCCCTGAACCAGCGTGAACATACTGTCAATTCCATCCACGTCTTTCACCAGGCCGGCCACTCTGCGCCAACCGTAGAAGAACTCATAGGGTGCAAAAAACGATCCTGCTTTGTTGTTTACACCATCGCTGATCACACAAAAAGCATTGTACTTGAAGAGTTCCGGAATGTCCCTTCGGTAGCGGATAGTTAATTGGTTGAACGCATCAAAAATGGTCGCCTCCTCCCGAATGGCACTCTTAAACTCGAATACTACCACAGGCAAACCGTTGATGTATAACACCCCATCGGGGATGCGCCTTTCGTTTCCGGTAATATCCAGTTGGGTAACAAACCGGTAAATGTTACGGTCAGGCAGGTATTGCTCCTCCGGCTCGGCCGGGATCACCGGCAGTTGGCCGGGCTCTGGCTGGCGGTGTTGGGTAAGCCCCGTATAATCAATGAGCTGGATGTAAAGGTCTTTTTCGGCCCGGTTTTCCCGCTTGAGGATAAACCCGTCTGCGAGCATGCGCAGAAATGCCTTGTTGCTCTCGTAAAGGTCGGATGCCGGAAGTGACCTGAGTTGAAGAATAATAGAATTCACCTCATTGCGTGTGATGCTTTGTGGTGCATACCGATTTAACAGAAAGGTTCTCAGGTCTTCTTCAATCAATACGTCATCGGGCTTCCGCGCAAGGGCAACACCGAGTTGGTGGGCAAAGCCTTCTTGCCCCAACAGTTCGGTAAACGCCTTTTCTAATTTTTCTTCGGTGAATTTCATTTTAGCTCATTAGCCAATACTTTAAAGACACAAGGCGGACCTGAGAATTTTCCAAGGGCGTTTTAACATAGTATCCTTTGGCTATAGCTGTTCCGTTCAAATACTCTCCTGTTCCATCTTCATAATCAATGTAAGGATAGATTTTCAAATACTCTGCACCTCTGAAGGACTGATATGTTCTGTTAATTGGGAATAAAGAAATGTGTTCAATGTACTTAGCTGCATCCCCTAAGCCTAATTCCCAATTACACCACTTCGAGTTAACTGCATCATCGGTTGCGACAAGAATAAATTTGTTTGATACTTTGATTTTTTCTTTCAGTCTAATGGCAGTCTCAGCATTTGTATACGCAGGCATATCTTGATCCATCCAGTCTACATAGATGTCAACACCCTCTGCCTTCAAAAAGGCGATTACATCTTGAAGTATTGAAAACTCTTCATGCTTATGCGAGAGGAAAACCATTGGCTTGGTTTGAATTCTTGAGGAACTCTCGCTAAGATTGACAATATTGTCTGGTGAAAATCTTCTCGTTCTTTCTCTGTAATTCGTTAGTTGAAATTCTGTGATGAAGCTCATATCAATCCATATTTACTTGGATATCATAATAACCTGCATTATCCCGAATTGTAATTGCCTTCTCAATGTAAAAATCAGCATTGTCCCCATTCATAAATTCGTCCCACGTTATAGTCTTTATAAATGACGGCTCTTCTGCTGTATGAATTTGTATCCCGTTACACTCTCTGAATTTCTTGTTTTTTATATTAAACATATTCTTTGATAGCATATCAAAGAGTCTCTCTGTGCGGTGATGGATGCATTGGCAAAAGGGGTCAGTTTCATAGTACCACAGATAAGAATTATTCTCATCAGGAATCACGATTCCTAAAATTGCATTCATTTGACTTGTGCTATCTTCTCTTTTGACTACTCTCAGTGAATAGGATATTTCCCAGGGTATCCATTGGTCATTCTCCGGAACATCAAGATCTTTCATTCCTTTTGAAATCATCACTAAAGTGACGCTACTTTTATAGATTTTCTTTTTCAATTCAGATTGTATTGTTGAATCCTTAAAACGCTCCAAGCTCTCGCCATCTTTTTCCCCAAGGTTGACATGTTCTTCTCCAATCTTCATTTGAAGCTCATCAACATAATCTCTCACTCTAGTCCCTCGAGGTACAGTTTGAATTCGTCCGTTAATAAATTTATAATCACATTTATTTAAACTATTTACACTTGTGTCGCCATACTTGTATGAAACAAATATATTCCTTCCCATATGTTTAAATTTTGGCCATCAATAGGTCTTGGAATAGTGACATGTAACCGTAGTCGGTAACCAAGCGATTATTCTTTTGATTACCGGTTAAGTATTCATCAAATACAATTTTTGAAGCAGCACCGGTGCTAGCAATTGGCAAAACTAATGCTTGAGGATAGGTTTTGCTGAAGAGCTTAAATTCAATCTCTACTCCATCCATTCCACCAATAAAAACACCGGCAGAAAATTTATTTTCTTTCATCATCCTGCCTCTCATGTGAAATAGGCTTTCATTTAAATTACCCTTATTCTCTGTAAAGACAATGTTCTCAAAACGATTATTATCTTGTGGAAAGTCTTTCTCAAAAAATAATGACTGATATAAAGTAAGGTGCTCTTGAATATTCAGCCCCATTCTCTCCATTACATAATAAATCATTGGAGTAATTGAAGGATGACCACCCCAAACTAACCTATGATAAGGTAATGCAACTGTTGCTAGAGCAACTACTGCATCACGAATTGCAATAATATCTGCTGTGCCAAAATATTTTTGATGCCTTTCCTTGAAAGGAATGCTAGCTGAAAGAAATATGCTTTTTAATTTTTCTGAAGCCATAAATCAAATTGTTGCTTTTTAATTGTTTTAACATCAAGATATGCGTTCAGATATTCTAAATGTTTTAGCCATTTTTCCCTAATTCTCACATCATCATAAATCAGATAGACTTCGTCTACAGAGTACTCCTTAATTTCTTTTTTTAATTCAGATGACTGATTGTAGTCCGTTGATTGAGGTATGCCAACTGAGGGAATGAAGATTCTCCTTTTGTTCTTGGGCAATTCTTCAGTAATGAATCTTTCAGGCTGAATGGTTACAGCTTTTCCATTCTTACGGGCGATACTTAAAAATTCAGTAATTAAATTATCTTGACGCGCTGCTAAATTTCGCGCTCTAATGGATTCAACCTTCTGAATAATGTTGTTTAGAGCACTGGTAGTGAGTTTTGAAGTATCCTTGCTATTGTAAATTTCCTCTTGAAAATCAACTGATAACAATTGTTGAGGGAAACAAACCTCTGCCATTCTAGCTAAACTGTTATTTGGCCATACTAATTGAAGCACGCCAATTTGTTTAACTCCAGCTTCTGCGATTTCCTTTTCACACCATTCACTCTCTAGGAATTTAGGTGTGTTAAGTAAAACAATCACATCACAGTCTGCCATTCTGTGCCATAGTTCATCCTGAAATGGTTCGCCCTGCTTAATGGAATGGGTATCGAGAAAAACATCAAAATTATTCTTCTCTAATGCTTCGTAAAGTTGTATTGCAACAGAAGAAGATTCGTCCCTTTTGTAACTTATGAATACCTTTCTAGTGTTTCTTAATTTACCGAAAGATTCAAGAATTAAATTGACAATTTTATCTTGTTGCTGTGGTTCATACTTTAGGCCGTTTTGGTTAGAAAGAACCGTTGGGATTTCATTTTTAAATGAATCGTAGAAAATTGGCAATACAATATTGCCCTCATTTAAAAGTGTTTGTACGATGCCAACATCTTCAAAATTACCATCTTGATTTCCAAAGTATAGAACAAAGGCTGGTTGGTTACCCTTGTACTCATTTGCTACTTGAGAGGAGTTTATTACTTGATAGAAATCTGCTTTTAAGTTCAATTCTTTCAGTCTTTCACGAAAGAGAGTATTGATTTCATCAGCGATGTTGTTAATTGAGCCAAGAAATACTATTTGATATTTATAACCCATATGTAGATTACTTTTAAGCAGGTTGAAATAAACTCTCCGCAACACCTTTCATTAATACTGGACAAAGTGGTTTTATTGTATTTTTCAATTGCCCATTAATTCGTTTACGAGTTTCCAAAGTGTGGTAGATGGTCACTATGGCTTTCTGAACTTTTATATCTGGAATGGGCAATTTCACATTGCACATGTCAGCCCAATCAAAAGTTTCTCTTGCACTTCCCCAGGAGTGGAATCTTGCATATCGGTCAAATTCTGGTCGAGCAAGCCATAAGTACAAATATTCAGGTAATAATTCGGTTGGTCTTATTACTCTAAAAACTGTGTAGATTCCTGAAACAATACAAGGCTCAGCACTATTCATTGCTAAAGCAATTTTGTCACCTCTCCTTGAAGTATCAGCTACATAGACAAATTCGCCTGTTCTTACAACTTTATAATTTGAAAATTCAAGTCCGTTTGTATTCGCCTTTGTTTCAATCAGTACTTTTGAAGTTGATACTCCTTGCAGAAACTTTACCTGCAAATCATTATTCCTTTCATCTGATTGCTCAATGTATTGACCGAGTAATTTTGGCTTTTCGGTTTTAATTAAGTTTTCAATGTACGTATCGCAAATTAATTGTAGGTCAGTTAAACTATTTTCATAAACTCTTTGATTGGTCATTAAGCCGTTGTAAAGTGCAACAAAACTGCGTTGTTCATTAATGTCAGGTATTGGAATTTGTATTTCACAAAATCGTTCCCACTCTAAACTAGCCCTAACACTACTATCACTTATAAACCATCCATATCTATCCGACTCTGGTCGGTGAAACCACATCATCATGTACTCTGGCAATAGCTCATTAATATCTTTAGATTCAATTACCAAGTACGCTGGAGAAATTATTGCAGGCTGCTCCGCAGTATAAAGTGCAAGCCGAATGGTTTCATCTCTTCCAACTTGCATTGCGCTATAAGCAAATTGCCCTTTCCTAATTACCTTATATTTTGTTAGGTCAGTTTCAGATGTATTGGCAACCGAAGGCATGAAGTTCTTGTTAATGTTAATACCAAGTAGGTTTGTTACTGCCAAATCCTTGTTTCGGTTGTCAATCAATTGTATGTAATCACCAATGCGCTTATAATTCATAACCCAAAACTTTAAAAGCGTTTATCAGTTGCTCTTGTGATTGTTTTTCTTCCCTTAAAAGTTCCTTAAAATCTTTTTGTATGCGTTTCATTTCAGAATCAAAGTCAATACCACTGTCACGGTCGATAAACTCGATATATTTACTTGGCACCAAAGAAAAGTCGTTTGCTTCAATTTCGTTGAAACTCGCTGAGTAGCAATACTCGGGCACGTTTTTGTATGTTTTCTTATAATCGGCCTGTTGCCAGTTGTGATAGTTTTCGGACACTTTAGCAATTTCTTCTTCTGTGAGTTCAATAAACATTTTTTCGAACTCTTGTCCCCAGCGTCTTAAGTCAATAAATAGAATTTCTCCTTCACGGTCACGGTAGTTTTTCATTTTACCATTTATTTCGACCGTTCTTGCTTTTTTGTTTTTGTTGAGAATCCAAAGTGTGACACTTATGTCTGTGGTATAGAATGTATCTCGTGGGATAATGACAATCGCTTCAACTAAGTTATTCTCAATTAGCTTTCTCCTTATTTTATATTCTTCACCGCCACCACTTAATGCGCCATTCGCCAATATAAAGCCCGCGATGCCATTGTCGCTCAGTTTGCTCACTATATTCAAAATCCAACCGTAGTTCGCGTTGCTCTTGGGTGGCACCTCGTAACCCCTCCAGCGTGGGTCGTCCAGCAACTCGTTTTCGGCTCGCCAGTCCTTTTGGTTGAAAGGCGGGTTGGCCATGATGTAGTCTGCCTTCAGGTCTTTGTGTTGGTCATCCAAAAAAGTGTTGGCAGCTTTTTCGCCCAGGTTGCCGCTAATGCCGCGGATGGCGAGGTTCATCTTGGCCAGTTTGTAGGTGGTGTTTGTGTACTCCTGCCCGTAAATGGAAATTTCTTTCTTGTTGCCGTGGTGGGCTTCAATAAACTTAATGGATTGCACAAACATACCGCCCGAACCACAGGCGGGGTCGTAGATGATGCCTTTGTAAGGCTCAATCATTTCGGCAATCAGGTTTACAATGCTCTTGGGTGTGTAAAACTCCCCCTTGCCTTTGCCCTCAGCCAGCGCAAACTTGGAAAGAAAGTATTCATACACTTTGCCCACCACATCCTGCTTGGGGTCTTTGGTGGTATCAATGTCGTTAATGGTATCCAGCAGGGAAGCGAGTTTGGTTACATCCAAACCCAACCGGGAAAAATAATTGTCGGGCAGCGCGCCCTTCAGGGCCTTATTATTTTTCTCAATGGTATGCAAAGCCGTGTCAATGAGCAAGGCAATATCGTTCTGCTTTGATTTTTTGATCAGGTAACTCCACCGGCTGGTTTCTTCCAGGAAGAACACGTTGTTCATGTTGTAGAACTCCGGCTTCTCAATGTATTTTTCTTTGCCCTCGGCAATAAGTTTAGCGCGGTGTTGCTCAAACTTATCGCTGGCAAATTTCAGGAAGATGAGGCCCAACACTACGTGCTTATACTCGGCCGGTTCTACGCTGCCGCGCAGCTTGTTGGCGGCATCCCACAGGGTTACTTCAATGGGTTTTTCTTTGGGTTCTTTTTTCGCCCGTTTGCGTACAGTCTCTTCCGTCTTTTTTCCGGCCATCCGTTGTTCGTTTTGGTAAACCTGTCTATGGTATGATATTGAGCCAATATACCCAACCGCGAAACACGCGTGACACGGGACCCCGAAAAAATTTATTGGGTATAGGTATGGCAAACGTTAAACAGAAACGCTGGCCACAGGCCATTAATCCGCGGTCGGTATGGCAAACCCAATAAAGCAAACCCTATTCTGAGCGGGTAACGTGAACCAGCCCGGGCGTCAACGCATGGCTAGAGTAACCCCACGGCCGGTGCGTGTAGATCAGGAGCGAAGAATCCCCTGTTTGTAGGGCGGTGTGGCGATGAGGGGGATCCTTCGGCACGCGAAACGCGTGCCTCAGGATGTGGCTTCGAAAGGAGAGGGCGGGCGAGCGGCAGAAGCCACTGTGTCGCTCTAAACGATTTCTGAGGTCAGACCTTCTTGGATCAATAATCAAATCGATAGACACTCCAGGACTTTGGCTTGTCAGGGTCATTTCCACCACCTGAAGCCTGGCAACGGTAGTTAGAGGCATAATAGTTTTCTTTTGCTTGAGCTTCTTCCCTCGTCAATCCATTGTGCAATACCGTCCAATTTCTCAATGTGGGATGCTGGCTCTGCCAGTAATTTTTTCTGGATACAAGATCTGTTGTGATTCCTACTCTACATGGCATACTTTTAAAGTTTTATTTTCTCCTGTTAATCACGCCAGGAGTTTACGCGGCTCTTACTTTTTGTGTTATCAAACCCACGAGGGTCAACCACTCTTCTTCGGCTTCCTCCGGTTTGCCCACCGAATTTGGTGATTCGGAAGGTTAACCTTTTTTGATTTACCGCGATAAACCGGCTTACCGAGACAAAAAATCGCTCAGAAGATCAGAAAGCGACTTTTTCCAATGCGAAAATCAGGGAAAATTCAGATGGCGGGGCCCGTTTAAATGCCCACGGGCTGCCTTTCGGGCATGTGTTCTCCCAAACAAAAAGGACAAATCGTATTCTGAGCGGGTAACGTGAACCAGCCCGGGCGTCAATGCATGGCTTAAGAAACCCCACGGCCGGTGCGTGGAGATCGGTAGCGAAGAATCCCCTGTTAGTAGGGCGGTGTGGCGATTGGGGGATCCCGCCTGTTTGGCGGGCAAGCGGCACGCAAGGCGTGTGCCTCATGGTTATGTTTTGAATAGGATAGCGGCCAAGTTTCCTCGTGTTAAGTGATCAATCTAGACCCCCGACACAAGAGGTATGTAAAAACTTAAAGCCCGGATACCCCCAATTCACTTTGCTTATGACTGTTTGGGGGTACTTCTTATTGATCGTTTGAGTTCCTGTTTCATTTTGTATCTGCTTTTGCCACTGGTTAGAATTCGTTCAATAGTGCTTCCTTCAACTGCCCGGGCCTTTCTTTGCCATTTCTTCCGGCTGGTGATCTGAGTTACCATTTGGTCTCTTTGCTGGTTTTGTGTAAAAGTTTTTGTTTGATTCATTGTAGAATTAAGGTAAGAAAATTCGCCTTTAAGACTTTTATCGAGATCAGAGAGGCCATTTTTTATTTGTGCGGTTAGCCGGGTCTCCAGGTTGGCAAGGCACTCTTCCAGATGGGTTAACCTCTGATTGACTCGCTGCTCGAATCTTTCCTGATCAAGAAGTTGAAGTATCCGCAGGCGGTGCTGGTAGTATTGGATATGTATGGTTTCGTCAAACACAGTACCCCCATACATTTCATGCTCAAACAATCGTTTGGTGTGGGCGTAAAGTGAGGCCAACGCAATCCGATGCTCAGGCTTTAGGGCAAAATCCTTAGACAGTTCATCTTCTAATTGGGTGACGATGCAAAAGGCGAGCTGAGCCAGTGATTTAAAACCGCAGCTTTTGATTTGATTGCTTATCAGCCACTGAATTGTGTTGGAATATTTGAGATGGCTTTTTTTATACCCAATAAGTTTATCACTATCATCTCTGATACTTAAAGCCGCTATATTCTCCATAAGGAAAACAGCGGAATCAATCCAGGCAAACTTCTGATTATGCCGATCAAGCGTTTGAGAATGTGACAATTGAGCCGATGAGAACAGCAGAACCAATATCGCTTTTGATTTCATGGTCATTGCATGTTTTGTTTTACCGGACGTTGCTTCATTGATTTCAAAGTTTCCTGAACATTTTTGACGGATTCGTTGGTTTCTTTGAGCTGCGCTGCCACGGCTTGGTCTACTATGCTTTTAAACTGATCGTAGTTAATGGGTTCGACAGGTGGATTTGGTTTATCACCAGAGATTTTGTTATTGATAGTAATGGGATTAGAAAACGTAACGTAAGGCTTGCCAAAACTTATGTTCTCTTTCGTAATTGGTTTAAAGAAGGGTATAATGATTAGAAAAAGAATGTATATCCCAGTCTTTGATATTGTAATTTCGGAATGGTCTTCATCGTGATTTCCATCCAGCTGGGAGTGATAGCTATGGTACCAGACACAGAGAAGAAAAAGCAAGAGCAGGTTAAAGAGAATGAGTCCCTTAAACTGCACTATCTGCATCCAGGGAACCCAATCTTTCTTGTACCTGTCCAAACTAATTATCTGGGCCCGATAAACGCTGTACTGTATTCGGTCTAAATTTTCGCGCCCGTAGTTTCCATCGATAGCCAGTGTTTCATGAACCCCTGTCGCGAACGGGTTATCCCAAATCCTCTTGTAAAGCGCGTCCAAACCTTGACGGCCTTGGTCTCGGCTTGGTAATTGAGCATTTGATGACTGAAGTGGCAAATAGATCAGATCGGCATAACGATCGATAAAATCTTTGGCAGCAACGGATTTGTCCTCGTACTTTTCCCGCGCAGTTGCAGCAGTTCTGATGGAAGTTAGAATTTTGGAATCGTCCTTCCAATCCTTAAATTCGTTACTCGTCAGATAACCGTAAAAATAGACAACCCATAAGATCAAAAGCGTGGATGTCAGCAATCCTAACTGAATTTTTGCTTGAAGATATTCGCGATGAAACGGAACGAATTCCTCTTTCATTCTTATCAGTCGGAAAAAGTAGACTAACAGTAAGACTAACGTAACAAGAGCGACTACAAAAAATCCCTTTATTCTCCACCAGAAGGTACCTATTAGAATTATGAATGCCAGAAGAATCAAGCATATTAATCGGAAGTCAGTCGCCCTTTTGTTTGCCAGCATTTTTCTTTTCAAGCCATCACGATAGTTCATAACAGTTAGCCAAAAAAGTATGCCAATTACAGGCATGATGAAATACATTAGGATGAAAACGACTATGCCAGTAGATTTCTGTGAGTGAAAAATGTTTTCAATTTGATTGATAGCTTCTTCCGCTACTAGTGTGAAAGAAACAAGGCCAGCGAGCAATGGGATGAGCTCGGCCTTCATGCCATTAAAAAATCCCAAATCTCTTTTGCTTTCCATACGGTTGATTTTGACTTACGTTTAGTTGTTCATTCGCCCCATCAACCCCTCCACAATCTGTTGTTGCGTGCGCTGCCGCGGGAAGGAATATTCGCGGCCGCGGGTAATTTTTCTGCCGTTCGGTTCGGTAGTGGTGGATTTCGGTTCCTTTTCCATCCAATCCGGCAACCCGCGCGAGAGCTCCCACGCCAGGCGGGCATCGCGCAGGGCCAGGCGGTCGTCTTCCAGGTCGGTTGCCCGTTTGGCGGTGCGGGCCGCAGTGCGCAGCAGCGCTACCCCGCCCGCAGATGAAATCACCAACACCACCAGCGCCACATAGACTAATGGATCGTAACCACCACAGGGCGGGCATTGCAGTATTTTGGATTTGCCGTTTTCGCAGCAGGCTACGGGCGTTGCCGTGCTGCCTGCCGGCTCAGGCGGTTTGGTGGCGAACAGGATGATCACCAACACGGCCAGCGACACAAGCAGTAGCGCCAGGCCCTGGTAAAGTGAGCGCGCGCTGTTCTTGCGCGCTTGCGTAATGAGCGCATCCGTAGCGGAGGTGTCAAAGAACGGGGTAACATGCGCGGCATGGGCAGCCGCAGCAAGATCGGACGAGTGTTGGAGGATAGGCTGAGGTGATGACATAGGTAGGGGTTATTGGATGAAGTGGCGGATGATATCGCGGTAGAAGGGCGGATGGGTCCAGTAGTCGCTGTGCGTGAACTTGATGAAGCCGGAAGGCTTGAAGCGGCAGTCGATGTTAGTGAGGTTGTGGTAATAATCCAGACCTCCGCTCACGTAGTCGTGCCCGTCATAATAATTGCGCCAGGTAATGTCTTCGAGGTGGCGCTGCAGGCTGCTGTTGGTTTTCACGTAATTCGGATTGCCCCGGTTCGAGTTGCCGAAGTTGATGTCGCGCTGCTTAAAGCCGTTGAAGTGATCGAGAAACTGTTGACGTAAATATTGCTCATCGGGTACATTCTCGCGCAGGAAAAACATGATCTTATCCAGCGGGCTGCCAAAGGTGACAAAGCCGCAGAGTTGCTTTTCCAGTTTCGCGCCCGTGGTTTTGTGCGTGCCATCTTTCCGGTATCCCTTTACTTCGCCCTGGTTCACCAGCAGGTTCATGCGGTTGATGGCATCGTAGGCCACCTGGCTGCCGAGCGAGTGGCCGGCTACCACCACGCGCGGGTAGTAGGGCAAATTTTTCTCGTTGCTGTCCTCCCGTTCAATCAGGTATTGCAACGCTTTCACGGCTCCTTCCTGGATGCGTTTTTTGACGTCATAAAACTTAGACTTGGGGTCGTTCACGTTGTAGACCACCACATCGCCAATCACGTTGGTGAGGCCGCGCACGGCATTGTCCGAATAACTTCGAATGAGCGCATCGGCCAGGCTGCCCAGGAAGGGAATGCGGGTGATTAACCAGAGGAAGCCGCGCCAGAGGGCATCGAGCCCGAGCAATACTTTGGAGGCAAACGACACAAACAGGTTGTAGCGAAAGCTGCTGAATTCGCCTGTGCGCGAGTGAAAGAACAGGCTCTTGTCTTTGTATTGCTGGCCCAGGCTGGCGTTGCGTTGGTAGAAGTGGCGGGCACCTTTTACCACACCTTGTATCCAGCCGTTGATGTCGCGCCACGAAGCTTTGTCTTCGGAGTAGTAGGCCCAGTAGTATTCGTACAGGTCGATGAAGCCGGGCTTGCCTTGGCGCGAGAGGCGCAGCACGTTATCGAACCACATGCCCCCGCGTGTGTCCTCTTTGTCTACCAGGTGGTGGCTCACGATGAGGCTTTCGCCAAACTCTTGTTGGTATACCTGGATGAGGCCGCGGCCAAACTGGTCGAGCGTTTCCAGCGGCAGTTGGTTGCCGATGCCGTGCACCACCAGCATGGCGGTGGGCACTTCGGGCCAGGTTACCTCTGCGCTGGCGGGAGCGAGCTGGTCGCTGCCGTTGGGGGTGAAGGGGGTGGGGTCCGTCATTGAGCCGATTGTCTTTTCTGCCAGATACGTAAACTTAGGCTGGGTACTGCCTATGTTCTGCCTATGATTAGTACTTGGTCTTTGTCCTTTTTCGTGTAGCTGATTTTTGCTGTACGTACCGCCTGAGCACGTAGTGTCGGGTACTGATCGGCTATCCGAGCCAGGTAGTTACCGAATGCTTTTGCATGAAGAGGAAACAACCAGAGGTCCTCCATTTTTTGAAAACACTGATTGACTAGCGGGTCATGTACCTGTAAAGCTTGCCGGTCTATGGCTTTACTCAGTTCACTCACGCCCTCCCGAAACGATTTCCAACGTCTAAGCGTTTGCGCGTTATGCTTGGCTGCAAATGCGAACGATTGAAAATTGATGAACTGATTAGGCGCATAGTTAAGCTCCTCAGCAGCGAGTTTCTTATCGATATCTTTTAAGTGCTGAGCCGCTATTTCCTGTGGATTGACGGATTCTGTCTCGATGAACTCGCGCCAGATTGGCGCGTAATGCGTGGCCTTTTTTTCAACGTCCATGCGCACCGGAAACGGAGCCCAGTACGGAAGTGCTGCGCCAAGCGATTGGTAGAAAACACTGTCCAATTGAGCTGATGAATTTCCCATGGCAGCAATCATCACCCGAAAGAGTTCATGCGGATACAGGGCCGTGCAGGAATAGGTGATCGCGCTTGCATGGTCAAGGTCACTTTCGAGTTGGGTCCTCAGCGTTGTCCATTGTCCGTCACTGATCACGTTCCACAACCGGCATAAATCCAAAAAGCTGTCAAGGTTTGCCGGTTTTAATCTTTTCTCAGTCCATTCGTATTGTAAGTTGAGACTATAGTTAAACTCGCTTGCCAACGGTGTAACGGGTTGATTCGACACCTGGGGCATTTCGGCATTAAAGTCGACCAGCCATTGACGTTTGGAACTGCCCACACCATCTTCATAAGATCGTTGGCCATGATACGCAACCTGCACACCTTTTTCAGTTGTGCGGGTGGTTTGCATCATGCTTATTTTGTTTCGATTACTGGCCACCCATTTGCCAAACCCCAGTGAGAACCCAGAGCTTCGCTGGCGCTTTTTGACATCTTCTCGTAAAAATTTTACATGGTTAAGCAGTGCGGAAGAAGGTTGCTGCAGCGCATGATGAATTAGCGGTGTTACGTTGGCCCGGATGATATCCTGATGGAATTCATCAAGACCCGAATCAGTTACGGTTGCTGAAAAGAGATCATCTCGTTCAGCAACGCGCAGATACTCATATTTAAATCCGGCCTCTACCTTTTTGGTGACGGCCGTCTCTACTTTCTTGTGAAGCGTCTCGTACAAGGTTTCAATTTTTTCTTTCAGCTGGTCAAATGCGGTTGACTCGTTCCAACCAAGCCGATTGGCAATTGCCTTGATGATCAATTTTTCGCTCTCCGATAGTGTACTCGCTTTTTTCTTCACCAGGTCGTTCAGCTTGGCAAAACTGACCTCAAACACTTCCTGAAAAAGGGAATCCAGGCGATCTGTGATCACCTCAGGATTTTCGATCTTCACGCCAACGTTTATCGAAATGGACGAACTCCATTTCTTCGATTGATTTCGCTTGATCCATAGTTGATACTTTTGACGGCCGGTCTTGACGAGCTGCACGCGAAAGGCATCTTCAAGTTGAATACTGGTTTTGATCGAGGCCTCTGGGCCAACTTTTAGTTTTATCAACTCGTTGGTATCGAGTAAGTCGGATAACACACTGAGTTGAGACGTCCATACATCCGACCACGAGACAGCGATAGAGGCTCCAAGCTTTCCGGCAAACTCTAACCCTACTGCTTCGTCAATGTCCAAATCTCTGATATGCGTTTTTGAAAAGATCGTTTTAATGGAATTTATATCCCTGGCCTGTGCCTCCTTGAGCAATTGAGTGGCATCATGCTTTCGATATACATACGCCTGGAGGCCCGCAGCCACATCCATTTCAAAGCCCACCGATTTGATATCTAATCCGCCTTTGACTTTAATGTTACATGCGGCTGCATATTTGAGCCAGGCACGGTTTGCCTGGAAGGGGATGAGCGCACCAGCTTTGCCAAACACCTCCGAGGGATCGGTATCGCTTTCGGCATTAAAGACAGACACGCCCAGTTTAGCATCAGCACCGAGCACGAAGGAGACTTTCTTGTTCGCGATTGTTTCTTCTATTAGCTCCGGGTTTTCCCATGTGATGGGTTCAAGTTCAATGGGTAGTGTGGGGTCGTTTAACTTTTTGTTGCTCATGGTTGGTTCTTATGGGGTACGTTAAATATTGATTTGTTCAGGCAGTGTCGGATACGAAAGGAGGATGTTGCCTATGTCGCCAGGTTTTAACCTTGCGCGAAGCGCTCGGTCTTGAATTTTTTGATTTCTTCGATTTCGCGCTCCATCTTTTCGCGTTTCTTTTTCAGAACGCCAAGCTCCTGGTGTGCCCGGAGCTTCTCGGCCGCAGGCACGGTGGGCGATTCCTGAATCAACTCAAACTCCGACTCTTTGAAGCGGATTCCGAGGGTGAGCGTACTTAACTCGGATTCCAGTTCGCTCAGGTATTCTTCCCGAAACTCGGCCACCTTGTGAGAGGGCACCAGTTTGCGGCCGATGTAGGCACCCTGGCTAAGCCCCATCAACACCAAAAAAGACATGTCGACAGTCGGTAACTTTCCACTTTCGCCCGACCCAAACGAGATGAAGTAGGGCTTGAGGTCGGCAGCGGTTTCGATGTTGGTCAAATAGGTCTCTACATCGTTGAGAAAGACCCAGGCGGCTATGATCGTCCAGATCAACATTTGAAAACGACTGAGGTCAAGGCCTTCATCGCTGGTGATGAGATCGGACCATTTGCGTTGCGATGGGAGAACCACCCGCGCGGCTTCGGTAGTGGTGGTGGCGGCCGAGGAAATTCCCTTTACTGTGATGTAGCTGCCGTAGCTCAACCCCAATAGCCAGATCGTCTCTTCGGAAAACACGAGGTTGAACTCGCTGAATTTACCGCGCGCCATCAGCGTGATGATGACCGCTACCTGGTAGGCGATGATGACCACCGCCCACACGGCAGCCTGCAGGCGCGACAGGCTGTACTTGCCCGAGTCACCAACCAGAAAGTCTGCAAACGAAAAGTTTCGGGCAAGGAACCAACGGATGGCCCAAAACAACGAAACCACAATAGCCAGGGCCAAGACAATGGTCAATATTGTATTCATGGGTAATTGAAGTTATTCTCGAGAAAACGAAGAGCATTTTTATAGAGTAATCCATCCACCAGCGTCTCGGGGTTTTGACCCTTCAGAATGGGTTCAAATGTTTGGCGCAGGCGAAGCTTTTCAATCATTACGAAGCGCAGCCGCTGAAAATCTTCGGCATGGCAGTAGGCATCGAGCGCATTGATCATGCCATCGAAATCGGAGCCGATCGACACGCGTTGCCAGGCGAGTTGCACCTCGCGTTCATCGTAGTGATAGTGACGGGCAATGACATTAACGATGTGCAGCCAGTTGGAGAGAATCGGCTCCGCCCAAATCGATTTGTACAACAGATCTTCAGCCTTTACGTTGCGATTGCGCACGAGGCGCTTTGAAATGGCCGTGATGGAATCCACCATTTTCTTTCCGGTAAGGATGCGCTGATCGCAATTGAGGCCGATGAGGCCGCGCGATTGGTGAATGATGACAATCTCATCATCAAAGAGGTTTACATCCCAGTCGTTGAAAAGGCGAGGATTGGCCGGGTCGTTATATTGATCATCCATCGTGCGATGATTGCCCGGGTTGGTAGCCATTTTAGCAACACCCGCCACCCCCATGTGACTGGCTACAATCGGCACTGGGCGCACGTACTGCTGGAGAAATTCGTAATACCATTTCCGCCCGTCAACACTCATATGTTTGATGTCAATGAGCACGGGGCGGCCGTTCTGGTCACTCAGCAATTCTTTCAACACCTCTTCACCCAACCGCGACATGCCTTTGTTCATTCCCGGATTTTGGTGGAAGGCTTTATTCATGATGTTGGCCAGGCTCATGCTATGGCCACACAGTTGATTCCAGAAGTGATGGGAGAACGTAACAAACATGGGACAATGACGACCCCCCTGCCAGTTTTTCATCCTGGCAATATTCCCGCGAAGGCGGGTGAGCAATTGAGCCGTTGGCGGGTGCTGAAGGTCATTTACATTTTGCCATTCCGTGGTATCATTCGGATCGGTTGTGTTGAACTGACCACAACCCAAAGCGTGAGCCCCCTCCACCGTAAGTACAACCGCGATGATGCTTTCGGCCGTGGGGTGAGGATTGAGATCAGCATCCAGCCGCAACAACTGCCTGAGTTGCGAGAAGTTTGTTACGATTTCGATTCGATAAGGCGTATCCCCTCGGCTGATGTGTTGGCAGAGCAACTGATATTCGTCTTCCAGGTCGCGGAAGTAATCCCGGTTGCTTGCCGCAAGTCGTTGGTACTGACGGGCCGGCATTTTGAACAGCGCTTTTGCCAACCACTGTTCAGGAGGGCCGAAGGGCAGGATTCGGGTAAGGCCTCCTTTCACGAGTTCGGCCAGCGTGCGGGTGCCGGGGTCGCCTTCGAACAAATCAACCACAAACCCCCGCTCAATCGGATAGAGCGAGAGAAAGACCAATTGAACCCGGCCCTGGCCAAGCGACCGAAAGTCAGCCTGTATAAAGTCGGAACTGATCAACGTATTGATCATGTTATCGCGTTGCCGCAACTTAGGCGGGTCGGATTTCCACATGTTGGCGCCCGTATTGAAGGGGCTCAATGTGGGATGGCAGTGTAAATCAGCGATCACCGTTATCGGGTTAAGACGAACGGCCTGTATTTCGTCATGCCGCTTGGGTCTTTGTAGGCCTCCGTGATTTTTCTGCGGTGGCGTTTGGGGTCGTAGCTCACGTGCACCCAATCAAAATTGAATTCGTTGATGATCTGATCGAACGGCAGCTTGAGCTCGATGATTTTTCGGAAGAGAAATTCGTTGCCGTGTTTGAAGTCCTGAATATCGGCCGCGTGGCCGGTGAGGTGCTGGCTGCGCAACGCACCCCCGATGAGCGCGTTAACGCGCTGGCAGCGGTAGCCGCTGCTCACCGCAATGGGTGATTTAATGGCATCGCGCAAGGGTTGCAGCACATGCTTGCACAAGCCTTCCAGGTTTCGAACGACATCGTCTGGTGGTGTAAACTGTTCGGTGAAGCCGAACCGTGTGGCGGATTGGCTGGCGATCATTTCGTGCAGCCAAAAGTTTTTGGTGAAGGCCCGGTTGGGTAGCATAGCGTATGGGTTTAGGTTCTGGTTCTATACAGGTAACCCCTCAGCTACCGGCCGGATTCTTCATCCGCCAGGTATTCACCCTCACATTAATTTGCCTTTATTCGAATGTCGGCTTTACGATTGCTCTTCAATGCCATGCCCGAAAAGAAAAGGTACACGAGTAGGATTTGCATTACGTACGTCCGGTTTTATTTCGCGTTCGTAACAATTTCTTCACATAGTCCTCTCCGTGATATCCCGCTTGTGCAAGCCGTGCGTGTGAAATCTCGTCAATACCTCGCAACCGGTTGTCGGGCAGGCAACACCCGTGAGGAGAAAAGCGGTCTGGCGAATCAGAAATCAGGTTTCGGCCACCGAAAAATCAGGGAAAATTCAGGTTTTGGGTGTGCTGTTTTTTGAGAATGGAGGCCAGTACGTCCAGCCAAAAAGCCGAACGGCCCGGTAATACACTTCGGCCAGTTCAAAACCATCTTTGCGCAGCAATTCCAGAAACACACGGTCGGCTTGTTTGCGTGTTACCGTGCCCTTCAGTTGTTTTCGAAATTGGTAGAGCACATCGTGCGCCATGCTGGCGTAGTAGGTGATGGGTTTGCCTGTTTTTGGATTAACCGCACCATCGGGCGTACCCATGGCCAGGCCCAGAATCAGAAATTTAGGACTGCATCCGTCCCACGCGTAGGCACTGCCCGGTGATCCGTGAATATTCAAGCGGCTACCACCGGGCAACGGGTCAATCGAAAACCAACTTTTGCCTTGTTGTTTGAAGCTCACACTTCCCAGTTCGGTCACGTCAAGTGCAACGAATGTTTCTTCGCGAAAGACATACTTTCCCTTGCCATCGATGGCCACACGCTCCAGTCCGAAAACCGTTCTGAGCGTGAAGATGATCAAGGCCATAACCACCATGAGTGGGAACATGTAGGCAATGAGCAGGATGAAGCAAATCTGGGCCAGCACTTTTTTCATGGCGGTGACAATTTTGAGTTGACCATTGTGGCGACTGCGGCCGGATAACGCGCCCGGTCTATAATGCGGCTGGGGGCGGGTCGGGTCGCAGGATACGTAGCAAGCGGGGCCCTCGCAACGGCCCACTGAAAAAGGCCGGGGCGCTAGCTACTTTTTCGTATTCTTCGGGAAACTTCCTGGCGAAGAAGCAATACGGTTCTGAGGTGTTTTGGTAATCGCGCAGGTTGAGGCCCAGTTCTCTGGACCGTTGCCAGGCTTGCCACGCGAGTGCCTTCAACTCTGCTGACTCCCCCATTTGGTATCGAATGCCGTAGTACTCCCCCAAAGTACTCCACGCCCATAAATTCAGTGAATCGTGATTAATGGCTGTTCGCGCATAGTAGGCGCTCGTTTCCAGATAATCGATAAACTCAAGCGATGGCGATAGCGCTTTTTCGAAGCAACCGGCTAAACTAAGGCTGTCGGTCAAAAAAGCTTTTTGCTGATAGGAGAAGGCCAGGGCATTATAGTACTCAGCCATCTTAACGGTGCTCAGTTGGCTGCTTTTGTGCTCTACCTCCAAAGCTTCCTGAAAATAACGGATGGCCGTATCCAGGTAATTGTGGTAACCTTTTGCCCGGGCCAGTTGCTCAATTTTTTTGCCCAGGTACCAGTACGCCACGGAAGGAACCTGGTTCGGGGGCCCGTACCGCCTGAAGAAATTTTCGGCATGGCGTAAGCTATCTTTAAACTGAATGGCGAATGAACTGTCGGCCTGCTCAACGCTTTGCCTGTACTGTTCGCTTGTCCACACCTCTTCATTGAAACGTGGATACACCGGCAGTGACGCGGCACGATCCAGCAATTGATACCAGATGGACAGGTTGAGTGGATCGTTGACGGCCATTTTTTGCAACGCAGGAAGTTCAAATTTTATGTTACCTGAATACAGGCCGGCCACAAAATTTCGCCTATCCAGAAGATACGCCTCTTTTACCCGTTCGCGAAATTGGGGATCGAGGTTGTAGTGGTAAGAGGCGAACCCCAATAGCGTAAGGGCATGACTCTTGTCTTCGCTGGACGACTCGCCTTGCAAAACCAGTAAACAGGCCTGGATTGCCTCTGTTGGTTGGCCGATGTCGAAGAAATACTCGGCTGCATGAATGGGCTCGTCTTCCTGGAGTATGAAAAGGGCGGCCTGGTAGCAAAGTGCCTGCACAGCTTCATCTGGATTAAGGTCGTTTTTGGTTGCAAGGAATGTTTCGCGCTTGCCCTTAAACTGCACGGATAGCTGCAACTCTGATTTCCGGGAGGAGAATTCCAGAGAAACGTAGTTGTAGCTATCAACGCCAAATATCCGCATCACCCGGTCTAACAGGTACACCAGGCTTCTGACCGGTACATCGGCCAGCTTCATGTTATTGAAATCCGCAAACTCATGCCGCGATAGTTCGGTGTTTTGATTTGGATCTCCTGCCTTTTTAGTACCTCCACCTTTCGGCTCGGCCACATCCGTTTGCATACTCCGAAGGTTGCTCTCCCAGTTGACAATGCGGGTGATCATGTTATTGATCGTATTGACCGTATAGTTCTCCGTGATGCCAGTCTTTATTAGTTCATCGGGTAAGTGGGTGTAATCGAACACACATCGCTGAACTTTCAATTGCCAGTAGACAATGAGGAACCAGGCTATCAAAACAACAGATGCGGCTTTGAGCGTGAACAAACTTTTTAGCCAGCCAAGAGGCGATCGCTTTTTCTTCGGATCGTCAGGCGTTGACGGCTCGCTTTGCTCGATCGCTTTCAACAGGCCAAAGGTTTGCCAGAACATAATACAGTTGGGTTATGAAGTTAAAGTTACACTATGCCCGGGATATTCAGTGGCCGGTAATCCGCTAGTTTTGGCATTCCTGCATATATATCGCCACGGATTAGTAGTTCCGTTTCACAAACTCCATCACATTCTCGTAGCAAAGTTTGCGGGCCAGGCGCTCGGGCCGGTAGCTGCCCAACCACAACGGCTCCTCGTGATACAGCGCAGTGAGAATTTTCACGAGGTCTTCCTCCAGCGTGGCGAGCTGGTTTACTCCGGGATAGCGATCCAGCGGCACGGTGAATTGTTCGAATCCCGTGCCGATGCACAAGCGGTCCCAGATCTGCAACGGGCTTTCTAAACCATATGCAAATGGAATGGCCACGAGTTGGCGCAGGTTTCGTTTCAGGGCGTGGTCCGATACGCGCGTTTCGCTCTTCAGCGTAAGCTTCCACCAGCGCATGGGTTCTTCGGCACCCAATTGATGTTTGTCGAGCGTGAGGCCGAGCAGTCCGCGGCTGTTGAAGATTTCGATCACATCTTCATCGGTGAGGTTGAGGCTGGTGGCGACAAATCCGTTTTCGCGCGGCACCTGGCCGGGCGCTTCCTGCCGTTCGCGTGCAGCCAGTTCCTCCAAACGATCGAGGCCGCTGTAGGCTGCGCGGCTGGCTACCACCGGTATTTTGAGATGACGATACTCGTGTCGCTGATTAAACGGCCGGATAATATGCTTGTAGAAATCAAGACGTGATGCCGCACTGAGGTGACTGATGTCAATGAGAATCCGTTTGCTTTGGGTGGGATGTAACTCAATCGAGAGCCCCAGCAGTTCTTTGATAACGTCCAGGCCATGGGGACGCTGGATGCTGTGGCCTAAAAAGCGAGTTTGATGATACAACAGGTGAGCCGGAGACCGGAAGGTGGGCGCATGGCCAAACAGCGTATTGCAAAAGTGTTGTGCTAACGTGATGTACAACGGTCGGTGTGTCCACCAGGTGCCGTCATCCAGCGGTTCTTCACCTTTCAACTGTCGAATGCGTTGCTTGAGTGTTCCCATGCGCACGTCCAGCCGTGGCTCGCCCGGGCGCGCGTGATCGTCTTCGGGATTACCCACGCCCAGGGCATGTATTCCGCCAATCGCAAAAATCACCTTCGGATCTGGTGTTTCATCGGTTGTTGATTTGTCCTTCAGTAACCGAAAGGGCGGGCTATCCGCGTGTGCCGTATTGAGGTAGAACCGGTATTCGTTTACCAATTCCTGAAAGTAATCGTACCGGTTGCTTTGAAAATGTTGAATGCGATGCAACGCGGTGCGTAAGGGGCGGAGGAATGCATCATCGCCCTGTGGGCGTTGGCCGGTGAGTCTTTCCAGCAGAGCGAGCGCGGCCTCATTCCCATCGTGTTGGAGTGCACGGCTGATTTCACGTATCCCGGCTCTGTCAATTTTGCCATGCGGTACGCCTGTAAAAAATCCCTTTTCCGGTGGAGACAGTGTAACCACCATTAACCGAACCCCGGCCGCAGCACCAAAATCGTGCGGTGCACCAAATGCTGTTTCGTTTCCCTGTTCCTCATACACCGCCCGCCCGGGTCGGCAACTCACATCGGCATACATACTCCGTTGGCCGTTACTCCGGTTTGAGTTTGGTATGTGGAAACAGATGGTCTAGCCCTTTACTGATTTCTTCCGGTTCAAAACCAACCAACGAGCAATGCCCGAGTCGCTCGGCCAGCCGCAGATGGCGGTGATCAAACTGCTCACCCAACAATAACGCGGGTGTCGCCTTGTTGGGCGACCAGATGCGCAGGGCGCGCACCAATTCAAAACCGGTAACCACCGGCAAATCCACACTGCATAGCAACAAGTCATACGCTGACACCCGGCCCGCCTGTAAGGCGGACAAACCATCTCCCATGGTGATGAACAGCGGGCGAAATCTTCGCTCCATAACCTGCTGCACGGCATCGCGCTGGTGGAAATGCCGGTGAGCTACCAGAACCTTCAAAGAATAAACCATTAACCTAAACACAACTATGTGGGCGGACTATTCCGACCGTCTGAAAGATCAGCAACCCGGAATCAGCAAATCGGAGAAGGGCCACCCCTCAAAAACGAAAACCGCGAATTCAGGCCAAAAAGAGGGTTTTGGTCCGCGAAAAATCAGGGAAAATTCAGACGCACGAGGGGCTAAAATCCACTCACCAGGCCGGTTTGATAAGCCCAGCGCACCATCGCGATGGTGCTTTTTAGATTCAGTTTGGTACGGATGGCCGACTTGTGACTGTGCACGGTTTTCTCAGAAATACTCAATCGTTCGGCAATCTCTTTGACCGGCACATCGTTGCAGATCAGCATCAGAATTTCCCGCTCACGTTCCGTCAGCGCGTGTTGTTGAAGCAACGTTTCGCGTTTCGGGCGATTGCTGGTGATTTTTTTCAACATGGCTTGCACGGGTGCCGTGTGGAAGAAGCCGTTGTCGGCAATGGCACTGATGGCATTTTCGAGTTCGTGCGGATCGGCCGACTTGAACAGGAAGGAGTGCACCCCGAGGTCCAACAAATACTCCATGTACGATTCACTGTCGTGCATCGTGAGGATGATGATTTTTACGTCCGGAAATTTCTTGAGGACGAGTTCAGCGGTGTCAATGCCATTCATCACGGGCATCTCAATATCCAGCAGCAGCAGGTGGATGTCGGGTGCGCGGCTGAGCAGGTCCAGGCATTGCTTCCCGTTTTCCGCCTCCGTTAGCGTACCCACGCGCGGGAACGTGCTGAGCAGACGGCTCATCGCTTTTCGGAACAGGCGATGATCGTCCACCAGGCAGATGTTGACTTTATCCATGGGTAGCGAGTTGAACGTGAACACCGGTGCCCGAAGGCTGAAGATGGGTAAACTCAAGCGTAGCTCCCAGCACTTCGGCCCGGGTGCGCAAGTTGAACAGGCCTAAACCGCTGCTCTGCTTTTGCACCTCGGGCGGAATACCGCGCCCATTGTCGCTCACACGAAGTGTAAGCTGACCCTGGCTTTGGCTCACCTCCACTGTAATTTCGGTGGCTTGGGAATGTCGCCAGGCGTTGTTCACGGCTTCCTGGGCAATCCGGTACAGCAGCACTTGTTGTTCTCCCGAAACATCGGACAGGGAATCATCACCGGTGTAGACCAGGCGCACCGAACCGCGTTTGCCAAGTCGCGTGCATAATTCTTTCAGCGCATGGATGAGTCCAAACCGCTCCAGCGAAGCGGGCATGAGATCGAACGAAATTTCGCGAAGGGTTTGGTGGGTGTGCGTTACCGCTTCGGTGATGTCGTGCCGCACGTCTGCTTCTACGCGGTCGCCCAGCGCCTGCACGTTGGTGAGCACCGACTGGATCATGACGCCCACGCCATCGTGCAGTTCTTTGGAAATGCGGCTGCGTTCATTCTCCTGCGACTCGAGGGTGGCCAGTAACATCTTGCGCTGATAAGCCGTCTCCAACTCCTGCCGGTGGATTTGCTCCTGCAGCATCTTTTTTTGATAAAAGACGACAAAGAGAACGATGGCTGTAACCAGCAGCAGGATGGCGCCCGTGCCCACCGCAAACATCAGCGCGATTTCTGTAGACGATACTCCATCCATAGCGAAAGACACATAAAGCCGGTACCGAAAAGGAAGAGAACATTATGAAATGTCCAGTAAATCATCAGATCATTTTTCAATTGATGAACGAGGTAGTGCGTCAGCGTGAACAAAATCAGGTTGCCGGAAAAGTAAACCATCACCCCCACATTAAACCAGAATGGCGGGAACCGCTGAATCATAACCACCGGAGGATGTTGAAGCAGGTAGAAGAAATACACCACGGCCAAAACCGAATAGATAAATGCCTGAGCGGTGAATGAGTACGAGTTGATGTTGGTACCTTGCCCGATCAGAAGGTTTAGGACGGCTGCCGTCAACAAGAATACCAGCACCACGATCACCACAGCAGTTCTGGGTCTATTGTTGAATAGACGCTGATAGATGAAAAACACGAAAATCAATTCCAACATGCCATAAAAGGCATGAACCAAATTGGGATTCATTCCCATCATTCTCGCCAGATGACTTAAAAAAAATGTAACCAGCGATATGGTGAGCCATGCGGTCAGCAACTTTACCCAACTATCCGCTTTTTTGCTTCTCCAAAGCAAAAAGCCAAAAGGTATTCCAAGCCAAATGATTTGGGAGGAAAAGTTGGAGAGGATAAAAATGAATTCTGGAGACACTACTTATTCAATCATTCCTCGGGATCACAATAAGGCGGGCAGGGGGCATGTCGATCGAGGATTATCCCGCCCGGATCATTTTCATCGCTCGAATTTCTCGGCCAGATGTTCGTTCCGTCTTCGCGCACACCCACCAGCAGTAACTGGCGTTTACCACTTTCGTCCATTCCATGGTAAATGCGCATGCCCACGCAGCCGGGTTGCCTCAGCAAGTTGTTGATGTGCTCGGCCCCAAAAAAGTGCGCTTTCACTTCCGTGAAATCCTGGTAGCGCTGAATCCACCCCGCTGCGGTGTTTTTGGAAATCGGGCCTCCCTGGGTCGGGTCGTACGGGTATGCCATAATGGAGGGATTAGGTTTGTTTTCAGAGAAAAAGGTAGGGATTTTTTGCGGCCTATCTGGCAGCACGTCAGTTTTCTTTTTCAAACTGTCCGATAGCGGATGTTCGGATGACCACCCATCGGGGTGCAGCCGGGGCAAAGGCTCAATTTTTCCATTCGGTGATCATTCGCTTGTTGCCGCCCCTTAATTTTCCATTACTTGCAGCATGAAAAAATTGTCCTCGAAGCGCACGCAAAGCGTTCATGTCGGTTCGGTGGGAGATCCGCAGTGGGGTGGAGTGGTGAACCCGATCTACCCCTCAGCGGCCTACGACTACTCGGCCGAGGTGCGTTACCCCCGGTATTTCAATACGCCTAACCATGTGTCGGTTGCCGAAAAGATGGCGGCCCTGGAAAACGGAGAGGCTGGTATGGTTTTCAGCAGCGGGATGGCCGCCATCATGACGGCCATGATGGCCATGGTAAAAGCGGGGGACCACATTGTATTTCAGAACGAACTGTACGGGGGCACCTATCATGCCGTGCTCAATGAATTGGAGCGCTATGGCATTGGCTATACACTGGTGGAGGCAGCTGATCCCAAAAACTTTCAGCGCGCCATTCAGCCCAACACGAAACTCATCTATATTGAAACGCCTTCCAATCCGTTGCTGCGCATAACGGATGTGCGAGCCGTGGCCCGCATTGCCCGTCAGCATAAGATCGTGTCGA
This sequence comes from Cyclobacteriaceae bacterium, assembly GCA_016787665.1. Taxonomy (GTDB): domain Bacteria; phylum Bacteroidota; class Bacteroidia; order Cytophagales; family Cyclobacteriaceae; genus ELB16-189. Next base: position 511,674 of record JAEUUC010000009.1, on the reverse strand, counting down.
TGATCGACAATACGTTTGCTTCACCCATCAATCAAAACCCGATTGCCCTGGGTATTGATATAGTCGCGCACAGCGGCACAAAATATATTGGCGGACACTCGGACTTGTGTTGTGGTGTGGTGGTGACCTCCCATGCCTTGATGGAGAAGGTACGCGCCAGTGCCTTACACTTTGGCGGAAGCCTCGATGCCTTTACCTGCTGGCTGGTGGAGCGCAGCCTGAAAACGATCGTACTTCGCGTGCAGCAGCAAAACGAAAACGCCATGACGTTGGCGCGCGCCCTAAGTAACGAGTCAAAAATATCGGCCGTGTATTATCCCGGTCTGAAGACACACCCGGGTCACACGATTGCGAAAAAGCAAATGAGTGGTTTTGGCGGCATGATGTCGTTTGATATTAAAGGAGATACCGGCAAATTCCTGAAGCGTCTGAAGATCATTAAGAAGGCTATCAGCCTCGGAGGCGTGGAAAGCACCATGACGGAGCCTGTGAAAACTTCGCATGCCAAAATGACGGAGGCCGAACGTAAACGACAGGGTATTAAACCAACCCTGATCCGCTTTTCCGTTGGCATTGAAGACGCGGCCGATCTGCTGGCCGATATTCGACAAGCCTTATAGAATCTACATTTCGTTACATCAATTAACCAGGTATGATTATTCGGCCAGCACTTGAAACCGACATCGCGGCTATCATAGACTTCCAAAAAAAGATGGCGTGGGAAACGGAGAAAATCCGCTTGCCCGAAGACATCCTGACACGCGGTGTAATGGAGCTGTTTTATCACCCGGAGCGCGGCAAATACTATGTCGCGGAAGCAGAGGGAGCCGTACTGGGCTGCCTGATGACGACCTATGAGTGGAGCGATTGGCGGTGTGGCACCGTGCTTTGGATTCAGTCTGTTTATATTGATCAGCAACATCGCGGCCGCGGAGTATACTCAGCGCTCTATGATTACATCAAAAAGATGGTGGAAGAAGATCCCACGTTGCGCGGTATCCGGCTGTATGTCGATAAGACCAACACGGCCGCACAAAAAGTGTACGAACGCCTGGGCATGAATGGTGAGCACTATGCCACCTACGAGTGGATGAAAGGGGCGTATTAAAGTCCGCTCGTTTTGACGAGATAGAACACGTAGGCGGCATACACGACAATAAACAGCGCGCCTTCGGTCCGGCTGATGCGGGGATATTTGCCGATAATGACCGCCACAATCAGCGAAGCGGATGCCATGAGTACCATCATGATGTCCAGGTTGCTGGCAGGCGAAAAAGGGATGGGTGACACCATGGCGGTGAAGCCCAGAATCCAGAGCACGTTGAAGATATTCGATCCAATAGCGTTGCCCACGGCAATGCTCACATTGCCCTTGTAGGCCGCCACGGCCGATGTCACCAATTCAGGTAATGAGGTACCTACGGCCACAATGGTGAGCCCGATGAAGGCTTCACTTAATCCGGCCCGTGTGGCGATTAAGGAAGCGCCATCCACCACCCATTCGCCTCCAAAATACAGCATCAAAATGCCCACCCCTATTTTTAAAGCAGCCATGGGCATTTGACCCGCGGCCATTTGGGGGTCTGCCTCAGCCGGCTTGGCGCGAGCCTCCGCCAGGATGTATACCATAAAGCAGAAGAAAAAGAAAAGCAGAATGCCACCGTCAATGCGGGTGATTTCCAATGCGGTGGAGTCGGTGATGAAGTGTGAGTTTGCTAAAAATCCCAGGAGCATGACCGCGAACATCGAAATGGGAATGTCAATCAGGTAGGTATCGCGGGCAATAGGCAGCGGGCGAATGATGGCCGCCAATCCCAGGATGATCAGAATATTGGCAATGTTACTGCCCAGAATGTTGCTCACACCCAATTCGGCTTTGCCTTCGAGACTAGCCATGGTGGTCACCAGTAATTCGGGCAACGAGGTGCCGAACGAAACAATGGTAAGTCCGATGATCATCTCGGGCACGCGAAACTTTCGGCCGATGGCGGAGGCTCCATCCACGAGCCAATCCGCTCCTTTGATCAGCAGAATGAAGCCGAGCGCAAATAGAACGTACGTCACGCGTTATTCGATTTCTACAATGATCTCCACTTCCACCGCCATGCCCAGGGGCAGGGCGTTCATACCCACAGCCGACCGGGCGTGTTTGCCTTTTTCGCCAAACACCTGAACGAACAAGTCGCTGCAGCCATTCATCACTTTCGGCTGGTCGGTAAACTCAGGGGTGCAATTCACCATACCTAACACTTTCACGATGCGTTTGACTTTGTTCAGATCGCCCAACTCATTCTTCAGTGTCGAGATCAGGGAAATGGCCGTTTGGCGGGCGGCCTGGTAGCCTTGTTCTACGGTATAGTTCTGGCCCAGTTTACCCGTCATCACCGTGCCATCGGTCAGGCTCGGTCCGTGTCCGGCCAGAAATAAAAGGTTACCGGTGCGAACAGCCTTTACATAGTTGGCAATGGGTTTGGTAGCCGGGATCAGTTCAATGCCCAGCTCCTTCAGCTTCTTGTCGTAGTCGATGGTTTGGGCAAGCGATGATGAAGCGATCATTAGCAGCAGGGCAGTAAATGCGCGCATGGGTCAGGTTTTTGCGGTACAATATAGTGACAGATTCAACATATTTAATTTTCAATAAATATTGAAAATAAAGAAACATTTCATAGATTTGAGCGTATGAAATACCAGGAGGCAAAAGACGAGTTGATTCAGGCATGGGGGAACTTAGGTTACAGTTGGGGCCTCAATAAGACCATGGCACAAGTTCACGCCTTATTAATGATTTCAACCCGCCCGATGAGTACCGAAGAGATTATGCAGGAGTTGAGTATATCGCGGGGGAACGCCAATATGAATATACGTGCGCTGCTAGACTGGGGCATTATCGAAAGAGTTTCCGTCCCCGGTGAACGGAGGGAATACTTCAAATCCGAAAAAGATGTTTGGGCCTTGGCTCGGCAAGTTGCTCGTGAAAGAAGAAAACGGGAGTTGGAACCAATTCTAAAGGTGCTTAGAAAAGTCAATGATGTTTCGGGTGATGGCTCAGAAGAGCTAAAAGAATTCAAGCGTGTCACGCGGGATTTAAAAAACTTCGCAGAAAAGTCAGATGGACTGCTTGAGACGTTCATCCGTTCAGAAGAAAACTGGTTTTGGAACACCTTAATGAAGATTATGAAGTAAATTTTTTTGAAATAAACTTTCAATACTTCCTGAAAATATGAAATACTTAAAATTTATTGATTTTGCGATGCAGAGCCTGCTCATGGCAGGCGGGCTGGTGGCTGTGGGCCTGACTCTCTTTTCGCCCGGCTGGTTTATCCTTATTCTTTACCTACAAATGGTATTGGGCCCCTGGCAAATCACCAGCGCCCTCATCCTGCTGCTCACCCGACATCCCCAAAGGCAAGCCATTGTGTACTATGTGCTGGCCACGACTGTCTATCTTTTGATCGGCTGGGGTTGGTCACTTTTCATGGATGACTTCACTGTTCACCGTATTGTCCTCATGGCCTACCTGACGGTCATTCCCTGGGGCCTGGCTTTCTATTACTATCGGTTGCTGTCTATTGATTACATAAGGGGCCATCGCCCTGCAGGAACATTTCTTCGCCACCTTCAATTTTAAACATAAAACCAACTACTATGAACTACAATGTGATTTCTTATCTGGTCTATTTGCCCGTTACGATCGTGTTAACAGTTTGGGTTGCCCGCACCCTTTTCACCAATGGACGCATTTTTTTACTGGAAATTTTTCGGCAAAATGCTGAGCTGGCTGACAGTGTAAACAAACTTCTTCTGATAGGCTTCTATCTCATCAATGTGGGTTATGCCGTTTACTCCCTTCAAATTGTGGAAACGTTGAGCAGCCAACAGTCGGTGATTGAAACCCTCAGTGTTAAAATCGGCTGGATCATTCTGGTGTTGGGAGCGATGCACTTTTTTAACTTGTTTGTTCTGTTCCGGTTGAGAAGAAAGGCCCAAGAACCCCAAGCAGCAGCGTAAGCGATTAGGCCCGTTTGCGCGAGGGTCATGAACGTGTTGATTGCGGGCGTGTTTACTCTGGTAATCTCCTGAGGAACTTTCACAGCCAGGATTTCAATCTAGATTTTCAAACGAGAGCCCTTGAAAACCTTGCCGGACAAGGTCGGCCGCAGGTCAATTGAAATGATAAAGGAAGACAATACTGGCAGTAAAAGCCGGCTTGGGGTTTTCGCGGATTTCCAATACCACGTCCATCTCGGCTTTGGCAATACCCCGCAGGTCAGTCAGCGCTCTCAGCCTTACCCGCATGCGCACGGCCTGATTGACCAACACCGGCTGGTTGAAGCGCAAGTTCTCAATGCCGTAGTTCACCAGCATTTTGACATTGTTGACCTCGGCCACTTCGTACCAGAAATGGGGTACCAGCGACAGTGTCAGGTAGCCGTGTGCGATGGTGCTTTTGAACTGACTTTCCACCGCGGCCCGCTGCGGGTCGGTGTGAATCCACTGGTGATCGTGGGTGGCATGGGCAAACTCATTGATTTGCTCCTGCGTGATGATCAAATAGTCCGATACCCCGATTTCCTTTCCGGTGTATTGTTGAAACTCCTGAAAGCTGTTGATTACGACTTTTGCCATATCAGCCCAAAGTTAGGGTTTGTAAAATCATATCCGCGGCCTTTTCGGCAATCATAATCGTGGGCGCATTGGTATTGCCGCTGCTGATGCGAGGCATCACGCTGGCATCGGCCACGCGAAGTTTTTCCACGCCCCGCACGCGCAGCTGCGAATCAACTACAGCCCCTTCATCAGTGCCCATTTTACACGTGCCCACCGGATGATAGACACACTCGGCCGATTGGGCGATGTACTGCAACCAATCATCGTCTGACGAATGCTGAGCCGGCAGATGGTTGCGTATTCGGAACTTGTCAAAAGCGGTGGCCTCCAATACTTCACGCGCTTTGCGCCCACCGGCTATCATGATTTTTTTGTCTTCATCCTCGCTGAGGTAGCGCGGATCGATGACGGGGGGATCATTTTCATGGATGCTGGCTAGGGCCACGCGGCCCCGGCTCTTTGGCCGCACCTGCGTTGGCAGTATCGTGTACCCATCTACATGCGGAAAGGTGTTGAGGTCATAGATGTCCACTACGCGATCAATACCGGCATTCGTGGGCGTAAACTGAAATTGCAGATCGGGCGTGGGCAGCCCGGATGACGATTTCAAAAAAGCCACGGCCTCCAGCGGCCCGATCGATAGCGGCCCGCGCTTGTTGATCAGGTAATTCACGACTTGAAAAGCCTGGCGATACAGCGGCAGATAATGATTATTACTAATCGGCTGATTGCACAGGCTGCTTACCGGAAAGAACAAATGATCGTGCAGGTTTTGGCCCACACCCGGTAACTCTTTTTTTACGTCAATGCCATGGCGGCCGAGTTCTTCGCGCGCGCCAATGCCGGATAACATGAGCAGCTTGGGAGATTCAAAAGCCCCTGTGCACAAAATCACTTCGCGCTGTGCCCGCGCAACCAACGTGCTGCTGGTGCCCGTCTTAAATTCAACACCGGTGGCCCGGTCGCGATCAATCACGAGGCGCTTGCATTGAGCCCTGGTTATCACCGTCAGGTTTTTGCGCTCAAGTATCGGCACCAGAAATGCACGTGCCGCACTCTGGCGCTTCGCAGCTTTCATGGTGTACTGAAACCAGCCCACGCCTTCCTGCCGTTCGCCATTCACATCGTTATTGCGGGGAATGCCGGCCTCGGCACAGGCCTCAATGAAGGCGGTGCCCAGCGGGGTGTGATGCCAATAGGCTTGGGTCACGTTCATCTCACCTCCGCGTGCATGGAAGGTGTCTTCAAACTGCTCGTTGTGTTCAGACTTGCGGAAGTACGGCAACACATCATCGTATCCCCAGCCTTCGCAGCCGAGCGAGGCCCAATGGTCATAGTCTTCGCGTTGCCCGCGGATGTAGGCCATCGCATTGGTTGAACTGCTGCCGCCCAGCACCTTGCCGCGCGGATGATAAATTTTGCGGTTGTTCAGATGAGGCTGGGGTTCCGTATAATAACAATCCCAATCCACGGAGGAGTGATGCAGATTCATATATCCACCCGGGATGTGGATCAGCGGGTTTTTGTCTTTACCACCCGCTTCCAGCAACAGCACCGTGCGGGCCGGATCGGCCGAAAGGCGATTCGCCAAAACACAACCTGCCGAACCGGCACCGACAATGATAAAGTCGTAGGTCATGCCCCAAGGTAAGTGAATCCGGCAGGAGTGCCGCGGCAAAAGCATGGAAATCCGGCCAAAATGGAGGCTTTCAAAAAAATCCGGAAAAACTTCATGATTTACTGAACAGTGTTCAGTACGTTTGCGTATACGCAAGACAAAACGATGGGTGTGGTCGAACGAAAGCAACGGCACAAGGAAGAGTTGAAAAAAGACATCCTGGCGGCAGCCCGTGAGTTATTCACCGAGCGCGGCTGGGAGTCAACGTCTATTCGCAACATCGCGGAGAAGATTGAATACTCTCCGGCCACCATATACCTCTATTACAAAGACAAGAATGAGATCATTTTTGACTTGCACCGCGAAGGATTCAAGTTGTTGATCGACTACTTTGGCGTGCTGAAAGGCGTTGCGGATCCCTTTGAGCGCCTGAAGGCCATGGGGCGTGCCTACATTCGTTTTGCCCTTGAAAATCAGGATACATACAAGCTCATGTTTGTCATGGAGGAGCCGCTCAGGCATGTGGAGAGCTGCGTAGCCCAGGATTGGAATGAAGGAGACCGCGCGTTCGATATCCTGCTCAACACCGTTGCCGAATGCCAACAGAAGGGGTATTTCAAAAACCTCCACACCGCCAACATATCCTTTGTGATCTGGAGTACCATGCACGGTTTGTGCACGCTGCGCACCAGCGGCCATTTGGGTCATGTCGGCCTTGTGCGCAACAGCGGTATGGATATCGACCTGCTGCTGACCAATGCTTATGAAGAATTTGTGAAGATGATGGAACAACTTAAGGCCTAAAAAAATTTGACAAATACTTAACAGTGTTCATAATGAAAACGGCATTTATTTTACTTGTTTCCGGGCTTTTGATGGGGGGCTTTGTGCAAGCCCAAAGCCCCAATGCCCTGGACAGCTACGTTCGTCAGGGGCTGGAGCGAAACATTGTGGTGCAGCAAAAGAGCATCAGCCTGGAGAGGGCCATGCTGTCGTTAAAAATGGCCAATGGCATGTTTGCGCCTTCCGTATCGCTACTGGGCAACTTCACCAGCGGTGAAGGCGGCCGAAGCATCAGCTTTCCTATAGGCGATATCATGAACCCCGTGTACACCACGCTGAACCAGCTCACGGCTTCCGACCAGTTTCCGCAATTGGAAAATGTCAACACAAACTTTTTTCCCCGCAACTTTTACGATGTCCGTGCGCGAACGTCCATGCCGTTGCTGAATACGGATTTGATTTACAACAAGAAGATCAGGGGGCAGCAAGTGCTGTTGCAGGAATACGAAGTTCAGGTGTACCAGCGGGAGTTGGTGCGGAACATCAAGGTAGCCTACTTCAATTACCTGAGCGCCCGCGAAGGCGTGGTGATTTACCAGAGTGCACTCACCCGGGCGCAGGAGGGCAAGCGTGTCAACGAGTCGTTGCTGGCCAACGGCAAAGGGTTGCCCGCCTACGTGCTTCGTTCGCAAGCCGAAATTGAAAACATTAAAGCACAACTGGTGGATGCCGAGCGGCAGGTCGAGAATGGCCGGTTGTATTTCAACTTTTTGCTTAACCGCGAGGGCACGGAGGAGATCAACACAGATTTTGTGCCCGAGCTGAGCACGGTTACAACCCTGCTGGCGGAGGATGCCGTACCCACGCAACGCGAAGAATTGCTACAGATCAAAACGGCTCAAGAGCTCAACCAACAGGTGTTGAAAATGAACAAGCTGTTCTGGGCACCCCGCGTCAGCGGCTTTGTGGACTTGGGCGCGCAGGCCGAAAACCTGGAATACTCCAGCAAAGCCAACTATTATCTCTACGGCTTTCAACTTGAGATGCCGCTCTTTGCCGGGTTCACGAATCGTCATAAAATTTCGCAGTCGCGGCTTGACGTGAGAAACGCGGAACTCAACGTAGATCAGGTCAACCGACAGTTGCGCCTCTCGACCGAAGTATCGCGGAATGCGCTGGTCAGTGCCTTTCAAAATTACCAGTCGGCCCTAAAGCAACTGGAGGCTGCGCAAAGTTACCAGCGGTTAATCGAGAAGGGTTACAAAGAAGGCGTCAACACCTTCATCGAAGCGGTGGATGCGCGCAATCAACTGACCAGTGCCGAACTGCTGGTGCGTGTCAATCTGTATCGAGTATTGGTGGCCGAGGCCAGCCTCGAACGCGAAACGGCCTCCTACCCGTTGAACTAAACGAAACATCTGCAACTCATGAAAAATATCTTTTTCTTCCTTGCACTGGCTGTTGTTGCGCAAAGTTGCAGCGATGGCAATGGTAAGCAAGCCAAAACACCGCGCGTAACCGAGCATGTGCCGGTGCGTGTGCAACCTCTGGTCAAGGAAATCCAGACCATCACCATCCAAACCTCCGGCCAATTCACCACCGATGATGAAACCTACCTCGCTTTTAAAACCGGGGGCGTCATCGAGAAAATTTTCGTTCGGGAGGGTGATGCCGTGCGCAGCGGCCAATTGCTTGCACGCCTTAACCTTACCGAAATCGAGGCGCAGGTGGCACAGGCCCGGTTAGCTTTCGACAAAGCGAAGCGCGACTTCGCCCGTGTGGAAAACCTCTTCCGCGACAGCGTGGCCACCCTGGAGCAATATCAAAATGCCCGCACCGGTATGGAGGTAGCATCCAAACAACTGGATGCCGCGAACTTTAACCGCTCGTACTCGGAAATCCGTGCCGTGAGCAACGGGTTTGTGTTGCGAAAACTAGCCAGCGAAGGACAAGTGATATCCCCGGGCGCTCCCGTACTGCTCACCAACGGTGCCGGCCGCGGACAGTGGCTGTTAAAGACAGGCGTTAGTGATCGGGAGTGGGCCGCAGTGCAAGTAGGCGACATGGCTCTTGTCACCACCGATGCGCTGCCGGATCAATCTTTCAGAGCCCGCGTCACACGAAAGTCAGAAGGCACCGATGCCAGCAGCGGTGCGTTTGTTCTGGAGCTAACCATCGAGAATCCGAAAAGCCTGGCAGCCGGGTTATTTGGTAAAGCCACCATATCGGCCTCGCGCAGTCAGGCCGCCTGGCAAATTCCTTATGAGGCCTTGCTGGATGGCGATGCCCAATCGGGTTACGTATTCGTGACGGATGACAAACAAACAGCCAAAAAAGTCCCTGTCGTTATCGGTCGCATTGAGAAAGATAAAGTGATCCTCGTTGGCGGTCTGGAACAGGCCCATACGCTGATCATCAGCGGTAGTGCCTATCTGAAGGATGGTTCTCTGATTTCGGTTCTGCCGTAGACCTTTTGTACCTCACGCTAATTATTCGTTTATGAAGATTTCAGATTACGCGGTCAAAAATTACCAGTTCACGCTGGTCATTTTCCTGATGGTGATCGCGCTGGGCGTCACGACCATTCTGAACATGCCCCGCTCGGAGGACCCTGAGTTACATGCGCCACAGTTTCCCATTGTGGTGGTGTATCCGGGCACCAGTCCAAAAGACATGGAGGAGCTCATTGCCGAGCCGCTGGAGCGGGAGATATCCGAATTGGAAGATCTCAAGCGCATCAAAACCAGCATTAGTGACGGTGTGGCGGTCATCTTTGTCGAGTATAAGTACGAAAGTGATGTTGACGAAAAGTACAGTGAGCTGGTGCGCGAAGTGAATGCGCTGCGCAGCGAATTGCCCGCCAACATTGCAAGCCTTGAAGTACGCAAGGTTACACCCTCGGATGTGAACGTCATTCAAATTGCACTGGTCTCGGAAAATGCTTCGCGCGAGGTGTTGAAAAAGTATGCCGAGGATCTTCAGGATCAGCTGGAGCAGATCAAGCAACTAAAAAAGGTAGATATCCACGGATTGCCCGACCCTGTGGTGCGCGTTGACCTCAGGCTGGATAAAATGGCGCAGTCCCGTATTCCGCTGGATGCGGTGGTTGGCAGTTTACAAAGCGAGATTGCCAACATACCCGGGGGCAACCTCAACGCGGGCACCAAGTCATTCAACATCAAAACCAGCGGCAACTACCGCAACGCAGATGAGGTGCGCCAGACGATTGTGTATTCCGCCAATGGCCGAAACATTACCCTGGGCGACATCGCTGACGTGTACAGCAGCTTTGAAGATGAGGCCCACATCACGCGCCTGAACGGATACCGCAGTGTGTTCATCACAGCCGCTCAGAAGTCAGGCGAGAACATTACCAAAACGCAAAAGGTGTACACCCCAGTGATTGAAAAATTCAAGAGTTCGCTTCCGGCCAACATTGATCTGGTCCATCATTTCGATCAGGCTAACAACGTGAACAAGCGGTTGGGTGGCCTCGGTGTCGATTTTGCCATTGCCATTCTGCTGGTCGCCATCACACTTTTACCGCTGGGCCAACGTGCGGCCATCATTGTGATGATCTCGATTCCGCTGTCGCTGGCCATTGGAATTGTGCTGATGAACGCCATGGGCTACAGTTTAAACCAACTCAGCATTGTGGGCCTGGTGGTGGCGTTGGGTTTGTTGGTGGATGACAGCATTGTGGTGGTGGAAAACATCGAACGGTGGTTGCGCGAAGGACACTCCCGACTGGAGGCTACACTGAAGGCGACACAGCAAATTGGCATTGCCGTAATTGGCTGCACGGCCACGCTGATCATTGCCTTTTTGCCCCTGGTCTTTCTGCCGGAAGGGGCCGGTGAATTTATTCGCTCGTTGCCGATGGGCGTGATTACCTCGGTGCTCGCCTCGATGGTGGTGTCCCTCACCATCATTCCTTTTCTCTCCAGCCGGCTGCTGAAAGAAACGCACGGGCACCCGGACGGCAACCTGTTCATGCGCGGGTTGAAGAAATTGATTCATGGCAGCTATGCCCGCCTGCTCGATAAGGCGTTGGACAAGCCGTGGTGGACAGTGGGTGTGGCCGTGTTGATTTTCATAGGGTCGCTTCAACTCTTTCCGGTCATTGGTTTTAGTTTGTTCCCCGCCAGTGAAAAGCCCCAGTTTTTGGTCGAGATCACGACCCCGCTGCAATCCAACCTCGATTATACCGACAGCATTACCCGCCAGGTGGAAACCGAACTGGCTCAGCATGAAGAGGTACAGTATTATGCTACCAATGTCGGGAAGGGCAATCCCCGCATTTATTATAATGTGATCCCCGAAAATGAGCGCACCGACTTCTCCCAGATATTTGTTCAGCTTAACGAGAACACTTCGGCTGAGGCCAAGTTGGAACTGATTGACGACTTGCGCAAAAAGTGGACGCCATACCCGGGCGCGAAAGTAGAAGTGAAAAACTTTGAGCAAGGCCCGCCCATCAATGCCCCGGTAGAGGTGCGCTTGTTTGGCGACAACCTGGACACGTTGCGCTCACTGGCCGCGCGGGTGGAGGCGATGCTGGCGAGCACGGAAGGCACCATTTACATCAGCAACCCCGTGGAGCACCTGAAGTCCGATATCAAAGTGGACATTAATAAAGAGAAGGCGCAGATGTTGGGTGTACCCACGGTTAGTATTGACCGCACCGTGCGCCTGGCCGTGGCCGGATTGAACGTGGGCAAATTCTCGAATGACAATGGCGAAGACGTTAGCATCGTACTGACCAAGGGAAATGCCGGCACCCCCACACTTGATGCCTTGGAAAATCTTTTTGTCAACAACCAGCAGGGCAGGGCCATACCGCTTCGGCAGGTGGCCGATTTCAAGCTGGAGGCATCGCCCCTCAACATTAATCACTTCGATAAAATCAGAATGGTGGCCGTTACCGCCTACGTGGAAAAAAATTTTCTGGTCAGCAACGTGCTGAATGACGTGATTGGTCAATTGGAGAAGATGCCGCTGCCGGCCGGGTACAGTTACGGCATGGGCGGTGAGGTCGAGAGCCGGCAAGAATCGTTTGGTGGTTTTGAAAGCGTGATTATCATTACGGTGTTCCTTTTCATTGCCGTGCTCATTCTGGAGTTCGGCACATTTAAAAGTACGCTCATCGTTTTGTCGGTCATACCGCTGGGCATTGTGGGTGCCGTACTGGCGCTGTTGGTCACCGGCAACTCGCTTTCGTTTGTCGCTGTCGTGGGCCTGATCGCGCTGGCCGGCATTGAAGTGAAGAACACCATCTTGCTGGTGGACTTCACCAACCAGTTGCGCGAACAGGGTAAGGGTCTGGAAGAAGCCATTCGGGAAGCCGGTGAAGTGCGTTTTCTCCCGATCATTCTCACATCGCTTACGGCCATTGGCGGGTTGCTGCCCATTGCGTGGTCATCGAACCCGCTGATTTCGCCCCTGGCCATTGTGCTCATTGGCGGGTTGATCAGCTCTACGCTGCTGAGCCGGGTGGTAACCCCGGTGGTATACAAGTTGATTCCTCCGCGGGTGAAGTCAGCAGAGAACCAGTCGTGATTGTGGCTTTTTTGTTGTCCACTCGCCTTTTCAAATGCGAGTTTGTGCCCGGGATCAGAAAGGGCGCGGAGTTCGGCTACTTTTGAGTGTTTTTCAAACCTGCGCATTGAGTATGGACGAGTACATATCTAAAGTTCTGAAATCCCGCACGGGCAGCTCTGACATGCTGAATGTGATGGAGGCGTTAGGCTTTGGCAGTGACCGCTTCCAGTTGGCATTCGACATTGCGCTGGAAATGGAGAACCGGAACCTGGTGAAGCTGCTGTACTCGAACTTTTCCGCGGGAAAGATAGTGGTCGAATTTACCCGTTTGGGCAGGCAGGCAATACCGTGAGGGTGATCGGCTGTTCCGGACAAGAAAACTTCTTTTTCCGCTAAAAAGGCAGATTGAAAAAAGAAGCGGGAGCGAGCGTTTTACGTGCCGGATTTTTTTCTAATTTCCTAGCACCAAACCACCTGTGCTATGAAGATGTCAGACCTGCTCGGCCTTTTTAATCAAGGCTCGGCCACGGCCAAAAGCCACATGAAAAACCTTATTGAGATGGCCGCAGTCGATGGCCAGTTTCACGACACGGAGTATGACTTGCTGAAAGACATTGCCAGGCGCAATGGCATTTCGGAAGGAAAGCTCAAGGAGATCCGAAGTAACGCGGGCGGCATTCAATTTGAGGTACCGGCTGATCCCAAGGTCAAGTTTCAGCAGTTATACGATCTGGTTCATATGATGAGCATCGACAAATCGGTGCATGCCGAGGAAGCCAAGTTATGCAACCTGTTTGCGATCAAGTTTGGATACAAACGCGAAATCGTGGGTGAGTTGATCAATACCGTGCGCGGCAATATTCAGAACGGACAATCGGTGACCGAAACCATGAAGCGCGTTCAGATGATGTTGGGCTAACCTTAGCCGAAAAAGGTTACCTCACCGTTGTCCATATCGTAGTACGCGCCTACAATCTTGATTTCACCTGCTTTTTCCATCTCGTGCAAAATCGAACTGCGGGAGCGAATATTTTGAACCGTGAGTTCTACGTTTTTGCGAATAACCATGTCGACAAACTCTGGATTTTTCGCTGAGCGCACGCCAGAATAGTCCGAGCAGGCATGCACCGCGGGCTGAATTTTTTGCAACAGCCCGGTGAGGTGCCCCAGGGAAACCTGGTCAATCGCACCTTTCACCGCTCCGCAATATTCGTGACCAATGACCAGCACCAACTTGGCGCCTGCCACACGACAGCTGAATTCCATAGATCCGAGAATATCCTCGTTGACAATGTTACCGGCCACCCGGGCCACAAAAAGATCACCGATACCTTTATCAAATACATCTTCCACCGGCACGCGGGAGTCGATGCACGATAGAATGACGGCTTTCGGGAACTGACCATTAACCGCATCGCGGATTTGCTTGGAGTGATCGCGCAGCGTGAGGTTGCCGGCTGCAAAACGCTTATTTCCTTCCCGCAAACCGCGCAGCACATCGTCTGGTGTTAACTTCTTCTGCTCTTCAGCCGTGAGCACGCGCTCAATTAGGGGTTCTTGATTGATTTCCATAAACAAACCGTTACCCAGGCAAGATACCATGCGGGGGTTTGATGCAAAATCGGCCCGCGTAAAGCATTGATAATCAGACAGCGGCTGGTGCTGGCACAACTGCCATAAGCCGAAAAGGCCCTTTGGCGCGCCTCTTGTCTGCATATCACCTATAACCCAGCTGTTATGAAAACGATAGGTTTTGTACTGGTGGCTCTTGTTCTGGCTTCGTGCGAGTTGACGTTGATCGATCCGGTTTTCGATGACCGCGACCGCATCACGGGTACGTACCACCTGGAAGAATACAGCCAGACGTACAACGACTTTGTGCAGTATTCCCTGTTCGTGTATCGGGGAACGGGTCGCCACGAGGTGCGCCTCGAAAACTTCTACAACGCCAATCTGGTGGTGTGGGGTGAATTGCGGGGAGACAAACTCTATATTCACCGCCAGGTCGTGAACGGTTATGAAGTTGAAGGTGTGGCCACCCTTTATTATCAAACGCTCGAGTTTACCTACCGCGTGCGTGATTTGTACACCAACCGACCAACTGATTTTTGCGAGGCCCGGGCGTGGGTGAGGTGATTTACGCGAGTGTGAACCAACGGTGAACCTGTTGTTTTATATCGTGGGTTTCGGTGATCGGCACAAACTCATTGGATGACGTTTCGTACCGGTACAGGGGTTGCCATCGCTGGGGGTGCCGCACAATGTCCTCAATCGCATCCAGAATGTAATGGAGTTCGTCATGGCTCATCACCGGATGCAGCGACAAGCGAACCCAACCCGGTTTTTCCGAAAGGTCGCCCCGGTCAATCTTGTCCGTAATGTGATGAGAAAACTCCGGATCAACGTGCAGCAGGTAGTGCCCGTAGGTGCCGGCACACGAGCAACCCCCGCGCACCTGCACACCAAAGTGATCGCTGAGTACCCGAACAATGAAATTATAGTGAATGTTGTCTGCGTAAAATGAAATTACGCCAAGGCGATGACGTTCACCCGCAGCCAAGATGTGCACACCCGGCATTTGATCGAATCGGGCGAACGCGATGTCAAGTAACTCCGCCTCCCGCGCTTTAATCAGCTTCGTGTTCATTTGTTCCTTCAGCTGGATGGCAAGGGCTGCCCGTACCGTTTGCAGAAAGGCAGGCGTGCCTCCGTCTTCGCGGGTCTCGATGTCTTCGTAGTAGTGATGCTCACCCCACGGATTTGTCCACAGTACGGTGCCGCCCCCGGGCTGATCGGGCACGCGATTGTGATAGAGTTTCTTATTGAAAATCAGAACCCCGCTGCTGCCGGGTCCTCCCAAAAACTTATGAGGCGAAAAATAAAGGGCATCAAGAGCCGCATCCTCATCGGGCGGGTGCATGTTGATATCCACATAAGGAGCCGAGGCCGCGAAATCAACGAAACACCACCCGCCATACTGATGCATGAGCCGCGCCAGGTCGTGATAGGGAGTAAATACGCCCGTTACGTTAGAGCAGGCACTGAACGCCCCGATCTTGTACGGGCGCTCGCGGTATTTCTCCAGCTCAGCTTTCAAATGAGCAGGGCTCACCAGCAGGTGCCCATCCGGAGGAACAATGACGACATCGGCTTCGCATTCCAGCCATGATGTTTGATTCGAATGATGTTCGAGGTGGGTAATAAAGACAACGGGCCGCTCGGTGGCGGGTGGCCGGTAGTAGGGCTTTGCGCGTTCCGGAATATGTAAGCCCAGCAGGCGCTGTAACTTGGCCAAAGCACCCGTCATGCCACTGCCTTGCGTGATGATGACGTCATCAGGGCCTGCGTTAACATGCTGCTTAATTAAGCGATGAGCCGTTCGGTACGCCTCGGTCATGGCTTCGCCCGTCAGGCTCGACTCCGAGTGGGTATTGCCCACCAGTGGCCCGAACGATTCGGTCATCACTTTTTCAATCGGGGCATATAGGCGGCCAGATGCAATCCAGTCGGCATAAATTAGCGGTCGAGGCCCGGTTGGCGTTGAAAAGGTATAATCATGGCCCACGATCTGTTGGGCGAAACGCTGAAAATGAACTTCCAGCGACAGGGCAGTATCGGCCGATGTTTTCATGGATAGGCCAGCAGTGAGTAAAGATAGTGAGCTTTCACTCACGATGTCTTACTTTAATCGCAAAATCAACCATACCCATGATGCCGTCAAGCCACCATGCCGATTATTACCAACAACGCCTGCAACTTACTCCGCATGTTGAGGGTGGTGCGTTTCGGGAAACGTATCGCAGTTCGCTTATCCTGCACGAGCTCGATTCGCGGTATGGCGGTAAACGAGCAGCCAGCACGGCAATTTATTTTTTGCTACGGCATGGACAGTTCAGTGCTTTTCATCGAATCGTATCCGATGAAGTATGGCATTTTTATGACGGGCAACCGCTAACCATCTACGAGCTTGATGCCCGTGGCGAATGCCAGGCGCACCGGTTGGGGCGAAATCTGGAGGAAGGCGAACACTTTCAAGTCGTCATTAAGGGTGGCCATTGGTTTGCTTCGCGCTGCGAGGTTCCCGGTGGTTTCAGCCTGGCGGGCTGCACCGTAGCCCCGGGCTTTGACTTTCAGGATTTTGAATTAGCCAGCCGCGACAAACTCATCAGCGATTTTCCGAAGCACGCGCGGTTGATTGAATCGCTAACCTACTTGTAGTTGCTACCTTTGTCGCATGTATACCCGCAGTTGGTTGGTCGTTAAGGATGACAGCAGACGGACGTTTGAGGCCGTGACCGCACCTTTAACGGAAAATGCCTTTACGAATAAAGTTTACGCTATGCAGCGCGATGGGCTGAATGTGAGTTATGTCTTGTTGCCGGTGACCAACCGGCAGGCCAGCCGCGAGAGCATTCGCGTGACGGGTTATCAATACGAAGAGGGTTTGTACGATCGCCTGCTGAAGCAACACCAGGATTTGCTGTTGCGGCAGGCGGATGATTTTGAGTAAAATCACTCGGCACGATGGGGGAATTCTGCTTACCTTTCTCCGGTTGAATTTTTCTGATATGATTCGCAGTATGCTGTTGGTTTGCCTGTTGTCCGGAGCCCTGGCCGCAGGGGCGCAAACGATTCAATGCTATCCCCCGCACTGGTGGGCGGGTATGAAGACGAATCGCATCGAACTCATGCTGCATGGACCGGCCATTGGCGCTCAGCAACCGCAGCCGGTGATCCACTACCCGGGTGTTGTGGTGGAAAAGGTAGAGTATGCGCCCAATCCCAACTACATCTACCTTACTCTTTCATTAGCGCCCGATGTGAAGCCGGGGAAATTCCAGATCGCGTGGACGACCAAGAAAAATCCGAAGCCAGTTGAGTTTGAAATCAAACCGAGACGAGCAGACCGCGGCAAGGCTTTTGCCCAAGGCGTTTCCTCTTCGGATTTTATCTACCTGATCATGCCCGACCGGTTCAGTAATGGCGACCCCACCAACGACCGCGTGGCCGGCCTGCGCGATCAGTCGTTGCACCGCGACTCCCTCTTTCATCGCCACGGGGGTGATATCCGCGGCATTATCAATCATCTCGACTACCTGCAGGATTTAGGCGTCACTGCGTTGTGGCTGATGCCTGTTTTGGAAAATGACGTGGCCGAGCGTAGCGAACATGGTTATAACATCACCAACCACTACCGGGTGGATGCTCGCTTCGGGGGAGCACCAGCCTATAAGCAGCTGAGCGATGCGCTGCACCAGCGGGGGATGAAGCTTATTCAGGATGCCGTGTACAACCACGTGGGCGGCACACACTTTTTTATTGCCGATAAGCCCGATGCCGACTGGGTGCACCACTGGCCAAGCTACACCAACACCACGTACAAAGACAATGTGCTGTATGATCCGTATGGCGCGGAAAGTGACCGGAAGAAAATGAGCAACGGCTGGTTTACGCCTAAGATGCCTGACCTCAATCAACATAATCCGCACGTGGCCAATTTCCTGATTCAAAATGCTATCTGGAGCGTAGAAGAATTTGGCGTGGATGCCTGGCGCATTGATACCTATTTATATAATGACCTGGAATTCATGAATCGCTGCAACGAAGCGTTGCTCAACGAATATCCTGCCTTGCATTTGTTTGGTGAGACGTGGATCCACGGCATCACCGGGCAAACGTATTTTACCAAGAACAAACTCAACGTGCCGTTCAAGAGCAACTTGCCGGGCGTCACGGATTTTCAAACCAATCTGTATGGCATTGTACCCGCACTGACGCAACCCTATGGTTGGACAGAGGGCGTAAATCGCTTGTATCAGACGCTGGCGCAAGATGTAGGATATGAGGACCCCACGAAACTGGTGATCTTCCTCGACAACCACGATCTCAGTCGCATTTATTCCATCGTGGGCGAAGATGTGGAAAAGCAAAAAGCAGCTATTGGGTGGTTGCTCACCTGCCGGGGCATTCCTCAGTTGTACTATGGCACGGAGATCATCATGAAAGGGTTTACCAATCCGGATGGTTGGGTGCGCCTGGATTTTCCGGGAGGGTGGCCCGGGGATGCACAGAACAAATTTGCTGCGGCCGGCCGTACGCCTAGTGAAGAAGACGTGTATCAATTCACCCGTACGTTGGCGAACTTCCGCAAAACGTCTTCGGCCCTCACCACGGGCAAACTCATGCAGTTTCAGCCCGATGATGCGTTGTATGTCTACTTCCGGTATGATGATCAACAAACGGTGATGTGCGTGATGAATACGAATGCCAAAGAGAAAACAGTAGACGTGGCCCGCTATGCCGACCGCCTGACCGGTTTTACGCAGGGCCGAAATGTGCATACCGGACAACGCACTTCGCTTTCGCAGAATTTTACGATACCCGGCAACCGGATGATTATTCTTGAACTGGAAAAGCGTTAAGGCCGCTGATTAAAACGCAACAACAAAAGGCCGGCAGATACGTATGAAACCAGTATCTGCCCCATGATCCGCAACTTCTTTACTACTGCCTTTCGCAACGTCCGCAAGTACAAAGCGTATTCCATCATCAACTTTGTGGGTCTCACCTGTGGCCTCACGCTGGCACTGTTGATTATTACCTACATCCGCAGCGAGGTTAGTTACGACCGATTTCACACGCGGCTTGACCGGCTTTACCGGATCAACTACACTGTGCCGAATGGCTTGCTGCTGGCCTCCACTCCGCCACCCATTGTGCCCAAACTGCCGGAGTTTTTCCCCGAGGTGGAAAGTGCCGCACGCCTCTATTTCCGAAACATAAGTGTGGGTAAGCCAGACAGCCCCGAGGTTTTCGAAGAGAGCCGCGTGTTGTTTGCCGACTCCGCCCTGCGCGATATGTTCACATTCGACTGGGTGCGCGGCAAACCGGAGACCATGCTGGGCCGCAAATACACGGTGCTGATTAATGAGGAAATGGCCACAAAGTATTTCGGCAGTAGCAATCCGATTGGCGAAACGCTGCTGCTATCCGGCAACCACCCGTTTCAGGTGGTGGGCGTTGTCAAAGATTTCCCGGAAAACTCGCACCTGCGGTTCAATATGCTGGTGCCCTACGATGATATGTTTGACCTGGAAGATGCCCGCACCGAAGAAGTACTGCGCCATAATCTCTCCCGCAATTTCATTATCAGCCACAGCTATAGTTATGTGCTGCTGAGAGAAGGTGCATCGCCCGAAGGCATCAATGCCCGTTTTGAAGAGTTTGTCAGAAAGTATGCGGAGCCGCCTTTTCAGGTCGGACAAAAGTTTTCGATTATGCCAGTGGCCGACATTCACTTAAAGAGTACGCAACAGGGCGAGCCAACTCCCACCAATTCCATCTCCACGCTGCTCATTTTTGGTGGCATCGGCCTGCTGACCCTGATGATTGCCTGCATCAACTACATCAACCTCAGCACGGCCCAGTCAATGTCCAGGGTAAAAGAGATCGGGATTCGAAAAGTATTGGGTTCCCAGCGCCATCAGTTAATCATGCAGTTCCTGACCGAGAGCTTCCTTTTCACGCTGCTGTCCATGGTATTTGCCTTTCTGTTTTTTCAGTTTGCCCTGCCCGTCCTCAACCAACTCACCAACAAGGAGCTGGTATTTATCGATGTAGTGGATTTGCCGCTGGCAGCCGGTGTACTGGTTCTGTTGCTTGCCATAACCCTGATGGCCGGGGGTTATCCCGCGTACTTTGTTTCCCAATTCGAGTCGATCACAGCTATAAAAGGTGATGGTTCGGGCGTGGGAAGCCGCCAGTGGTTGCGCCAGGCGTTAGTGGTATTTCAGTTGGCCATTGCCTGCATGTTGCTTTCGGGTTCTTTGCTGATCGTGCGGCAGCTCAATTTCCTGGAAGACCGTCCGCTTGGATTTCAACGCGATCATGTCATCACCATTCCGTTGTTCAGCGAAAACCTGAACAGCATCTTTCGCCAACGCGACACCACGTTTCAGTCGCGCCTGCAGGCGTTTCGCGATGCGGTTGAACGCGAGACGGGTGTTCAGGCAACCACTCTTTCGGGTGGCTCGCCCGGATTGGGCGGGGTTTACCGCGGCATTATCCCCGAGGGATTTTCGCGTGAGGACAACCTCTTTGTCGCCAACATGCCGGTGGACTATGATTTTCTCAAAACGTATGGAATTGAGCTGGTGGCCGGACGCCCGCTCAGTGCGGATTATCCGTCTGATGCAACATCAGGTTTTTTGGTGAGCGAGACAGCCGTGAAGGAATTTAATTGGGGAACCCCGCAGCAAGCGTTGGGAAAAACCATCGATCGGGAAGGGAAAAAAGGCCAGGTGGTCGGTGTGGTCAGTGATTTTAATTTTGTGTCTCTGACCACCCCGGTATCTGGGCTGGTGATGGACTATTTGCCTCAGCAGTTCAATACGCTGTCCATCCGTTTCGATAACGATCAGGTGGCGACCACGCTGGACAAACTCGAGCGGCAATGGAACGCCATATTTCCTGAGAAAGCTTTTGAGTTTGCTTTTTTGGATGAACAACTGAACAACCAGTATGCCACCTACCGGAATTTTGGACGGATTATTCAGGTGTTTACGGTCATCGCGATACTCATCGCCTGCCTGGGTGTCTACGGGTTGGTGTTATTTACCGTGCAGCGTAAAGTGAAAGAGATCGGTGTGCGCAAAGTATTGGGCGCGCGCGTAGAGAGCATCTTGTTGTTGATCTACCGCGACTTCGCCTGGTTGCTGCTTTTGGGTTTTGTTATGGCCATACCGGTATCGTACTATCTCGCCAATCAATGGCTGGAGAACTTTGTCTACCGGATTTCTCCCGATTGGGTCACCTATACCCTGTCGTTGGTGGCCATCTTTACCATCGTTACGCTGACGGTGAGCTACCAGGCGCTGCAAGCGGCACGGGCCAATCCGGTTAAATCGTTGCGCAGCGAATAGCGTGTCGTCACACTCGCAGTGTGCCGCTTTTTTCTTTTCTTTAGGCGTGGAGCCCTACTTCGATATTCGCTATCCTGACGCCTTGAGTGGCGGGGAGTTGGATCAGTTGCTGGCGCTCGGTTGGTTTCGCATGCACCAGACGATTTTTACTACGTCTCATTTGCAGCGTGAGGGGCTGTTTCGCGTGCACTGGCTACGCTTCGAACTGGAACAGCTCCAGGTGCACCGTTCGCACAAGCGACTCCGTAACCGCAACCGGCAATTTTCGGCAGAGATCAGCCCGCTGCATCACGTGCCGGCCGAGCATGAGGAATTGTTCGCGCGCTACCGCGCCTGTATTGACTTTGATGGTGCCGAAAGTGTTGCGGGATGGTTGTGGGGAGACGAACCCCACCGTGCTTCCATTTACCAAACCCACTGCCTGGCTATTCGCGATGGCGGCAAACTGATCGCAGGCGGTTGTTTTGATCTTGGCAACGACTCGGCTGCTTCCATCCTGCATTACTTTGACCCGGCTTACGCGCGCTTTAGTCTCGGCCGTTATCTGATGTTGTGCACCCTTGACTACCTGCGGGGTCGTCATTACCGGTATTATTACCCGGGCTATGTCGTGGAGGGGGATGCCAAAATGGATTATAAATTGTTTTTGGGTCCTGAAGCGGCCCACTATTTTGATCCGGAAAGCGCACAATGGAAGCCGTTAGCTCACCTGTTGCCGACCCGGTTTCAGTACAACTTTGCGAATTCCCGTCCGGTGTTTATCCGAAACGCGGAGTAATCGGCATCTCGTTAGTGGCCCGACAGTTCCGGGCCCCGAAAAATCGTTACATTTAGAATGTCGATATCGGTTTGACTTTAATCCACGTCTATGCCTACCGCCAAGAGGAAAGTATCCGCTAAGCCGAAAAAAAGCACTGTTTCCGAAATACGGATAACTCCAGCTGCCGCGGTAAGACTGACCCAAAAAGTTGAGGCAGAAATTCTGAATACGTATCACACCATCTGGGATGCCGTGCTTAAGGGCGACATGAAGACTTTTGCCACCTACCTGGATAGTCATGTTACCATTTACGGCTCGGCCGAGGGGGAAATATTCAACTCAAAAAAAGCAGCTGCTAAATTTTACGAGGCCACAGCCGATGAGATGACGGGCAAGGTTGACTTGCGCAAACGGAGAATCGGAATAAAAATGATTGGCAACGCGGCAATCATTAATGAAGAGTGCGATTTATACGTGTTAACAGGAAAAGACTGGACCTTCTATGGGCATGCCCGAATATCAGAAGTGTTGGAACAGGATGGAAAAACCTGGAAAATCAGTCACCATCATACGTCATTTCCAGACCACCGAACCGAAGAAGGCCAGCAGCTTGCTGTTGAGAAAATTAAAGCAGAAAATATTCAATTGCGTGAAGCGGTGAAAAGGCGAACCGTTGAACTGGAGCACAAGAACAGAGAACTGGCTATTGAAGCTGCTATGGAAAAAGTGCGGGCACGATCGTTGGCTATGCAAAAACCCGAAGAGCTGGTGGAAGTAGCCGAGGTGCTGCGAAAGGAAATTGGCGCTCTCGGTGTAGAAGAATTAGAGACAAGTTCCATTTACATCATAAATGAAATCACAGGAACCACTGAGTGTTGGTATGCCATTAAAGGCGTGCGAGGCAAAAACAAAAATTTAGTCACCGACCACATGACGTTGCGCCTGGAAGAAACCTGGGTAGGCCGGGAGATGAAAAAGTTTTATCGCTCGAAAGAAACACGTACTTCCATATTAATGCAAGGCAAAAACCGCAAAGAGTGGATTAACTACTGCGCAGAAAAATCTTCCGTATTGCAAGGATATTATGAAGGCGAAATACCCGAACGTACCTATCACCTAATAAAATTCTCAAATGGATTTATGGGTGCGGCCTCACCGGGAGAAATTTCACAGGAGAGTTGGGGCTTGTTACAGCGCGCCACGTCTGTTTTTTCATTTGCTTACAAGAGGTTCAGTGATCTTCAACAAGCAGAAGCACAGGCCAGAGAAGCAAAGATTGAGGCGGCTTTGGAACGAATAAGAGCAAGGGCATTGGCCATGCATAGGTCTGATGAATTGACCGATGTATCAAAGGTGCTGCGTGAGCAGATGGGGTTGATTGGGCAACGTGAATTAGAAACCTCTGCCGTTCACCTCTATGATGAAGACGAAGGATATATTCTATCATGGAGAGCGTTCCGCATTAGTAGTGATTTGGAAGGCGCGATAACTTATGGCTTCTTTAAAATTCCCAAGAACTCATGTGAAATTGCAACAGAATTCATTAAAAAATTTAAAAGCAAGGCGAGTGATTATACGATTGAGGTAAGCGGTGATAAGCAAAGGGAATGGTACAAGATACTTTTTAAGTTGGCGCCAGAAGTTAATGCTGCCATGAAAAAAAGTGGTAGTACAAAAGAAAAACGGTATTACCATTTTTCGAAATTCTCAGGTGGCGCTTTGTTAATGGTTTCATCCAAAGAACCATCTTATGATTCCATTGAGCTTCAAAAAAGATCAGCACAGGTTTTTGATTTGGCGTATCGCAGGTTTAAAGATCTCCAAAAAGCCGAAGCTCAGGCACGCGAAGCGCAGATAGAAGCAGCATTGGAAAGAGTGCGCAGCAGGTCTTTGGCAATGCAAAAAAGTGATGAACTCAAAGATGTGGTAGCAGTATTGTATCAGAAATTTCAGGAATTGGAATTCGGAATCGATAAAGGTGCTGCACTGGTGATGACATTTTTACCTGATTCCAATGATCACACTCAGTGGATCACGGATGCCATGCAATCTTATGCGGTACCTTTCTTTATACCTTTTACAAAACACTCCATATCCCTCGATCAGATTAACGCGAGAAAAGAGGGATTGCCATTCTTTAGCATGTTGTATGATAAAAAAGAGAAAAACGAGTATTTCAAATACCTGTTTCAACACACCGAATATAAACTATTGCCAAAACCTGTAAAGCAATTGATATTAAGCAGTAAGAACTTTGGTATCTCCATCGCATTTGAGAAAAACTCTGCTATCGCAATCCCCTCTACCATTGGGAAATTAGTTTCGGATGATGATGTAACCATCTTAAAAAGATTTGCGCGAGTATTCGAACAATCCTATACCCGCTTCCTTGATCTGCAAAAAGCTGAAGCCCAGGCAAGGGAGGCAGAAATCGAATTAGCGTTGGAACGTGTAAGAGCAAAGACGATGGCCATGCATCATACTGAAGAACTCAAAGAGGTCATTCAGGTAGTGTTCGAGCAATTTGTTGGTTTGAATATCAATGTTGAACATGCCGGCTTTATCCTGGACTACAAGGAACGGGAAGATATGCATATCTGGCTTGCAACCCTTCAGCAAGGTGTGCCATCAGAGATCTGCATTCCTTATTTTGATTCGCCACATTGGAACAGTTACCGTGAAGCAAAAGCCAGGCAAGATTCTTTTTTTGCTAACCTTTTGCCATTTAAAGTAAAAAATAAATTTTATCGTGATCTTTTTAAGTGGATTCCGTCATTGACGGAAGAAGCCATGCAAGCCATATTCAGCAAGCCAGCACTTTCCATTTCCACCGTATTGCTGGAAAATGTTGGATTGTATATTGAGCATTATTCTGAAACTCCTTTTACAGACGATGAGAATAATGTTCTGATGCGATTTGGAAAAGTATTCCAGCAAACCTACACCCGCTTCCTCGATTTGCAAAAAGCCGAAGCCCAGGCAAGGGAAGCAGAAATTCAGTTGGCCCTCGAGCGTGTACGCGCAAGAAGTCTTGCCATGCATCACACCAAAGAATTACAGGATGTAGTAAATATTGTTGCACAGCAATTGCATGGTATTGGAATGGATATAAATGGTGGAGTTTTCATTGCCATCAATTCTGAAGTTAACACCAATTTTTCTATCTGGGCTTCGGGTGGCATGGCTGACTATGCAAGTAAGGTGAACGTGCCACCATTAAACAAACCCATTTTTACAAAACTGCGCAACGCAATTAAAACTGGCAATAGTTTTTTAATTGAGACTTTTAGCGACAAAGAAAAGCGTGAGTTGTTTACCCACCTGTTTAAATATGCACCTTGGAGCAATCTATCGAATGAAAGAAAAAAGGAGTTGATGTCTCGCGAAGGTGGTTTTGCACGTTCGGTTGTTATCTCACAATATACAAGCATCTCAATCACCAATCATCATGGAAAACCTTTCAATGAAAATGAAAATAATGTCCTGAAGCGTTTTGGAAATGTGTTTGAACAATCGTACATCCGTTTTCTCGATCTGCAAAAAGCAGAAGCGCAGGCAAGAGAAGCACAGATTGAAACAGCATTAGAAAGAGTGCGGGCACGAACGATGGCCATGCACAAAAGTGAAGAGCTTACCCAAACGGCTGCAGTTCTTTTTAATGAATTTGAAAAGTTAGGCGTGGGCGAAGTCTTGCAAGTCACCATCGGTATTTACAACGAAGCCAACAGAACCATTGAATTCAGTGCTACAGACTGGGAACTTGGCGGTGCCAACTTGGGTAAAACCGTGGCGTTGAGCATAGACGAGCCGAATTTGTTGAAGCCTCTTACTACTGCCTGGAAGACAGGCAAGCCTTCGTTTGTGATTGAACTCACTGAAAAAAAATTAGAAGGTTGGCTCTCGTATAGAAACAGCATGACGGGTTCGAGAGCCACTAGCAAAGCGACCAAGGGAAGAAGAGTGATTACGGCTGCTTTTTTTTCGAAAGGACATCTTGCCATTTCCTCTCCCGAACCAAAATCTGCAACCGTGATTGCATTATTAGAAAGGTTTGCGGCTGTATTCAATCAAACCTACACCCGCTTCCTCGATCTGCAAAAAGCGGAAGCGCAGGCAAGAGAAGCACAGATCGAGGCTGCGCTGGAAAGAGTGCGAGCCAAAACCATGGCCATGCACAGCAGTGAAGACGTGAGTAGTGCCATTGCTACTTTGTTCAGTGAACTGGACAGACAGCGTATAGAAAATGTTCGCTGCGGCATAGCCATCATCGATGTCAACAAAACGATGGACGTATGGTCGGTAACCAACCTGGAAGAGAGCCGCCCGGATAAATCGCCAGGTAAGATGGTAAAGGCATCCGGCACATTGGACATGAATGCGCATAAGCTATGGCAGTTAATGTACGATGCATGGCGAAGCAAGACGGGATATTTATACTATTACCTTTCCGGAAAAGACAAGCAAAAATATATTGATCTAATAAACACCGCCCCTGGCTATTTGTCGCAGCCGTTACAGGAGTTGCCCGACATGCATTGTCAGTTTTATTTTTTTAATGAAGGCGCTATCTGGGCGTACTCGCTCCAGCCCCACACGGAACAACAGCAGCCGGTGATGAAGCGTTTTACTTCGGTGTTTTCACAAACTTACCTTCGGTACCGAGATCTTCAAAAGGCCGAGGCGCAGGCACGGGAAGCTCAGATTGAAGCGGCCTTGGAACGCGTGAGAGCGCAAGCCATGGCCATGCATCACACGGAAGACTTAGGTAAAACCATTAAGATATATTATGAACAACTGGATGATCTAATCGATTCCACGATTGTGCGATGTGGTGCCGGACTACTGAATAAAGAAAACACAATTGCTGAAATGTCCTCGGCCAGCAGGTCGCCCGAAGGGGAGACCTTTCAGGTGAAGGGAATGATCGACATGCGGGGACACCCACTCCTGGATAATACGTATGATCATTGGCTCAAACAGGAGGAATACCATCACGTCTTGCGTGGAAATGAAATTAAGGAATACTATCAATACATTACGAATCAGGTTGCCATTCCGGAAAATAGAGGGGCCGATGAATTGTACTTCTATTTCCCGATGTTCGCAGAAGGATCGTTTTATGTAGTCACGAGCAAAGCAGTACCAGAAGAGGAGTTGCAAATCTTCCGCAGATTTAGTTCTGTATTAAGTTTAACCTATAGGCGATTCAATGATCTGCAAAAAGCAGAAGCCAATGCCAGAGAGGCCACCATCGAAGCGGCACTGGAGAAGGTGCGCGGCAAAGCGATGGCCATGCACAACAGCAATGACCTGATAGCAACAGCAGGTGTGTTGTTTGCCGAAATGCGAAAGCTTGGAATAAATACGTTTCGATGTGGTGTTGGATTGCTCACCAAACAAAACCGGAATGTAAGACTGTACTCGGCCACCACCACACAGGGAACCGATAACCTTCCCGTGGTGGGGTCCGCTTTGCTGGATGGTCATGAGGTGCTGGCAGGCGCCTACGATGCCTGGGTGCACAACACCGATTATTTCCCTGTGCTGAAAGGTGAGTTGCTTAGAACGTACTATGAAAAAATCAATTCCACCTTTACGGTGCCCGTGGAACAAACCGAGCAATATGAGCAACATGGGTTTTTTCTCCCGTTTTCGGAAGGGTTATTTTATGGGTATGCGGAGCAACCCATTACAGAAGGTGAGAAAAAAATATTGCATCGCTTTAATGCCATTGTAGACCTCACCTTTAGACGCTACATAGAATTGCAAAAGTCAGAAGAGGTTGCGCGCGAGGCCGTGCGCAGCGCTTCGCTCGATCGCGTGCGGGCAGAAATTGCCAGCATGCGCACCGTGCAAGACCTGGAGCGCATTACGCCCCTCATCTGGAAGGAACTGACCACGCTGGGCATTCCGTTTGTACGGTGCGGAGTGTTCATCATGGATGAACAGGAACAACTCATTCATACCTTTTTGTCCACACCAGAAGGCAAGGCCATTGCTGCCTTTCATCTGCCGTACTCGTCCAGCCCGTTCTTTGATGCCATTGAGGAGTGGCGGGCGAAGAAAATCCACATCACGCATTGGGACACCGAGGGGTTTGCGGCACTGGCCGAGTCGCTGGTCAAGGAACGCCAGATTGCCACCCCCGAGCAGTATTTGAGAACGGTGCCAAAAGAAGGACTCTACCTGCATTATGTACCGTTCCTGCAAGGCATCTTGTACGTAGGCAACACCGTTCAATTGACGGACGATCATTTGCACTTGATTCAATCGGTGGCCGATACGTTCTCCACTGCCTATGCACGCTACGAAGATTTTAATAAGCTGGAGGCAGCCAAAACACAGATGGAAAATACGCTGAAAGAGCTGCGGGCTGCCCAAAACCAGTTGGTGCAAAGTGAAAAGATGGCCAGCCTGGGCGAACTCACGGCCGGCATCGCCCATGAAATTCAAAACCCCTTGAACTTTGTAAACAATTTTAGTGAAGTTAGTAATGAACTTATCAAGGAGATACAAGATATAAGACGTAAGACACAAGATACTAGCAGCAACAAAGAGGAAAATGAGTTGCTGAATGATATTGCCGGCAACCTGGAAAAAATAAGTCATCACGGTAAGCGTGCGGCTGATATTGTAAAGGGCATGCTACAACATTCAAGAAGCAGTACGGGTGTAAAGGAATCAACCGATATCAACGCGTTGGTCGATGAATATTTGCGGTTGGCCTATCACGGCTTGCGGGCCAAAGACAAGTCGTTCAATGCAAAATTTGAGACGAACCTCGATCCATCATTGCCTAAAGTGAGCGTAATACCTCAGGATATTGGCCGCGTGGTGTTGAACCTGATCAACAACGCGTTTTACGCGGTAAGCGAAAAGTCCTACTACGCCAAGGCTTCGGAGGATACATATGAACCATCTGTTACTGTTACGACAAAGAAGCTGATTGATAAAATTGAGATCAGTGTAAAGGACAATGGCAATGGTATTCCTGATTCAATTAAAGAAAAAATCTTTCAGCCGTTCTTTACAACAAAGCCAACTGGACAAGGAACTGGTTTGGGTCTATCATTAAGTTATGATATTGTGAAGGCTCATGGTGGGGAGTTGAAGGTGGAGACGAAAGAAGAAGACGGTTCAAAATTTATTATCCAACTACCAATTGCTTGAAAATGTATATAAAGAAATATTTTGGATTACTAGTGATTAGTTTACTTCCTGTTCTGGCATTTGCACAGCATAGTTATCCTGACAGCCTGCGTATTGTTTTGAGAAATGCCACAACAGACTCCGCCAGGCATAATGCCTCCTATAATCTGTATTTGCACTTCCTTGAAGCGAATAGGGATTCAGCGCTTCAGTATGTTGAGAATCGTTTAATGTTCGCAAAGAGGAATACTATAAAACTAGCCGAGGCAACTGCGCTAATAAGCAGGGCTTATCAATACAATGCGATGGGGAGATATTCTGAGGCGTTCACAAACTTATTGCAAGCACTTAAGATTGCCGAAGACCCCGCAAATGAAGAAGTACAAGGATGGAAGGTGGTGCAATATCCAATTCCTGGCAAGAACAGGCAAATTGTTTTAGCCACCATACATCATGTATTGGCTGGCGTGATGCGCAATGCTGAAAATCACGAACGACAAATAATTGAGTTAAGAGAAGCGCGAAGAATTGCTACAGAGATTAATCATCCTGACCGCCAAATGACGGCTAACATGAATCTTGGAACAGCGTACTTAGAAATGAACCAACTAGACTCTGCATTATACTATGCAAAGGAAGCGGAACGACTTACACAAAACCCATTGGCGCAGGGATACGCTGGTAACAATATGGTCACCATTGGTGATATCTTTTTGGCAAAAGGAGATGTTGAAAAAGCAAAAGCAGCTTACTATGAAGGCCTGCAGTCATCCACCAGGCAAAACAATCAGGCCGATGTGGCCAACCTAAATCATCGACTCTTTCGAATTTATCTCACTGAGAAAAACAAAGATTCGGTGCTATCCTATGCTATTAAAAATTTGCCCGTAATAAAGTCTGTTGCTGGGGTTGGTTATAGGGGAATTGACATAGGGGTTGCTTACGAGGATCTTTATAAAGCCTATCAACTAACCAACCAAATTGAAAATGTATATAAATATCAAAGCCTGGCTCTGATTACTAAAGACAGCTTGTATAAAGTTAGAATCAAGAATCTTGCGGATTTTCAAAAGCTATCGCTCGATGAGGCGCTACGTTTAGAGAATTTGGAAAAGGAAAGGATTAAAACACAATCCAATATCAGAACCTATGGAATGCTTTCGGGAATTACTGTTCTTTCTGTAATCGGTTACATCCTTTACCGTAGCAATCGCCAAAAGCATAAAACCAATATGGTGTTACAAGAGCAAAAAGAGAAAGTAGAGAATGCTTTATCACAGTTAAAATCTACCCAATCCCAACTCATCCAATCCGAAAAGATGGCAAGCCTTGGTGAACTCACCGCAGGCATCGCGCATGAAATACAGAACCCGCTGAACTTCGTGAATAATTTTTCGGAGGTAAATCTGGATTTAATTCGAGACTTAAAATCTGAAATTAGAAATAACAACCTTGAAGAAGTAAATCTATTAACCAACGACATCGAGTCCAACTCGGAAAAAGTAAATCACCATGGCAAACGTGCAGCAGATATTGTGAAGGGAATGTTGCAACACAGTCGCACGAGTTCCGGACAAAAAGAGTTAACGGATATCAACGCATTGGCAGATGAGTATTTGCGATTAGCGTATCATGGTCTGCGTGCCAAAGACAAAAGTTTCAACGCTAAATTTGAAACTCACCTCGACCCTTCCCTTCCAAAGTTGAATGTGATTCCGCAGGATATTGGAAGAGTGTTATTGAATCTGATTAACAATGCCTTCTATGCAGTGAGTGAAAAGTCCTCCTACGCCAAGGCTTCGGAGGATACATATGAACCAACTGTTACTGTTACGACAAGGAAGCTGAGTGATATAATTGAAATCAGTGTAATGGACAACGGCAATGGCATTCCTGATTCGATTAAGAAAAAAATCTTTCAACCTTTCTTCACTACCAAGCCCACCGGACAAGGCACAGGATTAGGGTTGAGTTTGAGTTATGATATTATGAAGGCCCATGGTGGGGTGTTAAGTGTGGAAACTAAGGAAGGAGAAGGTTCCATATTTTTCATTCAATTACCCATGAAATAGAATGCCAATTATTGGTCTTTAACAGTATATTTACAAATGCCTAAGCTACATCTGCCTCCAGTGCGCACCCTGCTTCTTGCTATTGTTGTCAGTGTGTGCTGCCTTACTAACTATTCACTCTATTCGCAGGCCCCTGTCATAACAATTGAACCCACGTACATCTCTATTGCCGATGGATTGGCTTCGCCTACGGTGAATGCAGTAATACAGGATAGCTACGGCATCATTTGGATTGGCACCACCCAGGGATTGCAGATGTATGATGGTTACAATTTTCAGACATTTAAAAATGTACCTGACAAACCAACCAGTTTACAGCACAACCTTATCTGGAGTTTGCTCGAAGATGCCAACCATGACATCTGGGTGAGCAATGGCAAAGGTGTTTCAAAATACATTCGCCAGAAAAATGAATTTAAGAATTATGAGTTTGCTCCTGCCTTCGGTTTTACCAGTGATTCACAAGTAGCAGGATTTAAGTTATTTATAGATTCTCAAAAAAACCTGTGGGTAAATTCTTTTAATCTCCAATTAATACAATACGATACTACTTCAGATGAATGGAAGATGCCCAAATATGAACTGGCCAATTCAGTAGTGCCGGATCAAATTAACGGCCCGGCACTCGCTCTTGCTGAAGACTTAAACGGAAATTTATGGTTGGGGACATTGAGTTATGGCCTGATGAGAAAGGCGAAAAATGAAAATGCGTTTAAGCCGATAGCATCAGAAAAAACAGGAAAATTTAATTTTGAAGATTCTGAGAATACGATCACCGCTATCTATGCCGATAGCACCAATACATTATGGATTACCACGCGCAGCAGTGTTCATAAATTCAATCCTTACACGGGTGATTTTAAAACACTAAAAGTATATACCCCTCGCCCTGGTGAAGTCTGGAATAACTGGAACAGTATTTTACCCGACCCACAAGGCAATATCTGGATTGCCAATAACTTCCGCGGCATGCTGAAGTTTGAGGGTATCTCGGATCGTTTTACTGAAATAGAAATTGCTGGAAAAATGATCATGCGCACGCATAGCTGGAACATCACGATGACGCAATTCATGATCGACCGTAGTGGTATCTTCTGGATAGGCAGTCGTGAGTCTGGTTTGGTGAAATATGATCCGGTAAACAAGCCCTTTCAGTATCTTAGTCATGACCCTGCCAATCCCAATGGATTGAGTGCTGGTGGAATTTTTGGCATCGTTGCCTCTAAAGTAAAACCTGGTATTGTATACATCGGTACGCGTGGCAATGGAGTAAATGCATATGACCCCAAAAAGCAAACCTTTGAAAAAATTAAGTTTAAGGTTGTGGATGATATGTTTGGTGGTTCGGCCCGTGCTATTGCCGAAAATGAGGATGGCTCGTTATGGCTGGGTACCTGGGGCGATGGTTTGGTTTTATTAGATAAAACCTATAAAGAAATCAGACGCTTCAAATATGATTCTTTAAACGAAAACTCCCTTTCCCATAACCAGGTGCGGGTCGTAAAACCCGACAAGCAAGGCCGGGTGTGGGTGGGCACCAATAATGGTGTTAATATTTTAAACACCAAAGACAATACCATTCAGCGGATAATCAATAAACATGGCCGCCAATATCCCGCTCAGTTGGTTGAAGAAATGGATAGCCTGATCACAACTGATCAAAAGGTTGCCAGTATCGAAAAGGTTATCGATAACCAAAATATCACGCAGCCGGTAGAAATAAAAAAAGCCGGAACGTATTGGGTAATGGCCGTTGCTGAAATGGATCCATTGGCTAAAGGTGACTTTGGATGGATAGAAAATACTGCCAAAGATACCGTATGGAAAATGAGCAACTTTGAAGAGACGCTACATGCGGGAGGTGCTTATAAAAACAGAATTGTTCTGGGTAGTGTAACCTTAGAACCGGGCACTTATAATTTACGATACAGAACAGACGATAGTCATGCCTATGGAAAATGGAATGATGCCCCCCCTACACAGACTTCGTTGTATGGAATTGCCTTGATAAAAGCACAGGTGGCTGATCAGGTACAAAGCTTTCAAACCGAGATCATTCCTGAAAAGGAAGAACTCTATACCTCCGGATCGAATATAAGTGACATTGAGATAACCGATAAATACATTTGGGTAGCCGCGGAAGGAAGCGGTATTGATCGAATTGATGTTGTGACCAAACAGGTAAAGACCTTTACACATAATCCGGATGATGCAAACTCACTTAGCCATAATAACATTCGGGATATTCATGCCGATAGTCAGGGCATGATCTGGTTTGCCACCAATGAAGGAGTAAGCAGGCTTGATCCCGCTACAGAAACCT
The DNA here is from genome assembly GCA_016787665.1 of Cyclobacteriaceae bacterium. Lineage (GTDB taxonomy): Bacteria > Bacteroidota > Bacteroidia > Cytophagales > Cyclobacteriaceae > ELB16-189. Next base: position 477,899 of record JAEUUC010000009.1, on the reverse strand, counting down.
TTACGAGGTATACAGAAATTGATGGCTTGCCAACCAACCTTATTGAAGCTATTGAGGAAGGCGACAATGGCGAAATGTGGATTGCTACCCAAAACGGATTATCGCAAATGGTTAATAATGAAAATCTGGGCAAGACCACCTTTATTAATTATAATTCAACCGATGGTATTGGTGGTGATGTTTTTCTGTCGTTAACTAACACCCGTGCAACGGATGGTCGGTTTTATTTTGGGGGTGATCATGGTCTTACGACATTTACGAACGTTGCCTCAAACAAAACACCACCAGCTATTATTATTTCAAATTTATTTATTTCGAACAAGTCTATAATCGACCTAATTGATTCGCCTCTCACGGAAAGTTTGCTGGCAACAAAAAACATCTCACTCTCTTTCGATCAAAATAATTTGAGTTTTGAATTCGCAGCCCTGCATTATGCTAACCCTAAAAAGAATCAATATGCACACATGTTGGAGGGGTACGATAAGGATTGGATTTACGATAACCGTAATTTTGCTGCTTATACCAACCTCGACCCGGGCGATTATAAATTTAAAGTTCGTGCCGCCAATGCCTATGGCATCTGGAACGAGGAAGGAATAACGTTAGAGATAAACATACTACCACCGTGGTGGCGTACGTGGTGGGCCTATGCTTCATACCTGATAATCTTTGCCGGTTTTGCCTTTACGGCAGATCGCACCGTACGCAGAAGTATAAAGCTGCGTGAACGTGAACGTAGCCGCGAGCGCGAATTGAAACAAGCCAAAGAAATTGAGAAAGCATATACTGAACTCAAAGCCACTCAATCACAACTCATCCAATCTGAAAAGATGGCCAGCCTGGGTGAACTGACTGCTGGCATTGCCCATGAAATACAAAACCCATTAAACTTTGTAAACAACTTTGCAGAGGTTAATAAAGAGCTGATAGATGAACTGAAGCAAGAGATTGATGCCGGAAATCTGAACGAAGCGAAAACCATTGCCGATACACTTGCTCAAAACGAATCGAAAGTCATGTTTCACGGCAAGCGTGCCGATGGGATTGTAAAAGGGATGTTACAACACTCACGCGCCAGCTCAGGCCAGAAAGAACCTACCGACATTAATGAACTTTGCGATGAATACCTGCGCCTTTCTTATCATGGACTTCGCGCCAAGGACAAATCGTTCAATGCTTCCTTTAAAACAAATCTAGATCCAACCGTTGGAAAAGTAAAGATTGTGCCGCAGGATATTGGCAGGGTGGTTTTAAACTTGCTGACCAACGCATTCTATGCCGTGAATGAAAAAAAGAAGAAGTCTGAAGGCACAGCCTACGAACCAACCGTTACTGTAACTACCAAATCGGTTGGCGGTAAAGTGGTGATACAAGTGCAAGACAATGGTAATGGTATTCCGGAAAGTATAACGCAGAAAATCTTTCAACCGTTCTTTACTACCAAACCTGCCGGGCAAGGTACCGGATTAGGACTCTCACTGAGCTATGACATTGTTACCAAAGGGCACTCGGGTAATCTTACGGTTGAATCTAAAGAAGGCGAAGGCTCCACATTTATTTTAGTATTACCTGTTGAATAATCTGGCCTTGTGAAACATTACCCTATCTTTACTCATACCAAAATTAAGGGTTCAATGAAGCTATACTCCTGGCTGTTTTCCTTTTTCTTACTGCTTATCAGTGGATGCAGCAACACTTCCGATCACGTTCCATTTCCAGCAGATGAAACCGAGTACTCGCAACCTGTAACCAAACCCTTCAAGTTTAGTGAACCGTTAACCATTAACTGGAGAAATGTGCGGGCGGACAGTATAAAGCCTCCCTCCATCAAGAAGTTTTCACTGGATAAAATTCCCTCGCGGCCATTTAACATTGGCAAAGCCAAACCTTTGGCTAAACCATTAACCGAAAAGTCATTTGACTGGAACAGTGTGCCTGACTCGTCATTCAATATTAACGACCTGCCGGCCGACACGATGAAAAACAGAATCATCAAACTACTTCCACCAAAGGTAGTAAAGGTCGGTTCGCCAGTATATGTGCAAGACATGCCGCGCGGTTTTCTTGATGCTAATTCAATTGGGTTACCGGGTACAGCCCGCGATTTTCTGAAAGATCCATCAGGCGCTTTATGGATTGGCACCAACAAAGGTCTTTGCCGCTACGATGGTGGATTCCTGGAAATCTATGGATTAGAGCAAGGACTTCCATTCATTGACATTATTTCTCTCTTCCGTGATAACAAAAACCGGATTTGGATTGGCACTCAAACAGGTGACAATTATGTAATAGACGAGAAAGCCGGAACTATAGAATTGCTGGAAGATCTTTTCCCGGCTAATCAGGGAATGACTTACAAAATGATTCAGGACGATGAAGGCCGGATGTGGATTCCTGTATTTAGTGATGGGGTTTTGGTGTACGATCCGGAAACCCGTGTTGTACGAAAGTTAAGAAAGAACAATGCAGCTATTGATAGAAATCTTGGGATTATAAAAGATACAGACGGACTAATCTGGGTTGCTTCATTTAATGGAGTTTACATTTTTGATCTTAAGACAAACCAGGTGAAGAAACTTGATGAACGTAACGGATTACCAATTAATAGAGTAATCGATGTGTTTCAAGCCAGCAATGGTAAGATATGGATTGGTAATGCTACGGGACTTGCAATCGTTGATCGTAAGAATAACAGACTTCAGATACTGGGAGAAGAACAGCAACGGTTTGTTGATAATAAGAAAACAATCTTAAAGGGAATTTCAGAAAGTGGATCGGGTTTGATCTGGTTCGGTGACAATGGAGGCAATGTGTATTCGTTCAACCCAAACACAAACTTCGTTGAAAGCTTTAAGCTCAATCAAGAAGCGGATATCTGGCGCACACTTACCGATAATGAAGGTCAGCTTTGGGTTGGATCAAATAATGGCTCTACATACATACTCAACTCCAATCTGGGTAGGCCCGGTAATTTTACGACCACCGATGGGCTTGGAAATACTTCAATCTGGGCAACACTTGAAGCAAAGGATGGAAAAATCTGGATTGGTACCCGAAATGGAATTGATGTTTATAATCCGGCTCAAGAAACGATCCAGCACATTAGTACTGATGATGGCCTTGCTCATAATTCAGCACCGACCCTTCTTGAGGATAGCCAGGGACGAATCTGGGTAGGCAATAATGGCAATGGCCTGCATATTATTGATTTGAAGAAGCAAGCGCTTGCACAAGTCTCTACCAAACATGGATTACCGGATGATGACACCTCGGCATTTTTTGAAGACCAAAACGGAGACATGTGGATCACTTCGGCAACAGGGGTGTCGGTAATCAATCCCGATAAAGGTTTGATAAGAAAGATTTCTAACCTGCATGCCTGGAGGGATGCATTTTACTACCAGATATATGGCGACAATAAAAATCAAATCTGGATTCTTAGTACCGCAGGCGTTATGGTAGTTGATGCACAACAAAAGACTATGAGATTTCTAAACCGGGATAACGGTTTAAGTGGTGACTCGGGAAACGCTATCATGGAATATTCAGATGGCAGCGTGTGGATTGGTGGCCTCTCTGGAATTGATATTATTAACCCTTCGCATGACTCTATTACGACCATTACGTCAAGCGAAGGCTTGGCCGATAACGGCATTTATACTCTGAATGAGCGCAATGGAAAAATTTATGCTGGTACTACCAATGGTTTATCAATCATTACTCCAAGGGTTGACGAGAAAAATAAATTCACTGTTAGCACAACCAACTTGGGAAAAGCACAAGGCCTTGGCGCACTCGATTTTGCTCAGAACAGTGGCACATTTACAAAAAGCGGTCAGTATTGGGCGGGTGTGGAAACATTAGTATTGCTGGTTATGGATTCGGTGCAACTGGATACCACACGCAGCAAACCACAAGTGGCAGCCGTTAACTTCTTTGATCAACGCCATGACTTCCGCAACCGCGCATCACTTCCGGCCGATGATTATCTTATTAAGAACAATATTCAATGGGATTCGGTAGAAACTACATTTTACATTCCTTATAACCTGGTGGTGCCTTACAATCAAAACTACGTAAGCTTCAACTACTCAGCCATGCAATTAAGCTATCCCGATAAACTTCGGTATCGGTATATGCTGGAAGGCATTGATAAAAACTGGAGTGCGATTACCGATAAAACGCTGAGTGAAAATTACCGCGATCTTCCACCGGGCAACTATACCTTTAAAGTAGCAAGTCGTGGTATCAATGGCCTATGGAGCAAACCGGCAACATTCACTTTCGTGATTACCGCACCGTGGTGGAAAACGTGGTGGGCTTATACCTTGTATGCCATAATCTTCTTCGGCTTTATGACTTTGGTTGTGCGATTCAGATCGCGCACATTAAAACGACAAAATCAATTACTGGAAGAAAAAGTAGAGAACCGTACCAATGCATTGCAGAAATCATTAAAGGAGCTACAGGAAACACAAAAACAATTAATTCAATCCGAGAAGATGGCCAGTTTGGGTGAGCTTACTGCGGGCATTGCCCACGAAATTCAGAATCCACTCAACTTTGTTAACAACTTTGCAGAAGTTAATAAAGAGCTGATCGATGAATTAAAACAAGAAATTGAGAGTGGAAACCTGACTGAAGTTAAAGCAATAGCATCAGCATTAGCCGATAACGAGTCCAAGATAATGTTTCACGGCAAGCGTGCCGATGGTATTGTAAAAAGTATGTTGCAGCATTCGCGTACCAGCAACAACAAAAAAGAACCTACCAACATTAACGCGCTGGCCGATGAATACCTGCGGTTGGCTTATCATGGATTGCGTGCAAAAGACAAATCGTTCAACGCTTCCATGAAGACAGATTTTGATGAACGTGTGGAGAAAGTGAATGTTGTAGGGCAGGATGTGGGGCGCGTAATCCTTAATTTGATTACGAATGCATTCTATGCTGTGGCTGAGAAGAAACAACAGGGAGCTCCCGGCTATGAACCAACTGTAACTGTGGGCACTCGAAAAGAAGAAAACGGAGTAGAGATTTTTGTACAGGATAATGGAAACGGCATTCCTAAACATGTAATTGATAAAATTTTTCAACCCTTTTTCACCACCAAGCCATCGGGGCAAGGCACCGGGCTTGGGCTTAGCATGAGCTACGAAATCATAACCAAGGGCCATGGAGGCGAACTGAAAGTTGAAACCCGCGAAAACGAAGGAACCATATTTACAATACACTTACCCAATTCCCACTGATGAAAATTTTAGTTGTTGATGACGAACAAGATGTAAAAACGCTTTTTGAGCAACGTTTCCGTAAAGAGATTCGGGATGGTCGTGTTGAATTTGCATTTGCTTATTCAGGCGAAGATGCGCTTCAACTTCTCAATCAATGGGAACATGAAGCCATGCTTATTCTTTCGGACATAAACATGCCCGGCATGAGTGGATTGCAGTTGTTGGAAAACGTGAAGAAGAAGTACATGAAACCACCACCGGTGGTAATGATGATAACCGCTTATGGCGATGCGGAGAATTACAGAATGGCTAAAGAATTAGGAGCCGATGACTTCTTAACCAAACCTGTCGATTTTGTTGCCCTTAAAGAAAAGTTAAATCTGGCTAACGCATGACCAAAATATTAGTGGCCGATGATGAGCCAGATCTGGAAACACTTATTCGTCAAAAGTTTCGTCAGAAAATTCGGGAACAGCACTATGAGTTTGTTTTTGCCAGTAATGGTAAAGATGCGCTGACAAAGCTTGAGCAGCATCCCGATATTGCGGTGGTGTTGAGCGACATCAACATGCCCGAGATGGACGGCCTGACGTTGCTTACCAAGCTAAACGAAGTGTCGCCCATGAGCAAAACGGTTATGGTCTCCGCGTATGGCGACATGGACAACATTCGCACAGCCATGAACCGCGGGGCCTTCGACTTTGTCACCAAGCCCGTGAACTTCGATGACCTGGAACGCACGATGGAGAAAACCATTCAGCATGTGCAGTTGATGAGGCAGACCCTGCAGGCCATTAAGGAGAATGACATCCTGAAGATGTATGTGGACGCCAATGTGCTGAACTTCATGAGCTCGCGCGAGTATGAAAAGTCCTTGATGGCCAACGAAACGCTCGAAGTCAGTGTTTCCTTTATTGACATATGCGGATTTACAGCTATCAGTGAAAAAGAGAAGGCAGACACGGTGGTTCAGTTGCTCAACCACTACTTTGACGTGATTGTAGAAGAGATTATTGCCCAAAATGGAACGGTTGACAAGTTTATGGGCGACTGTGTGATGGCGGTGTTCAAGGGCCAGTATCACCTGGACCGTGCCATTGACGCAGCATTGGCTATTCGAAACCGCCTTGAGTCCTTACCGGTGGAGTTGAGTTATACCCCGAAGGTCGCCATAGGGATTAACAGTGGCGATGTCATTTCGGGCAACATTGGTTCAGCTACATTGAAACGTCTTGATTTCACCGTGATCGGTGATGTGGTGAACACGGCACAACGCTTGCAAGCCCTGGCGGGTCACTCGCAGATTCTGATCACCGAGGACTGTTATGAGAAGGTGAAACAATCCTTTGATTGTGTTTCGATCGGCAAACAAACATTGAAGAACAAGGAGGCACCTGTTCACGTGTTCGAGGTTGTCAACTAGTTGGCGTTGCCTGTGCCATTGGCGTTGGTTACATGCCGCTCAACAAACTGATCGTAGGCATCTTTAAACCGTTCATGGCGGAACTTGCCATCGATGGGCTTTTCCGAGCCGGTTTCCGAACGATTGACCAGCTCGTAATATGCCTGGGGATATTGATCCAGATACATCTTGGGGATCACCGACACGCGTGTCAGGCCCATGTAAACCGTAAAGAGCAAGAACAATGTGGCCAACACGATGGAACGGTCCTGGAACCTGAGAACAAACCGGAATGGGGAGACTCGTTCGCCCTTCAACAGCAACTCGCCCTTCCAGAACGATAGCCCCACGAAGGTTAACAATAGGCCAAGCCCAAGCATGCCGGCCGGCTCGGCCAGGAACGATGCAAACGGAACGAGCGTGAGCGAGGCCGTGTACGTCAGGATGCTCCCCAGGAAAAGCAAAATGAGGACTGCCATACTTCGGCTGGTGAACCTTAGTGTCCGCCAAGCGTTGCTCATCTTGACCAGGTAACTCAGCATCAACAGGCTGCCCGCCACGGCAAAGAGAATCTCTACAAAAGGAAACCGGAGGTAAAAGACTCTCATAAAAAGGATGGTGGACAGCATCACCAGACTCGCCAGTTCCAAAAGGGTCAGCTTGTCCGGCTTGGGTGCCCAGGCAGCGAGCACGCCTTGAATGAAGAATATGGCAGCGAACGCCAGCGCCACGAATCCTAATATTTGAATGCCGTAATGATTTTGCGCCATGGATGCGAACGCACCAAAGACCAACAGCATGAACAGCAGGTAGTAGTAGGCGTTGAAACGATTAATCATACATTGATGTAGTTAATATAGTACCATCCCCAGTCATTCAGTTGATCGACAGCCCTCCACCGGGCATCTGCTCCACCATCACGTTTCTTGCACGCTTCCCATAAGATGAACGTTCGGCATTCCAGGTCCTGCGTTTCGGTGAGCGTGGTGGGAATCGAAGCCCGCGCGCGGTAGAAGTTTCCTTCATGGGCCACACCAATGACACGGCCTAAAATGGCTTCGAATTTGCCTCCTTCAGGAATTTCCCGAAGAATTTCGACAGCTTTTTCATTCATCTGGGCTCCACCCATTTGAGAGAGGAACAAGATCATGTTGAAGCGGCTGTCCAGCGCACCCGGTAGAGACGAGAAGTCAACACGCGCGGCATAGGAAAAGGCGGAGTCCAGGTAGATGAATACTTCGGGTCCGGGATCGCGCTGGTACATTTTTTCGGTCATCAGCAAATAGGCAAAAACGCGTTCTTCGTTTTTCGCGAATTGCTCGGCAAATTCTACACCCTCCTGTCCATGGCCGTTGACCGCCAGATTCATGGCCAATTGCTTCATGGAATTCAGTATGAACATTTTCTCGATGTATTCGTACCGGTTGGATGATGCTTCCAGCGATTTGGGGTTGAGTTGTTCCGCATACGCATACCCGGCTTTCTCGTCTTTCTCCTCATAGGCACGATTGGCCAGAATTAACAGGATGAGGTTTTTGTCGAACGATCGGCCCTGGGGGTGTTGCTCAACAAAAGCAAGAATGGTCTGCAGCACGTCTGTTGAAATGGGATAGATATTGTCAATGATTCCGGGCGACACATAGGGGCTAGGTGAAAACGCGCGCGCCACCCATTCGTGGATGAGCATCAGGTCGCCCGCAGATTGGAACATGGCCGATGTGCGCCCTGTTTTGATGAGCCACTTGAGCAAATAGTCGGAGTGGTAAGCTGCGCTAAACCATCCGTCTCGATAGTCGGGGTAAACCATTAATGATCTGCGCGTGACATCCCGGGTTCTTACGCCATCCGTAAAATAGGGTAACGTGGAGGAAACCGTGGTCTCGAGATACTCAGGGCTCACCTTTTGGTAATGACTCCAAAACTCCTCCAGCCAACCGTCCAATAGTTTTTCATCTACAGGCAGCTGTCGATCATACCAATACTTGTGACGAAACTGGGCTTTACGTTTAGCATTCAATGCGAGCTGAAATTCTCTTTCATTTACATCCTTGATCTGGCGAATGACCAGCTCATAATCTCCCATGATCTGATCAAACACCTGGCGATCGGAGAAGAAGAGGGTGGGATACAGGTAACCGCGATATGACCGAAATATGGTTTTTTCGATATTCGCCCCTTCGTACATGGAACTGATATATCCCCCGCGCAAGATCATGTTGCGGTACACCGTAAGGCGCGGATTATCGAGTGTGTTTTTTTCAATCCAGGTGAGAACGCGATCGACATCCTTCCGGTACCCGAATTGGTATAGAAGGGCAAGAACGTTCTGATGATTGTTAAAGAGTCTCCCTAATTCGAGATAGTTTCGCTGGCCCTGTTCCATCAGGGTGCCGAAGGCCCATTCAATACCGGCCACATCGCCCGTGGCCGCATACAACGATGCCAGTGTATGATACCCGTTGTTGAAGTCCATGGGGCTGCGGCCATTGGGCTCAAAACTGCCTTTCGGGTAGTAGATCAAAAATGCGGCCTTGCCGGAGTCGCGCTGGGGATCCATAACACCGAGAACCTCTTCGACCGCCTCTTTTGACGGATTGGCCAGCGTTAGCCAAAACTGCAACGCCACGTTGATCTCAAAAGGCACCGATGGCTTGTATAAAGAAGGATCGCGATAGAATCGGACCGACAAGTCACGGTTAGCCTTTATGGCGCTTTGCAGAACGGGGGCCACGTCCTTATCGGAGGTGTAGTATTGGTCGCGTGCCAGAATGAAGATGAATTTGTTTCGCTCGGTAATCACAAAGTCGGGTTGCGAGGCGAGGGCAGGATCTTCGCTGGTTTCATGGATCAAGGCGATCAATTCTGTTTTCAGGCTCCCGGTGAATTGCTTATCCAGATACATGAGCACCCGATACACGTCAACGGCCAATTGCAGGCGGTCCTTCGCGGGCAACGTTTTGAGATATGGAATTAAGGTGCCGGGCTGGTACCGTTCCTCGGCTAACAGGTAGTTCGTTTTGGTCTGAACACTCACCTGCTCGCTTTTCATCAGGCTGAGCGACTCCTGCCGCACCCGCTCCAGCACGCGGTCATTTTCTTTCTGCCGGGCATCGTACCAATAGAACCCGCTAAGGGCAACGAGCACGACAACAGCCAGAAAGGTGGCGATACGTTGCGGGCCGTATTTCATGAAGGTTTTGGTTACGATAACCTTTCGGGCACTCTTCTTCAGGAACTGCTGAATATCTCCCAACGTTTTCTGTGCTTCTTGTAGTCCGGTAGCTTTATCGCTGCGAACCTCGGAGTAGCGCATGAGCCAGGCGGCATTCGGTTTGCATGTCTTATACCAGTTCTCAAAGTACGTGAGTGGGCCAATGGGCAGTAAAAAGTCGCTGCTCTTTCCGCTGCCCTTCCAGCGATCCAATTGTTTTTTGAAGTCCAGGTAGGTGGAGTAGAACTCGTATTCGCGCTTGGCCCACTTGTCCAGCTTGTTCCAGTTCCGAATCAGACTCTCGTGGGTGATATCCAGAACCGTATCCGGGGAAAGCGTGTGAGTCGATGGATCATCTGTCTTGAATGGCCGGATGAATGAATTTCCTTCTTCGCGAAAGGCATTGAGTACATCGCCAACGACCTGCGTGCTGAATTCCGGGGTGTTGATGATGGCGGTAATCTCCTGTAACGATACCCGATTTCGAACCGCGCGGCTGTTGTCAATTTTGGTAAGACAGCAAAACGCATTGACCAGAATGCGCTTCGCATCGTGCTGGCTCAGGGGTTTTTCGAGGTGCTGTGTATTGTAGTACGTCCACGCATTTTCATACAAAACGCTGGCATGAATCTCAATGATTTTGGCGAGGCCCGTCTGCGCATAAAACTGGCGCTGACCTTCCGGCAGCTGACTAAACCAGGCCCGGAATGCAGCCTGGTCTTCATCGGGTAACTCATCCGCGGGCATCCCACCAACCTTGGCGTAATGAATCAAATCCATTTCCTCGCGGCCCCGGTCGGCCGCCAGCCACACCTGGCTCAAGGCATGCTGGAGAATGGGCAATTGATCGACACCCTCGGAGATATCGAACACCAGTCGTTCAATCAGTCGTTGCGAAATCCGGTTGCCACTGAGAATAGCCGGTTCTTCAATTACCTGCTTAAGGTCTTTGCGCTTTAGGCGAGGAACGAAGAACTGTGAAAAGCCAATGTACTCCGGCAGACCGCGGAACGCTGAACACTGCCCGATATAATCCGAGCGCATCGTGCAGACCACATAAACCGGCAAGTTTCGCTTGATGGCAATACGGGCGGTTTCCAAAACCAGGTTTACCACAATCTGTGAATCCAATGACGGAACTTCGTTGTGGTAGTTTTCAGGGTTAGTGAAGAACTCTTCAAACTGATCTACGATCAGCAGTAAATTGGCAGCCTTTCGTTTTTTGTTCCGTTTTTCGGCCTCGGGCAAGGTGCTCCACTCGGGCGCATCGTCATCTGCAAAAAATTCGGAATTGGTGTACAGGTCAACCAGCGAAGAAAATCCCCTTCTCAGCTCTGTTTCAATCGTTGCCGCAGATTGATCAAATCGCTCGGCCAACGATTTGGCCATGTTTGTTACGGGGCTTCGTTCCGGCCGAAAGTCGGCCACCACCCAATTGGTGTAGCGGGCCTTAAAGAATCCCGCCCGGGCATTCGGTATCAAGCCGGCATAAATCAGCGATGACTTACCTTCACCCGAAGCGCCCGTTACCATCAGGAACTTGTTCTGCTCCAGCAGAGCCGTAATTTGATCCACCTGGTAGTCGCGGCCTTTGAAGTAAAGGCTCTCTTCTTCGGTGAACGACCGAAGACCGGTATAAGGACAAACGGTGTTCATCTCAAGTGTTTTCATCGATGTACGCGATCCATTCTTTAATGTCTTTCGGGTAATTGGAATCAAAATTTTCCCAACCGGCCGATTGGTGATTTATACCCAACTGATAACCCTCCAGCAACCACCAGTTGAAGATCGCCCGGTCGGTTGTTGAGATAAAGGGAGGGAAATTTTGCCGACCTTCATAAAGCAAGGACTGGAAGCCGTACGCATGGGCTATGCGTTGCTGGGCAATGTTTTTGGCCAGCAGATTTTTGATTAGCATGTTCGCTTCGTCCGTCCGGGCTTTGGCGTCTTGCAAGGTGATGCTGTAGGCAATCAGTTGGCGATGGGGCTGCCCGGTCAGCAGATTTTCAACGCGTCCAAGTTCGGCATACGCGGAGTCTTGGAGCTGCCGGATCACGGCCGGATCTCCCCGTTCCAATTGCAGCCGGGTGGCCGCAAAGGCATATAACGAAGAACGATTGATGGGTTTTTTGAAAACCGACATAAGCTGAAAGGCATCACCAAGCCGATTTTGCTTCGCGAGGCCCTTCACGGCATAGCCAATCATTCGAAAAGTCTGGCCATTTGCCTGGTTTGGGAATTCTTTTGAGCGGAGAATGTTTAACAGAGTTCCCGCGTTTACTTTTTGATAACGACCGATCATGGCGGCCGTATCACCCCCGAGCTGAGCATCGTAGCCGGAATACAAATGCAGGAAGTTAAGGTCGGCTTTGCCAATATCGTTTGCCAGCGCCACCGCATTTTCAAGTTGTGTTAAAACATCAGAGCTCATGGGTTTACCGGCAAAATAGCACAGTCCCCAGATTTTCTGATTGTAGTCGCGCATCCACAGGCTGACGTACGACAACTCTGCGCTGCCGGGATAGAAGTTTTGAAACAGATTATGTTCCAGCACATACCGGATAAAAGCATCGGAGTAGTAGAAGAACATGAACCCGCGCGGCTCCATCGGATGGTAAGCCCAGCGAATGTCCGGATAGACAAAGAGAAATCTTCTAGGCGCCCTCATCTGCTCGGCCCCCGAGATGGCCAGTACGCTAAGAACTTCTTCCAAGTAATCGCTCTTCACTTTCGTGAAGTAACCCACCGCACGATCGAAGTTTTCATTTACGGAAAGCTCCCCGGGCATGGGGGGCTCGGCCCTCAGCGATTTTAACAAACCTTCGTGCTTGTAAGCCAACGCCAATAGAAAATTCAACTCGTCACCTTGAGTTGACTTTTCAATGACAGCCCGGTACTTGGTGAAGTAGGTCGTCAACGCCTGACGACTGCAAAACACCAGCGCCAGGTTGGCATTGTTGTCCATGAAGTTGTACAAATGCAGATTTGATGCGGTCGATTGATAGCCCTGCAGGGTGCGGCCGATCACGCGCGAATAAAAATTTTCCTCGGTTATGCGTTTTCGCTGGCAATAGGCCATGACCATGTCATCTAACGCTGTACCTGTATGCCCGTACGTGAAATACACGGCCGCAATGTGAGCGGCATTGTCCGCGCCTGCCGCGTAGTCGGCTTCAAAGTTTGCCTGGCTGTGGGTGAGCAGGGTATCCAGGCATTGGATTACCCGTGCCGTGTTGCCCTGGCTGGCGTATAAATAGGCCAGCAATTGATATAGCCCGTTATGTTTGAATCCGTAGTCCTGCGCACCGCGGATCTGCAGCCGGTTGATATCATAGTTGTTCGTCAACCAGGGTGACCGGTTTTGATTTTCAAAGGGCGACAACAAACCGGTCCAGCTCGCCAACTGACGGGCATCTGCGGCCTTGTGGTTAATGGCGTGCTCAATGGCCAGATTCACGTCCACGATAGCACTGAAATCAGACGGTTGCTTTTCCAGCACATAGGCGGCCCAATCGGCTGCCCGCTTTGCATTTCGTTGGCGCCATTCATCGATTTGGGCATCGGGGTTATTGAAGTACGCATACTCCAACGTAACCCTGAATTCGTTGATCCTGCGAAGTATCCGGGATAGTTTTTCACTGCTCAGTCCTTCCGGACTCCAGGTGCCGAGCAGGCTATCGGTCAACGCCAGGCTTTGAAAAATTTCTTTTCGCGGTTCGGCTCCCGTGACAAAGGTGAGCGTAGTCGCCATGCCTAGCGCAACATGGAGTTTTTCGGCTGGGTCGCCCACATGGTCGGCAACCTCCTGAACGGTGGTTTGGCCTAATTCCAACTCCTGCGCAACCAGATTCATCCGATCAACGTACGTCACCCGCGGGTCGGCCACCAGCCGGAGGTTTTCCTCATGCAAGGCCTTAAGTACGTAATCATTTTGCCGCCTCACGTAGTCGCGCACGGCAAAAGAGCTAAGCGCCAAGGCGACCAGTAGGCCAAGGGTGGCTGCAATTCTGCGTGGCCCGTAACGCATCACCGTTCGGGTAATGGCGTGCTTGCGCGCGCTGCGCTTCAGAAATTCCTGCGCGTTGGCCAACACCTGACCGGCTTCGGTCAACTTCTTGCTTTGCGAAATGTCCTCCGGCAGGTACCGTGCAATCCAGTACGCGTTTGGTTTCACTTTGTTGTACCAGGACTCGAAATAGGTGAGCTGACCTATGGAAAGCAGGAACCCGTTTGACTTTTTGCTTTCGACCCAACGGTTGAGTTGTTGTTCAAAGTCCAGCGAAACGGTGTAATGATCAAACTCTTCTTTGGCCCACTCCTCCAGGTATTCCCAATTGCGGATCAGGCTTTCGTGGGTGATGTCCAGCACGTCATCTTCCTTCAGTGTGCGGCTTTCATCCTCCTCGTGAATGAAGGGCCGGATAAACGTATTGCCCGGCTCCCGGAAAATATTGAGAATAGTGCCAACCTCACGTGGGCCAAATTCCTTTCGATTCAGAATGTCGGTAATCTCTTTAAGTGTCATGCGGTTGCGCACCGCACGGCTTTGGTCAATCTTGGTGAGGCAGGTGAACGCTCCCTTGATAATCTGTTTGACATCTTCCGCGGGCACCGTACGGCCGGTCTTCTCCCGATAGTATTCGGCCGCTTGCTCATACAGTTTATTAGTATGGGTGTCCAGCACATTCTGCAGATCGGGCTCGCGATAGCAGGCTTTGATTTCGGTGGGCAGCCCGGTGAACCACTGGCGGAAGCGTTGCACCTGTTCATCGGGCAACTCGTCTGCACGCATGCCCCCCACCATGGCGTAGTGAATAAGGTCCATCTCCTCGGCACCGCGACTGGCGGCATGCCAGATTTGATTCAAGGCATGTTGTAAGATGGGAAGCTGATCAACCCCCTCCGTCAGATCATGGATCAATCGTTCCGTCAATCTTCGCGAAATCCGGTTGCCGCTAAGCTCTGCCGGCTCCTCAATCACTTGCTGCAACTGGGCGCGGTTGAGGCGCGGCACAAAAAATTGGGAGAAACCGATGTACTCCGGCAGCCCGCGGAAAGCTGCACATTGCCCGATAAAATCCGAGCGCATCGTGAATACCACGTAGATGGGAAGATCTTCCTCCAACGCAATGCGGGTGGTTTCCAGCAGTACGTTCAACACCAGGTTGGAGTCGCGCGAAGGCACTCCGCGGTGGTAGTTCTCCGGATTCGTAAAAAACTCTTCAAACTGATCGACCAGGATAATGAGGTTGGCAGCGTCACGCTTCAGCGCGGCTTTTCCCGAGTCGTCCGCTTGCTGCCACGCCACGGCACTGGTATCAACATAGCGTTTGGAGTTGCGATACAAATCCACCAGCGCAGAGAATCCATGTTGTAATTCAGACTCCACCGTAACCGGGCTGGCAATATCGAGTTGGCGGGCCAGTGACTTGCAAAGGTTTTTGAAGGGGCTGCGCTCCGGACGGAAGTCGGCCACACACCATTGGGTGTATTTGGATTTAAGAAACCCGGCCCGCGCATTGGGGATAATGCCCGCGTAGACCAGCGATGATTTCCCATCGCCCGAGGCGCCCGTGAGCATCAGGAATTTATTGCGTTGCAACTGCTCGGTGGCAGCTTCAATATGTTCCTCGCGACCTTTAAAATAAAGTGATTCCTCTTCGGTGAACGACCGAAGACCGGTATACGGGCAGATCTCGTAGTGGTCAACCATAGACGGCAGCTTGTAGACTAAGCTATTTCAGTTCGATTACGGTGGTGTAAACTTTTTTCACCTCGACCGGCACTTTGTCCTTGGGGACAACGGTCGAAACGACTTTCGGGGCCTTGAAATTTCGGGCCAGGTTGCTCTTCGGGTCGTCTTCGCCAATCAGGAACAACGGTGTGGGAGACGATGCCCCGCCCACTTGCTTCCAAATTTGTTTAATAAAGGGGAGCGCCCAATCGGCAGCGTATTTGAAGTAAACCACGGCCAGTTTGCTCTTGGGAATTTGCTGTGTTGAAATTTCCCGATACTGATCTTCTCCGTCCGGCAGAATATTCAGAATCTCCACCGGGTATTCACTACTGAGCTGATCCGTGATCAGTTTAGCATCGACTTCATCCTGCTGGTTGAAAATGAAGAAGATGTCCGTGTCTTTGGAGTCATACACGGTTGCATCGTTTTTCATCATCACCACGCGAATATCATCGACCAATTGCATGGCCCCCGGGCTGTTGGAGAACATCATGTTTTTGGTGATGTTGTTTCGGATGTATTTAATAAAATTTTGTTGGGCCGGCTTCACCTGGTCCATTTCCGGGTAAAGCCAGATGAACGAGTTGAATTCAGGCGATGCTTCGATGCGTTTCCGCGCCTCCAGGAACTGATACTGTGGAAAGGAGACCTCTTCATCCTTTTCAAACCTCCGCCCGAATTCGCCACTCAGCATATGCAAAGAGCACGAACACCGGCTCATTTCTTCGGCCACCCGGGCTTTGAATGTATCATCATCGGCCGGGCAATCGGTGGCGGGCAGGATATTAAAGCCTGCTTTTTGCAGAATAATGGCCAGTTCTTCGCGCTGTTCTTTCAAGTCGCTGGAGGTCCAGGCCAGGTAAACCGTGGGCCGCTGGCGATCGATTACTTGAACCTTGATGGCCGAAGGAAGCGAAGTGGTGAATGTGGTCGGAATGATCTGGCGGGCCGTCAGGTCATGGCCGGGTAGACGCACCGGTTCTTCCCTGTTTTTCAGTTTGATTCCCTGAATGATCTCCTTGATGGCGTTGGCCATCTTGTTGATCTGATTGCGGTAAAGAACACGACCGCTACCACTTCCAATTTCGTCATCCACGGGGCGCAGGGGCCGGTTCACACCTGCCTCCCGGTAAATAAAATCAATTGACCGGAGTACTCCGCTGAGCTCATCTTCCAGCAGGCGGGTGTCTTCCGTGTCAATGTCGTGGATCTTAACCGGAAGAATACGAGAGCCCACATTGCCGCTCGGCAGTTTCACCAGCCGGCCAATGGTGTCCATTTCGGACTCTTGCCTGAACACCTTGAATTCATGCTTCCAGGCGAAAGCCTGCGTATCGCAATACGTTTGCGAGATGATCGGAATGAAAATGAGGGATTTGATTTTGCCTTGCAATGACTCGTGAACCTGGTGGGCATCACTCAAGCCTTCTTTGGCGTTCTGGTCGAAGTAGATCGTTAGCTTGTCTTTGAGCGTGGCATCCAGCTCCTGCTTCAGTTTCTCGACAAATTCACTTACCCACCCATCGTATTTGTTATCGTTGTGGCGATAACTTACAAAAACATCATACTCGTATCCTGCGAGGATTGAAGCCATAGGCAGCCGGTTTAGGTTGGCAAAGTTTAAGTTTACAGAGAAATAGCCGATTACACAACAAAAAATTGGAACCGAAACGGATTTACCGGGCAGCCATGCCGGGGATCGCCATGCTGTCCCCTGCCCGAAATGATATCCTGGCGTTTGACTTCCAATTTCAGTGCACGGGCAGGGTTAACTTGGTGAGCAGGAGTTTTTACCGATGTATTTGGATAGCGAATCCTTTAGGGTAGCTGCTAACTCCTCTTGCAACGCATTCACAAATCGGTTCCGCAGCCACTGCGGTTATCGTTTTCGCAGGAGCTGATGAAGATGTCCTATTCGAAGCCGGGAGCGATGGACCACATAGATCAAACAAAACGATCCGTCTCCATTACTTAAGGTCATTTGACTTCCCCAAGATACTTATCGAACCAGGCCAACGTCTCTTTCGCCAGGCCAGCCTTTGGTACCAGGTGCCCGGCATCGAAAATGATGATCTGTTTTTGGTCTTTGGGTGTGCCCAGGAAATCAAACATCGGTTTTTGTGAGGTTTCCACCGGGAAGAACATATCGTGCTTACCGTTGAGCATCAGGATGGGTTGGGTGACACGCGGAAGAAAATTCAATTGGTCGGCTTCTGGCAGTGCCTTCGTCATTTCCATGCCGCCAACGTTCAATACGATGGCTTTAATTCTTTTCTCTACGGCTGGCAAAATGCCGCCCATAAATCCGCCCCAGCTCCAACCAAAATAACCCAGCTTGTCAACTTGCATGTCTTTCCGGGTTTCGAGGTAGTCAATGGTGCGGCCTATGTCTTTGCGCCACATGATCACATGGTCTCGGTAAAAAGCGGTCTCTTCCTGCAAATCGGTATTGAGTTCATCATGGCGCTCGTGCGTTCCCTTGTATATCGGCACAACCAATGCGCGACCACCTTTTAAAAGAAAATCCATGCGAGCCGTAGTGAGGTCCGGATCATACTTTGCTGAATAAATATCTCCCGATCCGGGGAAGAACACCACCGGCTGATAGGGCGGCTTTATATGCTTGGGCAGAAAGATATACGCCTGCATGCGTTCGTTATTGTAGCCGGCATCGAATGTGATTTTTTCTATCGTCCACAATTCACGATCTAATGTGGTTTCGATTTTTTCCTGAAGGGAAAGTTTGTCATATGCGTACAAGCGGGCAAAGATTTCAAATGTCTTGTCATCAACTGGCTTCTCTTTGCGGTAATCACGGAAGGCCATATGCACGGGTTTGACCAATGTAGCCATCGTGGTATCGCCCGGTAACTCTTTTATGCACCGAAAACCGTTCGTCAAGTTTCGATCAAAACGCTCTGCGGTATACGTGTCGTTGAAGGCAAAAGTGGGATCATTATAGCCGCCACCGAGAATGTATTTTTGACTCTTAACACTTGACTCATTCCAGCACCATTCGCGCACGTTACCGGCCAAATCATAAATGCCCCGCGAGCTGTAGCCCGGCAAACTTCCTACTGGCAGGGTCCCTGTTCCATTAAAATTACTTTTGGGAACGATGTTCTCGGTTCGGCTTGTAGCGGCCACTACACCCCAATGAAAGACGGTGGGTAATTGTTTCTGGCTAAACTCAGCATAAGCAGCCGCCTCATACCAACTCACACCCGCCACGGGGTGGTTTCCTTGTCCATCCGGATACATGCCGGCTTCCCAAGTTGCCGGGCCGGGCCGCCCGGTTTTGTCAACAAATTTTGTCATGGCCGATTCCCAACTCAATTCTTTTCCGCCCTCAAGGAAAGGATGTTTCCAGAACTTCTTATCAGCGTAACCGCCTGCATCCATAAACTGTTTGTACTGCTTGTTCGACACTTCAAACCGATCCATTAAGAAGCTATTTACCGGAACGGGTGTGGGTTGCTCTAATCCGACAACATTCAAACTGGTATATTGAGAAGGTATGCGCACCATGTTTTCAGGAAGTGTCCCGAGGCTGTCAAGTTTAAATTCTCGTTTTGCGGGCGGAGACGGGATAAAAGCGGCCCATTCTATGGTTTGAAATCCAGGTTTTCTGATCTCAATGCGAAGAAAACCGCGGGGAAATCGCACGCTGTCAAGTGGCGTAACACCTGCGAGGCGCCACGCATC
This sequence comes from Cyclobacteriaceae bacterium, assembly GCA_016787665.1. GTDB lineage: Bacteria > Bacteroidota > Bacteroidia > Cytophagales > Cyclobacteriaceae > ELB16-189. The sequence continues at coordinate 458,607 of JAEUUC010000009.1, read as the reverse complement.
ATTGGGGTTGTCATAATCTTTCCACCAAACTTCAGCACCCGATGGGTTGGTGTCCATAATGGCGGGGGAAGCAACCAGCGGCCAAAGCTTGATCAGTGCAGAATCTCCCGGTATATATTTCTCGGCCTCCATGGCCATATCGTAAGCTGCCGTAGGTGCGCGAAAATTCTCATCAGCCAGTTTTTGAATGGCTGGGAGCAACTCATTTTTAGCCCGTTGCTTATTCAAAAATTGAGGCACAGCCCAAAAGCCTGCGCCCGCCAGTACGGCTACCACGGCAACTAAAACGATGGGCTTTGATTTTGCCCCTGACCGGTTTGTTTTCTCCGAATGTAAAACTTGCTGCTGCGCCTTTTGGGGTTGGGTAATTTTTTGTTTTGCGGCTTCTGAAGAAACATTCGCGGTTGCCTGCGGATTCTTTATGGCATAAATGATGTCTTTTATGGCGTGTGCTACTTTATTGATCTGATCGCGATAAAGGACCTGGTTGGCGGCTTTGATCTGTTCATCATCTTTTGCCCGAAGCGGCCGGTTTACTCCGGGCAGGCGGTAGATAAAATCAACAGGACGCAACACACTTTGCGTTACTAATTCAAAGAGTTTTACGTCCTCAACATCCAGATCATGAATGCGAACCGGCAGAAAGCGATCGGCAATGTTACCGTTGGTCAACTTAACACTCTTGCCCAAGCGGTCTTGTTCGATAATCTTTAAAAACGGAAGCAGTTCCTTATTCCACGCAAATGACTTCGGATCGCAGTAGGTCTGCGAGAGGATGGGAATAAAAATGAGGCTATTAAGTTTTGCCTCGAGGCTTTTATCGACATTATGAGTTTCCAGCAATCCATCATGCGGATTCGAGTCGAAGTAAATTGAAACATCTTCTTTAAAAGTCGCCTCCAGTTCCGTTTTCAGGTTGTCGATAAATTCGGTAACCCAACCGTCATACTTATTGTCTTTCTGACGGTAAGAGATAAAGACATCGTATTCGTAACCGGGGATTATTGAAGCCATTTTATCAAAGATAGAGATTTTGGCTAGGAGCCCTTTTTTGAGCGGTCAACTTTTTGCCGACCGCACCCGTTTAAGCAGAGTAAATCCCCCCAACACTCATGAAAAAACATTACGCAATACTGCTGGCCTTGTTGCTGCCCTTTTGGGCGCAGGCCCAACTTCTTCAACTGCCCGATGGCGGTGTCAACCTCAAGCGCTCAACCGGCACCCGCGTGGGCGTTACCGATATTGAAATTCATTGGAATGCCCCCGGTGTGAAAGGCCGTGAAGGAAAGATCTGGGGAACTGGCGTGGCTCCCTATGGATTCACGGTGTTGGGCTTTGGTTCCAACGCTCCCTCGCCCTGGCGGGCAGGCGCTAATGAAAACACGACCGTGAGTTTTTCCACCGATGTGACCATCAATGGTAAAAAACTGCCGGCCGGCCGATACGGCTTTCACATTGCCTTGTATGCCGATTCGTGTACGTTGATCTTTAACCGGAATACCGAAGGCTGGGGCAGCTATTTTTACAATGCCAACCTGGATGTGTTGCGCGTAACAACACGTCAGCAAAAAGATCAGAAAGAAAGTGTTGAACGGCTGGACTATAGCTTTTCCAATCATACCGACAAAAGTGTTGAGGTGGCGCTGGAGTGGGAGCGCTGGCGGATTCCATTCACAGTGGCTGTCGATCTCACCGCCACAACGTTGGCTTCCATTCGCACGCAGATGAGTGGCGCCATGGGCTTCGACCCGCCCAGTTTGGAAGCAGCCGCTGCGTGGTGCCTGCGCAACGAAGTGAATTATGATGAGGCCTTCAACTGGATTGTATCAGCGACTGACCCTAACCTGGGCGGCAGAAATAGTTTTACAGCGCTCTCCACCAAGTCGAGGTTGCTTAGCAAGCTCAACCGTCAAGCGGAAGCCGATGAAGCCATGAGGTTAGGTTTGGAAAATGCCTCGGCCCAGGAAATGCACTTGTACGGGCGCGAACTGTTGACGGAGAAGAAAACAAAAGAGGCGTTTGCCGTTTTCGAGAAGAACTTCAAAAAGAATAAAGGCGCGTGGCCTACCCATGTGGGCATGATGCGCGGCTACTCGGCCCTGGGTGATTTAAAGAAGGCTCTCGAGCATGCCCGGCTGGCACTGGCGCAAGCGCCCAACGAGGTGAACAAACAATCGCTGGAACAGGCGATTAAGACCTTGGAATCAGGTAAACCCTTGTAGCATGAAGAAGATTGGTTTGGTCATGATCTTGCTGTTGGTGGCCGCGTTCGCTAACGCGCAAAAGGCAACGATCAAAAAGGACAAATGGCATTGGAACGATCCGCTGAAACAGGACACCACAGCCGGATATGTGCAGGTGGTAAAAATTGATAATGTGCTGTACATCTCCGGGGCGGTGGCCCTGGAGGTGACACCGGCCGGCATTACGCAGGTGTACCGCGCGCTGGAGCAATCGTTGAACAGCTTTGGCGCCACGTTTCAAAACGTGGTGAAAGAAAATTTATACACCACCGATATGGAGGCGATGCAAAAGCACAACGCAGCACGCAAAGCATTTTATAAAGGCGATTTCCCGGCCGCCACATGGACGCAGATTTCAAGGTTGTACATGCCCGAGGCCAAGCTGGAAGTGGAGTTAATTGCGCATTTGCCTAGGTAGCTGACGGAACTAGCGTTCAATTTTGAGTGTGCCGGCTTCAAATTCACGAAGAGCCTGCTTCATAGCGGCTTGATTCAGTTGCCAGTGGCGTTGCTTGCGTTTATTCAACTTGCTGAAATTCTTATCGTTTGCGTAGGTTATCAAACATGGGGTTTCGCTCAACTCGATACATTTCCTGTAAAAACGCGCTATCCAGCTAGTGAAGTCCGCGCCAGCCTGGGAGTAAAGCCATGTACCAATGTAGCGAGTTTGATTCAGTCTGAAATTCCCTAACTTGGTTACGTTTTATTTTTCCTTATGGACGAGTTGACTCTATTTCTCAAGCTTCACTTTACCGACATCCTGTTCTCTGTTTTGTTGATCGGGGGCAGTGCGGTGCTGGCATTTATTCTATACCGCAAGCCGGAAAAACTGGGATTTAAAAAGCCATTTTCACCCTACCGTTATCTGCTCTGCGGCATTCCCCTGGTGGTATTGGGCCTGTTAATGTACCAGCAACACGGAGGCGGTGTTACGGGTGTGGAACGGCTGGATGTGGTGGGTAACTCGCTACTGATCACCGGTTATGACATTACGTATCGCGAGCGGGCGGAGGATGGCCTTGAGGAGGAGATTCGAACCGACAAGTTCCTGCTGGTCGACCGCAACACGGGCAACCCGATCGGAAGTTTTTCATCCGTTACACCCCTGTACATTCAAGATAACCGTTTGCTCGCGGCCGGCCCGCTGGGTTACCACATTATTGAAATAACCACGGGCAACGTGCTGGACATCGTCAGCGAAGAACAACTGAAAGAGAAACTGTCGCTGCTTACCAAAGAAAAGATTTTTGAACTGAACATTACAACCGGTGAGCCATTCTTCCGGGGTCGCACGGCGATGGATAAATCGTTTACGTATGATGTACTCACCGATCAGCTCAACTCTGCCGGTGGCTACGTTCCGTTTGGATCGTCCGAAACACCCAACCTTCCGTTGCCCCAGGTTAATTTCTTCCAACCCGTCTTGCTGGGTGCGGCAGGCGATCGTTTAGTTGTGCTCAGCCACGATGATTTGGAGCGGAAGCATTTTATTCTCTCCGCGCTGACACCAGACGGAAGAATTTTGTGGAGCAAGCGTGACACTGAACTTTCGGGCAAGTTGGCCGGTGAGCCGTTTGCTCATCACGAGCGGGGCATTCTCGCCCGCCTGTCGGCCGATGCACTTTATTTTTGCAATGGGGATTACCTCGTCTGCGTGTCGCTAAGCAACGGCACGGTTACCTGGCTAAAAGACCTTTAAGACCGTTCGATCGTCACGCCACCCAGGCGGCCTCCTGACTCAGCGGCTTGCCCTTTAGATATTCATCTACGTTCCTGAGCGTGGTACCCGCAATCTGGTCTAACGCCTCGTGGGTAAGAAATGCCTGATGTGCGGTTATCAAAACGTTGGGAAAACTCATCAGGCGCTGTATGGTGTCATCTTCGATGATGTTCGTGGAGAGGTCGCGGAAGAAAAGACTTCCCTCATGTTCGTAAACATCAAGCCCCAGGTAGCCAATTTGTTTTGATTTCAAACCATCAATCACCGCTTTGGTATCAATCAGTCCGCCCCGGCTCGTATTGATCAGCGCAACGCCTTTCTTCATGATCCGAATGGCTTCGGGATTGATCATATGATGAGTGCTTTCATTCAAAGGGCAGTGCAATGACAAAATATCTGCGCGCGTAAACACTTCTTCCCGGGATACATACTGAACCCCAAGCGAGATCAACTGTGGATTCGGATACAGGTCATGGGCAAGCACCGGGCAGCCGAAGCCGAGCATAATCCGGCAGAAGGCAGCGCCAATGTTCCCCGTTCCCAGTACGCCAATCGTTTTGCCGTTCACATTAAAACCCAGCAGACCGGTCAATGAAAAGTTTTGTTCCCTTACGCGATTGTAGGCTTTGTGTGTTTTTCGATTCAAGGTGAGTAACATAGCCACCGCATGTTCGGCCACAGCCTCAGGCGAGTAGGCGGGTACCCGGCAAATGCGGATCCCGTATTTTTTGGCTGCCGGCAGGTCTACATTATTAAAACCGGCACAGCGCAGAGCCACCACTTTTACACCCTTTTGCGCCAACTCCCCCAGCACTTGTTCATTCAGCTTATCATTGACAAAGGCACAAACGGCATCGGTTTGTTCTACAGCATTGATGATGTGGGGCCCCAGGTGAGTTTCAAAATACTCTAACTCAAAGCCAAAGCCGTCATTCCGTTTGTTGAAGGTTTCGCGGTCATACGGCTTGGCCGAAAAGAAGGTGATTTTCATAAACCCTTGGTTTTTTGGCAAGATATACTCTTGATTAATCAGGGCGTGAACGCGGGCGTTAAACATTCTACATAGCCGCAGGTCAAATTTTGGGATGATCGCCTTCCTGTTCCGTTTGCTTTTGCTACTTTCGGTGAGTTAATCCAATGAGGCATGAGCGCGTATACCAGTCTTGAGCACATCCGGTTTTTGCTGCACGATGTGCACCGCCTGAGTGATTTGTTTTCCTATCCACACTTTCAACATTTGAATGATGAGCAGTGCTGGATGATGATCGAGTCCGCCCGGCAATTAGCTGATCGGGATATGGCACCTTATTTCCGGGTGATGGACGAGCAGCATGCGGTATACGATGGCAAAGGTGGAGTCAATACCCATCCGCAATTGCGCACGGTGATTCGTAACGGAGCCGAACAGGGCTGGATTGGCGGAGCCGCCAATGAGGAGCACGGAGGCTTACAATTGCCGATGATGGTATTCAATGCCGCGCACTCCATTTTTAACTCCGCCAACAACGGAGCGGTGGGCTATCTCGAACTCACAGCCGGCTCGGCTGCACTGATTAATAGTTTCGGTACGCGCGAGCAGCAGCAGATGTTTGTGCCCCGCATGTACAATGGTGAGTGGCAAGGTACCATGGCGCTCACCGAACCGCAGGCGGGCAGTTCGTTGTCCGACATCACCACGTCCGCGAAGCCGATCGGCAATGGCTTCTACCACATCAAGGGGCAAAAGATTTTTATCAGCGGTGGCCAACACCAGGCCTGCGACAACTTTGTGCACCTTACACTTGCGCGAATCGAAGGTGCTCCGGCCGGCACAAAAGGCATTTCGTTATTCATCATTCCCAAGTATTGGCCCAACGAAAAGGGCGAGTTAATGGATAATGATGTGTTTTGCGCAGGCGATTTTCAGAAAATGGGCCAGCGCGCGTATGTAACCACGCACCTGGTTTTCGGGGACAAGGGCCAATGCCGGGGCTGGCTTGTGGGTGAGGCGAACAAGGGGCTCTCCTACATGTTTCAGATGATGAATGAAGCGCGGATCAGCGTGGGTATGGGGGCGCTATCGGTAGCCATGGCCGCCTACCAAACGGCATGGCAATATGCAAACGAGCGACCCCAGGGCCGTCTGTTGAGTGAGAAGGATCCGCTAAAGCCCCCGACACTGATCATCAACCACCCGGATGTGAAGCGGATGTTACTCACGCAGCGCGCCATCGTAGAAGGCGGATTATCGTTGGCGATGGAGTGCAACCGGCAATTCGACCTGGCACACGCAGCGGAAGGTGAGGAAAAACAAAATGCCTGGCTGCTGCTTGAGATTCTCACCCCGATAATAAAAGCGTATGGGTCAGAGGGCGCCAACCGGGCGGCTTCATTGGCTATTCAGGTGTTTGGTGGTTATGGCTTCACCATGGATTTTCCGGTGCAGCAGTACTACCGCGATCTGAAAATTTCAACATTGTACGAGGGAACCACGGGCATTCAATCGCTCGACTTACTCGGACGCAAAGTAACGATGGAGAAAGGCAAAGCGTTGCAACGGCTGGCCGATTGCATCCGCGAGACCATACAAAAGGCCTTCAACCATGCGGCCCTGCAAGGCCAGGCACGGCAACTCACAGAAGAACTCACCCGCGTTCAACACGTGCTGCAACACTTAGGTCGATATGCAGCCCAGGGCGATGTTGATCGCTACGCAGCCGATGCTACCGTGTTTATGGATATGATGAGCTACCTGGTGATTGGATGGCAGTGGTTAAAGCAGGCGGTGGCCGCGGTGGAGCGGCTTCAGCAGCCGAACGGAGGGGCGCTGTCTCCCGCGTATTACGAGGGAATTGTGCACACCATGAAGTTCTTTTTCCGATACGAGATGCCACATGCCGCGGCCTGTGCGGCCACACTCCTGGATCCTCAGTACCTGACGAACCCAAAAGGTGTTGACGAAGTGATTGTAGATGAAAAAGCTCTTTAACCCCTGGCTCCTGGTTTTTGCCTGCGTGTCGCTCGGCCTGGCTCCGTTCTTTCCGGAGCCTCACCTGTGGGGTAAGTTAAAATGGATTGCGGGAGGCGCGCGGGGTATGCAGCCTTTGGATTGGTTCGATACGGCCGTACATGGGTTGCCTTGGTTGTTGTTGATCGGTTATGGCATCGGGCGCTTCGCGAGCCGGCCCAAAAAATTGATAAAACGGGATTAATCGAACCCGACCGATTCAACTATTCGGTTTGCTGCGCTTGATTGATGGATTGCCGATCGAGGTATTGAATCACTCGGTCAATTTTACCCTCGTCATTCAGGTGGTAATCGGTGTGTATCCATTGCTGCATCGACTTGCCTGTTTTGTAGGTGGCTTTGGCCAGGAACCAACCCATCACCCACGGGCCCGTCATGACACGGCTCGAAGGCGCCTCGTTCACATTGACTACCAGCCAAACATCGCTGGAGAAGGTGAGTTTATCGATCACGTTCTCTCTGCGATCGCGCCAATAGTTGGTGATGGCTTCCTTTCCGACTAAGCTGTCACCGTTATTGAATACGTAGACCGCATTGTCCGCCATGGGCCCAACAAAGCTGTCAATGTCGCCTTTCGATAAGCCATCCAGGCTGGCCCGGCAAATTTCACTGCGGGTAATGTCACCAATGGTGATGGGTTCGGGTTTCGCGGTCTCTTCTTTTTTCGTTTCACATGAAAAACCAACAAAACCGAGGATCAAAATGACAAAAGCATTTTTCATATGTTGGGGCAACCGGTTGGGTGTGGAGATCAATTGCCGAGGCAAATTTTATGAATTTCTTTGTGCAGTTCCAAGTACGGACACTTTGCCCGCGAAACATTTTGTTGAAAAACGGGGTTTATCCAACACATCCGGATACTTTCATGAGTCCTATAAAAAATAAAAAGCCATTGGGGTTTCCGTGGTCCACCCAGGATCCGTTCCTCTTTTGTGTTCATCACGTGGATTATTACCCACCCGGTAACCCGCAACTCGGACCAGCCACCTCGGTGGCCGGGCGACCGATTGGCCAGGATTTTGACCCTCGCCAAAAATGGCGGATGTATCATGGTGAGCAAGTCCCCGGGTTTCCGGCTCATCCCCACAGTGGCTTCGAAACCGTTACGATCGTTACGCGGGGATTGGTTGACCACTCGGACTCGCTGGGCGCAGCCGGCCGTTTCGGCCTGGGCGATGTACAATGGATGACGGCAGGTAAGGGTGTGCAGCATTGCGAAATGTTTCCGCTGCTCGATGCGCGCCAGGAGAACCCACTCGAGTTATTTCAAATCTGGCTGAACCTGCCACGCGCCAGGAAAAAGGCTGAACCTTATTTTGCCATGCTGTGGAACAACCGCATTCCGGTGATGACGTCAGCTGACACACAAGGGAAATCCACGTCTGTAAAAATTGTGGCGGGGAATTACCGGGGTCATCGTGCACCGGCACCGGCACCGGATTCCTGGGCTGCGGATGATCGGCATGATGTTGCCATTTGGGTAATCTCAATGCAACCCGGGGCCACCTGGACCCTGCCGAAAGCAACTCCGCAGGCCAACCGCACGCTGTTTTTTTATGAGGGGTCCGGAGTAAAAATTGCCGGTCAGCCTTTCACCAGCCATCAGGCACTGGAGTTGTGGCCGGATCAGGACGTAGAGATTGTGAATGTGGATTCAACTGCCTCGTTTTTATTGTTGCAAGGCGCTCCCATTGGTGAGCCGGTGGTGCAGCATGGGCCGTTTGTGGGCAACAGTGCCGAGGACATTCAACAAATCATGTATGAGTTTCAATGTTCGGATTTTGGTGGTCGGCCCTGGCCTTCTTACGAACATGTGCATGAAGCCTCGCGCGGTCGGTTTGCGCGGTACCCCGATGGGCGCGAAGAACATCCGACACCATAATTTGATTACCTTGGGTCGGCTGCCTGATGTCGGCTCGTGTTGACTATATCGTTATCGGATCTGGATTTGGTGGATCTGTCTCTGCCATGCGGCTGGCCGAGAAAGGCTATTCTGTTTTAGTTATTGAGAAAGGGAAGCGCTGGAAATCACACGATTTTCCGAAATCGAACTGGAACGTGCGCCAATACCTGTGGTGGCCGGCCTTGCGCTTCTTCGGCTTCCAGAAGCTTAGTTTTTTTCGCGATGTGTTTGTGATTTCCGGGGTGGGGGTAGGTGGAGGTTCGTTGGTGTATGCCAACACTCACATGATGCCGCGCGATTCATTCTACGAAAACCCGCGCTGGGCACAGATCAGGAACTGGAAGCAAACGTTGGCCCCCTTCTTTGAAAAGGCGAAGGTCATGCTCGGCAGCGCCCGTTACTTGCGCGAACATGATGAAGACCGTGTGCTGCACGAAGTGGCAGCCGAGATGGGACATGCCGATTCCTACCGGGCGGTGGATTATGTTGGCGTATATCTGGGCGATCCGAAAAAGCCGGTTGATCCCTATTTCAATGGGCTCGGACCGTTGCGGCAAGGCTGCACCGAATGCGCGGGTTGCATGGTGGGCTGCCGGCACAACGCCAAGAACACGTTGGACAAAAATTACCTCTGGCTGGCCGAGCACGTTTTTGGCGTGCGCGTACTGGCAAAAAACGAAGTAACGCGTATTGAGTTTGGCGAGGGTGGCTATACGGTGCAAACCCGAAGCAGCACACGTTGGTGGCCGAGTAGAAAAAAGCAGGTATATCAATCGAAGGGCCTGGTGGTGAGCGGTGGAGTACTCGGTACTCTGGATTTGCTCCTGCGCCAGAAGCATGTTTTGAATACTCTGCCGGGTTTGTCCGACACGCTTGGCGAAAACATTCTCACGAACTCGGAGATGCTGTCCGGTGTACTGGCGGCTGACCGCAAGTTGAATCATGGCCTGGCCATCGGCACCGTATTTCAACCAGATGAAAGCACGTCTATTGAAGTGTGCAAATTTCCAGACGGCTCCGGGGCGATGATGAAATTGGCCGTGATGGCCGCTGGACCGGGGCATCCGCTGGTGCGTACGGCCAAAATGCTGGGCAATGCCCTGGCGCACCCGTGGAATTTCCTGCGGTCATTTTTCTCCATCAATCCCGCCCGGCATGGAGTGATATTTCTGATCATGCAGTCACTGCCGAATGCCATGCAAATGCGTTTGAAGCGCAACTGGTTGGGCACCCGGCTCTCGATGAAAAATACCAGCGGGCAGCCCGTGCCGAGCTACATTCCGATCGGCCAGGAAGCGCTCCATCGGTATGCTAAGAAAGTCAATGGAGTAGCCCACAACGCGTTCAGTGAAGTTATGTTCGGACTGGCTTCAACGGCACACATTTTGGGTGGTTGTCCCATGGGGCGCACGGCAGAAGAAGGTGTAGTGGATGATCGGTTTCAGGTGCATGGCTATCCCGATTTCTATATCCTGGATGGCAGCATCATTCCGGCCAATCTCGGAGTTAATCCCTCGCTTACCATCACAGCACTTGCCGAGTACGCGATGGATCGTGTGCCGGTGAAACCGGGCTACCGGGGTCAAACACTTGAAGAAAAAATGCAATCTTTATCTGATCCAACAAAAGGCACATGATGAAAGCTTTATTCCTGATTATGGTAATAGCGCTGGCCGCCTGCAGGCCTACCGCACGTCAGCCCCAAGAGCAGGTTGACCACATTATTCTGGGAGTTAACGATCTTCAAAAAGGGATTGAGCAATTCAAAGCCCTTACCGGAGTGGAGCCCGTGTTTGGCGGAATTCATCCCGGGCGGTTCAGTCAAAATGCGCTGGTAGCGCTTGATGATAACGTGTACATTGAAATCCTCGCTCCGCAGCCCGGAGCCGACAGCATTCCGGATTTTATTCAACCGCTGGATAGTTTGACCGCCATCGGTTGGGCGGTGCGCACGCGCGATCGCCACAAAACGAGGGAGAAACTTCGGGCCATCGGCCTCGGCTACAGTGAAGATCGTCCCGGCTCACGCGCGAAGCCGGACGGAAAAATGCTGGCGTGGACTTCGTTCGCTATCACGAATGCGGAGTCCTTTCCGTTTTTTATTGAATGGGATCGGGAAAGCGCCCATCCATCGGAAACGTCACCAGTCGGCTGCCGCTTGGTGGCGGTTTCGGTTGCGCGTCCGGATGTCGGGCCGATGGAAAAAATGAATCAGCAATTAAGGCTTGGCCTAAACGTCAGATCTGAGTCTTCCCCGGCCTTGTCATTCGAAATTGACTCACCTCGCGGTAAGGTGACATTTGCGGGTTGGCCCTTATACTAGAACGCAAACTATGAATGAGGCACTCGCTGCGTTGCATCAGCTCACCAGCCGATTTCATCCTCTTCAGCGTGCCGAGTGGGACGCGTTTGCCGGGATATGGTCACCCTTTTCCGCGAAACGCAAAGAGCAATTGACCCTCGCGGGTGAGCCTGAGCGCTTCATTTATTTTGTGCTGAGCGGAATACAGCGCGTGTATTTTTCGGATGGAGTGAAAGAGGCAACGCTTGTCTTCACCTATACTCATTCCTTTGGCGGGGTGTTGGATTCGTTGTTGATGCAACAGCCCTCGCGGTATTATTATGAAACGCTGAGTCCCTCCGAATTTCTGCGTGCCCGGCAGGCCGACCTGCTTGTGCTGATGGCCAACCACCGTTCGCTCGAAACACTGGTGCGCAAAGGCGTTACCTGGTCAATGTCCGGCATTATGGAACGTTTGGTTGAGTTGGAGTGCTTCACCGCGGAGGAACGATTTCGCATGCTCCTCAAACGCAGCCCCCATATCTTACAGTTGATTCCTCACAAGTATTTGGCGAATTACCTCGGCATGGACGCCACGAACTTCAGCAAATTATTGAACAGCGTTAGAATTTGACTTTTGCGCTGAATCTTGGCAAATACCAAGATTATTTTGGCCGGAGGCCCGCACTTTTGGGCAAAGATTACAGCGATGCCAACACAAGCTTCAAACGAATTATTACGCAACCTGGAAGAGCGTGTCGAACAAGATTTGGAAACAGCAATCCGGGTATTTCAAAATCTGACGCCCGCGGTACTCAACGCGCCCTCGGCTTCCGGTGGGTGGAGTATCGCGCAGTGCCTATGGCACTTGAACAGCTATGGTGATTATTACCTGCCCCGGGTGGAGGCCGAAATTCAGAAAGGAGGCCAGCCGTCTCCCGTTTTTTCGAGCGGTTGGTTGGGAGCTTACTTTACCAAAATGATGAAGCCGGGCACAAACATGAAAAAGATGAAGGCGTTTAAATCGCACACACCTCCCACTCAACTGGATGCGCAACAAGTAGTAGCTGAATTCATCCGCCAGCAGGAGTGGCTGTTGAAATTGCTTCGCGAAGCCCGTGGCGTCAATCTAAATCACATTCGCATACCCATCTCCATCAGCCGCTGGGTTCGCCTTAAACTGGGCGATGTGCTTCAGTTCTTTATTATGCACAGCCACCGACACATGGTTCAGGCGTTGCGCAATGTGCCTGCATGATTCAGGCGTGTCGGCCGGCATACACGAGCCCGGCTACCATCGCCTGAACGATGCCATAGAACAGCCAGGTCATCACCATCAGAAAAGAGATATCGATGGCGCTGAACGTTAGCAGCAGCACCGGGAACATGGCCACCACGCCATAACGAGCGCCAAACTCAACGGCCTTGGCCACCCTGCCTTCGCTTAGCTGATCCTTCAAATGATGCCAAAACCACAACAAGGCCGCACTTAGCACAAACGGGTGAATGTAGAACAGCCACTGGGCCTCGAAGTTGGACGATCGGAAAACCGTACTGTAGTATTCTTCGGAGAGCGAGGGCAGCGCAAAAGCGGCTGCATACATCATCAGCATGCTGGTAGCCAATACCAGCACCCCGGCCATCAGGATTGAGATCAGACTTCGCGACATAAACTATTCGGTTAGGTTTTAGATTTCAACTTTTACAATTGACTTAATGGGGATCGCATAACCGCCTTTGACTTCCACCAGGCTTTCTTCCAGATCAATCATGTCCGATACATACTCGACCTGCTCGCCATTCGCCAGTTCAATAATCAACCCCACTTCATCATGCTCCGTGTTGGTGAATGCCATGGCGGATCTCAAATCATGTTCGCGCTGGCGGCATTCAAGGTGATCGGTAAGCACATCGTGTGGTGCGAAATGGCTTTTCCGGAGTTCGTCAAGTGAGATTCTACGGTAGTTCATAACCTGTCATTTAGCTTTTTCGCTCTTTCCATTCCTTCACTTCGCGCTGAAGTGTTTCCGTCACTTTCGGTACCAACTCTTCAAATGTGGCGCCTTGCTTTTTCACGAAAATGTCATTGCCGGGTACCACCAAACGCACTTCCAGAATCTTGTTCTGGCGGTCATCGGCCTTGTCAACTTTTAACGTCACTTTGGCTTCCATGATCCGGTCGCTGAAGCGGTCGAGGGTGTCCAGTTTTTCCTGTAACAAATCAACCAGTGATTCGCGTGGGGTCAGGCCCACGCTTTGAATGTTCATCTTCATATGTAGGGGTATGGTTAAGTTTTTACTTCGATTTGGTTTCCTTCCGCAAACTCCAGCCTTTTGGTTTTTTGAAGTCGCGTAACGCGGTCTGTTTTTCCTCCTGGATTCGCTTTACTTTTCGCTGATACCTTTTTTCCTGTTCAATTTTCAGGTTTTCGGCAGCTTTTACAAATTCACGTGTTTTCATACAACCTCCTTTTTCTTACGCTTAAGGTACGGCAACAAACTTGAGAAAAACCATGATATTGATCATGAAGGCCCGGGAAACCGCAACGCGGGGCGCGTATTCTGCCGGCTCATTTTCTCGTGCAGGGCGGTCATATCCTGTTCCGTTACAATGCCCACCAATTGCCCCTGGTCAATCACGGGCAGGCAACTGACCTTACGGTCCAGCATGAGTTGCATCGCTTCGGTAATCGACACGCTGGGGGTAATGCAAATCGGATCGCGAATCATCACATCCTCAGCGGTGAGCGCCAGAGCAGGCCCCGACCGGCTCAGGAAATCGTCAATTCGCCTGCGGGTGATGATGCCGCGAATGTTGCCCTGGTCATCCTCCACCGGTAAGTGCCGGATCTGACGCCACTCCATCACTTTTTGCACCAACGCGAGCGGATCATTGGCCCGTGCCGTTACCAGATCAGTGGACATGACGTTGCCCACGTGATCATAGTCGAGCGAAAGCAGGTCGCGCTCCGCTACGGTTACGGGCAACCACTCGTGTACAGGTTTTTCCGTATCCATGCGCTGGCACATGGCTGCGGTCAGCGTTACCGTGGCTTCCTCGCGGCCCAGTTGGCGCTTCAGGTGCCGGAAATTTTCCACCATCCACCGGCTACCGGTAACACCTGCGCGCACCCGCGCCTCAATAATGGCGAGGTAGTGATCGATATGAGCAGGCTCAATGCCGGCTGCCGTCAACCCGGTTCTTGCCAACGGTAGCAAAATGTCAAGTATGAGATCCTGGGTTTTCCAGAACGTGTTGTCCCATCGCATTTGACTGAACAGGCCGATGCGGGCGGCTTTGTAAAAGTTTTCCTTGGCGTCTTCAAAATCCATGGCGTGCCAAATCTCGCGGTGCGATTCGGGCATGGCTTTCATCAAGCCGACCCAAAAGGCAAGGTTGGCCATTTCGTCAGCTACCGTTGGGCCGGCCGGTATGTAGCGGTTCTCAATGCGCAGGTGCGGCCTTCCGTTGATCACACCGTAGCAGGGTCGATTCCACTTCCAGATGGTGCCATTGTGAATGCGCAGAGCTTTGAGCTCGGGCGTTTCGCCCCGTTGGAGTTGCGCCAGCGAGTCGGTTTCCAGTTGGGTCAGGAAAATCAGCGGATAGCGTGAGATATCATCTTTGTAAACCTCCGTCACCGAGCGAATCCATTTACTTCCGAAGGACACGCGCTGCTGACGTTCGCGCAGATTATATTTTCGGCTGCGCATGTCCACACTTTGCTGAAACAAGGTGATGCGGGTTTCGCTCCACAACTCGCGCCCAAACAACAGCGGAGAATTGGTACACACGGCCAGCACCGGACCCGAAATGGCCTGAGCCCAGTTGTAAAGGCTGACAAAATCGTCTGCATTCACCTGCAAGTGAGCCTGGAAACTGGTATTGCAGGCTTCGAGCAGAATGTTGGTGTGGGCGAGCATCAACTCGTCCACGCCCTTGATATTCACTTCAAAGTCCTGGCCGCGCAGTCGCCTTACGATTTCTCCCAGGGCCTGGTAACGCGGGTTGGGTGTCAGATAGTCGAGGTCAACCGCCCGAAGATCGATGGAGGGCAGAATGCCGGTAAGCAAAACGCGGTCACCCCATTGCCCGGCCGCTGCGTTGGCCTGCTTCAGCAACTGGTACAACTGACCTTCCATTTTTTTCAGGCAGTCGCCTTGCAGTGGGAGCGGGTCGAGATTGATTTCAAGATTGTACCGCGCCAGTTCAGTGGCGTAGTGGGGGTCGTTCAATTGGGTTAAAATCTCGGGCCCGTTGCGGGTTGGTTTGAAATGCCGATCGACCAGAAAAAACTCCTGCTCGGCACCGATGCGGGCAATGCCGGTTTCGATGAGGCCGCGCTCCACCATCAGGTCCAGCGCCTGCACGTCATGCAACAGATGTTGCAAGAAAGCTCTGCGCTCCTCCGAGTACTCGGCAATACGAATGCTGTGCTCACCCATGGGTTGGCAATAGTGGCCTAAGAACGCCACGAACACCCGGCAATAAAATGACAAACGTCAGGAGGCCAGATCAGCCGCCAATTCGAGCGCCAATTGCATCATGGCCTCGTTGTGTTTTTCGCGGGCCACAGCCGGTGCGGTTGCACCCGTAATGATATTGTCGCTGACCGTGAGCAGGGCCAGAGCCTGAATGCCGTAGTGGGAGGCCATGGCGTAGAGCATAGCCGTTTCCATGTCCACACCCAATACGCCCTCGGCTGCCGGTTTTTGATATCGGGCCGTATCGGGGCTGTAAAATAAGTCTGTGCTGAAAAGCGGCCCGACCTCTACGGAAACATTCAGCAGCCGGGCCTTTTGCTGCGCCAAATTCATCATGTCCGGATCGGCCATAGGGGATGGCGCAGGGCTAAAAGCCCGAACCGCAGCCGAGTCCGTTAGCGCGCGCGAGGCGATGATGACCGAGCCCAACTCAAGCTCGGGTTGAATAGCACCACAGGTGCCCACCCGCATCACCACCTTTACCCCATACTCGTGGATAAGCTCATGCAAATAGAGCGCGGTGCTGGGAATGCCGATGCCGGTGCCCTGAACGGAGAGGCGCTGACCGCGGTAATAGCCGGTATACCCCAACATGTGGCGAATGCGGTTGTAACATACTGCCTGTTCCAATTGGGTTTCGGCAATATGCCTTGCCCGCAGCGGATCTCCGGCAATCAGTACAAGGGGTGCAATGGCTCCGGGAGAAGCCTCCAGGTGAAGACTCATAACACGGCCAAGGTCGCGAGTATTTTTTAATTTTAGCTTGGGCGCTGCGCTGACCCTGGATCGATTCAACCCTGTTGTTGGGTTTTGACGCAGCGTGTCCTTTTTTTCTGCTGGCGATCGCGGAATTGCGCAAGTTGATGGTATGACGATTGAACTCCCGAAATTGCGGAGTGAGTTGTAGCTTTGAGAAAAACACGGCTGAGGTATGATGACAAAACTCGTACCGCTATCGCTCTTGTTCTTATGCAGTTGCGGAGCCAACAGCTACCTGCTTAACCGGGTGCCGTATGAGGCGGCCCGGCCGTTGAATGCAAAACGAATTGTGCTCACCTCCGGATACGATGTTAGCCGGGAGGAGTATCGCGAAGCCAAAACGGCCCAGTTTGAATTATTGATTCAGCACGTCCTTCGCCAGATGGCAGATCGTTTTGCACAGGCCGGAGTGCCCACGGTACTTGTTCCTGGCCGGGCGGTGGATATTGCCCGTGCTGACAGTTCGGTGCAAGCCTTGCAAAAACAGTACGAGAGCTCGCATGTCATTTATATCTCACGGCTCAATGTGTATTTTGATCAAACAGATGTTGAGGTTACGAAAACCGAGTCTGGAAAAGAACGGGAAGCTTTTTATGATATCCGGGCTGATGTTACCTACAACCTGGCCGGCAATCGGGAGCCGATAACTTCCGAAACGACAGCCGTCTCGAAATTTCATTCCTCGCGTTCGGTGTTGAGCGGGTTGCTTGCAGCTGGCCCCAGCATTGTCTCCAATAACGATGACGCCATGGCCATCCTCAATCAAAATGTGAAGCAATACCTGCGTCCGTATTTACCGGGTGAGGACACCTTTTCGCGCAAATTGTTTACCGATAAAGAGTTTTCGGGTTTGCGGGAGATGATCGATCGGGATGATTTGGCAGGAGCCCGACTGCTTTGTGAACACCAGCTGGAAAATCCGAATAGCCGCGTGGCTGCGCGCGCCAATTATAATCTGGCCGTATTGGCGGAACGCCAGGGCGATAAAGGAGCTATAATTCAGTATTTGCGGGAGTCTGTCCGAATCTTACTGATACCGGAGGCCGAACAAATGCTGATGCATTATCAAGACCGATGAACGAGATCACGTTGTACCGCTACGAGAATCGCGACATCCGCATCACCATCGAAGCGCGCTGGGAGGGTGAGGAGTTGGTGGTGGAGGGGTATGATATCGGTAAGCGGGTGGAGGAGTACTGGGGTGATTCCGATTACGAATACAGTGCCCGCGTCCCCGCTCAGGAAGCGAAAAAACTTTTCGCATTACTTGGCGTGAATCAGGATGACAAGACCGGGTTACTGCAACGACTGGCGGAACGGTTCTGCACCAATACAGCTTATTCCGAATTCCGCCATTTTCTCGACCAGCACGGGGTGTACCACGAAGGGTTCAGTTGGACCTGAGTCGCGCACACCCGCTGCACAGGCCCGGCATAATCTCTTTTGGCCGGGGAATTAATTACCCGCTTATGTTTGTTTTAGGGGCCTGCGCCCGTATTTTTGCGCGATCTTTTTTAACCCCTTAGAAAACGGAGGACATTATGGCGAAGTCGAAGAAAAAACCCGCAAAACCGGCTAAAAAGGCTTCTTCGAAGCCCAAAGCGGCTGCAAAACCGGCTAAGAAAAAGCCTGCGCCCAAGCCGTCAAAAAAGGCGAAGCCGGCACAGAAGGTAGTGGCCAAGAAAGTTGCCAAAGTGGCTCCGAAAAAGGTTGAAAAGAAGGCCGTGGCAAGCAAGGTGGAGGTCAAAACACCGGTGATTAAGAAAGCGGAAGCCCCCTCGCCCCCTAAAAAGATGGAAGGCAAAATGGCCATGGCACCCCCTAAAGTTGCCCCGCAGCTCAATATTTTTCCGCAACTGACCCAGCGGCCCGTTGCGCATAAACCGGCCAAGCCGTCCACCGTGGATGACCGCACGCGCTACAGCGATGACGAGTTGAAAGAGTTTGAATCACTGATCAACAAAAAACTGGAGAAGGCGCGCGAAGAGTTTCGCATCCTGAAGGATACCCTCAACCGCAATAACGATGAAGGTACCGATGCCACCTCCGGTGGTAACACGAAAGTATTGGAAGACGGGGCCGAGACAGCCGAGAAGGAAAACCTCAGCCAGTTGGCCGCCCGCCAACAGAAGTACATTCAAAATCTGGAGAACGCGCTGATCCGAATCAAGAACGGCACCTATGGTATTTGCTCGGTTACCGGCAAGTTGATTTCCAAGGAGCGCCTGATTGCCGTGCCGCACACCACGCAGTCGATTGAAGCGAAAATGATGAAGCAGGATTGATGGACTTCTTACAAAACCATGTTGAAGCGCTGATCTTCTGCTCGCCCACACCTACGCGGGTAGCCGAAATCAAAGCCTGCCTTTCGGAAATGTTCAATGCGGAAGTTCCGGAAGAGGATATCACCGGTGCCATTCAGCGCCTGGAAGAAAAATACCAGAATGACGAGTATGCCTTTCAGGTGTACAAGGCCGGAGGCGGCTATCAGTTTATGACCAAGCCGGCTTACCAGAGCAGCATTGGCATTATGCTCAAGCAGCAGTCGAAGAAAAGACTGTCGACATCGGCTATGGAAACCCTTTCCATCATTGCCTACAAACAGCCGATTTCGAAGACCGAAGTGGAAAACATTCGCGGGGTAAACTGCGACTACGCCATGCAGAAATTGCTGGACAAGGGATTGATTGAAATCCGGGGCAAAGCGGAAACCGTAGGTCGCCCCATGCTGTATGGAACCAGCCCCAAGTTCATGGAGTATTTTGGCATAAATGATATCCAGGAGTTGCCCACCCCGAAGGATTTCTCGCAAGAGGTGAATACCATTGGTGAAGCACCGGAGAATCAGTAATTCGTATTAACACAACTCGAGCGCTCTTGGCCTCAGGCGAAGAGCGCTTTTTTATTTTTATCTATCTTTAATTCCTATGGCACGCAACACACGCCCCGACCGATCATCCGGCAACCGCAGAGGTTCTGGTCGCCCTCAACGCCAACGCCCCGCTGGCCGATTTTCATCGTCTGACCGCGACTCCCGTTCGCCCGAAGATGACGCCCGCAAACCTCGTCAAGGAGGTGCCAAACGGGGCGGATTTGGCAGCCGCGGAGAATCCGGTTCCGGGTCGCGCAGTCAGCGCCCCTATTCCGCAGGCCGCGGTGACCGTGACCAAGGGCCACGTTCCGGATTTCGAAAGCCGTTTGGCGACCGCACCGATCGTAGAAAAGAGGAAGGCGGAGAATTTCCACGCAGAGGCAAAGCGCCTTTTTCGCGGGGTGAAAGCAAGCGACCTTACGCGCGCGGTGAAGATCGCGGGGCGGGTCGCGCCAGCGGCAAATCCTACGGAGATCGTTCAGAACGCCCGGAGCCCAGAGGAGACGGTGATCGTTTTCCCAAAAGAGGCAAAGCTCCCTACTCTCGTGGCGAAGACCGCGGCACGGGCCGGGGCTTTCGAAAACCGTATGGCGACCGGACTGAACGCGATGATCGGAGGCGAGAGGATTCTGGCGAGTCGATGCGCAGCCGACCTTTTGCGCGCGCAACGCGGAAGAAGAGATCATTTGTTGAAAACCGAAAAGAAAAACAGTATCACCGCAAGGCTAAGGAGGAGAGTGTTAAGAAAGGTGATGGCCTGATCCGGTTGAACAAGTTTATCTCCAACAGCGGGGTGTGCTCAAGACGCGAAGCGGATGAACTGATCAAGATGGGCCTGGTCAGCGTAAATGGCACGACCGTTACGGAGATGGGCTATAAAGTAAAGGCCACCGATGACGTGCGTTACGAGGGGAAAAAGCTGACTGCGGAGAAACCCGTTTACATCTTACTCAACAAACCCAAAGGGTTTATTACCACTACGGAAGATCCGCAAGAGCGCAACACGGTGATGAACCTGATTGCAGGTGCGTGCAAGCAGCGTGTGTACCCTGTAGGCCGGCTGGACCGCAATACCACGGGCTTGCTGTTGCTCACCAACGATGGCGACCTGGCCGATAAGCTGACGCACCCTTCGTATAATGTGAAAAAGATTTACAAAGTGGAGTTGGATAAACCCATCACCAAGGCTGACTTCGACACGATTGCCGCGGGTGTGCAGTTGGAAGAAGGCAAGGCCGTGCCCGATGATGTGGCCATCGTGAGTGACGACAAGAAAACGATTGGCATCGAGTTGCATATCGGGTGGAACCGTATTGTGCGCAGGATTTTTGAGTCGCTCGACTACCAGGTGCTTAAACTGGATCGGGTGGTGTATGCGGGCCTCGATAAAAAAGACTTGCCGCGCGGCAAGTGGCGAATGTTAAAAGATGCGGAAGTGGTGCGCCTGAAGCACCTGCAATAGCTTTTTTGTGCGCGGTTGATGTAGTTTTTTCTATCTTCACCTGATGATGAAGGGAAGGTGGTTGGTCGTTTGGTTATTGGTTTGGGCCTGGCAGGCGCAAGCACAACCACCGGTGGAAATTGACGATGCGTTGGAGGAGCGGAATTTTATGCCGCATGAACTCTATTATTTCGTTGATACCACACAGCGCCTGAATCTGGAACAGGTCATTCGTCAGCCTTCTCAGCTGCTTTTTAAACAGCACACGAGTTATCAGAATATCGACTTTCAGGAGAATGCCGCCTATTGGATAAGCTTTCCCGTTAGGTCGGACGACCGATCAGATCGTGTTTGGCTGTTGGAGTTTTACGATCAGACCATTGATTACATTGACGCATTTGTTCCTCAAAAAGGCGGAGGTTACCGAAAGGTGGAAATGGGTGATCAGTATCCGTTCAAGAGCAGATCATTCCGGCACAAAAACTTTGAGCTGGTTTTGCAGGTTCCGCCCGACACGGTGGTAACCTACTACTTCCGGGTTACATCACATGAGTTTGCCGACCTGCGGATTGCACTGCGATCGGTTAACCGGTTTGTGTACTATGCGTTGAACGAATATTTTTTGTTTGGGACATTCTATGGCATGATCCTGATCATTAGTCTCTATAATTTTTTGGTCTATCTGGCCATCCGCGAGATTAAACACGTTTATTATATCGGTTACCTCCTGAGCGTTGCCGGCTATGCCATGAGCCTCGATGGCATAGGGTTTCAGTACTTGTGGCCACAACATCCCGGCTGGAACGATTATGCAGCAGGCATTTTCCTGTACTCGCTGATCATCTGGTCGCTGTTGTTTACCCGTAAATTTTTAAGCACAGCGGAGAAGACCCCCGGGCTGGACAGGGCCATAGTCGCGATGATGGTGCTTCGAACGAGCTGGTTTATTTTGTTCCTGGCGTTTTTCCCTCATTTGTTGACCTACCGGAATCTCGACCTCATTCCGTTATCGTTGATCTTTTACTCGGCAATTCACCTGTGGCATCAGGGATACAAGCCCGCCCGGTTTTTTGTCATCGCTTATGGCGTGTTGTTTATTGGATTTCTTCTGCGAATGTTGGTTTACTTTAATTTTTTACCGTTCACGATCGTCTCGCACTACACCCTCCATTTTAGTTTCGTTCTCGAGATGTTGTTCCTGACTTTTGCGTTGGGAGACCGAATACGAATTTTGAAGGCGGATCAGGATCGCTCCTTGCGCTCCATCATTGAACAAAAGGAAGAAAACATTCAACTTCAGAGTAAGGTCAATCGCGAACTGGAGGAGAAGGTGCGCGAGCGCACGGTTGAGTTGGCGACCAAAAACCAGGAACTGGCGCGGCAGGCCGAAGAAATCAAGAGAATCAATAGCCTTTTGGACATTGACAACTGGCGGTTGAAAAGCAGTATTCAGGAAATCCGGCAGGAGTCCGCCTTCAAACGCGATATCAGTTTTGAGCAGTTCAAACGCATCTTTGCTGATGATGCCGCCTGTTACCGTTTTCTGGAGCAGACGAAGTGGAATGCCGGTTACCGGTGCCGCAAATGTGGCCACGATCATTATTTTGAAAGCACCCGCCTGTTTTCCAGGCGTTGTACCCGTTGCGGATACAATGAGTCAGTGACCGCTCACACCCTTTTTCAAGGCCTGCGGTTCCCCATATTCAAGGCCTTCTATTTGGTTTATGTTGAAATTCACTTCCCTGGCCGATACACACTGGAAGAACTCTCGCATACACTCGATTTGCGGAGAAATACGGTTTGGAGTTTCAGAAAGCGTGTTCAAAAGCTGATCCAGGAACAAGGTGAAAACGACCTCATCATAAACCGTGAAGTCTGGACTATTCCAGCAGGCGGTTTTTCGTCCGTTCCGCTCAATTAGTGCCCAAAAAGTCAGATTTGCGATTCAACCGCAAAGCATTTTGGTTGAATGTCCTGAAAATGCTCTTTTTCGCGCATTTTTCATGTCAACCAAGCGCAAAAAAGCCTTGTTTTTGGCCTTTCGCCAGAGCAAAATTTTTGATGTTGTCAATCAAAAACATAGCGCGGCCCTTGTTTCAATTCTAATTTCAACAATCAATTGCAATCGATTTAAATCGCTAAAATGTTGAAATACAATTCATTGAAGAACGAAAAGCGGGGCTGAAATCATTTATTGGCTGAAGATATAAATAATTGAAAATCATGAAGTTGAACCAGAAAACACCTCTCCAAGCCATCTTCTTTCTAGCATTTTGCTTTTTGGCGGCAGAGGCTACAGCTCAAATCAGGGTGCGTGGCCAGGTTCTTTCAGCACCCGACAAATCCCCGCTGCCTGGGGTAAACATCATGATTAAAGGCACTACCGGAGGCACCACAACTGATGCGGACGGCCGTTACGAAATTGAAGTTCCTGATCAGAACAGCATTTTGGTTTTTTCTTTTGTTGGCTTTGTGAGCAAAGAGGTGCCCGTTTCGAGCCGCACGGAGATCATTGTCGAACTAGACGAAGATCGCACGGCTTTAGAAGAGGTGATCGTGATTGGTTATGGTACCGTTCGGAAGACCGACCTGACCGGTTCGGTGTCTTCGGTGCGGGGGGCCGATTTAACGCGTGTGCCGGCCATCAACCCCATGCAGTCGTTGCAGGGCAAAGTGCCGGGTGTGCAGGTGGCATCATTCTCAGGCGCTCCGGGGGCTGGTACATATGTGCGCATCCGCGGGATAGGTACATTCAATGACTCCTCTCCGATTTTTGTGGTAGACGGAGTGATCTTACAGAATATTGATTTTCTGAGTGCAGCCGACATTGAGTCAATTGATGTTTTGAAGGACGCATCCGCCACAGCCATCTATGGATCACGCGGAGCCAATGGAGTTGTTCTGGTGACCACCAAGAAGGGGCGGGCAGCCGGTAATGAATTTCCTACCATCAATGTGGTGGCCGAGTACAGTTTGCAGCAGGTACCTCGAGAAATTGACTTGTTGAATGGTCGTGAGTACGCTATTGTCAGAAACAAAATCAACCCGGGTACCTACAACAATATTGACGCTGTACCAAATACGAATTGGCAGGATCTGATTTTTGAGACGGCTCCGATGCAAAACTATCAGGTTTCGTTTTCGGGCGGCTCTGAAAAGTTTCAGTATTATACCTCGCTGGGGTACTTTAGTCAGGATGGCATCATCACAAAGTCCAGCTATGACCGGTTCACGCTGAAGTTTAACAACACCCTGAATCTGGCCAAGTTTCTTCGCTTAGGTAGCAACTTGTCCTTTACGCCCTACGAACAACAGAACACAGCCGGCAATGCCGTATTTAATGTGTACCGGGCATGGCCAACCATTCAACCGTTTCAAGCCGATGGTTCGTTTTCGCCCGTGCCAGGGGTTGGTAATGTGCTGGCCGATATTGAGTATACCAACAGTTTTAACCGTGGGCTTAGGAGCGTGAACAACATTTACGCAGAGGCTGACTTTTTAAAAGGGTTCACATTCAAAACAAGTTTTGGCGTGGACATGGAGTATAACAAAGCGACCAGTTACACGCCCGTTTTTTTTGTTAATCCCCAGCAGCAAAACGCCACCGATGATCTTGGTAAAGGATATTTTGACCGGGTCGATTGGCTTTGGGAGAACACATTAACGTACAATAAGTCATTTGGGAATCATCGCATTAATGCGCTTGCGGGATACAGCGTTCAGCAGTCGTCATCGGAAACCGTGTTTCTTGGAGCGGAGAATTTGATCAGATCCGGAGAGGACTTTTGGTACGTCAACATATTTCCGAATCTGGTGAGTCCCAATTCTGCCAGCAATGGGGTTGATCCGGGATTTAACTTTTCTATGATGTCGTATTTGTTCCGGGTGAATTACACCTGGAGGGACAAGTACCTGTTTACCGCCACCTTCAGACGCGATGGATCGTCCAAATTCACGGATGTCAACCGGTTCGCTAATTTCCCATCACTGGCCGTGGGGTGGAATGTGATGAACGAGCCGTTCATGGCAGGCAGCCCGTTTTCAAATCTTAAGGTGCGAGCCAGTTGGGGGCTTACGGGCAACGAGAAAATAAATTACCTCCGGCAATATTCACTCGTGCTCAATGGCATCAACGCACTTTTTGGAGCCGATAATCAGTATCCCGGGGCCACGTACGGCATTTCGGGAAATCCGAATTTGAAGTGGGAAAACACACAGCAAATCGACATTGGTGTGGAAATGGGTTTTTTTGATGATCGACTGACGGCTGAGATTGACTACTACAATCGAGTAACCGATGACATTCTGATTGACCTGCCGGTGCCAGGCTATTTTGGCAATGGCGATGGAGCCCTGATCACATTCAATGCCGGCCAGGTGCTTAACCGGGGCTTTGAGTTTTTGGCGGGGTGGCGAAGTGAAGTGAGAGGTATCAAATACAACGTCAACGTCAATGCTACAACTATTCATAACGAGACGCTGAAGGTTAGCGGAACGGGTGAGGCAGATGAGCAGTTAACCGGACTTTTCAACGGTCGCCCGGTTACCCGCACAGTACCCGGGGTGCCGATTGGTTCATTTTACGGGTATAACGTAATCGGAGTCTTCCAGAGCGCAGCCGATTTGGCCTCCTACCCGCACCTTTCGCAAACGGGCGTTGGAGATCTCAAGTTTGAAGATGTGAACCGGGACGGGCAATTGACAGCTGCAGATCGGACGAATCTGGGATCACCAATACCAAAACTGCTGTATGGGTTGAGCGCTTCTGCGGAATACCGTGGTTTTGATCTCGCATTTGATTTCCAGGGCCAAAGCGGAAACAAAATCTTTAACGCCAAGGAAACCGTAAGGCCAGACCCGTACAATTTTGAACAGCGGTATTTCAATTTCTGGGATGGAGAGGGGACAAGCAATACCGAACCAAGACCGAGTAATGGGGGCATCAACTACGAGCCCTCTTCCCGATTCATTTACGATGGTTCGTTTCTTCGCTTGCGCAATCTTACGCTCGGCTACAACCTTCCACGCTCGTTTGCGGAACGGGCTTCAATGCAAAATGCGCGTGTCTACCTGCGGGCGACAAACCTTTTTACCATCAGTCGGTTTACCGGATATAACCCTGACCTGGTTGGGGGCAACCCAGTGCTCAATGCACTTGATGTGGCCTCGTATCCGGTACCCCGCATTTTTTCAGTCGGCATGAATTTAACATTCTAAGGTTCAGGATTATGAGCACGTTTAGCTTTCGTTTACTCCGAGCCACCATGATAACACTTGGTGTGCTGCTTTTTTCCTGTGAGGAATTTCTGGAAAAGCCACCGCAGGGTAATCTTACGCAGGCGAGTTTTCCCACAACCGCCTCTGATGCTTTGCTGGCTACCAACGCGGTGTACAACACGCTGCGCGATCCAAACTTCAACACCGGGCTGTTCCCGATTTTCGACATCATGTCTGACGATGCCGCCAAAGGCAGCAATCCGGATGATGCCTCTGCCACGATTGGCCCATTTGACCGCTTTCAGCATATCAAAACTGAAGGTGCCATTTTGCGCTGGTGGAATACACTTTACCTGGCCATCCGCAGAGCCAATGTGGTCATCGAAAAGGTTCCTTCAATTCAAATGGATGGAACCCTGAAGGACCGATACCTGGGCGAGGCCCGGTTTCTACGCGCGTTTTTTTATTTCGACTTGGTGCGGGGCTTCGGAGGAGTGCCCAAACTAACCACTACAGAAACCGGGCAACTTCCCCGAAGCTCAAGAGAAGAAATCTATCAGCTCATCATTGATGATCTTCTTTTTGCAGTAAGCGTGTTGCCTGAAAAATCAGCGTATGGGGCAAACGATCGTGGGCGCGCAACCAAAGGGGCTGCCCGCGCCCTGCTGGCAAAGGTTTACTTAACCAGACGAAGTACTGCGCAAAATGATTTTGCATCGGCCGCCACCTATGCGCTGGAAGTAATCAATTCCATCGAGTATGATCTCGAACCCGATTTTGATAATGCTCACGCAGTTACGGGTGAGCACGGTATAGAGTCCGTTTTTGAAGTAGCTTCTTTTGGAGAGGAGGGCGTTGCCAATGGAGGTAACCAATATGGCAACGTGCAGGCCGTTCGCGGTACACCTAATCGTGGTTGGGGTTTTAATCGGCCCACAAAGAACCTGAGGGATTCCTTCGAACCGGGTGATCCGCGACTGGAGTCGACCGTTATTTTTCTTGGCGAAGTATTGGATGGCGTAACCATTCTTGGCGATGGTACTACACCGGATTTGTCCACCGATTCGTTTGGGCAGGAGGAAATTGAATGTTACAATCAAAAGGTTTGGACACCGGGCAACCGTGTTCCTCCGTCATTCGGTCATAATCGCAGATTCATCCGTTTTTCGGATGTCTTGTTAATGGCTGCGGAGGCACTTAACGAAGATAACCGCCCCACGGAAGCCCACACCCACCTGAACCGGGTGCGGCAGAGAGCTCGCGAGGGGAATAATACCATTTTACCGGATGTAACGACAACCAATAAAGATCAACTGCGCGATCGCATTCTTCACGAACGCAGGGTGGAGTTGGCGCTTGAGGGGCACCGCTTCTGGGATCTCGTGCGAACCGGCAGGGCTTCAGCCGTGCTGGGGCCTTTGGGCTTTGTGGCCGGTAAGCACGAACTATTGCCCATACCCCAGACGGAGATAGACTTAACCCAAGGAAAGCTGGATCAAAATCCCGGTTGGGATAATTAATAGATCACTGTGATAATCATGTTTAACCAAAAACCAATTTACAAACTATGAAAAAAGCAAAATGGATGATGGGGTTGGCGGGGCTTGCGGCCTCCGTGCTGATGCTGGTAACGGTGTTTACCGGTTGTAACGATGATGAACCCCCGGCATTAACGCTGGTTAGCCTTACGGCAAACGGGGTCGATTTGAATGGGGCGACCAGTGCAACCGGCATCCCGGTAACATCTGATATTCTCGCTACGTTCAATGTTGCTGTTGACCAGGCGTCAACAAGTGCCATTACCTTGGTGCGTCAGTTCGATTCGCAGAATGTGCCCGTTACGGTAACCGTAAGTGGAAATCAGGTAACCATTGCACCCAATAGTGACTTCGGTACCGGGAGCTTGTTCATCCTGAACTTTGGCGCAGGCTTGAAGAGCACGGAGGGGAAAACGCTTACGGCAGCTATCGAGCGGAATTTCACTTCAGAGGGAACATTTGCGGTGCCCGGTGCATTTGCGCATTTTACGTTTGAGGATAACGCCAATGACATCATTGGAGGACGTACGCCTAAGGCAAACGGAACGGTAGGTATTACCTATGTGGCCGGTCGCAAAGCAGAAGCCGGCAAAGCAGCCAGTTTTAACGGCACAACCAGTATTATTGAATATGCCAATGGCAGCCAGTTCATGAATAACGGAAGCTGGGCTTTGAGTATTTGGGTTAGACCAAATTCTTCGCTTGCAAAAGGTCAGTTTGTTCTTGGCTTGGGAGCATTCAATGGTTTTCAAATGGAAATCTTCTCAAGCTATAATGCCTTTAAACTCGCTGCTGCCTATGCGCACACCAATCCCGCGGGTGCAGGTAAGTTTAGCGAAGATATGTGGGCCGATGGTGAAGGTAACCTCGGCTGGCAGGGATGGACATTTTCCAAGGATTTCCGTCCGGCTGGGATGAGTGCAGTCATCAAAGACCAGTGGGCTCATTATGTTTTTGTTTACAATGCGCCAACGCGGGTAGGTACGGTGTATTTGAACGGTGAGCGCATCAAAGAGCAGGATTTTGACAACTGGCCAAATGATGCAAATCCCCGTTTTGCCACTGGCCTCAGCTGGCGTGGAGCTGCTCCGGACGTTCTCGATGAACTTGCCCTTGGGTTTGTGCATTCGCGAGGCGGCACACTTTGGGATAATGAACCTTGGGGTAACTATGATGCCCCCGGAGCCAACCATTTCCACGGTTTAATGGATGACTTGATTGTTTACCATAAAGCATTGACGCAGGCAGAAGTTACTGCGATGTACAACTCCGGTAAACCGTAATCGTAAGACTCATTGACAGGGAGGGTAGCCGCGTAAGCGGGCCCTCCCTTTTTTTAATATGATTAAATCATTTTTTCGACTACTTGTTGTTGTATCCGCAACCTTGGTTTCGGGTTGCTCAGATAACCCTCAACCGACAACCAGCGTTCTCCAGTTGTCGCAAATCAGGGTAGGAGCCTATGCCCTGCAACCACAGGGCACAAATGAGGATGCTCCCACCAATCAACCCATCGTGGCCACATTTTCCGCCACTCTCGATGCCGCACGGGTGCCCTCGTCATTTGTATTACGCGAAACAGGCGGTGCCGTTGTGCCACTGGCTTTCACTTTTTTGGACAATGGCCGCACGATTTCTGCACAACCGGCCGCGAATCTAAAAGCCAATCATTCCTACCAGATTGAGATATCCAATACCCTCGCGGGGGGAAGTGGTGAAGTGTTCCCCGGAATCACCATTTCATTTTCAACAGCTGCTGCCAATTTAACCATAACGTCTTTGAAATTTGATGGTCAGGATGTTCTTTCCACCAACCCTATTATCAACACTAAACGGAATGTCCAGGTTGAAATCACTTTTTCCCAGGCGCTTGATCCGCTAACCGTTACGGGAGACTATTTCAGAATTGCCGGGCAGGCCGGCCTTGCCCCTTCCACGGTTACCCTGGAGGGAACTACTACTGTGAAGATTCAACCAACGCAATTACTCACTCACCTGTCCCGTCACCAGCTTTGGATTTCCGGAGATATACGGGGCGTCAATAACGAAGTACACACCACGTTTACCCGAAACTTTTATACGGAAGTTGATCTGACACCCAAGTTTCCCGTGGTTAGTGATGATCAACTGCTGACCCTTGTTCAAGAACAGACATTCAAATACTTCTATGATTTTGCGCACCCTGCCAGCGGTATGGCACGGGAAAGAAACACGTCAGGGGATTTAGTTACCGCAGGTGGTTCTGGCTTTGGCATAATGGCTTTGATTGTTGGCATAGAACGAGGCTTCATTACGCGTGCGCAGGGCCTTCAAAGATTGGATCGTATTCTCGATTTTCTTGAAACGGCAGATCGTTTTCATGGTGCCTGGCCACACTGGATGAATGGGAATACCGGTAGAGTGATTCCTTTTAGTCCGAATGATAACGGTGCAGACCTGGTCGAGACTGCTTTTCTAATTCAAGGCCTCATAACATTTCGTCAGTACCTCAATCCGGTTGAGCCGGCCGAACAGGATTTCATTAACCGCATCAACCAACTTTGGCAGGCGGTTGAATGGGATTGGTTCAGGCGTGATAATCAGAACACGTTATACTGGCACTGGTCGCCCGATAAGCAGTGGACCATGAACATGCAAATCAAAGGTTGGAACGAGTCGTTGATTGTATATACGCTGGCAGCGGCTTCACCCACGCATACCATCCCCAAACCTGTGTATGATAATGGTTGGGCGAGCAATGGGAATATGAGAAATGGAAATACTTATGAAGGAATCCAGTTGCCCCTGGGCCCCGCTTACGGAGGGCCGCTGTTTTTTGCTCATTATTCTTTTCTGGGGCTCGATCCGCGTGGGCTTGGTGATGCCTGGTGTTCCGATTACTTCCTTCAAAACCGCAACCATTCTTTGATTAACAGGAAGTATTGTATTCGAAACCCGCAACGATTTGTGGGCTATAGCGGAGATAACTGGGGCCTGACGGCCAGCGATAACCACATGGGCTATTCGGCACACTCACCCACCAATGACCTCGGTGTTATTTCCCCAACGGCCGCTCTCTCGTCATTTCCCTATACACCGGATGAGTCCATGCTGGCACTAAAGTTTTTTTATTACACATTGGGCGATCGTCTTTGGGGAACCTATGGATTCTATGACGCTTTCAACATTACGCAAAACTGGACCGCAACCTCCTATCTGGCGATTGATCAGGGGCCAATTATCGTCATGATTGAAAATCACAGAACCGGCCTGCTGTGGGATCTTTTTATGTCCGCCCCTGAGGTGCAGAGCGGCTTGACCAAACTAGGCTTCAATTTTTGAGATATGGGAAAAATCATCAGCTTCCTTTTTATCAGTGTGGTATTCGTTGGGTTGATTGGCTGCGGAGGCTCAAAACCGGAAGGTGCGCGGGCACTGACTGACGACTCACTCTTCACACTCGTGCAGCACAATACCTTTCAGTATTTCTGGAAGGGCGCGGAGCCGGTATCCGGAGCTGCGTGCGAGCGCATTCACCTCGATAACGACTATCCGGATAACGATAAGAGCGTAGTCACTTCGGGGGGCACGGGCTTTGGTATCATGGCCATTTTGGTGGGCATCGAGCGGGGTTTTATCACGCGCCAAGAAGGCGTGGCGCACCTCACCAAACTCACCCACTGGCTGGAGAAAGCGGACCGCTTCCATGGCGCCTGGCCACACTGGATGTATGGCGAAACCGGCAAGGTGAAACCCTTCAGCGCGAACGATAACGGGGGCGATCTGGTGGAGACCGCGTACCTTGTACAAGGCTTGCTCTGTGCCCGGCAATATTTCAAAGACGGAACTGCAGAAGAACAAGCGCTTGCTCAGAAAATTGATACGCTGTGGCGTGGGGTGGAATGGGATTGGTACCGCAACGGAAACAAAAACGTGTTGTACTGGCATTGGTCGCCTGACAAACAGTGGGCCATGAACTTTCCGCTTGAGGGGTACAACGAATGTCTCATCACCTATGTGCTGGCAGCTGCATCGCCCACGCACGGCATTCCGGCCGAAGCCTACCACGAAGGCTGGGCCCGCAAGGGCGCCATCCGCAACGATACGGCTCATCGCCAGTACGGTTTGCACCTCAGCCTTAAACACAATGGAGCGCCCCAGTATGGTGGCCCGCTGTTTTGGTCGCACTATTCATTCCTGGGCCTTGATCCGCGCAAGCTGAAAGATGCCTATGCCGATTACTGGCAACATAATGTTAATCACACGCTCATCAACTACCGCTATTGTGTAGAAAATCCACTCCAGTACAAAGGCTATGGCCCGAACAGTTGGGGCCTCACGGCCGGTTACTCGATAAAGTTTTATGCCGCACACAGTCCCAACGAAGACAAAGGCGTAATCTCGCCCACGGCCGCGTTGTCGTCTTTTCCGTACACGCCCGAGGAGAGCCAGGCAGCCATGCGTTATTTCTACGATAGCCTCGGCACGAAGATTTTTGATCAATATGGTTTTTACGATGGCTTCAGCGAGCACTTCGATTGGCAGAAGCCGTGGTACCTCGCCATTGATCAGGGCCCGATTGTGGTGATGATGGAAAACCACCGCAGCGGACTTTTATGGGAGCTGTTCATGTCGTGCCCCGAGGTACAACAAGGCCTTACAAAACTTGGATTTACTTACTGATTTGATGTATGAAGAAATTATTTGTTTTTGGTTTGCTGGCGTGCGCGTTCGTAGCCTGCGAAAAAAAATCGGCTACCACTGCCATGGATGCGAAAGTGGATTCGCTGTTGCGCGTGATGACGCTTGAAGAAAAAATCGGCCAACTCAATCTGCCCTCGGCCGGGCAATTCACTACGGGCCAGGCGCTGAATTCAGACATCGCAAAGAAAATCGAACAAGGCAGCGTGGGCGGATTATTCAATATCAAAGGCGTGGCTGCCATTCGCGAGATGCAGCAGATTGCCGTGGAGAAAAGCCGACTGAAAATTCCGCTGTTATTTGGCATGGATGTGATTCACGGTTACGAGTCGGTGTTCCCCATTCCGCTTGGCCTCAGTTGCACGTGGGACATGCAGGCGATTGAGCAAAGCGCGCGCGTGGCCGCGCAGGAAGCCAGTGCCGATGGCATCAACTGGACCTTCTCGCCCATGGTGGACATCGCCCGCGATCCGCGCTGGGGCCGCATTTCCGAAGGCAATGGCGAAGATCCCTACCTCGCCAGTGAAATTGCCCGCGCGATGGTGCGCGGCTATCAGGGCACCGATCTCAGTGCACCCAACACCATTATGTCGTGCACGAAACACTTTGCGCTTTACGGTGCGTCTGAGGCGGGCCGCGACTACAATACGGTGGACATGAGCCGCCATCGCATGTATAACGATTATCTGCCGCCCTACAAAGCGGCTGTGGAAGCGGGTGCAGGCAGCATGATGGCCTCGTTCAACGAAATTGACGGCATCCCGGCCACGGCCAACCAATGGTTGCTTACCGATCTGCTGCGCAAGGAGTGGGGCTTCACCGGTTTTGTGGTGAGCGATTATACGGGCGTGAGCGAAATGATTGCGCACGGCATTGGCGATCTTCAGGAAGTATCGGCCCGCGCGGTGGCGGCCGGCCTCGACATGGATATGGTGAGCGAAGGATTACTCACCACCTTGAAGAAGTCGGTGGACGAAGGCAAAATCACCGAAGCACAAATCACACAAGCGTGCCGCAGAATTCTTGAAGCCAAATTCAAACTCGGTTTGTTTGACGATCCGTACCGCTATTGCAATGAACAGCGTGCCAAAACAGAAGTGTTTACGTCCGACAACCGGGCCACGGCCAGAAAAATTGCAGCCCAGAGTTTTGTGCTGCTGCGCAACGAAGGCAACGTGCTGCCGCTGAAGAAGCAGGGCACCATTGCGCTGGTGGGCCCGCTGGTAAATACGGCCGTGAACATGGCGGGCACGTGGAGTGTGGCCGCGCGTCATGCCGAATCTGTTCCGCTGTTGAGCGGATTACAGAAATCGGTGGGAACACAGGCCCGCGTGGTTTATGCCAAAGGCGCGAATCTCGATGCCGATGCCGTGCTGGAAGCCAACGCCACGATGTTTGGTAAGGGCCTCAACCGCGACAACCGCAGCGAAGCCGCTTTGCGCGAGGAAGCCGTGCGCCTCGCCCGGCAGTCGGATGTGATCGTGGCTGCACTTGGTGAATCGGCTGAAATGAGTGGCGAAGCTTCGAGTCGTGTAAACATCGAGATTCCGCAAACCCAAAAAGATTTATTGCAGGCGCTGATCGCCACCGGCAAGCCAGTAGTGTTGGTGCTCTTCACCGGGCGGCCGCTTGTACTCACGGAAGAAAGCAAGCAAGTGCCCGCCATCCTTAACGTGTGGTTTGGCGGCAGTGAAGCGGGCGATGCCATTGCCGATGTATTGTTTGGAGAGGTGAACCCCTCGGGAAAACTCACCACCACATTTCCGCAGCACCTCGGCCAGGTGCCGATTTTCTATGCCCACAAGAACACCGGGCGCCCGCTCACGGGCAAGTGGTTTAGCAAATTTCAGTCGAACTACCTGGATGTGCCCAATGAACCGTTGTACCCGTTTGGCTTTGGTTTAAGCTACACCACCTTCAGCTATGGCGATGTAAACCTGAGTGCCACCGAAATGACGGCACGCGACACGGTTACCGCCAGTATTGAAGTAACAAACACCGGCACGCGCGATGGCGCAGAGGTGGTGCAACTGTACATCCGCGATGTGGTGGGCTCCATCACCCGCCCGGTAAAAGAGCTGCGCGGTTTTGAAAAGGTTTTCCTGAAGGCCGGTGAAAAAAAGACCGTAACCTTTACCATTTCTGCCCATACGCTTTCGTTTTATAATGCCGAGTTGAAGTGGGTAGCAGAGCCGGGCGATTTCGAAATCCAGATCGGCACGAATTCGCAAGAGGTAAAAACCGCCAAATTTGCTCTGAAGTAAACTCAGAGTATGGCGTATGTCCGATTTTTCACACTAATTGGTTTTTGCCTTTTTTGTCATTGTCAACCTTCGCGGGAAGTTAAACTTTACACCACCACAGCCGACCGGCAATGGCTGCTGGCCGAGCACGAGTTAACACTATCCGCACCGAGCGATGACACCATCGTGTTGGAAATCAAATTGGATACGACCGTTCGGTACCAATCCATCGATGGCTTTGGCTTTACGTTAACCGGTGGCAGTGCACGACTGATTTATCAACTGGATAGCGCGGCACGGGCGGCCTTGCTGCGCGAGTTGTTCACCCGAGCCGGCAACGGCATTGGCATCCGTTACCTGCGCGTAAGTATGGGCGCCTCCGATCTCGATGACCAGGTTTTTTCCTATTGCGATTTACCGGCTGGTGAAGTTGATCCGCAGCTCAATCACTTCAATCTCTCCCGCGACATGTTGTACCTCATTCCGTTGCTGAAGGAAATTCGGGCGCTTAGCCCGGACGTGAACCTAATGGCCAGCCCGTGGTCGGCCCCGGCCTGGATGAAGACGAACGGCCAGGCGAAAGGCGGCAGCCTCAGACCTGAATTTTTCCAGGCCTATGCGGATTACTTTGTTCGATACGTAACAGCCATGCAACAGCAGGGCATCACCCTGCATGCCGTTACGCTGCAAAACGAGCCGGAGAATCCGCACAACACACCCAGCATGCTGATGACCGCTGCCGAGCAGGCGTCTTTTGTCAAAAACTACCTGGGGCCGGCCTTTCAGAAAAACCAGATCACCACCCGTATTGTGGTGTACGACCACAACTGCGACCATCCCGAATATCCGATCTCCATTTTGAATGACTCCGCGGCCCGAAAGTTTGTGGACGGATCAGCGTTTCACTTGTATGCAGGCGAAGCAAGCGCGATGACCAACGTTCACGCAGCCCACCCGGACAAAAACATTTACTTCACTGAGCAGTGGACGTCAGCCAAGGGCGCGTTTGGCGCTGATCTGCAGTGGCATGCCCGCCACGTGTTGATTGGCGCTACGCAAAACTGGGCGCGCACCGTGCTGGAGTGGAACCTGGCCAACGATCCGGAATTTGGTCCGCATACGGACGATGGCGGGTGCACCAGTTGCCTCGGGGCACTCACCATCGGGGATTCCATCACCCGGAATGTGTCGTACTACATCATTGCGCACGCTTCGCGGTTTGTGCCTCCGGGTTCGGTGCGGGTGTATTCGAATGGGCCCGACAGTCTTCCGCACGTGGCCTTCCGCACACCCGAAGGGAAGGTGGTGGTGGTCGTGCAGAATGACCGATCCTCCGCTGCGCAGGTCCGTCTCTCGGTCAACCCCGCGGTTAAGTTGACGCTACCGGCCCACTCGTTGAGTACGGTGGTGATGGAATAACAATATTCCGATGAAATGTGAGCTCAAAGGTATGCGGATTCCAATCCGCAGGACAAAGTTTGCTAACTAACGTGTAACCAGAAATTGTTCGGCTTGCCAAAGCAGGGTAAATTTGTTTGGTTTATATCCTGTATCCTTATGAAAAAAGTTTGCCTTTTGGCTTTTCTTTTTTTGGGTTGTGAGCAAGAAGATACTGAGACTATGGATTTGTGTGCGGATACAGTCGTGCTGAACGAACCCGCATGTCAGACTTTTATAGACGTTACTTCTCCTTGCATTATTCAAGAAGTGCTGACAACCATAAATGGAAATCAGTTAGAAAAACATATTTACCATTTCGATGGGTCTCATTACAACAAAATTGAGAGTTACTATAGAAGTAAGCCACAGGATGATTATCCGGTTTTGGCAAGTGAGACTGTAACTTTGATTTATGAAGAAGACAAGATCAAAGAAGTAGTAATTCAACCTTCGGCCAGACCGGGCACTCAAAAAAAGTATAATTTTGACTACAAAGGATCTGAAGTCAACATCACATTCAATTTGATCGAAGATGGCAAAAACACGTTTACAAATAGCTATAACCAGTTATTTGTTACAAATCCCAATGACTCCATTTATTTGAGTGAAGGATATGTTGATATTTTGCGTGAGTATAAAAATGGGAATAATACAAGATTTGCGATAGAAGCAAAAGATGGTGTCTGTGTTATCAACAATCAAAAGTGGACCTTTACAGTTAAGATGTCTCACGACTCAAACCCGAATGTTTTCAAAGACTACGCAGTTCGGTTTCCGTTAGGGGGAGGTGAAGGTTACGCTAACCAATTTTGGTTTGGCAATAATAAGAACAATATCATTGCTAATCTGGGCCTTATGGATCGCAACGAAACGTATCTAAATTGTTATACTTTTTTGCGTAATGGAAATCAGGTTTGGATAAAGAATTTTGAGCTTTCTGACGCTTATTATCAGTATTCCTACAAATATTCTTGTGAGTAGTCGACATCCTAGCCTGATTGATTTTCTTCACCAACAACCGTTTGCCAACCGCTAATCCCCCTTCAAATTATCCACCGGGTTGATGAACACGGCACGCCAGGTTTGTGAACCAATGGTTAAGGCGCCAAAGAACACCAGCAACAACACGCCCAAACTGATGGTGCCCACACCCATGGCGGTGCGGTAGGCAATGTACTCGAGCCACAGGTTGTTCACCACGTAGGCCAGCGGTACGCCAATCAGCACCGCCAGGCCGAGAATGGACAGGAAGCCGCGCGACAACAGCAAGACCAACGCGCCATCGGTAGAGCCCAGTACTTTGCGAATGGAGATTTCTTTCACGCGTGTTTCGGTGGCGTAGGTGGCCATGCCCAAAAGCCCCAGGCAGGAAATCAAGATCGCCAGCGTGGATACAAAACCGAGCACCGTCACCAGGTCGCCAAAAACAACCTCATAAAATTTGTTGATTTCGGATTTTACTTCCGTGTAGTCAATCTTCAAATCCGGATTCACCGTAGCCCAGGCTTTTTCTACCGCTTGCCGGGCTTCATCATAGGTGCCCAGGTAGGCTACCTGCATCACGCTAAACGATTCCGGCTGGTACAGCAACGCCATGGGATCAATTTCGCGCATTAGGTCGCGGTGATTGTAGTTGGCCACCACACCCACAATGATTTTTTCGGTGGAATCATTTTGAAAGATCAGGGACTGGCCAATGGCTTCGCGGGCCGACCCCAATTGAAACCTGGCCACAGCTGCTTCATTGATCACCATCAGGTTCTTATTCAGGTTAACCTCCTTGGTTTTGAAAAACTCCCCGGCCACTAACGTCAACTCCATGTTGTCGGCATAGTTCTCGTCAACGAGAAAATAATCCACATTGGTCCATTCCGGCTCTTCGCGCTTTTTCTTGAAACCTGTGCCATACGAGGTGCCGGCTGCCGGCAGGTGCGAAGCGGCCGCAACTGCCGAGATGTTGGCGTACTTCTGCAATTCGTTTTTCAGAGTTTCATGGCTCGTGTTGTTGAGCTTAACCAGAATGTTGTTGTTCATTTTGAAGCCGTGGTTCTGGTGGGTGAACAGGTGAAGCTGGTCGTAGGCCACCATGACGGTAAGAATGAAGAAGAGGGACAACGTAAACTGAGACACGAGCAAGGTCTTGCGCAATCCCATGCGCGAGAAGAGTTTCAGGTTGCTCAGATTTTTTAAAACCTGAACGGGTTGAAAGCCGGAGAGCACCACCGCAGGGAAGAATCCCGCCAGGATGCCTACCACCGTGGCAAACAAAACAAAGATCAGGTACACCGCGGTGCTGCTGTGCAAGTCCCAGCGGAAGATGCGGGCGAAGTTGAGCTGCTGAATCATCGGTTCAAGTACCACTACCAGGGCAAGGGCTACGGCCAGGGCGATGAAGGCTACCAGGATGGATTCGGAAATGAACTGCCCGAAAATTTGCCAACGGGCCGCACCGGTGACTTTACGCACACCAATTTCGCGTGCGCGGCTCAGCGAGCGGGCAATGGAAAGATTGGTAAAATTAAAACAGGAGGTTAGCAGAATGATCAGGGCAAGGCCTCCGAGAAAGTAGACAACCAGCCACGGCAACAGGGGCCCGATGGGGTTGTTCATGCTGTTGCTGGGCGTGATGCGAAACAAGGGCTGCAGCGCAAACTTCATTTTGTAGGTGTCGGGCGTAGTGATGGACGCAATGTGTTTCCGGTACATTTCGTCAAGGGCCACCTGCAAATCGTGGGGAGTCTTCCCGGATTCGATCATCACGTAGGTCCACCCCTGCCAGTAGTTTGTCCAGCTTTCGGATGTTCGATCAAATTTGCCGGCTTCCTCCAGGGCTTTAACGGTGGACATACTGGCCAGCCCGTCAAAGACGATGTGTGACTTGTTTTTTGTTTCCTTCAACACTCCGGTAACGGTGTACACGCCAATGTCACCTACTTTGAGGGTTTGCCCCACGGGGTTTGGCTCTTTGAAAAGTTTATTGGCGGCCGCCCGGCTGAGCACGACCGAATAGGGTTGCACGAGAGCGGAGGAAGGATCGCCATGCTCAAGTTCGTATTGAAACATGTTCAGCGCCTCGGCATCCGCAAAAAATCCCGACAGGGGGATGTTGACGTTCTGGTTTTCAAATTCCAGCCATCCGTTTCCAAAGCCGCGCCTGAAACGCACCGCTTTTTCTACGCCCGTGTACTTTTCCAGCAGCTCCGGGGCCACCGTCATCGGGCTGGAGCTGTTTTCCTGATCCGAGGTAACGACACCTTTGTCATCTACCCCCAGCGTGGTGACCCGAAAAATGCGCGATCCATTGGTGTTGTGCCGGTCATAACTCAATTGATCGGCCACCAGCATGATCAGCACCATGCAGATGGACATGGCCACCGCCAGACCAAACACGTTGATCAGCGAAAAAAAGCGGTGGCGAATCAGGTTTCGGAAAGCTGTTTTAATATAGTTACGGAGCATAAATCGAGGTATCGGATGGAGAATAAGTGGTCAGGTTTCCCAAACATCGCGCCAGCCTGAGGCTGCGCGTTTTTTTCAAGGGTAAGCTGGTTTTTTCGTACAGCGTGTTATGAATCGTACACCCCACTGTTCGGGGGTGAACAGCCTACTGTTTTTGCTCGCGCTTCACGATCAGGTAGTAGGCCAGGAAGCCGGCTGACACAAACGTGGCAAAGATGCCATAGGGCAGTGTGGAGTTGGGATCGGCCCCGATATACTCCATTACAATGAGCGCAAGGCCGGCCGAGAGAATGATTAACCCCCACTTCAACGCAGCGTATTTATTATCGGTCGACATGTTTCTGAAAATCGACTGGGTCTCTTCGTTGACATAGCCTTTTTCAATCATTCGTTTCTTGAGATTAAAATCCGTCATCACTTTGGCAAAGAAGTAGATGGAACCCCCCAGGCCTCCGAAAATGGCCACCGGCATAAGCACTTCAAATAGCGTCATACGTGTCTTTTTTATTGTTGCCCGTTGGACACCGTTCGTAAGCAGAATGTTGCTGGTCTTTCATAATTTTTTCAAAAATTATGACAGTTGGTCTTACTGGAGGTTTTTAGAGATGATCATATTTGAATGTCATGCGCTTAATGATTCCCTTGTGGCTTAGTGCCTTGGTGGCCTTTGATTTTAGGCTACAAGGGCGCAAAATCACAAAGAATTCGCAGTGAAATGGTGATTTTCATGTACAACGGTTAGTGAGAACGATGTGCCCCGAAAATTTTTCCTTCTTCCTTGCAACATGGCCCGGCTCGGTGGTGTCTAACCCTCCAAATGCCTGGCCCGTATTAACTGTCAATGGACGAAAAATCCCTGGTGACGCAAGTATTGGCGGGTGAGGCCGGTGCATTTCGTCTGTTGGTGGAACGCCACCAGCGGCTGGTCATGCACATGATAACCCGGGTGGTCGATCGCCTGGAAGATCGGGAGGAGTTATGCCAGGATGTGTTTCTTCGGGTGTACGACAAACTGGGCGAGTTTGCTTTTCAATCGAAGTTGAGCACCTGGATTGCCACCATTGCGTATCGCCAGGCCATTAATCATCTGCGTAAGCAAAAAATGAAATGGAGTGAAATCCCGGAAGATGACCAGTGGCAGCAGCGATGGGGCATGACGGACACCCCGGCCGATTTGCTGGAAGACGCCCAGCAGGAGGAATGGGTCCGGCAGTTGATTGATCAGTTACCCGTGCAATACCGAACCGTGTTAACCCTTTATCACCTCGAGCATTTCGACTATCGGGAGATTGGCGAGGCTACGGGGATGCCGGAGGGCACGGTTAAAAATTATCTGTTCCGGGCACGTCAGTTATTGAAAGAGAAAGTAATTTTATGGCAACGCAGCGAAAAGGTATGAACCCAGGCGATCAGCAGCACCAGGAAAATGTGGAAAGGGGACAGGTGTCAACCCACGAAGACGAGCGTGCCTACCAGGTGGTGTTTCGCGCAGCCGCGCAACCACCACGTGTGGACATCACTCCGGGCTTTGCCGATCGGGTGATGCAGCGCATCGCAGCCCGTGAGGTAGCGGTTGGCCGCAGGGAATGGGCTTGGCTGATTGCGGGAATGGTGTTGATGGTGGTGGCCGCCATCGTCAGCATGGCGCTCACGGGTTTCCGTTTTAATCTGACGTTTCTTGATCCGGTCAAGGGCCTGGTGGCCATGGGCATTGCGATGGCTTTTCTGTTTCACTGGATCGACCGCAAGTGGATTCGCCCCACTTCGGTTTAGCGACCCGGTGCCACTGATCAAAATACTGCGCTTAACGTGTGCTAAACTCACTACCTTGGTTGACCAATCCCGTCAATCATGACAAGCCGATTCATTGATAAATCCGCAGCTACCATCCGACTTTTCCTGTTCCTGTGGTGTGTGCCCATTCTGGCGTTGGCATCCCCTTCACCGGCTGAAATAGGCCGTTGGGAAAAGCAGGCTGCGAACGTCACCATCATCCGCGACAATTGGGGCATCCCCCACATTTACGGGAAGACGGATGCGGATGCCGTGTTTGGGTTGATGTACGCCCAATGCGAGGACGATTTTGCCCGCGTGGAGATGAACTACATCGAAAAGCTGGGGCGCAAGGCAGAGGTGTATGGCGAGAAGGAACTGTACAACGATTTGTATGTTCGGCTTGTCATCGATTCGGCCGGAGCCCGTGCCGATTATGAGAAGAGCCCCGCCTGGCTAAAGAAATTGTTGCTCGCTTTCGCGGATGGCATCA
Source organism: Cyclobacteriaceae bacterium (assembly GCA_016787665.1). Classification (GTDB taxonomy): domain Bacteria; phylum Bacteroidota; class Bacteroidia; order Cytophagales; family Cyclobacteriaceae; genus ELB16-189. The sequence goes on along the minus strand of JAEUUC010000009.1, from coordinate 417,053 downwards.
ACTTCTACCTGTATAAAAATCCGCAGGTGAAGCCCGCCCTGCTCACGCGTTTCGAGCCCTGGTTTCCCCTGCTGTGGACAGACGGCAGCATTGGCGCGATTAACACCGCTGATGTAACACCCGAAGAACTGAAATCCTTTTACACGGGCACGAGCTACCCCGTAGCGCAGCGGGCCTCCGGTTTTGATGAGCACACGTCCGGGTCAAATGGTTTTGCCCTGGCCCCGCAGCGCACGGCATCGGGCAAGTCGATTCTGTACATCAATCCGCACGTCACGTTTTACTTCCGCCCCGAGGTACACATGGTAAGTGAAGAGGGACTGAATGCTTATGGCGCTGTTACCTGGGGCCAGTTTTTCGTCTACCAGGGATTTAACGAACACTGCGGCTGGATGCATACTTCGTGCAACGTAGATGTGGCCGATGTGTATCGCGAAAAAGTCTCTCGTGAAAACGGAAAGCTGGTGTACGCCTACAACGGCAAGCAGCGCGCGGTGGCGGAGCGCCAGGTGACCTTGCGTATGAAGGATGGAGGAGCCAAAGTTTTTACCACATACGCTACCCATCACGGGCCCGTTATGGCCGTGCGCGATGGTCAGTATGTTACCGTGAAGTCGGTGAACCGATCGTTGAATGGTTTATTGCAAAGTTGGCTGCGCACAAAAGCCAGAGGCCTGGAGGATTTCAAAAAGACGATGGACTACCGAAGCAATGCCTCCAACAACACGGTGTATGCCGATCGGTTTGGCAACATTGCGTATTGGCATGGCAACTTTGTGCCGCTGCGCGATCGACAGTTTGACTGGAGCAAGCCGGTGGATGGCACTACGGCAGCCACTGAATGGAAAGGCCTGCACCCCGTGAGTGAGACGGTGCATGTGATCAATCCGGCTGACGGTTGGATACAAAACTGCAACTCCACGCCCTTCACCGTTTCGGGCAACAGCAGCCCGAAGAAAGAAAACTACCCGGCCTACATGGCCCCCGATGGCGAAAATTTCCGGGGCGTCAATGCAGCGCGCGTGCTGTCGCGGACCAGCGGCTTTACTATCGAAAGCACCATTAAGGCGGGCTATGACCGCTACCTGGCGGCATTCGAGGTATTGGTGCCGGCACTGCTGAACGCTTACGAGTCGTGGCCGGTAAACGATTCGCTCAAGAGCCGTTTAGCCGAACCCATGGCGGTGATGAAGAGTTGGGATTACTACGCGACTGAGCACTCCGTTGCAACCACGCTAGGCATTGAGTGGGCTCAAAAGCTTTCGTCCAACTTGCGCAAAGTGTATATCGAAGAAGGTGAAGATGATCAGGTGCAAGCCACGAAGCGGTTTGTGGCCGGGGCAGCACCTGCCGATTTGCTCGTGCCATTTGATCGAACGGTAACAGAGTTGAAAAAGACATTTGGCAGTTGGGGCATGGCCTGGGGTGACGTTAATCGCTTTCAGCGACTGACCAACCAACTGGAAAACCAGTATGACGACAACAAGCCGAGTTACCCGGTGGCGTTTGCCTCATCCACGTGGGGCATGTTGCCATCCTACAACAGCCGCGCGTACGCCAATACAAAGAAAAGGTATGGCGTGAGCGGTAACAGTTTTGTTTGTGCAGTTGAGTTTGGCGATCGCCTGAAAGCCAGGTCGCTCCTGGCGGGCGGTAATAGTGGCAATCCCGACTCGCCTCATTTTTTTGATCAGGGAAAAATGTATGCTGCCGGCAGTTTCAAGGAGGTGTTGTTTTACCGCGAGGAGGTGGAGAAGAATGCCGAGCGCACCTATCGGCCGGGGGAGTAGAAGTATAACGGAGAATGGCCAGTATTATGAATGAATCCCTTCACATACAGAAACTCAGCCCAGCTGATGTTTTGCAGATGCAGGAATTGCTTACCGTTTTTCAGGTTGCATTTGAGATGAAGCGTTTTGACACACCGTCTACGGCTTATCTGGAAAAGTTATTGGCCAATCCTGACTTTCTCGTATGGATTGCGCGGAAGGACGATAAGGTAGTTGGCGGAATAACGGGTTACGTACTGCATCAATATTACGCTGAGCGGCCACTGGCTTATGTCTACGATTTGGCGGTGTTGTCAGACTACCAACGCCAAGGCATTGGCACGCAGTTGATGTCCGCTTTTCGAAGCTATGGGCAGGCGGCCGGGTTCGAAGAAGTTTTTGTTCAGGCGGACGTGATTGATGACTATGCTCTTGACTTTTATCGGTCAACCCATCCGACAGCCGAGGAGTCTGTCGTTCATTTTAATTTCACGCTGGCAGATCGATAAATACGCTTCGCAAGGCCACGCAGTGATAGGCCTATCCGATTTCAAAATAACAGCATTAGTCGACAGGTTGGCTAACTACCATCCCATCTTTTCACGCATAACACGTAACTCCCCCAACCCGCCCAGTAATGAATCTCTACTCCATCTCCAACCTGATAGGAATGATACTTCCCAGCTGTTACCGGTATAGGAATGCTATCGCCAACGGTAAGTTCATAGCGTGTTTCTTTTTGTCCTTTTTCCATAGCCTTATCGGTCACAATACCTTGCACCACGGTTTTTGGCACAGTACGATAGGCGATGCGCATCTTGGCCACGGTCATGATTGTGAGTGAGGTGAGGAGCATGAAAAGCCCTACAGAAGTTGCTACTTGATACTCAAACACGGCATCCTTAAAGGGAAGAAAGGGAAAGCCTGTCACTAAGACAATAAATACAACGTACATCATGATCTGTCCGTGACGTGACTTGTTTAGTATCGCTCGGTCTTCATCGGTCAGGGGCGCAGTGGTCTCTATGTGAAGGGACTTACCAGAGGAACGGGCAGCTTCGATTTTGGACTCGAGATCCTTCATAAACAAATTAAAGGTATCCAATTCCGATCTTTTAACCATACTCTCTTCTCTGGGTGCATTGATGACGTTACCCGAAGACGGAGTTTGAGCTATTCGGTACCCAGAAAGGCGAGTCTACGCGGCTCGCAAAGGCGTCTACGGTAAGACCTGATCAAACTCATTTTTTTCATATCCCGTCAACTTTACTTTTACTGTTGCCACTGGCAACGATTTAAAGGTACATGGTCCGCTGGATTTTCATTATTGTCGTTTTTGTTCACGCGCTCATTCACCTGATGGGTTTCAGCAAAGCATTTGGCTTCGCCAGTTTTGAGCAATTGACGAAGCCTATTTCGAGAGGGGCAGGCGTGGCCTGGTTTGCCGCGGCCTTCCTGTTGCTTGCGGCTATGTTCTTGTTGGCAACTGCCCGGCCGTTTTGGTGGATGGTGGCCTTGCCAGCCGCTATACTCTCCCAGATTCTCATTTTCACCGCGTGGCATGATGCGCGCTTTGGTACACTGGCGAACGCGGCTCTTTTGATCGCAGGAGTCATCGCTGCCGGCACCTGGTTTTTTCACCGGCAGGCCGCACAACACCGGCTTGAACTGCAGCAGAATATTCAAACGCTTGAGGCCGCACGGGACAGTTCACGGGCCCCCTTGCCGACCATTGTTCAAACGTGGTTGATGAGGTCCGGTGTTTTTGACCGGCCGCACGACCGCCACGTTACGCTTACTCAGCGGGGTAAAATGCGTACGAAGCCCGATGGCCACTGGATGGCGTTCTCGGCCTCTCAGGAATTTTCAATAGACCCGCCAGCTTTCGTTTAGCAAACCGAGGTGAACATGATGCCAGGTATTTTCATGTTGGGCGAGGATCGATATCATCACGGGCATGGAGAAATGCGCATTACCCTACTCGGGCTTATTCCTGTCGTTCATTCCTCGGGTCCGGAGATCGACCAGGGCACGTTGCTGCGGTACCTGGGTGAGAGTTGCTGGTTTCCCTCGGCTGCGCTCTCTCCCTATATGGAATGGAAGCCGATAGACGACCGCAGGGCTTCAGCCACCTTCACCTATGGTGACGTTTCGGCAACCGGTACTTTTACGTTTAACGAACAGGGTGATGTAACCGACTTTGAGGCTTTGCGTTATGGAGAATTTGAAGGAGTGAAGCGGCTGGAGCGCTGGCATATTTCCTGTGCCGACCACAAACTCATGGATGGTGTGCGCGTGCCAACCTCATGTGTGGTCAGTTGGAAACTGCCGGAAGGCGATTTTCGCTGGCTTGAGCTCACCCTCGAGACCGTTACCCGAAAGGGCTGGGAATAAACACCAAACCACCATTCCTGTAATTTCCGAGATGAGGGTGGGATTTTTTTTACTTTCGTGAAATGAAAAGAGTTGTTGCCGTGCTGATGCTGGCCCTGTTGGGTGCACACCTGGTTGGCTCTTATGTCTATTTTGTGATTCGGGCTGCCGAGATCAAACGTGAAATGCGCGCTACGCTGCGCGCAACCCCGCCCGAAGAACTGGACATGCTGGTCATGACCCGCGCGGAATTTGATGCTGCGCGCGAGGATGAACATGAGATAAAATGGCAGGGTCGCATGTATGATGTGGCACGTGTCGAGCCGGTTGCCGGCCAGGTAGTGGTGTATGCGCTTCACGATGAAGCCGAGGACAACCTCCTGGCGTTTCTGGATGCCGTATTGAAGAATTCGGCCGGTGATAAAAAGCCAGTGCCTGACTCCCTGTTCAGCTGGCTGAGCTTGAAGTATATGTCACCCGTTGTTGTTACGGTCAACCCCGGTTCATCCGACCTGAAGCCGTTTACGCCCTACTACGAAACTTTTTCTGAGCTGGCCCGCACGATTGTCTCTCCTCCGCCTCGCAGTTGATCTGACTTTCACTTTTCATTACCCGAAAACGGCAGATGGATTCACCAGTACCGAATCCGTTTTGCCGATCTGTTCTATTTGGATCAACCCAGAAAGTATCCATGAAAAAGTTACTTATACTGGCGCTGGCTGTCCTGCCCGGACTTTTGCGGGCACAGGATACGGGCGCTAAATCAGATACAACTACATACCTCCAGGAGGTTGTGGTAGCGGCCAATCGCTGGGAACAAAATCTCCGCGAAGTTTCGGCCCGGCTTACCATTTTAAGCCAAGCTGACATTCAACTGCAGAACCCGCAGACGGCAGCTGATTTGTTGGGTTTTACTAATCAGGTTTTTATTCAAAAGAGCCAGCTCGGTGGCGGCAGCCCGATGATTCGCGGGTTTGCTACAAATCGGGTGATGCTCGTCATTGATGGTGTTCGCATGAACAACGCCATTTTTCGCGGTGGTAATGTTCAAAATGTAATCTCGCTTGATGCCAACGCCATCCGCGAAGCCGAAGTGGTCTTTGGTCCAGGATCTGTCATGTATGGAAGTGATGCCATTGGCGGAGTGATGGATTTCCATACCCTTCGCCCCGAGCTTTCCACCGCGGGCACCCTTCAGGTGAAGGCCAATGCCCTGGTGCGTTACTCCACGGCCAATAAGGAAAATACAGGTCATGTAGATGTCAACCTCGGCTCGCGAAAGTGGGCGTTCATCGGCAGCATTACGCGCTCCGTGTTTGATGACCTCCGGATGGGATCGCACGGGCCGGAGGAGTACACCCGCCCTGACTACCAGATGCGCGATGGCAGCGCAGATATTGCCGTAACCAATCCAGATCCGAATGTGCAGGTGAAAACCGGTTATGATCAGCTTAATGGTTTGGCGAAATTCCGGTTTGCTCCGCACGCCAACTTGGATTTTACATACAGCTACCATTATTCCGAAACGTCCGATGTGCCCCGCTACGACCGGCTTATTCTGAAAAACTCCTCGGGCGTTTTTACCAGTGCCGAATGGTACTACGGCCCTCAGCGTTGGACGATGCACCACCTGGCCGTCAATTACCGGGCCGATTTGATCCTCTTTGACCGCGCCCGTTTTATTACGGCCTATCAGGATTATTCGGAAAGCCGGCATAACCGGAACTTCACCGGCAGCAACCGTAACCGCATGACGGAGCGTTTTGAACGCGTTCCGGCATTGTCGTTTAATCTTGATCTGGAGAAGCAATTGAATAGTCGGATGGCCTTGTTCTATGGAGCGGAGTGGGTGACAAACCAGGTTGAATCAACAGCACAACGCAGAGATATTGTAACCGGAACCCTTTCACCTGTTTCAACTCGTTATCCAAACGATTCCGAATGGCGATCGGCAGCGGCCTATGTCAGCATGCGCTACAACGCCACTGACCGCTTGACGTTGAATGCCAGTGCACGTTACACGAATGTGTATACGTATGCGCCATTCGATACAACTTTTTTTGATTTTGAGTTTACGGAAGCTACACTGCGAAACAGCGCAATCAATGGCAGCCTTGGCGCAGCGGTGTTATTGGCAAATGATTTCAAGTTGTACTACAACCTGTCAACCGGGTTTCGTGCACCCAATGTTGACGACATCGGAAAAGTATTTGATTCGCAGCCCGGTGCCGTGGTGGCGCCCAATCCTACCCTGACACCGGAAAAATCCTACAGTGCGGAGTTAGGGTATACCGGGCAGGTAGCGAAAGGTCTGTTTATTGATTTTGCCGGGTACATCACGTTACTGGATGACGCCATTGTTCGCGGCCCTTTTCAATTCAATGGCCAAGACAGCATCGACTACGATGGAACGCAGAGCCAGGTGCTGGCGCTGCAAAACACAAATCAGATAAACGTATTGGGCGGCCAGTTTGCGCTGCGGTATGATTTTTGGAGACACTGGCAACTGCAGTCTTCGATCAATATTCAGGTTGGTCGCGAGCGCGATCCGGCTTCAGGCGAGTCCTTCTCGCCCACGCATGTTCCTCCTACGTTTGGCTCCACCCAAATCCGTTATCAAAACAAGAAATGGACAGCCATGGCTTACGTTACTTACAATGGGGCAATCCGGGCCGAGAGTCTGGCCCTGACCGAGCGAGCCGACAGCCATTTGTATGCAAAAGATGCTGATGGCCGACCCTACGCTCCATCCTGGACCACCTGGAATTTTAAAGGCAGCTACACGCCCGTGAAGTACCTCACCGTTGACATCGGGCTTGAGAACATTTTTGATATCCGTTACCGACCGTATTCCTCCGGCATTACTGCGCCCGGCAGAAATGTGATTATTTCCTTACGCGCGCGCATTTAACAATAACCTATGAAACTCCACACCCTTGTACTAAGTCTACGTCAATTTCGCACCTGGCATCGCTGGATGGGAATCAGTGTTGCGTTGTTTTTGTTCTTCACCGCTGCTACCGGTGTTTTGCTAGGATGGAAGAAGAACGTTGACACCCTTCAGCCTCCCATGCAGGCCGGGACATCCGCCTCGGCTGACCAATGGAAGAGTTTCGAAGTCATTATCCGAAGCGCTGACCGGGCAATGGATTCTGTTCGTGCACCCCGGGCATCACTCGACCGCCTAGATGCCCGCATCGACAAAGGAGTTGTGAAGGTGATTTACAGCAACTACTGGGAGGTGCAGGTGGATGGTCAATCCGGCCGCGCGTTGTCAGTGGCCAAACGCCATGCCGACTGGATTGAGCACGTGCACGATGGCTCGCTGATTAGCGATGGCTTTAAACTGATGTACACCACGTATTTGGGTGCTGGTTTGCTGGTGCTGGTAGTCACCGGCTTTTGGCTGTGGTACGGACCCCGCAGGGTGCGCGTAGCGAAAAGCTCAAGACGTGAGTAAAAAAATGAAACCCGGTGAAAGACCGGGTTTCTTTTGCTGATTCAATCCCGTTTTTACTGCGCCAACTGAACAATTTTGGCCAATGGCAGTGTATTCGCAAAGGAGGTAATGTCGCCTTCCGAAGTCTCCGTCATGCGCACCGTAAGCAGTGTATTGTTCATGGGCACTTGCAATTCGTAGTCGGTCTTGCCGTCCTCGCGCAGCGTGCGGTTGAGCAGCGACTTGTACCCCTGTACTTTTACCACTTTCTGATTTTCATCGCGCACCATGCCGCCAATCACCGGCATAGTTAAGATCGATTGAATCGAGTTAATCAACGGTGAGTTGTTGATGATTTCAATGTTGGCCGTTTTTGGGGCCGTGCCATACTCGCGGTGAACCATTAGTCCAAGGCCCCCGGCCGAACCTCCGCTGACCTGGTCGGCCTTTTCATTAGCCGCCAGCGTGCCGGCTTTCAAGGGCAATAGCTTCAGAATTTCCTTGCCGATGGCCAGATCGAGATCGCGAAGCATTTGTTCCATGGCAAACCGGGCATCTTCCAGGTTCCCCGAGGAATAAGATGACCGGGCGGTAGTCATGTTCTTGCCAAAATCCTGGGCATAAGCCATGCCACTGAGCATGACCAGAACGGGAAAGAATATATTCTTCATGATGGTTTTCATTTTACTGTTCCCCCAGTTGTTTTTTAATTCCTTCGATGTCGATGGCGTTGCAGGCCGTCATAAAATCAGGCTCGGTGGCAAAATTTACTCCCTCATAAACAATGAGAGAAGACTGCCCCAGCGGCACGCTGAGTTTGTAGCCGGAGCTTTGATCATATTCAATAATCGCCCGATACCCTTTGATTTTCGTTTGCTTCCAGTTTTGCTGTCCGCCCGTCTGCTGCGCATAACCACCAGACGACAGGTACACATTGACAGCTGACATCCACGCAGAGTTGTTTGCAACGGTCACCCGCAGTTCCTGGTCCTTGCCTCCGTTCCACTCGCGGTGGATGGTGAGGCCGGCCCAACCAAATCCCATGCTCGCCACCTGATCGGCTGAGGCATCCCGTTTGAGCGTTCCCACATTTTCGGGTAGTGAGTTTAAAATCTTGTTGCCGATTTCCAGCTCAACGCCCAGCATGGCTTGCTGCACCGCGTAACGTGCCTCGCCCCAGGCGTTGCGTTTGTAGGCCGCATCGGCATCGGTCAGATTTTGAAGTACATCCGGAGGAGTGGAAACCAGGCCACCGCCCGAGTTGTTCCCCGGGTTATTGGTGCCACCGCTTCCCGGGCTGCCTGCATTCGGATTAGCGCCCGTGCCTCCGTTCGGATTGTTCGGGTCGTTACTTTTTTTCTTTCCACCAAAGAGCTTGTCGATTTCTTCACCGGCTTTTTGCTCGGCACTGCCGGCCGCTTTGTTTTTTAGTCGATTAAGCCCGGGTAGCTGCGCATAGCCGCTGATGGCCAAAACGGCCATTACCGCCAATAGACATCCAAGACGTAGGGTTTTCATGAGTGTTTGGATTGAGTGTTCGAAGGTACAAAAACGAAAAAACAATCCCGACCGATGCAAACACTGAGATTACTTTTCTATTTTTAGCATGCGACAAACTCACGCGCCCACTTGAAACGAATAATTTGTTTTTGGTCAGTTCTCTTTTTTCCAGCTTCGGCTGTTTTTGCTCAAGCCGATTCGGTGAATGCCGTTCAGGAGATCATGAAATTTCAGCGTGAGCTGAACGAACAATACCGTGACCAGAAAAAATCCCCTTTGGAGCCGGGCGATTTTACTCAATTCAAGCAACACGATTTTTTCCCGATCGATCTTCGGTACCGGGTGGCCGCTACAGTGGAGTTAACCCCGCGCGCCAAGTTCTTCAAGATGAAAACTTCAGCGGGCATTGATCAGGATTACCGTACGTGGGGCATCGCCACGTTTGAGCTGATGGGGAAAAAGATGAAGCTTTCTTTGTATCAGTCCAGGCGACTCATGAACGACCCCGAATACAAGGACTATATTTTCCTGCCCTTCACCGATGGCACGAACGGGAGCAGTACGTATGGCGGTGGCCGGTACATCGGCCTGCGCATGCCAACCTCGGGGAATACGCTGATCATCGACTTTAATCAGGCGTATAATCCTTATTGCGCGTATAGTAAGCGGTACGCCTGCCCCATTGTGCCCGCGGAGAACAATCTTGACGTGGACATATTGGCGGGAATCCGGCTGGAGTTGCATGAGTAAGAATTTTCAACAGGTGGAGCCGGTATCGCGGGAAGCCTGGCGGCAATGGCTTCTCCGCCATCATCAACAGACCGAGAGCATTTGGCTGGTGCTCCACAAAAAAGGAAGCGGGGGTTCAACCCTTACCCTCAGCGAAGCGGTTGAGGAAGCGTTGTGCTTTGGCTGGATCGATAGCGTGTCGAACAAACTCGATGAGCAACGTTACAAAATCCTGCTCTCGCCCCGAAAGCCAAAAAGCAACTGGAGCAAAATCAATAAAGCCCGCGCCCGGAACATGATTAAGCAGGGCGGATGCACGCAGCCGGACAAGCCATGATTGATCTGGCCAAAAAAACCGGCACGTGGAACGCCCTTAACGAGGTTGATAAACTTGTGGTGCCACCCGATTTAGCCAAGGCTTTTGCCCGCCAGCAAAAAGCCAGGACTTTTTTTGATGCTTTTCCACCTTCCGTTCGCAGAGGAATTCTGGAGTGGATTCAAAATGCAAAGACGCCCGCCACCCGCAGCAAACGAATTGCTGAAACCGTAGCACTCGCAGCCCGCGATATTCGAGCAAATCAGTACCCCAAAAAGGCTAAGTAGCTGATAATCAAGAATTGTAAAACTGTCAAAAATCATGTTTCAGCCTGATGACACTCATGCTCACGTGGCATTGCCTGTCTCTACCTTTCGCCTGTCAATCAATCAAAACCCAACCCCGATAGATATGACTTACCGACCCCTGTTTTTAGTTTTTTTGCTGACATTTTCCATCAGCGCCCTCGCCCAGACACCTTTCACACTCAAAGAGAAAAAAGTAACCGTAACGGGAACATCCACCCTTCACGAGTGGACTTCGGAGGTGCAGGCCTGCACCTGGAAGGGCTCGCTACTGGTTAACAATAACCGGGTGGAGCGCATTGACGCAGCCGAGTTCAGCCTGAAGGTGGCCGATATCAAGAGTACCAAAGGCAAGATTATGGACAACAAGACCTATGAAGCTTTTGACTACGAGAAGAACCCGACCATCACCTATAAACTGACATCGGCTACGGTAAGCGATCCGAACATCAAAGCCACCGGGCAGTTGACCATGGCGGGAACATCCCGATCCATTGATCTGCCAACGACTGCCAAAGTACTGCCGAATGGCGATGTAAAAATTACTGGATCCTACAAGATCAATATGAAAGACTTCAAAATGACGCCCCCCACGGCCATGATGGGCACCATCAAGGTGGGTGAAGAGGTCATCGTCAATTTTGATTTAACCTTAACCCCTATTAAATAAACAACTTAACTCTATGCAAATTCCAATCCTTACTTCTATGAAAACTCAAGGACTACGAAAACTATCCCTACTAGGTGTATTGATAGTTCTCACGGGAGTGGTGATGGCCCAGCAGGCCCCGATCCAGTATTTCCGCCCGTACGATCAAAGAGGAATAAATATGTTCGAAACCACCAAGGAAGATACCGTTGGTTTTACCGGATTCAAATTCAGAATTGGTGCCGGCTTCACCCAAGGGTTCCAGAACTTCACACACAAAAACAGTGAAGCGCGTGCTATTGTTGCGGATGGTGCAAACACCTATATCGAAACAGCCCCGGGTTCATTTCAATTCACAAATCGCGTGACGGGTGCACCTATCACGGGCACGTTTGTAGACAACAGCAATGTGTATGGAGGCATTATTTATACTCCTACGGCAGGAGCACCGCGGTATTTGACTAACTCTAACCAACTGTACGAAATGGCCGCTGGATTCCCGCTGGCACAAGCCAACCTGAATTTTGATGTGCAACTGGCCGATGGCGTTAAGTTGAACCTAATTAGCTACATGTCCAGCCACCACCACAATGAATTTTGGGTAAAAGGCGGTTATCTGCAAATTGACAAAGTGGGCTTTATGAACAGCGAGTTCATGAACAACCTGTGGAAAAACCTGACCTTGAAGGTAGGTCACATGGAGGTGAACTACGGTGACGCACACTACCGCAGATCCGATGGTGGCCACACCTTGCAGAACCCGTTTGTAGAAAACAACATTATGGATGCCTTTAGTACCGAAATTGGTGGCGAGTTATACTGGCAGAAGAACGGCATCTTGTTGATGTTCGGTTATACCGATGGTGAAATTCAGGGTAACGTAACCAGACCTAAGGACCGCAGCCCGAACTTTTATGGAAAAGTAGCCTTCGACAAGCAGATCAACGAGGATCTTCGCTTGCGCCTGAGCGGCTCCATTCTGACAACCAAATCTTCCGTGCGCAACACCATTTATGGTGGCGACCGTACAGGCTCCAACTACCAGTTTGTGATGGATAACACAGCCGCTACCGTTACCGGAAACTTCACCTCCGGCCGTTTTAACCCCGGCCTCACGGATAACCTGACGGCCTTCATGTTCAACCCCTTCGTAAAGTTCAAAGGCGTTGAATTGTTCGGAACGTATGAAGTAGCCAATGGCAGCACACCGGTTGAGAATGGCGAGATCATTCCTAACACCGGCCCTGCTTTGACAAAACAGGACAAACGGAAAGCCACTCAGATAGCGATTGAGTTGCTGTACCGCTTCGGTCGTCAAGAGCAGTTCTATTTCGGTGGTAAGTACAATAAAGTGGATGCTACCATCGCCTTGGGTCAGGCTACTAACCCGTCCTATCTGTATCAGGGCGATCGTTTTGATGTATCGATTGACCGCACTGCGTTTGGTGCCGGCTGGTTCATCACTCCCTCAGTCCTGTTCAAGGCAGAATATGTAATGCAAAACTACACCGACTTCCCCGGTCTGTGGAAAAACAAGTCTACCAGTGCTACCGGATTTGATGACAGCAGCATTCTGGCTGGTGGCAAGTTTAACGGATTCGTGATTCAGGGAGCCATCTCCTTCTGATCCAGTTTCCGGGTACAAACAAAAAGTCCTGCGCTAAGCGCAGGACTTTTTTTATTGTTCTGTCTGTTGGGCAGTTTCCATAGAAGCCAGCAATGCATTGCGCTGTCGTTCCGAGCGTTTGCCATGCGCAAACATAACAGGGGTATATAGAAAGTACGCGAACCCAGCCACGGGCCCTGCCAGCCAACTGTTCCAAAACAGCAGCGCGAGTATGGCTGAGAGCAACGGAATGAGCGCCATGTACAGATTTGACTTCATGCTGGTCCGGGTGTCAAATCGTTCGATCTCGTTCAAGTCAAGATCATCGGCCCGTTGCAGGGCATACCGATACATCATCATCAACACCAAAAAAACACTGGCCGCACCCACGCCATAAATCACCATCAGGTGGGCCATATCTTTTCCGTTAATCATCCCCTTCAGTTCATTCAGCAACAGTTGATCATCTACAAGCCAAGCCACGGGAAACAATAAAAGGATCTTAGTCAAAAATTTAAGCGGGTAGACATAGAACAGGATGATAACAAGGAAAAACGTATTCCAAAAAACCATCCGCGCGTTACGTAACCCGTAGCGCAGAAAAAAGACAAAGTGTTCGTGCCAGATCAGAATGATGAGGGTGATACAGGTGAGAAACGGAAGCAGGTCGTAGGTGAAGCGTTTGATCTGCTGGAAATTGGCAGGTGGAGATGTGGAGATCATCAGCAGGGTGATGGCGAGCGCAAATACCGCATCGCTGAAATTTTCAAGCCGGCCCGGCTCCAACCCCCGGTAACGAAAGTGTGGATTCAGGCCGACCAGCCGGTTCTGTAAGGCTTCTCGTATCATAGGAACTCAATAAGCGTTTTCGGGATGGTCTACGTAGTTACGCTTGAAAAACAGGTGAAGAAAAACGAGGGCAGGGTGCGATTGATCGTCAACGGCCTTGGTTCGGAAGAATTTTTCAGGCTCTTCGTAGCCGGACAATTGCTCAAATTCCGGCAGCTCAAGCGATTTAAAACCCATCGACCAACTGCTAAAAAGACGGGAAGGTAAATGGCCTTCGAGCAAAATCTGAATCCTCTTGTGCCGGTTGTCTTTTTTGATCCGGTCGTACAACTCTTCTACTGCTTTCTGCTCGCCTTCTAATACCTGAATGAATCGGTCGCGCACAAACACCAACATGCCCGTGATGCCGGCCTTGGTATTGTGGGTGCGGGCCTCCAGCAAAAGATCAATCAAATCACGCTCGGTGAATACTTGTGCCGCTTGACTAATGTACACCAGGTAGTACATAGGTGGGCGAAGTTAAGGAAGAGGAGCATCCTTTTCAACCGGGCTGACGTCATCACGAAATGGCGAAGCCTGCTGGTGTATGCGAATAGCTTTACGCGAAAGATAGAGGCCGACCACCAAGGAGGCTAACGCCCCCAGCCAAATGCCGGGCACGAAGTTGATGAACAGGAAGTAATCATACGCGCCATGGAAAAGCGTGGCTACGCCCAGCGCGTGCCAGGCATAATACGCCTTTTTGTGTTCGAACTTCGCCTTGCCGAGGTAGTAGCCCATCAGCACGCCAAAGGTGGCATGGGCCGGCACGGCCGTTACCATTCGCGCAATGGCGGTCGCTACACCACCTTGATAGACATACAGGATGTTTTCAAACGTGGCAAAACCCATACTGACCATAACGGCATACACAATGCCGTCCATCGGCTCATTGAAATTCGCATTGCGGTACAATAGGCCACGCACAAAAATGAATTTGCTGAACTCCTCCACAAGCGCCACAATAAGAAACGCGTGAATTGCCTGCTCACTCAAGCTTTGCTCATCGATCTGAACAAATAGTCCGATGATGCCGCTGATGAGCAGCGTAACAAAAATGCTGAGCGTGCCAAAAAGAAAACTCCGGAGTAATAATCCCACGGGCTCTTTTTCGTGGGAATCCTTCCAGTAGATGTATAGCATGATGGCCACCCCGGGTGCCAGCGCGAGTGCAAGCAGAATCAAGGCACTCATGACGGATTAGTTGAAGAGGCCGAGCCGGTATAAACCGTAAACTCCGAGGGCGGCCACGGCTGCTCCACGCAAAATCAAAGGGAGAAGTGTCTCGAGTACATTTGATGACTTGACAGCCGCCATTATGCTGCCGACCAGACAACCCGCCAGCGTTCCCGTGCCGATCAGTAACATTTGGTCCGCGCCCTCCAGGTGAAGAAGGTAAAACAGAAAGCCGATGAGGCACACCGAACTGCCAATGCCCAACAGTTTGGGCAGAAGAACGTGGGTGCGAATATCCGTTTCTTCTGGCTTTTTCTTGGGAGGTGAAAAGGCGCGAAGGAAAAACACAGCTGCCAGCACAGTAAGCGAAGCTGCGAGGGCGTCATTGCGCCAGGCGGGTTGTACAAAAAGAGCCACCAAAAAAAGGGCAACGCAAACAATTTCAACAATCGGATACATGCGCTCAAGTCTGGCGACAAACGGAGTGGGGCGGGGTTGCGATTCGTTCATCATTTTATTGATCTATAGCTTCTTCAACTTGGTCGAGTTTATCTTCACTAAAGGCACCCGAGGTGGCAAACCGAATCACTCCGTTTTCATCCAACACAAAAAAGTAGGGTGTATCTCGTTTTTCGAAATCAAGGGCCTCTTTGTAGGATTTCAACTCACCTTTATAAAACAAGATATAGGGGAGCAGCTGCGGGTCGGTGTTTTTCAATGCCTTGCGTTTGGCGGTGCCGGTGGCAGCCGCATTGACGCCCGTAAACATCGGCACGAAATATACGTTCACATCGTATCCCATGCCCTCCATCAGGCCGCCCGCTTTTTTGATGAACTTGTTAAATACCGGATTGAACCAGGTGTTCAATTCATCTTCCGCTTTTTTCGAATACGCGAGCCCCAGCAACGTGTATTTTCCTTTGGTATCGCCCGGCAGAGAAACTTTTTTGTCATCAACCGTTTCCGTGGGCATGTCGGGAAATACCTTACCCGTTACTTGTGCGTGTGAAAGCTCTGCCAGCCATAGACAAAGAATGATCAGAAAAAGGCGCATCGTTTAAGTTAAGATCGGAAGATAGTAAAAAGCGGCCAATCGAAAGAAACGTAACCCGTTCAGGCCTGCCGTTCTATATTTCGGAAAAGCTCGGCATGGGTTTCCGCGAATAAGCGTTTCAATATCAAACCAACGGGCAAGGGCGAGCGCCACGCTATGGTTTCGTCTACTTGTGTGGCCCCGTACTTTTCGGATAACCGGAAGCACATGTCGATTTTCGTTACCTTCATTACGGAAGCGCTTATCTTAACAACATTTTCCGGACGGTGTTGGGTTACCGTTGCGTAGTAACAAAATGAGTATCGAATAAACCCTAGCAAATTCACCGTTTCATGAACGCGGAATCGATTGTTGTCCAGCGCGTCCATTTGTGTGATTACAGGGTGTACCCTGACAAACGCTGATGGATCCGTAAGCGCGTGAAGCACTACTTCGAGCGGTTTTTTAACCTCAAATGATAACTCCATCGGGGCCGGTCACTGAAGGCGGGCAGCGCCTTTGTCCACGAAATAGGTCTTGGCTAGCTGCTCATTGCTATCTCGTGTGCGCAGCGTGTTTACAAAATACCATTCGGCTTTTGCCTGTTCCGGTCGGAGTGTCAACAGCAGGTATCCATGATCACGCGCATTCAGGTATTTAATGTGGGGGTTTGATTTCAGCATGGCCGTTTCCATCATCCTCACCGTGTCGGCTGAAGTGCCCTCATCACTGTTACCCGAGGAAACACTGGTGGTGCCAAACTCCACGGCAAAGGCACCGGCCGAAGTTTTGGGGTTATAGGTTTTCTTTACATCGGTAGCCACTTCAATCGCCCACGAAGAATGGGTATCACCGGCCAGAAAGATGATGTCTTTCATTTTGTTGTCAACGATGAATGACTTGAGTTTCTGCTTTTCCTTTGGGTAGCCATCCCAGCTATCGAGGTTGCGGGGCATGCGCGGATAGACAGCCGAAAGCTCCACGTCCGAGAAAATCACCTGGTTGCCAATCACCTTCCACGTAGCCTTCGAATTTTGCAGCCCGTTCTCCAACCAGGAGAGTTGCTCGGCACCCAGCATCGTGGCGTCATCGTTCAGGTAAGCGGGATCCGTCAGGCTCGCGGGTTGTACCGTGCGCCCTTCGAGTCGTTCATCCAGCATCCACAAATCGGCCAGCGACCCGAAAGAGAAGCTGCGGTAATGTTTTCCGCCTTCGCGAATCGGCAGCCACTCATAGTAGGCCTGGCGGGCTGCAGCTTTGCGTTTTTCGTAATCCCCTTCTTTGTCGGGCTGGTGATTTTGCGCACCTGTCACGTAGCTGTTGTTGGCAATTTCATGATCGTCCCAAATGGCAATCATCGGGTGGCGGGCACCCATCTGAATAGATCCTTCATCCAAACGGTACTGCGAGTGGCGGCTGCGGTAGTCGTTCAGGCTTACAATTTCGTGGGCCGGCACGTGCAGGCGACCGATGGTGGTGTCGCCATACGTGCCAATGCCGTACTCATAAATGTAATCGCCCAGGTGCAGCACGGCATCCACTTCTTTTTCGGCAATGCGATCGTAGGCGTTGAAGTAGCCGAACTCCCAATTGCTGCAACTAACTACCGCCAGTTTTACGCTATCCGCAGCGGTAGGAAGCGTTTTAGTTCTGCCCACCGGGGAGGTGGCATTCAATGCTTTGAAGCGGTAGTAATAGAATTGACCCGGTTCAAGACCGGTGACGTCAACTTTCACGGTGTAATCGCGGGCTGGGGTTGTACTTAGTGTGTCCAACTTTAACACAGAGCCGAACTGCTCATCTGTTGCTACTTCCCACGTTACGGCAATGCGCGCTACCGAGTCGTCCGGAGTTACCCGCGTCCAAATGATCACCCGGTCGGTCAGGGGATCACCGGATGCCACGCCATGATAAAATGGCTTCCGGGCTGGTGAAAAGCCAGCGACCAGCGGATCATTCCATTTCGGCAACGGGGCAGGTTTCTGGCAGGCGATTAATACGAGCAGGAGAAGCGAAAGCAGCGTAATCTGTTTCATGAGCCGGTTGTTTTGAGTATGCGAAGCTAGCGGGTTTCGGGCAATGTGCCGATGAAGAAATGATGAAGAATAAGTTCAAACCACCCGATTTATCCACCATTTCCTACATTTTGGCCTGGCATTTTGGCCAGTACACAACCTTTTGCCATGATTTGGAGTCTTTATACGGAAATACAAACTATGCGTACCCTCTTCCTAATACTCATTTCGATTACCGGCTGGAGCCAATCGGTCATCGAAAAAGCCAAAGGGCTTTACGATGCGAAAAAATATGCCGAAGCCACCACCTTGCTGAAGGGCGTAGATGACGACCGCAACGAATATGCCGAAGCGCGTTATTGGCTCGGTCGCCTGGCCTACGACCAAAAGGAATATGATGATGCGGCCGATTATTTTGAAGAGGCAACGGAGGCCAACCCAAAATCCCCCGAGTATTTTACCTGGCTGGGAGATACCTATGGAACCATCGCGCAGAATGCCAACATGGTGAAGCAAGGAATGCTTGCGCCCAAAATGAAAAAAGCCTGGGAACAGGCGGTGGCGCTTGATCCCAAGGCGATTAACCCGCGGTTGTCTCTGATCCAATATTACCTGCAAGCACCCGGATTTATGGGCGGCAGCACAGAGAAGGCGGTGGAAGTGGCGAATCAACTGGTGAAGATAAAGCCGGCCGAAGGTCATCGGCAGTTGGGCAACATTTACGCACGCGATAAAAAGACAGCCGAAGCGGAAAAGGAATACCAGGCCATGATGAAGGCAGATCCGGCATACATGTCGGTGTTGGCTACTTATTATGCCAATCAGCAACAGCACGACAAGGCGTTTGCATTGTTGGACGATTGGCTGAAAAATAATCCCAACGACATGTCGGTGATTTATCTCTATGGCCGCACGGCTGCCGTCAGCGGTCAGCGCCTGGATGCCGGTGAGCAGAATCTGAAAAAGTATCTGGCCTACACACCCAAACCCAATGAACCCTCGCATGCGGGGGCAAACATGCGCCTGGGAAATATCTACGAGAAAAGAGGCAATAAGCCGGAGGCCAAAAAGTATTATCAGGCAGCGCTTAAGCTGCAGCCCGACATGAAAGATGCCAAGGAAGGATTAGAGCGTGTGAGTAAATAGTCAAATCCGGTCGGCCGGATAAACCAAACCCATTTGCTTCCGGATCGCATCGAGTGTTTCCATCAACAATAGGGTATCGCGCAACGGGCGCACCGGACTCTCGCTGAGCCCTCGTTGCAGGCATTGCGTCACGTGCCGGGCCTCGTATTCATACCCGTTGCCTTGGGCTCGTTCGGTTTCAATGAACTGCCGGGTGTCAACTGGTCCGGGGTAGTATTCCAATCGGGCCGTTGGTCCGTGGAAGCGGTGGGTCAGCCGGAGGCGACCGTGGGTCCCGGCAATATCGGCACCCGTAGCGAGGTTGACCGAGAATGAAGAGAATAACTGAGCAAGAGCACCGTTCGCATATTGGAAACGAATGGCACATTGTTCATCCACGCCCGTGGTTGCTGGAGTCATAACCGCGGCAATTTCATCGGGCTTACCCAGCACATCGAGGGCTAGAAAAACGGGATAAACACCAATATCCAGGAGCGAGCCTCCACCCAATGCGGGATTGTATATGCGATCGGCAACGGGCGGTGTTGGCTTGAACCCAAACTCGGCCTGAACATACCGGATATCGCCCAGCGTGGTGATTACCTCGCGCGCTTTCTCATAGTGAGGCAAAAACCGGGTCCAGAAGGCCTCCATCAAAAACAAGCCTCGCGTTTTGGCCAGCGCCATGAGCTCCTGGGCCTGACGCGCATTGATCGTAAACGCTTTTTCGCACAACACAGCCTTGCCGTTTTCCAGGCAAAGCTTTACATGTTCGTCATGCAGGCCGTGGGGTGTGGCTACGTAGATGACGTCAACATCGGGCCTTGTGACGAGGTCGAAGTAGTCCCCCGCATTGGGCACATTAAACTCGCGTGCGAATGCAACGGCATGCTGCGGTTGGCGTGCGGCTACAAAACGTAAGTCAGCATCCGCCACCAGACGCAAATCGGCAGCCATTTTTTTGGCAATCTTGCCGCAGCCCAGTATGCCCCAACCGATTTTTTTTGAC
This sequence comes from Cyclobacteriaceae bacterium, assembly GCA_016787665.1. Classification (GTDB taxonomy): domain Bacteria; phylum Bacteroidota; class Bacteroidia; order Cytophagales; family Cyclobacteriaceae; genus ELB16-189. Next base: position 397,181 of record JAEUUC010000009.1, on the reverse strand, counting down.
ATTCGTTTTGTTAGTCTGCTTCTGCGAGATCGCGAATTTGCCGGAATTCATCAACTCCGGACAAACCGGGTTGTCTTTTTTACGTTTTACCGTAGCGATGCCATAACCATCTGACCCATGCGCCCACGACTATTTCGAAATCTTGTCATCCTCTTTGTGTTAACCTTTGGCCTTACGTCTTGCCTGGTGGGCCGGTTTGCGTGGTACAATTTCTCCAATATCACGGACTACAAGATTTTTCCCAGCCGGCCGTTACCGGCCACTACAGAGCCTTTTCGGTTTAAACAGCCGGTGCGAAAACCAAGCGAGTCTGGCGTGCGTTTTTTGGATAGCGTGAACAGGGCGAATAGTTCGGTGGCCTTCCTCATCATCCGCAACGACACGTTGTTGTTTGAACGCTATTACCAGGGTTATGAGGAGGCCTCAGTCGTGGCTTCTTTTTCCATGGCCAAGTCGTACACATCTGCACTCGTAGGGGCAGCACTGGCCGATGGGTTTATCAAAAGTGTGGATGATCCGATTACTGATTACTTGCCCGAATTCAAGGACGAAAAGGGGTTCGATCAGATCAAAGTCAAGCACTTGTTACAGATGACCAGTGGCATAAGGGGATCGGAGAGCTATTACAATCCGGTGGGCCAGGCGGCTAAACTTTACTATGGGCGTACGCTGCGTTCGTATGTCAACAAGTTGAAAGTGGAGGATCCCCCCGGAACGCGATTTGAGTACCGAAGCGTGAACACCCAGTTACTGGGCTTGATTGTAGAGCGGGCCACGGGACGCCCGCTGACCGATTACCTCAACGAACGGATATGGAAACATCTGCAGCCGGAGTTTGATGCGACATGGAGCACAGACAAAGAGAAAGACGGGGTGGAGAAGACATTCTGTTGCATCAACGCCCGGGCGCGCGACTTTGCCAAATTCGGGAGGCTTTATCTGAATGACGGCATGTGGAATGGCACGCCTGTGCTTCCCCGCGAGTGGGTGCGTGAGTCTACACGCTCCTCGCGCGAAGAGGGTGCCGTACCGTACTACAAATACCAATGGTGGCTTACCGATAAAGGTTTTGCTGCCATTGGACATTTAGGGCAATATGTATACGTGAACAGGGCCAAAAACATCATCATCGTCCGGTTGGGGAAAAAGGAGGGCAAAGTCTCGTGGGAGCGTCTGTTTGATGAGTTGGTAAACAGGCTCTGACCAACGTCATTTTTTTTCTGCCGTTGGCATCGGTATTTTCACACGTTCGCTCAACCCCATACGTATGAGAAGCTACTTCATTTCCATGGCCTCGATTTTTGTTGCGGCTGTTTCCTTGCTGACCTGTCAATCCAACACGGCCTCACGTGATGCCATTGATCAGCGGGTGGATGAACTGTTAGCCAAGATGACGCTCGAGGAGAAGATCGGCCAGATGAATCAATACAATGGCTTTTGGGACGTAACCGGGCCGGCACCAAATGAGGAACAGGCCAGAAAAAAGTATGATCACTTTAAGCAAGGCCTTGTAGGTTCGGTTTTGAACGTGCGCGGTACCGCCCAGGTTCGCAAGCTTCAGGAGCTGGTTGTAAAAGAATCGCGGTTGGGCATACCGCTGATTTTTGGTCAGGATGTGATTCACGGTCAGGAAACCATCACGCCTATTCCGTTGGCTGAAGCGGCCAGCTGGGATCTCGCAGCTATTGAAAAATCCGCCCAGGTGGCTGCCGCGGAAGCTGCTGCCATTGGACTCAACTGGACCTTTGCACCCATGATTGATATTTCGCGCGACCCCCGCTGGGGCCGCGTGATGGAGGGCGCTGGCGAAGATCCCTACCTGGGAGCCAAAGTGGCTGTCGCCCGCGTCAAAGGTTTTCAGGGCAACGATCTGTCGGCCCCGAATACGATAGCCGCCTGCGCGAAACACTTTGCCGGGTATGGCTTTTCCGAAGCTGGCCGCGATTACAACGCGGTTGACATCGGTACGTACACCCTTCATAACGTAGTCCTTCCGCCCTTCAAGGCGGCTGTAGATGCGGATGTCAAGACCGTAATGAACTCCTTTAACGTGCTTAACGGAGTGCCCGCTACCGGCAACAAATACCTGCAGCGCGATATTTTGAAAGGCCGTTGGAAGTTTAACGGATTGATTGTGTCGGATTGGGCCTCGATTTTCGAAATGATACCGCATGGGCATGCACGCGATTTGAAACAGGCCGCAGAATTGGCAATACATGCCGGTAATGATATGGACATGGAATCGTATGCTTACGTTCAGCACCTTAAGTCGTTGGTGGAGGAAGGTAAAGTTTCGGAGGAACAGGTTAATGATGCTGTGCGAAGGATTTTGCGTCTCAAGTTTGAGTTGGGTTTGTTTGACGATCCGTACCGGTATTGCGATTCTGTGCGTGAGAAGTCGGTGCTGATGCAGCCCGACCACCTGACAGCAGCACTGGATGTTGCCAGGAAATCAATTGTGTTATTGAAGAACGACCGCGGCTTTTTGCCATTGAATAAAGCTCAAAAGAACATTGCCGTGATTGGCGCCCTGGCGGCAGATAAAAACAGTCCGTTGGGCAACTGGCGGGCCGGTGCTGATGAAAACTCAGCCGTGTCCGTGCTGGAGGGATTACAAAAGTACACCCTGGCCATTCGCTATGCGAAAGGAGCGGATGTGGTAGTTGGCAAACCAGAGTTTATCCGCGAAACCGCAGTGAACGAGACCGACTCGAGTGGCTTTCGTGAAGCGGTGGCTTTGGCGCGACAAAGTGACGTGGTGATTATGGTACTGGGTGAGGATGGCTTTTTGAGTGGCGAAGGCCGCAGTCGCACCAACCTCAATCTGCCGGGCGTTCAGGAGCGGTTGCTGAAGGCTGTACACCGCGTGAACAAGAATATTATACTCGTGTTGATGAACGGACGCCCCTTAACCATCAACTGGGCCAACGCCAACATACCGGCTATCGTAGAGGCCTGGCAATTGGGCACGCGCTCAGGCGATGCGATAGCCCAGGTGTTATTTGGTGACTACAATCCCTCCGGTAAGTTACCGATGACATTCCCGAAATCCGTGGGGCAGATTCCGTTGTATTATAATCACTTTAATACGGGTCGGCCTGATCCTACGGGCCTGGTCTTCTGGTCGCATTACATAGACGAAACCAACGAGCCGTTGTATCCCTTCGGCTACGGATTGAGTTATTCAGAATTCACCTACTCGGACTTGAAGATTGACACCACCGACAGACAGGCGATTAACGTGAGTTGTACCGTTACCAACACCGGGCGCGTGGCCGGTGAGGAAGTTGCCCAACTCTACATCCGCGATCGCGTGAGCAGCCTTGTTCGTCCGGTGAAGGAGTTAAAAGGATTTCAGAAGTTTACGCTCGAACCCGGAGCTTCCCAAAACGTGCAATTTGTACTCACGGATGCCGAACTCGGTTTTTATGATGCCGATGGGCAGTGGTTGGTTGAGCCCGGGGAGTTTGACGTCATGATTGGTACCAGTTCCGTGAAGGGCTTGGTGGGGCGTTTTAGCCGGTAGAGAGGTCCAACGCATTTCGTGATTGACGTAAGCGTTGCGATGAGCTCCTGACGGACACTCTGCTCCATCTTAACGTGCCGAGCTCTATTTTTTTATTTCTCCCAACACCTCATTTAACTTCAACAGCGCTTCCACCGGGCTGATGGTGTTGATGTCAATCTTGCTTAGTAAATCGTACACGGCTTTCATCTTCGGGTCGGCTTCGAAGAGGCTCATCTGGAACTGTGGCTTCGGCAGCTCTTCCAGGCTTTTCTTGCGTTTGTCGTGCCGCTTTTCTTTTTCTAAAAAATGAAGAATATCGTTGGCGCGCAGTACCACCGGGTTCGGCATGCCGGCCAATTGTGCCACGTGAATTCCGAAACTGTGTTCGCTGCCGCCTTCCTTCAGCTTGCGCATGAAAATGATCTTGTCGCCCACCTCTTTCACGCTCACGTTGAAGTTCTCCACGCGCGGCAAATCCTCCGCCAATTGATTGAGCTCATGGTAGTGCGTGGCAAATAACGTTTTGGGCCGAACGTCTTTGTGGTTGTGCAGGTATTCGACAATCGCCCACGCAATGGAAACGCCATCGTACGTAGACGTGCCGCGCCCGATTTCATCCATCAGGATCAAACTTCGGTTGCTCAGGTTGTTGAGGATGCTCGCTGTTTCCGTCATCTCCACCATAAACGTGGATTCGCCCCGCGAAAGATTATCGCTGGCGCCTACGCGCGTAAACACTTTATCGACCAGGCCAATCACGGCACTTTCGGCCGGCACGAAACTGCCCATCTGCGCCAGCAACACAATCAAAGCGGTTTGCCGCAGCAGGGCCGATTTGCCCGCCATATTGGGGCCGGTGATCACCAGAATTTGCTGCGTCTCGGTATCGAGAAAGATATCGTTGGGCACGTAGCTTTCGCCCACGGGCAATTGTTTTTCGATGACCGGATGGCGACCCGCTTTGATGGCCAAACGCGTGGAGTCGCTGATCTCTGGTTTGGCATAGCGATTGGCACGAGCTGTGAGTGCAAAAGAAAGGAGGCAATCGAGCACCGCCACCGTGCGCGCGTTCTGCTGAATCTGCCCGATAAACTCACTGGTGTGGCGCACCAGTTCGGCAAAGAGCCGCTGTTCGATCACGCTTAACTTTTCTTCGGCATGCAGGATTTTTTCCTCATACACTTTCAGCTCTTCGGTGATGTAGCGCTCGGCATTCACCAGCGTTTGCTTGCGAATCCAGTCGGCCGGAACTTTGTCTTTGTTGGCATTGCTCACCTCCAGGTAGTAGCCAAACACTTTGTTGTACGAAATCTTGAGCGAGTTGATGCCCGTGCGCTCGATTTCACGCTTCTGCACTTGCAACAGGTAATCCTTTCCGGAGAACGCCAGTTGACGCAACTCATCCAGTTCGGCATTCACTCCGTCTTTAATCACGCCCCCCTGGTGCAGCAACATGGGCGCATCGTCTTTCAGTTCTTTTTCAATTTTTTCCAACAAGAACTCGCAGCGGTGGAGCTGATCGCTCAGTTTTTTTAATCCTACGGACGACTGCACTGCGAGCAGATCCTTTACCGGCAAGATGGCCTGCAGCGATCGCTTTAATTGCAACAATTCGCGGGGATTAACGCGGCCTACGGCCACCTTCGAAATCAGTCGCTCCAAATCGGCCACCTGTTTTAATTGATGGGTGATGGTTTCGGTTAGCTCCGGATGCTGATAGAGATGGTCTACGATTTGAAGCCGCTCGTCAATTGCTTCTTTTTCCTTTAGCGGCAACACCATCCAACGCCTGAGCTGGCGCGAGCCCATGGGGGTAACCGTTTGATCCAGAATCTGCAAAAGCGGCACACCGCCTTCGTGCTGGGCATTCACCAATTCCAGGTTGCGGATGGTGAATTTATCCAGCCACACGTAGTGCTCCTCATCCATGCGGGCGATGGACGCGATGTGGTGCGTGTCTTTATGTTCAGTGGCTTCCAGGTAATGCAGAATGGCACCGGCCGCAATAATGGCCTCGTCCATGCCATCGATACCAAACCCTTTGAGTGTGGAGGTTTTAAATTGCTGAATCAGCTTGTCGTGCGCGTAGTCAAACGCATACACCCAGTCGTCCAGCGCGAAGGTGGCATAATCCTCGCTCAGGTGTTGTTCCCATTTGTCGCGATGTGCTTTGCTGAAGATTACTTCGGCCGGGCCCAGGCTTTGGATGAGTTTGAGGATGTAGCTTTCATTTCCCTGCGCACAATAGAACTCGCCCGTGCTGATGTCGAGAAAGGCTACCCCAAATACCTTACCGGCAAAGAGCGAGCAGAGGAAGTTGTTGCGCTTGCGCTCCAGCACGTTGTCGTTGAACGACACGCCCGGGGTTACCAGTTCGGTTACTCCGCGTTTTACAATCCCTTTTACAAAGCGCGGGTCTTCCAGTTGGTCACAGATGGCCACACGGTGGCCGGCCCGCACGAGTTTGGGTAAGTAAGAATCCAGCGCGTGGTGGGGGAAGCCCGCCAGTTCAATTTCGGAGGCTGAGCCATTGCCGCGCTTGGTAAGCGTAATGTCGAGCACCTGGCTGGCCGTGACCGCATCCTGCCCGAAGGTTTCGTAAAAATCGCCCACGCGAAAAAGCAACAAGGCACCCGGGTACTTCGCCTTGATGGCGTTGTACTGTTTCATGAGCGGGGTATCCATTGCGCCTGCGGCAGCCATAAGCGGCAAAGATATGCTTTATGGAAATGTGGGCATGAATTTATACAGCCGCAGTCGTCAGGGTTGGCCGCAGCGAGTGGTTATATTTGACCATTCGGAAATCGGGGGCCTAAATCTCATGGAAAATTACGCAGTCAGGCTCACGGCCAAGATCGAAAGCCTCACGGCACAAGCTCGTGAGGCACTGGCGAAAGTGACGATTGTGCGGCATTTTGAAAGAGGTGAGCACATGCTTTCACCTGGGGAAGTCTGCCGTGGCAGCTATTGGATTCAGCGCGGAATCGCTCGCAAATATTACGTTAATGACGACCGGGAAGTTACAACTGAATTTTTTTTTGACGATGACCTGGCTATTTCACTTCAAAGCTACGCGTTGCAAACAGCCGGCACCGAGTATATTCAGGCACTTACACCGTTAGTGGTGCAGTTTACGCCTTACCCGGCATTTCAGGAACTAAAAATCCGACATCCGGAATTGCTTGAACTTGATCTGATGATGACAGAGTATTATGCGATGTGGCTGGAGGAACGACTATTTCAGTTTCACACGATGGATGCCACCGAACGGTATGCGTGGCTATTGAATCGGGAGCCCCATGTGGTTCAGCAAATTGCGCTTACCCATATAGCGTCTTATCTGGGGGTGTCATTAGAGACCCTCAGCCGCATACGTGCCCGAAGGTAGTCCGGGGACTCGAACTCTGCCTATCAATTGCTCTGGCCATCTCGACCGAATTTGACTTATGTCAAATGATGTGCAGCCCGGTGTTGACACATTTGTGCGCTTAATCGTACGTATGGAACCAAAAGCCAGAATTATCGGCTTCGACCTTGCCCGGGCGTATGCCATATTGGGTATGTTCATTGTTAACTTCAATATCGTTTTTGGAAATTACACCAATCACGATGGGCTCAACAGGTTTCTCAACCTTTTTAACGGTAATTCGAGTACACTGTTTGTGATGCTGGCGGGCATGGGTGTAGCACTGATGAGCAACCGCCCGGAGTACAGCCAGCAGGAGCGAAAGAGTATTCGCAGTTTGATTTTGAAACGCTCCGGGTTCCTTTTCGTCATCGGTTTGCTTTTATTTTTTTGGTGGCCGGCCGATATCCTTCACTTTTATGGAGGCTACCTCCACCTGGCGGCCTTCATCCTATTCTTGCCGCGCGTCTGGTACTTAATCAGTGCGCTGGTGGCCGTGGGCATCTGGCACGTCTTGTTTTTCTTTATTCCGTTTGAGACCGGCTGGAATTTTGAAACCTTTCACTATGCGGATTTCTGGACAGTGGAAGGGTTTTTACGGAATACGTTCTATAACGGATGGAATCCCATTTTTCCATGGGTGGCCTATTTTTTTGGGGGCATGTGGCTTGGTCGTTTACACTGGCAGAACCATGCGGTTAAGACCAAGGTGGCCTTGGTTGCTGCGGGCCTTTATCTTTTAGTGGAAGCATTTCGACATGCGGCTGCGCAGCCGGGTTTCCCAACCGGTTTAGCCCAGTATCTTTTAGCCGACTATATGCCTCCCACAGCTCCGTTCATTCTGTCTACCGCCAGCTTCGGTTGTCTGGTAATCGTTTTGATGTTATGGCTGGGAGACAAGTATGGCGAAACGCGCGTGGCGCAAGCCCTCGTCAGCACGGGCCAAATGACGCTGACACACTACATTTTTTCTTTGACTTTGGGCATGTTGTTGTTAACACTCTTCACGGGGAATTCCATGCCCGGAAACGGGGACGATGAGCACCCGGTGGCCGCGTTGGTCATCTTAGCTTACTCCATCGTGTACTTCATAGCCTCGGTGATGTTCAGTGTCTTCTGGAAGTATAAGTTCCGGCATGGGCCAATGGAAATGCTGATGCGGGAAATTTCCGGCTAGTGAATGAATCGGATGCCCCTTGGCTCGCGTGCTGAACCAAAACTTCTGCTGCCTGTTTAAAGAATTATGACAGAAATCCACGCCACCGCAATGGCTACTGCCATTCGGCAAATGATTTCCATTACCGACCAGGAAGGAGCGGAATTTTTATCGCGTTGTCACGCCAGGACCTTTCCCGCCAAATCGTGGCTGGGCGAACAGGGCACGGTGGCAAACGAGATTTTCTTCCTCGTATCGGGAATCACGCGCAGCGTGATTGTAGACCATGCCGGGGAAGAACATACCATCCACTTCTCCCTCGAAAACCAGTTCATTTGCGATTACACCAGCTTCATGGCGCAAACTCCGGCCACCAACAGCATTCAGGCGGTGGAACAAACCGAAGTAGTGGTGCTGCCCCGGCCGGCCATTGAATGGGGATATGCCCACTTACGCCAAGGCGATCGACTGGGCCGACTGATTGCCGAGTATTACTTTGTGTACTTCGATAGCCGGTTGAAGAATCAGTACTTGTACACGCCAGCCCAGCGCTACGAGAACATCACCAAGGTGTTTCCCAACATCCACAACCGGGTGCCCCAGCACATGATCGCCTCGTACCTGGGGGTAAGCCCAGTGCATTTAAGCCGCCTGAAAAAATTGGTCTAACCTCGCCATTTCTAAACAAATGTTAACGTTGCGGCCCGGTTGGCCGCGGCACCTTTGCTTTCACAAAAGCAAAGCATATGAAATTAACATCAACATTTCTGGCCCTGGCACTGGCCCTGCCGGTGTGGGCGCAAACGGGCACGGTGCTCTTTCAGGTGGAAGGCATCGACATCAAAAAAGGCGGAGAGTTGTCGGCCGGTGTTTTCAAGGAAGCAAACTTTCCAAAAGTGGGGAAGCAAGAGCGTGGCATGGAAATTCGGGTTATCGCTACACGCATGGAATTCCGGTTAACGCAGGTGCCTGCCGGAACGTATGGTGCGGCCGTCTTTCAAGACGTTGACAAAAACAAAGATCTAAAAACCAACTTCATCGGCTTACCCCAGGAGCCCATCGGCTTCTCCAACGATGCCCGCATCCGGTTAGGTCCGCCTTCCTTCTCAGATGCCCAATTCCGCGTGGAGGCGAATCTGGAAACGATTGTCAAAATTAATCTGCGATAACCCATGAATGATCTCATTTTAATCACCGGGGCAAGCTCCGGCATCGGCTACGAAATGGCCCGGCTACTTTCAGCACGTAAATTCAACCTGGTTTTGGTGGCGCGCAGCGCAACAAAATTAGAAGCCCTTAAGCGGGAACTGGAAGCCCGCGATGGCATTCAGGTCCATATTTTCCCTTGTGATCTTGGTCAGCCGCAGGCAGCTCAAACCTTGTACGAAAAGGTACGGCAACGCGGGCTGGACGTCACCATGCTGGTGAACAATGCAGGCGTTGGCGTATATGGATCGTTTAGCGATACCGACCTTGAGGCGGAACTGAGCATGATTCAGTTGAATGTATCCACGGTGGTGGCCTTGTCGAAATACTTCTTGCAGGACATGCTCGTGCAAAAGCGCGGCCGCATCCTGAATGTGGCTTCGTTGCTTTCGTTCCTGCCGTTTCCTTATTATTCAGTGTACTCGGCAACCAAATCATTTGTACTCGCCTTCTCCGAGACGCTGACCGCTGAGTTGGAAGGCACCGGTGTAGTGGTTACTACGCTTTGCCCCGGCCCGGTAGATACTGCATTTAATACTGAGGCCATGTGGAAGACAAACGCCTACAAAGCCAATCAGCCGGTTAGCCCCGCAGCCGTGGCGGAGCAAGGCGTGCAGTTGCTGCTTACCGGCACAGGAAAAAAGATCGTGGGTTTTAACAACTGGTTTATCTCACAGTTGCCGCGCATCACGCCCAGCGCCATCATGATGAAAATCAAGAAAAATCTGGCGAGCCAGCGAAGCAGCTAACTATCTTCGTCCGTATTCTTTTCTAACTGGCTTGATGCCCCACGAATTACTTCATCCAACTGTCGGGCCGACTCGTCCAGGTAATTTTTGATGCGTGTTTCTTCCTTCGGGTCATGCTGGGGGTTGTTCAATAGGTTCACCAAACCTAATATGCGACTGAGCGGAGCACGCACCACGTGCGCATTCATGAAGGCATAGGCGCGGAGGCGCTCGTTCCGTTCTTTCAGTTGTTGCGTACGCTCATCGACACGCTTCTCCAGGTCGGCATTAAGCCGCGCGATCTCCTCATTCTTTTGCTGCAGCGCCTTGTAGGTTTTCCAGTTAATGCGGTAGACGTACATCAACGTGAGGTTGATGAAAACCCAGCACATCACGAAAATCGTGGTGATCTGTGCTCGTTTAAGCGGCAGATTGAGGTATTGATTGGCATCATCAAAAAGGACTAAAAAGTCGAATGAAAAAAGTGTCGACAATAATGAGATGGTAAGAAAGGTTATATACGCAACCCGATTTCGATAGAAAGAGAAAAACAACTGTACCATTAAACTCGACATGATACACAACACGGGATGCACAACGTATGACCCGGTGGTGACACCGATCAGGAGAGGCGGGAGAATAGTTACCAACAGTAACCAGGAGGCCAGAAAAATCCACCGGGAAATACTCCAATAACCCAAGCGATTGAGCACGATTCCCGCTGCGGCAGCAAAAAGCAATAAAAAAGGGACTAACGTGTCAAACCGATTAAGTTTAACGACAGGCCAGTGGCCAAATGTAACGTAAGCGGCCAAGTATACCAGAATAATTCCCAGTACAACCCAATACACAGTATTGGATAAAGCCCTCCGCTGACTCGACTCTTCTGGTAAATTCATGAATGCCGAAAGTGACAAGAACTCACCTGCATTTCCTATTTACGTGTAATATGTGTGTAAGTTTATTTTTTATTATGCACGGCTTGAAAGTTGTGTTACCGTTTTCTTTGCTCGCCCTTTGAACGGTTCAAAGGGGAATAAACCTAACAACTCATCTATGGAAGTCATCTACAACACAAACAAAGTTGACCTCGCCCTTGCGGCTTTGTCAAAACTGCCAGCTGAAGAGCGCAAAACAATCATCGAAGGCCTCAAAGAAATTGTCTCAGGCTATGCACAAAAGTCGGATAAAGTGCTCGAGGCCCGGGATGAGACATTTGCCTGGTGGGAGTGGTAGTCGTTCAGAAGAGCAGATACCTGTTGGAAATCCAGCAGGTATCTCCTCCAAATTAAACTCACTTTGATTTTATCTTCAGCGTCACTTCATCCGTCAGTCGCCCTACTTTTCGATCGGGCGGTGCCCGTTGGCAATGCCTACTGGAAGAAACGGCAAGAATATCTCCCGCCAAGTCCGGGTTATTATTTTATGCCGCTGTTTTATGACTTGCTTTTGAAAAGCGGAGTGACTTCCGAGCGGGTCTTGGATGAAAAACACCTGCTGGTGGCTGAGGGTGTTCTTGACAGTGTGGCAAAATTTGAGTTTCACGAGATCTCCTGGACGGAGCATTTAGTTAATTGTCGTTGCCGGCTTTTTGAGCGGGGTTTTACCGTTGAGCACGTTGACGAGGTCGAACGGGAGCTTGTTTTCAGACCCTTTGAAATCATCCCGGCTGAGTATACCGCCCTGAACCGGGCCAATACGTTTCTGTACGCCACAGGTTTTGTTTCATCCGACTATGCCCACGTGCGCCAGCTGTGGGAGAGCTTTATGCCGCTCATCCTGTTTCTGGATGACGTGGAGGATTTGGACGCTGACCGGGCTCGGGGCGAGGAAAACGCGCTGTTACAAGGGGTAAGCATTGAAGAAAGTTTCTTCGCCCTGCACCCCATTTTGAAAAGGTTACTCCTCCGCATTCAACCCTTGAACCCGGCTGTTTTTGCTCATCTGGAAAATCTTCGCCAGCAGGCATTTCAAAAAGGATTCGTTCAGTTGATCAGGGCATAGCCGCGTAGTTCACCCCTAAACGAGACAATTCACCCCGCAAATCTCAATTTGCCTGAAACCTGAGGGCATTTTTCCCAGTTTTAATGCCATGAACGGAAGCAACGCAGTTGATTCACGAGTATTGACCACGGACGTGGGGGAGAGGCCCAACCGCCTGAAGGATTTGCTGAACGCGCCTTTTCCTTTCTACCTCAACGATGACCGAAAGAATGCCGTGCTGGTGGTTGCTATCAGCGGCTTTGTTACCCTTTTTCTCTACCTGTTCAAGACGGAGTCCGAATTGCCCTTTGCCAATGAACTGGAGTGGCTGCACGGATCGATTACGCTTGCTGTGCTGTCCTTTAACATTTTGGTGCTGCCACGTTTACTTCCCGCCTGGATGGATCCGGTTGCCTGGAACGTATGGAAGTATATCGTGCTGAATCTGGTGCACCTGCTGCTCATTTGGATTCTGGCTACGATTATTGAAAAGATATTCTTCTGCCCGGCAGAGATGGCTTGGACCACCATTGCCGTGCATGCCAGTAAACAAGTGCTGATTAAGGGCATTATTCCCATAACACTAACAACCTTGTTCCTGCGGGCCAGGCTGTTGCAGCAGAACCTCGAGGAAGCTATTCGTACCAATCAGGAGCTGCAGAAGATTCAGTCCTTAAAGCGCGAATCCGTCCGCGGTGCTAACCCGATTACGTTATATTCGGACACCAGCGAAAGTCTCACCCTCAACCTTCCGGATTTGCTCTACATTGAAGCGGATGATAACTACGCCACCGTGGTTTGGCGCGAACAAGAGGTACTTCAAAAGAAATTGCTGCGCGTGAACCTGAAAAACCTCGAGAGTCAGCTGAATAACTCATTCATGCTCCGGTGCCACCGGTCCTACATTGTAAACATTAACGCCATCGGGGCCATTAGCGGGAATACGAATGGTTATAAACTCAAAATCAATGGCTCCGATTTTTCAATTCCTGTTTCGCGACCCAAAGGGCGGGAGGTGATGGAAAAAATCAGCCAATTGCGGAACATGATGGAATTGAGTTGATCTCCGTTTGCCCCAGCCAGGTAGCCGTCTGCCCCACGCTTTGCCCTCCGCGCCAAAAACATAGTCAATCGCCCCAAAGCCCGGCTTATCCGAACACAAACCCGCTGACTTTTCGTCTTGGATGTAAAAATTCAATTACGATGAAAACAACCCTTACCTTAATTTTTGTGCTGGCTGCCCTGTTAACATTCGGCCAAACACTGGAAGTGCCGCGTACCGAGTTTAAAGTGGACGTGTCGGAGAATCATCTTTCGGTGAAGCCCGGAGAAAACAAACAGATCAATGTGCTGGTGTTACGCTCCAAGGGCTACGGGCGTGCAGCGGCTTCGTTCGGATTAATGAGCCCGGCTGTACCCGGCATTGCCGTGAGCTATTCACCCGAATCCGGCCTGGTTGATACCACGGTGGCCACGATTACCGTAGATTCGAACGTGCCTGCGGGCGATTACTCGCTCGTGCTCAGTGCCACACTGAATCACAAAAAGAAGGGAGCCATTGTAAAGCTTTCGGTTGGCAGCAGTGCCGTAGCAGCGAATTGAGGGCTTAGAAGTTTTGGTTTATTCAAAGAGGCTGTCTCAAAGGTAGGTTCAATGGTGTAAGCATGAGTCCAATAATGACCGGACTCAACCTGACAACACCTTGCCTTTTTGAGGCAGCCTCTTTTTTCAACTTCGAAATAGAATAACAATCAACAGGACTACGACCAGCGCAACATGCGTAAGTAGCCAAATCTGCTGAAAACGCGGCCGGTTGCCCCACGAGACGCGGTGATCGAACGGGTCGAAAATCAGGCCGATCCCTAAATTACTCACCGCACTACCCCAATCGTTTTTCAGTATGGCAAAGTAAGCCGCTAGCAGCAAAAACGCCACGTACCCCACACGGTTGAATGAATGGGTTCGGTCAACGACAGGTCTTTTTTCTACAGTCATATGGCTCATTAATGCCCTATTGGTAGCGTAAACCCAAGGGTAATTACAAAAAATTGATCTGTGGGCGTAATTTTTTCGGTTGTCCGGCCACTTATTACTCAGATCGAGCGTAGATGGCTGCAGGCGCAATAACTTTAGAATCGGTGGCGGGTTATACTACCGGCATCGAAACCATGCCTGTATTGAGGGAGGAGTTCACCGCGCATATCGACCAAAACCGGGGGATCATTTTCAAGGTCATCCGCCTGTATGTGAATGATCCCGAGGATGAGAAGGACCTTTTTCAGGAAATTGTGTTTCAGGCCTGGAAATCGTACCCGCGATTTGACGGTCGATCGAAATTTTCGACCTGGCTATACCGGGTCAGTTTAAATACGGTGCTCACATTCAAACGCAGGCCAGCCCCGGTGGACCGTGTAGAGAACCTCGAGCGCATTGGGGGAGTAGCCGATCCACATGAGCGACAGGAGGCCACCGAAGCGTTGTACCAGGCCATTCGGGCGCTTCACGAAGTCGATCGCATGATCGTTACGCTGCATCTGGATGGATATGATAATGACGAGATCAGCACGATTTCCGGTCTAACGAAGAATAATGTGGCGGTGCGGTTACACCGTTCGAAGGAATCACTGACGCAGAAACTCAGAAATCAATTATGAATCTGCAAGACGTTTGGAAAAAACTGGAGGTGGAGAAGCTGGAAGTGGCCAGGCCATCTCCGCTTAATCCATGGGCCATCAAATCGAAGCACCCGGTGGCCAAGTTGAAAGAGGCCTACAAAATTACAACCTTGTTCTCGGTTGTGTTTCTGATCGGGTTTATCGTTTTGTTTTTTCTTTTCGATCAAATGTTGGTGAAGCTGGGGCTTGCAGCAACGATTGTCGGATACATTTTCTTCTTCGTCACGAACTTCAACATGTACCGCAAAATCAAAGCCGAGTTTCCGGTGGAAAGTGATCTGAAATCCGTTTTGACTCATACCTATACATTCATCACCTCCAACATCCGTTTTCAGGAGCGCACGGCTTTATTTATTTATCCAATTGCCGGGGCCGCGGGCTTCTTGATGGGCGGTGCTTCGGCAGGCGCTGATCCGGAAGCGTTTATTCAGAAGCCGGTTGTCGTGGCCATCCTGGTGGTATTTTTGATCATCGCCACGCCCCTGTGCTGGCTGCTGGCGCGGTGGCTGTACCGAATCTCCTATGGTGTTTGTCTCGCGCAGTTGAAAGAACTGATTGACGAGTTGGAAAAACCTCTGCCAGCCACCAACTTGCCCGGGTGAAAAAACTTCAACTGGACGAACTTAACCGGCTTTCGGTCGATCAGTTTAAAGGCGCGGCTAAGATTCCCGTCTGCCTGGTGCTCGATAACATCCGCAGTCTGCATAACGTGGGCTCGGCCTTTCGCACCGCGGATGCCTTTCGGATTGAAAAAATCTACCTGACGGGCATTACGGGCACCCCACCCCACCGCGAGATTGAAAAGACTGCTTTGGGTGCCACAGCGTCAGTGGATTGGGCCTATGTAGAGAAGCCGGAGGAGGCTGTGCGTGCCTTGAAAGAAGCAGGCTATCGAATTGTCGTTGTTGAACAGACCACGGACAGCGTACCGCTCAACACTTTTCGGGTGGCACCCGACCAAAAGTATGCCCTGGTGTTTGGTAACGAGGTGAAGGGAGTCAGTGAGGAGGTGATCGCTTTGGGCGATTGGGCACTGGAAGTGCCTCAGGTAGGCACGAAACACTCGCTGAATATTTCCGTTTGCCTCGGCATTGTGCTGTGGGAAGTCTTCAAGCAGCAGCACCTTGAGCGGTGATGTTCAGGAATACTCCGTCATCAGCCCCCACAGTTTTTGAAATTGCTGCTCGAACGATTTCACGGGACCGGGTTCGCGGGTGAGCAGAATGTTTTCGTGGTTATAGCGCGCGGCACTGCGCGTCCAGTTGTAGCTGCCGGTAATCAATGAGCGCTGATCAGATATCATGAACTTGTGATGCATGTGGTTGGGCGTGGTATCCATGCGCACGGCCAGGCCTGCCTTCGCCAGTTCTTCAATGTCCGAGCCTTCGTCCAGCGACTTGTCGTTGTCCGTAATGATTTTGATGTGCACCCCTTTGCGATGCGCAGCCAGCAGGCGCTCGGTAATCATGTCGTCACTGATGGTGAATACACAAATGTGCAACTGACGCACAGCCGAGTCGATCTGTGATGTAATCACTTCGCGGCAGGCTTCACCCGGGCTAAAAAATACATCGGCCGAGTCAGGCGGGGCAGGCAGCAACGCGCTGTTGGCTTGCCGTATCCAATCGATAATAAAGCTTTGATTTTGCGCATTGATGCGGGCGTGCGCCATGTCATAAATCTTGCTGCGCAACACATTCAGTTGATGGTCGTCCGGTTGGTAGCGGGCCACCAGATCTTTCAACGTGCGCTTCTCCGTTTTGGACAGCACTTCATCGGCAATACTTTCCTGCAGGTAGCTCACGATTTCATCAAGACCTTTCATTTTCTTTAGGTTTGCATTTGAAACTTACACCCGGCCGAAACTGTTTCCAAGGAGATGACCATTAAAAACCTGTTTTTTGACCTCGCCCTGTCGAAGGCTGCCGGGCTGCTGGGCCGGCCGGGCCGTTTGCTGCGGTTGGCCGGTCAACTCATGCGGGTCAAAAAACCGTGGAACCTCACCCGCCAGGACTGGCAGCAGGTGCGCCAGCAACTGGATACCTCGGGCCGGTTGATCAAAGCGGTGGCCAGGCGCACGTATACGCCTCAGTCGTGGCAGCCGATAGTAACGCTGATTGCGGCTGCTCTCTATTTTGTCAATCCTTTTGACCTGATTCCGGATGCCATACTTGGTGCGGGGCTGCTGGATGACCTCTCCGTGCTTACGTGGGTGTTTGCTTCTGCCTCGGCTGAATTGAAGCGGTTTATGCAGTGGGAGCATTTGAATCAAGCTAATTAGCAGAATCTTGTATATTAGTTGGATGAAAAAGCATATAGCGGGCGCAAGTCTTTTTGTGTCAGCTCTCTTACTCTCATTTTGTTCAGATCAAAAGAGGGATGACTTATCGCGGAACCCGACTGATAGTGTTTCCGCCAAAATCGCTCCAGACACCGTGCCACGAAATTCTGTCCAGTCTAATCTTTCACTTGACCAAATAGCGAGCCAACCGTTTCGGGTAATATTGACTGGGATGCCGCAGTATCGCCTTGTCTCCATCTATAAAAGAAATGAAGTTCAGGTCTCAAACCGAGCTCGGTCTTCAAGTAAAAGTTATTATGAGAGTGAAGCCGATTATTGGATATCGGAAATTGAAACTCATTTTATGCCTGGGCTTGATTTAGTTCGTGGTTTCGAGTTGATTAATGTTGCTCACTATGACATGATTCAGGAGCAACTGCATCTTCTTTTTGATCACCCAGTAATTATTAAGTCAATTTATTTTCCATCGTTCGTACAGGATTCGCTTTATCAAAAACCAGTTAATCGTGATTATTTCATGATTTCGGTCTACGATGAGGACACCAACAAAAATAAATTGATTAGCACAACTGACCTTCGGAGAATCTACAAATTCAGCAGCAGTGGTCGTGAGAAGTTGATGATTTTACCACCCAATTATTCGGTAGTTCGGTCTGAATATGACCCGAAGAATGACGCAATTTTCTTTTTTGCCAGGCTCGATTTATCGGGAGACGGTAGGGTGACTGATACTGAACCTTTACATGTTTTTTGGACTTCTTTGAAAAGCCCGGGTGTTGCAAAAAGGCTGTATTAGAATTCTTCGCATCTTTGCGGCTCATCGCTTTCCGTGAGCCACGAACGTTACCAGCAACGCGGAGTTTCCGCCAGTAAAGAAGATGTACACCAGGCCATCAAGGATCTGGACAAAGGTTTGTTCCCCAAAGCCTTCTGCAAAATTGTGCCGGACCTGCTGGCCGGTGACCCGGATTATTGTACCGTCATGCATGCCGATGGGGCGGGCACCAAGTCGTCACTGGCTTATCTCTATTGGAAAGAAACCGGTGACCTCTCCGTATGGAAGGGTATCGCGCAGGATGCCATCATCATGAATGTGGATGACTTGCTGTGCGTGGGCGCTACCGGGCCTATTCTATTGTCGTCAACTATTGGGCGGAACAAGAACTTAATACCTGGAGAGGTGATTGCTGCCATCATCAAAGGCACTGAAGAAGTACTGGCCATGCTGCGCCAGCATGGTATGGAAATCTACAGCACGGGAGGTGAAACAGCCGATGTCGGGGATCTCGTGCGCACGGTGATTGTTGACAGCACGGTAACCGCCCGGATGAAACGCGAGGATGTGATTGACAATGGCCGCATTCAGGCTGGTGATGTGATTGTGGGCCTCGCCTCCTATGGCAGAGCGATCTATGAGGACGAGTACAATGGCGGCATGGGCAGCAACGGCCTCACCTCAGCCCGCCACGATGTGTTCGACCATCACTATGCGCGGAAGTATCCGGAAAGTTTCGATCCGGCAGTGCCGCTGGAGTTGGTTTACTCCGGGAAATACAATCTCACCGATGAATTGCCGGGAACACCGCTCAACATCGGCAAACTGGTGCTGTCACCCACCCGAACCTATGCGCCCGTCATGATTCCCGTGTTGCGCGAGTTCCGTCAACATATTCATGGTATGGTGCATTGCAGCGGGGGTGCCCAGACGAAAGTGCTGCACTTCATTGACCAATTGCACGTGATCAAGGATAATCTCTTTGATGTTCCACCCCTGTTCAAACTCATACAAGGCGTCAGTGGCACGGAGATGAAGGAGATGTACAAAGTATTTAACATGGGTCACCGGCTGGAGTTGTATGTGCCCGAGTCGCATGCCCAGGCCATCATCGATATCGCGAAAACGTTCGAGGTAGAAGCCCAGGTGATTGGACGCGTGGAGAAAAGCACTGTAAAAGGTGTAACCTTGCGAACACCTTACGGAGAGTTCACCTACGGGTGATCAGGGCTTCTCACTCGCTTCCAGCCGCGCCACCGACTGGCCCCCTTGCTCCCATACCATCGTTCGGCCCGCAATGGAGTAGGTTACGGGAGCCGAAAGAATCTGAAATAGAGCGTCTTCCACCCTCATATCCGGGCAGGCCATGCGCGTAGCGCCTATGCCACTGAAGGAAATCGTGTTTTCACCGATTGCGGCAGTGCCAAAAAAGTTGTTGCAACTACCCATGCCACTGACTTTGGTGTCATCGGGTGCAAACAAAATGAAGGCTTCGCGGCCGCCCTCCGGAATGACAACGGGCTCTCCATGGAGTTCTTTCAAAACCCAACGCGTATTGCGAAGGTCGGCCGGGGGTGTCTTCTGTGAACCCACGCAAGATCCGGCCAACACGAGGATGACAAGTATGACTTTCATATCGGAAAGATAGAGATCACCGTCAAAACCATCTTGCCCGAATCATAAAAATCCGTCACCTTGTTGAACCAAATTCTGCGTTATGCCCAAACTCATTCTGTTTTTGTTTAGCCTGCTGGCGTTCGGTGCCCTGGCCCAGAAAAAAGTTGCACCTGCCCCTGTCGCCAAACAGCCCCTTACCCATGCCGTGTACGACAGCTGGAAGGAGATTCCCTACAAGCAATTGACCCCCGATGGCTCCGTGGCCGTGCTGGCTGTTAATCCCCAGGACGGAGATGGCAAGGTCATCCTCTATCATCTGAAAACAAACGTTCAGGACTCGGTCAAACGTGCAGCCGAAATCGGCCTGGTATACGACAGTCGTCAGGTCGTGTTTAAAATCAAGCCACAACAGAAAGTGGTCAAAGAACTGCGCAGGCAGAAAAAGAAAAAAGAAGATTTACCAAAAGACTCCCTCGGCATTTACCATATTAGCCAACGGAAAACGGAAAAAATACCGGATGTAAAATCGTACAAACTGCCCGAGAAGGCTGGGGGCTGGGTGGCCTACCAACTGGAAGTGAAAAAAGAAGTGAAGCCCAAGGCCGATGCACCAAAAACAGAGGAGAAGAAGCCCACACCCCCAGCCAGAAAAAGGAGAGCAAATAATGATGATAACGGCTATACGCTGGTGCTCCGTTCGTTGACCGATGGAAAGGAAACCCAGTTTGGTTACGTCAAAGACTACACATTTGCCAAGTTTGGCCAAGGCCTGTTGTTTTCCTCCACGGGTAATGATAGCACCCTGAAAGCCGGTGTGTACTGGTACGACTTAAAAAACGCTCAGCTTACGGCCCTGTATACCGGGAAGAGCAAATTCAAGTACAAGGGATTGTCGGTGGCGGAAGATGGTCAGCAAGTGGCCTTCCTGGTGGATTCGGATACCACCAAGGCATTGGTGCGGCATTTTCAACTGCATTATTGGAAGGCAGGCGAACCGGCTGCGCGTTTTCTGGATGCGGAGAAATCGTTGGCCTTGCCGGCCAATTGGCTGGTGAGTGAACACTACACACCCCTGTTTTCAAAAAATGGTAAGCGACTGTTCTTCGGTTCGTGCCCGGTACCGGCTGTTGCCGATACCACCCTGTTACCTGAAGAAATGGCGGTAGTGGAAGTTTGGGGAGCGAACGATGACTACATCTACCCGCAACAAAACCGGCAACTGGACAATGAAAAAAAACGCAGCTACCTGGCCATGATCGACCTTGATACGCGATCGATCCGCCAGATTGCCGGCCGTGAAGTGCCCACGGTGATGCTGGGTGACGAGGGAAATGCCAACATCCTGTTAGGGGAAAGCGATGTCAAGTATCGCAAAATGATCACCTGGGATACACAAAATTTTTCTGATCTCTACCTGTATGATGTGGGGGCCGGTACACGGAAGCTCATTCTGTCGCAATTAAAAGGGAATGCCAACTTATCGCCAAAGGCCACTTTCGCCTACTGGTATAGCCTCACCGATACCGCCTGGTTTGCTTACGATATCGCAGGGGATAAAGCGCAGAAGTTGACGAATGGTTTGCGCGTGGCGGATGAAGAAGATGATCATCCGGATTACCCGAGCAGCTACGGGGCGGCCGGCTGGACGAAGGATGACCAGAACTTCCTGGTATACGATCGGTATGACATCTGGTCCCTTGATCCAAAAGGACAAAAGCCACCCGTTAACCTTACTAAAATCGGACGTGCAGAGAAGACGCGCTTTCGCTACATCCGGCTGGACAACGAAGAGCGCTTCATTGATCCTGAGAAAGAGTTGTTGTTAAGTGCGTTTAATGAAACTACAAAGGCAGCGGGATACTACAAGCTGAGCCTGAAAGACGGTAAGCTGACCAGGTTGCTAATGAGTGACCACCGGTATAGTTACACCGCAAAATCCAAACTGGCGAATCAACTGCTCTTTAGCCGCGAAAATTTCAGAGAATTTCCCGATGTGTGGACCACCGACTGGTCTTTCGCGTCACCCAGGAAAATTTCAGAAGCGAATCCCCAAATGAAGAAGTTTTTCTGGGGCAGCGTGGAGCGCGTGAACTGGACTTCGCTGGATAACATTCCGTTGGAGGGTCTGCTGTACACGCCCGAGAATTTTGACCCCAAGAAAAAGTACCCCATGATGGTGTACTTCTATGAAAGGTATGCGGACGATGTTCATCAACATTACGCCCCCGCTCCGATTCGGTCGTTCATCAACTTTTCGCTTTACGCCAGTAACGGCTACCTCGTGTTCGTGCCGGATATCGTGTACAAAATCGGGTACCCGGGCGAAAGCGCGCATAACTGCATACTGCCGGGCGTCACGTCTTTGATTGAAAAGGGATTTGTAGATGAAAAACGAATAGGCGTTCAGGGTCATAGCTGGGGCGGCTATCAAGTGGCCTATTTAGTGACGCGTACCAATCTGTTCGCAGCGGCCGAAGCGGGCGCACCGGTGGTGAACATGATCAGTGCCTATGGCGGAGTGCGGTGGGAGAGCGGCCTGAGCCGGATGTTTCAGTATGAAAAAAGTCAAACTCGCCTGGGCGGTTCGCTGTGGGAGAAGCCCATGTTGTACCTGGAGAACTCGCCCATCTTTTTTGCCGACAAAATTAAAACGCCTGTGTTGATGATGCACAACGATGCCGATGGTGCGGTGCCGTGGTATCAGGGTATTGAGTATTACATGGCCCTCAGGCGGCTAAATAAACCGGTTTGGATGTTGAATTACAACGGGCAGGGACACGGACTCACGCAGCGACAGGATCGCACGGATTTTGCCATTCGTATGATGCAATTCTTCGACCACTACCTGAAAGGGGCGCCCATGCCGCGGTGGATGAAGGAAGGCATTCCGGCTGTGGAGAAGGGTACGACAAAGGGGTATTGACGTAGTCATTGGTCGGCACACGTTTCTCAAATCGATTAAGGAAATGGTAGTGAGAATTTGGCGCAAACTCAGGCGCGCACTGATCTTGTTATTCCTGGCACAATTCGCCTACATCGTTTTGCTCAAGTGGATCGATCCACCCATCACCATTACGCAGCTCACCAACTGGGTTCAGGGCCACGGCCTCAGGCGCGATTATGTCGACCGCGAAGCTATTTCTCCCTACATGAAACTCGCGGTCATGGCATCGGAGGATCAGCTTTTCCCCGATCACAATGGGTTTGATATTAAGAGCATTCAGAAAGCCCTGCAGCATAACAAGAAGAAACCCAAGCGTGTGCGGGGTGCGTCCACCATCAGCCAGCAGGTAGCCAAGAACGTTTTTCTGTGGCAGGGCCGGAGTTGGGTGCGCAAGGGCCTTGAAGTTTATTTCACCTTTATGATTGAACTGGTGTGGGGCAAGGAGCGGATACTTGAAGTGTATCTGAATGTAGCGGAGATGGGCACGGGAATTTTCGGTGCAGAAGCTGCCGCGCAAGCCTATTTCAAGAAGCCGGCAAAGAAGTTATCGCGTAGCGAGGCTGCCATGATTGCGGCCTGCCTGCCCAATCCAAAAAAATACAAAGTGAAGCCGCTGTCGAAGTATGTCGAGAGGCGGTACCCCTGGATTGTCAATCAAATGTATAACCTGGAGGGTGATGAAGACATTGAACTGTTGTTGGGGCGCACAAAAAAGAAATAGCGGTTAAAACCCGTCATCCTCCTCATCTTTCTTCTTGTCTTTCTTTTTCTCTTTTGCCGTGTCTCCGCCTAAGTCGTAGGGGTTTTCTTTTCCGTAGTAGGTTTTACGGAAGCGGTTGATAAAGGCCAGCGTTTCGTCATCGCTGCCGGGAATAAAAACCAATTCTCCCACTTTCGCTTTCGAAGCATTGGTTCGTTTGGCAATCTGGTCGTTAAATGCTGCATTTGAGGAGTGGACCATCATGCGGTTATCTTCAAAACCGAAGTAGTACCATGAATCGGGTGAGGCTTTGATAAACACATGGAAAATCGGCTGGCCGTCCTCGGTGCGTTTGGCCTCCATAAAGCCCTCAAAAGCACCGTTGATATCGTAACGGCTGATGTGGCTCAGGCCCAGCGGACCTTCGTTGTAGAATGCTTTTTCTTTTTGCGACCACTTCAGGTCCACATTTGAAAAAGCAAGAGGCTTCACCAACATCGTAATGGAGGGTAACGGCACCGGCTCATTCAGTGAGCGCTGCTCATATTCTTTGGCAACGCGCTCGCCTACAATATTCGCGACTTTGTACAGCAGGTCGGTGGCATCTCCGTGGGCTTCGTCAACGCTTTCGTTGTTTACCACGTTTTGCACGTCTTTACCCATCAGATCAAAGGCCGTTGGGGGCACCTTCATATCCACCAGGAGGAACGCATTCATGCGAATGTCATTGGTTACCAGGTTGCCGGATCCGATGGCTGAGGTGGTCACCGAAAAGTCACGTTGACTTTCAAAAAAATTCACCAATCCCTCGAAGTTTACCTCCTGCTTGTCCTCGTTATACGCCAATACACTTCCCGAAAGTTTTTCACCCGATGCTTTCTGGCGGTCCTCAATCCGAAACATGGTGGAATCGTAAAACAGAGAACCGGACGGGACAAAGAAATCATCATCACCATCGTCTTTCTTGTCGAATACAAAGGTGATGTAGAGGCTGTTGTCGCTGGCGAAGTGTAGCCCGGCCTGTGCTTTTTTTCCATCTTCCGTCACGGCATTGTCAAAGTCCAGATAGATTTCCTTTTCGTCTCCGCTCTGCGCATACTGCAGCCAGGTGTTGTAGCCTTTGATTTTGCGGAGGTCAAGTTTCACATAGCCGTTCAGTTGCAGTGCGGGGCGTGTGGCGTACATCGTCATGTCGCCCTTATAGAAAATGCGGGGTGACAGGCGAATGTTGTCCTTGTCGATAACGGCTCCTTTGGCTACGGTTTGCTGCGTGGCCAGGCTCTCGTCATCATCTTTTCGTTTGCGCTGCCCGGTGGATTCAATCGGCTCCAGGTGAAAGTCTGTCATTTTGATGTTGAACGTATCGCGTACCGAGTTGATGTACTTGTACGTGGCGTAACCGGAAAACGCCTTTCGCGAAACGATGTCAACCACACCCTCTGTCAGCAGGTGATAGCCATTAAGAGTATCAAGTACAATCGTAGTATTTTTCAACTGCCCGATTTTTGCATTTTCCAGAATGAGCACTTCGTTGTTTTCCGGGGTAATCTTGGCATCGGCCACTTTGATGAACGGGATGCCACTGACTTTTAGCTGCTGCCGGGCAATGTCGTATTCGGCTTGCGTGGCATTGAAATAGAGCGAGTCCAGATCTTTGCGCGTGGTATAGAAGTACGAATTTTCGATCGGCACATCGGCCGCCTTCGTCATCACAATTTTTTGGGTGTTCAGATCCCAGCGCGCTTCAGGTATGGATGTTTTGAATTGAGCATAGGGGAAAGCAATAGCCGCTTCACCTTCAATCTCAGGGCTTATGGTTGCCACGTTTTTCACGAGGTCAAACTTGAGGCGAACATCGCTGCCGGCCAACGCGGGCTTGTCCGGATTGTTGGTCTTTACCTCAAAACGGGCATTGCGGGCGCCAAAATCTTTTTGGTTGAAGTGCATATCCTTTGAGGCCACTTCGGAACCACGGGTGGTCATGCGTCCCGATGCATTTACACCGCTCTTCGAAACGGTTACCACGCCATTCAACTGGGCGGTGTTCTGGTACAGGCCAAACGGCTCCTTGAGGTTTTTCAGTTTGAATTGATCTTGCTTGGGGAACCATTTCATCTGGTAGTCGCTGAACTTAACATCCGGGAAGAGCACGTTGCCAAATTGTTTCTCGGTGATGCTGCCGACTTTACCCTTGCCCAACACCGAGTCGGGATAAAAAATGAAATCAGGCGATTCTACACTGGCCGCGAGATAGTCGATGCGGCCGGTGGCGCGAATTCCCGAATTGTCAAGACTCATGGCACCATACAAGCGGCCATCGCCATTGAAAAGCCGGTAACCTTTGTCGGGTACGCGGTGCTGAAAACCCAGCGACTTATCGGGCATGGTATGAAGTTTTTCCTTAAAGCTGGGGAACATGCCACTGGTGACAAACGTGCCCTCGAAGTTAATGGCAGCCGGATCGGCATCGCTTAAGCTATCGAGTTTGAAGGGCGGCACCACAAAAAATATGCTTCGGTCGTAGGCGCCATTGAGTACTTCCTGCCGGTCAAAATAGATTACACCACCTGCGGTGGCATCGAGGCGTGGGTAATTTGGGTCTTTGACCTTTCCGGATTTGTTATCGGCCCGGGCAATAAACAGCGTGCCGGACGATTTGCTGGCCCCGGCCAGGCCTCCTTCCGCTGCCGCGGTAGAGTCAGCCCCCACCATGGCGTTGTTCACCCGCCTGCGGTTACCGTTTTTATCCGTCACGTAAAACCGGATGGAATCAATGTGGTTGAGGTTGATGAAGAAACTATCGTACTTCAAACGAAAATCCTTACCGGTAATTTCAAAATTGCCGGCCGTGATCGTGCCGTCAAACTTGATGTCGCGGTTCTGTAATAAGGTGATCACACTGCTGTCGGGTTTGATGTTCACATTCAGCGAATCGCTGATGTTGAATTCTTCCACACCCCGCACCGTCATGTATTGTTTTTTCAGATTGTAACTGGCATTGGGGAAACCTTTCGCAATCGAATGGATTTTTATGTTGTCAAAATCATCTTCGCCCTTTACGGAGCGCACGACATGTACGGCTTTCGGTTGCACCCGAATCTTTCCCGAACTCGGATCGTAGAGAATCATCCCTTTCTGCGCCAGAAAGTCCATGGCCATTTTCACTTCACCGAGGTCTTTGCGCGAGTCGCCCGCCAGGTCAAACACGTAAAAATCGTTGCTGGCCACTTTGATGGCATAATTGGCCACCAGCGCCAGGGGATGAAAACTAAAGCCCTTGCCCCGTAGTTGGCGGTAGTCATCCGGATTGTAGAAGTCAGTTGATTCAATTACCATCGGTGCAATGTTGCCTGCTCCAATAGTGGTAATGCCGAGGCTGTCAGCTTTCAAATCCCATTGAATCTGATCGGCTGAGAAATCCATGGACAGAAAACTGGAATTAAACGGGGCATTTCGAAGGGCCGATTGATCTTTTGTAATGATCACCCGCTCGCGTCCACGGTCGTATCGAAAATTCACGGAAGGATGGTAGATGGAATCGTTTTCCTGGTAGAGTGTGACCTTGGCTGAGTTAGCTGAAATGGTGGAATCTTTGAATCCAAAGGATGCCGCCACTACGCGAAACCGTTTATCCGATTCGCCCCACAGTTCCAGCGTTGCCTGCGAAGCGCTTACCGACTGACTGGTCATGCCCGGTCCGTTAAGTCCAAAGCCGCCCGTGTACTTCAGATGCTCATCGCCTATGCCCATGACCTTAATGTCCGTTTCGTAAGAGCGAAAGCGCGGGAAATGGGCTGCCTGCGGTGTGCGATGCGAAGTGCTGCGAAATTCCAGCACACCGGGCGTGAAGCCGGGCAGCCGTCCTTTGTACAGTAACTTCCCCTGCTCAGCTTTGAACACGGGTTGCGTGGTCTTGAAGTTGTACTTGTCTAACTCATAGTACACCGAGTCGGGACTAAGTCCGGCCGAACGCCAATCGAATCGCCCGCCCTCTCCGACAAAAAGTTTGTCGCGCATGGAGTAGGTGCCCTGGGTGTTTTGGAGCGATACCGAGTCGTAGGGTGTAATGAAGTTTAGCGAAACGCGACTGAAAACAATCGCAGGCCCATACACCTCGGGTTGGTAAATCGGCTGTTGCCACGAGGGGCGGTTATAGGCCGTGGTGTCAATCGGTTCTTCTACCGGAGAAATGTACGCCTGCGTGGTGTCGGCACTCGCCAGGGTTGGCATTTCCAGGTACTCAAACCGGTAGCGGTCATTGGCGGGCCGCAGCACAAACGCTTTGGAGTCAAACAACACATGCTGGGTAAAGAAGAGCCTGCTCTGGCGAAAAAAATCCATCGCCTGGCCCGTGGTTTCTTTATTCAGCACTTGCCCCGCAGTAGTCAGGTATGATGCCAGCGTAGCTCCGTCTGCGTTCTCAATGGCGATGGCGGATACCAGCGCCCCGTAGTAATCGACAAGGCCGGGCTGCACCCGAAACTTTTTGAGTTTCATAATCTCGGCATGGTCGCGTATCAAGCGTTGGTGCTCGGGGCTCATGTTATTCCAGCCCATGGTGAACCCGCTGGCCATCGCCATCGCGTCCACTGACTTCGTTTTTTCCAGGAGAAACCGGATACTGTCCTGAAAGGCATAGCGCTCCTGCGCCTGGGCCAGGCCAGCGGTCAACCACAATCCAATGATGAATGCTCGTTTCAGCACAAACAAACGCCTAAATTCGCAAAATATCGGCTAAATGTAATAACGGCCGGTATGGCCGGCTGCGGGTGGATGGGTTCACTTTTTTTGCAGCAGCAAGGAGGCCCAACCTTCACGTGTCGTCTCGCGAAGGGGTACAAACCCAACGGGCCGGGCAGCCTCCACCAAGTCGGTGCAGTCTTCGCGGTAAAACCCGCTCAACAACAGATGGCCGCCTGCTGCCAGGTGCTGCGCGTAGGCCGGCAGGTCACCCAGCAGTACATTTTTGTTGATGTTGGCCAGGATGATGTCAAACGGTTGGGCATAGTGGCGGTCACCGAGTTTGCCTTGCCATACGGAAATAGTTCGCGCGCGGTTTAATTCCACGTTTTCCTGTGCGTTGATCACGCTCCATTCATCGATGTCGAACGCATCGGTTTCGGTTGCACCTCGCAAATGCGCCATAATCGAAAGCACGCCCGTGCCACAACCGGCATCCATCACGCGCTTGCCCTGGTGGTCCAATTGCAATTGCTGCCCGATCATCAGTTGGGTGGTGGCGTGGTGGCCGGTGCCGAATGACATTTTGGGCGTGATGACAATTTCGTACGGGTACTTTCGGTCGATCACATGGAAAGCCGCACGGATCAGACATTGGTCCTCCACAATAATCGGCTCCACGTTTTTCTCCCATTCTTCATTCCAGTTTTCGCGCGCCACCCGATCTTGAAAAAAAAGGAGCGGGCTCACGTGTTGGTATTTCTGTTGGATATCGGCCAGCAAACGGGCATTGGTCAGATTTTCCTCGCCATAGGCTTCAAACCCTTTTTCCGTTTCCATGAAGGTGTCGAATCCGGCTTCGGCAATCTCAGCCATCAGGATGTCCGCGAACTGCGAATCACAAACGACTTGGAGGCGCGTGTAGAACATGGTCAAAGATATCGCAATTCTGCCAGTTGATTGATCATCCACCCGGTGATGCTCAGTCGCTCGCGTGTGGCCGGCAGTACTTCGTGTTCCAGCTTGTCGCTGCGGAAACACACCAGCCGTCCGGCTTCCGGAAAGATATCGATTGGGGCATCGGCCGGATAGACGCGTAATTGCCCGCCCTGTGCCGCGTGCCAGTCTTTGTTCAGATAGCAGATAACCGATAGCTTTCGATGGTCATCTTTTTTGAATTGATCCAGGTGACGTTTGTAGAAGGTGCCGATGGGGTAGCGCGTCAGGTGAATTTCGGCATCGCGAATGCCGGCATACAGTTCGCGGTTCACCGCGTCCCGGAGGGCGTCCAGTTTGGCGAGGTATCGCTGTACCGGTGCTGGCGCGCGCTCGCGGTCAATCCACTGAATGTAGTCGCCCCGAATGGCCTCGTTGATTTGCTTGCCCTCGTCCTTGCCGATGCCGGCCCTTTTCAGCTGTAACAAATCGCCCTGAAACGCGTCCAGCATCAGGAGGTCATTCACTTCATCGGGTGAAAGAAAATGGTCAACCACGGCCAGGTCGTGCCGGGCGAGATCATCTACCAGGTGGTCCAGTTGAGTTTGCAGCGCAGCGTTCACGGGTGCAAAGGTAGAAGGTTTGATTATGGCCCGCTTGTTGTTTATTTGCCGTAAGGAAGATATAAAAATGAGAGGAAGATATTTGATTTGGTTGTTGGCGGCTTTGGGGGTTGCCTGTGCCCCAAAAGAGGCGGTGCAATTTCGCAGCGTGAAGAATATTATGGTTGACGTGGGCCAGGGCGACCCGCTGGTAACAGGCGATGCCCTTTTTTATAACCCTAATAACCTGCGCATGAAGGTGAAGGAGATCAACATCGAGGTGTTGGTTGACGGTAAGAAAGCCGCCACGGTGAACGACCATCCGAACACGGTGGTACCGGCCCGGTCCGAGTTCACCGTGCCGGTGAAGGCCAAACTTTCGCTTAAGGAATTGGGTCTCCTGGATACGTTCTTCAATTTACTGGGCGGTAAAAAATATGAGTTGCGTTACGTGGGCTACATTCGCGTGGCGGTGCATGGGGTTACGGTGAAAGTGCCCGTGAACCACCGCGATGAGGTAAAGCTGAGGTTGTGAGATTGCTCCCGAAGCCGACTAAATTTCTAAATTGATGAACTATGCGAAGACTGATTGGCCTCTTTTTATTGATCCAATTCGTTTGCTCTTGTGATTCAATCAAGCGGGGTACCGAATTTTTGTTTAATCGCTATAGGATTTCGACACCATCAATGTCGCCTACCCTGAACGTAGGTGATCGCGTTGCCGTTGTCTCAGTTGATACACTAAAGCGAAACCAAATTGTAGCCTTTTATCCGCCTGACAAATATGACCCAAATGAAGAAAAGGCGATTTGGCTTTCGCGTTTGGTTGCCCTACCCGGGGAGGAGGCACAAATGAACAAAGGCAAACTTATGATAAACGGCAATCCTTATCCGTTTAAACTAAACCTCAAGAATGAGTATCTAGTTACTACCTCAATGCCCTTAGACGAAAAGAGAATGGCGGATTTTGAGTTTCAAAATCTTGGGCAAAATCAGTATCGGTTTTTTGCATCGATTGATGAACTTGCAGCCGTGCGCAAAAACGGTGCGGTCTTGAATATTGAGGAGAGGATATCAAATTATGACATGAATGTAGTTTTTGGCGAAAGCGTAGATGAATGGGGCCCGGTGCGGCTACCGAAAAGCGGGGATGTTATTCTGGTTTCTGAGGCTAATCTGAAAATGGTTATGGCTCTGGCCGAGTTTGAGAATCTGACGGATATCCAAATTCAGCAAGAAATAAAAGTTAGCCATGACTATTTTCTGGTGATTAGTGACAACCGTCACAACGCACTTGACGGGCGATATTTGGGTTTGATACCGCGCGGCAATATTGTGGGAATAGCTCTGACTAAATGAGCTTGATGAAATAATTGCCTAATCTTCCGCCAAGGCAAAAGAACGAGTTGTCTAACCGCAGTCACGCTCGTATCTTCCCCCAAAACTTCAACCTATGCGCATTTCTGTTTTGCTTCTGCTGGCCTTGCTAACGCAATGCTCATTACCCGATACCCGAAACCGCATTTCTTTTACCATTTCCTTTACAAAGGAGCTGAGCGATCAGGCACAGGACGGCCGCCTGTTACTGCTGCTGGCCAACAACGATAAGTCCGAGCCACGCTTTCAGATCGGGGACGGGCTTAACACCCAGCTTGTTTTTGGTCTCGATGTGGAGGGCATGAAGCCGGGTGATAAAATCACCGTCAGCGGGGAGGCCTTCGGTTTTCCCATTCGTAACATCAGTGACATCCCCAAGGGCGATTACTACGTGCAGGCACTCATCAACCGCTACGAAACATTCAACCTCAAAACAGGGCACACGGTGAAGCTTCCGCCCGACCAGGGTGAAGGCCAACAGTGGAACCGTAAGCCGGGCAACTTTTACAGTACGCCCGTGAAAGTTTCGATTGATCCGCAATCCAGTCAGGCAGTTGACCTTGTGATGGATCAGAAAATTCCACCGGTGGAGGAGCCGAAAGACACGAAGTATGTCAAGCACATCAAGATTCAAAGCAAAATGCTGAGCGAGTTCTGGGGTCGCCCGATGTTCCTGGGCGCCCACGTGCTGGTGCCTGAAGGATTTGATGAACACCCCGAGGCGCATTACCCGCTGATGATTTACCACGGGCACTTTCCCAGCGATTTTGGCGGGTTCAGCACCGAGCCACCACCGGCCGATATGGATACCACCGATTATAGTTCCCGGTTCGGTATCTATGGCTATAACAAAATACAGAAGCAGGAGGCTTACAATTTTTACCAGCAGTGGACCAGCAAAAACTTCCCCCGATTTTTAGTGGTGGAAATCCAGCACGCAAATCCCTACTACGATGATTCCTATGCCGTGAACTCAGCCAACCTTGGCCCGTATGGCGATGCTATCATGTACGAGTTGCTGCCGGAGATTGAGAAGAAATTCCGCGGCATCGGGCAGGGCTGGGCACGCTTCACCTATGGCGGCTCCACCGGGGGCTGGGAGGCGCTGGCCGTGCAAATGTTCTATCCCGATGAGTTCAACGGCTGCTTTGCGGCCTGTCCCGATCCCATCGACTTTCGCGCGTATTGCCTGGTTGACATTTACAAACAGAATAATGCCTACTGGTACGAGAGTGATTTCAAAAAACTGCCGATCCCTTCGCACCGCAATTACCTCGGTCAGATTCAAAGCACCATGCAGGAGAGCAATTACTACGAGTTGGCGCTCGGCACCAAATCGCGAAGCGGGCAGCAGTGGGATATCTGGGAGGCGGTGTATTCACCCCAGGGTGACGATGGTTATCCGAAACGCATCTTCAATAAAGAAACGGGCGATATCGACCCGGAGGTAGCGGCCTACTGGCGCGAGCATTATGATTTGCGCCACATTCTGGAGCGCGATTGGAAAACACTGGGACCCAAACTACAGGGAAAGATTCACATCTATTGTGGCGATATGGATAACTATTATCTAAACAATGCGGTGTACCTGATGGAAGATTTCCTGAAGAAGACCAACAATCCGTTTTACGCAGGTGAAGTGGATTATGGCGACAGGGCTGAACATTGCTGGAATGGAGATCATGAAAATCCGAACTACATCTCGCGCCTGCGCTACAACACCATGTACCTGCCGCGCATTTTGAAGCGTATCGAACAAAGTGCACCCCGCGGGGCGGATATGAAAAGCTGGAGATATTGAGAAGGTGAGAAGATGAGAATAGAGAAGTAAGGACAGTAATCCAGCATCTGGTATCCAATATCCAACATCAAGTATCCAGCATCCTGAACCATGGAACTTTCCTACATCCTGAACGAACTGGGCGAAGATCGCGCCCAATACTTCAATGCGATTGCTCCGCCCATTATTCAAAGCAGCAACTTTGCCTTTCGCACGGTCGCGGAGTTTCGGGCGGCACTGGCCGATGAGTACCACGCTACCCTTTACAGCCGCGGTAACAACCCTACCGTAGACATTTTGCGCAAAAAGCTGGCGGCCCTCGATGGTGCCGATGATGCCCTGGTTTTTGGAAGTGGAATTGCGGCCATCAGTATTCCGCTATTGGCCTTGCTGCAACAGGGCGATCACATCGTGAGTGTGGCGCGCCCGTACAGCTGGACGATCAAGTTGTTTGAAAAGCTACTGCCGCGCTTCGGCATTACCACCACATTTGTCGATGGCACCCAAACCAAAAATTTTGAACAGGCGCTTCGTCCGAACACCAAACTAATCTACCTCGAATCGCCCAACACGTTTACGTACGAGCTTCAGGATTTAGGGGCCGTGGCCACGCTCGCCCGCAACCGCGGTATTGTTACCATGATCGACAACAGCTACTCGGGCCCGCTGTACCAGCAACCGTACAAAATGGGCATCGACCTGGTGGCGCAGAGTGCAACCAAATTCATCAGCGGCCACAGCGATGTAGTGGCGGGTGTGGTCACCGGCTCGCGCCAACATATCCAGAAGATTTTTGAAGGCGAGTTTTTGAATATTGGAGGTAACATTTCACCCATGAACGCCTGGCTCTTGATCCGTGGCCTGCGCACTCTGCCGCTGCGCATGGAGCGTATCTGCAGCACTACCCATACGGTGGTGGATTATCTGGCCGCCCATCCCAAGGTGGAGCGGGTAATTTTTCCATTCCATCCCTCTTTTCCGAAATACGAGTTGGCGAAAAAGCAAATGAAAAATGCGGGTGGCTTGTTCAGCATCGTACTTCGGGCTACCATGCTGCAGCAGGTGGAGATCTTCTGTAATTCGCTGCAACGGTTTTTCATGGCCGTGAGCTGGGGAGGCCACGAGTCATTGGTGATTCCTTCGGCCGTCTCCATACGGCCTGAAGAATTTAACCCGGCTGAGGAGCGGCATCGGTTGATTCGGTTGTACGTTGGCCTGGAGGATGCGGATTACCTCATCAGCGATTTGAAGCAGGCGTTGGAGAGGGTGTGATGGCGGTATGCCTTATGCGAGGAGTTTTTCTGATTTACTGAACGCGTATGGATGTTTTGCTCGGCAAGTTACTGGAGTGGTTGTACAATCAGATTCGCGAGGCGATAGCCGAAGCTCGCTTTCGTACTTATTACGGTCCGCTATTTCATCGCGTGCTTCACGGGCAATACAAATTCTACGATCGGTTAACGGGAGAAAATAAGCTGCATTTTCTCCGGCTTGTGCGCGATCATTACGAGTATTTCGATTTTATTCCCCGGAAGATCAAGCTTACACGGGAAATGAAAACAATCATAAGCAGCGCAGCTGCGCAACTGGTGCTTCGTCTACCGCCCGAGAGTCTCACCTTTTGGACGCGAATCATTATTTATCCCGCGGACTATGAGTCGAAGATCACCGGCCTGCGGCATCAGGGCGAAGTGAATCCCGGGTTGCGAACCATTGTCTTTGGCTGGACGGGTGTAACGAAGGGGCTTCATCGCGATGAAGACGGGCTGAATCTGTTGTTACATGAGTTTGCACACGCACTCTGGCTGGAGCACAAACTCACGTCTCATCGATACTCGGTTTTGGATCCGTATTGGGTTAGCGAGTTTGAGCGATTGGCTCATGACGAAATGCAGCGGCTTCAAGCTGATGAAACACACTTCTTCAGACGCTATGCTTTCGGTAACATGGAGGAATTTTTTGCCGTTGCTGTTGAAAACTTCTTTGAACGGCCAGTGCAATTGGAAGCTGAATTGCCCCAGTTTTACCAGGTGTTGCAGCAAATTTTGCGACAAACGCCACCAAGAGGTTGATATTAAACGTTTTTTTCTGAATGACCACGATTTTATTTACCCCATGATCCGCCTGCTGCTCCCTTTTTTCGTTAGCCTTTTGGCCGTTCCAGTCTATGCACAGTCCACACAGCAGTTGAACAACCAGCTGGCGGCCTATGAAGTGAAATTTAAGAATCTGATGGCCTCGCGGGGCCTTTCCTATACGGAGGGTAGGGTGAATCAAAAAAAGATCGAGACCGTAGTGCAGCAATACAGCTCCGATTTTTTAGACGAAATCAATCCGCGCATGGGGCTGCTCTTCTATCATTTCGAGGAAGATACACTGTATCACTGGCTTTTTGGTCCCACCGGCCTGGAAGCTACGGCCCGGCTACCCCTGCGGGTGGATTCGCTGGTTGTCTTAGAGAATACCTTGAAAGTCTCGCTTCACCAGCAGGTGCCCGCAACCCTTCGGGGTGCCTATGCGGAAGTCGAGAACCGGTATCATCTGCCGCTCAACACCAGCATCACGCTCATTAGCGATATTCTCTTTCCACCCGTCATTGCTCAACGGTTGGCGACTAAAAAATACCTCGTTATTCTACCTATTCTAAATCTTTCCAGTTTCCCGTATGCGTTGCTCCGTCCATGGGGAGCTAATCGCGGCATGCTCATCGATTCGTTGTCGTATTCCTTTGCGCACAACTTCACGCAATTCTTCCAATCCGTGGAGGCTAACGCCATGGGCTATGATGCCAATTACCGGTATGCTGACGGGCATTTTAGTTTTGCGATTGAGCGCCCCATCATTTGTGGTAACCCGGCTTTCGAGGATAGTTGTACGCGAGGTTTAAAGCCACTGCCGGGGGCATCCCGCGAAGCGAAGCGCGTAGGTGAGTTACTCAATGTGCGGGCGTGGACGGGCAAGGCAGCGAACAATCAGTTAGTGCTCGGCTATCTGGAAGAATCCAACTTCGTTTACTTCGCTACGCACGGCTGGGCCGATCCGGATGATCCGCTTGACAAAAGTTACATCGCGCTCAGCGGCTCTCAAGAATGCGGGTTTGTTACTCCGCGCATGGTTCAGTCCTTGAACCTGGAAAAAAAGCCTCTTGTGATACTGAGCGCCTGCCAAACCGGGCTTGGCCGTGTCCATGAGGCCGGCATTGTGGGCCTTGCGCGTGGTTTCCTTAAGGCAGGCGCCCAAAGCGTGGTGATGAGTTTGTGGAATGTCAGCGATGTTGAAACCGAAAAACTGATGACGCTTTTTGTGGAGGAGCTGAAGAAGCCGCATCTGTTTTTTCCCGCTGAGCATTGGCGGCAGGCAGTCCTCCGTTACCGCAGCGAAGGCGGTACAAATCCTCTTAACTGGTCAGCCTTCCAACAGTTTGGTGTGCCTTATCGGCTTTTAGGTCCCGTGGCTCTGGTGCCGGCCCCGCCTCAGCGATAAGATGCGCCCATCTATTTTTTCTTACGTGTAACCTAATTCCCGTTTGGCCGTCTGTTACCTGGGATATTGTTGCCTATGCCTTTGGTGTGCCGGAGGCTTTTGCCGCCAGACCGGGTAGAAATCCTCAAGAGACAATTCCAAAATGAATTCTAAATCCTCGCTTGACCAACTCCCCGCCAGCATTCGGGTCAGACTCGTAGCGCTCTGGACGGCCGTCATGTTCTTGTATGTATATGGCGACTACTTCGCCCTGTATATCCCCGGTGAAGCCGGGAAGTTGGTGAGTGGCAATACCCTCTTGAACAATCCGCTAAAGGTATTCGCTGCCTCGATATTAATGGCGTTGCCTCCCTTGGTGATTATTCTCTCCGTGCTCGCCCGGGCTTCCGTTGCGCGGTGGGCTAACATTATCTTCGGTGTGGCGTTCACCGGCATTATGGTGCTCATAGCGGTCACGTCAATGCCCGTAACACCCGAGGTGGCCGCTTACGTGTTTTATGCCGTCATTGAAAGCGTAGTAACCAGCATCATTATATGGCAGGCGTGGAAGTGGCCAAAAGTGGCTTAGATGAATTTTGTCGGCATGTGAGCATGGAAATCGGAGCAACAACCAACTTCACATCAACATGCTTCGAAACGCTGCGGGCCGGTTCAGGATGTGGGCAATACCTTTGCTCACCGAGAGCAGCGCCTGCGGATCCACATGCACCGGTATTTGAAATAGTTTATGAAAGCGCTCAGCCAATCCTTTAAGCCGGGCATGGCCGCCTGTCACGAACATACCGGTGCGGTATAGGTCGCCTGCCAATTCGGGAGGGCAAGCCTCCAGCGATTGATGAATACACGATTCAATTTGACGGAAGGGGCGGTCCAATACGCGGGAGATCTCGGCCTCGCTCACCCAGCGGGTGGATGGAATCCCTTCGCGCAGGTCTTTGCCCTTTACCTGTCGGCCAATCGTGCTGGACGCGATCGGCTCGTAGACGCAACCGAGTTCTATTTTCAACTGCTCGGCTGTTTTTAATCCAATAGCCAGATGATGCTCGCGTCTGAAGTAGTCCTGAATTTCTTCATCCAGGGTGTCGCCTGCCACGCGGACGGACTGGAAAGCCGCCACACCGGAGAGCGAAATCACCACCACTTCGGTGATGCCGCCACCGATGTCCACCACCAGCTTGCCCTCAGGCTCCTGAATGTTGAGTCCCATACCGAGGGCGGCCGCCAGGGGTTCATGAACCAGATGCGTATGGCGGGCCGAGAACTGATCCAGGATATCGCGCAGGGCGCGTTTCTCCACGGGCGTGGTATCGTACGGCACACCCGAAATGAGGAATTGAAACCCGCGCAACAACGAGGGTCGGCTGGCTTTGCGCACGAGGGCGCGCATCATCTGCTTGGCCGACTCACCATCGGAAATAACGCCCCCGCGCAACGGCCGGATGGGCTTGAGGTGGTGATGGGTTTTTTCCAGCATCGCGTAGGCTTGCTCGCCCACAGCTTCAATGCGGTGGCTGTCTTCGTCCACGATCAGCACCGAGGGCTCACTCAAGAGCAAGTGATGCTGATCGCGCAACAACGTATTGGTGTTGCCCAGGTCTATGGCCAGGTTTCCGGAGCGCGAGAATAGCATAGTGCTGGTAAAGATAACGAAAACCACTAGTCAGAGCACGGGCAATGTTACCCCCGAAGTGCCGCTGGGCCGGGATAGCTCACAGAATTCCGTGAAGTTGTGCGTATTGCAACAGCATGATGGTTTTGCCGTCTTTGATTTCGCCCCGGTCCACCATTTCCAACGCCTGCTGAAAGCTAAGTTCCAGCACCTCGATGTTTTCTTCTTCTCGGGCTACGCCTCCGCCTTCGGCTACCTTCATCTCCGGTGCATAGGCAGCAACGAAAAAATGTAACACTTCGGTAACGGAACCGGGCGACATGTAGGCTTCAAAAACTTTGCGCACCGCACTGATCTTGTAACCTGTCTCTTCCTCGGTTTCGCGCCTGATGCAATCCTCGGCATTGTCTTTATCCAGCAAGCCGGCACAGGCTTCAATCAACATACCGGTTTCGTTGCCGTTTACAAATGTGGGCAACCGAAACTGCCGGGTGAGGATGATGGTTTGTTGTTCTTTGTTGTAAAGCAAGATAGTGGCGCCATTGCCGCGGTCGTATACTTCCCGGCTTTGCACGTGCCGGGTGCCATCTTTTTTGGTGTACTCGTAAGTCAGTTTCCGCAACACATACCAGTTGTCGGAGAGAACTTCGGTATTGGTGATTTTGACGTTGGTGATCATGGTGAGGGCGGCACGCGGAACTACTTCTTTCCGTTGCTAATGTGCTCCCCGATGAAACGAAGGCCATCCAGCGTAAGTTGCGGGTCTACTACCTGGAAATATTCTTTCAATGACGTAATCACGAACGACAGGCCACCCGTAGCCACGGCCAAACACGGACTGCCCAGCTCCTGGCGAATGGCCTCAATCATGCTGCGCACCAACCCATCGTAACCAATTACAATTCCGGATTGAATGGCCGTTACCGTGTTGGTGCCCAGCGCAGAGCGAGGCATTTCCAGCGGCACATCAAACAACTTGGCTGTATTCTGGCTTAGCGCTTTGATGGCCGTGCGCAGACCGGGTACAATGGAAACGCCCAGAATTTTTCCATTGCGGTTCACCGTAGTGAAAGTAAGCGCGGTGCCAAAGTCTACCACTACACAGTTTTGTCCAAACTTGGAGTACGCAGCCATGGCGTTGGCCACCAGGTCGCTGCCAATTTCATAGGGGTTGAGCACCTCCAGCGGCAATTGCTCATATACTTTCGGACCGAGAAAAATCGGCTCGCGGATAAACAACGAGCGAATAACGTTCTTGATCTTTTCATTGAGACCCGGCACCACGCTGCTGATCACGATAGTCTCGATATGTTCGCGTTGAAGCGATGCTTCGAGAAAATAATCACGGATTTTTACGCCATAGAACAATTCGGGCTGATCGGGCCGTGACGGAACGCGCCAATGATGGCTCCATGCCTGGCCGTTCCACAAGCCGATGGTGATATCACTGTTGCCGATGTCGAAGGCGAGTAACATAATGACGAGTGATTCGAAAGGTACAACGAAAAATTAAAGGAACAGGTACTGCACGAAAGCATAAAGCCCGAGAGCCAGCAATACGAAGCCCGGCACAAGTTTGGCCCACGCCCCACTCACGTAGCGTGAAACACGCTGCGCCATAAAGGCAAACACAGTGAGCAGTAACATGGCCCCAACAGCGGTGCCCAGAATGTAGCTGTGAAGTAACCACACACTGCTCAGATTAATCCATCCCTGCGATTTGAGATAAGCCGTTACACCGATCCAGTACGGTATGGCCAGCGGGTTCAACACGCTTAAGACAAACCCTCTGCGAAATCCGCTCTCTTCAAACCGCCTGGCGAAGGCCGTAGGCTTGCGGGCTGACCAAAGGTTGAGCGCACCCAAAAGCGTCATCACCACGGCTGCTATCAGTCTGAAGTTTTCGATCACCAGGGGGTTGTTCGTAATCCAGTATTCGAACTGAATCCCGATCCAGGTGTAGGGATACTCCACGATGGAAACCGCCAAGGCAAACCGAAGAGCCGTAGCCACTTTGCGTTCCAGACCCAGTTGCAGCACACACAGGTTAAGCGTGCCGGGCGGTATGGAGCCAATAAAGCTGAATACCAAACCAACCAGAAAAACCCAGAGTAATTCCATTATGCCTGTGCTGCCTTGAAGCGCTGATAGATCTTTTTTCCCTCCGCCAAAGATAAGTAGGGAACACCGAGCCGGTGGTTGGCAACACTGACGCGGTATAGCGTGTGCCAATGCCGAAACAGCGTTCGCCACGCGGCCCACAGCGAGGCACCCGGGTGATAGATGTGGGCGGGTTCCGCTCCGCAACCGTTCAGTTCCATGATTTTGATGTGCCCCGCTTGCAAATCCTCCACCGAGGCACAGCGCAAATCAAACCTCCCGAAATAGAAACCGTTGATTTGTTTGCTCATGCGGTCGAACGAATCGGTAAGTTGAGGTGTAATGAGGTGATTGGCGTTTATAAACTTGGTGCCCAGGCAGTGATTGCCAATCGAAACAAGTTCAACGAGGTTGCCAGCAGCAGGAATCGAATTCATTTTGTCCCCGAGCCGCGCCATCAAATTATCCCACTGGAGCAACGCACGCGGATTGGCCCGGATCAGTTCGGCCAGGGTGTGCCGCCCATCGCCTGTTACCGACAAGAATTCCTTTCCCGTAATGCTATTCACCGTACCACGCTCGGTACCCGGCAGCCGCCAATAGAAAACACCGAATTCGAGCGGAAGCGTGAGTAACTCCTGTGCAATAAAACTGATTTTGATCTGGGTGAGGTACTGCTGCACATCGGCTTCTGTGTTGATGCGCTTCACCATCCAGCCTCGTTCACCCATGTCGGGTTTAAAAATCACGGGTAACGCCAGCCCCGCTTCGGTTAACTTCGACATCACGTCCGCTGCGTTCAACCGTGGCGATAGCCGGATGCTCGTGGGCTTGAATGGTTGGGGAATGAGCTCCAACACGTCAAACTTCGATTCGCCCATCATACCACCGGTGGGTATTGAGGGGTTAGATGCTGAAAAGAAAAACAGGGCGCGCGCACGCAGCGCCAGCCATAACCAGTAGAGAAACAAGGGCCACTGTACCGCCCAGAAAGGCCAGTACTCCCAGTTAAACAAACGGATGACGAATGGTGAACGGAACAATCGCGTCATGAACGCGGAGCCATCGAAGTTTCTTGATAGCGAATGGTGGATACGGCAATGCCAAAATCGGGAGGCAGGGTAACGTAAGGGGCCACTTCGCGTACTCCGATTTTCATGATGGCCATATGATGCACCGCATGCTCAATGTTGTAGGTAAGTTCACGCAGGTAGTTCGTATCAAGGGTTATCGCCTCTTCGCTGTTGCGTTCGTAACCGACCTCCAGTATAAGCCGTTGGTGCGGAGGCTGCTGGCGGACAAAGTCACGTATGCGGCAGATGGCCGCCAGGGCGAGAAACTTGTCGGATTCAATGATTTTGTCGTGGGCGCGTTTGTCGTAATTCACTGTGCCCGATTGCACACCGGCTTCCAGGCATACAAAAAACTCGAGGGTGTGTCGCAGGTGTTGGCCCACCGTAGATTGGCTAAGAGCGGCTGAAGGGGTGACAAAGTCTCGCTCCTCGATGCGCTCCACCAGGTCGGCCAGTTGCCTCAGAATTGTTTCGCAGGCCTTAATCAATTGCATACGTGTCAGTCAATGGTCAAATATAACGGAAAAACAGGCCTTGGGTCAGTGAAAAATGTTCCGGTGGATCCCGTTTTTATACCATTGGTCGGCTGGGCGGCATTTTAGTCCGGCAGTTCATTTTTGACGGTTTCCCATACCAGCTCGGGCTCATATCCTTTTCCAATAGCAAAACGGGCCACCTTGTTGCGCTTGGCCAGCAGATTGTGCTCGTGTGTTTCTTTGATCTTTTTCCGAACAACCAGCACCAGCGATTTTCGGTAATCCGCGGCATCAATTTCCTTAAGTCCGGAGCGGATGCAACGTTCCGTGAGGCCCCTGGACTTTAACTCCTGCTCGATTTTCAGTTTACCCCATTTCTTCATCCGAAACTTTCCACCTGCAAACGCTTTGGCAAATCGCTCCTCGTTGAGAAAGCCGTCAGCGATAAGCTTGCTGAGAATTTCGTCTACCTGGGAGGCAAACAGCCCGTAATCAAAAAGCCTGCGTTTAACCTCCTGATGCGAGCGTTCCTGGTAAGCGCAATAGCGCATGATGCGGGCGAGTGCCTCGGCAGGGGAGAGTTTTTTAGTGCGCGGGCCATCCATAGCCCGAATTTACTTGATCAGTCCCCGCGTTTTGAGAATGCTCTGGACAAATTTCCGCTCATTGTCCGTATTAAAGATTTTGAATGGCCAGTGAATGATTTGTGCTTTGTTGACGAAGAGCACCATGTAGTCCTTACCCACCTGCGCGCGCTTGATCTGGTCCCATTTCAGCGGCATACCTTCGCGCGGGTTCAGTTTCATCACAATCTGCTGGCTGGAGATTTCATATGAAAAGCGTTCGAATAACATCTTACCCTGATCGAGTTGGGTGACTCCATAAAACTGTACCCACCAGAATAACAAGTACAGCAATCCTCCGATAACCGCCCCAATGAACCACCAGATACTGGGTGCCCACACGTAGTTCAGGCAGATGGCAATGAAAAAAAGAGATACCCACCATTGCTGGCGAAGCACGGCCTTGAGGGCCATCTTGATGTAGGCGCTTTTTTCAAGCCGGTAGTTTTTAGTTTTAACGATCATAGCTTTCCCGAAAGGGAGGCAAAAATAGGCAGTAATTTTAGTTTTTAATCATCCCGCCCAGGGGTCAGGCCTTAATCACCTTCAGGCTGAGATCTACGCTTTTGACGGAGTGGGTGAGGGCGCCTACTGAAATGTAATCCACACCGCATTCCGCTACCGCCCGTATGGTGGCTTCGGTGATACCCCCACTGGCTTCTGTTTTACAAACTCCGCCAATGAGCGCTACGGCTTTTTGCATGTCTGCCAGCGACATGTTGTCGAGCATGATAACATCGGGCCGGGCTTGCAAGGCCTCGGCTACTTCGGCCAGGTTACGCGTTTCCACTTCCACGCGCAGCGGTTTATTGATCGCTGCCAGGTATTGGCGTGTGGAGGTAATGGCGCGGGTGATGCCACCGCCCATGTCTACGTGATTGTCTTTTAACATCACCATGTCGTAGAGCGCAAAACGGTGGTTGACTCCTCCGCCAATGGCCACCGCCCATTTTTCGGCCAGCCGGAAATTAGGGGTGGTTTTGCGTGTGTCCATTAACTGCGCTCGGGTTCCTTCGATCAATCGTGCAATACGGTGCGTGAGCGTGGCAATACCACTCATGCGTTGCAGGCAATTGAGCACCAGCCGCTCGGCTTGCAGAATGGAT
Organism: Cyclobacteriaceae bacterium; assembly: GCA_016787665.1. Classification (GTDB taxonomy): domain Bacteria; phylum Bacteroidota; class Bacteroidia; order Cytophagales; family Cyclobacteriaceae; genus ELB16-189. The sequence goes on along the minus strand of JAEUUC010000009.1, from coordinate 354,336 downwards.
TGTACACGGCCACTAACAATAAAGGCTGTTTCTCCCGGGCGAACCGCATCACCGTCATGCCACAACAACTCAACTGCGAGGTGGGGGTCTACGGCTCTGAAAATTTCCACCGCCAGTTCGATGCCGGCCAGTTTGCATTCTTCCTTTACCAGCAACCGGGCGCTCGCCTCTCTCTCACGCGGTATACTGCCCAGTGTGGAGTGATCACCCTCCCCGATATCCTCGGCCAGGGCAGATTGAATAAACGATTGAAGGGCTGCGGGAGTAATGTAGGCTGGGCGCGTCATTCCTTCACGAAACTCATTTCGTGAATAAGGAGTTGGCCGCTCACGTCCTTTACGCGAATCAGCACGTTGTAGGAGGTTCCACCACTTTCGTAGCGGCCGATGGCAAACTGCAGACCGCCCTTAGAAGCACCGGTGTGCATGATGGTGAAGTTGGCGGGCGGACTCTTCTTGAAAAAGTCGCGCATTACAAACTCGCCCTGTGTTTTGCTGTAGCTGCTCACGTTGCCGTCCAGCGTTATCTCGATGGATGTATTGAAATGGCGAGCGAGCGCCTTGGCATCACCGGCTTTAATGGCCTCACGTATCGGTCCGTGCCACTCGGCCTGCGCCACGGCCTGTGTAGTGGCTACACCCAACAGCACCAAAAACAACCAATTTTTCATTATCCTCTTCGTATTCGAAAAACGTGCCACAAATATACCATTTAAGGCCACTTGCGGGGGCCGGAGCCGGCCTTGACCGTATATTTGCAGTTCTTTCAAATCCAGACGATGAACCGCAAAGTGTTGTTGATGATTCTTGATGGCTGGGGTATCGCGCTCAACAAAGCCGTATCAGCTATCGACCAGGCCAAAACGCCTTATTTCAATTCGTTGTACAAGAAGTACCCGCACAGCAAATTGGAGGCCTCGGGCCTGGCGGTGGGGTTGCCACCCGGACAAATGGGTAACTCGGAGGTTGGGCATATGAACATTGGAGCCGGCCGCGTGGTCTACCAGGATCTGGTGCGCATCAACAAAGCGATTGAAGAACGGGAGCTGGCCACAAACGCTGTGCTGCAATCCGCGTTTGAAGACGCGCGCAACAACCAAAGGGCCGTGCATTTCATCGGCCTGGTTTCCGATGGAGGTGTACACTCCCACATCGGCCACCTGAAAGGCCTGTGCTCACTGGCGAATGAAGCAGGACTGAAACGTGTTTTTGTTCATGCCTTTACAGACGGCCGCGATACCGATCCGAAAGGCGGGCGGGCGTATCTCGCAGACTTGAAAAGTCACCTTGATCAAACGGGCGGAAAAATTGCCAGCGTGGTTGGCCGCTACTATGCCATGGACCGCGACAAGCGATGGGAGCGCGTGAAACTGGCCTATGATTTACTGGTAAACGGCACCGGCACACCGGCTACGGATGTATTGGCGGCTGTTGAAAAGTCTTACGCAGATGGCGTGACCGATGAATTTATCAAACCCATTGTGGTTACCGGTGAAGATGGACGGCCATTGGCCACCATTCAACCTCACGATGTGGTCATCTGCTTCAATTTCCGCACCGACCGTGGCCGCGAGATCACGCAGGTACTGACTCAGCAGGATTTCCCCGATCAGGGTATGAAAAAATTACCGCTGCATTATGTTACGCTCACCAACTATGATGAAACGTTCAAGAATGTGGAGGTGATTTTTGATAAAGACAATCTGGAGAATACGTTAGGTGAAGTTTTGGCCAAAGCCGGCAAGAAGCAAATTCGTATTGCCGAGACGGAGAAATATCCGCACGTGACGTTTTTCTTTTCGGGTGGCCGCGAGACTCCGTTTGAAGGCGAACAGCGCATTTTATGCCCTTCGCCCAAAGTGGCCACCTACGATTTACAGCCCGAAATGAGTGCACGCGACATCCGAGACAAGATTATTCCGGAGCTGGAGAAAAAGGAGGCGGATTTCATCTGTCTGAACTTCGCCAATCCTGATATGGTGGGTCACACCGGTGTGTTTTCGGCAGCGGTGAAAGCCTGCGAAACCGTTGATCAGTGCAATGAAGCCGTAACCGAAGCCGCTCGCCAAAATGGCTACTCGGTGATCATCATTGCCGATCATGGCAATGCCGACATTATGATCAACGAAGACGGCACACCCAATACGGCACACACAACTAATCTTGTGCCGTGTATATTGGTGGATGATGAGTACGAGGGGCCATGGAACAATGGCAAACTGGGTGATTTGGCCCCCACGATTTTGAGTATGATGGGCATTGCGGTGCCAAAGGAAATGACAGGCCAACAGCTGACGCGCGCATGAAGTGGTTTTGGGTAGCGCTGGCGGCTCTGACAAGCAGTTGTCAGCAGCCGGGGGCAGGCACGCGAGCGCAACGCCCGCTGTATAACTTCGATAGTCTGCTCGCAGCACAGGGCACGCAGCCACACTACGTGACCAAGATTACGCGTGTTAATGAAGCGGTTGATTCTGTGGTGTTGACCTTGAATGCCGCGGACTGGCAGAAGGAACTGGCCGTATTTCAAAAACTGCAGGCGGTGAACCGCCCGGCTTATCGCGATCAGTATGTGATGAGAGAATATGATGACCCCCGCAGCAACCTGACCGTGCGTGAGTACCACGCCCCCCACGCCCCGGTTGGCATTTTGCGCCTGTATTTTTTAGACCGACCTCAGCGCATTCAAAAGATTGAAGCCATTCACCGCGAAAAGAGTTTTTTCTTTTCGGCCGAGCGTCAGTTTCGTCTGCAGTTTGAGTCGCCCGGAGCGGCTCGCCTGTCAGGCTTTGGCCAACAAGGCGGCCAAAAGGTTTTTTGGGGTGACACCACCTTGTTTGATATCCAGGTGCGGATGCAATAAAAGGAGCGAAGGCTTCGTCTACGACAACGAGTAAATTTAAGATGGCAAAGAGGCGATTTTCGGAAGATGACGGTCAACCTAAAGCGAAGCTGACCCGCGAGGGGCTGCGTAAGTTTCTGGGTATTTTTCGGTTTGTGCTTCCCTATCGTTGGGTTTTTGCCCTGGGCCTGTTGTCGCTGGCGCTGTCCAGCGTGACGGTACTCGCTTTTCCATTCTTTGCCGGTAAACTGCTGGATGTCGCCCAAGGTAAAACCTGGATGTTTATTGACTCCATCAGCCAGATCGCCTTTATCCTCATGGGTATATTGGCCGTGCAAAGCGTGTTTTCCTTTACCCGCATGTTCACCTTCACCAAAGTGAGTGAAAACGCCCTGGCCGACTTGCGGCATTCCGTATTTGATAAAATGATCTGGCTGCCGATGTCGTTCTACGATTCGCGCAGAGTAGGAGAACTGATGAGCCGCATCACCTCCGATGTATCCACCTTGCAAGACACGCTGACATTCACATTGGCTGAATTACTCCGCCAAATTTTGGTGTTGGTATTTGGCGTCACCATCATCTTCGTCCTTACGCCCAAGCTTACCTTGTTTATGCTCATCACCTTCCCCGTGTTGGTTCTCGCGGCCCTGGCGTTCGGTAAGTTCATTCGCAAACAGTCAAAAAAAATACAAGATCAGTTGGCTAATGCCAACATTGTGGTCGAGGAGGCACTCCAGTCCATTAGCGTGGTGAAGTCGTTTACTAACGAATGGCTGGAAATCGGTCGCTACCGGAAGTCGTTGCGTGAAGTCGTTGACACGGCCGTAACAGTAGGGAAGTATCGCGGTTTGTTTGTCTCCTTCTCGATCGTTGCGTTTTTTGGAGGCATCGTTGCGATTAGCTGGTACGGTGCCAATTTGGTGCAGGCGGGTGAATTGACCGTGGGCGATTTGTTCTCATTTGTGATCTATACTTCATTTATCGGTGGGTCTATCGCGGGGTTGGGTGACATCTACAGTCAGGTGCAGAAATCGATCGGGGCGTCCGAACGGTTGATCGAAATTCTACATACGCCTGATGAGCGCGAGCCCAACCCGCAGCATTTGAAACTGAAGGGACAGCTATCGTTTGAAAACGTTTCATTTGAATACCCCACCCGACAAGACGTTACGGTGCTGCGCGAGATTGATTTCCAGGTTCGGCCTGGAGAGCGGATTGCCCTGGTTGGTCCAAGCGGAGCGGGTAAGTCGACCATCATTTCGTTGTTGCTGCGCAAGTACCCGGTGAGTCACGGGGTCATCCGGGCCGATGGGGAGGACATCCAGCAATACAACCTGACGTCTTACCGCCAGAACATTGGGTTAGTGCCTCAGGAAGTGATTTTGTTTGGAGGCACCATTCGCGAAAACATTGCATACGGGAAACCGGACGCTACCGAGGAGGAAATCTGGCAGGCCGCCCGCCAGGCCAATGCTCTCGAGTTTATTGAGGGCTTTCCGGAGAAACTCAACACCCTTGTGGGCGACCGTGGAGTGAAGCTTTCCGGAGGGCAGCGCCAGCGGATTGCCATTGCGCGCGCTATTCTAAAAGATCCATCAATTCTGGTGCTGGATGAGGCCACGAGTTCGCTTGATGCACAGTCCGAACGGCTGGTGCAGGATGCATTGGAGAAGTTGATGCTGAACCGAACAACATTTGTCATTGCCCATCGCCTCAGCACCATCCGCACCGCAGATCGCATTCTGGTGATTAAAGATGGTCGCGTGGCCGAGTCAGGCAAACATGAGGAGTTGCTGCTGCGCGATGACGGGATTTATCGTAACTTGCTCAAGCTTCAGGTAGAGAATTCATCCGTTGCCCCTGTATGAAGGACGAACTCACGGCCCCGTTAAAATCACACAACCTTCGAACAACCTCCAGCCGCCAGGCTATTTTGGACTTGTTTCAGCGAAAAGGTTATGCGCTTTCGTACTCCGACATTGAACAGCAATTTGCTGACGTGTACGACCGGGTTACGGTGTACCGCACGCTCAAAACGTTTTTAGACCGGGGGGTTATCCACAAGGTGTTGGATGACACCGGCACCTTGAAATATGCCCTTTGCCAACAGGAATGCACAGACGCAGGGCATCACCACGAACATGTTCATTTTAAGTGCATAAAATGTGGACAAACTACCTGTTTGGAGCACGTTCATATCCCCCCCGTTAAACTGCCTTCGGGGTATAAGCCACGCGAATTAAACCTCTTAATCCAAGGAATTTGCAGGAAATGTGGGCTTTAATAAGGTTTCCTTTTGGAGAAATGCGGTATTTAAACCGAGTAAACCTTACGTAAACGGATAATTTGTAGTTTTGCCGCTCATTTAATGCTTTAAAAGCTGTTTTGAGCGTTAAAACGCAACAATCACTCCACCAAAACGGAATCGCCAGGGATGCTTCTCTTCTCGTTGTTCAGTAGTCATAGTCAGGCGGAAACCATTTTGTTTGGCGTCTTTGCGGTAATCATCATCATTTTCCTGCTGCTCGATCTGGGCGTATTCAACAAAACGGCTCACAAGATCACCACTAAGTCGGCCCTCTATCAGTCCGTTTTTTGGGTCTTTATCAGTACGCTGTTCGGCTTTTTCATTTATCTGTATGATGACACGGGCAATGGCGGGTTGGATGCATCAGTTGAGTACTTTAGTGCCTACCTCACCGAATATGCCTTATCAGTGGATAACATCTTCGTTATCCTGTTGATCTTAAAGTATTTTGCGGTTAAGGAAGAGTACTACCACAATATCTTGTTCTGGGGAATCCTGGGCGCGGTGTTTTTCCGGGGCATTTTCATTTTCGTTGGTGCGCTGCTCATTGCCAAGTTCCATTGGATTTTATACGTGTTCGGGGTATTCCTGATTTATTCGGGTATTAAAATCTATTTCGAAGACAGTGATGAAAAAATTGATCCTGAGAAGAATCCGATCATGCGCTTGTGCCGCAAGTATCTTCCCATCACCCCGGACGATCACGGAGGAAAGTTCGTCATCACCAAGCCGCGCTTGATGTTCACCCCGTTGTTCCTGGTGATTGTGCTGATCGAGACAACGGACTTGATCTTCGCGGTGGACTCCATCCCGGCTGCCTTCGCCATCACGCAAAATGAGTTCTTGATCTATACGTCCAACATCTTTGCGGTATTGGGTTTGCGGGCCATGTTCTTCCTGCTGTCAGGCGTCATTGACAAGTTCTATTTATTGCAAAAAGGCCTCTCCATCATTTTGTTTTTTATCGGTGCCAAAATGTTGATGGAAATCGTGCACATCGAGATTCCGCCCACATATTCCTTCATCGTTATTATCCTTACGCTTACTTTGGCGATCGTGTTCTCCATTCTGGTGCCTAAAAAGGTGAAGGAGTCGGAAGAACTGAAATAAGTTGAACGTTCTGTTGCTGGGTTAAACAAGCTGCCAAACATGCAGCCTGTAGACTATCTTTTGGGTAATTTTGAAATGACTACAGGCTCATGACACTCACCATAGAAAACTTCCTTTTGCTCGGTTCCATTCTGCTGTTCATCAGCATTGTGGCCAGTAAAACATCGTTCAAGTTTGGTGTTCCGGCCCTGTTGCTGTTTTTGGCTATCGGTATGTTAGCCGGCTCTGAAGGTATCGGGGGCATCCACTTTGACGATCCGAAGATCTCCCAGTTTTTGGGTATTGTGGCCCTTACCTTCATTTTGTTTTCGGGCGGAATGACCACTAAGCTGGACAGCATTCGGCCGGTCCTTAAAGATGGTATCTCACTTGCCACACTGGGCGTTTTGCTGACAGCACTTTTGGTCGGCTTGTTTACTCATTTTTTGCTCGGGGTTTCATTAGCTGAAGGCATGCTGTTGGGGGCAATTGTATCTTCCACAGACGCGGCTGCCGTTTTTTCTGTTTTGCGCACGCGGAATATCGGGCTCAAGGGCAACCTTAGGCCGCTATTGGAATTTGAGAGCGGCAGTAACGACCCGATGGCCTACTTCCTGACCATTAGCTTTATTCAACTGGTGAATGAGCCCGATACATCCGTATGGGTTTTGGTGCCGAGCTTCCTGAAGGGAATGATCCTGGGGGCGGCTTGTGGCTTTGGCATGGGGAAGTTGATGGTGGTCACATTAAACCGGATCAAGTTAGATGTGGAAGGACTATATCCGGTGCTTATCTACGCGCTTATGTTCTTCACCTTTTCGTCAACTGATTTCATTGGCGGAAACGGATTTTTGGCCATCTATACGTCTGCCATCATCCTGGGCAACAGCAACTTCATTCACAAAAAATCGCTCATCAAGTTTTTTGACGGACAGGCGTGGTTGATGCAAATTGTCATGTTTCTTACACTGGGGCTGCTCGTGTTTCCGTCACGCATGGTGCCCCTGGCGGATGAAGGGGTTCTGATTTCCTTTTTCCTGATTCTGGTAGCCCGGCCGGTTGCCGTGTTTATTTCGCTTTTGCGCGCCCGCGATCTGAACTACCGGAAAAAGCTCTTCATTTCCTGGGTGGGCTTGCGGGGAGCCGCGCCCATTGTATTTGCCACCTATCCGCTTTTGGCCGGGGTTGCCTATGCCGAGACGATTTTTAATCTCGTGTTTTTCATCTCCGTATCCTCCGTGGTGGTGCAAGGCGCTACGCTACCCCTTATGGCCCGTTGGCTTCACGTCTCCGTGCCCACCAAGCTAAAAAGAAGATTCCCGTTAGATGTTGAGTTGGGCGATAACAGTAAATCAGAGTTGGTTGAACTGGATATTCCCGAAGATTCATCACTCATCGGAAAACGAATTGTTCAAATCCAATTACCACCGTCTGCACTCATTGTGCTCATCCACCGGGGAGATACTTACATGACACCATCGGGTGAAACGGATCTGCGCGCATTTGATCACTTACTGGTTCTTACCGACAGCAAAGCGGCCAGTCGTCAGGTATTGGAGTCATTCGGGTTACACGATTGACCTGCCGGCTGAGGCGGGTTAACTGGTTACTTCCTGGAAGAAGTTTTTCGGTAGTATTTGCATCAGCATAGGCAGCGTTAAAAAATGTTGCGGCAAGGATACGAGCACGAAGGTGGGAATGGCCTTGAGTACAACCATGAGCAATTCATGCAGGCGATTTTTTTCCGCTTCGTCTAATTCTTGTGATCGGGCTTTTTTGAGTAATCCCACCAGTTCCTCGCTGCTTTGTACTTCGCGTACCAGCTTCGATTTGTTTTGCTCAGCCACGTTTGCCAGGCGTTTGAGAAACTGCTGGCTCACGGTGTTGTAGTCGAGTTTGTTCTGTAACGAGCTCAATTGCTCCCAGTGTTCCAGCACGAATCCCTCTACGGCCAACTGGCTGTTTTCCAGATCATCGGCATGAAAATCAAGATAGGCGCTGAAGGCCTGCAAAAAGTTTTGCTCGGGGGCCTCCACTTTCTTATCGGCCCAAACGGTCAGGATGGCCATTTCCAGAAAATACTTCTTCAGTATCCAGGAATTGTTCGTGGGTAGGTTGATATCTTCCAGCCTAACCCCCTTCTCGAAGATCGTTAATGCCTCTTTTTTCCGATCATGCGGCAGCCCGGCACTTTGTTGAAACAATTCGAAAAGCTTGCGCTCCTCGTACTCGATGGATTTATTGGCGTGAGCCGCAGCGGCAATCACTTTAACGACTGAAAAGCGTAACTCCTCGCGCTCGTATTTGAAAAAGTCTGACACAATGCGGTCGGCATTGGTATGAATCCACTGCCCGAAGATGAAGATATCCAAAAACAGCAGACTGTTGTGGAAAAACTGAGTCCAGAAGTTGCTGCTGTACTCACTCGTGTGTTCAATCCTTTTGTCGAGAATCTTCTCGGCAATCTCGAGCGGGGTTTTCTTTCGCCCGAAAAGTGTCTTGGTCGGGGTGGCCAGCTCGGGGAAAACATGATTGTAAAAATTGCCCACTTGTTCGAGGCTTTTCACGATCGCGTCCGAGAGTTCTCCGGCATCTTTGACGGGCTTCTCGTGGTAAAGCAGCGAGGCGCTGATGAGACTTTCCGCCAACAGAATCTTCATGCGATCCTTCTCATCCCACCGCTTGGCATCGGGTAGATCAACTTCAACCGTCTGACCGTACATGAGGCCGGTCGGTTGAACGATGCGATACAATGAATGGTCGGGATGGGCTGCGTGACGGCTGGCACCGGTCATGTCGCGCAGCAACTCCTTGCGAAATTCAAGGTAGTCCTTTAACCAACCCTTTTGTCCAGGCCGTAGCATCGTGTGCTTCTCGTCTAATGGGCCGAGAAGGTACTGAATAATCGGGGGAGGAGCAAAGCGTTAAGCCGACTTCCAGCCCTTTTTGCGCAAGGTGGCCACCGAGGCCTCTACTTTCGTTTTTAACTCGTTTTTGAAGGCGTCCAGCCGGGCGCCAACTTTCTTGTCGGTGGCGCCAATAATTTGCGCTGCCAGGATGCCGGCATTTCGGGCTCCGTTCAGCGCCACGGTGGCTACCGGCACACCAGAGGGCATTTGGAGGATGGACAACACGGAATCCCAACCGTCAATGGAGTTGGATGACTTGATGGGTACACCAATAACCGGCAGTGACGTCAGCGAAGCTACCATGCCGGGCAAATGAGCTGCACCACCGGCACCCGCCACAATAGCGCGCAGGCCGCGCGAGCGGGCCGAAGTGGCGTACTCGACCATCCGTTGCGGTGTGCGGTGTGCCGATACCACCGTCAGCTCAAACGGAATCTTCATCTCTTCCAGGAACTCGGCTGCTTCGCGCATCACCGTGAGGTCGGACTGGCTGCCCATGATGATGCCAATGACGGGTTTGCTCATGCTACCACTTTTAATGTTCGTTTGACAAACTCAACTTTTGTTTTCAACTCTTCCACATGCTGCCCTGTAAGGGTTACGTGGCCCATCTTGCGGAAGGGTTTGGTATTCTTCTTTCCGTAGAGATGCACATGCACACCCGATTCTTTCATCACCGCTTCTAATCCTTCATATTTGGCCGGCCCTTCGAAGCCAGCCTCACCCAACAGGTTAACCATAGCGCTGGGTTGCACGATACGCGTATCGCCCAGCGGCAGGTTGAAAATGGCACGCAGATGCTGCTCGTATTGGGAGGTCACGTTAGCCTCGATGGTGTGATGCCCGCTGTTATGCGGGCGCGGAGCCACTTCGTTCACCAGCACTTGTCCGTCTTTGGTCACGAACATTTCTACGGCTAATAACCCCACCAACTGCAATTGCTCCACCAGCCTGCGCGCAACCTGATCGGCCTGCTGCGCGATGGCTAACGAAATGGATGCCGGTGAATAGAGATATTCGACCAGGTTGTGCTCCGGGTGAAAAACCATTTCTACGGCCGGAAAGGTGGCGACTTCGCACTTTTCGTTTCGCGCGGCTATTACGGCAATCTCTTGGTCAAAGTCGATGAGTCTTTCCAGCAGGCCGGGCTTGTCAAAGGCTTTGTCAAAGTCAGCCGCTGTGCGCAACATCTGCACGCCACGACCGTCATAGCCTTCTTTGCCGAGCTTGTTTACGGCTGGCAAAAAGGCGCCATGCTGTTGCACGTCCGCGCGATTTTCCACGAGCACAAATTCGGCAGTTGGAATGTGGTGGGTGCGGTAAAATTCTTTTTGTGTGCGCTTGTCCTGGATGAGTTCAATCAGATGGGGTTGCGGAAAAACCTTTTTGCCCATCTTCTCGAGTTCGCGCAACGCCCGGGTGTTTACGTTTTCAATCTCAATGGTGATGATATCGCAACCCTGGCCGAATGCCATCACAGTGTCAAAGTCGGTGAGTTTACCCTGCGTAAATGAGGCGAGGGAATAGCACGGGGCCTGGGCATCCGGGTCAAGTACTGAAAATTGAATATTGAGATCGAGACCCGCCTGAAGGAGCATGCGGCCCAACTGCCCGCCACCCAAAACGCCTAGCTTCTGTTGCTGAATGCCCATGTAGAGCGGCAAAAATAGGGATTTTGCCTCAGGCCATCAGTTGATAAACAGCCAAAGCCGACAGATAAGCGAGGCCGGTCATATAGGCCAGCTGAATCACGGGCCATTTCCAGCCTTTGGTCTCGCGCCTGACGATGGCCAGCGTACTCATGCACTGCATGGCGAAAGTGTAAAAGATCAGCAATGAAAAGCCCACAGCGGGAGTAAAACGTGGTCCGCCCGTCTCGGGATTAACCTCGGCTTTTAAACGACCTTTCACCGTTGCCGTGTCGTCCGTGCTGCCGATGCTGTAGATAGTCGCTACTGTGCCAACGAATACTTCACGCGCTGCAAAGGAGGTGATCAGGGCGATGCCGATTTTCCAATCGTAACCCAACGGGCGAATGGCGGGCTCGATGAACTTGCCCAGCTTGCCGGCATAGGAATTTTCGAGTTGCTCAGCCGCGAGCACCCGCTCAGTATCTTCAGCACTCCAATTGTTTTGCTGGGCTTGTGCAGTCACGCGCTGTTCGGCTTGTTGCATGGCATCACCGGGGCCGTAACTCGCCAGCACCCACAGCACAATTGAGATCGCCAGAATGACTTTACCCGCCTCGAACACAAACGCGTTCGTTTTCTCCAGAATCGTGTAGCCAACATTGCTCCACTTGGGGGTTCGGTAGGTGGGCATCTCCATCAGCAGGTAGCTCTTTTCCGTGGTTTTCACCCACAGTTTCATGATCAGGGCGGTACCGAGGGCAGCCACAAAACCGAGCAAGTAGAGACCCATCAGTGCAACGCCTTGCAGGTTTATGAACCAGAGTAAGTTATTGGCAGGAACTACAAGCCCCACCATTATGGCAAACACCGGCAGGCGGGCGGAACAACTCATGAAGGGGGTTACAAAAATGGTGATCAGCCGGTCCTTCCAGTTATCGATGGTGCGGGTGGCCATGATGGCGGGAATGGCACAGGCCCAGCCGGAAATCAACGGCACCACACTTTTTCCGTTGAGCCCAAACTTGCGCATGATTTTGTCCATGAGAAAAACTACACGCGCCATGTAGCCGGTTTCTTCGAGAATGGAAATAAACGCAAACAGAATGGCGATTTGTGGAATGAAGATAACAATGCCGCCAATGCCGGGTACAATGCCCTGCGTGATCAGATCAAAAAATGGCCCGTCCGGAAAAACACCGGAGAGGTAGCTACTCAGATTAGCAAAGCCTTGGTCGATCCAATCCATAGGGACCTGGGCAATAAGGAATATGGATTGAAAAATGCTGAACAGTATGAACAGGAAGATCACATAGCCCCAGATCTTATGGGTGAGGATGCGATCAAGTCGGTACGTGTTTTTCTTCCACTCCTTGTCGGCCACTTTGCTCGTAACCGCGTTAAGCACACCCTGAATGAAACCATAGCGCTGCACGGTCTCGGCCCCTTGATACTTGGCCGGAAAAAACCGGATATCGTGAGCCAGTTGTTGCAGTTCTTTTTTCTTCGGGTCCGGAAGAAAATTCATTTGATTCCACTGCTGCAGCACGATAAACGCTGCGTGGCGCGATTTCAAGTGTAATTCCGCCTGGATCTTGTCCAAAATGGGGATTAACTCGGCATCCGGCTCATACACATGAAGCGAGGATTTCGGCAGCGGAGCCGCCATTTTTTCTTTCAGTTCATCCAAGCCGGAACCGGTGCGCGCATTAATCATCACCACCGGTACATCCAGTTGCTTTTGCAACTGGGCGATGTCGAACTCCATGCCCGCCTGGGCCGCCAGATCCACCATGTTGAGCGCCAGTATCGTGGGGATTTGTAAATCCACCATCTGCGTAAGCAGGAGAAAACAGTTTTTGAGATTGGTTGCATCGGCTACCAACACCACGCGGTCCGGGTAGTTTTCGCCTGTAGCATCCACCAGTATTTCCGATACAATTTTTTCATCCAGTGTGCGCGGGTAAATACTGAACGTGCCCGGCAGGTCAATAATTTGCGCGCGGGTAGTGGCGTTGAGTTGACAATAGCCAATGTGCTTATCTACCGTAACTCCGGGGAAGTTGCCGGTCTTTTGGTTGAGTCCCGTGAGTTGATTGAACAGAGACGATTTACCGGAATTGGGTTTGCCGGCCAGCGCGATGCGAAGGTGGGGTGACTGCGCCATGTTACCGGAGGATTGCAATGGTGGCCGCCTCGCTCACGCGCAGCGAAAGATCAAAGCCCGAAATGGTGACACAAACCGGATCGCCCAGGGGGGCCGCGTAGTTAAAGCGCACCGATGAACCGGGAAGAAAGCCCATTTCCAGCAGTTTAACCGATAGCTCCTCATCGTGGAACCCGGCAATCACCGCGGTTTCCCCAGGGGCCATTTCTGCCACATTTTTAAGGTTTTGCAAGCTTATTTAGACCGATTTTAAACAGCGCAAGATAGACGGCTGGCCAGTGCTAACCAAAGACTTCGGTCATTTGTTGTATTCTTGTTTTTTGATTTTTCCAGTTGAAAAAAAAGCACGAGAAAAAGAAGCCGCGCCCACTCAAACCGGCAAAAGGGCAGCCCATTCAACCTCCCGTTGCGGACGACAACACCTGGGACTTTGGCGGTTTGCCTGTGCGTGACTTAAAGAAAAATCTTGGATGCGGCTAGTTTGGTTATCGGTCATCATGCTTATCGGTTGCAAGGGTGCAATCGAGAGAAGAAGTTGTGATTACATTACTGACTACTTTCCCCATGTTTATGAAGCGGAACTCGCTTTTCAGGATAGGAAATACCAACGCGCAAGCGAATACTATCAAAAAGCCTTTGAAAATTGCAAGCCAGTCAACACAGTTCTCTATTATGAGATGTTGAACTATGCTGAAGTCTGTGCTCGTCTGGGGCGAAACCAGGAGTGTTTGCAATTCATCAGGTATAGTATTGATGAAGGCTATGAGCTTCAATATTGGTTGGAAGACTCTCTCTTTCGCGAAGCGTTCAATTCCCAAGAGGGTAAAAAGCTAATAGCCGACTATCCGAAGCTAAGAAGCGATTATGAGTTGCAGGTAAACCGAAGGCTGAGGAGTGAAATACATGAAATGATGCACACCGATCAGATGTACCGAAATAATGGGTACAAACAATTGAAACAGGATAGTATTGATCGGATAAATACCAAAAAGCTAATTGAGATTTTTGAAGAAATAGGATATCCTAACAATAAAAATGTGGGACACTACTCACTTGACCAAACGCATACTGATATCGGGACTATTCTTCTCCACACAGAAGATTCAATCCGGCTTGCTTATTTTGTGCCAAAGCTTATTGAGTTTGTAAGAAGTGGGCAGTGCAACCCCTTGGAAGTAGGGAGATTATTGGATCAGTATCAACTCTATAATGGACAACCACAAACTCATGGCACCTATCAAAGTCAAGAAGGCGGACTTGCTCCGATGATACCTAATTTAGGTGTGGTCAATAAAAATCGAATTGGTATTGGACTACCCAGTTTACAACTTCAGGCGAAGATTGACAGCCTAAGAAGAGTCAATTATCAACTGCCCTAAGATTTCAAAACTTATATTTATAAAATGTCAACTACCAGTCAATGGTTGGTAAATCTAGAAAGCCACCTCGCAAAACAAAAGTGGGGTACATCACCATCTTCGCTCTACGAACCCATCCGGTACATTATGAAATTGGGTGGCAAGCGCATGCGGCCGATGTTGGTATGTGCTGCTTACTCGTTGTATAAAACAGATGTCAGCCGTGTAATTCCGGTAGCGGCTGCGGTGGAGGCCTTTCATAATTTCACCCTGATGCACGATGACATCATGGACCAGGCCCCGTTGCGCAGGGGTAAAGCAACGGTGCACAAGAAATGGAATGTGAACACGGCCATTCTTTCCGGGGATGTGATGCTCGTGCGCGTGTACGATCAGTTGTTACACATCCCCATAAACCAGCTAACCGAAGTGCTGCCCCTGTTTAACCGCACCGCTGCCGAAGTTTGTGAAGGCCAGCAATGGGATATGGAGTTTGAAACCAAGGCGCGGGTTTCGGAAGCGCAGTACCTGGAGATGATTCGTTTGAAGACCGCAGTGTTGTTGGGCTTCAGTCTTGAGTTAGGTGCGCTGCTGGCCGATGCACCCGAAGATGATCGAAAGGCCTTGTATGATTTTGGCATCAACATGGGTATTGGCTTTCAATTGAAAGATGATCTGCTCGATGTGTTTGCCGATCAGAAAAAGTTTGGCAAGCAGGTGGGTGGCGATATCATCGCCAACAAAAAAACGTATTTGCTCATTAAGGCATTGGCGTTAGCCAAAGGCAAGCCGAAGGCGGAATTGCAGAAGTGGCTGGCCGCCAAAAAGTTCGATAAGCGGAAAAAGGTCAAAGCGGTGACCGGCATCTACGAATCACTGGGAATACGGGAACTCACGCAGGCGAAGATCGACAGCTACTTTACGCAGGCGTTTGCTTCCTTGAATGCTTTGAGCGTAAAGGCGGATGCTTTGAAAGCGTATGCGGAAGAGATTTCGGCCCGGCAGAAGTAGCATTTTTCGTTGATATCTTGGCGCTGTTTGATTATTTGACAAAGGGGAGGTAGATTGACTTCATGATCTTGAGAATTTTTTTCATTTCAGTCTTTTTGTCTGCCACAGTAACTTTTGGGTTTGCGCAAGATTGGTCATTTCTCAAGAAAATTTTTCCCGAGCCGTTAGCACCTAGTGGTGCTGGAGTTGCCATTGATGTGTTTGGAAATTATGCAGTGACTTCGGGAGAGGGAGTTGCCTTTTTGTTAAAATTTAATGGAGTAGAATGGGTAAGAGTTCGGAAAATCAGGTATCCGGATATTAACAACCCAGAGTCCAAATTTGGAACGAGCGTTGCCATTTCATCTAATTGGATAGCCGTGGGATCGAACGATAAGGTTCATTTATTTTGATTCGAGAACGAAGATGTGTTCTTTCATCAGACATTGTTTCAAACAAATTCGCTCGGTCAGAGTGGGTTCGGCAGATCAATAGCCATAACAAATAGTCATTTGATCGTAGGGGCATTTCACCCAAACGTTAACAACAATGGACAGGTTTACCTGTATCACTTTAAAAACCCTAATTGGGTTTTACAACGGATGTTAGCTCCGGAAGGTATTAACCCAAATGCCGGCCTGGGTTTTGTGGTAGATTTGGAAGAGAATTTGGCTGTGGTCGGTATTCCCTCTGATCAGTCCACTGGAGCAGTATTTCTTTTTGATGGACAGTCCGAATGGAGTCAGGTTGCCCGAATAGCTGACCCAAGCCCCCAGCCTGGTGAGCAATTTGGATCCTCAGTTCAACTAAAGAATCAACAAGTTGTTATAGGGGCCCCTTATCGTGATGCGAATTCAAATCCGAACGATGACAGCGGTTCTGTTTTTGTCTTCCAACGCGTTAATGGTAGTTGGGTGAAAACCTGGAGCCATCAGTTTACCACAAATGGTCGTCAAGGCTGGTCGGTGGCGATGGGAGACAATCAATTAGTAGTAGGATCTGACGTGGTGGGGCCTGGCGTATCGGATCGAACTACTGTTTTCAGACGCGCTGGTGAAGATTGGATTTTTGAGCAATTAATTCAACGACCGAATAATGGGGGGACCACGAGATTTGGATTTACCATCGCTGTCCATGATCAGTGCCTACTTATTGGCGACAGCGGGGCACCTCAAAAAGGGCAACTCTTCGTATTAAAAAATGTAGTAGCCCAATGGGAAATTGTGCAGACAATTGCTCCTTTGGACAACGCATTCCTTTTCAGTTTTGGTGACAATCTTGTAGCAGACGGTGGTTTTCTGGCCGTGAAAACCAGGCATTTCGAGAATAGTTCTGAGGAGTTTGCTTTAAAGATATTTCGGAAATCAGGCGATGAGTACCATCACGACACAACCTTGGTAAGCCCTTTTTTTGACAACGATTTTGGTCGATTTGCATCAGGCTTGGCCATTCAAAACAGGAAGCTATTGTTTCAAAACCGCCCGTTTGGAGTTGCCGGCCAAGACCTATATCCCGGTGGAGTGTACTACTATGAATATCTTGGTGATCAATGGATTCAACGTCAACTCATTAGGCCACCCAGCGATGTGACCGCTTACGCGTTTGGTGCAAACATAGCCTTGGATGGTAACTGGGCTGTTGTTTCGACTGAGTCCGGCCAGACGTTTTCACTACCGGAGGTCTATTTCTATTTTTTTAATGGCACAAATTGGGAGCTGCGGCAACAAGTATCCGCCCAAAGCCTCGGTTTAGAATTAGTTGATCGATTTGGCCTTAGCGTTTCAGTGAATGGCGAATATGCTGCAATTGGTGCACCAGGGAGAGATTTAGCCGCATTCAACTCGGGGGCGGTTTATGTTTACAGATTTAATGGAACCAACTGGGTTCAAAGTCAAGTAATCACACATCCCAACCCGACCGGAGATGAAGGCCTTGGTTTTTCTGTCTCATTGTCCAACGACCGTATGGCAATTGGCGTCCCCGGTCTTGTTTCATCAAAAAGCCAATTACTTACCTATAAACTCACGGCTGGTACCTGGCAACATGAACAACTTATACAAATTGCAAATGTCAATGACCGAAATGCCGGGAGGGAGCTCAAACTTGAAGGATCAAATTTGGTATTTGGGAACGCCAGCACCTTTGATGCTCGGGGATTTGCCTATGTTTACCAGCTACGCAATTCTCATTGGACCCAGACCGGATACATCAAGTCCGCGACTAGATTTTCCAATTTTGGGATTAGCCTTGATTTAGATGATGATTTACTTGTGGTTGGAGAACCGGCCAACAACGAAGTGGATGAAACTGCCGGTACAGTCAATGTTTACAAGAATCAACCCAACCTCAGTCCATATCTGGCCAACCCAATTGCCGACCAACGAACAACAATAAATGCTCCTTTTTCCTTTAGGGTGCCGGCAAACACTTTTGTCGACCCGGAGGGGCAGCCATTAGTTCTGACGACAGGTTTGAGCTCCGGTAGTAGGCTTCCAGACTGGTTGACGTTTCATGGAAGTTCGGGACTCTATTCAGGAATGCCACCCGAGGGAACATTGACAGATTATCAAATTACTCTGGTAGCCTTTGACGGTGCTGCCTCGGTGTCCGACACGTTTAACATCGTGGTCCGACCACCTAATCAAGCCCCCACACTAATAAATGCCATTCCCGACATGACCGCGACTGCGGGTCAACCGTTTGAATTTCAAGTACCCGCCAATACATTTTCAGATCCCGAAGGCCAAGATTTGATTTATCAGCTTTTTGCAGACGATGGAGCTGCTCTGCCGGCTTGGCTATTTTTTGATGGTGCCACGCGGAAAATGATGGGTACTCCTCCAATGGAGTCATTGGGCATTCAATCATTTAAACTATTGGCCTCAGATCAGGAAGGGGCGCAAGCTTTTGACTTTTTTGACATCAGGATTGAGGAACCCCCAAATCAACATCCGGTGCTTGATCAACCCCTCATTGATGTTGTGATTGATGAAAATGTTGATTTTACGTTTGAAATAAACCGTAATTCGTTTCGCGATCCGGAAAATGCTACCCTCAATTACACGGCAACACTTGCAAACGGAACCGCTCTTCCAGACTGGCTAGATTTTGAAAATCCGATCTTCAGTGGGCGTGCGCCCATCGGCTCTGCCGGAATTTATAGTATCCGGGTTATTGCAATCGATGAAAAATTGGCAGCAGTGAGCGATGAATTTGATCTTACGGTGACAGAGAGAATAATAACCTCAGTAGCGGTCAGCGAGATTTATATCCTTTACCCCAACCCTACAAGGAGCGAATTTTTTGTTCGTCATCCGACTCAAGCAACATTTTCAATTCGTGTTGTATCCTTGAGTGGACAGACAGTTCAAGAGTCACTTAACACTGGAGCAAATACACCAATTTCGTTGAGAGGTATTCCTGCAGGAGCGTACCTTGTGTTTATCCAAGATCTAGATCAGGGCCATCAACATGTTGAAAAGCTTTTCATTCGTGATTGAAAAGTCATTATTTCCGCTTATAAAACACTACCCACGCCCGCTCCTCAGGTACACTCTCGCTCAGCGTATAAAATCCACTGCCATCGCGGGCAAACGTAATGGCTTCGCCCTGGCGCTCGCGCACATAGGCCAACTGAGTAGGTGGCGTTTGTAACAACTTGCTGATGGGGCCGCCATCGGGGCGCTGCCAATAATAGATGTTATCATAATCTTTAATGATCACTTCTTTGCCATCAGCCGAGATGTCGGCTGCACAAATGTTTTTGAACGGAAGCTTAACGCGGAAGCGACCCGTGAGCGTATCGGCCGCGTAGGGATAATCAATCTTGTAAAAGTGAATGCTATCCTCACGTTTGGAGAGGATGTACATCCCGTGGGCGATGGGGTCTATCATCAAGGCCTCCGTGTCGCGCACGCCATCATCCAGTTTGATGTACAGCGTGTCAAAATTGGAAATGTCTTTTTGAGGGGCGTCAAAAACGGGTTCTTCAAACCGGTACAAAATCTTTACCGGATACTGGGCCAGGTTGTCGCCAATGTCGGCCACATATACATACGTTTTGGTGGAGTCGGGCCCGGTGCCAAGCGCAATGTCTTCCCAGTCGCGGTTCGTGATGCCATTCAGGCGGCATGTCATCTTGATCTCCCCTTCAGCCGAAATCAGGTATACCTCAGCGGGGTTACCGCTGTCATTGTGCGTCCAGAACAGGCCGGGATTGCTGGCACTGGCCACTAAACCTGAAGCTTCGGCAAGTTCGCTGGGCACCGGCTGGCCCTGCTGCACACCTGGTTCAAAAATATTGCTCGTCCCCGTTTTTTTTTGGCAGGATAGTAAACTAGCTGCCAGGGCGGTCCAAAGGATTAAACGCATTCGTCTGGTCAATAAAAGAGGGCTGCAAGTTGGCAAATTTCATGAAGGAAAAAAGCCTGAATGCCGAAGCCCGTTACCTTTGTGCGTATGGCTGAACCCGATGACGACCTGGACGTGGATGATGAGTTGTTCGAACATCACCGTATTGTAGCTGACCCGGGCCAAAGCCTGGTGCGCATCGACAAGTTCCTGATGGACCGCCTGCCAAACGTAACACGCACGAAAATCCAGGCGGGTATTCACGAGGGTTTTGTGCGAGTGAACGAAAAAGCCATAAAGCCCAATTACAAGGTGCATCCGAATGATGTGATTGTCGTGGCCTTGCCCGAGCCGCCTCGCGATACCGATGTCAAGCCTGAGAATATTCCCCTCAATATCGTTTTTGAGGATGACCATTTGCTGGTGATCAACAAGCCGGCTGGCATGGTGGTGCACCCGGCCTACCAAAACTGGAGCGGCACCGTGGTAAATGCCCTGCTGCATCATTTTCAACGTTTGCCGCACATGCCGGGCAACGAAGGTCGCCCGGGTTTGGTGCACCGAATCGACAAAGATACCAGCGGGCTGCTGGTCATCGCGAAAACGGAAGCGGCCATGACTGCGCTTGCCCGGCAGTTTTTTGATCATTCGATCGAGCGAACCTATCAGGCCCTCGTTTGGGGCGTTCCGGATCCACCAGCCGGAACAATCAATGTGCCGGTGGGCCGCAGCCTGAAGGACCGAAGGGTTACGGTCGCTTTTCCGAACGGTGACTTTGGGCGTCATGCCGTGACCCACTACAAACTCCTGAACGACTTGCGCTATGTGTCGCTGGTGGAATGCAAGTTGGAAACCGGGCGCACGCATCAGATCCGGGCACATATGAAACACCTTGGCCATCCGTTGTTCAATGATGAGATGTATGGTGGGAGCGATGTGGTGAAGGGTACCGTATTTACGAAGTACAAACAGTTTGTCGAAAACTGTTTCAAGATTATTCCCCGTCAGGCGCTCCATGCCAAAACCCTGGGCTTTGTTCACCCGGCTACGAAGGAATGGATGCAGTTTGATTCTGAGTTGCCGCAGGACATGCAGGACGTGCTGGCGAAGTGGGAGAATTATGTGAAATACACCTGAGGGTAACCGAAGGGATGTTCTTGAAAAAAATTTGGGGTGAACTCACCATTCAAGTGCCGTGTGTGACACTTGTTTTACCGCAGTATAACCCGTGTGTTACGCGGTTAACTGCAGGCCCTGTTTATTCTTGCGCAGGGCCTGGCGGATTTCCTTCATCGCCTCGCGTTTGAAGGATTGATAGTCCGGGTTGCGCACAGGTTGGTTCAGCAGCCCTTTAATGTACTGCAAAACTTCTTCCATTTGCACCTGGTCCATCGCATCCAAACTCTGGACGATGGCCAGTTTGGGTGAATGTTTCATGATTTTCGTAGTGGTTATACAAAGATAACGTTAATGCGCACAAAATGTTTGTCGTAACAGCTTGATAACCAAAAGACAACATGAGAAACATCGGCTACCCGAAAAACTCGTTTTTTAGCTCTTTTTGCGCTGGATGTAGAGTTTGCCCAGCTTGATTTTTTCCATCATCTCGAGTGCGCGTTTAATGCGGCTATCCACATTTTTCACCGACTTGACGTAGTAACTCAGGCTTCGCTGCAAGCCCGGTGTCAGCTTTTTCCACTCCTCCATCGCCTGTTCATCCTGCGCCAGCACGGCCTTCAACTCCTCTGGCAATTCGATCTTGTTCGGGTCTGCGAGTTGGAACTCCACGGTAACGACATCGCCTGTCTTTACTTTGGCTTGTCGCGCCAGCACTTTGCTGACCATGATAAACCGCGGCCCACTCTTTCGATACTGAATGGCCAGGTCGATGGGCACCTGATTGAGAAACCCCTTCAGGCGAAGCCGCCCTGTCGGCAGCTGCTTCAGTACCTTTTCCGGCACGAGCACACAGCAATAGGTGAAAGCTCCTTTCAACTCGACCAATTTTCCGGAGAACCGAAACGTTGTGCGCGTTATTGATTTGCTTTTAGCCATTACTTCAGTCTTGATTTCCACTCGTTGGCACGCTGCATACGGGCCAGGTCACCTGAAGCTATCGCCTCCTGCAGTTTGGGATGGGCCGGACCGCGCGAGGTAAAATGAAAGTCGCCACAGATTTCGCAGGTGTACACGGTTTGTGGTCCCTGGCCGGCTTTATAGTGATACAGGGCATGGGCCTCCAGTAAGGCCTCCAAAGCCAGCGTTTCGGTCGGAAATCTTCTCTTTCCTGTGGAGCACGATGCCATATCGAAAATTACAAAATGAATTTGGCAAGCATTTGTTTTCTTTGCCGCCAAATAGAACGGGCATGAAACGAGTCGTATGGGTCTTTGTGGCACTTTTCGCAACAACGGCATCACCAGCACAGTCAAAGAAGGAGTTAATGGATGAAATAACCCGACTGAAGCAAGAGTTGGAGGATTCAAAAAAACCAAAGCCGGTGAACGTGGAAACGGAAGTAGATCGGGCAAGTTACTCCATCGGGGTGTTGATGGGCACATCGTTGAAATCGCAGGGAGGCGATTCGTTGAATGTCCGCCTCATTGAGGCGGCTATTCAGGATGTGTTGTACGGCAAGGAATTAAAAGTGAAGCGTGAAGAATGCTCCGGCATTGCCCAAACGTATATGACGAAGACTATGGAGTTGAGAAATACAAAACGCATTGAGGAGGGCAAGGCTTTTCTCGCTGCGAATGCGACTAAAGCCGGGATACAAACCACGGCCAGCGGCTTGCAATATCAGGTTGTGACAGAAGGTACCGGCAAGAAGCCCGGCCCCACCGACCGCGTGACGGTGCACTATACAGGTCGTCTTACCGATGGCACCATGTTCGATAGCTCGGTCGAGCGCGGGCAACCGGCAACTTTTGGCGTAAATCAGGTGATTGCGGGATGGACCGAAGCCTTGCAGTTGATGAGTGAAGGCTCAAAATGGATTTTGTATATCCCCTCTGAGCTGGGATACGGGGCACGTGGCGCTGGGGGTGACATTCCTCCTCATGCGGTGCTTGTGTTTGATGTTGAGTTGATCAAGGTGAATTGATCGCCAGTTAAAAAAGCGAAAAGCCCGCGACCACGGTTGCGGGCTTTCTTTTTTAGGTTGTACCAACTCACTTCGGGTCGAGGGCATGGTGGAAAAATGGCGGTTGCGGTCACTGATGCACGCGGAAACATGACCAAAAGCATAGTTTTTTTGCGGCCTCCTGAACTATCTTACCGGCATGCAGCCGTGGCGATCATCTTTTCCGTGGTTGGGGTGGATCCGGTTTTTCTTGTTTGGATCCCTGTTACTTTACCTGGGTCAAACTCTGTTTATTCCCCTAAGTTTTGCGCTTCTCATCAGTTTTGTGCTTTACCCCGTCTGTCATTGGCTGGAAGGAAAGGGCATGTCCCGGATAGGTGCGATAATCGTGGGGATTATTTTGTTGTGTGTGGTGGCGGGCGCCCTGGTCGCTTTGTTTGTGAGCCAAGCCTACTCATTTATTGACGAATGGCCGGCTCTCCGCACCAACTTGCTTGAAGTTCACAACGCCTTAAGCGCGTGGTTGCTTGATCAGGGTATAGGCCTGGAGCAGCAACGCATCATGATGGACCGCATTCTGAACAAGGCAGGCGACAGTGCGGGGCCTTGGATTGCCGATCTGATCTCCGTGTCAGCCGTATCCATCGTGCTGGTGATTTTGGTCCCCGTTTATGTATTCCTGATTCTGCTCTACCGCCACCGCCTGGTCGATGTTCTGGTTCACATCTTTCCGGCACAGGGCAGTGATAATATTCGCGAAATTCTCAACCTGTCGATCCGTTCCTACTACAACTTTGTCAAGGGGATGTTGGTCGTTTACCTCATCGTTGGCGTTCTGAACAGCCTCGGGCTTTGGCTGCTGGGTATTCCCTCACCGGTTTTGTTCGGATTTGTCGCGTCCATTCTGACCATCATCCCGTATGTGGGGATTCTAATTGCTTCGTTGCTTCCATTGGCCATCGCCTGGATTACGTTTCAATCCATTTGGTACCCGCTGGGTGTCGTTGCCATTTTTGCAGTTGTTCAATACCTCGAAGCCAATATTATTTTTCCCTGGGCGGTTAGTAGTCGGCTAAAAATCAACATGCTGGCTACTGTCGTGGTTATCATTGCCGGAGGTATCATTTGGGGTGCTGCTGGAATGATCTTGTTCATTCCCTTTTTATCGATTCTCAAGCTGATCGCTGACCGCACGGCATCGTTGAAAACCCTCTCGATATTGCTGGGAGTTGATGACCCGCAAGCGCGTTAGTTCTGCCATTCAATTTCCGGGGAGCGGAAGTAATGGATGCCCCAGGCGTCAAATCGTTTGGCGTGGCGACCCAGGCGTTGCCGATAATCGCTCCACGTCCGTTTGTTGGAGTTGGTCCACGCCAGCTCAGCAACACCGGGCAGGCGGGGGAACGCCAGGTATTCGGCTTCATCAAGATGGGTGATGGTTTCACTCCACAGGGGAGCTTCAATGCCCAATACCAAATGTTGCTGCGTTTCGCTAACCACGGTGTCGGGCAGCCACTGATAACTTTTTTCAACATTGGTAAAGCCGGCCCAGTTCAACCCATAGGCTGAGGTTGAATCATACTTCATATCCAGGTAAACACGTGTGGCGGGCGACAAGATAATCGTTGCACCCTGAGCTGCTGCATCTTTGGCGTGTTGCTGATTGCTCCAGTATTGCGCAACAGATGTGGAGTCAAGGTGAGCCTGCGCAATTTCCTCCCAGCCGATCATACGCTTGCCGTGCGCATGAACAATTTGCTGAATGCGGGCTATAAAGCCAACATATTCTTCGTGAGGCGTACTGTGCGCTTCATCTCCACCAATATGGAGATACGGCCCGGGTGTCAGGGCAGCCAGTTCGTCTACCACATCGTTAATGAATGCGAACGTTGACTCTTTTTGGTAACACAACGAACTAAACCCCACGTCAATGCCAGTGTAGAGTTCGCGGGTTTGGCCATCGCAACTGAGTTCGGGATAGCTGGCCATAGCCGCATGAGTATGTCCTGGCAGGTCAATCTCGGGCACCACCAGCACAAAGCGATCGGCTGCATATTGCACCAGCTCGCGATATTGCTCCTGCGTGTAGAAGCCACCGGTTGTGCCCCCTACTTCTTGCTGTGCGCCAAAGGTGGTAAGCCTCGGCCATTTTTTCATTTCAATCCGCCAACCCTGGTCGTCTGACAGGTGTAGGTGAAGCACATTCATTTTATAAAACGCGAGGTAGTCAATGTAACGCTTCACTTCGTCTATTGTGAAAAAGTGACGGGCCACGTCCAGCATGGCGCCACGCCACCGATACCGGGGGGCATCGTGGATCTCAAGGGCTTGCCACCGGAAGTTTTGACGGGGTGGGTTTTCGGAATCGAATTCCTCGGGCCACAATTGCCGAAGGGTTTGTGTGGCGTAATAAAGTCCGGCAGCCGATGACGCAGTGATCTTAACCTGTTGCTCGTTGATGACCAGGTGGTAGCCTTCATCCGGCACACCTGTTTTGGCATCAAGGGAAAATACAATGGCGTTGTCGGCCGCCTCTGGCTGCTGCGCGATGGAAAAGCCGGTGATTTTTTCTAACAATTGACCGAACCGGGAAACCACCTGGTGGGCAGCGGAATCCTCGCTGAGGCAAACAATAGTTGTTTGATGATTCACCTCAAAGAACCCCCGCTGAACCTCTAGGTCAGCCGGAAGGGGAATGAGGGAGGTTGACCGAACTTCTTCAGGGGAAGGTGGTGAACAGGTGGCGAATAGAAATAAAAAAGGTAGGGCCCTTAAAAGAAGACTCATTACCTGGACAAGTTAGTTGTCCAAAGTAATGAGTTTCTTATCAGAAAGTCGACCTGGAAGCCTTTTATCTGCGGTCGGCCAGTCTGAATATGATCGGCATAACCATTTTTTGTTTTACCGGTTTGCCGCGCTGCTTACCGGGGTTCCAGGGTGGCGCATTTTGGATAATGCGAACGGCTTCCTCATCGCACCCAGCTCCGAGTTCGTTAACGGTCTTTACATCATAAATCTTTCCATCTTTTCCCACGATGAATTCAACATACACTTTGCCCTCAATCCCCATCCTGCGGGCCTGCGCGGGATATTTGATGTTTTCACTCACGTATTGGTAAAAGGCAGCTAAACCACCTTTTGGTTCGGCTGTGTGCTCCACGATGGTGAAGATCTTTTCACTCTCCTCATCTTCGATGGCCGAAACGGGCGGAGCAACATACTCTTCTACCTTGGTATCCTCGGTGACCTCTACGTCAAACACAATGTTGATTTCGTTTTTGATCTCCTCTTCGTTGGGCACCTCCACGAGTTGAGGTTGTATCACGGTGATCTCCGGAGTTGGTGGAATTTCCGTTGCCGGCACTTCAATGATTTCCTCAAAGGTGTTGGAGTTGCGTGCAATCAATTCCACTTCGCTTCTTTCATATTGTTTCCAGTTGAATGCGAGGTGAACCAGTGACATACTTAAGACCAGCCCGATGCTGAAATACAGCCCTTCTTTGCTGATCAAATCGGCTTTTGGTGTTTTTTTGGCTTCCATAACATAGTCCGCAGCGGACGATTAGCTATGTAAGGCTACGACCGATCTCTAAAAAATTTTATGACGGCCGTCAGGAAACGAACTGATTGATTTCAGCGTGCTTTCTTTGGCGTTTTTAGGTGGTTAGCCAGCGCCAAAACCGACCGAGCAGGCTGGTAGGGGCGGGGCGGGTGTCCGTCAGTGTTTCGGTTGGCTCCTGCACCAGCCGTGCCGCTTTCGTGGGGCGGTTCACTTTTTGGCTCACTCGTTTCAGATAGTGCTCGGTCTTTTTGCGTTTCTGGTCTTCGAGCTCCTGCTGGCGTCTCTCTTCGGCTTCCCGGGCCTCCCGTTCGCGCTGCAATGCTACCGGGTTTTTCCGGGGTGGCCTGCCCCGGTCTTGTCGTTGCTCGCGGGTTCTGTCAACACGTGGCCTTGGTCGCTCCGCTACGTCATTTTCTGCATTTGGCTTTTCCTGGCCACTGGCTGTTTCTTTCTTACGCGGCTCGGGGAGCTCAATTTTGCCGATCACTTTCAGACCCGGCAACTCGACTTTCGGTGCTTTGATTACGTCTGGCAAGGGGTGCATTTCCTCAACAGACGTGCCGGGTTCTTCCTCTGATTTCTCCGCCAACCCTGTCGGTTGAGGCTCATCCGTGGTCGGGGTTTCGGTCTGCACTTGCCCGGATTCCATCGGGGGAGTAGCCAGGTTGGTCAGTTCCTCTGGGGCAAATGTCTCCAGCACCAGGCGGACGTGGGCTTCCTCAAGGCGCCCATTGGCGCTGTCGTCCACCATAATCTGGCGGCTGGCCAGGAAAGCAACCACCTCACCGGGGGTTTTGGATACTCTGCGGGCCAGCATGCCAAGTCTCATGAGGGTCGTTTTTAGCGATGCAAATATAGGAAGCTGCCAAAAATTTGATGGTTTTGGCAGGAAAAGTGCCTATCGGGAGTATTTGTTCCATAAGCGTTTGATATAAGTCACATTCGCTTTTGAGACGTGTCATTCTTTAGATGGTGCCCGGGCTCCCACCTTTGACTCATCAAAACCAACCCCTTATGAAAAACCTCGTGATTCTTGGTGCTGGCGCGGCCGGAACCATGATGGCCAACAAACTCCATCACGCTCTCAATCCAGTAGAATGGAAAATTACCATTGTCGATCGCGACAATGTTCACTACTATCAGCCGGGATTTCTTTTTATTCCATTTGGTCTCTACCAGCCCGAAGATGTTGTTCGACCCCGCACGGATTTTCTTCCGAAAGGCGTGACGTTTATTGAGCAAGAGGTTGACCGAATTGACGGCAACCATGACCAGGTCATTCTTAGCAACGGCCAAACGCTGCATTACGAAGTGTTGGTTGTGGCGACCGGTGCCGAAGTGGTGCCCGAGGAAACCGAGGGGATGAAGGCGGAGTTGTGGTACAAGGACATTTTCGATTTCTACACCTTTGAAGGCAGCACCCAACTGGCGAAAAAACTGCAAAACTGGCAAGGGGGTAACCTGGTGATCAACCTCGCAGAGACGTTGATCAAATGCCCGGTAGCTCCGCTAGAGTTTACTTTTTTGGCTGATGCCTTCTTTGAGGACAAGGGAATTCGCGACAAGGTGAACATTACCTATGTCACCCCGCTGTCGGGGGCTTTCACGAAGCCCAAGGCAACGGCTATGCTCAGTACCCTGCTGGACGAAAAGAAAATCAAAGTCGTGCCTGACTTTTATCTCGCCCGTGTGGATAACGAACGCAAAGTGCTGGTGTCCTACGATGAGCAAGAGGTTCCGTTTGATTTATTGGTCACCGTGCCGGTGAACAAGGGATCGAAAATGGTGGAGCGCAGCGGATTAGGTGATGAGGATGGGCTCAATTTTATGCCCACGGATAAGTACACGTTGCAAGCCAAAAAGTTTGACAATGTGTTTGTCATTGGCGATGCCACCAACATCCCGGCCAGCAAAGCGGGTTCGGTCGCTCATTTTGAAGGCGAAATTCTGCTGGAGAATGTGTTGAGTTACATTCAGGGTGAAGCCATGGAAGCACGCTTTGATGGCCATAGCAATTGTTTTATTGAAACCGGGCATGGCAAAGCCGCACTCATCGATTTTAATTACGAGACAGAACCCCTGCCGGGAAAATTCCCCTGGCCGCTGCTCGGGCCGATGGACTTACTCAAACCCACCCGACTGAACCACGTTGGGAAACTCGCATTCAAATGGGTGTATTGGCACATGCTGCTCACCGGCAAAACGTTACCTGTACCCACCCATATGAGCATGTCAGGAAAAATCACAGAAGAAGAAATTGTTTAACCAACCTTTAAAACATGATTATGGAAACGCTATTGACACCAACATTGGAACTGGATAAAGAGGGTTATCTGAAAAACCCGGCCCAGTGGACGCCTGAATTGGCCCGCGATTTTGCCGCCAAGGCTAATATCGTGCTTACCGATAAACACTTTGACGTATTGAACTGGCTTCGCGCCAAACATGCTGAAGGTGTACCGCTGACGATTCGAAAAGTTGGGGCTTCCGGCCTCGTGGATATCAAGAAGTTCTATGAACTCTTTCCGGGCGGCCCCTTGAAAGTATCCAGCAAGATTGCCGGCATACCGAAACCGGCCAGTTGTATTTGATTCGTCAAACCCCAAAATAAAATTTTTATGATAGACACTCTTGAAAAACCGGATGTGCAACTGACACAGGAAGAAAAACAGTTGAAACGCGTTCTCATCATATGCTCGAAAGGCAAACTGGAAGACGTATACGCAGCGCTGGTCATGGCTAACGGAGCCTTGATGGAAGGTATTGAAGCCAAAATGTTCTTCACGTTCTTCGGCCTCGAGGCCATCACCAAAAAGGGAGCGGACCACCTGCATACAGCCACCGTGGGCAACCCGGCCTTTATGCCGGCCATGCCTACCCTGTTGGCCGGGCTACCGGGCTTCGAGGCTTTTGCTTCGTTTATGATGAAGAAGGAAATGGACAAGCTTGACATGCCGCATGTCACTGAATTTTTTGAGATGATTGAGGCCGGGGGTGGCGAGATATTTGCGTGCAAGTTGGCAGCCGACATGTTCCATCTGAAGAAAGAAGATATGCTGCCGCAGGTGAAAGACATCATCACAGTCGGTGATATGTACGCCTTAGCGGCTGGCGATCGTACTCAGATCATCTTTATCTGAGTATTTTTTGGGGTTGGGGAGGGGTAAGGCGGGGGCCTTGCCCCTCATTTTTCAGGCAGTCATACAGAAATGGCTGCCTTTTTTTATCTTTCTGAAGTGAATAAGACGTGGGTACCTTATGCGGTCTTGCTTGCCTTGGTTCTGGTAGCCATTGCCTTGGTTGCGTTTTATGTCCACGACATCAAAGGCCAAGCGTTTTTCGGGGAAACGGCCGCCTCGCGCGTTTTTGTCATTGTTGAATTACTGCTTTTCCTGCTCCTGGCCGTTCTGCTGGGGCTGGCACTGGGCTGGTGGTTGCAGGAACCTCGCTACCAAAACCGCCAAAACGTAATTAACGACCTGGCACGTGAGCACAATCATTTACATGACGAGCGTATTCAACTGCTGCACACCCATGCTCAACTTCGGGCGCAGTTGGTTCAGGTGCACGACCACTACCGCGAGGAGAAAACCAGGCTGCAGAAATCTCTGGAGGATTTTCAACGACAACACGCGACTCAGTTGGAAGAGATGAGTGCGCTTCAGCGGAGTCATGTTTCTGTGGACAGCCATGAGTTGGATTTACTTCGCTTCAAAAACAGGCAGTTAACGCAGCAACTGGCCGAAACGGAAGAACAAATCCGCCAACTCAAACAGCAGATTGAAGAGTTTTCGAAGAAGCAACCTGATCCGGAGTCTCGTGATCATGTGCAAAATCTGCATCACCAGTTGAGGCACCTCAAGGACGATCTCTCTCGCATTCGAGGCATCGGGCCTGTGTTGGAAAAACAGTTAAACGATTTGGGCATTTACACCTTCCAGCAAATTGCCGACTTCAACGAGCAGCAGATCGACCGAATCGATGCCCATATCCGTTTCCCGGGTCGGGTGTTACGCGAGCGGTGGATTGAGCAGGCTCGTCAATTCATTGGCCGTTAGACCCCCGAACACGCAGTGGCACACCTGAATGATAACCATCTTGTACGCCTGCAACGCATTTTAGATGCAACTACCGAGGGCTTTTGGGAGTGGAATATTGAAACGAACGCGACCTACTATAGTCCGGCCTGGTACGACATGCTCGGGCTGGAGCCTGCCGATTCCACAACTTCGGTAGAGCTATGGCGTGCTCGCATTCATCCGGACGACCGCAACCGGGTTTTGGAGGTTCAACAGCGCAGCATTTTAAAAGATGAGCCGTGGGAGCAGGAGTACCGCATGCAACACGCCTCTGGCCACTATCTGTGGGTAATGTCCCGCGGGCGGGTGCTTTACCGTTCAGCCGATGGCAAGCCGCTGCTGGCCGGGGGCCTTCATATTGACATCACCACACAAAAGCAGCTTCATCGCCTCAATGAGGACTTGCAAACGCAAGAGCGCTTGATTCAGGGAATATTGAAAATATCTCTTTCGTCAGTTACACTATATGATTTCATGGCCCGAAGGTTAAGTTTTACTTCCGGTCATATCATGAAATCAATCGGTTACGAAGAGCAGGAATTTCTGGGCTTGTCAGCAGATTTTTATAGGGGGGTGATTCATCCGGACGATCAGTTTAAAATGGCCCAACATGTGGAGCAATTGGTTGAATCAAAACCCGGTCAGATGCTGGAGTGCCGCATTCGCTTGCGGAGTAA
Organism: Cyclobacteriaceae bacterium; assembly: GCA_016787665.1. Taxonomy (GTDB): domain Bacteria; phylum Bacteroidota; class Bacteroidia; order Cytophagales; family Cyclobacteriaceae; genus ELB16-189. The sequence goes on along the minus strand of JAEUUC010000009.1, from coordinate 323,296 downwards.
ACAGGGTCTTTATCATCATCTGCTGTTGCGCGACTCCGTTTTTTCACGCGACCCGGACGGCAAACCACAAGAAGTACTTTGTTCAGCGGTTGATATCACGCGGTACCTTGAATTGAAAGATAAACTGGAGGAAAACTTGAGATTTTTGCGCGAATTGTCCTTCCGAAACTCACATGAAATGCGCGCACCCGTTGCCAGTATGTTGGGCCTGGTCGATATCATGCGGCACGAGGTGCATTCACCAGCATCCATGAATGAATTAATTGCCTATCTGAAGGAAACGATCACCAAAATGGATTCAGTCATTCGCGAACTCACGGTGGTGCTCAATGACAAAATTAGTCGCCATTAAACTCGCCTAAGAACTGTTCCAGCAAATGATTCACTTTTTCCGGTTGTTCCAGGCACGCACTGTGGCCCGCGCGTGCAATCCGGTGGAGGTGCGAGCCCTTGATGTGAGCATGAATCTTCATGGATTTAGTGGGAACAGTGGCCACATCTTCATCGCCAACCAGAATTTGAGTAGGCACAGTGATCTTTTTGATTTCGTCCAACATGCCTGCCCGATCAATGACACCGGCCACGGCCTGTGTTATGCGGGCCGGGTATTGTTCAATCGTTTTTCGCCAATCATCAACCAGTTTTCGTTTATCCGGATCTTGCAACGTACTGCGACCAAAAAGGATTGAGACTATGCGATGGCTCACCGGCTTGGGTCCCCATGTTTTGAAAATGAAACTTAACAGCCGGTACTTTAGCCGGTTTGGCTCCGGCTCAGCCGATGTATCCATCAGGGTTAAGCTCTTAAGCAAATGGGGCTTTCGGGCTGCCAACCGCATGCCCACAAAACCGCCCATACTAAGTCCGACAAAATGCACCGGTTTACCCGGGCTCACCTGTTCGATCAACGCGGCCGCATCTTCATACAATGTATCCATATCAAACGGTGGCTTACCTTCACTTTGGCCCTGGCCGCGGTGGTCGTAGGCCACACATCGATAGCGACTTTCAAAATGCGCCACCTGGTATTGCCACATCCGGTGGTCAAACAACAATCCGTGCGAAAAAATAATGGTCTCGGGGCCGCTGCCCTTTTCCTGAAAAAATAGTTGCACTCGCCCGGCCAAAGGTGACATACGTCATAATTGAGTTCGGGAAGGTACCCTAATTTTCTCAAAAATTGGGAAATCAGCCAAGCCATGACAAACCAGGAAGCCGTTGAGGTTTTGCTGCAGTTGGCGCAGGAAATCATCAGATCAGAAGAGGCGCAACGTGCCCGAATCTCGGGCGTACATCCGGCTTTTAGAACCAGCGCCCGCAATTTTGTTCATTATCTCCAGCTTCGAAGCGAAGAGATTCGTGAACTGCAGGAGTTCTTGCACGAGCGTGGCCTTTCGTCATTGGCCAGTTCAGAAAGCCATACCCTGGCGCAACTTCTTCAGGTAATACGCTGGCTGGCCCCCGAAACAGACTTAACTCCCTTTCTCCAGGAAAAGCTTTGCGACTTTCCGGAAGGAAACAAGCTGAGGCGCATTCACGCACGGAAGTTACTGGGCTCTGCCCTGCGCCCCGATCTGCCACGTATCATGGTTACCTTCTCGAGTGATATGGCCGATGATCGGATGAAGATTGAAGAGTTGCTAAAGGCTGGCATGACCATAGCCCGTATCAACTGCGCACATGATGACGAGACCGTTTGGTTGCGCATGATCCAAAACCTGCGAAAGTCGGTTACCAAAACCGGTAGGCCTTGTAAAGTGTATATGGACCTTGCCGGGCCAAAGATCCGAACCGTACGCGTGCCGGGCCGTGATGAAGAAGGCTATGAACTTAAAGAGGGTCAGCGGTTACGCCTGGTACCCGGAAAAAAAGCAGAGGAGAAGAAGGAGGCTAAAAAAGTTGGCCGTATTGGCGTGGCACCGGCTGAGATTCTGTCCATGCTGCGCGTGGGGGAACATGTTTACTTTGACGATGGAAAATTTGAAGCCAAGGTGGTGGAGGTGGAAAAAAGGGAAGCTGAGGTAGTGATTACGCGGATATCGGCTAAAAAACCATTCTTAAAGGCTGAAAAAGGAGTCAATCTTCCGGATTCGGATCTCGAAATTCCCGCGCTCACGGAAGACGATCGTAAAAACCTTCCCTTTGTTTGTCAGCATGCCGATCTGGTTGGTTACTCGTTCGTCAGTTCATCAAAAGATTTAATGCACTTGCGCGAAGAACTCGCACGCATGACAGCGAAGCCACCAGCCGTGGTGTTGAAAATTGAACGCGTAGCAGCCGTGCAAAATCTTCCCGATTTATTGTTGTGTGGCATGCAGGAAGAAATCTTTGGCGTGATGATCGCCCGCGGAGATCTTGCTGTGGAAATCGGCTTTGAACGCTTGAGCGAAATTCAACAAGAAATACTCTGGATTTGCGAGTCGGGCCACGTGCCGGTGATTTGGGCAACCCAGGTGCTGGAGAACATGACCAAAACGGGCTTTGCCACACGAAGCGAGATTTCCGATGCCGCCATGGGTGCCATGGCCGAGTGTGTCATGTTAAACAAGGGGCCTTACGTGGTCAAATCAGTGGAGACGCTAACCGATATTCTGGTGCGCCTCACCGGCCATCAGAGTAAGAAGCGTTACGTTCTCCGCCCATTGTCAATTGCCCGCGAATTCCTCAACGCCCGCCCCGGGGAGTAGCCCATTAGGACGTTTTTCATGAGGTAAGCCCACTTTTTCAGGCTGGTAATCAAATCCGGTGATCTGCGCTGATGCGCTTGCCGCCCCGTTTGGCCTAAAGTCCCTGTTTAACCAAAGGATTACGAACCGGGGCTAAATGCAACCAGACTTAAAATCTTCACAATAATTTTATTTTGATAGTATGCATGCAGACTATTTTTCTATACCTTTCCGCACTCGATTGCAAAAAATGAAAAGGGAGGAAACCGTGGACTATCACATCAAAACCGCCTGGCATGCCATTGCACGCATGTACAACCAGCAGGCGCTCAAGTTTGATGGGACGATGTCGATTGGGTATGCCTTGCTCAACATCTCTTCGGAGGAGGGAACTCCCGCCATGAAAATCGGGCCGCTGATGGGGTTGGAACCCCGCAGCCTCACCCGGCTGCTGAAATCGATGGAAGAAAAAGGACTGATCTACCGGCAGGTGGACAAGAATGACAAGCGGTCGGTACGCGTGTTGCTTACCAAGGAAGGCAGGAAGATGAAAGAGAAGTCGCGCGAAACGGTACTGCGGTTTAACGAAGCCGTGCGAGACGAGATACCTGCGCACAAGCTGGACGTGTTTTTTGAAGTGATTCAGGAAATCAATGAAGTAATCGAAAAAAAGACATTGGTTGTTAGTTCTTAGTTGAAAGTGATTATTCGCGACCAACAGCTAACAACAAAAAACTAAAAACCAACAACTAAGCATTACGATATGAACCGTTCTATCAAAAAAGTGGCTGTACTCGGCTCGGGTGTTATGGGCTCTGCCATCGCCTGCCACTTTGCTAACATCGGTTGCCAGGTACTGCTGCTCGACATTGCGCCCAACGCCCTTACCGAAGAAGAAAAGGCGAAAGGCCTTACGCTCGAGAGCAAGGCTGTGAAAAACCGGATTGTACAAACATCTTTCGATCGCTGCATCAAGTCGAGCCCGGGCCCGATTTACAGCAAGAAGTTTATTCCGCGCATTTCACTGGGAAACTTCACGGACGATTTTTCAAAAATCAAAGACTACGACTGGACCATTGAGGTTGTAACCGAAAACCTCGACATCAAAAAGAAAGTGTACGAGCAGGTGGAGAAATTCCGCAAGCCGGGCACCCTCATCACCTCCAACACGTCTGGCATTCCCATCCACCTGATGGCTGATGGCCGCAGCGAGGATTTCAAAAAACATTTCGCGGGGACGCACTTCTTCAACCCGCCCCGCTATCTCAAATTATTTGAGGTTATCCCTACACCGCACACCGATCCGGAGGTCACGAAGTTTCTGCTGCACTATGGCGATCTCTACCTGGGCAAGACCTCTGTGCTCTGCAAAGACACCCCGGCCTTCATCGGCAACCGCGTGGGTGTTTGGGGATTGTTAAAAGTGATTGACTCCATGCAGAAGTTTGATCTCAATGTAGATGAGATCGACAAACTCACCGGCCCGGTAATCGGCCGCCCCAAGTCGGCCACGTTCCGCACTTCAGATGTGGTGGGCCTCGACACGCTCGTAAAAGTGGCCAACAATCTCTACGCTGGCTTGCCCAATGATGAGGGCCGCGAGATGTTTAAGCTCAGCGAGGTGGTAACGAAAATGGAGAAGAACAACTGGCTGGGAGATAAAACCGGTCAGGGCTTTTATAAGAAAGTAAAAACACCCGATGGCAAATCGGAGATCCACACACTGGATTTAAAAACCCTCGAATACAAACCCAAGGCAAAAGCAAAATTCGCCACGCTCGAAACCACGAAGACCATCGACAACCTGCGCGACCGTTTCAAAGTGTTGCTGGCAGGCAAAGACAAGGCCGGTGATTTCTATCGCGACTGTTTCTATGGTCTGTTTCAATACGCCTCCAACCGCATTCCGGAAATCAGCGATGAGCTGTACCGCATCGATGATGCTGTCTGCGCGGGCTTTGGATGGGAACTCGGGCCGTTTGATACCTGGGATGCGCTGGGCGTAGAAAAAACTGCGCAAGCCATGGAGGCCGCAGGCTACAAACCGGCAGCATGGGTTCACGAAATGTTGGCGGCCGGTCATAAAACATTCTATAAAGTAGAAGGCGGCCAGCGCAAGTACTACGATATTCCGAGCAAGAGCTACAAAACGATCACGAGCAAAGAGGCATTTATCATTCTGGAAAACCTCAGCGACAACATCGTTTGGAAAAATGCTGATTCTAAAGTCACCGACCTGGGCGATGGCGTGATCAACTTCTCGTGGCACAGCAAGAGCTATACGCTCGGCAGTGCCGTGGTGGAGGGCATGAACAAAGCCATTGATCTGGCTGAAAAAAATTACCGCGGACTGGTGATCGGTCATCAGGGTGCAGACTTCTCATTGGGTGCTAACCTGGGCATGGTGTTTATGTATGCCATCGAACAGGATTATGATGAGTTGGATTTCATGGTGCGCGCGTTCCAGAATTCCGTTATGCGCATTCGCTATTCGGGCGTACCCGTAGTAGTATGCCCGCAGAGCCGCACGCTGGGTGGCGGTTGCGAAATGACGATGCATGCCGACCTGGTGCAGGCGGCAGCCGAAACGTACATCGGGCTGGTAGAAGTTGGCGTGGGCCTGATTCCCGGTGGCGGAGGTACCAAAGAATTTACCAAGCGCGTAAGCGACATGTTTCAGGAAGGAGATGTAGAATTGAATGCGCTGCAAAATGCGTTCATGAACATCGCTACCGCAAAAGTGGCGCTGAGCGCTGAGGAGGCACGCGAGATGGGCGTACTGCGCGAGCAGGACCGCATCAGCGTGAACAAAGACCGCCAGATTCTGGATGCCAAAGCAGCCGTAATCGAGTTGGCCGATGCCGGCTATACCATGAAGCCACAGGCGACTAACATTCGCGTGCAGGGTCGCACCGGCATGGCGCTTTTTGCCGCGGGCGTAAACGGCATGAAGATGGGCCGCTACGTGAGCGAACACGATGCCAAAATCGCGATGAAGATCGCCAACATCATGTGCGGTGGCGACCTCAGCTACCCGCAGGAAGTCAGCGAACAATACCTCCTCGACCTCGAGCGCGAAGCGTTTGTATCCCTGTGTGGCGAGCGCAAAACACTGGAACGGATACAGAGCATTTTAACAGGGGGGAAACCTTTACGAAACTAAACGAAATGGTTGTTAGTTGATGGTTGTTAGTTGCTAGACTAATACCATCCTAACAACTTTCAACTAATAACTAACAACTTAAAGTATGGATGCATACATCGTAGCCGGATTCAGAACAGGCGTTGGCAAAGCCAAAAAAGGCGGATTTCGTTTTACGCGGCCGGATGACCTTGCCGCTGACGTGATCAAGCACCTGGTGAAATCAGTGCCGGGCGTAGAAAACAAGATGGTGGACGACCTCATCGTAGGCAACGCAGTGCCGGAGGCTGAGCAGGGCATGCAAATGGGCCGCATGATTTCGCTGTTAGCGCTTGGCGTTGATGTGCCCGGCATGGTGGTGAATCGCTACTGCGGATCAGGTTTGGAAACGATCGCCATCGCCAGCCAGCGGATTCAGGCCGGGCAGGCAGACATCATCATTGCCGGAGGCACCGAGTCAATGAGCATGGTGCCCGTGATGGGATTTAAAACTGCGCTCAACTGGGCCATCGCCAAAGACAACCCGAACTACTACACCAGCATGGGCCTTACGGCCGAGGAAGTCTCGAAGCAATTCAAGATCTCCCGCGAGGAACAAGACCAGTTTTCGTATGAATCGCACATGAAGGCAGCCGCGGCCTGGAAAGCGGGCAAATTCAAAGACGAGGTGGTGCCGATCACGGTGAAGGAAACCTACGTGGATGAAACCATGAAGAAGAAAACCCGCGAGTTCGTGGTGGCCACCGATGAAGGCATTCGTGCCGACACTACGGTGGAAGGCCTTGCAAAGTTGAAGCCCGCCTTTGCCATGGGTGGAACGGTAACCGCAGGAAATTCTTCGCAGACTTCGGATGGTGCTGCGTTTGTGATGGTCGTGAGCGAGCGCATGGTAAAGCAGCTCAACCTGAAACCGATTGCCCGACTAGTCAGCTATGCCGTAGCTGGCGTAGAGCCGCGCATCATGGGCATCGGACCGGTGGCGGCTATCCCCAAGGCGCTGAAGATCGCAGGGAAGAAACTGGAAGACATCGACCTGATTGAGTTGAACGAGGCCTTTGCTGCACAGGCATTGGGCGTGGTAAAAGAGCTCGGCATCGACCGCAGCAAACTGAACGTAAACGGAGGCGCCATTGCCGTGGGTCATCCCCTCGGATCATCGGGTGCACGCCTGTCCGTGCAACTCTTCAACGAACTCCGCAGACAGAACAAGAAGTACGGCATGGTAACCGCTTGTGTCGGTGGCGGCCAGGGCGTGGCGGGGGTTTATGAATTATTGAATTAGTTGTTGGTTGTTAGTTCGTAGTTGTCGGTAGGAAGACATGGAGTCGTATACAGATTTGGAAGTTTGGAAACAAGCCAAGGATTTGGTGCGGCAGATTTATGAACTATCCAAGGGATTCCCTAAGGAAGAACAATTTGGACTAACTAATCAACTAACGCGAGCGGCCGTTTCGATACCTTCCAACATCGCTGAAGGTTGTGGTCGCAATCACTTTAAAGACTCTATTCAATTGTTTTATATCGCCCGGGGCAGCTTATACGAAGTTGAAACGCAAGTATTGATCGCTTATGATTTGAAATACGTATCCGCTGGAGATCTAGACCACTCGATGGTTCGAATCAAATCGTGCAAGAGATTGTTGAGTGGCTTCATCAATTACTTCCAGAAACGATCGACCGGACATTCAGCAACAGCCGTCAATGAACAATTTGTAGACTATAATGCAGACATCGAATCCCTCCCACCCAAAAACTAAAAACTAACAACTAAGAACTAACAACTATCAACTAAGAACTACCAACCAATATGGCAACAGCAGTAGAGACCAAGAAAGCAATCAAAGGCGGAGAATTCCTCATCCGCGAAACCAGCGCACACGACATCTTCATTCCCGAAGAGTTTACCGAAGAGCAACGCATGATCGCACAGACATGTAAAGACTTTTTGAAGCAGGAGGTGTACCCACGCCTGGACGAGATCGACTCGATGAAACACCCGGAACTGATGCCCAACTTGCTCGACAAAGCAGGCGAACTCGGTTTGCTGGGAACTTCTGTACCGCAGGAGCTCGGTGGCTTTGGCATGGACTTCAACTCCACCATGCTGGTAGCCGAAGTGCTAGGAGCCGGGCATTCGTTCGCGGTGGCCATCTCTGCGCACACGGGCATTGGCACACTGCCCATTTTGTACTACGGCAACGAAGCGCAAAAGAAAAAATACATCCCGAATCTTGCTTCCGGAAAATGGAAAGCGGCCTACTGTCTGACCGAACCCGATTCAGGCTCAGACGCCAATTCGGGCAAAACGAAAGCCACACTTTCGGCAGACGGCAAGCATTACATTCTCAACGGCCAGAAGATGTGGATCACCAATGGTGGCTTCGCGGATGTGTATGTGGTGTTCGCCAAAATTGACAACGACAAGAACCTCACTGCCTTCATCGTGGAGAAAGCCTTTGGCGGCATCACCATGAACGAAGAAGAGAAAAAGATGGGCATCAAAGGCTCATCTACACGCCAGATTTTCTTTAACGACTGCAAAGTGCCGGTAGAGAATATGTTGAGCGAGCGCGAAAATGGTTTCAAGATTGCCGTGAACATCCTCAACATCGGGCGAATCAAACTGGGCGTTGCTGCACTGGGTGGTTGCAAGATGACGGTGAGCACCGCTGTACGTTACGCGAAAGAGCGCAAGCAATTCGGTACATCCATCGCCAACTTTGGTGCCATTAAGCACAAGCTGGCCGAGATGACGACCAAAATATTTGCTTCCGAGTCAGCGCACTACCGCGCCAGCCAGAATATTGAAGATGCGTATCACGCGTTCATCGCCAGTGGCGTGGATAGCAGCCAGGCACGTCTCAAGTCACTTGAAGAATTTGCCATTGAGTGCGCCATCATGAAAGTGCATGGCAGTGAGGTGCTCGATTTTGTGGTGGACGAAGGCGTACAGATTTATGGCGGTATGGGCTTCTCGGCCGAGGGGCCGATGGACCGCGCCTACCGCGATGCGCGCATCAACCGCATCTTCGAAGGCACCAACGAAATCAACCGCATGCTCACCATCGACATGCTGCTGAAACGCGCCATGAAAGGCACGTTAGATCTGATGGCGCCTGCCATGGCCGTACAAAAAGAACTGATGAGCGTGCCGGATTTCGGCAGTGGCGATGATGATGGCGTATTCGCGAAAGAGAAAAAGGTAATTGCTAATCTGAAGAAAGCTGGGCTGATGGCGGCCGGAGCAGCCGTACAGAAGTACATGATGAAACTCAGCGAGGAGCAGGAAGTACTCATGAATCTGGCCGATATGCTCATCGAAGGCTACGTGGCCGAGTCGTGCCTGCTGCGCGTAGAGAAGATGATCAGCCAACGGGGCGAAGCCGCCTGCGAGTTGGAGAAAGCCATGGCCATGATCTACTTGCACCATGCCGTGAACCGCGCTGCCGAAGCCGGTCGCGAAGCCATCAGCGCCTTTGCCGAAGGTGATGAGCTGCGCTTGATGTTGATGGGCCTGAAGCGATTCACGAAAATTGACCCTTACAATCTCAAGGAAGCCAGACGCAAGGTGGCAAGCCATGTGATTGAGAAGGGCGAGTATCCGTTTTAAATCATCGTAATTGGTTGTTCGAAACACACGAACAACGAATAACCAACCACGAGCAAAAAAACCCGGAAGTGATTCCGGGTTTTTTATGTTTCAAATTATTCGATGACTGGTAAATTATGGGTTGCAAAGTGGCGCAATGGCGTAAGTTACTTATCGATATCTTCTCCGGTACCAGTTCTAAAACCGTACTATCTTACTGATGCCATAAAGGGGTACCCCCGCAATCAAGAGCAGGAATCCCCAGTAAACCGCCTCCTGACCCGATCCCGCCACAGCCCAGAGCGAGTAGACGAAGGCGATGATCGCGATAAGAAATTTCCATGGCTGGTTCCACCGGGTATCTCCTGAACGCACGGCCAATACCAGATACGACACACTCGAAAACAAAAAGGCAACCAGAACCGTCATGGTCGAAATCAGAATGATGAACCGGTACGTATCGGCCAGGTTACGGCTGAAGTTCATGAACAGCAAGAGCGAGATTAAGGTGCTCGATACGACCAGACTTAAAACGGGCGCCCCGCGCTTGTTCAATTTACCAAAAGACGAGGGGAATAAGCGATCGGCTGCTGCCGCTGCTGGGATCTGGCCTTGCATAATGATCCACCCATTCAGTGCTCCAAAAGTTGATATCACAGCACCGGCCGCTACCACGTAGCCCGCCCAATCGCCCCACAGGTAGGTGGCCGCATCCGCGAAAGGCGCCTTCGAGTTCTTCAACAGCTCAGGCGAAAGAACTCCCATAATCACAACCGTACCTAACACATACAAGACGGTGACCGCGAGTGTGCCCACCAGCGTGGCGCGGGCAATGGTCTTGCCGGCATTCGCCACACTGCCCGAGGGAATGGTGGCACACTCCAGCCCCATAAAAGCAAACAAGGTCAATGTGGCGGTGGAAGTAATGGCGGCCATATCTGATGTACCGCTGCTGTTGAATGGTTGGTAGTTCTCCGTCTGAATGAAAAAGGCTCCACCCATTGTGACTAATATGAGAGGCGCAATCTTCAATATGGTAGTCACCAGTTGAACTGCGCCCGCTTTCTTAAGTCCATGGGCATTGATCCACGTCAGCAACCAGATACTACCGAGGCCCACGGCCACAGCATAGAAGGCATTGACCCCTAAAACCGGAAAGAACACTGTGAGGTAGCTAATGAAGGCAACGGAGATAGCCGCATTGGTTGACCAAACGGAAATCCAATACCCCCAACCCACCAGAAAGGCCGCGAAGTCGCCAAGGCCTTCGCGTGTGTACGCATAGGGGCCACCATTGGCCAAGGGCATTAGCTGGCTCAGCCAGCTGAACACCAATGCCAGGCAAACGGCTCCGGCCCCGGACACCAGCCAACCGATGAGGCTGATGCTGCCAAACGAGGCTAGTGCGGCCGGCAGCATGAACATGGCGGAGGCAATCATGTTACCCATCACCAGCGAAGTGCTGGTCCAAAATCCGATTTTGGGTTGCGCCATGATCAGCAAGTTGAAAAAAAAAGGTGAATCGTTACGACTCACCTTTTTTAAGCGTCTCGTCTTTCCCGGCTATGGCTGGCTGCGCTTGGCCGTCATGGGGAATTGACCGAACTGGCCCAATGTCATGTTTCCGCTGAAATCATCTCCGGAAACCGTTCCTTTCACTCCGATGCTCACCGAGTTCCCCCCAAAGGAGAGTGTATACTCAAAGCTCAATTCATTCCCGTTGAGTTTCACATTCTCCAGTGGCATCGTGCGGTTCATGCGTGAACTGGTGATCGTGCCAGTAAGTTGTTCGCCATTCTTTTCGATGACGATTTTGCCATCGCCACCTTGCGGTGACTGAACGGTGTAGTTCCATGTTCCCTCGGGCACAATTACAGCGGTGGGGTCAACTTTTACCGGTGCGGTTGCGGCACCACCCACGGCAGCCGGCACCGGAGTTGTTGCCGGGCGACCGTTGCGACCGCCAGCACCACCTGCCCCTCCACCACCTCCGCCCGACATACCACCACCATCGGCCATGCCGCCATCGCCTTCCTTCAAGTCGTCATTGTTTACGGAACGACCTCGCCTGCGGGGCTGATCAAAACTCATCTTGCCGATGCGGTAGCTGAAGTTTAATCGCACACTCCAGTTGTTGAGCGTGGTAATGCTGCTTTGGTTGATGGTAAGCGTCTCTGTAGCATTCCGAATCTTCATGTTCGCGGCAAGGAAGTTTTCGAAACCAATGCCCACGCTTCCCTTTTTGTTTTTGAATTCCTTTCGTGCGCCCAGGCTATACGTTCCGAAACCACCCTGGAAACCTTGCAGCTGAACCCTGCGGCCGCGGTAGAACGCAAACGACTGCAGGGCCCAGCCCTTGCCAAGGCCATAGCTGCCAAACAGGCGACCACTGTACACCCAACCGGTATTCGAGGCGTTTTGAGTCGGGTCAGGTACATTGTTTGACAAATCAGCATAGTAAATGTCGCCCCCGCCATTCAGTGAAAGCTTGCCCACGTTGACGTTGGCAAACATGCTGGCGCCATAGGCATTTTCCATACCGATGTTATCGTAGGTGGTCACGATGGTGTCGCCCCGCGGATTACGCAAACTTTGAATTGCATTGTTGGAGTTGCGTACAAAGCCCGTGAAGTTAAGGGAGGTGCCTTTAATGAAGGTGCTGTAGCCTATTTCAAAGTTGTTGGTGAACTCAGGATCAAGTGTTGGATTACCAATCGTAATGTTCAGCGGATTGGATGCCTGAATATTGGGGTTGAGGAACTGAATGGACGGCCGTTGAATACGCCTGTTGTACGATGCCTTGATAGTACCGTTCTTCAACTTCTTCGAGGCGTTGATGCTGGGCACCAGTACACCGTATTCCGGGATATCAATATCTTCTTCGGTGCGGCTGAACGCATTAATCACGGTGTACTCGTAGCGTAAACCGGTTTTGAAACTGTAGCCACTCTTGGCGCTGTAGGTGTAGGAGCCGTACCCCGAGAGCACATCCTGGTCATAGTTAAGTTGATTATTAAGGCGCGGGTCCGGAAACTCCACAAACTCCCCATCAGAACCTGTTGCCGAGAAGTACGCAAAGTCACTTAAGACTTTACGCAGAATATTCTTGGCCCCGAATTCCAACATCTGATTCGTGCCCAGGGGTGTCTGATAATCCAGTTGAAGCGTGTACTCTTCGTTCAGGCCATCGTTTTCATTTTTTCTGCGAAAGTCAATGCCCCCGGCAGATGTGAAGTAGGTGTTGCTGAAATCATTGTTTCGATCGTTGCGGCTGTACAGGGCCAGAAAACTCAACTCTCGATCCTTTTTGGGGAACAGTCGGGTGTAGCTCAGGTTAAAATCGATGGTGCCTGATTCGTCTTTGGTGATTACATCTTGCAAAGATGAACCGGTTAAGGCCCCATTGGTAAAATTCTCGGTCAGTAACCCATCCTGTGCGGAATTGTTATTGCGCACACCATAGCGCACCGAGGCCGCCAGTGAGTTATATTGGTTGATATCATAGTCCCACCCCAAATTGTAGTTGCCAAAAAGACCATCGCTGCGATTACCGGCTTGTTGTTGGGTGATGTAGTCGGTGTTGTTCGATTTGGTGGCCTGTTGATTTTCGAAAGCACCATCAATGTTGTAGTTCGCCCGGCCAAAGCCACCCAGCGAGAAGCCCATCTTTTTCCTGCGGTAGTTGCCACTGAGCCCCAGGTTTGATCCGCGATAGCCGACCCCGGCATCAATGTTTAACGTGAGGCCCTGTAACGTGTTTTTCTTGGTGATGATGTTGATGATGCCACCTGATCCTTCCGCATCGTACTTCGCAGAGGGTGATGTAATCACCTCCACCGTTTTGATTTGGTCAGCCGGAATCTGCTTCAACGCATCGGCAATCGAATTGGCCATAATGGTGGACGGCTTGTTGTTGATTAACACCAGAATATTCTGGCTTCCACGCAGACTCACGTTGCCATCCAGGTCCACCGAGAGGTTAGGCACCCTACGCAGCACATCCGCGGCATCACCGCCCTTTGTGGTAGCATCGTTCTCGGCATTATAAATCGTACGATCAACCCGCTCTTCAATCAGTTCCTTCTGGGCTTCCACCACCACTTCCTGAAGCAACTCGGCTTCTTGCCGGATGATGATGGCCCCCGTGTTGATATCGGTGCCGCGCTCCGCCACGGTGTAAGGTCCCCGGGTCAGCGTTTTGTATCCGATAAAAGAAATGGAAAGCACGTACTGCCCGGCCGGGATGCCCTTGATGGAAAAACGGCCTTTGTCATCGCAAATTGAGCCATCGATTGGCTTATTGGTCTTCGTATCAACTAGCGCTACGGTGGCAAATTCCACCGGGACACGCCCGGCTGAATCCAGAACGGCACCACTGATTTTACCCGTGCCGGAGCCGGCCTTGCCGGGGTCCTGAGAAAAGGCCAAAACGGGCAGAAAAAGCAGAAACGCAAAAAATTTGTTCATAAGGGGTGCAAAAGTAACATGGTTAGAACCCCAAAACGTTGAACAAGTTCAAAACGGATGTAAAATCTACATTGGTGGCAATGGCGACTGACCACTGGTGCAGCGTGGCGATCAGGGCTTTATTTCAGCCTTCATCGCTTGCAGATGATTGTGAAGGGCGGACTCCCAAGAGGTATCTGCGTCCCACCGTGTACCCAGGTAGATATTCCCGTATTCGATGTGCTTGAAATAGAACTTAAATACCGATTCTGTGGCAGGTAATGTCTTAAGTTCGAAGCCATCAGGTGATGACACCATACTGGCATAGGTTTGTTCGACTTTCTTTTCGTAGCCCAAAATTTCTTTGGCTACGCTGCCTTTGGCCCGAACAAATCGTAAGATGAAGATGTACCCACGGTTATTGAGTTCCCGCTCGCTCATGCCGGCTGGCACCAGGTCAAATTTCAACGCTGGACCCTGACGCAATAACTCCTCCAGCTTCTGATTGTCATCGGCCAATGCCATCCGGGGTATGGCCACTTTGAAGTAGGTTGCTTCTTTACTAAACGACTCATAGCGCCTTCCGGTAAAATTCTTCACGGGAATATCACGCTCCGGTAAATCGTTGATCAAAAAATTCTGGCGCTTTTGACTGCTGACGAGTGAGCGATACACGTTTTGCAACAGCTCCCGCAGAGACGTATTCTCCATCACCCACTGGCTGGCACCCTTCGCAATCAAGTCAACCGTTTTACTAAAGGGGGTGATCACCAACCGAAATCGACCCGATTCTTTTTGAGCAAACACAAAAAATGAAACGTTGCGTGTGTTGAAATAGTCGGCAAATGCTTTGGTCAAATCGGGGCCAGCCAGTACGCGGTCGGTTTCAAAGTAGGCAATCGCATCAATTCCGGTTTGCTGAAAAAAGGTCTGCATCTGATTGAGCTCTTCCTCGGTGTAGGCCAGTTGATAGAGCACCACCGCTCTTTTGGCGAGCAATCCGTCCGGAGCTGTCACGCTGCTGCTTAACCCCCCCAACAAGCCAGCCTCTTCAGGAGAAGTTTGGGCGAACCCGACCAGGGGCACGCTATACAACCATAGACACAAGAGGTACTTCACGCAGGTATAGTAACTGGGGTTCAAAGTTAAAGCATAACGTAGATTTGATGGCTTACCGTATCAAATCAGGATAAAAATTCCATCGTCTTCCGTTTTGATCGGAAAGGTTTCCAGATCAGCTGAACGCTCGCTACTCTCGCGCCCGCTCTTTAGGTCAAAGCAGTAGCCATGCCAGGGGCAGATGACTTCGCCCCGGAAGTTGAGGGTGCCTTTGCTGAGCGCCTCCCCATTATGTGTGCACGCATCCTGAACCGCCCGCAGTGATCCATTCACATTGGCGAGGCATATGCGAAGGGTGCCTACCCGCACCAGGGCCAACGTGCCCGGGGGCACGCGGCTGTGTGCTTCCTGTGCGCTTTCAAAAATCTTTATCCACGACACCCCGTAAAGTAACGGCCCAAACCGCTAAAAGAAAAGCCGGTTCGTGCCGCTTCAATTTTATCTATATTCGAACCACTTCTGATCGCATGAAAATTCTATTGACTTTCGCATTCTCGATTGCTGTTGTTCTCGGGCACGCCCAGGTGAACAGTAAACTGCAGGCACAGCTCAACCAACAAGCCGATGCGCTTGAGTCCCAACTCATCGAGTGGCGCAGGCACTTTCATCAATACCCGGAACTTTCTAACCGGGAAGTCAAGACAAGTGCTTTTATAGTGGAGCATCTGAAAAGGCTGGGGCTTGAGGTAACGTACCCGGTGGCCAAAACCGGCATTGTGGCCCTGCTCAAGGGAGGCAAGCCCGGGCCAGTGGTTGCTCTTCGGGCCGATATGGACGGCCTGCCGATTACCGAACGAAACAATTTGCCTTTTCTGTCAAAGGAGAAAGCCAGTTTTGGTGGTCAGGAAACCGGAGTGATGCACGCCTGCGGTCATGATGGTCACATGGCAATTTTAATGACCGTAGCCGAAGTGTTGGTGAAAAATAAAAATGATCTGCGCGGCACGGTGAAATTTATTTTTCAACCCGCAGAAGAAGGCGTACCACCCGAGGAGGCTCCGGCCGGGGCTGAGCTAATGGTGCGCGAGGGCGTGTTGGAAGATCCGAAGGTGGATGTGATTTTCGGCCTGCACATACAATCACTGATTCCCTCGGGGCAATTGTCGTACCGGCCGGAGGGTTTGATGGCCGCAGTGGATGGACTCAACATTAAAGTCATGGGCCTGGGTGCACATGGCGCTACTCCGTGGGACAGCGTAGATCCGATTGTGGTCTCCAGCCAGATCGTTGCCGGCCTGCAAACTATTGTCAGCCGCCAGACGGAACTCACCCGGGGCGCGGCTGTGATTACGGTGGGAAGCATCCATTCCGGCAATCGGGGCAACATCATTCCAGAGGAAGCCATCATGCAGGGCACCATCCGAACATTTGATCCCAACATGCAACGCAGCATTCATAATCGCATACGCAACACGGCCACCAAGATCGCTGAAAGTGCAGGGGCCAAAGCCGAGGTTGGTATTCAGGTGATGTACCCGGTCACCTATAACGATCCCCTGCTAACAGAGCAGATGGCGCCCTCGTTGCTGCGCACAGCCGGAAGCGATCGTGTGAAAGTGATTGCGCCCGTTACCATGGCCGAAGATTTTTCATTCTTTCAACAAAAAGTGCCGGGTTTCTTTTTCTTCCTGGGTGCTTACCCGGCCGATCAGAAATTGCCCAAGCCACCCACCCACCATACGGCTGATTTCATGATTGACGAAAAAGCGCTCCTCACCGGGGTGAAATCACTGGTGAATCTGACGTTTGACTATATGTACGCCAAAAAATAATCTACCAAACGCATGAGAAAATTAATACTTGGTGCTCTGCTCCTATCCGCTTTGGGCGCCATGGCCCAATCCAATGCCAAGCTGCAAGCCAAACTTGATCAGGAAGCTCTCGCAATCGAGAAAAAAGTGATCGAATGGCGCAGACATATTCATCAAAACCCTGAGTTATCGAACCGTGAGTTTAAGACCGGTGCCTACATTGCCGAGCATCTTCGCAAACTGGGTTTGGAAGTGCAGCATCCGGTGGCCAAAACCGGTGTGCTCGGTATTCTGCGCACGGGAAAACCCGGCCCCGTCATTGCGCTGCGCGCAGACATTGATGCGCTTCCCGTGACCGAGCGCAACAGCCTGCCCTTCGCATCGAAAGTGACCACCACGTTTAATGGACAGGAGACAGGCGTGATGCACGCCTGTGGTCACGATTCACACGTGGCTATCCTGATGGGCGTTGCGGAGATTCTGGTTAAGAACAAAAATGATCTCAAGGGTACCATCAAGTTCTTGTTTCAGCCAGCAGAGGAGGGCGCCCCTGCTGGCGAAGAAGGTGGTGCCGATCTTATGGTGAAAGAAGGTTTACTGGAAAATCCCCAGGTTGATGTCATCTTCGGGTTACACATTCAGTCGATTTCACCCATCGGCCGCATCACCTATCGTCCGGCCGGTCTTATGGCGGCCTCCGATTGGTTTTCCATCAAAGTCAAAGGCCGGCAGTCGCACGGCTCGGCACCGTGGATGGGCGTTGACCCCATTGTGGTGAGTGCTCAAATCATTAACGGACTACAAACGATCATCAGCCGGCAAACCGAATTAACGAAAGAGGCGGCCGTGATTACGGTGGGCCGCATGCAGGCCGGCATTCGGGAAAACATTATTCCGGAAGAAGCTTTTATGGCCGGTACTATACGAACCCTGGATGAGGCGATGCAGGATAAGATTCACGAAAAAATCCGGCTCACCGCCACCAAGATTGCCGAGAGTGCAGGTGCTACTGCGGAAGTAACCATAGAGAAGAAGACACCGGTTACCTTTAATGATCCTGCGTTGACGGAAAAGATGGTCGCCAGCTTGCGCAAAGCGGCCGGCCCCGAAAATGTAATCCGCATCAATGCCGTCACAGGGGCCGAGGATTTCGCGTTCTATCAGAAAAAAGTGCCTGGTTTTTTCTTCTTTGTGGGTGCCATGCCGCCCGATCAGGAAATGAGTCGGGTGCCCGCCCACCACACGCCTGACTTTATGATTGATGAGCGCGCATTCTTGACCGGCATCAAAGCCATGCTCAATGTAACCGTTGATTACATGTACATGGCCGGCAAGTAACGAGATGGTTCGCTATCTTTTTCTGGTCGTCTTTCTTGTTGGAACTACTTCGGCCCTTGCTCAACTGGAGCAAGCGTTGGCAGCCGAGCGTTGGATACGAACCCAACGGGTTGAACAGGCTCCCGGTGTATACTGGCGTGTTTATCCGGGCGATTCCGGCATCACCACCAATCTCTACTCGGGCTCGGCCGGTGTCGTGTTGTTTTATGCCGAGCTGTTTCACACCACCCGGAATCCGGATTTTCTCCGGGAAGCCGAGGCCGGTGCCCGATTCCTGATTCACCACTATTCTTCCCGGGCGCTCACACAGGATGAGGTAGGTTTTTACACCGGCCTGGCCGGAGCTTGTTTCACGGTGAAGAAAGTCTACGACCTAAGTCGGAAAAGTGAACTGCTGGCCGGATATCAAAAACTCATGCGTCAGCTTTTTGCTTCGGCCCGTGTGCGAAATAAATTGGCCGGCTGGCAGTATACCGATGTGGTGTACGGAGCATCCGGTATCGGTTTGTTTTTGCTGCGAGCTAACGATGACATCTCCAACGACCTGGCCATGCGCACGGGTAACCAGTTGCTGGAGGTTGCTCAGCCGGCAGAAGGGGGCGTGCGTTGGTTCATGGACAGCACGCTGATGAAGCAAGGGTACTATATGCCGAACTTCTCGCATGGCACCGCGGGCAATGGCTATTTTTTGCTTCGGCTTTATCAGAAAACGAAAGACAAACGTTACCTCGATAAAGCGCTGCAGGCAGCCGCCCATTTGGCAACAATTGAGCATGACAACAAATGGATACGCCATGACGATGGCAATGGCCGCGACATTTTTTACCTCAGCTGGTGCCACGGGCCCGCAGGCACGGCCCGTTTTTATTACGAGTTGTTTCGGGTTACGCAGGACTCGGCATGGGTGAAGCGAATAGAACAGGCTGCACAGGCCTTGATGACCTGTGGTATACCCGGGCAACAGAGCCCCGGATTTTGGAATAACCAAGCACCCTGTTGCGGCTCGGCCGGAGTTGCTGAATTTTTTCTTGATCTCCACCTGTTGCTTAAGCGCACCGAGTACCTCGATTTTTCCATGGTCATGACAGAGGATATCATCAAGCGTGGCCGGTCAGAGGGCGATCAGCTTTTCTGGCCGCAGGCCGAGCACCGCAGACAGCCGGACTTAATTCAGGCGCAAACCGGTTACATGCAGGGCGCTGCCGGCATCGGGCTTTGGCTGCTGCATCTTCATCAGTATCGAAACAACATCAAGCCGGTAGTAGTTTTCCCCGACAAGTCCTACTGACACCAGCTTAATTTACTTCGGTATACCAGGCCTCGCGCGGATAGTGTTGCCCAACCGTAACTACTTCTCCGATACGGGGCGTGGTGAGCGTTACCTTTTGTTTTTCCGCTTCAAGCGAGACACGCTCAATGGGTTCCGTCCAATGATGGAAGGCGAGTTTGAATTTACCCCAGTGCACCGGCATGAGCACGTTGGCTTTTAAGTCAATAGATGCCTGTACGGTTTCCTCGGGCATCATGTGGATTAACGGCCAATCCGTGTTGTACTGGCCGCATTCCAACAACGCGAGATCAAACGGCCCGAATCGGTCTCCTATTTCTTTGAAATGAGCATCGTAACCCGAATCGCCACCGAGGTAAATCATGTATTGAGATGTCTGAAGAATAAAAGAAGACCACAGCGACTGATAACGGGTGAACTTACGTCCCGAAAAATGACGGGCTGGTGCGGCCGTGAGCGTCACAGAGTCGGAAATCGGTTGCGATTCCCACCAGTCCAACTCCACGATCTTGTTTGCCGGAATGCCCCACCGTTCCAGATGAGCACCCACGCCCAACGAAGTGTAGAAAAATCTGGTCTTCTCCTTGAATTGCAGAATTGTTTTGTAGTCGAGGTGGTCGTAGTGATCATGGGTAAGCAGCAGCACATCAATTTCCGGGAAATCCGAAGCCGCGTAGGCATCTGTGCCGGCAAAGCTTCGGGTCATGAAACTAAACGGACCGGCATGCCCGCTAAAAACGGGGTCTACCAATATCACCCGTCCATCGGTTTTCAGCAAATAAGAGGAATGACCAAACCATACCAGGCTGGTTTTATCTGCTGGTAGTTGCCGCAAGTCTGTTTTCACAACCGGTATTGGGGTTTGCGGCTCTAATGATTTGGAGGGATTAAGAAACTTCCACAACGTGCCCCAAAACGAGAAGTCTTCGCTCTGAACAGGTGTTTCGCTTAGGTTCTGGAATGCTCCGGCCCGGTAGTTGGGCGACTGCTGAATGCGTGCTAAGCGTTCGCCAGCCGGAAGCGCTCCGAACATGGGCTGCTGAAGAAAAAATAAAACTCCTGCGGCCAGCAGCAGGAGCAATACAAAGAAGAACATGGCGGTGCGTTTTAGGTACTTCATGCGGTGGTACGCGCAAGCTAAGACGCAATCGTGCCGATCTTATTTCAGCCGGGCTATTTTTTGTCTTTTAATGTAACCCAGTTGGCATTGGCCTTTTTGATGTACCCGGGCTTATCCTCGTTCCAGTCTTTGGAAACATCCAAGTCGTAGTTCAGGTACAACTTGCCTTCATAAATCGTCCAGGCCTCGGGTTCAATTTTCACTTTGTAGTTGCGCGACACGCCATAGGCACAGAAACCTCCATACTGGGGCGCATATTTTTCCGGTGTCGATTTAAACAGGTCGCGGTTTTGGGCCGTGCTGAAATACCAGGTGGCCCCCTGCCAGGAGGCGCTGAATTCTTTTTTTCCTTTCACGGGTTTGCTTTGTGTGAAGTACGCCACCGGATCATAGCCTTTGATGGCACCTTCGGAAGTTTGAAAGATGAGGCCTTGGGCGGTGGCCTGGTAGCCGATCAGGCACAGCAGAATGAACATCCAATTTTTCATAGCGTCAAATTTACCAGCCTTAACGTGAGCGGTCAGTTAACGGGTTCGGTTATGCCCCTCCAATGAGCCCATATGTCGGGCGGCTGACGAATCGAAGCTGAAAAAATCACGGAAATAGGCCAAAAAACGGCAGAATTGACTTTTGCACAATTCCGATTCTCTTCTACCTTTGCAGTCCCAAAATTCAGAAGGGAGCTTAGCTCAGCTGGTTCAGAGCATCTGCCTTACAAGCAGAGGGTCGGGGGTTCGAATCCCTCAGCTCCCACAAAGCCTCAGTTTTTTCTGGGGCTTTGCTATTTCTGGAGTTTACGTTTTACATCTTGTTTTCGGCAGCGGCCGATCGCTATTACATCGGTCACACGAGTGAGCCTGTGGAGGAGCGTATTCGCAAACACAACACTAACCACAGCGGCTTCACTGGCAAGTTCAACGACTGGAGAATCGTCTATCAGGAACGTTACCCAACCAAGCCTCTTGCCTATGCACGCGAGCGCGAGGTGAAGGCCTGGAAGAGCCGAAAACGGATTGAGCGACTGATTACGGGTTCAGAGCATCCCGCCTGAAAGGCGGGAGGGTCGGGGGGTTCTCCCGATGGCTATCGGGACTCAGCTCCCACAAAGCCTCAGTTTTTTCTGGGGCTTTGCTATTTCTGGAGTTCACGTTTTACATCTTGTTTTCGGCATCGGCCGATCGCTATTACATCGGTCACACGAGTGAGCCTGTGGAGGAGCGTGTTCGCAAACACAACACTAACCACAGCGGCTTCACTGGCAAGTTCAATGACTGGAGAATCGTCTATCAGGAACGTTACCCAACCAAGCCTCTTGCCTATGCACGCGAGCGCGAGGTGAAGGCCTGGAAGAGCCGAAAGCGGATTGAACGACTAATTGCGGGTTCAGAGCATCCCGCCTGAAAGGCGGGAGAGTCGGGGGTTCTCCCGATGGCTATCGGGACTCAAAAATGGCCCAAAACGCTGGTTCAAAACCGAAAAGCCAAATGGCAGTTGCGATGAAGCGCCAGTAAACTACCGCGGCTTGCTATTTCATGTTTTGGTTTGATTCTTGTACCTTATTTTTACGAAGCCATTTTTCAAACTCTTGAAAGTTCTTCGCAAGGTTGCCCTTTTCGTACTGCTGCCCATCGTGCTGTTGCTGGCCGGGGCATTGGCATCCGTCTACCTGTATAAGGATCGGCTCGTTCGCCAGTTTATCGAGGAGGCAAATAAGAGTCTGAATACCCCGGTCAACATAGGTAAAATTGATGTGGATTGGTGGGATGATTTTCCGAGACTGTCTCTCGTTTTTGAACAGGTATACGTGGAAGACAGTCACCCGGAAAAATTTCCACTACTGGAGGCCAGGCGCATTTCTTTTTCGCTCGACCCGATAGAGGTCTGGCGAGGTCACTATACCGTTAATGCGCTCCGAATCAGTGATAGCAAGACATATCTGAAGGTTGATGCTAACGGCAAGCCTAACTATAACATACTAAAAGAAGCGGCAACAGCGCCTGGGGGCCCTATCCGTTTTGATTTGCGCAATGTGCGATTGCTCAATACTGTTGTTTCGTATGCAGATGAACAATCCCGCCAAGACCATATCTTTCGGAGTGACAAGTTGATTACCACCGTTCGGGTGGATGGTCTCAAATATTCGATTGTGGCTCAGGGTGACGTCACCACAAAGCAAATAGGTGTGAGCGACCGGCTTTTCTTGCAGGACAAGCTCTTTCTTGCAAAAGTCCGCCTTTTATTTGATGATGAGATCAATCGCATAACGTTCGAACCCTCTACCCTCGAAACCGGGTCATCGGTATTTGACGTCAGTGGTCAGTACTCATTTCAGGAGAAGAATGAAATTGACCTGAGCGTGGCAGGTAAAGACACCGATGTCCAAACCCTTTTGTCTCTGCTGCCGCAGAATGAGGCTCGTCATTTAGCGGAGTACCGCAGCGAAGGCGATGTATTTTTTGATTTGTCTCTCAAAGGCGAGATAAGTGCACGAAAGGATCCCTTGCTGTCGATTTCATTTGGTTTTACCGATGCTGAAATCTTTCATCCGGAATACCGGGCCCGCTTGCAAAAACTCAACCTGCGCGGCTCGTTTACCACTGCTTCCTTTTCGGACCTTGGCCGGGCCAGACTGTTGCTCAAGGACATCAGCGGGGAACTGAACGACAAATCCTTTGCGGCCGACTTTTCGCTGGTGAACTTTAACGATCCGTTTGTGGCGCTATCCTTTGAAGGAGCGCTTGATGCTTCAGATGTGGCTTCCTTTTACCCGCTGCCGGATGTCAATTCGCTTACCGGCCAGTTAGTGGCCAATGTGCGGTTTGAGGGTGAGGTAAACAAACTCAGAAAAAGGGCGACAGCTCAGCAAGTGAAAACGGAAGGTGCCATCGAATTGCAGAATGTTTCCCTTCACTATGGACCCCGTAAAGTAGCCTTGAGCGATTTGAACGGACAACTGCAGTTTAACAATAATGACCTGGCTCTGAGCAACGTCACCGGCCGGTTTGGAATGAGCGACTTTCGGCTCAATGGTTTTTTTAAGAACATCATTACTTATTTTTTATTTGAAGGACAGCCCATTGGAATTGAGACAGATTTGAGATCAAACTTCCTGGATTTGGATGAAGTGCTTCTGTTGGCGTTCGGCAATGAAGCGGCTGATGCTTTCTCATTTCGAATTTCACCATTAGTCTATCTCAATTTTAATTGCGATGTGCAGGAGCTACGATACAAGAATTTTTTGGGAAGACACCTAAAAGGGGATTTGTTGGTTAAAAATCAAATGGCCGTTTCCCGGCAAATCAACGTTCAATCCATGGGCGGCAAACTTTCATTCAATGGTATAGTGGATGCGCAGCAAGAGGGTCGGATAGAAGTCTCCAGCGGCTGGAAGCTGGAGAATATCCGCGTGGATAGCGTCTTTTATGTGTTTGAAAACTTTTATCAGGACTTTATCAAAGATCAGCATCTGAAAGGGGAGGCAACAGCAGATGTAAGTTTGGAGTTCGCGCTAACCCCTCAGCTCAAACTAATGCCGGAGAGTCTGGTGGCAGATATTACCGCTACCCTGCGAAACGGTCAATTGAACAACTTTGAGCCGTTGCAGGCGCTTAACCAGTATCTGGATGATGAGGGATTGGCCCATCTCCGGTTCTCCGATTTGAAGAATGATATTCACATTGAGAACAAGACCATTTACATTCCCCAAATGGAAATTAAGAGCAATGTGACCACGATCCAGCTGAGTGGGACGCACACCTTCGATCAGAAAATTGACTACCGCGTGGTGGCCCCCTTGCGCAATAAGGCCCAAGTTGACCCTGACGAGGCCTTTGGTGCGATTGAAGAAGACAAGACGGGTAAGGCAAAAGTGTTTTTCCGTATCACGGGCACCACGGATAACTATAAAGTGGTCTACGACAAAGAGGCGGTGAAAAAGAAGATCTCGGCTGATCTAAAAAAAGAAGTTCAGGAGTTGAAAGATGCTTTCAAGCTCAAAGGGCAAAAAAAGAAAAAGGAACTTGAACTGACGACCGAAGAATTTGACTGGGATAATTAAACACAAAATGAAGTATTTCTTACCTCTTCAAGTTGTTCTACTGGTAGCGTCATCCGTTTGGGCGCAGTCGAAGATGCCCGAGGTGATGACGATGCATAAAGTTTTTTTTCTCAATCCGTCCTACGAGTTTGAAGGGCGGCTATCGTCAAGGGGAACCTTTGTCATCAGCCCGGGTTTTGGTTTTGCCCTCGCAACACAGTCATCTAGTCTTGGAGTGGATACTGATTTTTTCTTCGCGCCAGTGGTGAGTGGGGGGTTCAGGCAATACTACAATTTGGCCAAACGCCAGCGTGAAGGAAGATCAATTTTTGGCAATTCCGGCAACTTTTTGACTGTTCTTTGTTACATAGTCGACAGCCCACTCAATTCTCCTCAGGTCGAAGTACCCGAAAGTACTGTTACCCCGGCAGTGGCATGGGGTTTTCAACGTACCTATCGGCAGAACCTAAACGTGACATTTTTAGTAGGAATTGGGTACTTCTCGTCACGTTTTGAAACCTACACGAAAGTTGGAGAGACACCAGTTGCTCAGCTGAAAATTGGTTATGCCTTTTTAAAACGAGATCGCGATTAGTAAGCTTTCTTGGCCTGCTCCCAATATTCATCCATTTCGGCCAATGTCATCTCACCCAGTTTTTTCCCGTCTCGGGCAGATTCTCTCTCCAGATATTGGAATCGTTTAATAAACTTCTTGTTCGTTCGCTCCAGTGCCTCTTCGGGGTCGATATTGATAAACCGGGCATAATTGACAAGTGAAAATAGCAAGTCACCAAATTCTTCAACCACTTTTTGCCGTTTCTGGGGTTCATCGGTTTCAGCATTAAACTCGCTCTTGAATTCCTGCATCTCTTCCTCCACTTTTTGCCACACTTGCTCTTTCTTCTCCCAGTCAAAACCAACGCCCCGGGCCTTATCTTGTATGCGGATGGCCTTGACCAGTGCCGGAAGAGATTTGGGCACGCCCTCCAAAACGGACTGGTTGCCGGTGCGCAGCTTGATTTTTTCCCAATTGGCCTTCACCGTTGCTTCATCATTCGCCTCCACATCCCCATACACATGCGGGTGGCGTTCCACCAATTTGTCACAAATGCTATTCAAGACATCGGCTATATCAAAAAGCTTTTGTTCAGAGGCAATTCGGGCGTAAAAAACATTGTGCAACATCAGGTCTCCCAGCTCTTTCTTGACCTCAGCATAATTGCCATCCAATATCGCGTCCGATAACTCATACGTCTCCTCAATCGTCAGGTGGCGAATGCTCTCCATGGTTTGCTTCATATCCCACGGGCAGTTTTCGCGCAGTTCGTCCATGATGGTTAGCAGCCGGTCAAAGGCTTCTAATTTTGCCTGGCGGTTGGGGTCGGGTTGAGCGAGTGGTTTTTTAGCCATGATGCTGAAACTTCGGATGTGGATTTACTGTTGTACTTTTGCCCTCGCAATAATCGGTAATTCCCATGGCTGTTTTCCTGCTCACCATCGGCATTTTTGGCGCTTTCTTTCTTTTGATGTCTGTGCGCCTGCTGTTTGTTAAAAATGGAGAATTCCGTGGAACCTGTGCCACCCAGAGTCCGTTCCTGGCCAAGGAGGGTATTACCTGCGGTTATTGTGGCAAAGTGATTGGCGAGGGCGATACGGCCTGTGGCGATCCCGAAAAGGCAGCTGCTGCCGCGCTACCGGAAATCAAGAAGAAATAATAGCAATCTAGTCAGCGAAGTTAACCCCAATGCTGCTGGCAATACCGATGCGGAAACCATACGTCTGCTCGCGCCAGTCCTGCAAAGCAAGGGCTGCCTCTAGCCGGAAGATTCGCAGGATGCCATCAATCCCATAACCCAATTCGGTGTAGTTCTTTGAGGTAGCGGTCTGAAGATAATTGACAAAAATGTTCTCCTGAATCCCGACCATTCGGATTTTGGGAATTCGGGTGATCAGGAATTTGCGAAAGTGATAGTGCACGTTGGCTGTGAAATAATCGTCATTCGTGCTGTGTCGGTAGTAGTCCAGTAAACGAAAGCTACCCACGGGATCGGTGGTTACAAACGGAGTTCGGTTACCCATAAAATGAGCATAGTCCATGAAGTACATGCGGTTGCGGTTCAAGAAGGTGCCTGCGGTAAGAGCAAAATCGAGCCGCCCCCGGATGCCAATGTCGAAACCATAACGCATGGAAGCTTCCAACTGATCGAAGTCGATATCACTGCCTGCCAGGTCGCGGAAGCCCTTACGGTATTCCAAACCAAAAACGGGTGTGGATTCGGAAATGGGAATTTTGTTGCCGTTTCGAATCCGGAATTTCTGCCAGGGCTTTGCCTCCAACCCGAATGTGCCCACCAAGGCGTTATGCGTGGGGAAATTTGTGTCGGTTAGTTCCTCGTTAACCGGAGCGTTGGGCGTGTATTGGTCACGGTTGCTTTTGAAGAAGGTATAGCTTGTGGTATTGATCAACTGATACCGTTTCGAGGCAGTCCAATAGGTGTAAACCAGCAGCTTCGGATTGATTCGCTCGCGATAGCGGAGTTCTACAAAATCATGCTCGTAGATTTTCATCCAGTTGTCGCCCAAAAAAAGTGTGGTGAAGTCGTTAACGAGCGGATGAATGGGGTTATCTGGATTGAACTGTTGAATGTAACGCCCTCCCGTCAGGGTCAGTCGCCTGTTCGTACTTCGGTAGTCGATGCGCAGAGTGCCTGAAAACGCATCGCGCGAGAAGGCATAACGCGCCAGCGGACTGATTTCAAGGCGTGATGAACGCGGCCGCGCGTCTGGTTTGGTTGAATCCGACTTCACCCAGCGCTTGAAATAACTCAACCGGTAAGTTAAAAACGCCCCATCAACCGTATTAAAGCCGCCAAAAGGCGCATGAATTTCGAATGACGAAGTGTTGTTGATCCGGTAAGTGTCACCGGTAAGAATATCCCAGGGTTGAAATCCGGCTTTGCCTTTCTTTTTTCTTCTTCCCAAGGTATCGCCTTCTGCTTCTCTTCGCTCTACCTCAGCCAGACTGTCTGTAGTAAAATACCCCCGGATTTCTTCTTTCGTTAGCGGCACAGGTCGCATATCGGCCCAAAATGCGGAGTCCTTTTTGTACGCCAGGGAATCAACTGAGTAGTTTGATTCAAATAGCACATCGGGTTCTTTTTGTTCTTTTTGCTCCTGTTTCTCGTATTCCTTCACCAGTTGTCGAAGTTCTTTGTCTGAAATTTCTTTACCCTCATTCAACCGTTGCTGTAACTGCTGATTTTTCTTACTGAAGCTCTTCTCCACTCGTTTTGCCTCGTCTTTCTCCAGCTTTTCGTCAATCACTTTCATTTCCACTTGCAACTCGGGGTTCATCGTGATCTTGTAGTCTTTCACGGTAGCCAGGTATTGACCTTCAAACTCAAACCCAAACACTTTCCCATCCACCTGAAACTGCTGGGACACCGGCAACCAGGCTTTGTCTTCAATCGGATTGTAGAGCTGCTTGATGTTAAAGTTGATTCCAACTTTTGTGGCCTTTAATTCAAGGCTGTGAATACTCCACCAGTCCTCTACGATGTATAGGATGCCTTCAAAGACGTTATCCCCCCGTGACCGCGGGGTGACTTTTATCTTACTGATTTCGTATTGACTGTCTTTGAACGAGCCGAGATACTCGAATCGATAGTAGCTAAAGGATTTTGGCGACAGGGGTGATACTGTTTCTGCGATTTCGGGTTCATAAAAGCTTCCGAATACGTAGGCGTTAGGGGAACTGTTACGGTTATTGCCGTTGGTATACACCGCTATCACCTTTTCCTCAAACTTTTTAGGACGTGTGTATTTGATCTCACTCACCGATTCCTGAATGAACACGCGATCCTTGGTAATGCCCTCTTTCTCCAAGGCTTTTTTGGCCAGCCAGGGGTAATCTTTCAGTTGTCCCCGCCCTTTGATGTATACCTTGGCCGAATAGGTATCAATTTGCTGGGTATGAAATTTCGCTTTCGCTATGGCCTTGCGCATGATGGTGTAGGCGGGGTCTTCTTTGCCGGCCCGTATGGTAACGGTCTGCAAAACAATCACCTGGGTTTTTAAAGTGATGTTCAGTTCAACAAACCCTTCGCTTACCTCAACCACAACGGCTTGCGTCTCATAACCTAGATATTGAAAGAGTACATCATATTTTCCGGCCGCCAGCACGATTTCATAGCGGCCCTCTCCATCGGTAACAGCGCCACTTCCGGTCTGCCGTACAAATACTGAGGCAAAAGGCAGGGCTTTACCATCATCGGCTTTCACCAAGCCGCGAATGCCTCCGGCCCAACCCGGCACGGCTATCAGACTAACGGCAATTGCAGCAAGAATTGATTTCATCACATCACCAAGACGCAGAAAAACGAAAAAGGTTGACCAAATTCAGCCAATTATCGGTAAAGATGCCTCTGACGAATCATTTGTTCAACAGGTTCGGGTACCAGATAACGAATCGATTTATTATTTTGTATGCATTGCCGAATATAAGTGGCGGATATGTCGAGCAGCGGAGCATCGACCAGGGTAACGTTCGGGTGTCGATGCAATTCTGTCTTTTCAGATCCTGGGCGCGGGTAAATGTACAACCCGTACAGGTCCAGCAGTTGCCGGTAGTTTTTCCACTTGGGCAAATTTACCAGGCTGTCCTCCCCTAAAATCACACGGAAGCTATAGTTGGGATACCTTTCAACAAGGTGGGCTAATGTATCAATGGTATAACTTGGTCGGGGCAGGTGAAATTCCACGTCACTGACTTCCAATTTGTAATGATCGGCAATGGCCGCTTTAACCATGTCGTACCGGTCAAACTCGTGTAGCAGGCTTTTGGAGTCTTTCAGTGGATTATGAGGCGATACTACGAACCACACTTTCGACAAATCCGTGTTTTCGGCCATAATATTGGCAATAATGAGGTGGCCGATATGAATGGGGTTGAATGACCCAAAGAACAAACCAATTTTCCGGGCCGGGGCATCCATCAGGGTTTCCGTTTGAATTCGTCATAGAGGCGTTGCGCCTCCGCCAGGGATCGGTCGAGCACTTCGTTTACCAAAACAACATCAAACTTATCCTCAAAGGTGAGTTCAAACTTGGCTTTGAACAACCTGCGCGACAGGCTCTCCTCGCTTTCGGTACCGCGGCCGGCAAGTCGCTGCTTCAGAATGTCCAACGAGGGCACCTTCACAAAAATGGCGAGTGCCCTTTCGCCAAAATATTTCTTCAGGTTTACGCCCCCCTGCACATCAACATCGAAAATCACATTTTTGCCACTTGCCCAAATGCGCTCAATCTCGGACTTGAGCGTACCATAGAAATTGCCCGCGTACACCTCTTCCCACTCGATGAATTCCTGGTTATCAATTTTTTTCTTGAATTCTTCAGGGGTTAAAAAATAGTAGTCCTTTCCATGTTCTTCCGTGCGGCCGCGCCTGTCGCGGGTGGAAGCGGAGATGGAGAATCCCAGATCCGGATTGTGTGTTAACAGGTGCTTGACTATAGTAGTCTTCCCGGATCCTGAGGGTGCCGAAAAGATTAGTGCTTTACCGGCCATTAGCTTGAATTTGCATGCGGATTTGTTCGGCAAGGGTTTGGGGCATCTGCCCCCCGCAGCAGGTGGTCTTAATCATCGTTTTGATGAGTTGATCCACCTGGTACTGCTCGTAGCACGGGATGCATTCTGCGAGGTGGTCGCGCAGAAATTTTTCCTCTTCTGCGGTAGCCTCTCCGTCAACAATCAGTTGCAGCATTTTCATGCATGAGCAGGGCGTGGGGCCGGAGGGTGGGTTTGTGTTTTGCATAGCACTCAGCTTTTATACCCCATTTGGCGGGCGTATTCGGTCAGTTTTTCTTTGAGCAGATTGCGCGCCCGATGCAAACGGCTTCGCACCGTGCCAATCGGGATATCGAGAATCTTAGCCATTTCTTCATACTTGAAACCCTCCAGATCGCACAAAATAATTACCGTACGAAAATCCACATCCAGCGCGTTCAATGCGTTCGAGATTTCATCTCCGATCATCCCCTGCAAAACATCCACTCGAAGGTCCGGTGTAATCTGGCGATCAACATCTTCTGAGTTATAATAGGCCTCCACTTCCTGATAGTCTACCTTATTCGGCTCCTTGCGTTTCTTCCGGTAGTCGTTGATGAAGCTGTTTTTCATGATTCGGAACAGCCATGCCTTCGCATTAGTTCCTTTTTGGAACGAATCTATAAAGCGGTATGCCTTCAGGTAGGTGTCCTGAACGAGATCCTGAGCATCATCGCTATTCAGCGTGAGCCGGTAGCCGAAGTTGTACATCGAACTCATGTGGGGCATAAATTCATTGTCAAACACGGCTTGCTTTTCGGCAGCAGTATAGTTCTGTCTGGGCGACTCGTCCATGAGGGGCTAAAAATACAAAGGGCTATCGAACCACCCTATTTTGCGGGTAAATCAATTCAAACTTGTTCGGCATCCTGATTTCAGGGGCGGCCCGCCCGAGACTGAACAAGTGAAAGATTAGGGATGTGGCCAACGCCTGGAAATGCTGACGAGCTTATACGAAGGCGCTTCCTGCACAGGCTGCGGAAGCTCGTGCTTCGCCTAAACGATTTTGTAATTCTTGTATTCACCAATGCGGTAACCGATTAGCGAGCTAATAATCCGCTTTACACGCTCACGCAGGCTGTAGCGCTTTCGACTAATGTCATGGTCGAACTTCCAATTTTTTCGTTGAATGCGTTGCGCCATGACCTGAGGATGTATACCTGTAAATTGTTCCAGTGAATCAATTGAAGAATAATCAAATTCGTTTGCGGCAGCTAGATTTTGATTGATCCATTCATCGGTCTGGTAAAATTTGCTCCAGCCGGCAATTTTTTGCTGCATTTTTCTGGGGTCTTTCACCCAGCCGTAATGGTAGATGAATGCGTCAATCAATTTTACACGGAGTTTTTCGTTTGGTTTTTTGCGAAAACCCTGGGCATCGCGGTACGAGAATATGGTTGGGAGGTTACGGACAATCCGAATCTCCCTGCGGTACCATTGCCAGGATTCACCCACGTAGTCATACGAACCATAGAAATGCTTGTAATTAAAGAGCAAGCCGTCAACACTTATGTCTGATGCGAACTGCTCCATAGCCTGGCGCACCACGGGGTAATATTGTTCATGCAATACCTCATCGGCTTGAATGTAAAAACACCAGGTTACGTCCGGACTTACGGCTCTCAACGCTTTGTCGGTTTCCAGTGCAAACGTTCGGCCGCCTTCACGCACCGAATCATCCCATACGGTTTCAATAATTCGGATTTTTTTGGACGGGATGGATTGAATTAGCGACAGGGTGTCATCCTCCGACTTCCCCACTGCGACCACGATCTCGTCACAAAGTGGGAGGATGGACGAGATGGCTTCTACGATGGGGTAATCGTACTTGATTACATTTCGAGCAATAGTAAAACCAGCAACTTTCATCAGTTTAGACATTCATTTTTTGGGTTCGGATTTCAGTCCGTGATAGAAAAAAAGTCGAGTAAAAAGTTTCGAAACCCATTTTGAGGAACCGAATAGCCGCAGCCAGCGAACCCGCGAGAGGCAGAGGGTTTGTCTCGTAACCGTACGCACAAACGCAAAATTAAACCGGGCGGACCATAACAATTCAAATAAACTTCGCATTCTCCAGAATTCTGCCCCAAATGACCCTCCGCTTAAATGAGTAATGTGAAAATTGATGACATAGGCAACCTTGTGATTTTTGATAGCATGAAGACATACATCCGTTCCATAGAAATGGAACCCAGCGAGTTGGGTACTTGCTCGGGGGCCCTGCCGGATGTTAAATATCAATAGATTTTCATCCAGACTCATGACTCGCTGCGGAAACGGTCCCCTCCAGTTGGGCGATTGGTTAGGGTCTGTGATTCGTATGACGGTTTGAAACTTAAAATTTACACCTGCATTTCCGGCAACAACCCACGATGTATCCCGTTGGGTCAGTTCTTCCAGACATCTCGCCAGCTCAGGGTATCCCTCGCCACGGTCAAACCGAATGTCTTGATGGCAGAAGACGAGGTATGGTTCCGTAGTGGCTTGAATCGCCAGATTAATGCAAGAAAAAGGCTCATACCGATTCCCGTTCGTATTGTCATATCCGGTGAGTCGTGTATTCGTTTCTGTAAAACCTGCTTCGTGAAGAGATTGCAAGAAGCCCTGGTATTGGCGAAAGTCGTTATAAATTACAGCAAAATGGAACGTCCTCATGAGCTCAGCCTATTTCGCAGAAGCCGCTGAATAGCCCTGAAACTTTTATACTTAGACCACAAGGAGTTTTCGGGAATCTGGAGTTCAAAAATAGTTGTATCGGCAAGTGAATAGCGGGCAAAAATTTCATCTCTCTCCTCGAATGCAGACTTGCCCAACTTTTGATATAGCTCCCCACGGCCAACGGGCTTGGTATGATGCGCCTGCACCAGGTCAAAAACAGCAATCGATCGGTCACCAAATTTTTTTCGAATAATGTCCCCCCAAAGGATATCAAGCCCCCAGCCCGAGTTGTTCAGATTGAATGTTTTACGGAGTTCTAAAATGGCGCTACGATGCAAGACCGGGCACATCAGTTCAACGGTGCTTAGGTACCGTACGCCCGATAAGAATTGTTTTCGAAGTGTGCGCCAGCTCTTGAATGAATTTCGTGTGAGTACGGGTTGACTCATCATCAGACTATACCGATCCATCAGGAAAAAAAGCTCGTCAATGGCAGATTTTTCAATGGCGATGTCATCATCAACAAAAAAGAAAAATCGATATGCGGAAAGCAGTTGAGGCTCGTGCTCAAAGAGATCATGAACCATATGCCACTTAAACCCGCGAAGGTCTCGCACGGTGTATTCTTTGGAATCCAGGCTAAGCCACGGAATGGTGGAGGGGTCATGGTAGGCCAGAAAAATAATATCAAAAGTGCGAGTTGGATCCAACATCCACGGACTGAATCGGGATTCCCGGCCAATGGGCATTACCACAATGTCTTTCACATGATAGGGGATTTAACGATGCCGTTGTCGCAGCGGGTTAGCCCCAATGCAATTGTTCGGGCGAGAATGCTATCATTGATCGAGAGCATTTTTCGGGAATTTTCCTCGTGATAAAGATGGTAACCAAACCCCGCAAACTTGATGTGCTTGCGTCTAATATTGGCATTGTTCATTCGCACGGCAAACTCAGAATCCTCTCGCCCCCACCCTTGAAAATCTTCATTGAAACCATTCACCCGGAACAGATCGTCACGCCAAAAAGAAAGATTGGCTCCGCGCACCCGCGTGTGTCCGGAGCGGAAATGAGAAAAAAGCAACGAGAAAAGGGAGCTCTCTATGGCGTTAAGGCGATTGGCAATTCCAGAATCAAAAACAGATACGGTGTGCTTCTTTCCGGTGAGCATCGTTTTGGTTTGCTCTTTGAGAAGGAGCACTCGAGATCCCTGAATGAATTGGCCTTTCCAGGCGTGCCGTTTGTGGTCGCGAATAAAGCCTTTTGGAAGGACCATATCACCATCGATCATGATGATGTATTCCTCGCGAGAAAGAGCAATCGCCTTATTTCGAATGGCTGACAATCGAAATCCGACATCCTCGTGCCAGCAGTGAATCAAGGGTACGGGAAAGTCGGCTTGGTAGCGGGAGATGACCGCCTTCGTAGACTGGCCGGATCCGTCATCGGCAATAATGACCTCTTCTGGGAGCACCACCTGGTTTTTTACACTCAGTAACACCAGCTCCAAAGCATCGGGACGGTTGTAAGTTGTAATGATGAGGGAGGTACGCAACTTTCGATTGGCTTCACGAAGTTTTGAGTACTTGTAAAACGTGTAGTTGGTGTTTGATATGGCGATAACGGCACCTTCAAAGCCCCCCAAAATCCCCCTTTTGAGAAAGAAGTTAGACACAAATGAGTAGAAAGTCTTATAAAAGACTTTAAATGCGCTGCTCTTCAGGCGGTAGCGTTTCTCATCGGCAAAAATGTTGGAATAGGACTGCACCTTGGCAAGAAGATCAGCTGCATTCTCGTACGCCTCATGGAGCAGATCGCCACTCAGGTGTTTCACCTTTATTTTTCTTTCATTCAGGATCACCTGATCATGGGGATTATCACCCCCCCAAACTCCAAACTTGCGATTCCACAAGCGTAATTTTCGGTCCGGATACCAAGCGCCCACTTTCATCCACTTCCCTCCGTAGCTGGAGAGGCGATTCATACTATAGGCCTCAAACGACCACGTGGACTTTGCTTGCAGTATTGATTTTGTTAGCTGCTCCGACAAGTATTCGTCAGCGTCCAGGGAAAGAACATGATCGTAAGTGGCCTGGGCGAGCGCGAAATTCTTCTGATCAATGTGAGAATGAAACGCATTTTCAATGACTCTTGCGCCTTTGGCCAACGCAATCTCTCTTGTTTTGTCGGTTGAGAAGGAGTCAACTACCACTATCTCATCCGCAACAGCGTTGAGTGAGTCGATACACCGGCCGATGTTCTTTTCTTCATTAAAGGTGATGATGATGGCGCTTAGTCGAATCATGTGGCAAAAAGGTAATCCCTTCGATTCACTACAAACTCATCATATCCTTAAACCGGGCAGCCTGCCTCCGGCTCACTTCCACTTTGTCTCCACCCCGCAAGCGCACCATCAAACCACCGTTAAACCAGGGCTCAATGCCCTCGACCCAGCTTAGATTAACGATATGTTTACGGCTGGCCCGGAAGAATGCCCGTTCATCAAGTTTTTCATCCAGCGCGTTTAATGATTTATGAATCATTGGCCGATTGCTGTCGAAATAGACTTTGATATAGTTGCCGTCTGACTCAAACATACGCACTTGCGCCAGGCTCACAAACCAACAGCGTTCGCCATCTTTAACAAACACTTGGTCCTCCAATCCGAGCTTCTTGTCGCGAGGTTTCCCTGAGCGCAACCGTTCCTTTTCCTGCACCTTGTGCACGGCTTCCCCCAAACGCTCAGGTGTAATGGGCTTAAGCAGGTAGTCTAATGCGTTAACCTCAAACGCTTTCAGCGCGAATTCGTCATAGGCAGTAGTGAAAACCACAAGTGGAGCTGAATCCAGCGACTCCAGCAATTGGAAACCGGTTCGGCCCGGCATCTGAATGTCCAAAAACAACAAGTCCGGATTCAGGTCGGTGATCATTTGCTCAGCTTCATCTGCGTTGGCGGCCTCACCGGCAACTTCAATAGAGGGGTGCTCTTCCAGTAATTTTATCAATTCTTTCCTGGCCAGTCGCTCGTCATCAACAATAAGGGCTTTCATCCTGAAGATGGGTTAAATATTAAACGTTGTACAGATGGGGCACCGTTACTTCGGTAACCACAAAATTATCTTTTTCGGTGATGATCCGGAAGGATGCCTCATCGTGATAAATCAATTTTAGACGCTGACGTGTATTGTCCAAGCCCAGCCCCGTACCCGGTGTGTTTGGGCTGCCGGGCTTAAAACTGCCACTGTTGCGTATGATCATCCGCAACCGATCGCCTTCGACCCGGGTTCTGATTTGAATTAAACCGCCATCGCGCAGTTGCGAAATGCCATGCTTGATCCCGTTTTCAACCAGCGTTTGGACCATCAACGTGGGCACATAAAAATCATGAGAGGCAGGGTCTATGTCAAACTCCGTGCGCAACCGCTCTTCGAACCGAATGGATTCGAGCCCCAGATAATCGGTAACAATTCGCAGTTCGTCCGAAAACTTGCTTAACCCCCGCTTTTCGGCAACCAGCGAATTGCGCAGGATATTCGACATTTGGTTGATGGCTAGTTTGGCCTTGACCGGATTTTCGTCTACCAGGCCGCGAATCGAGTTTAGGGCGTTGAATATGAAGTGAGGATTAATCTGAGATTTCAGATTGTTCAGTTCAATCTCTTTGAACGAGGCTTCCAGTTTTAAACTCTTGTTGTACCGCTCAAAGTAATTGTAGATAAAATACAGGGCCGCCCAGATGAAGAAGAATATGCCGTAGGTAAAGACACCTTGAAAAAAGTTTGCCGTGTTGAAAATCACCTCAGCATTATACAGGCCGGTAACCCACGATACCGGAATCCGGGCAACGTACATGACGGCACCCATGGCCACTACGGTGGCCAACACGACCGGAATGAGTTTTCGAAGGCCAACATCCAACCAATGAAATCGGTTGCTGGCGGACCGGAACAAGTGCGTAATCAGCAGGCAAAGCGCGGCTTCCGCCACAAAAAAAACAACACGCCCGCCCGCAATGTGGCCATCATCCGTGGCCAGAATCGCCACCAGGGTTTGAAAGCCCGCGTAGGCAGCCCAGCCGCTGAACTGCAATGACCAGTATAAACGGGTTTTATTAACCACGTGTGAAAGTTAATGGTTATTCCCCTTGGCAATCAAGGAGCCTGAACCAGCCCGCCCGTGAGGCGCACCAGGTTGGTCTTGGCCAATAAGGCGCTGTAGATGGCCAGGTATTTCTCCAAAGCAGCGGTCCGGTAGTTTTCCTGAACTATCCGGAGATCAATCGCACTCAGCGCCCCGTTTTTGTAGCGTTCGTTGGCCAGCTCGAGATTGAGCTCGGCCGCCTTTTGCTTCGTGTCGGCAATCACTACCAATTGCCTGCGCAGGTTGTACAAATCCAGGTTTGAGATCAAGTCAAAATCTAGTGACAAGTTCAGTTGTTCGATATTCAACTGACCGATTTTTTCCTGAATGCGCGCCTGGTCAATCGCACGCTTTACCTGCCCGCCATTGAAGATGGTCCACCGAAGTGTCAGGTTGGCAAAGGCGCCATAGGAATTACCCGTTTGGGTTTGGTACTCGGGGGCGAATCGACTTTGAATCACCGGAAAGGCCGGGTCGTCATTGACGAAGCCGACCGTAGCTTTTTCCACGGTGCCGCCTTGTGTGGGGCGAAATTGCGCATTCAAACGGTCCAAGCTTCCGGTTCCGCCAATGTTCAACAGCAGGGACGGGTACAAATTGCTCTTCTGTTGTAAAATAGCCGTGCGCAGTAACTCCTGATTGATGAACTGATTTCGAAGGTTGGTGTTGCTTCGCGTCATCCGTGCCTTCAAATCATCGTAGAATAGCAACTCATCTACGAACTCAAGAGGACTCGTGAGGGCATAGACGCGCTCAATGCTATCACTTAGCAACAGGTTGAGGCTACGAAGGGAGTTCTTGTACCTGATTTCCTGCTGCAACACGTTGGCCGAATCGGTGAGGTAGTTATTCTGTTCCTGCAGCACGTCAAAGGTAATCGCACTGCCCAGGCTCTTGCGCAGTTTGACGAATTCATAGCGTTCTTTCGAGAACGAGAGATTGGTGCGCAAAATCTGGAGACTTTCGCGGTCAAAGCAAGCCTGGTAGTAACCCAGAATGATGCTTTGAACGGTGGACTCAATAACGAACGATGCGTTGCCATAACTCAGTTGCTCAAGTTGGGCAAGCCGTTGTTTGTTCATCCTTACCCCAAATCCGTCAAACAGCGTGAACTGAATATCCAACTGCCCATTCAGGTTGTCTGAGATATTTCGCCCGGCAACAGCAAACGGGTTGGCCGGCTTCCGCTGCACGATGCTGTTGTTGTTGGCTAAATTCAGGTTCACCAGCGGCAGCGCACCCGCCTGACCCCACGTGTTGTTCTTGTTGGCATTTTCAACATTCAACTTTTCGATCAGAATGTCAAAATTGTTTTTCAATCCCAGACGAACGGCATCATCCAGCGACAGCGGTTGCTGGCCCCAAACCGGCAGACAGGCCAATGCCAGGCCAATCACCCGGCATGCCAGGAATAGAAATTTCTTAGTCGATGTGAACACGGGCTTCTCTCGAGGATAAGTACGAATAGATGGCAGGGATGACGTACAGCGTCAGCAGTGTGGCAAATAACATGCCGCCAATAACGGCCATGCCCATGGACACGCGGCTTTCGGAGCCAGCACCCAGAGCCAGTGCAATGGGCAAAATGCCGAGAATGGTGGATAGACTGGTCATCACAATCGGGCGGAAACGGGATTCCGCTGCTTCGACCACCGCCTGCAAAACACTCTTTCCCTGCTCTTTGCGCTGGTTGGCAAATTCAACAATCAAAATCCCATTTTTAGTCACCAGGCCGATCAACATAATGATCCCAATCTGACTGAAAATATTCAGGGTCTGGTTGAAATACCACAGGGTGATCAATGCACCCGCGATGGCCAACGGCACAGTGAACATGATGATAAAAGGGTCGCGGAAGCTTTCGAACTGACCTGCCAAAACCAGATAGATGATGATCAGGGCAATGAGCAAGGCCATATAAATGCTGGATGAACTCTCGGCAAACTCACGCGAAGCGCCATCGAGGCTGGTGGTAAAGCGCTCATCCAGGACTTCATCGGCAATGCGCTGCATTTCCTTGATCCCCTCGCCCAAAGCCACTCCTTTTGCCAACTGGGCCTGCACCTTGGCTGAAGCATACCGGTTGAACCGGTAGAGTTGCGGAGGGCTGCTCAATTCCTGAAATGTTACGAGGTTGTCAAGCTGAATGAGTTCGCCACGTCTGTTTTTGACATACAGCGTTTTCAAGTCGAGCGGCTCATTTCGGTCTGCCCGCTCCACCTGCCCTATGATTTGATATTGCTTGCCATCCATGATGAAATTCCCGAAGCGGGAGCCACTTAAGCCCAATTGCAAGGTTTGCGCAATATCAATAACGTTAACGCCCAGGTTGCGCGCTTTATCCCGATCGATGGTAATGTTGATTTCCGGTTTGGTGAATTTCAAATCCAGATCAACAAAGGCAAACTTGTCGCTGGCGGCTGCCTTTTGCATAAACGCGGGCAATACTTCCTTAAGCTGATAAAGCTCGGCTGCCTGCACCACGAACTGCAACGGGAAGCCGCCCCTGCGGTCGCCAATGGTTTGTGCCTGTGTGGTAAACGTGCGCACGCCTGTGAACTTTCTCACTTTTGCCGTTACATCATCCACGATGCCCTGTTGCGTGCGGTCGCGTTCTTCCGGTGATTTCAAAATGACGCGAACGAAACCCGAGTTAACACCGGCACCCCCAAAGCCCGGGGCCGTTACGGACACCAAGCCTGCGCGCTCGGGCACTTCCTCCTGAATGAAGGCGGTAAGTTCCCGCACATAACTGTCCATATATTCAAATGTGGCACCTTCCGGGGCTTGCGCCTGTAAACGAAACTCACTGCGATCTTCCAGTGGCGCGAGTTCAGACGGCATCGTTGCCCCGAGCCAATAAATCAATCCCGCACTACCGAGTACGATGACAAAGGCCAGCCATCTTCGCTGCATGAAACCCTGAAGCGACTGCGAATAAGCATTGGTCAGCCAGTTGAAGAAGGGCTCAGTCTTCCGGTAAAGCCAGGGTTGCTGCTCGCGCCTTTTGAGCAGGCGGGCACTCATCATGGGTGTTAGCGTGAGTGAGACAAAAGCGGAGATGGCGACTGAGCTGGCTACCACAAGGCCAAACTCCCGGAAAAGTCGACCAGTGAGACCCTGGAGAAAAATCACAGGTAAGAAAACTGCGACTACGGAAACCGTGGTGGAGATAACCGCGAAATAGATTTCGGTTGAGCCACGCTTGGCGGCCTCCATAGGTTCCTCTCCTTCTTCCACTTTTACGTAAATGTTTTCGAGCACCACAATGGCATCGTCCACCACAAGGCCAATGGCTAATACAATACCCAGCAGGGTGAGCACATTGATGGTGAAACCCAGGAGATACATGACAAAAAAGGCTCCGATGAGGGATATGGGAATAGTCACGATCGGTATGACGGTGGTGCGCCAATCGCGCAGGAAGATGAAGATAATGGACAACACGAGAAAGAAGGCGATCAGAATCGTTTCCTCCACCTCGGCAATCGAGGACAAAATGTACCGGGTAGAGTCGTAACTCATCTGGTAGCTTACATCCGGGGGCAGGTCGCGCTGGATCTGGTCGAGCTTTTGGTATAAGCGCTCTGCGATATCAATGTTGTTGGCTCCCGGTTGTGCCACAATGGCGAGTGCACAACCCGGAATGCCATCGCGCCTCAGAATGGTGCGGTCGTTTTCGGGGTATAACTGGGCACGTCCGATATCGGAAAACCGGACCACGTTGCCACCGTCTTCCTTAATGATCAGATTATTGAAGTCATCTTCGGTATTCAACCGGCCGAGCGTACGCACGGTCAGTTCAGTGTTGTTTCCTTCCACGCGCCCCGAGGGCAGCTCAACGTTTTCGCGATTGACCGCTTGCAGCACATCCGAAGGGGCCAGTTTTAAGGAGGCCAGTTTGATGGGATCCATCCACAGGCGCATGGAGTACCTGCGCTGGCCCCAAATCTGCACAGAACTTACACCCGGAATGGTTTGAATGCGTTCTTTGAAATAGATCTCGGCAATGCGCGATATCTCCAGCAGGTTCCGTTTGTCGCTTCGTACCGTCAAAAAGATAATGGGGCTTGAATCCGCATCCGCTTTTTCAACCACAGGCGGGTCAACATCCGGAGGCAGGCGGTTGAGGGCGCCTGATACCTTATCGCGAACATCGTTGGCCGCTGCTTCAATGTTAACACCCAATTCAAACTCTACCGTTATGTTGCTGCGACCTTCGCGACTTACTGAGGTCAGTGTGCGAATGCCGGGTACACCGTTGATGGCATCCTCCAGCGGTTCGGTAATCTGCGATTCAATAACATCTGCATTCGCGCCAACATAGGTGGTACTCACCGTCACCACGGGCGGGTCAACACTGGGGAATTCACGAACGCCCAAAAAGGAAAATCCGATAATACCAAACAGCACGATGACCATCGACATCACGATGGCGAGTACAGGCCGCTTAATACTAATTATAGACAGACTTGCCATGTGCCTTATTTCATTTTGCTAATACCCACTTCCATCCCGCTGCGCAATTGCAAAATACCGGTCGTCAACACGGTGTCACCGGCCTGTAGCCCAGTAAGGACTTCCAACGATTTTTCGGTGCGAATGCCCGTGGTGATGCTCACCTCCGCCACTTTACCGTTTCGGAGAACAAACACTTTCTTTCCGTCTTGTTCCGGCACCACCGCCTCGGTGGGCACCAGCAGGGCATCATCCAAGGTTTCCAGGATCAGATCAATCTTTACAAATTGTCCTGGCAAAAGACGGCCGCTGGTGTTATCCGCTAAGGCCCGCAAACGCAGTGTGCGGGTTTCCAGGTCAATGCGAGGCTCTATGGCATAAACCTCACCCTCAAAGAAAGTGGTGTCGTTTTCGATCGTAAACCGGATTTTTTTTCCGGCTGTTACCTGCGTGCTGTACCGGCCCGGTACCGCAAATTCGATTTTGGCGGGATTAATGTTGTATAGTGTTGCGATGACAGTGCTGGGCGAGATGTAAGATCCTTCACTTACATACCGGAGGCCGATGCGGCCCTCAAACGGGGCTTTGATTCTTGTTTTTTCCAACTGAGCTTCCAGCAGTTTGATATCCGCTGTGGTGGTGTTCAGGCGGTTCAGCGCGTTCTCATATTCTTCCTGGCTGATGGCATCCTTCTCCAACAGCTTGCGTTGCCGGAATTCATTGTCCTCGTTCAGCTTCCGGTTGTACTTCTGCTTCTCCAACTGCGCTCGCGTCTCCTCGTCATGAATCAGAACCAACACTTCGCCTTTTTTCACGGTCTTGCCCTCGCTGAACGTGATTGACGCTATCTTTCCCGACACTTCGCTTTTTAGCTCCAACGACTCATTGGCTTGTACCGAACCCGTGACGATTAACTTATTATCAAGCCGGGACGGCCGGACCGTGATGGCCTCAACGGCCATTTTTCCAGGCCCACGCGGGGCATCCGTGGCCGGACCCTTTTTGGACTTGAAAAGATCCAGCTTGGGAACGATCAACAAGGCGGCTATCGCCACTACCACTCCAACTGTGATCAATGTTTTCTTCATTTCAAAACAGAATTCGGTTGATTAAACTCAACTACCGGAAAATTGGTTTCGCTCACAAAACATTTCGTGCAGCGACAAAACCTGAGGGATGACCAATTGAGTCTCATCGTTATCAATCAAAAAATCCGCCCGCTTCACTTTCTCCTCTTCCGGCCATTGCCGATTTAATATGTTTCGCACCTCGTCTTCCGTGCGGTTCCGGTCACGTTGCAATACCCGTTGAATGCGCAGCGCCTCCGGAGCCCTTACCACGATCATTCGGTCAACGGTTTTATCCGCGCCCGCTTCGTACATCAGGGCGGCTTCTCGGATTACGTAAGGGGCTAGCTGTTGACCGGATGCCCACCGCTGGTAATCTTCGGCCACCCGCGGATGAACCAGATGATTCAACTTTTCCAGCCGCTCGGGACGGCTGAAAACTTCGGCCGCCAGATAACTCCGGTTTAACGAACCATCGGCACCGAATGACAAGTTTCCGAATTCTTTTTTGATCTGTTCGACCAGTATTCCGTCAGTGGTCATTAGTACTTTCGCTCGGCTATCGGCATCGTATACGGGTATGCCCAGGCAGGCAAAGATTCGGCAAACCAGGCTTTTGCCCGATCCGATCCCACCCGTAATGCCCACCTGCAGGTTTGACGCCATCATGATTTTATGGATTTCGCGGGAGTTGAACGGAATCGATTTGAAGCAGCCGGGCCCAGTCAGGAACACCGGTAATCTGGGGTGTAAC
Organism: Cyclobacteriaceae bacterium; assembly: GCA_016787665.1. Taxonomy (GTDB): domain Bacteria; phylum Bacteroidota; class Bacteroidia; order Cytophagales; family Cyclobacteriaceae; genus ELB16-189. The sequence goes on along the minus strand of JAEUUC010000009.1, from coordinate 280,119 downwards.
CCACCCGGAGTTGCTTAGGCTTGTCCGAGCCTGGATCGTCTCACGCAGGTTGCGTAGCGAGGCGTTTGCGTCCATTTCAACACGGACGGCCACGCTGTCCGGAAGGCCACGCACTTTTCGGTTGCCTTCGATTGTGAGGGGCACACGAACCTCCAGTTGCCGCACGCGGCCCACCGGAAAACTCACCAACACCATGGGCGGTGATCGTTTGATGAAGTCATTGTCCGGAATTCCTACCTCAACATCTTGGCGAACCAGTTCATCCACGCGACTGCCGCGCGGAGTAACCAGGAGCACCGCAGGTAGTTTTTCAACGATGCTTTTGGGGCCTTCTACATCAATACTGTCCGGCTCAACGGTGATTGCTCCAATGCGACCAAAGCCCTCGCGGAAACGAACAGCCGATAAGTCGGCCTGAACGGCCAATGGGCGCGTGATGGCCACATCCAGATGAATGAACAAGGTGTCGGTTACCACCGATTTGATTTCAAGAGCTCCCAGCTGACCTTCCAGCACGGGAGCAAGTTGGGCCCCGATGATTTTACGCACTTCCAACGGCCGATCGAGGGGCACCACGAGCTCAGGGACTTTTAAACCGAAATGTTTACGCGATAAATCCCACCCCAGGCCGCTTACATTCAACGTTACATGCGTTGGCAATGCCTCGGCTGGCATAAACCGTTGCTGATCATAGTCAAACGTTAACGGGAAGCGGATGTTAGTTGAGTACGTCTTGTTCAACGCATTGAACAACCAAAACACCACTGCTGCCAGAAGGCACAGAAACAGCGCCTTCCAATTGGTTCGGTTAAAATGAAAAACCTTGACAATGGCCTTTAGCAAACCCATAAGGCCACCAAAGGTACAAGAATTGCAGCTCGCTTACGCCTTTTTGGTGGTAATAGCCTTGGTGGATTCCATTGAGATCGAAGACTTATTGAAACGGATGCGACCGCCACGTTCTACCTCGAGTACAAACGTGTCATCTTCCAATTCGGCTACACGCCCATGCGCCCCGCCAATAGTTACCACCTTATCGCCCACCTTCACCTCATCGATAAATTTCTTTTGCTCCTTTGCTTTTTTCTGCTGGGGCCGGATCATAAAGAAATAAAAAACAATGACGATCAATACCAGCGGGATGAATTGCATCCAATTGGATTGGGCTTGTGCCTGGAGAATAACTGCGTACATGGTTCTGAAAATTAGGGCGTAAAGATATTGAGATATTCTGTTTACTGGGGATGAAAAGAAAAAATCCCGCTCGGGGCGGGATTTTTATATTGCCTTTGTTTGGGTTATTGCTTCACCGGGCCATTGTCACCCGTTGCCTTACCCACAACCATCGCTTTGAAATTCAATTGTGTTGTTTTAGGCCAGGTATTGGCCGTTACGGTGATGGTCTTGTTATTCACGCCTGGTTTGCCGTTGCTGTCGAATTCGGCCTTTACAAAGCCGGTGCCCCCAACGGGAATCGGTTCTTTCGTCCAATCGGGTACCGTGCAACCGCACGAAGGCTGGGCACTTTGAATGATGAGCGGTGCCTCGCCCGTGTTTTTGAACTTGTAGGTATGCACTACTTTTTGCCCTTCGTTAATGGTGCCGAAGTCATGGGCGGTTGTCTCAAAGGACAACACAGGCAGCGGGCCCTCGGGCTTGGTTTCCGGCTGCGGTGTGGGCTGTGGCGTCTGGGCCGGAGTGGTAGGAGCCTGGTTTTTGGCTTCCATCTGCGCCAGCCGTGACTCTAACTCCGCAATTTTCTTTTCCGCATCGCGGTCTTTACAGGCAGCTACCAGCACGATCAACGCCAGGGCTACCATTAGTTTCGTCATAATTTTCATATTCTTACTCGTTTCCGTTACAAAATTAAGGTTTAGGCAGCAGCACACCGCCCATTAACACTTCATTAACTCTTTTTGCCACGCAACTGTTCCAGCAGTTCATCCACGTCTTCCAACAGGCGTTGTGCCTTACCCTGGGCTTCATTCACGATTTTTTGGCCCTGTGCGCGTGCCTCGGAATGGCCGTTTCCATTTTCGGCTACATTGCCGGCCACCAACTCGTTCAGGTAGTCTTCGAGCATCTTTTTGTATTTGTCGAGGCGGTAGGAGAGCTTTTCGCGGGTTACGGAACCCTTATCGGGCGCGTATAAAATGCCCAAAATGGCGCCCACTGCGGCTCCGGCTAAAAAGGCCATGAGGGTGTTGCTGCTTTTTTTGCTCATATCAGGCGAGTTAAAAATTAGGGCTTTAAAGATACAGTTTTTGGCTGAATCGTGCAGGCAGCCGTTACGGTTACTTATTGTCGATCAGGCCCCGGCCGCTCTTTCGAATCACGCCCTGTTGCTGCAACGTTTTGGTGATCACGTCCAGAATGCCATTGATGAACTGACGGCTTTTCGGTGTACTGTATTTTTTGGCCAGTTCGATATACTCGTTCAGGGTAACTTTTACCGGGATCTGTGGAAACGAGATCATCTCCGCTATTGCCATTTCCAGGATCACCCGGTCGGTGAGGGGCAAACGATCCACTTCCCAGTTTTTGGTATTGTCAGCAATCAGTTTGGTGTATTCAGGTTTTAACGATGTGGCCTGCGTGAAGAGCTTCTCGAGAAACTCTTTGTCGTCATCCCAATCAATCGTGAGTTTCTGTATCTCAACCTTGCCGTTCTCCAGTGTCTTGACGGTTTTTTCAACCAGGCCTTTGATTACTTCTTTGTCTTCCACCCAGCGCAAGTCCTGCTCTTCAAAGTAGTCGTGGATTACGCCCTTACCCACAACAAGTCTGCGCAGCATTTGCTTGAGCAGTTGCTTGTCATCATCGGCAGTCGGCTTTTTCAATTCCTGGTAGGCCTGATATTCCTTGCTGGCTTTGAAAATTTCGCGAAACCATCTGCGGGCAAAGTCTTGTCGGGTTCCCCAGCCGGCATCGAATTGCAGAATGGCCTTCTGCAGTTCATCGTTAGTCTGGAGGGCTTTCACCACCTGATTGCCCAACCAGTTCGTGTGGTTGCTTTTGGTGTCTTCTTTTGCGAGGTCGTAAAAACTCAGCCAAAGTGCATACACGGAGTAATACCAGTTACTGATGCGCGACACCTCGCTGACCAGGTTTGTTTTCAGGTGCTGGTGATCTTTCTTCACCTGCTTTTCGTACATGGCCAGTCCGTCCTTTACGGCTTTGGTGATTTTGTCATCCTCCAGGCTGGCTTCGGGCGAGCGAAACTTTTTCTCGAAAAATTGAATGGCCTGCTTCCGTTGTTTTTTCAGACCCTCCTTGTCCTGTACTTCCATCGAGTTGAGGTCGGGCAGGAAGTGGTCCCCCACCCAATCTTTGGCCAGTTCAAAATCGGCTTCTTTACATTGTTCGAATGCAAAAACATTTTGCATGATTTTGATGCGGAGGGTGTGTCGGTTCAGCATAGCACGGAAAAGAACGGTAAAGCGCAAAAATAGTTGAATTCGCCCTGTCCGGAAAGTAATCAGGCGAGCGAAGGCTATTTCATCTCCGGACGGAAAAGCCCGGCAAATTTCTCCGCCAGCGCCAAACGGTCGTATGATCGTTTCGCCAGCGACCGTGCATTGGATTTCATCTGTTGAACTTCGGCCGTTGATAAGCTCGTCAGTTTTTCAACCAAGGCGGCTGGCCGCGCACGATCAACAAATATCCCGCAATGGGCCTGTTCAATTTCTTCACGCATCCAGCCATTCACGTTCACCACAATCAGCTTGCCGGCCGCCAGTCCGTCAAAATACTTGTTTGGGGAACCTGTCTGGAGTACGGGTTTGTTTTCGTAGCAGATAAACACGGCATCTGCTCCGGCTAATGTTTGCCGAACACCCTCGCGGTTTTGAAAGGGAAGCAAGTTTACATTGGTAAGCTTTTCGTTGTTGATTCGGTTTTCGAGATGGTCGCGCATCGCACCGTCTCCCCCCACGATAAACCGGATGGCTGCTTTCGCTTTAAGCGATTCGCGCGCACAGTCGAGCAGAAAGTCCAGGCCATTGGCCACCCCCAAGGCACCCAGGTAGGCCACTACCAGATTTTCTGGCGCGCTGGATTTTTGTGTAGATGGAGTGTAGTACTCGCAATCCGCCATGTTAGGGATAACATGCGTAACCGTGCCGGGCGAAACCTTCCGGATATAATTTTCAATATCAACGGATAAGGCGACCACGGCTTGGGCCTCCCGGTAGATTGATCGCTCGAGGCGGTAAAGCCATTTCTTGAGCCAGGTGTTTCGGATATAGCCCAACTGAATGGGAGCTTCCGGCCACAAGTCACCCACTTCAAAGAAATAGGGCACGCCTGTCTTGCGTTTCAGCCAGCGGGCCATCAATCCCACCGTAAGTGGCGTGGAAATCGCATAGTAATAGTCAACGTCATGAATCGATTTAGCCTCACGCGTGCCGAGCCGAAGAAACTGCCAGAAGGAGACAAGGCGTTTCCAAAAACCAAAACGATTGTCGTATGCTACCGGCAGGTAATGCACTTCAATTCCCTCCACATCGTCAGTTTTTTTCGGTCCGTTGTGGGCTGTAATCACAACCGTTGCAATGCCTCGATCAGCCAGTGCGCGGGCCAGATAGTACGATCGGATGGCGCCCCCGCTTTGCGGTGTCTTGAAATGCTGATGCAGAATAACGACTCTCATGCCGGGTGCAAAGAAAATGAAACGCTTGCTTGGTCAGCATTTTTTGGTCAATTTGTTTGACCTCAAAGACCCAGCCATGAAAAAACTGATCTTGCTTCTGTGCCTTTCTACGCCTCTGCTGGCGCAGCAACCGCTAACGATCTTCAATGGAAAAGATCTGACGGGCTGGACCGTTTACGGAACGGAAAAATGGTACGTAGAGCGCGGGGAGTTGGTCTGTGAGAGCGGCCCCGACAAACAATACGGATACCTGGCGACCGAAGCTGAGTACAAAGACTTTGACCTCACCCTTGAGTTTAAGCAGGAGTCGAACGGCAATAGCGGGGTTTTTTTTCATGCTTCGCTGGAGGGTACCATCATCAGCGGGTGGCAGGCGGAGGTTGCCCCGCCCGGAATGCACACGGGCGGCATTTACGAGTCCTACGGACGGGGCTGGCTCATTCTGCCGCATCCCGACAAGGAAGCTGTCCTTAAGCCCACGGATTGGAATACACTCAAGGTCCGCGTTACCGGCAGCGATGTAGTCACCTGGTTGAACGGCACGGAAATGATTCGCTTGTCGGATGATAAAATCGGATCTAGTGCCGGAAAGGTGGCATTACAGATTCATGACGGTGGGGGCGTTAAGGTGCGCTGGCGCAATGTGCGCATTAAGGTACTCTGACGGCCGAAAACTTTGCCCGGTATCTACGGATCGTTCGTCCAATGATCAAGCTGCCGATCAGGGACGGCAGCACCCAAAGCACCCATTGAAACTGAGGTAGTTGTATGTTCACAACGATGAAGGCGGTGACAGCTGAGATGTAGCTGCCACCCATACTGTTGATGTGACCATACCACCAATGCATTCGGTCCGCGGGGGGATTCCAAAACCTGCGAACGTCCAGCCACAAAAATCCACACCCAATCAGGCCAAAGGTAACGGCCACCGCGCCCATGGCTTGTCCGTGAACGAGCCATACACAGCCAAATATCAACAGGGAAATGATGAATAGGCCAGCGAGAAACATAATGATGTAATCGACCCCGGCAACACTTTGCCCCTGGTGCATGCTCTTCAGCGACAAAATGCGATACCCGCGCACGGTCATGTAATAACTGAAGAAACCAACCATGAGTAGAAAGTAGTTTTGATGGGCAATGGATACTACCAGGGCACCGGTAAACACGGCCGTCATGCTCCAGAAATAGATCCTGCCGGCCAGCCGATGGATGGAACTGCCCTTTTTGGTAAACATAGCAACCAGTCCGCTCAATAATGCTACGGTGCCACCACCGATATGCAGCACCAACATGGCCGTGATCAGGTTTTTCATGAGATGTATATTTCGATCCTGTAAAACTACCGGGCCGGCTATGAACGACCAGAATCGATAGACTGAGTTGTTGTTTTTTACGGATGACCTGTTGACAGACAAAAAAGGCAAGCTCCTTTTTCCTGGAACTTGCCTTTGGTGCCGCGCGGGTGGTGGATTATTGTTTTACCTCCAGGCCACGGGCATAATTTAGAATGTTCTCAATCACCCGGCTGCCGGGTTCCAGGCTGGCCTGGTCCAGTTGGCGTTTTTGGTCGAGCAACTCGGCATGGCGCTGGCGCAATTCCGAGTCGCACAACAAGGCTTTATTGATCTCCGCCTCCTCCTCGTTCGTGGTCTCGTGGTAAATAAACCTGATCAGGTCGTTTTGGGTAAAGGTTTTTATCATAGGCATTTGCATTGGTGTCCATTTTTTTGCGCAGGTTGATGAGGGCGTAGCGCATACGACCAAGTGCGGTATTGATGCTCACCCCTGTTTTTTCGGCAATTTCCTGGAAACTGAGGTGCATGTAATGCCGCATTACCAATACCTGCTTTTGTTCGGCTGGTAGCTCTTTTATCAACGTGCGTAGTTTGGCCTTAGTATCCTGCCAGATCTGGAAATCTTCAAAAGACCCCTCGGAAAACTGAAGCGAGTCAAAAACCCGGCTGCCATCCTCCAGGGTTACTTCGGGATAGCGCTTATTTCTCCGGAAATGGTCAATGGCCAGATTGTGGGCTATACGCCCCAGCCAAGGGCCGAATTTTCCTTCTTCGTTGTAGCGGCCGCCCTTAATGGTGTTCACGGCTTTGATGAAGGTTTCCTGCAAAAGATCCTCCGCCACGTAGCGGTCTTTTACAATCAAATAAATGGCAGTATAAATCCGGGATTTGTGTCGAAGCAGAAGCGTTTCGAATGCCCTCTCACTACCTTGTTGATATCGCGAAACCAATTCATGGTCGCTGCATCGGTTATCCATCATGTTACTTAGGTTGGGTAACGTAGAGGTCTGGATCGATAGGCGATGCGGTTAATTTTATTTGTTGCGGATGAGAAAGGTAAGTAGATTATTCGGGGCAGCAAAAAAAATCAAAAAAAATTTGCCTCCAAGAATAATTCTTTTGTCTATTTACCCCGATTTTACAATAAAGTTGATTCATGCCCGTTAGCAAAAAACGTGTCATTAAAAGCCTCGAGGGGCTCAATGAGGATTTGAGGGAATTATTGCGGACACAATATCCTAACGGCTATGAGGCCAGCATTTCCCGAATCACCAACGCCAAGAACGAACCCATTTTTGTTTTTCCCCTAGAAACGGATGATGCTACGTATCTGATCAAGGTGCCCACAACCAAGAACAGCGAGGGGGACTATGAAATGGAGAAGGCCGCAGATGGGGAGTTTGCAGCCGTGCCTCCAGCAGGCGATGATGATTTCGACAATAGCAGCAATGACGATTTCGAGGAAAACGGGGAGTCCGACTACGATGAAGAAGATGGCGGAGGCCGAAGAGGCAATCGAGAAGCCAGCTACGACCCCGATTTCGATAACTGAGTTTCCCTGAAATATTTACAATGCGGAACACCATCCACCCAGATGGTGTTCTTTACTTTTGTCCCCCATGTCCTCGCCCGTGCTGTTTACTGAAAGCGAACTCGATCAACTGGATCCCCGCCAGTACATCATTATCAAGCGTGCGCGGGTCAACAATCTCAAGGATCTTAGTGTAGCGATTCCGCGCAACAAGCTGGTGGTGATTACCGGCCTGTCCGGCTCCGGCAAATCATCGCTGGCCTTTGATACGCTTTTTGCCGAGGGCCAGCGCATGTATGTGGAAAGCCTGAGTTCGTATGCCAGGCAATTCTTAGGGCGTATGGAAAAACCGGATGTCGATTACATCCGGGGGGTGTCGCCTGCCATCGCTATTGAGCAAAAGGTGAATACGCGAAACCCGCGTTCTACGGTGGGCACCACTACTGAAATCTATGACTACCTCAAGTTGCTTTTTGCCCGAATCGGGAAGACGTACTCCCCGGTAAGCGGTGAGGAGGTAAAGCGAAACACGGTTACCGAGGTGGTGGAGTTTATCAATCGGCAGACCACCGGTACCCGGGTGATGGTAGCGGCACCCCTCACCTTGCAAAAGGGACGTAGCCTGGCCGATGAGTTGAATATTCTCCTGAGTAAAGGATTTGCCCGCGTGTTGGTGCAAGGCGAGGTGAAGTTTATCGAAGAAATGCTGGCCACCCTCCGGGAAGCGGCACCGAAGAAAAAAAGAGGAGCGACACACGCCCAGGAGGCAGAGGTAGAGATACTGATTGACCGCGCGACTGTTAACGCGCAAGATGAAGATTTAACCTTTCGACTATCCGATTCCGTGCAGACGGCTTTTTTTGAAGGCCATGGCGATTGCGTGATTTATGTGGAGCAGCAGCCCAAACGGCATTTTAGTGATCGCTTCGAGCGGGATGGTATTTTGTTTACCGAGCCTTCCGTCAATTTTTTCAGCTTCAACAACCCCTATGGCGCGTGCCAAACCTGCGAGGGTTTCGGCCGCATACTGGGTATTGACGAAGATCTGGTTATTCCGGATAAATCATTGTCTTTGTATGAGGGTGCCGTGGCGCCCTGGCGCGGTGACGTCATGAGTGAGTGGGCCAAGCCGTGGATTAAGCAAGGTGTCAAATTCGATTTCCCCATTCATCGGCCCTATAGCGAGCTCACCGCCCGCCAGCGCGAACTTCTTTGGAATGGCAACGATTCGCTTGACGGCCTACATAATTTCTTCCGCTACCTCGAATCAAAAACACATAAGATTCAATATCGGGTGATGCTGTCGCGCTACCGGGGCCGCACCACCTGCCCGGACTGCCGCGGCACCCGGCTTCGCAAAGATGCCGCGTACGTAAAAGTTGCCGGCCAGTCCATCACCGATCTGGTGCTGTTGCCGATTGAGGAGGTGTTACAATTTTTTGATTCCGTGAATTTGCCGGCTCACGACCGCAAAGTTGCCGAGCGGTTAACCACGGAAATCAAATTCCGCCTGGAGTATCTGGTGAAGGTGGGCCTTGGCTACCTCACCCTCAACCGGCTTACGAATACACTTTCCGGGGGAGAATTCCAGCGGATAAAACTTGCGACTTCGCTGGGCAGCGCACTGGTCGGCTCCATGTACATTCTCGATGAGCCAAGTATAGGCCTACACCCGAAGGATACGGCCCGCATGGTGGAAGTTTTATTGTCGTTGCGCGATCTGGGGAACACGGTAATCGTAGTCGAACATGAAGAAGAAATCATGCGGGCGGCTGACCAGATTATCGACATTGGTCCCGATGCGGGCAGCCATGGCGGTCGGCTGATGTTTCAGGGGAGTCTGGCCAGGATGAATGGCGTCCAAACACACACAACTGATTACCTGACCGGGCGAGATCGAATAAGCATACCGGCCCGAAGGCGTAAGTGGAAGGATGCCGTTGTCGTACATGGTGCACGCGAAAACAATCTGAAAAACCTGGAGGTTAAGTTTCCGCTGGGCGTACTCACGGTAGTCACCGGCATCAGCGGCTCGGGCAAGTCCACGCTGATTAAAAAAATACTCTATCCCGCTGTCGGCCGGCTGAGTGGAAGTGTGTCGGAAGTACCCGGCCGGTACGACAAGTTGAGCGGGGATTATGCCCGCATCACGCAGGTGGAGTTTGTGGATCAGAATCCGATCGGAAAATCCTCTCGAAGTAATCCGGTGAGTTATGTAAAGGCCTACGATGCCATCCGGCAGTTGTATGCCGATCAACCGCTGGGTAAACAACGAGGCTACAAACCCTCGCATTTCTCGTTTAATGTGGAGGGTGGCCGATGCGAGACGTGCGAAGGCGAGGGACAGATCACGGTAGAGATGCAGTTCATGGCCGATATTCACCTGACCTGCGAAAGTTGCAAAGGGAAGCGATTCAAAAATGAAATCCTTGAAGTGGAGTATCAGGGCAAGTCGATTGCCGATGTACTTGACTTAACCGTGGAAGAAGCGCTTGAATTTTTCCGCGACAAAAAACCCGTATACGAAAAGCTGTTGCCGCTGTTTGACGTTGGTCTCGGCTATGTCAAATTGGGTCAGTCCTCCAACTCGTTGAGCGGTGGCGAGGCCCAACGCGTTAAGCTGGCGTCTTTTCTGGGCAAGAATGCGGCTGAGGGGCACCTGCTTTTTATTTTTGATGAACCCACAACGGGTCTTCACTTTCACGATATCAGCAAATTACTGAAAGCCATCAACGCACTCGTGGATCAGGGTCATTCGGTGATCATCATCGAACATAACCTGGAAGTAATCAAATGTGCCGATTGGATTATTGACCTTGGCCCGGAAGGAGGTGAGAAAAGGGGAGGTTACCTGGTGTTTGAGGGAACCCCGGAGGAGATGGTTAAGAAAGGCAAGGGTTACACGGCCGAGTTTCTAAAAAAGAAAATCTAATTCGCGTGTTTTTTCCGGGTTTGGCTGCTGGCCAACCAGCACGCAAAAATTGTAATAGGCGCTAAAAGTATCGATCCCTCTGCTCCAAAGTCCCCACCGGAAAGCAAATGATTATCGGTCGAGTTTGCCGAAAACAAACCTGGCGAAAGGTGGCCGCTGACATTAAACCCCATAACAGGCCCTTGCATGAAGTTCCACCCCCAGTGTAATCCGATAGCCGAGGAAATTGACATTGACTTTGCGGTAACAATCCCCATGAGTACTCCAGAAAGGAAAATGTTAAGAATACCAACCCACGTTACATGATCATTCGCCAAATGGACTGCTCCAAAGGCTAATGACGACCAGAGAATTGCCCAGGGAGTTTTCAGTTTTTCCTCTAAAGTGTTCAATAGATAAGCTCGAAACAATATCTCTTCCGAGAGGCTGACCAAAAAGTGAAGCAGAAAGCCAATAGATAATGCGTGGGAGAATCCCACGTAAGTGAAGGTGGTAAATCCATACAGCCAAAGCAGGAATGCGAGTAATGTGATCAGAATTGAACTACCGAGAAATCCAATCACAAGACCTCGGTAGTCGAAGTTTAGCTTAACTGATGCGAGCGACTTCTCCTCAAGTCCCCGCACCATTATTGAAACGCTGGAGATCATGGCGACAAAAAATGCCAGGTTGGTTATCAATTCAATTTTTGTGTCGGTGATTAATTCGGAGTTGTCGGCTGCCTTTCGCGGATGGAAGTTCTCTGGAAAAAATGCTACGACAGGCAAGAAGCAAACAAATGAGATTGCGAAAAGCAAAAAGAGGAAGACTGGAATGCGGATCCAGAGCTTTTTCATCTCAGCAACCCCCAGCCCCCGCCACCGGGCGTTTTGATCTTGATCATGTCTCCGTTCCTGACCTCTGCGCTATCCAGCCCTTTTAGTTTTTGACGTGTACCATTTGTTCGTATGATCTCCTGTTGACCAAGGGCCCCGGCTGCACCACCTCGTTTCCCAAAGGGTTTTTCCTTTCGGTGTTGCGTGAGAATATTTACTTCCATCGCTTCTCCAAAACGGATGACACGCGTAAGGCCATCGCCTCCGTGCCATCGGCCCTTACCACCCGAACCTTTTCGTACGGAGAACTCCATCACTTCAACCGGGTAGCGATGTTCCAGAATCTCCGCATCGGTAATGCGGGTGTTGGTCATGTGTTGATGCACGGCACTGGCTCCAGTAAACCCGGGACCGGCTCCGCAACCGCCAGCTATGGTTTCATAGTAACCCAGCCGGGCGTTGCCAAACAGGAAGTTGTTCATGGTGCCCTGGCTGCAGGCCGAAAGGTCAAGGGCTTTCAGCAGCAGATCGGTTAATCGCTGGCTTACCTCTGTGTTTCCGCCCACCACGGCTGGAAGCGGTTGGCGGTGGAAATTCGGATTCAGCAAACTTGACGGAATATGAAGGTCAATCAGATCCATGAGTCCTTCGTTCATCGGAATGGGCTGATTTACGAGCAGGCGCATGACGTAAAGCACCACACTTTGAACGATGGCCGGGGTGGCGTTCAGGTTACCGGCATGCCGGGCGGCTGTTCCGGTAAAGTCGATGGAAATGCGATCATTGTGTTTTCGAATCTGTACACACAGGGGCGAGCCATCATCCAGATATTCGACTGCCTGATAACGAGAGCGCGGTAGCTGGTGTAAAGCTTCCCGCAGCGATTCGCGTGCGTGAAGTCGGAGTTGTTTCATAAAGCCGCGCACACGCGCAGCACCTTCCTGCTTGCAGAGCTGATGTAGGGCCTGCTCACCGTACTGCAGAGCGGCCAGCGCTCCGTTGAGGTCAGCCAGGTTTTCTTCGGGAAGGCGCGAGGGGTAACGTCCATCAGTAAACATCTTTTTTACGCGTGCCCATTCTACCTTTCCGTTTCGCATCAGCCAGATGGGGGAAATAATCACGCCTTCTTCATCCAGCGATTTGCCGAAGGCAGGCATTGAGCCGGGTTTGGCGCCACCGATCTCGGCATGATGTGCGCGGTTGGCTACATAACCGATCAACCGGCTGTCATGGTACACCGGCTTGATCAACGTGACATCGGGGAGATGTGAACCGCCAAAACCCGGATGATTCGTCATCACCACATCACCCGGCTTCATTTTCAGCGCCTTCTTCACTTCACGTACGCACACCCCCAGGCTTCCTAAATGCACGGGGATATGCGGAGCGTTCACCACCAGAAAGCCTTGCGCATCCAGCAGGCCGCACGAAAAGTCAAGCCGCTCTTTTACATTCACCGAAAACGAAGTGCGCTGCAGAAGGGCCCCCATTTCTTCTGCAATGGCGGTAAACCGGTTGGTGTACAATTCCAGATCCGCCTCGGCCACCAGCTTTCTTGTGTTTTTTTGTGGCAACCTCGTGGCCGACAGGTGCCCGGTCATTTTTTCATCGAGTTCGAATCGCCAGCCGTCTTCCACCCAGGTGGTAGAATTGTTGCTACTGATTAAAGCAGGTCCATTAATTCGGGCGCCAGCCCGGAGCCGCTCCCATTCAAAAACAGGCGTGTTGAGCCATCGGCCCCGCGAAAAGATTTTTTTCTGATGAGCAGGATCAGGAGAATAGGTCTTTTTTCGATGCGGTTGACCGGAGCGGTTAGCTTCGCGGACGGTTACGCGCACCTGAACAGACACAACTTCGATTTCCCGATCGGGAAGCCAATGCCCATACACTTGGCGGTAACGCTTTTCAAACGCGGCCGGCAGGTTAGGCTGCACCACTATTTCGAGCGGTGTTTCCTGGCCGCGGAAGCGAAGAAAAATCAACCGCTCTTTCACGATAAGTTCATCAGCGGTCTCACCTTGCGCGATCAGATGATTCCTGGCGCGCTGGGCCAACTCGTTCAAAAGAGGTTCAATGCGTGAGGCTACTTGTACATAATCCTGTAGTACCAGCTGTTCCTCCGTTCGTTCCAATCGGGCGCAGGCAATACCAAATGCGCTTAGCAGGCCGGCATCGTAGGGAACCAATATGTTTTTCATGCCCAATTGCTCCGCCAGGCTGCAGGCATGCTGTCCTCCGGCCCCGCCAAAACTAACCAAGGCAAAATGGCGTGGATCGTAGCCCCGCTGCAACGATACTTTTTTGATGGCCTCGGCCATCTTCTCATTGGCAATCGTTACCAGGGCAAGCAACACATCCAGTTCGCGATAGGCACGTTTGGTTTGCTTCCGGGCCTTTGCCATCAATTGTTGCAATGCCCGCGCGGCCGCGGTTGGTGAAAGCGGGAGTGCGAACTGGTTTTCGTTCACCCGGCCCAATAGCAGATTGACATCGGTGATGGTCAGTGGGCCGCCTTGCCCGTAGCAGGCCGGCCCGGGTGATGCGCCCGCGCTATGCGGCCCTACCGTGAACTTATGGCCATCGAAATCGCAAATTGACCCGCCTCCGGCTGCGATCGTTTCGATGGCCAGGGAAGGGGAGAGAATTTTTTGATCGCCCACTTTCGATTCATACCGATAGTCAAGTCGTTGATGATACAGCGATACATCCGTGCTCGTTCCGCCCATATCAAAGCCGATAACTTCACGGTGTCCGGCCTGCTTCCCAATCTCAACTGCGCCCACTACTCCCCCGGCTGGCCCGCTCAGCAGGCTATCCTTCGGTTGAAAAACACCGGCTTCTGCCAGGCTTCCCGCGCTGGTCATGATTCGAAGGGGGGCATGATGCAATCCTTGGCGAATACGCGACACGTACTGATGAATAATCGGCTGCAGGTAGGCATTGACCACCGTGGTTTCAGCCCGCCACAACAGTTTAATCTGGCGCGACAACTCGGATGAGATCGATACAAACGCATAGCCATGCGTGACCAGAAAATCCCGCAGCATGATTTCATGCGTGTTGTTCTGGTAGCTATTGAGCAGGGCAACCGCTACCGACTCAATCCGGTGCTTGCGCAGCAACTTCAACACGCGTTGTTGTTCGCTCGTGGTGAGTTCCTGGAGCACTTCACCCCTCGCATTCACCCGCTCATTGACTTCCACCGCCAATGCATAGAGGGGTGTCGGCTTGCGCACATCCAGCGCAAATAAGTCAGGCCGCTGTTGGTCGCCAATAATCAAAAGATCCCGGAAGCCTCGCGTTGTAATAAAGGCCGTTCGCGCACCCTTTCTTTCTAGAATCGCATTGGTGCCACGGGTGGACCCGAGGCGCATTTCCAGTTTGGGAAACGACTCTGTCAGACGTGTGCGGGTGAGCAGGCGGGCGGCTAACACCGGCACTTCTTCATCTGTGGTGAGGTCGAAGGATTCTCCTGCGCGCGACTGTGGGAGTGCGTGGCTAAGTGTAATATGGTTGCGGCTGATGTTGACGGCCTTCACGCGAATGTTCGCTTGGCCGCTGGGTCGAAAAAGGAAGCCCTGATAAATATCTTCACTGACCGGCCACACCATATCAACTAACCAGGTGAACCGGTCGACACGTGCTACCAATCGTCCGCGAAGGGTACTTTTGCTAAGGATCTTCAGTCGGTGAATGGCACCATCAGGATCTTCAGCCAGGCAATCCGTGAAAGTACCACCTGTATCAATCCGGATTTTCCAGTCACTCATTCGTTACTCATCGAAAGCACCACCTGTTTGCGTGACATCCGTATGCCGATGGCCTTCATGAATTCATAGGAGCCGTCCGGCCGCTCCAATTGAGCCGGGCGGGTATACAACAGGGAGTCGGTGCCCACCTTTTGCATATTCTCCGATAGCTTTTCACCGCGGTTGTTTTGATAGGCTTCCAGTATTTGTGCCTCCACCTCCGTGAGGTTAGATGAAGAAGAAAGGGGTACGAAAATCACGCCTTGCGCTTTACACAGGGAGTCAATTTTTGCCGGACTATCGCTTATGCTTTCCAGAGTTGTGGCCAGTGGCCGTGCATAGGCGTATGCCGCCTCCAGGAGTTCGGCTTCGGATACTTTCCGGATCTCACCCTTTTTCATGTTGTCCCGGATTTCTTCGCGCTGCTCCTGGTTGAGGGATTTGTTGCAACTGAAGCACATCGCGATCGCAAGTGTGAATGCAATTCGGCTCATATTTGTGTTTATCGATACAAGTTTAAGCATTGCGCTCGAGTATATTGTCAATTTGGCTGCGCGACTTAACTTTGCCGCCCTGTTATGATTGAGAAGCTGGAAGAAATCAAGCATCGCTTTGAGGAAGTGGGTCAATTGATCGTGCAACCCGACACGGTCAGTGACATCAAAAGGTTTTCTCAATTAAGCAAAGAATACAAAGACCTGGAGAAGGTGGTTCGAAAGTACGATGAGTACCGCAGAGCCTTAGACGGGGTGCAGCACGCCAAAGAGGTGTTGGAGCAGGAAAAAGATTCGGAGATGCGTGAGCTCGCCAAGATGGAGTTGGATGAGCTCACCCCCAAACGCGACCGCCTGGAGCAGGAATTGAAAGAACTGCTGATGCCCCGTGACCCTAATGATGACAAGAATTGCATTGTGGAAATTCGGGCGGGCACCGGGGGCGATGAAGCGGCCATTTTTGCAGGAGATCTGTACCGGATGTACCAGCGTTTCTGCGATCGCAGAGGGCTCAAAATGATTGTAATGGATTTTACCGAGGGCACTGCCGGAGGTTATAAGGAAATCATCAGCACGGTGGAAGGCGAGGGCGCTTTTGGCATTTTTAAATATGAATCGGGTGTGCACCGGGTGCAGCGTGTACCGGCCACTGAACAACAGGGCCGCGTGCACACTTCGGCAGCCTCGGTAGTGGTGTTGCCCGAAGCCGAGGAGGTGGATGTGCAACTGAACCCGGCTGACCTGGAGTTCCAAACCGCCCGAAGCAGCGGAGCGGGCGGGCAGAACGTGAATAAGGTGGAGACGAAAGTGCAGTTGACGCACAAACCCACCGGCATTGTAGTCGTTTGCCAGGTCGAGCGCTCGCAACACGGCAACCGTGAGCGGGCTCTACAGATGCTGCGCACCAAGCTTTACGAAATAGAAGTGGAGAAGCAGCAGGCGGCCATTGGCGCTTCGCGCAGGAGCCAGGTGCGCAGTGGCGACCGCTCCGAAAAGATTCGCACGTACAACTATCCGCAAAGCCGGGTAACGGATCACCGCATCGGGTACACGCAGCACAACCTGCCCGCCATCCTGAACGGGGAGATCGATGACTTTATCGAGCAGCTGAAGATTGCCGAAGCGGCCGAAAAGATGGCGGAAGGGAAGGGCTAGTTTTCCCCTTCGTCCTCCGTCTCCTTAATCTGCTCGTCCAAAATCTTATTGATCAGATCCATTTGGCGCTCGTTGATGGTTTGGTCAACCTTGGCCTGCTTTTTCATGAACCGGAACATGGCGTTCTTTTTAATCTCATATGCCATAAACACGGTATACTCTTTTGTTTTTTCGTTGTAGTATTTTTTCTCACCAATCTTGCGCAGGTCGGCCATATCGGTATTCATCACCTGCCGGGCCAGGCTCTGAAACTTATCGGCCACATCAGCGGCCCGCTCGTTCTCCGTTTGGCCGAGGTATTGGTCAGCTACCTGTTTCATGGTGGTGTTGATTTGGCCCGCCAGAATAGTTTTGGCATCAATGTCGGCCTTGCCGCGGGCAATGTTATCCTGTGAGCTGGTGCCTTTGCCCGAAGCCCTGAAAAAGCGATTATTCGATTCGTAAGCCGAGCCGGTAAAGGGTTCATTTACTTTCTTGCCGAAGGGTGAAGATGAGCAACCCACCATCAAGGCCATCAAGGCTATACCTGTCCAGATTTTCATATTGAAGATTTTATTGACTGTGAAAGTATAAAAATTGTGCCAAAGTAAGGGTATGGTTACTGACCCGCGCGTATGATAAGTTGCCATCGAAACGCCCATTTCCAGCGCAAGTGATAGGTAGTTATGCCGGCTTCCGCCATAATATGCTCGAGTTCTGCCCGCGTAAAAGCCCTGCGCACGGACAAGGGGGCGTCAAACCGAACCATAGATGATTTTGATAATACCGTTGTGAGCCATTTAATGGAATAATACGCCAGCGGATGACGGTGTATGTCATTAACAATGATGGCGACACGCGTCTGGTTCCGCAATTGGCGAAAGAAGTGAATCAGCTGGTCATTGGAAAAATGGTGGAAGAACAAGGTGGCTGTCACCAAATCAAAAGTGAGTTGTTTGAATTCGTCCGAGAAAATATTCACGGGCTCGAATCGAATTTCCGGATAGCCTCGGGAATGGTTGCGGGCGAACGCAACGATGTGCGGGTTGGCATCAAAGCCGGTCAGCTCTGCCTTAATTCCACGCGCGCGCGCCAACACACTCACGCGCCTCAGCATATCTCCGCTTCCACAACCCAGGTCCGCCAGGCGTATGGTCGGTCCACAATCCGGCAATACTCTTTTGAGAGCTTCAAGGGTGACCGCATTTCCACCGAGCCATTTGTTAATGAAATCGAGTTCCCGCAGGGTTTGGTCAACCACTTCACCCTGGCAATCCAGGTCGTCCATGATCTCAACATCGGCACTGCGTTCTGCAAAATCCATCAGTGGTTTTCAATTTTAAGTATCATGCTCTCCAGCGTAAGACCGGGGCCGAAGGCGAAGCTGAGAATGTTCTGGCCATCATCAACACCGTTGAGTTGCCGGCTAAGCTGCTGAAGCACAAACACAACCGTTGGCGAAGACATGTTGCCGTAGTTCTTTAAAACTTCATGGGAGTGCTGCGTATCCTTTCGCGTTAAGCCCAGCTCCGTTTCAATGGATTCGATAATCTTTTTTCCTCCCGGATGAATGGCGTAATAGGCAATTTGATGTTGACTCAACCCGATTTTGTCCAGTAGCCGATGTGTCAGACTTTTTATCCCCTGCCGGATGACGTCCGGCACGTAGGTGGATAGCTTCATTTCGAACCCGAGGTCGCCCACGGTCCAGGCCATGTCTTGCTCAGCGGCCGGGGCCAGATCGCAGAAGAAGCTTACCGGCTTCAGGTTGAGCCCACGATCCGGACGGCCACGTACCAACAAGGCAGCCGAGCCATCGGCAAAAAGAGCGTTGGCCAGCAGATTGTCTTCGGTTGCTTCTTTTTGAAAGTGAATGCTGCAAAGTTCGGTGCATACGACCAGCACCGAGGCGTCCGGTTCTGCGCGACAAATCGTATCGGCCTGCCGAAGCGCATTAATGGCCGCGTAACATCCCATGAAGTTTATGCAAAGCCGCTCAACTTGCCGGCTGAGGCCCAGGGCATTTACAAGGTCAATGTCCAATCCAGGCGCGTACATACCGGTGCAGCTCACCACAATCAGGTGCGTGATCTCATCGGTTGATCGTGTTCCCAGGCATTGCTGTACGGCATCGAGGCTGAGTTTCAGGGCATGCGTGCGATACAATTCGAGGCGTTTTCGTGTGGAGGGAAAAGGCTCAAGGTCTTCCGTGTTGGAATAGAACGAGAAGTCGAACGATCGTCCATAGTCGGCCAGCACGGAGTACCGATGTTCGATGCCGGTGGCGCGGTAGAGCGTTTTCAGTTTGCGCGCATCATCCCCTTTACGTTGGGTGGTCTTCACCATGAAGTCGGCAATTTGTTGCTGGCTGTGCCGGTGTGGCGGATTGGCCGTGCCGATGGCGGTGATGTAACTCATTGGGTCAAGTATACCATAAAAACCATAAATTGACGTTTTCGTTCAGGCTCATGCGCTCAACCATTCTTCATTTGCGGTTTTTGTTTTCCTGGTTTTTGATGCCGGTGTATTTTTTTGCGCTGGCCATTTCACCAAACCTGAATGGCGATCGCTTGCTTTGGTCGTTTGTCATTATTCACCTGTTGGTGTATCCGGCCAGCAATGGCTACAACAGCTATTTCGATAAGGATGAAGGCAGCATCGGTGGACTTAAAAATCCCCCACCCGTGAACCGATCATTGTTTGTGGCGGCCTGGCTGCTGGATTTGGTGGCGGTTGGCCTGGCCTGGTGGAAAGTGAACAGCATTTTTGCCGCCATGATACTCCTTTATGGCTTGGCATCAAAAGCCTATAGCCATCCGGCCGTGCGGCTAAAGAAGTACCCCATAGCCGGCTGGTTATGGGTGGCGTTCTTTCAGGGCGTATTTACCTTCGTGATGTGCTATGCGGGGATTAATGCGTTGCCGTTAGAAAATTTAGTTCAGACAAAAGTTTTGATTCCGGGGGCGTTGGCCTCGCTGATGTTGTTGGGCACTTACCCGATGACGCAGGTGTATCAACATGCAGAAGATGCGAAGCGGGGCGATACTACGATTAGTCTAAAGCTGGGCGTGCGCGGTACGTTTGGCCTGGTGATGGGCATTTTTTCCCTGGCTTCGGTTTTGTATGCTGCGTACTTCTACACTTTTTTTGAGTGGCGATTTGCGTTGTCTTTTTTGGTAGCCCTGTTCCCGGTGGTTGTATTCTTCCTGATATGGTTCTACCGTGTGTGGCGAAATGAAGAAGTGGCCAACTACCGGAATACCATGTGGCTGAATTTTTTATCGGCCACTTGCTTAAACGGGTTCTTTTTCTGGTTGTTTTGGGAGACCAGCCACATCAACCAATTGTAATGGGTGCCATGAAAAAGCCCCGCCAACGGGCGGGGCTTTTTGGTTTTTGGCGGAGTCTATTCGGTGACGTTCACTTGTCCGCTGCAGGTTCTAAAGAGCCTTAAAGAAAAGCATCCCGGTACAACCGCCAAGTCAACCTAACCCAACTTAGTGAACTTCAATAGCCTTCGGTTTTACTTTGGTTTCCACTTCCTTCGGCAGTAACAGCTTCAGCAATCCATTTTCATAGATGGCATCTACTTTTTCTGTCTTCACATTTTCCGGAAGAGTGAACGAACGAATGAAATTGGTGTAGTTGAACTCCTTACGGGTGAAGTTTTCTTCTTTTTCTTCGCGTTTTTCTTCTTTTTCAACCGTAATGGTCAATACGCCATTTTCAATGGTGATGTTGAAATCCTTTTTGTTCAAACCGGGAGCAGCCATTTCGATTTCGAACATTTTGTCTTTTTCAACTACGTTTACAGCAGGCACAGCCTGAATTCTCTTCAGCCAGTCGGCATCAAAGAATTTTTCGGTGTCAAACAGGTCGGTCATCCACTTGTTGTCCAACAAGGTGGGAAATCCCATTCTTTTCATCAGTGTCATATAACCTCCGTTTTTTTAGTTGACGGTGCTAAGGTACCCTGCCCGATCGGGCGATTGCCATGATGGCGATCACGGCAGAAACTGACAATTATTGGTTGGCGAGTTGCGATGGTTTACCGCAATCAAACACTTCGTTCCAGCAGCTTTTTCGTAGCCCGGATGCCCTCCCGTTCGGGCAATTCGCTCCCTTCATATTCAACACCGATGTAGCCCGTGTACCCGGCTGATTTCACGATTTGAAGCATTTTACGATAGTCGGTTTCGCGGCTGTTGCCGTTGCTATCAAATTCATGGCTCTTTGCGCTCACGCCTTTGGCAAAGGGCATCAGTTCCGTTACGCCCTTGTACCGGTCATACCACTCCACACAAGGCGACTCCCACATGTCGCCTTTTTCTCTGCGCATGCAGAAGTTGCCAAAATCCGGAAGTGTGCCGCAATTGGGCATGCCCACTTCGCGCATCACTCCGCTCAACCACTGGCCGTCTGATGAAAAACCCCCATGATTTTCTACCAGTACATTAATGCCAACGGGCTGCGCAAACTCACTCAGTGTTCGTAAGCTTTCGGCACTCGCTTTAGCCATTTCTTCGCGCGTCCCGGAACCAAAGCAATTCACCCGAATGGAGTGGCAACCCAAAAACCTGGCCGCCTCCACCCATTTGAAATGGTTCTCCACGGCCGCCTTTCGCTGGGCGGCATCGGGGCCGGCCAAATCGCCCTCACCATCGCACATGATCAACAAGCTGATGACTCCTGCATCGTTACAGCGCGTTTTGAGTTCTGACAAATAAGCGGTGTCTTTAGCCTTATCCTTGAAAAACCCATTCACATACTCTACGGCATCGATGCCAAACTCATTTTTGGCCAATGCCGGAAAATCCAAATGATCAAGCTCACCGGCCTGTATTGTCCGGTGCAACGACCACTCGGCCAACGAGATTTTGAAGAACATGGCATTCGAAGTTTCCGTCATGGCGTTTTCATTTGATGTTTTGGAATTGCCGGAGCAGGCTTGTGCCCAGGCTGCCAACGACCCGGCTGAGGTGATTAACCCCAATTGTTTCAGAAAATCTCTACGTGAAGGACTCATCTTTTTGCGGATTGTTGTGTGAAGGTAGCAAGCAATCCGCAGGGCCACCAATTTGACTTAAAAGGGCTGGCCGTGCGTTTGGCGAATCAGGAAGTTGGCTATGGGAGGCGCGAACCGCGCCAGGTTAACGGCCAGATTTGAGGCCCATTCGCTGCCGAACAGCTTTTGTATTTGCCGGCCTGCCCATAGTCGTTTGGCGAACAGGTTGTTCCAGCGTGTGGCGTAGCGTTGCTCCATTTGATCGCGGGTGATTTCGTTTCGGCAAAACGCGCCCACTTCTTCGGCCAATAATTTACTGGCGTGAATGGCCATCGCCATACCATTTCCGCACAGGGGCGTAATCATGCCTGCGGCATCGCCTCCCATGAGCACGTGGCCCTCGAGGGGGCCTTTTGTAGCAAACGAAATTTCATTGATCACCTCCGGGCGATCGAACAGGAACTCAGCATTTGTAAAAATTTCCTTCAGGTAAGGATTCCGATGAAGGACGGCCTTCTCCAACTCGGGAATGTGGTGATGTTTCTTTACTGCATCACGGTGCACCAGATAACATAAATTGCTCTTTCCGTCTTCAACCTGGCTGATGCCACAATATCCGTTTTCGAAGTTATGCAGTGAAATGCGATTGCGGGGCTGATCATAGCGAATATGATATTTGACCCCCACATAAGGCGAACGCTTTCGGAGAAACGGGCGGTTGAGCGTTGTATCGAGGCGCGACCGTTTGCCATGCGCGCCAATAACCACGTCTGCAGTCCAGGATTGCCCCTCAGCCATCACATCAAATCCCTGCCCGTTGAACGTCACCTGTGTCACTTCCGACTGCTCCTTAACCGTTGCCCCGGCTGCCCTTATGTGCTGCACAAGGAATGCATCGAACGAGAAGCGGCTGATGCCGAAACCTCCGAGGTCGAGTGGCAAGGTTACTGCCCGCCCGTTCACCGAGGTGAGTTGGAGTTCGCGAATCACCGGAGGCTGAAATACACTCGGGTAGACCCCCAGCGAGCGCAAGAACGGGACTGTTTCATTGGAAATGTATTCACCACATACCCGGTGAAACGGGTATTGTTTGCGTTCAAAAAGAGTTACGGGAATACCCTGTTTAGCCAATTGAAGCGCGGCCAGTAACCCGCTCAGACCTCCGCCTACGATCACTACAGTAGCCATCCTATCTGTTCAAAGGGAATTTTCAAGTGTAATCAGTTTTTTCAATCGTTCACCCTGACGACTAACTTCCAGATGAAGTTTTTTGCCGGGCTTTTGATTAAGAAACGCAATTACTTCATCCAATGTTAAATCTGAGGTTCTGGCACCATTTATCACCACCAAATCATCACCTGTTTTGATATCTGCCCGAGCTGCGGGTGAATCTGGTCGCACGTTGGTGACTTCAAAATTGCGCAGGCGCGAACCTTTTGCTTTCAGCGTGATTCCGCTCATATTATAAAAAAAGCCTTTTCTGTATGCAGCATTTTTCTTCAGATACACGACTTCACGCGGAAAGTCGAAAATGACGTGAAACCGGCTGAGCACCTCCCCGCCAATGGTGCCGTTGCGGAATACCGAGCCGCTTGTTTTCAACGTATCGCGGTAACTGTATTCATCGGGGAAATTGACCAACGGGCCTTCCAGTTCATAGCGCCCCAATTGAATCGATTTGATGCGACCAATTTGGCCGGTGATAACACCGCCCAACCCTCGGCCAATGATGCTGTTCACGTGCTTATCGGGTACACGGATCTGCCCGTTTTCCGTTTGCTCCAAAAGTAGGCCGTGGCTGGCACCACTATCCATCATGAGTTTGACCGCTACATGCGCGGTATCCGAAACTTGGATAGTTGTTTCAACATACGGCTTCGTGTCTTCGATCGAAATGGGCAACTTCGCATATCGCCTGCCGGGCTTAAACCGTTCAGGCAACATCAACGTGAGCACGCGCTGCTCGTAATCGATGTCGACAATAAACCGACTGAACAACTCGTAGCCCAGCACACCATGAACATCCATGCCCAGGGTGTTTCGCAACTCCAGGTAGTCCTTTTCCAGAACCAACAGCGCATGGCCGCGGCTGTTGACACCCGGCAAGGTGAGCGAGACGTTATTGGTTACGTATGCCTCCACAAGTTTTTCACCTCCAGGGCCGGCAATACTGTACCTGCGCGAATACGAGAGGTTGAGAATATCGCTATACAGCTTTTCAGTAAGGATGGACGTCCGTACCCCCGTGTCCAGAATGAACTTTAGTGGCAATTGGCCATTTAGAACAACCGGCACGATCACGAGGTTATTCTGAATCTGAATCGGAATGCTAACTTTTTGTCTGCCTTCAGCCAGTGAAAAGCCCAACACTTCCTGCGCTTGAGTGCAAAAGGAAGCGGACAAAGCCACAAGTATGCCGGCAATACGTTGAACCATATGATGGTTCCGGTAAGCTATTAAAAATTTAGATACCGCTGATGGAGTTTAAACGCGGATGAGACCGCATCGTTCGAGCAATTTTCGCTCTTCGGTTTCGACCAAAAGGTTTTGCAGGGATGGCTGGTCCAAAAATCCGTGAGTTACCATGTCCTGCATTTGCGCCAGTAACGGGTTAAAGAATAGGTTGGTGTTCAGCAGGCCAACGGGCGCGCTCACGAGGCCGAGTTGCTTCCAGGTTAAGATTTCAGCTAGTTCGTCCAGCGTTCCCCAACCGCCAGGCAAGGCGACAAATGCATCGGCTAAGTCGGCCATTCTACGCTTCCGCTCGTGCATGCTGCCCACAATCTCCAGTTGGGTAACCCCTCGGTGGCCTACCTCGCGTTGCATCAGGAAGTCCGGAATGACCCCAATTACCTGGCCGCCTCCGGCCAACACGGCATCAGCCAAAACGCCCATGAGGCCTATATTGCCCCCGCCATAAACCAATGTGATGCCACATTCAGCCATAAGGCGGCCGATTTTGTTGGCTGCTTGCTCGAATTCCGGGCGGGTGCCCTTGCGGGAGCCGCAAAAAACGCACAGGTTCATGCCCCCGCGTTTAGATTTTAATGCTTGTTGTCGTGCTCGTTATTGCTGATTTTCTTGTTGGGAATAATCCACACGCAGGCGATGGCAAGAATGAAAAGGGCAATAACTACTAAAAAGACGCTCATGGGCTTTATTTTTTGAGTTAGAAGGGGTAAAATTAAAGTCCTTTTCAGGAATTTTGTTACCTCGAATCAAAAAAATAGAACCCAAGGCTAAATAAACTGCTTAGTGCAATGAAACGATTCTTACTCATTGCCGGTATCCTGGCTCTCATCATCGTGGGACTACTGGCATTTTTTCGCTTTTACTATACCAAAAAATTCAGCCCGGAGGAGAATGTCAATTTTACCTCGGGCGACCTAAAGGTCAATGTGTTTTACAATAGCCCGAGCAAGAAGGGCCGCGTCATTTTTGCTCCTGATGGGCTGGTACCTTTTGGCAAAATATGGAGAACAGGGGCGAACGAGCCCACGACTTTCGAAACCAGCCAGGACCTGCTCATCAACGGGCAGGAGTTGAAAAAAGGAAAGTACAGCCTGTGGACCATCCCCAATGAACAAACCTGGACAATTATCTTCAATACGACCGTTCCTTCGTGGGGCGTTAACTTTGATGGTCCGGCTCGCACGCCCGAAACCGATGCGTTGAAAGTGGAAGTGCCGGTCGTGATCCAGGAAAAAGAGTTTGAGAAGTTTACCATCAATGTCGAAAAGACTGACGAAGGTTTTGAGCTAATCTTGATTTGGGACAAAACGCTGGTGGCCGTTCCGTTTACCACCCGCTAACTGAATTTTTGAGACGACTGCCATGATACAGGTTATACCATCCATAGCGATTCGAAAAGGTAAAGTGGTCAAAATGCGCAAGGGCGATCCTTCCAGCGAGAAGGCGTATGACGAAAACCCACTGGACCTGGCCAAGCGATTTTTTGATCACGGCATTGAGGTCGTTCACCTGGTCGATCTGGATGGCGCTGAAAAAGGAAGCCCGAAGAATTTCCACGTCATTGAGGCCATTGCCGGGCACACCGATCTGAAAATCGATTTTACAGGCGGCATTTGTACGGATGGCGACATTGCGAAGGCCTACGAAGCCGGTGCCAGTTACATCACGGCTTCCAGCATCGCCATAAC
Organism: Cyclobacteriaceae bacterium; assembly: GCA_016787665.1. Classification (GTDB taxonomy): domain Bacteria; phylum Bacteroidota; class Bacteroidia; order Cytophagales; family Cyclobacteriaceae; genus ELB16-189. Next base: position 254,350 of record JAEUUC010000009.1, on the reverse strand, counting down.
CGCACCGGAGTTGTTTTCGTCCTGGATCGTGAGTTATGGCCGCGAAAAAATTACGCTTGGCGCGGATGTCACGGACATTAAGAGCAAGCGCGTGGCCTTCCGCGGGTGGCAAAAAATAAGTGAACTTACGCTCTTCGATCACGTCAATCATTTTTATGAGCGTGGGTTGAAGTATGTAAAAACCACGGACATCTCGCGCGATGGCGTTTTGGAGGGACCCGCCTTTTCGTTTTATCAGGAAATGCTTGAACAGTTTCCGGATTTGCAAATCCTGGCCAGTGGTGGTGTTCGGGGCGTTGATGATATCAAACGCCTCAATGATATGGGCATTTTTGCTGTCATCTTTGGCAAGGCCTACTACGAAGGTATCTTACAGCTGAAAGACCTGGAGCAATTTCTGGTGAAGGCTTAGTTCGCCTTCGCATTAAAGTGGAGGTTTACACCCGCGTAAAATGTGCGGCCGGCTGCCGGATTAAAAAAACGACCGCCTGCAGCGTTCAGGTCATTCCCCAGACTGTAAAGTTCATCAAGCAGGTTGTCACCCCCCACAAACAGATCGGCTTGATGAGTTCCTATTTTTCTTTTGTAACCGGCCCGGGCGCTTAGCAACAGGAAGCTATCCGCAAAGTCAAGGTTAGAATCATTTAGAGGAAGCGAACTGGTGTAATTGGCGACCAGGTTCAGGTAAAGCCCCGTTGCTGTTGCGAAGTCCAGCCCAGCCAAGATCACTTCGTTGGGTACCCCTGTGAGGCGGTTGCCGCTATAGTCATCGGTCAACTTGATATAGTCGCGGAAAAAATAACGGTTGAGCGTTACACTAGACCATATTTTCCAGGAAACCCTGCGCGGGCGCGGGGCCGGCTCAAATGACGCCATCAATTCCAGACCGCGCTGGTCGGTGCTGCCGGCATTAACAAAATAGTCAGCGCCACTGCTATCTCTGCGAACCACAATCGTCTCGTCAAGCCGGAAATAATAAACTGCGGCCTCAAGTGTCAATTGTTTGTTTAACCACGCTCCCTTTATTCCAGTTTCCATGTTCAAGCCGGTCTCGGGGTTCAGGCTCGTATTCAACTGGCCGGTTGATGGAAGAATTTCCGCAACCGTAGGCGGGGAAAATCCATAACTGGCCTGCGCATACAGACTGACAAAATCATTTACGGAATAAAGTGTTGCTAACCGGGGCGACACCACAGGTGAAAACTTCCGCTCCTGAATTAAGGCGGGTACCGAAGAAAGCGTTTGAATCGAATATGTAAGCCCATTGAGGCTGGCGCCAGCTGTGGCAGTCCACTTGCGCCAGAAAACCTCAGCCTGGCCAAACACACTGTAATTCCATATCCGAACTTCATTGTCACTCTGAAGTATTCCGGTTTGGCCCCCGAGGTTTTCGTAAACTTTTACGGGCGAAAATCCGGATTGAAACTCTCCGCCCCCGGTCAGCGACACCCGGGCCTGGCCCAGCGTAAGCGGCACCTCAGTCACCGTGCGGCCCCCAAAACTCTGCTCAACTCTTCGTTCGTAATTTCGGATAGCTGCATTTTCAAAATTCACCAGATTGCCGTACACGCTGGTTCGGTTTTGCCAGCGGTCAAACCGATACTGGTGTGTGATGCCGGCAAAGAAAAACCGTGAGGCCACTGCAGCCTGTTGGGCCACGGCACTCGGCAAACTTGTGGCGGGCCGTGCCTGGCGGGGGTCTTCCAGCATTTCAGCCTCCGTCAGTCCTCCGGGCGTCTGGTAATACAAATCGCCATAGAGTATTGATGTTTCAAGCACCTGGCGGTCCGATGTTTCGAAGCGAAATGTGCTATTGATCATATCGCGCACCATGCGGCTCTGGGTGCGGTACCCGTCATTTTGCTGGTGCAGGTATTGAATCTGGTGGCTGGACCGATCACCTCCCTCCCGGTAGGCCACCTGCCAGTTTTGCTGACCATAACTACCCCCGAGATAGCCAAGTCCCAGGCCCCGCTCATTCCGCGGATGTTCACTGCGTAAGAGCAGTACACCACCGGTTCCGGCACCGTAGAGGCTCGAACCAGGGCCCTTGATAATTTCCAGGTGATGGAGCGCAGCCGGGTCAAGCATATTCAAATAGCTATTGCCGCTGGGGTCGGTAAAGGGTAACTCATTCCAATACATCTTCACGTTTCGCACGCCAAAGGGCGAACGTAAGGTGCTGCCGCGAATGGATAAGCGATAGCTGCCGGGCGACCGTTCTTCCATGCGCACGCCTGATACTGTATTGACAGCCTGAACAAGAGTGGCATTTGAAAACCGCTGCATGTCCGCAGGGCTCAGCAAGGCAATGGCAGCAGGCACTTCGCGGGCTGCCCGGTTGCTCTCAAAGGCGCGCACAGTGACTTCTTCCAACAGACGGGTGGTGTCTGGTGCAGGCTGTGCGTGAAGTTGCGAATAGACACCCAGACCAAAAGTCAGGAGCAGCAGGCAGCGAAGCATGCTTAAAGGTAAAGGTTTTGGCGATCTCAGGCTCCGTTGTAGGGACGAAGCACTTCATCGAGCGGGCGAGCGGCCGGAAAGAATTCAAGCAACCGCAACATCACGCGGTCAACCAACGTATCCGGGCAACTGGCACCACTCGTCAGAACGATAGATACCGGGGTATGATCCGGCAAGAAGCGGTGAGATGTTTTTTTAACTTTGTTTGGATAGTCGAAATGGTGAATCTCCGTTGAGGATTTTATTTCACTGTCGGAATTGATGAAGTACGTGGGGAACTGACGCTCACACAATTCAACAATGTGGGAGGTATTGGAGCTGTTGTATCCGCCTACCACCAGTGCCAGGTCAGCCTTTGTTTTCAGTAGTTCATAGGTGCTGTCTTGGTTGTCGTTTGTGGCGTAGCACAACGTATCGCGGGTGTCGGCAAAATGCTGTTTGATATTGCTGGCATCGTACTGTTCGATCATCACCTGTCGGAAGAAGTCCGCAATGCCCTGTGTTTCGCTGGCCAGCATGGTGGTTTGGTTCACCACCCCCACGCGTTGCAGGTCTTTGAGCGGATCAAAGCCCGGGGAAAATCGCCCGGCAAATTCCTGAAAAAATTCATCCGCAGACCGTTGTCCTTTTATGTACGCGGCCAGGCGAATGGATTCTTCCATGTCGCGCACCACTACCGATGCCCCGGCCCGGGTGCTGTGCGAAAAGGTCGCCCGTGTTTCCTCATGGCGGGGTTTGCCGTGGATGATGATCGTGAAATTTTCGCGTCCCAATTTCTCCGCCCGGTTCCACACCTTCTCTACAAAAGGACACGTAGTGTTGTATTGTTGAACTTCAACTCCTTTATCCAGCAGAAGCTGTTCAACCTCCAGCGTTGTGCCAAAGGCCGGGATAATCACCACGTCTTCGCGCGAAATTTGACCCCATGCAATCAATTGCGTTCCATCCGTATCCATGATAAAGCGGATGCCCCGGCTCTCCAGGTCGCGGTTCACTTCCTGGTTGTGAATCATCTGACTGAGCAGATACACCTGCCGGGTCGGATTTTCTTCGATAGCCCGGTAACTTATTTCAATGGCATTCTCAACGCCATAACAAAACCCGAAGTGACGCGGCAGAATAAACCTTACCGGCCCAAAATCCAGTTCGGCCGGAGAGAAATCCTGCTTGCGCAGATCCTGGAGGCGTCTGGCTTCTTTTACGCGGCCAGTGATGGATGACCGATAGAAAACGGGTATGTCAAACTTTTTGATAGTCGGGATGCTTGATGGTAAAAACCCAAAGGTACGCGGATTGTTCTTGTTTCCGTACAAGGAACACGGGGCAAAGAAAAAGGCCATCGTTGGTACGATGGCCTCCGGCTCAGGCAGCCCTTGAAATCTGGTCTTCCTTCAACTTTTGATGTCGTACTTCCCTGGACTCAACATCGAACCACCGTAACTCCACCAGATTTGATTTCAGGTACTTCAGCACCTCCATCACACGACCGTCACGCTTACTGCGCACCCGATCACCAATTCGAAAAAGTCTCCTCATATCAAACAATCATTTACTACTACATACGAAGGGCATAGATGTATTCGCGGGGATAATCTTCATAGATACCCGCAAACGTCACCGTTTCACCCGGTTTTTTATTTTTCAAGAGTGTATTTAGTTCTGCCGCAGACTTCACCGGCTTGTCGTCTACGTGCGTAATGATGAAGCCATCCCTCATATCGGTATACCGGGCAACCCGGCCGCTGGATAATAACTTCACTTTTACCCCGCTGTTGATTTCAAGTTTTTTCAGTGTTTTCGCATCTACGTCTTCCAGCTCCATGCCCAATGAGGCCACGGCATCTTTTTCTTCGCGCTTGAGGGTTTCCACACGACCTTCACGTGTTTTCAGCGTTACCGGAATGACGACTGATTTGCCCGCTCGGTTAACCGTTACGTTGACCTTATCACCTGGTCGCTTGCGGCCAATATATTCGATCAAAGCCGTGTTGGATTTGATGTCGGTGTTATCAAGACGTGTAACCACGTCACCTTCCTTCAAGCCGGCATCTTTGGCTGCACTCTTGTCGGCAAACCCGGCCACATACGCGCCTTCATTCACTTTCAGGTCTACTTCCTTCACCAAATCGGGCGTCACATTTTGAACGGTAATGCCCAGCCAGCCCCGCTGTACGGTTCCATAGGCAATGAGATCTTCCACAATCTTGCTCACCAGGTTGGAGGGCACAGCGAATCCATAGCCGCTGTAGGAGCCGGTAGGTGACGCAATGGCGGTGTTGATTCCCACCAGGCCACCGCTCATATTGACTAACGCACCACCACTGTTGCCGGGGTTGATGGCTGCATCGGTCTGAATGAACGACTCAATGGCGGTATTCAGGGGTATATCACCGTCCTGCGAATTTTGCCTCTGCATGTTGGAGTTGATGATGTTAATGTTCCGGCCCTTGGCGCTGATGATACCCGCGGTTACAGTCGAGTTGAGATTAAACGGATTACCTACCGCCAATACCCATTCGCCTACTTTGGCCTGGTCTGAGTCTACAAATTGAAGATAGGGCAGTTGCTTCTGGCTGATCTTGATCACGGCCAGGTCGGTGTCAGGGTCAGTACCCACCACCTCGGCCTTGAACGAACGATTATCATGCAGCGTAACTTCTACGACATCGGCATTTTGCACTACATGGTTGTTGGTGACAATGTATCCGTCCGGGTTGATAATTACGCCTGAACCGCTACTGGCACTGGGCCCACGGTTTTCATACGGATTTTCCGGACCGAAGAAAAACTCGAAGGGGTTGCGTTGGGGCTGATCGCGGTTTATGGATCGCTCGCCCTGCGTGGATTTGATATGGACCACCGCGTTCATGGATTTTTCAGCTATCGAAACAAAATCCAGCGGGATAGCCTCACCCTTTTCATTTACCGTGTAGCCAATTTGGGTAGCCACGGGGTTACTGGTGCGCTCAATAATGACCCCTTGCTGACCTTTCGTCCACCAGTTGTGGGCGACCAGCGTCAATACACTGCCCATAACGGCCGCCACTAATACCATAGCAAATTGCTTCATAGTTTTTTCTGTTTTTTGTGATTCGGTAACCGCTCATGATGCTGGCGGCTCCGCATTAGTTTTACCTCATCTGCACGATCTGCACGCTTTCAAAATATATGCCGTGTTATATATACGAAATTTTGTCAGGTTGGGTTCCCCGGAGTTGCCCGTAGCAGCACTCGAAATATAATGGGTATTTTTGGCCATGGTCAAGTGGGCAGCAGCAATCCTGTTCTTTTCCCTGCCGGTGGCGGCCCCGGCCCAGGAAGCCGAATTCCGGTGGCTGGTGGGTACGTGGGTTACCGAAGATGGTGCCGCCTTTGAAAGCTGGAAGTTGAAGGGGAAGATCGTAAGGGGTGAAGGGTATGAAAAGGCGACCACCGGCCGCAAAAACGTGACCGAACAAATCCGAATAGTGAAAAAAGGCGACCATTTCTTTTACGTGCCCGATGTAGCCGGCCGCCAAGGCCCCGTTTGGTTTCGCATTACGTCTCACGATGCCCAGGGATTTGTTGCGGAGAATCCGGAGCATGATTTCCCCCAACGCATCATCTACAAGCGAATGGATGACGACCACTTTCAGGCACTGGTCAGCGGGGGCACTAAAACAATTAAGTATTTTTTTTCACGCGTTAAGTAATGGAAATAACAGCTACACTCGTTCTGAAGCCCGGGCGGGATCAATCGGTCAGGCGTTTTCACCCCTGGGTCTTTTCGGGCGGTGTAGCCCGGCAGCAAGGCGACCCGCAGGATGGCGATTGGGTTGAGGTAAAAGATCACGATCAGCAAACCCTGGCGCTCGGTCATTATCAAAACGGATCCATTATGGTGCGCCTGATCCACTTTGGCAGTTTTTTACCTCCGCGGATCTACGAGGTGCGTCTGCAAGCGGCAGCGAGTTTGCGTCAGTGGCTTCAAAATGATTTTACCAACTGCTACCGACTTGTGCATGGTGAAGGAGACGGCTTGCCCGGCCTGGTTATTGACTTTTATGATGGGGTAGCCGTCATGCAGGCCCACTCGGTGGGCATGCACCGCGATCGGCACCAGATTGCCGAGGCCTTGCAAACCGTTTTGGGTGAGCGGCTAAAGAGCATTTACTACAAACCGGTGCTGCAATCTGCAGAGCCTGAGTATTTACTGGGTATGACGGGCGTCCCTCACCAGGTGCTCGAACATGGGCATCAGTTTCTGGTGGATTGGGAGGAAGGTCAGAAGACCGGTTTTTTCCTCGACCAACGGGAGAACCGAAGACGATTGGCCGATTATGCCAAAGGCCGGACGGTGCTCAACACGTTTTGCTACACGGGTGGATTTTCCATCTATGCTTTGCGCGCAGGAGCGCAACTGGTTCATTCGGTGGATGCGTCAGCCAGGGCGATTGAACTAACAAAAAAAAACGTAGCAGTCAACGGGTTCGACCAGACCTTGCACGAGGGGTTTGCCGCTGACACGTTTGATTTTTTGAAGGACAAAAACGGAAAGTACGATCTCATTATCCTGGATCCGCCCGCGTTTGCCAAACATAAAGACTCCAAGCACCAGGCGATGAAGGGTTACCAGCGGCTCAATGCCGAGGCCATGCGCGTCATAGCCCCCGGAGGTATCATCTTTACTTTTTCATGTTCGCAGGTGGTGGATCGTCAGTTGTTCTACGATACCGTGGTGTCGGCTGCCATTCAAGCCGGCCGTGACATTAAAGTGCTCGAGCATCTCGGCCAGCCGGCCGATCACCCCGTATCCATTTTTCATCGGGAAGGTGAGTACCTGAAGGGATTGGTGCTACACGTCAGTTGATGACGCAACTACTCAAGGGAAATCCACTTCTGCTCGAAGTAAAGGGTAGTTTTGGTGCCATCTTGCGCAAGGGCAACGGCCTTGATAAAATCCCCCTCAACCCCAATGTACTTTAATGTTTGCCCCTGCATATCACCGGTCTGATAGTAGGAGCCAAGCCGGCACTCAAATGGATTGTTTTCCACATCGTTAGTAAAAATGGAAAACAACAGGAGTCGTTCGGCTTGCAGGCTCGGGCGGTCGTAACCAAAGAAGCGATGATCTTTCTGCATGTTGGCGACAAGAAAAATGGTACTATCCCCCGATTCCAGCAACACCATAGCCCTGTTTATGTCTTCACCCAGATCGTCAATTGTGGCCTGGTTGGACCAATCCAGACTGTCCAGGTTGATTTTAGATCTGGATTTGCCAGCCACCACGGATTCATTAGCCAGTGTATCCGCAGCCGACTCATCGGAAGTCGATCGTGAGGGCCCACAGGCGACCACAAAAATTGCCAGCGTTGCCAGTAAAATTAGTTTAGTCATAGAGTAAGGTAGTATATTCTTCTGAGCCGGGTGTCGCGGGGCTTACCTTAATTTGGATGCTGCACGTATCGCTCAAAAAATTCGATCACGCGCAGCAGGTGATCCATCATGCGACCGGGATTGCCACTACGCGTTAACTCATGACCTTCTTTCGGGTACCGAATATACTCAACCGGTTTGTTCAGAATTTTCAGGCTCTTGTACAGCATCTCCGATTGAATGACGCCCGTTCGCAAATCCTGATCGGCATGGATAATCAACAGCGGGGTGTTGATTTTGTCCACGTAGGTGAGCGGTGAACTTTCGTCCAGCAATTTTTTTGTGGCGGGCTCCCACGGGTATCCGCCAAAATTAGTCGGCACCAGGCGCCACGCATTTCCTTCGCCCATAAATGTAGTGAGGTCATATACGCCACGTTGCGCGTTGGCTGCTTTGAACCGGTTATCGTGACCTACAATCCAGGCCACCATGTATCCTGCATAGCTTCCGCCTTCAACAAAGAGATTGTCCGGGTTGATCCACCCGTGTTGTTTGATGGCTTCATCCAACGAGGTCAGGATATCGGCTGCCGGGCCGGTTCCCCAATCTTTGTAGTTTCCTTTTTTGAATTTGTCGCCATAGCCACCGCTGCCCCGTGGGTTGCAATACACTACGCCATAGCCCCAACTGTTCTCGACCTGGTATTCGTGCCACATACTGAAGATGCCGGGCCCCCACATGGCAGATGGACCGCCATGAATATTGAGTATGGTGGGGTAGCGCTTTCCTTCCTGCCGCCCAACGGGTTCCATCACCCAATACTGAATCTTCATTCCATCCGGGCGTGTATGCCAGTACTCCTTGGGTACCGAGATTATCTTTTTGCTGATCCATTCTTCGTTGAGCCGAGTAAGCTGCCGGCTGGATTTGTCCTTTGCGTTATACAGGTAAACCTCCCACGGGTTGCGCGTCTCTGTCAGCGCGTACACGATCTTATCACCGGCCACGTCAAAATCGTTAATGCCATTATCGTTTCCAAAAATCTTTGACACGCTGCCGCCCTTGGCCGGCACGCTGAACAACGGGATATCCCCCTCCGTTTGGGCGGTGAAAAAAATTGTTTTGCTATCGGCACTCCACGCGCTGCCCCCGGCATCGCGATCAAGGGAGGCGGTCAAGGCTACGGGATTGCCACCGGCAGCACTGACCACCGCCAACTGAGTTTGTGTTGCGTGGCGATTCGCCAGTACTTCGGCATAAAAAAGAACTTGCGTGCCATCGGGTGAAAAGCTGGCGTTGCTCAGGCTGTAGCCGGGCCAGGTTAAAAATTCCTTTGCCGTTTTGGTCTCGGGGTCGATGATCCACAAGTCCGTATCCTGTTCATCATCCGGGGTGACGTGGAAAACACGCGAGTGGCAAATGATCCGTTTACCATCCGGACTCCATTCCGCTCCTTCGAAATCCTGATATCCACTCGTGAGTTGTACAGGCATTTCATCGCTGCCCAGTGTTTGCACAAACAGATGGGTAAAATCCATCTCAGGTTGCAGATTAAGCTCGCCTTGCAGTTGCTGGCGTGTGAGCACACGTGGATTGTCGTCCCATGTATTTCGCGAAAGCCACGCGCGCACTTCCTCAAGTGAGCCGTCAGCGCTCGCTTTGATCGTTTTTCGTTCTTCCGGTTTTAGTTTTTTCCAGTTGGGCTCATCGCCCGGCTGCCGTCCTGGCCGCTCATAACGCCAGGGCAGTTGACCGTCCATGGCGTAATCGGGTATGGCAGAGGTGAACAGAATTTTTTTGCCATCGGGACTGAAGCGCGGGTTGGCCGCGCCAAACTCGGCCTTGGTAATGGCGCGCGGCTCACCGCCACCTAACGGCATTAACCAGATTTGAGATTTCTCGCCATCGGTGCGAACGAAGGCAATTTGTTTTCCGTCCGGGCTCCATTGGGGCGCGCCATCGTTTCGATCACCAAAAGTCAATTGGCGGGGTTCTTCTTTGCTGGTGAGGTCGAGCAAGTATAAGTGTCGGGTGTAGTAGTAGTCGCTCTCGTTTTTCAGCGCTTTTCGGTTCACCACCAGCACCGCGCGGTTGCCGTCAGGCGAAATCTGAATTTGGCTTGTGGTGGCGATTTTCATGAGATCGCCTGCGGTAATGGGGGTTTTGGTCTGGGCGTAGGCGACAATCGCCAACAGGATGAGCAGGGCTGAGATTTTGAACTTTCGCATGGTGAGAAAATTTGTTTTTCAACATGCGGCTAAAAATTCAAACCCCAAAGCGGTTTGGGATGAGTGGGTGTCTTACCCTTTCAAGGCGTTGAACGACTACTTACTTTCCAACTCCACCTTATCACCCCACACATATTTGTTAAACCACTGCCAGTTATGCCAATTGGCCGCCAGGCGTTCTTTCGGTTTGGTAATGCCATGCCCGAATCCTTTGTATACAATCAATTCGGCCGGCACATTTTTGTCGCGCAAGCCTTGCAGCAACTCATAGGCGTTGGCAATGGGCACGCGCCTGTCAAACTCGCCATGCTGAATCAGCGTGGGCGTTTTGGCTTTATTGATGTTGGTCATGGGCGATGTTTTTTTATAGATCGCTTCATCACTCCAGGGTGTTGCCTTTAAATACTGACGCGTGAACGGATGGATGTCGGTGTTCACATAATACGTCATCCAGTTGCTGATGCCTGCCCCCACCGAGATCGCCTTGAACGCATCGGTGTTGGTGGTAAGGAAAGCCGAGATGTAGCCGCCCTGGCTCCAGCCCATACACCCCATTCGCGTTTTATCAATCATTCCTTTTTTGTCGAGATGCTCGACACCGCTCATAACATCCCACATGTCGCCTACACCCAGGTTCTTGACGTTGAGCGAGCGGAACGCTTCACCGTAACCGGCCGACCCGCGATAGTTGGGTCGCAACACCAGGCAACCTTTATCCAGCCACTGCACAATCGGGTAGACACCGCCCGGCACAGGCGTGGGGGCATCAATGCCGGTGGGCCCGCCATGGATTACGATCAGCAATGGATATTTTTTTGACGGATCGTAATTTTTTGGCTTGTGCAGCACGCCTTCAATCGTTGCGCCATCTTTACTTTTCCAACTGATCACCTCGCTCTGCGCCACCTTCCACTCGCTGATCTGTTCGTTCATCTGACTTACACGTTCAGCTGAGCCATTGAGCGAAGTTCGGTAAACCTCCGTGAGTTCATCACCGTTGCGGCCCGTGAAGGCAAGGGTTTGGCCATCGCGCGAAAATGAAAGCCCCTGAAACTGATGCGGAGAAGTTTTTACCACACCAAAATCTCCGGATACCGGATCAATTCGGTACAGTGGGCGTTGCGTTCGGTTCCAGATGGCGGCAAAAATTCCGTTAGTCTCCCACGTAAATCCGCCAAGGTCTTCGTCAAGATTTTTGGCCAGCTGCCGCGTTGCCCGGGTTTCAAGATTGAGGGCAAACAGTTTTGAGTTCGTATAGAAGTTCGAAACCGTGTCGCTTAAATTGGTCGTGTAGAGGATTTCTCTTGAGTCGGGCGACCAGTCCTCAAAAGAATCACCGCTCGGGTTAGTTACAACCGGTGTAATTTTTTTGGTTGTGATATCGACCACCGAAATATCCGACTTCACAAATGAGTTGATCAATGGATCCGGTTGATGGCTGAAGGCGATTTTCTTCCCATCGGGGGACACCGAAAATCCGGTGACGGTAAATGCTCCGTCCGTGATGCGTGTCGCTTTGGGCCGCTCAATACAGCCCGCTTTCGCTTTGAGTGAGTCCACCGTTTCGTAGCATGGTCGTTCGCTTGGTTCGGGGCGTAGCGGGTCAAAGTCAATTTGCCACAAATGCGAAAGCACGAACTCTTTATCGTCTGCCTCAAAGGAGCCAAACTTTTTTTCGCGGTCTTTCTTTGTTTTGTCTTCTTTCTCCGGCTTTACAAAAACAAATCCTTTTCCGTTCGGGTGCCATTCATAGAAGGCTATACCCTCGTCTTCGCGCGTGGCCGCGCGCGCTTCGCCACCTCCGGTGTGAATGACGTAAATTTGGTTTTTGTTACCGCGATCCGACAAGAAAGAAATCCACTGTCCATCCGGAGAAAACAGCGGGCCCACGCTGTTGTTGCGCGCATTATTGGTAAGCGGGAACGCGCCTACGCCCTCTTTCCACAGCCAGATTTCGGTGTCGTAACGGTTATCGTTCCAGTCGGTGGTTTGCACGGTGTAGGCCACCATTTTTCCATCGGGTGATACTTGGACGGCCCCCACACTACGCAAGGAAATAACATCTTCGATTGACGGAACGCGTTGTTGCGCTGACGCCACAAAGGGAAGCCAGACGATCAGGATGAGCAACTTTTTCATGGTCGGATCGGTTGAGCCGGTGAAGATAAGAAATTGCACGGCCTAACGTGGTATTTTTGTGATGATCGGTGTCGTATCTTTCAAGAAATTGTAACCTATGGCTCGTTGGAAAAAGATTGCGCTTTGGATCGTATTTATGGTTCTTGGGCTGTCGGCAATAGCCACACTATATCTTCAAAGCGACCGGCCTTTTCCGGGGGTGTCTACCGATGATCTCACCTGCGTCAGCAATGAGTCAATCCCAAAGGGGAAATCCGTTCAGGTGCCGGGCGATTCCATCTCAAAAAACATCACGACACAGGGAGAGTGGTTTGTTGACCGCACCGGCCGCGCCATGATCCTGCATGGCATTAATGTGAGTGGTAGTACCAAGGTGCCGCATTCGCCCCGGCTTGGCACACACACCAAAGAGGGATTTTATGAAACGGTCTATACGGCCTCCTTCACCGGTAGACCCTTTCCTCTCTCCGAAGCAGACGAGCATTTCGGTCGTCTTCACCGCTGGGGCTATCGTTTCGTGCGGTTGCTCGTGACCTGGGAAGCAATTGAACATGCCGGTCCGGGAAAGTATGACGAGGAATACCTCGATTATGTGGTGGCGCTGGTGAAAAAGGCGGGTGAACATGGCATCAATGTATTCATCGACCCCCACCAGGATGTGTGGAGCCGCTTCAGCGGAGGCGATGGTGCGCCCTACTGGACATTGGAAAAAGTCGGATTTGATCCGCTGAAATTCAGCGAAACAGGCGCTGCCATTATTCACAATGTGGAGGGCGACCCATTCCCCAAAATGATCTGGCCCACCAATTACAGCAAGCTGGCCGCGGCCACCATGTTTACGTTATTTTTTGGCGGCAACGATTTTGCACCCGACACGCGGGTTGACAGCCTGAGTGCGCAAGAGTTTTTGCAACGGCACTACGTCCAGGCTATTGTCCAGTTGGCACAACGGCTGAAGGGCCTGCCTAATGTCATCGGGTTCGATACGTTGAATGAACCCAGCGCGGGCTACATCGGTAATAGCAACCTGGAGGCTTTCGGCATTCTGGTGAATGGCATCATGCCTACACCGTTTCAGGGTATGGTGGCCGGTGCGGGCCATGCCGTGGAGGTGGGAGAATATGAGTTTGCCGTCACCGGTCCGCGCGAAGTAAGGCGCGTGCAACTAAACCCCTCGCGGTTGCTGGCCTGGAAGGATGCCGGCAGCGACATCTGGCGCAAAGCCGGGGTTTGGGGTTACGATGCAGCCAACCAGCCGGTGCTACTGAAACCCGATTATTTTGTGAACCGAAATGGTCGCGCGGTCAACTTTTCTGAAGATTATTTCAAACCCTTCGCGCTTCGTTATCAGCAAGCCATTCACGCGGTAGATTCCTCGTGGTTGATTTTCAATGAAGCGGCTTTGTTCACGGAGCTGCCCCGGTTTTCGGCTGAGGAGTCGCGCAAGATGGTTAATGCCGGGCATTGGTACGATGCCATCACGTTGCTCACCAAAAGTTATTCTTCGTGGGTGGGTGCCGATGTGCGCACCCGCAAGCCCTTGTTGGGCAGAACCGCCATTCGCAAGGCCTTTCACGATCAGATGAGCGACAAGAAAAAGGAAACGGTACACGCCATGGGCCAGCGGCCCACGTTGGTCGGAGAGTTCGGCATTCCGTTCGATATGCAGGAAAAAGCGGCCTTCCGCACGGGCGATTTCACAACCCAGGCCGAAGCACTCGATCGGTCGTTCCGCGCCATGGAGTCGAATTTGCTCAACTATACCCTGTGGAATTACACGGCCGATAATGACAACACGCGGGGTGACCAGTGGAACGGAGAGGATCTTTCCATTTTCAGTTTGTCGCAAAAAAAATCAGCCAGCGGCCCCGATGCCGGAGGACGCGCGCTGGAAGCAGCTATTCGTCCGTACGCATTCAAGGTGGCGGGCGAGCCTCTCGCGCACTATTTTGATTATGAAGAAGGCGAGTATGTGCTGCGGTTCCACGTGCATCGGGTCACTAACCTGCCTACGGAGATTTTTGTACCCGACATTCATTTCGGTAAGGGTTTTGACGTGTGGCATTCCCCCGGCCAGTTGGCGTTTGATGAGGCGAACGATTTATTACTCTTCACGTCAACCGGGGTGGGTGAACAGGTCATTGTCATCCGCAAGCGGGATTAAGAATTGGTTCTGCGTTTAAAGTCAAACACGTATTCTACGCGGCCAATGGGCACGACCAGGCGCAGGTAGCGCATATTAATTTCCGAGGGCACAAAAATTTTTCCGCGCTGGCGTTCACCGGCTGGCAATAACACATCCGGAAATACTTCGCGGGGCAGAAAATAATTTTCCTGCGCCATGGCCTGTACGGAGTGGCCCGCGGCATCGGCTACCGCCACACTGGCTACCACAGCGGCATCGCGCTGCACTGCGCGGTTTACATCACTCTCGGTCACAACAGTCTTACGGGAATCTTTATTGTCCTCCACGGCATCGTACACCATTACGCCCACACTGAGCACAGAAAAAATTGCGGCCATCGTCTGGCGAGTTCGCTCACGCTGCTGGTAAAAGTTCAGAATAAAATCGGGTGATCGGGCGGCCATGTGCAGAGGCAGGCCCGGGCGATTGATGTCCGGTCCCCGCTCGTGGTGGATGGGCCGCGAATCGCTGTATGCGCGAATGCGCCCGGGAAAAACTTCGATGGGCGCGGTCGATTGGTTAATCACTTCCAGGTCGAACACGTGGTGACCGTGCTGCGTACCCAGGTGCTCCAGGTACAGCGTGAGCTGGTGGGCTTCCAGCGCGGCAACACGCGTTTGACCACCGTGGTTTACGGGTACGTAAGGTGCACAAGCGCTAACCAAAAGCAGGAACCAGAACAGGCGCATGGAGCGGAGAGGCTTTTTTGCAAGTGTACGAGCTGGCGGGCTTCTGCGTTGCCAACCTGCCATAACTACCTGCGTTGGTCCAGGCAATTTAAAAAGTGGCTGTCATGGCGAGCAAAGCCACAAGATTGCCGCTATCGTCCCGATGTTTATCAGAATCTGCATCTTTGAGTGTGATTCAGGCCCAACAACTTTCTTCCGAGCTCGTATTCACCACCTCGCGCAGTGGCGGCCCGGGCGGACAGAACGTGAACAAGGTGAGCAGCAAGGTAACGTTGCGCTGGGCTGTGGCCGGTTCGGCCGTGCTCACGGCAGACCAAAAGCAAATATTGCTGACCCGCTGGCGCAGCCGCCTCACCACCGAGGGCGAGCTGTTGCTCAGCAGCCAGGAGAGCCGCTCGCAGGCCGAGAACAAGGCGCTGGTGATCGACAAACTGAATCACCTGCTGGCGCAGGCGTTCACGCCACGCAAGGCACGCAAAGCCACCAAGCCCACCAAAGCCTCAAAGAAGCGCAGGGTAGACGCGAAGAAGCGCCACTCCGAAAAAAAGAAGTGGCGGGGCAGGGGGGAGTATTAGTGACGTTACACTGACCTGCCAGACTCGGCTCAGCGAACCCACTTATACAACACCAAACAAAGCCCACCGGTGATAATGGTGGCGAGTAAATCCCACAGGTCAATGGGTTTGCCCAGTAGCGGGTGCGCCAGTTCATACAATGCCACACTAAGCGTGATCACCCTTATCAGAAAAATGTGCTGGCTCCGGCCTTGCCCGATTAACCCGATCAAGGTAAAGATGGTGGCCACGGTACCCAGCGTATTGCCGATGGTATCGGCCAGGTGAAAATCGTTGATGTTGTGGCGATAGATATAGGGCCGGTAAAGTGGCCTGGCGATGAACTCGTAAACCAGAATGGCCGCAATGCCAATAGCCAGATGAATGACTCGCTCCCGCGTTAACCGCCAGGTGCGAAAGCCTTCTTTCAGTTCGGTAATGGTCATGCCAGTAAGGGTTTAAAGAGTTTTTTCGAACCGTTTCAAGTATTGCGGTAGATCAAAACTCCGTGCCCGCACCGCCACCGCCCGAGGTGCCACTGCCAAACGGCTTGCCAGACTGCGCTTGCGTGCCACCCAATGTTTGTGAAATCACCAGCGCTTCGGCCTGCACGGCTGCCCATCGGGACGAGCGTATGCTTTCGCGGGTGTAGCCGTTTCGCACTTTTTTCAGGTAGTGCATCAGCCACATGGCCAGTGCAATTAACACCACTCCGGCCGAAGTGAGGGTAAGTTCCGGCCGGTTGAGGCTGAAATAATACTTGAACGTGAATACCGAAAAGGCCAGGGCCAGCAGGCTCACGCGCAGCATCACCACATCTTTGTTGCGAATGCCGCGGTAGAGGTACACCAATGGAATAATTACCGTGGTACCATAAAAGAACCAGGCCAGCGGTATATCGTCACCCGGGGCGAGATCGAGGTCCAGCAGCTCTTCACTGAGCATACGCACCACCAGGTAGTTGCCGGCCGCATAAACGAGCAGCAGACTCAAAGCCTCCACCACCACCAGGTTGTGGTGCCACCATTGCTGCGTGTCTTGCTGTTTCGCCCTGCGCGCCAACCCATACAGAGCCAAAAAGATGATGATGAAAACAGGCGGAATGAATGTGCGCAGCGCCTCCACCTGGTACAGCTCGTAAAACAGGGTGAGTGCAAACGACCCGATAGCGCACGCGGTGCTCAGCAAATCGAGGTAGCGGAAGGCGGCAAATGCAAACACCACGGTCGCGGTGATGCCGAGTACATGTTCATTACCATCGGCAAGCCCGGCCACACCGCCAATGATAAATCCACAGCCGTGATAGATCAGTGCTTCGTTTACCCCCGATTTGTAATGATGCCGGCCGATGAAGATTTTTTCAGCGGCCCACCAGCCGAGCCCGCCATAAACGAGTAGTCCGGCAAAAATCAAATCCTCCGAAAGGCTATGAAACATGAGCCCGAGAATACCCAATACACCCGCCAGTGCCAACAGGGTGGCGATGAAGAGCAACAACCGGATCATGATGTTGGGGTGGTAGCAGGCGCTGGGGAAGGTTTGCTGCAGTCGTTCGAATGATTCAGCTGTAATCCATCCGTCTTTCAACCACAGGCGGCATTCCTTCACCACCTTGAGGTTGGCCAACTGCTGGCGATCGTAGGCGAACGAAAATCTCATTGCTTAAAATAATGGCGGTACTTCACCACGAAGAAGATCAGCGCTCCGCAGGAGATGATGGAATACAGGAACCACAAGACTTCATGCTGATCGAAAATCAGATCGCCCAGCCATACGGTGGTGGCGATGTAAGCAGCCAGAAAGGCGTAGAGCAAAAACAGAAAAGACTTTTTCCATTGCGCGATGCGATAAGCTGCTGCACATCCCGCATAAATCAGCAGCACAAACCAACCATAGGGAATATCTTCCGCAGCCATGCCCACCAGGCAACCGGCAAAGTAGAGCAGGAAACCAAAGTTTTGATACGTGAACGAGAAGTGCTTTTTGATTTTGCGTGTATCCAACCACGACCCGATAGCGGTTAGCGACAGCCCCAAAACGAGGGCGGTGACGTACAGTTGGCGGCTGGTAAAAAAATCTCCGGCTGCCCAATTGACAATCGACAGACGAATGCCCCAGAAAGAGACAAAAGCGGTGATGGCCATGGAAAGGATGCCCACATGATCGAACCGATAAGCTACAGCAAAAAAAATGACGGCCGTGGTGAGCGTAGCCCATTCCAGATTGCCTTCCAGCAGGTTGAACTGGAATTGGGCATAGCCCAGCACCGATACCAGCAGCAAACATCCGAGCAGGACTACATAGTCGTAGTACGGGGAAGGGGGCTTAACGGAATGATGAGAATAGGGTTGCCGTTTCAGCGTGACGTAGGCAAAGCAGGCGAGCATGAGAAGGGTGAGCCCGCTAAGGGCCAGCACGTGGCCGATTTGGCCGATGTTTTGATAAATCAGAATACCGGCACCCGAAGAGAACAGTAAGATGCCGAGGTACAACAAGGTGCGCAGTTCGTAGAATACAGACACGATCTTGCCGGTGAGAATCGGCTTGATGTGTTCGTATTGTTCCTGCGTGATCAGCTCGCGTTGCCGCAGATCTTCGAGTTGGGGACCGGTCATCCCCACGAAAGTACGACTTTGTCAGGGATAGAGGCTCACTTCACGATCAGGACGTTTGATGTGGAGGTGATTGTACGTGGTCACGGGTTGTTGAACGAGCTCCACAACGTGGCGCACAACTTCTGGCGAGCGCAGATTGTGGCCGAGGCCCGTGGTGGTGATGAGCCGTGACCCCTCCCACGCCTGGTGAATGCGCAGCGCGTGCGGGTAAGGTGTATCCGTGTCGTGAAGGTCATGAATGATAATGCCCGGCAGACGGAGACTCTCGGCAAACCGTGCGGCCGAGAAGAAGGTAGGGTAGTGATCCGCCTCGCGGACGAACTCTTCATAGATCAGCCGCAATGTGCGGGCGGTGAGTCCTAATGTTTTTTTGTAAAACTGCATGAACTCTTCCACTTCGCCCGGGGTGCCGGTGAGCGCCAACTTGTGTACGGGTAGCGCAGGGTTTTGATGAAACGCATACAGCGCGGCAAAACTACCGAACGAGTGACCGATCAGGGTATCCACTTCACCATAACGCTCGAAAAAGGCGTGCACAACCGAAGTGTACTTGGGCAAATGCAACCATGCGCCATCCGATTGGCCGTGCGCGGGAGCATCTAACGCAAAAATCGTGTACTGCTCCTGCGGCAGGGCTTCAATGTAGTTCTTCCAGCGCGCGCTGTGGCTTTGCCAGCCGTGGAGGAACAGCACCTGTCGTGGTCCGCGGCCCCAGCGGTACACCCGAATGGATTCTCCATTCACCACCAGGTTGGTGGAGTGGGCCGTGTTCAGGAACTGCCGGTGCGCCTCCAGTAAGGAGATGCGGAGCGGTGTACAAAACCAACGGAAGCCGCGCTGGGCCGCCTGGCGGGGTGCCAGCCAACTGAGTGCATTCAGATAAAAGCCAAGACTGAGGGTAACGATCTTTTTCATTTCGTTTAGATACCGTTCGGTATCTTATTAAGTAAAAAATTTTCAGAGGGTTAATTCATCGGTCATTTTTTCCAGGTGACGGATTGCCGTTCGTATGTCGCGGTTATGGCCATGCAGTTTGCTCATCATAATGGCGCCTTCCAGCGTGGCGATAAAAATGGAGGCGTAGTAATCAGTATCGAGGTTTGGTTTAAGTTGCCCGTGCTCCATGCCTTTGGTCAGCACGTGCTTAATGGATTCACGCAAGATGTCCAGCACCTTTACAGCTTGCTTGCGCAGAACCGGCTGCCCATCGTCTACCTCGGGTGCCACATTCAACAGCGGGCAACCGCCTTTAATTGGTGGCTGCGAGATGTAGGTTTCAAAAAAACGGAAGATGGACTTCAGTTTACGCGGGGCGGTGGGTTCGGCCTTAATGCGGTTGCGCAGATTGGTGAATAACGAGTCGGCCAAAAAGCCTAGCGCCTCTTTTTCGAGGTGGCTTTTGTTTTTGAAATGCCGGTAGATGGCGCCTTTGGTGAGGCCCGTGGCCTCGGTAATGTCGCTGATGGATGTGGCCTTGTAACCCTGGGTGTTAAACAACTGCCCCGATTGTTTCAGTATCCGCGCTTTGGTGGCCTCCGGTTGTCGCATCGAACAAAGATACCGATTGGTATCTAAAAACCTACTAACGGAAACAGGGCCGGCCGGGTTGAATAGTTGTTGTTACAATAATTGTCATTACTTTTGCGCTATGTCGCTGGAGCAAGACATCAAACAGGAGAAATTCACGAACGAGTTTCAGAAGATGGCCGTCAATCTGATGTACACCAGTGGCTGGCTCTACAACAACAATGCGGCCCGGCTCAGGCCGCACGATATAACGCCCGAACAATTTAATGTGCTCCGCATATTGCGGGGCAGCCACCCCAAAAAGCTTATGCTGGCCGATATAGCCAGCCGCATGATTGACAGAAACAGCAATGCGACACGCCTGGTGGAGAAATTGCGGGTGAAGGGGTTGGTGAGGCGTGAGATTTGTGAAAACAACCGCAGGCAAGTAGATATTAACATCACCGATAAGGGCCTGGCTTTGTTAAAAAAAATCGATCTCGAGACTGAGGATTGGCTGGATTCGCTCCGCAAAGTCACCCAAGCGGAGGCCAAAGAACTTAACCGCCTGCTGGATAAGCTCCGGGGCTGATTGCCGCTCATCCGATCACTCTTTTTCGCGTACCCCGTTTCCTTATCTTTGGAATACCTGAACCTATGCAGAATTCCAAAGTCTATTTCTGGTCCGTAACCGTTGCACTGGGCGGCCTGCTGTTTGGTATTGATACCGCGGTGATTTCCGGGGCTGAGCAATCCATCCAAAAGCTCTGGAACCTCAATGTATTTGAACATGGCCTTACGGTTTCGATCGCCCTTTGGGGCACGGTAGTGGGCGCATTGTTTGGCGGTATTCCCACCGATCGCCTCGGCCGAAAGAAGACATTGATTTGGATTGCGATTTTGTATTTCATTTCGGCCGTTGGTTCTGCCTTGGCGTTTGACTGGTATTCGTTTTTATTCTTTCGCCTGATCGGAGGCTTTGGTGTTGGCGCTTCGTCCATCACGGCTCCCATGTACATTGCCGAAGTTTCGCCCGCTACACACCGCGGGCGGTTGGTAGCCTTGTTTCAGGCCAACGTAGTGTTTGGCATCCTGGTGGCCTACCTCTCTAACTATCTCTTACAAGATGCCGGGGAGCACGCCTGGCGCTGGATGTTGGGTATGGAGGCTTTCCCTGCGCTGTTTTTTCTGGTGGCGGTATTTTTTATTCCGGAGAGTCCGCGCTGGTTGATTCTAAAACGCAGGGCGGTGGCCGAAGCAGAGCGCGTTTTTGCTATGATTAACCCGTCCACTGCCCGTGCCGAAGTAAACTCCATACTGGCCGATCAATCGGCCCATGCCAAAATCAAAGGTGAGAACCTGTTTCACCGCAAGCACCGATGGCCGGTCATACTCGCGTTTCTGTTTGCGTTCTTCAATCAGGTAAGCGGCATCAATGCCATCATATATTATGCTCCGCGGATTTTTGAAATGACGGGTGCCGGCACCAGCACTGCGTTGCTGACGACACTAGGTATTGGCATCGTCAATTTTATTTTCACCATGGCGGCTATGTTTTTCATCGATCGCCTAGGCAGACGCTCGCTGATGTTGGTGGGCTCGGTCGGATTAATCATTACACTGGCACTCACGGCCCGCGCCTTCTACACCAATCAGTTTGAGGGTGTTCCTGTGTACCTCTTTGCCTATATCGGCTTTTTCGCGTTTTCGCAAGGCGCTGTCATCTGGGTGTTTATCTCCGAGATATTCCCGAACTCGGTTCGGGCAGGGGGCACTGCGCTGGGCTCGTTTACGCACTGGTTCATGGCTTCCGTGATCTCGTTTATCTTTCCGTTCATTGCCACCGAACTGGGCGGTGGACCTTCGTTCACCATCTTTGCCGTCATGATGGTGCTACAGCTTTTGTTTGTCTGGAAGTGGATGCCCGAAACGAAGGGCAAATCGTTGGAACAACTGAGCGCGGCTATTGAAGAGAAATGACTTTTATTATGAAGCACCTTACACGTTACGTATCGTTTTTTGTTATTCTGTTGTTGCATGCTTGCGAATCAACAGACAACGCCTCACCGAATTACCAGTACCTCGAAGAGATCACGATGAGCGATTTGCAAGCCGGCTACCGCGAGGGTACGTTCACCATTGAACAAGTGGTGGCGGACTACCTGAAGCGAATTAAAGATCTTGACAAAAAGGGTCCGAAACTCAACTCCATCATTTTTATAAATCCGAAAGCACGGGAAACAGCGCGGGAGTTGGATCAGGAATGGAAGGAGGGAAAGTATCGCGGGCCGCTACACGGCATACCCGTTATTTTGAAAGACAACATCAACACCTCGGACATGCCCAC
Organism: Cyclobacteriaceae bacterium; assembly: GCA_016787665.1. GTDB lineage: Bacteria > Bacteroidota > Bacteroidia > Cytophagales > Cyclobacteriaceae > ELB16-189. The sequence goes on along the minus strand of JAEUUC010000009.1, from coordinate 232,269 downwards.
CACAGCCGGGGCTACCGTGCTTCGTAACTCGTTTCCTCCGGACGACAGCTACATCACGAAAAAATTACGCGATGCCGGTGCTGTCATTCTTGGTAAGGCGAACCTGAGTGAGTGGGCCAACTTTCGGGCCGACATGTCGAGCAGCGGGTGGAGTGGTGTGCTGGGCCAAACCAAGAATCCCTATGTACTTGACCGCAATCCATGCGGGTCAAGCTCCGGTTCGGGCGTGGCCGCCTCGGCCAACCTATGCACCATCGCTATCGGTACAGAAACCAATGGATCGATTGTGTGCCCGTCAAACAACAATGGTTTGGTAGGGCTAAAGCCAACAGTAGGTTTGGTCAGTCGTTCGGGTATCATTCCGATTTCGTTTACACAGGACACGGCCGGGCCCATGGGGCGCACCGTTACCGATGTTGCCTTGTGTCTGGGCGCCTTGGTTGGGGTAGATAGCACCGATAGCAAGACACTCGCGTCTTATGGCCAGGCATTGAGCGATTATACCCCTCATTTGAAAAAGGATGGCTTGAAGGGCAAACGCATCGGGTTGTTGAAGAATAACATGGGCTACCACGCACGGGTTGACAGTTTGACGAAGAAGGCTATTGCTGACATTAAAGCGCAAGGAGCGGAAGTCGTGGAGTTGGATTTCCGCATGGATCGCGAGGCGGGTTCTGCTTCTTTTACGGTGCTGCTATATGAATTCAAAGATGGCCTCGAAAAGTACTTTATGAGTCTTGGTGAAAAGGCGCCCGTCCGCGATTTGGGCGAGTTAATGGAGTTCAATAAGAAGGATTCTATTGAGTTGCGTTGGTTTGATCAGCAACTGCTGAAGATGGCCCATGAGAAGGGCCCCTTGACTGACAAAGACTATCAGGAAGCACTGGCGAAAATGCTGAAGGCTACACGTGCCGATGGAATTGACAAATTGCTGGCGGACAACAAACTCGATGCCTTGATGGCGCCCACAGGTTCGCCCGCGTGGAAGACAGATCTTATCAATGGTGATCACTTTCTCGGGAGCAGTTCATCGTTGGCCGCCATTGCCGGCTATCCCTCCATTACCGTGCCGATGGGCTTTGTCGAAGAATTGCCAGTAGGCGTCTCATTCATGGCCTCAGCCTGGCAGGAACCGAAGCTGATTGAGATCGCGTATGCCTACGAGCAGGCCACACGCCATCGCCAAGCGCCCAGGTATATTTCAGGTAACTAATTGTGACGAAAACTCAGCCGCTGCCCAGCCTTGCCATCATGAAGCTGACCTTGGGCATATGCTTCGTGCCCGGAAACCCACACGCGTTCAACACATGATTTGAACGTGGTGCCCTCAAAAGGCGACCAGCGGCACTTCGCGAGAATATTCTCCTTGGAAACCGTCCAGGGTTTGTTGAGATCAGCCAGAACCAGATCGGCAAAGTACCCTTCACGAATGAAGCCACGATCCTGAATGCGGTACAGCGTGGCCACGTTGTGCGCCATTTTGGTCGCGATCTGGGGCAGTGTGATTTTTCCCTGATGGTGGAATTCCAGCATGGCTACCAGGCTGTGCTGCACCAAGGGCCCACCCGAAGGTGCCTTGAAATACGTGTTGTTTTTTTCTTCCCACGTGTGGGGTGCATGATCGGTGGCAATTACATCAATACGCCCGTCCAGCAGGGCTTTCCAAATGCCCGCACGATCATCAGAACTCTTGATGGCGGGGTTCCATTTGATGCGCGTGCCCAGCCGTTCATAATCCTGATCGCAAAACCACAGGTGATGAATGCACGCCTCAGCGGTGATTTTCTTTTTTTCCAGCGGTAATTGATTGCTGAAAAGTTCGGTCTCACGCGCAGTCGAAATATGCAGAATGTGCAATCGGGTGCCATGTTTTTTTGCCAGATCTACGGCAAAGGAGCTGGACCGGTAGCAAACCTCCTCGTTTCGGATCTGTGGATGCAAGTGAATCGGGATGTCTTCGCCCAGCCTGGCCCGAAAGTCGGCTTCATTTTTTTTTAGCGAAGGTTCATGTTCGCAATGTGTGGTAATCAATCCTTCGAAACGTGAGAAAAAGCCTTCCAATACCTGGGGGTTATCCACCAGCAAATTTCCCGTGGAGGAACCCATAAAGATTTTCATACCACACACACGCGTGAGGTCAGTCTTTAAAACTTCTTCCAGGTTATCGTTTGAGCCCCCGATGTAGAAGCTATAGTTGGCCAAAGAATCGCGCGAGGCGATTTGATACTTCTCCTCAAGCAGTTGCTGGGTGAATGTGTTCGGCACGGTATTCGGCATTTCCATGTACGTGGTAATGCCTCCCGCTACGGCCGCCCGCGACTCCGTGCGGATGGTGCCTTTATGGGTGAGCCCCGGTTCACGAAAATGCACCTGATCATCAATCACCCCAGCCATCAATAATTGCCCTGCGGCATCCACCACCTGCGCACCTGGATCGGAAAGGTGCTGTCCGATCTTTTCAATCCGCTCTCCGGCAATCAGCACGTCTCCGGGCATCACCTGCCCCTCGTTCACTATATTTGCATTGACGATGAGTGTCTTCTTCATGCTCGTTAGTCTATGCAGCAAGATATAAAACAAATGCCGTGTCATCGTCTTCAATAACCTCGTGGGAGGGATTCAACTTAAACAAACAGCTACGGACGGCTATTGAAGAGGCTGGATTTCAACGCCCAACCGAGGTACAACAGAGATGTATACCCCCTGTTTCAGGCGGCCAGGAAGTAATTGGCATTGCGCAAACCGGCACCGGCAAAACAGCGGCCTACCTGATTCCCATTTTGTTGAAGCTAAATTATCATCAACGGCCGGGCCCGCGGGCGTTAGTACTGTGTCCTACCAAAGAGCTGGCTGTGCAAATTGAAGCCCATGCCAAAGCACTGGCAAAGTACACGGATTTGAAAATCGTGGCGCTGTATGGAGGTGTTGGGCCCAAGAGTCAGCTTGAACAATTGGCTCAAGGCGTAGATCTGTTGGTGAGTACGCCCGGTCGTTTTCTTGAGTTGTACACCCGTCAGGCAATTACCACAAAAGCCATACGGCAGTTGGTGATTGACGAAGCGGACCGTATGATGGATATGGGTTTTCGTCCGCAGTTGCGAAAGGTTTTTGAAGTGCTGCCACCCAAGCGTCAGAATCTGTTGTTCTCGGCTACGTTGCCGGCAAAGGTGGAAGAACTGGCCAACGATTTTATCACCTTCCCCGTGAAGGTGGAAGTAACCCCCGCGGCCAGCACCCCCGACCAGGTGGAACAATGGGTGTACCCCGTGCCGAACCTGAGAACCAAAATTAATTTACTTGAGTACCTGATGGCTAACCCGGAGTTTAACCGGGTAATGGTGTTTACCCGCACGAAAGAAGTGGCCAACAACGTGATGCAGTTTCTGGAACGCAAAAAGTTCGGGCCGGTACGTGTGATTCATTCGAACAAAGCACAGAATACACGCATCAACGCCATGAATGAATTCAAGGAAGGTAAACTCCGCGTGTTGGTCAGCACGGATGTTTCTGCGCGCGGCATTGATGTGGCTAATGTTTCGCATGTAATCAACTTTGACATGCCCCTGCAATACGAAGATTACGTGCATCGCATCGGGCGTACGGGGCGGGCTTTTAAAACCGGGGTGGCCATTAGCTTTGCCACGGAGGCCGATCGTTTTCATGTGAGGAAGATCGAAGAATTGACGCGCCATAAGATTCGTCATCAGTCGTTGCCCGCGGGCGTGGCCGTGGAGGAAACCAGTCGTGAAGAAGCGCAACAATTAGCGCGCGAACTGGACCGGCAAAAGCGGTTGGCGGACCCCGAGTTTAAGGGCGCCTTTCATGAGCGGAGAAAGTAGAACAACATCATAGCCTGCGAATCAAAAGCCAAATTCCGGTTGCGCCCAGAATACTATACATGAACCAGGTCCAGAATAATCCGGCACGGGATCCCGCCCCCACAATTTCGGAATACTCAAAATAAGCACGTTTAGGATTTTTTGGATCGAAGTAAATCAATCGCTTTGCCAAAGGATGAGTATAGGCCTCAAGTGTTGTCTGTAAGTCGGACTCCGAAATGTAGGGCTCTTCCTCTAATAAGGTTACGGTATCTTGGTTTATCTGAATGGCAAACTCAATATTGACAACCTTAACCCAGGATGTATCGATTTTTTTGTCGACAACAGATAAACCGTTGAAATAGGCGTAAGTGGTTTGCAGGTTCTGCTTTTTGAATGCGATGTAATCGAGCAATGACCAGCCGATGCCGGCTAGCCCCGCCAGTAAAAGGAAAAGGCCGGTGATTGCTCCCCGGCCTGGTTTAAAAAAGCTTGGTCCACTCATTTATCGATCAAATACTTTCGATTGGCCTTCCCTTGTTCACCCACTCACTCATGCCCCCTGAGTAGTTCATGATTTTGGTGAAGCCATGCTTCGCTAAAAGTGAATAGCCAATGGTCGTGCGGTCACCACTTTGGCAATAGATCACCGCGGGTTTGTCTTTATTGATCTTATTGAGATTATCCGGAAGGGTACCCACAAATACATTTTCGGCCCCGGCAATGTGACCCGCCTTATACTCAGAAGCACCACGCAAATCCACCAGTTGAATGCCATTGTTCTTGTGCAACTGCTCAAACTCGTCAATTGAAAGCACGTGCGCTTTCTCCAGCGCATGACCCAGGCCGGTCCACACGCTTACGTCATCAATGTAACCGTAAATGTTGTCCAGCCCAATGCGCATGAGTTTTCGCGTGAGATCATCGAGCTGGCTTTCCTTCGCCAGCAGGATAAACGGTTCATCGTACTTCAGAAACCATCCTGCCCAGGTGGCGAACGCGTTGTTACCTTGAATGTTAAGACTACCCGGTATAAAGCCCTTCGCAAATTCAGTCTTATGGCGCGTGTCAATCAGCTTAATCCCTTTCGTCAAAGCCGTTTTGAATTCTTCTGCGGATAACTTTTTGAGCTTTGGCACCTCGGTGAGTAGCGGTCGTTCCACTTTGTTCAGCTTCTTCATCATGGCGAAGTACTTGGGTGGCTCGGGCTGGTCCTCCAACAGGTACTTGACAAATCCATCTTCGTTATTGGCGTACTGAAATGCCCAGTTCCGCTTCTTTTCATACCCCACCGTGGTGCTGGGCACCGCGCCAAGTGCTTTGCCACAGGCTGAGCCGGCACCGTGACCGGGCCACACCTGCACATAATCGGGCAGCGCATTAAACTTATTGATGGATTTGTACATCTCGTGCGCCCCGGCAGCCATAGTGCCTTTGATGCCGGCCGCTTTTTCCAACAAATCGGGCCGGCCGATGTCGCCTACAAACACGAAGTCACCGGTGAATAACATCACGGGTTCTTCGCTGGCCGGGTGATCGGTCAACAAAAAGCTGATGCTCTCAGGCGTGTGTCCCGGGGTATGCATTACGTTGAGCGAGAGGTTGCCTACTTTGATCACGCTGCCATCACGTAAGCCTTCATGGGGAAATTCATACAACCAACCTTCGCCACCCTCATCGGACAAGTACATTTTGGCCCCGGTGATTTTGGCCAGTTCACGTGTGCCCGATAGGAAATCGGCATGAATGTGGGTTTCGGTCAAATGCGTGATGCGCAGGTTGTTGGCCTTGGCAATTTCCAGATAGGTATCGACATCGCGCTTCGCATCAATAACGATAGCTTCGCCTGTTTTTTGGCAACCAACCACATAGCTGGCTTGGGCCAAAGATTTATCGTACACGTGTTGAAAGAACATAGCGTCCGGTGTTTACAGTGTTGTCTACAAATTTGCCGTTAATTCAGTTCAAAGATCGGCTGCGAAAATACAGGTCAGCGGAACAATTATCACTGACTTTTGTCATTCAACAGTTACGCTTTTTGCAAGATTTCTGGGCTGGTCTACGTTGCATCCGCGCATCACGGCTATATGATAGGACAGCAGTTGCAACGGGATAACCGAAATCAGCGGCATAAGCGGATCCAGGGTGGCCGGCACCTCAATGACAAACTCCGACATTTTAGGGATCAGTTGGTCCCCCTCGGTGACCACGGAAATCACCCGGCCTTTGCGGGCTTTCACTTCCTGAATATTGGAGACCACCTTTTCGTAGGAAGCATCCTTTGTGGCGATGAAAACCACCGGCATCTGTTCGTCAATGAGGGCGATGGGCCCGTGCTTCATTTCAGCAGCCGGGTATCCTTCCGCATGGATATAGGAGATTTCCTTCAGTTTCAGCGCACCTTCCAGCGCTACCGGGAAGTTATAGCCGCGCCCCAGGTAAAGAAAGTTGCGCGCGTCCTTGAACTCGTCAGCAATGGTTTGTATCTGGGCGTTCAGCGCAAGAGCCTTCTCGACCTTGGTCGGAAGGTTTTCCATTTCCACTAAAAGTTCGCGGTACTTTTGTTCGGTTATCGTGCCTTTTTTCTGGGCCACCGTCAGGGCAATCATGTAGAGCACCGTGAGCTGGGCCGTAAACGCTTTCGTGCTGGCTACGCCAATTTCAGGCCCCGCGTGCGTGTAGGCGCCTGCGTGTGTGGCACGCGGAATCGATGACCCCACTACGTTGCACACGCCAAAAATGATAGCCCCTTTCGATTTGGCGAGCTCAATAGCGGCCAGGGTATCGGCTGTCTCACCCGACTGCGAGATAGCAATAACCACATCACCTTCGCGGATCACCGGGTTTCGGTAACGAAACTCAGACGCATACTCCACCTCAACCGGTATACGGCAAACTTCTTCGAAGAAATATTCGGCCACTAATCCGGCATGCCACGAAGTGCCGCACGCCACAATCAGGATTCGATCGGCCTGTACCAGTTTGTTCAGGTATTCGCGCAGGCCACCCAGGATCAAACGACCCGAACTCGCATCGAGACGACCGCGCATGCAGTCTTTGATGGAGCGTGGCTGCTCAAAAATTTCTTTGAGCATGAAGTGTTCATACCCTCCACGCTCAATGGCTTCCAGTTCCAGGTCAATGGTTTGGATATACGGTGTCAGCGGCAGGTTGGCCACATTTTTAACCGTGAGTTTTCCGTCATTCACGATGGCAATTTCCTGGTCGTTCAGATAAACCACTTCGTTGGTGTACTCAATAATGGGCGTTGCATCGGAGGCCATGAAAAATTCGCCCTTACCTACCCCCACCACCAGCGGGCTGCCCTTGCGCGCGGCAATAAGCAGATCGGGATCTTCGAGCGACATCACCACAATGGCATAGGCGCCCACTACTTTGGTCAGCGCGAGGCGAACCGCTTCATCGAGTGAACACCCTTCTTTTTCTTTGATGTCCTCGATGAAGTGAATAAAAACCTCGGTGTCCGTGTCACTGAGAAAGCGATGACCTTTTTTTAACAGATCCTGCTTTAATGCACTGTAGTTTTCAATGATGCCGTTGTGAATAATGGCTATCTTCTTAGTAGCTGAGTAGTGCGGGTGCGCGTTAACATCGTTTGGTTCGCCATGGGTGGCCCATCGGGTGTGCCCCATGCCGATGTGGCTGTTCAGGTTTTGCCCCTTCAGGGAGTCCTCCAGCTCAGTAACCTTGCCTTTTTTCTTGTACACATTGAGCGAGCCATTCAACAGTGCTATGCCCGCGCTGTCATACCCGCGATACTCCAGGCGCTTGAGGCCTTTGATGATAATTTCGTGTGCCTGACGAGGACCGACATAAGCTACAATGCCACACATGGTGCTCAGTTATTGTTGTTTCTCAAAACGGGCTTGGTATAATAAATACGAAGTGTAATGTCGCTCGTTTCCAGAATTAGACGATGAACGGACTTCGTATAAAGCGGATTGGTAGCCACCATGGCGAAGTTTTGATACTTGGGTGCTTGCCCTTTGTTATCGAATAAAGCCTGGCAGTATTCGGTAATAAAATCAGACAAGTACTTCTCACCACTTTTTTCTTTAAATGTAAGAGATAGGGGTTGGTTGGTGTCATTTGCCATGACAATACCATCAGTTGTGGGCAGTAGCGAAAACCGGAAACCCGTTGTGTCAACACGGAAACTGTTGGGTTGGAAGCGGTTGTTAGTCTTAAGGAGTTGAAGTCGCAGTGCGGATGGCAAAGTCAATTCATCCAACTCATTAGCTGGTCCGATAATTATTTCGGCCGAATTCAAAATGGCATTTTGAACCGTATCCATGTATTCGGTGAACCGCGAGAAGTCAATTTTGGTTACAATCGGAAATCCGCCTTGTACATATCGTTTGTCACTGGCCGGATAAAAATCCTGGTGAAAAGAAGTTAGCGTGCTGAGCTCGGTACCACTACGATTGACCGTCAGTCCGTAAAACCCCATCACCCCATTGGTTGAGCTCAGGGAAAAAGGAATGGTTCCTTTTTCCTCCGTGTTAGTCGCAGTATTAAGGAAGTGGTAATAGAGAATCATTCGGGAAAACTTCTTGATGTTATCATTTACCGTAGTGAAGCCCAACACTTTCTCATTGGATGCCCCACCGACCAAGGCAAATCCCTTGAAGATTTCACGAAACTCGAGAAAGTCGGTCCAGGAGCTTGAATTAGTCTTTGCTAACGCCAATAACTGCTGGCCAAATGAAGGATCAAGGAAAAACTGTAATGTATCGATGTGGTCATTGTTGGGGTTATTGTCATTGTTCTCATCGAGTTTACCGGCCAGGACGTCAGCCGAAACTACAATATCTCGGGTTGCCAGGGGATTCGAATCGAAACTGGCCGAAGAATATGCAAAGTATGGCTGGGCCCCAACCAACGTCTCGGTCAATGGGTGAATCGAAATGACTTCTTGCGAGTTATCCGGATTACCGTAATTGTAGTAGTCCAAGGACAGCGTAAGTACCAATGAATCGAAAACCGCGTTTGCGGGAACTGCCGTGCTGGTTGAGAAAGGACGAAACTGTGTGTATGAGGTCGAGATCAGATTCCCCATTTGCGGATCAACCATCTTACCAACCAAAAGCCGTTGTACCTGAGAAGTCCCAACATTGAATGTTCCAACGGAATCGATCAGCAAGACGCTGCTCTCTAATGGGATTTCCGCATATTGGACAATGGTGGGGGGATTTCCCCTCCGAACGCCAATGAAACTCGTATCCTCCTCGCAGGAGGAGATGATTATGACGGCTAACAGAAAAAAGAAAAACTTAACCGACCAGGTCCGTGTAGAGGTTGTAAAACGACTCGGTGTAGTTATCGTTCTTTTCGATGGTTTCAACTTTCTTCTCTTTAATCTTCTTAACTAAACCTTCCAGCTTCTTATTGTCTCCGGCAACGGAAACTACATCCGAAAACTGGGCACCCAATTTAATAAATCCCTCATAATCGGCCGTCTTAAGATGGCCCAGCATCGTATCTTCAATGTCCATCATTTTCACCTTGCCCATCAGGTCTCCCTTGAATTTGTGGCTAAAGCTGTTGTTGTAGATGGTGAACACCGTCTTCGTGTTCTTGAATAGCGGATCGTTCTTGTAAGTCGTTTTCAGGTACAAAGGAATAAAGCTGGTAATCCAATCATTGCAATGGACAATGTCAGGCGCCCAACCCAGTTTGCGCACGGTTTCAATCACGCCTTTGCAAAAGAAGATGGCGCGCTCATCGTTATCTTCGTAGAAACGGTTCTCTTTATCGTGGAATACCGACTTGCGGTGAAAGTAGTCCTCGTTATCAATGAAATAAACCTGAAGTTTCGCGTTCGGTATCGAGGCCACCTTAATGATGAGGGGCTTCTCTTCGTCACCCACCGAAATGTTAATACCGGATAGCCGTACCACCTCATGCAGGCGGTTTTTTCGCTCATTGATCAGACCGAACCGGGGCACCAGAATTCGAATCTCCATGCCCTTTTCCTGCATCGCCTGGGGGAGTTTGCGCACAAACTCCGCTACCTCCGTGGTTTGCAAAAACGGGTTAATTTCGCTGGCTACATATAGTATTCTAATCTTCGACATAGCAATGGGTTATTCGTAAGCCCAAGGTTGGGAAATGGGATCACAAAGGTACGCAAAAATGGCCCCTTCCCAAACCGGCCATTCAATAATCCCCCTATCTTTGCGCCCCTTTTACGCGGCTATCAAAATGCATTTTTTCGACCAAATTGAGGCTTTTCGTGCGTTTTTAGCCGCAACCAGGTCGGCCGGGCACGTTGGGCTCGTCCCCACCATGGGGGCCCTGCATGCAGGTCACCTGTCACTCATCCAGGCGGCCCGAACGGATTGCGCCACCGTGGTGGCCTCCGTCTTTGTAAACCCCACGCAGTTCAATAATCCGGAAGACCTGGCCAAGTACCCCCGTACACTCGAACAAGACCTGGCCATGCTGGCCGATGCCGGTTGCGATGCGGTTATTGCCCCTTCTGTGAACGCCATGTACCCCACCCCCAGCAGGGTTAACATCCGGTGGAACGGGCTGGATGATATTTTGGAAGGGCAGTTTCGACCGGGGCACTTCAGCGGAGTTTCCCTGGTGGTAGCCAAGCTTTTCAACCTGGTTCGCCCCGATATCGCGTACTTCGGACAGAAAGACTTTCAGCAGTTCAAGATCATTTCGCGTTTGACGGATGAGTTGATGTTCGACATCCAACTGCGCTGTGTTGAAACGGTGCGTGAGCCTGACGGCTTGGCCATGTCATCGCGGAACCTGCGGCTAAACCCCGTGCAGCGTCAAGAGGCGGTTGTGTTTTTCCGCGCGTTGCAACAGGCGCGTCAAGAGATACTCCAGGGAAGAAAATCAATCCAGGATATCCGAAAACTAATTGCCGGTAATTTTTCAGCCGCGCGCGGCACATTGCTCGAGTATCTCGAATTAGCCGATCGCGAGAACTTAACGTTGATTGATCGCGTTGAAGCCCAAACGCCTGCCATCCTGCTCATTGCGGGGTATGTGGGCGAAGTCCGATTGATCGACAATCTTTTTGTGTAACATGACGATTCAGGTTCTTAAGTCAAAAATTCACCGTGTACGGATTACGCAGGCGGAGTTGCATTATGTAGGGAGCATCACAATCGATGAAGCGTTGATGGAGGCGGCCAACCTGATTGAGGGTGAAAAAGTGCAGGTGGTAAATGTGAATAATGGCGAACGATTGGAGACTTACGTGATCAAGGGCCCGCGAAACAGCGGTGTGGTTTGCCTTAACGGGCCGGCTGCCCGCAAAGCCCATGTAGGCGATGTTGTTATCATCATTTCGTATGCTTCTATGCCTTTTGGTGAAGCAAAAAATTTCAATCCCTGGTTGGTTTTTCCCGATCCGGACAACAAATTGACCGGATGATCAACAGAGGCAAGGCTATTCTTCAATACCTTTTCTGGCTGGCACTGGCTGTCGCTTTGGTCTGGCTGTCTCTTCGAACGCTTCAAACTGACGGAGGGGAAAACAAAGCGGAGTTCATCTGGGAAACCTGGTTGCGTTCCGACAAGTTTTACCTCGTGCTGATGGCGCTGATTGGTGTGGTGAGCCACATCTTGCGTGCCTGGCGATGGAAAATGCTTGTAGATACAACCGGCAACCCGGTCACCGTTGGTGGAAGCTTGTTAGCCGTGTTGATTGGCTACCTGGTGAATCTGGCCATACCGCGTGGTGGTGAACTCTCACGCTGTTACTACCTATACAAACTTGATCGTGCCCCGGCCGAAGTTTCGTTTGGCACGGTGGTACTGGAACGGATTGTCGATGTGGTTTGTCTATTGGTGGTGATGATGATCGCTTTTTGGCTGGAATGGAATCACCTCAAGGCGTTCATTGAGTCGCTCGGCTTGTTTCAACAATCTTCCTCGTTTTCTGTGCCTTGGTGGGCTTGGCTCGGTGTTGCCGGTTTCTTAGCACTTGGAATCGTGTTTTACTTCATTCGTAAAAGCACCCGATTTCAAAAACTTTGGGTCGGTTTCCGGGCGGGACTGCTATCCGTTTTTCAATTGAAAAACAAAGTTTTGTTTGTGGCTCAGTCGCTCGTGATCTGGCTGCTGTATTTCGCCATGTCCTATTGTGTTATTCTGGCCTTTCCCGAAACATCTCACCTTGGTTTCCGGGCGGTCATCTCGCTTTTCGCTATTGGCGCTATCGCCATGTCGGCACCGCTGCCGGGTGGCACGGGCTCTTACCACACGCTGGTGCCGCTCGGCCTGGTGATGTTGTACAACCTGCCCAAGCCGGATGCTATCGCATTTGTTTTTATCTTTCATGCCTGGCAAACGTTGACCATCATCGCCAGTGGAGTTATTGCACTCGTCATTGCTTATTTTGTCCTTCAATGGAGAGAACGTCATTCAAAATCAGAGACTGGCAAGGCGCCCGCGAGCAGGTAGGCCGCTGGCAACAGCAGGGCCTCAACGTGGTTTTTACCAACGGATGCTTCGATCTGTTGCATCTGGGCCATGTGGATTACCTGGAAAAAGCCAAAGCGCTGGGCGACCGCCTGGTGATTGGCCTGAACACCGATGATAGTGTAAGTCGGTTTAAGGGCCCTTCACGGCCGATACAGGACGAGCAATCCCGGGCGCGGGTTCTGGCCGCTTTGCAGTTTGTTGATCTGGTCGTTTTGTTCAACGAAGATACCCCGCTACATTTGATAACCGAACTGAAGCCCAATACGTTAGTAAAGGGCAGTGACTATTTGGCAGAAAACATTGTTGGCGCAGATGTTGTAAAAGAGAGCGGAGGCGAAGTGAAAACCATAGACTTTGTGTCGGGGTATTCAACTTCGCGAATTGTAGAGAAAATCAAAACAACGTAAATACACAGAACATGGGATTTGGAGCTTTAATTATCGGTATTTTCTTCATGGTGGTCGGCATGATTGTAAGCTCGCGCCTGAAGAGCAAGTTCAAGGAATATTCACAGACTCACCTGACGAAGGATTTGACGGGTGCCGAAATAGCCCGGCTGATGTTGGCCGATCATGGCATTCATGATGTTCAGGTTATTTCGGTTGACGGCCAGCTCACGGATCATTATAATCCGGCTAACCGCACGGTCAACCTGAGCCACGATGTTTACCATGGACGAAACGCAGCGGCAACGGCCGTAGCCGCCCACGAATGTGGCCACGCGGTTCAACACGCCACCGCGTACAGCATGTTACAGTTTCGCTCGGCCATGGTACCCGTTCAAAACGTGAGCGCCACGATTTTGAATTTCATGATGATGGCCATGATGTTTGGAGCCTTTTTCGCTTCCAGTGTGCTGCCGATCAAGACCGCTCTCCTCATCATCATTGCCTGCTATGCCGTTTTTGCTCTGTTTGCACTCGTTACCCTCCCGGTTGAGTTTGATGCCAGCAAGCGTGCGCTTGTCTGGGTTGAGTCACGGGGCATTGTAAACCGCCAGGAGCATGACATGGCAAAAGATGCCTTAAAATGGGCTGCCATGACTTACGTGGTGGCTGCGATTGGTGCGGTAACTACGCTTGTCTACTACGTGATGATGTACCTCGGCTCTGACCGAGATTAAACAAGCTGTTTGACAGCGCCACCTTTTGACTATTTTTAGCCCGGATTTTTTCCGGGCTTTTTATTTTCCTGATCTATGAACTTTCAATTATCTGAAGAACAACAGGCGGTTCAACAAGCTGCTCGTGACTTTGCCCAAACGGAACTTTTACCCGAGGTAATCGAGCGCGACACCCATCAGAAATTCCCGACCGAACAGGTGAGAAAGATGGGCGAGTTGGGGTTTATGGGCATGATGGTTGACCCCAGGTATAACGGTGGGGGGATGGATACCATTAGCTATGTACTGGCCATGGAGGAAATTTCGAAGGTGGATGCGTCCGCTTCGGTGTGCATGAGTGTAAACAATTCGCTGGTTTGCTGGGGACTGGAGACCTTCGGCAGCGAGGCACAGAAGGAAAAATATCTGAAACCATTAGCGGCCCATGGTATTGGCGCTTTTTGCCTGAGCGAACCCGAAGCTGGCAGCGATGCTACCAGTCAGCGTACCACGGCTGAAGACAAAGGGGATTATTACCTGTTGAACGGCACCAAGAACTGGATCACAAACGGTAACAGCGCCAGTGTGTACCTGGTGATCGCCCAGACCGATGCTTCAAAAAAGCACAAGGGCATCAATGCCCTGATCGTGGAAAAAGGAATGCCTGGTTTTGTCGTGGGCAAAAAGGAAGACAAAATGGGGATCCGTGGATCAGACACGCACTCGCTGATGTTTCAGGATGTGAAAGTGCCAAAGGCCAACCGCATTGGCGAAGATGGATTTGGCTTCTCCTTTGCCATGACCACGTTGAACGGAGGCAGAATCGGAATTGCCGCACAGGCCCTGGGCATAGCTTCGGGCGCCTATGAACTGGCCGTGAAGTACGCCAAGGAGCGTAAGGCTTTCGGGAAAAAACTGGCCGAACATCAGGCTATTCAGTTTAAGCTGGCTGAGATGGCAACCAAAATTGAAGCCGCACGCTGGATGGTACTCCACGCGGCCTACCTGAAGGATCAAGAGAAGGATTTTGTTAAAGCCGCGGCCATGGCGAAGCTATATGCATCGCAAATTGCGCAAGACGTAACGACCGAAGCCGTTCAAATTCATGGGGGGTATGGCTACGTAAAGGAGTTTCACGTTGAGCGCCTGATGCGTGATGCCAAAATAACGCAGATATACGAGGGCACCACCGAGATTCAGAAAATGGTCATCTCGCGCGAACTTCTCCGCTGATCAAACAGCCTGCACCACTCCATCAACGGTTCGAAAAACCTGAGTGGCTAATGCCTGCCGCGCGGCAAAATACTGTTGATACTTGTCCGAATAGGCTGCCCGGTGTTGGATCACGTCCGAAAAATTATCCTGCAGCGCTATGATGATCTCGGTCACTTCACGCACGGCTGCCTGCCCGCCTGGATTCCCCGAAATGTAGTCGGCCAACTGCTGCTCGGCCAGGTAGCGGGTGAACAAAGGGCTTGCACTCCGCGAAACCACCATGCGGAGACCGGCCAGTTGGGCTACGGGAATATCCAGCACATCATCAAAGGTGTAAACCGTTTCGGTTGGCCTAACGCCAAACCGGCCACGGAAATGATCAAAGGCGATGGCTTTGCGTGAGGACTTGAAATAGATCACATCAAAATGTTCCCGCACGGCCAGTTCGCGGGCGGCCGGGTTTTCTTCACCTGTAATGATGCCCACGACAGGAAGTTTGCCATGGCGCAACCAATAACTGAATCGAAGAAGGTTGGTGCCCATGGCATCGGATTCGCTGAACGGGCTGCCGGATGCACCGATTTTGTAACCGTCATTGAACACGCCATCCCAATCAAACAGAAAAGCTTTTGCCTGTAACAGCTTCTGCCGGATGAAAGAAGGCTCCTGTTGAAAGGAGCCTCCCAGTTTCTCGAATATGTTCTGAATATCCTGCACGAATCAGATATCCTGGATGTCCAGCATGCCCACGGGCTTGCCGCCATCGGTTACCAAAAGGGTATCTACGTTGGTTTTTTTGAACACATCAGCGGCTTCATTGAGCAGTGAGTTGGCGTCCACTGAAATGGGCTGCTTGTACTGAAAGTCTCCAATTTTGTGGTTGAGCACATCGCGCCCTTCGGCCTGAATGCGTCTGCGCAAATCGCCATCGGTGAACACGCCCACCAACTGACCGCTGGCATTCACCACGGTAACGCAGCCATACCCATACTCGGTCATCTTAACGATCGCGTCCGCCAAAGCCGTGTCGGCCTTTACAACCGGGTTCACATTCCGTATTACGTCTTTCACCTTGGTGGTAATCAACCGGGTGTGCTCCACAAATTGCTGCGTACCCAATGACGTAAAGTTATTTTCGGTCAGTGCCTTCATTACCTTCCACGGCACCGTAATGGTATGCACACCCAGATTGATGGCATTGCGTACGTGTTCGGCATGGCGTACGGAGCTGAACATGATCTTGGTGTCATACTTGTAGTGGTCCACCGCAGTCACGCACTGCTTCACCAGTTCCAGCGCATCGTGGCCTTGATCTTGCAAACGACCAACCAGCGGGCAAACATAAGTTGCTCCTGCCTGCATAGCCATGTAGGCTTGCTGCAGCGTATACACCAGGTGAACGTTCACCAACAAACCTTCTTTGCGCAACAGGTAGCAGCCTTTTACACCCTCCAGCGACACGGGAATCTTAAACACCGTCTTTTTCGGGTCAAGGCCCAGATCCAACTGGCGTTTGGCCTCCTTCACAATATCTTCCGCCTTATCGCCCAGCGCTTCAATCTGCAGCACCGGCACCATTTTCGACAACTTGACGATCAGGCTGTCGATGTCGGTTACGCCCCCGCGGTGCATGAAGGTGGGCGTGGTGGTGAGTCCGTTTAAGAAGCCGAGCTTGAATGCATCTTGAATTTCTTTGATGTCGGCTGAGTCGAGGTAAAGCTCCATAAAAAATAATGCGGTTTTATTTCGAAGTTACAGATTGTTTCTGGCGATACTTCACTTCTACGTTGTGAAGCTCAATGATGGGTTTCAGGAATTCTTCCAGGTCAGCAATGTTCAGCTGGCT
Organism: Cyclobacteriaceae bacterium; assembly: GCA_016787665.1. GTDB lineage: Bacteria > Bacteroidota > Bacteroidia > Cytophagales > Cyclobacteriaceae > ELB16-189. The sequence goes on along the minus strand of JAEUUC010000009.1, from coordinate 215,816 downwards.
GGCGGCATCGCAAAGGGCGGCATCCGGGTTCGGGTGCGTTTCAATAAAAAATCCATCGACACCGGATGCAGCTCCGGCCCGGGCGAGCACAGGCAAGAACTCACGGGCACCGCCTTTTTTGTCGGCACTCGGAATGCCGTACTTCCGGATGGCATGGGTAACGTCAAACACTACCGGGTATCCGAGTTTGTTCATGTGGTAAAAGCTGCGCGGATCCACGATCAGATCGTTATAGCCGAACGTGTAGCCGCGCTCGGTGAGGATCAATTGATTGTTCCCGCTTTCCTCGCATTTCTTTACCGGGTGCTTCATATTGTCGGGCGCCAGGAATTGCCCGTGCTTGATGTTAATCACGCGGCCGGTTTTTGCGGCTGCCACAACCAGCGTGGTTTGCATACACAAATAGGCTGGAATCTGCAGCACGTCAATGACACCGGCAGCGGCAGCGGCCTGGTCAGGATAATGTATATCGGTGAGCAGCGGAAAGCCGAACTGTTCCTTGATGCGGGCCAGTACTTTAACACCCTTGTCAAGGCCGGGGCCAACGTAGTTACCGAGGCTGCTGCGATTATCTTTTTGAAAGGACGACTTGTAAATAACCGGTATGCGCAGGCGCTCAGAAATTTCTTTCAAGCGCTCGGCTGTCTCCATCATGATTTTTTCTTCCTCAATCACGCAAGGGCCCGAAATGAGGAAGAGTTGATCGGCACCACATTCTATTGCGCCTACCCGAACAATCTTCTTTTCCATTGGATTTTTAAACAAAGGCTGCAAAGTTCGTGAATTTCAGCGCCTTGCCAAAATGGTCAGGCCTTGGAAATCTGCCGGAATTCCCGGAAGCGCCTGATCATAGCCATGAAAAAGCCCATCATTAATACCCCGGTACCCAGCCACAACACATTGATAAAGGGCTTTTCAACCGCCTTGATCACAACCCAGTTCTTTTGCCGCTGGCTGAGCCCAATGGTGAATTCGCTGGTCTCGGGATGAATGTTGACCAGCGTTAGCCGGATACCCAGATCAGGGATTTCGGAGGAGATTACCCCCGGGGTGCGGTCTTTAATGACAAATATCGGTTCGGCATAAAAGGGTTCATATTCGCCCTCTACCCGAATGCGGGCTTTGACAGCAACATCCTCGGCACCCAGTTCAACCCCTTCCAGTTCTTCGAGGCGCGAAATGCTCTCCATTACCGCTACATAATCATTCGCAAAAAATTCCTGACCGAGTTTCACCCGTTGGTCATCCTGCTTTCGCCAATCCGGTTCCGCCTGCGGGTTCATCATGTTTGACACATGGGTGTAAATGTCGCGGTCCGGGTTGCGTTTAATATCGGGCGAGGCCAGAAAGCCACCCATGTCGGGGTTGATTTGAGTGCGGGGATACAACGTGGCCGCCAATTTGCCCTCTTTCTTCATTTGTATTTCGTAGTAGGTGTTCTCGGGCCGCACCTCAATCGTATCGCCCTGGCGGTAGCGAAGATTTCCATTGATTAGGATATCCTTTTTGGCAACCACCCGGAAAAGATCGTCCGTCCAGTACACATCATTCTTTTTGATATAACCGGAGCCCGAGCGTGGCTCAATTCGCTCGCCTTTGTATTCGATGTCGTAGCCGGCCATGCCGCGGGGTTCATTCAAAAAGAGCAGGAGATTCTCCCGGTTGAAGTCATCGGGCAAATCGTTGCTGATGGCGATGCCCGAATTGTTGAGTGATACGATTCGCGAGTAACCAGCTGAAAACAAAATGCCGACCAGCATCAGACCCACACCGATGTGGGCCAGTGCGCCACCGGCCAGCGAACGGTTTACTTTGATGACCGAGCGAAGCACGTTGGCACTTGACACGATGATGTACAGCCCGGCCAGGCTCAACAGCAGGTAGGAAGGCTGATAGATTCGGGCACCAGCAATAACGATGGCCCATAAAATGAGCGTGATCAAAACGGGCGCCAGCATCTCGGCCTTGAGTTTTGACTTATCCATGCGCTTCCACCAGAAAAACTGGCCGGTACCCGACAGCAGGGCAACGGCAATAGCAAACCAAATCTGGATGTTGGAATAATACGCGACCTGATTGCCGGGGGTAGCCATTTTAGAGTCAATACCGATGAGCCCCAGCACCTTGTTGATTACAGGAAAACTGGTGGGCAGCAATACTTGAAAGCCCATCAGGCATAACGCGGTAGCTCCGGCAAAAATCCAGAACTCACGGGAATACACGGATATTTCCTTCTCGCTGGTGGGGATTTCCTTCCAGCGGATAACCAGCAATGCCACAGCAGCGAGCAGGAAGAACATCATGTAGACAAACAATTGCCCGGATAGCCCCAGATCGGTAAAGGAATGAACCGAGGCATCGCCCAAAATGCCGCTGCGGGTAAGAAACGTAGAATACAAAATGAGGATGAAAACACTGACCACCAAAATCATCGAAGCCTTCAGTGCTGTTTCACTGTTTTTGTAGGTGATCATGGTGTGGATACTGGCCACTAGCACGAGCCAGGGCACATACACCGCATTTTCAACCGGATCCCAGTTCCAATAGCCCCCGAAGTTCAGCGTTTCGTAAGCCCAATAGCCGCCCATGAGTATGCCCAGGCCCAACACCGCACCGGCAAACAATGACCAGGGTAAGGCGGGCTTGATCCAATCGCGGTACTGGCGCTGCCACAGCCCGGCTACCACAAACGCAAAGGGCACTAAGGTGGCGGCAAAGCCCAGAAACAAAGTGGGCGGATGAATCACCATCCAATAGTTTTGGAGGAGCGGATTGAGTCCCTGGCCTTCGCTTGGGATAAAATTCGGATTGGCCTGAAAGATGGGATCTGCCATTGCCTCGCGTAGTAAAATAAATGGCGAGCTTCCCAATTTCAGATCAATACCGGGAAGCACGACACCCAGTATCATCGAGGCGAGGAAAGCCTGAACCAGCGTGAACACAATCATCACAGGTGCTTCCCAGTTCCGCTGCGTGTACATAAGCACCAATCCGAGCACGGCATGCCAGAACATCCACAGCAGGAAACTGCCTTCCTGCCCGTTCCAAAAAGTTGAAATCAGGTAATAGGTTTGAAGCTTGGTATCCGAGTAGCTGTAGGCATAGTGATACTCGAAATAATGATTACCAATGATTACAAAGAGAGCAATCCCGATCCCGAGCACAGCTGCCGCATGAATCCAAAAGGAGACACGTGCCGTTTTTCGCCACTCATCGGCAAGCAGATTGTTAGTCGCTTGATTCGATTTCCAGTAGGAGAATGCAGCCGCCAGGGCCGATACGAATGAGGCAATGACACACGCATGACCCAGGTTGCCGATGAAGTAGTGAATCATGAACAGTGTCGGATGAAAATTACAGACTCGCCTTCAGTTTTTGTTCCTGGTATTTGGACGGGCACTTCAACAAAATCTTGTCAGCAATAAACAAATCGTTTTGATATTTGCCGATCACCACCACTTTTTCTGATTTGGTCATGTCGGGCGGAATGGGCTGGTTGTAAAAAACTTTTTGTTCTTTTTGCTGGTCGTCCACCAGGATAAAGGTGCACGAGACGTGGTCAGGCGTTTCCTCCAAACCGGTTACCTGACCGTGTTCATCTTTCTTTAGCTCGCCTACCACATGAATACTTTTTTTGTTTCCAGCTGCAGCCATCTGGTAAGCCTGGCCAAAATTGACATAGGTGCTGGCATCACCGGCCGTAGAAATAATAATGGCAATCGCGATGCCGATCACCAGAATAATGTAGATGTGCGATTTCTTCATAAACCTTCCCTCCAGGGGGCAAAATTACGCCAAAAACTGCTAAGAGAAGCGGAAAACAGCTGCTGCCGTCAGGATTTGTTGCTTCCGGTTTGGCTCTCCAAGCGGGTGATTTTTCGATCGAGCCGGAACAGGTAAAAAAATAACCCAAACAGGATGATGAGTATAATACCCACCACAACATAAATCTTGCCTTCTGCCCGCATGACATCGGCCATTTCTACCTCTGACTGGGCTGCTGCCGTCAAGGAGTTCAAGCATAACAATAAGGCAAGTAACTTTTTCATACGTCTTCGAGGTGTTGTTTAATCTGGCGCGTCCTTACCTGCAGGCTGGCTACCCACACGCCCAACAAAATCCAACCGATGACGGCTGGATAAAAGACAAGGCGCATGCGGCTGTCGAGATCATACACATTAAAGCCGGGGTTGCCTCCGCTGCCGGGATGCATAGAATCCTGCAGGCGCGGGATTATAAAAATAAGGGGAATCATCGCGGCAAAGGCGAAGATGTTGTACACGGCACTGAGGCGGGCCCGCTGCTCGATGTTGTCAAGTGACCCACGCAGCACGAAGTACGCCAAATAAACCAGCAGAGCAATGGCCGCGCCATTTTGTTTAGGGTCACCGTGCCAAGGGGAGCCCCAGGTGTAGTTGGCCCACAGCATACCGGTTAAGATGCCCAAAATCCCCAGGAGCAAGCCGGTGTTGGCAAATTCGACAGCCATAAAGTCACTTAAGCTGTTTTGCTTGCGCAGGTATTCGATGGAATAATAAATGGAAAACCCAAACATGGCCACCATGCCGAACCACATCGGCACATGAAAGTAAAGGGCGCGAATGGTTTCGTTGACAATGGCCAGACGCGGCACGGATACCAACAAACCCGCCACGGTGGTGTAAATCAGTAACGCCACACACAGGTACTTCCACCAGAATTTCTTAAAAAAGGAAGACATCGAATTAGCTGCGCCAAATATAGGGGAACAGGAGAAAGGAAACGGCCAGGCTGATGGCATTAATTGCACCCAGAACCAACAGTTCGCGCCAAAGGGCGTCCAAGCCGAGCCCATCGATACAATTGCGTGTGCCCGACACGGCCATTAGAATAATGGAGACGGTTACCGGAAAGCCGAGCACAGCCATGATCAGGTGGCTGTTGCGCACCTTGGCCGCGATGGATGCCAGCAACGTAAGGGCGCCACCCAGCGCGGCACACGTCAAAATGCCCAGTGTGGCGAAAAGCCCGAGATTGGCAATAACCGACCCAAACAGCACGCTGAAGATGACCATCGACAGCAGGAACAACACCACCAGCAGTAAAATATTGTAGAAGGTTTTCGCGAATAGCAGGTGATGGGCAGACGTAATCTGGTAGTAGTACGAGTCCGTGTTACCCCGGTCACCCAAAAAACTTTTCACCACCGCACTCATAGCGCTAAAAAGTAAACTGATCCAAAACAAGGCCGACCATACCGCAGCATTAATCAGGTGCTCCTGAAACAGAAAGCTAGAGTACAGAATGAACCCAATAGAGAGCGTATACAGGAGAAGTCCCTGCACAGCATTTTTCGAACGCCACTCGAACTGGAATTCTTTTTTGAGCAGCCAAAGCATCATGATTTGGAGGAAGACGGATGGTTGAGTAATGATTTGAGCTGTAAGAAGGCGAGCATACTCACGACACCGCCAAAAAATCCCTTGGCCAGCACTGAGAGCCAGGACGGTTGATCGGATTCTACGTTATTAACCAGACTCACCACCGGGCTCCAGTCATCCAACCGGTGCCGTTTAATTTCATACTGATGGCGTTGGCGCTCCAAGATAACGGACTGATAGAAGACACCGGCCGGATCGAAAGATGGTTTGATCCCTTGATTCTTCAGCAGTGATTGTTTCAGGCTATCCAATAATTTTTTTTCACGGCTGATGGACGTGAGAGCGGCATCATATTCACTTCGTTTTTCAAAGAGCCTTCGCTGCAAAAAGGCATTATTTTGAAATGCCCGGATAAGTCCTGTTTGAATTTCCGGCAATAGCTGAGGTTGGGTGGTCTGAATCTTAACGGCAATCAGTTCTCGCTCTTGCTGACTGATTGTTTTCTCAAATGGACTGATGATCAACTTGACTTCCGAAATCGACTTCACAGCCTCGACTGAAAGACCAAAGGAGTGACTTAATGAGTCATACGAGCCTTGATTGAGTTGCCGTTGAATACTCTCGGTAAGCGGTCTGATGTATTCTTCGGTTAGCACATCGTGCAGAAACGAAACCTCACCTGTGTAATGAATCGTTCGCCAAGAGCGATATCCGACTGCGATCCCCATGCCCACCAACCCCGCCAGCAGCAACGGCAACCCACGCTTGCGTAGAAAGGAAACGCCATCGCGGGCTATCTGAATCAGGTCAATTTCTTCATTAGGGTTCATACGTGAATGTAATGTGCAATTTTATTTAAAAAAGAAACCCGCCAAACTGAATCGCGGTTGATTATTTTTGCCGGCTGGTTAACGGCCGAATCTCAAAATGAACGTTTTAGTCACCGGATCAGCCGGTTTTATCGGTTTCCATGTCGCTAAACGCCTGCTGGCGCAGGGCGTTCGTGTACATGGGCTTGACAATCTAAACGACTACTACGAGGTATCGCTCAAACATGCCCGTTTACGTCAGCTCAGCGGCCAACCGGGGTTCACATTCCAACAGCAGGAGTTGGCCGATCGGGAGGGCATTCAGGCACTGTTTCAGCGCGGAAAGTTCGATGTAGTGATCAACCTGGCGGCCCAGGCGGGTGTCCGATACTCCCTGGAAAACCCGTACGCCTACCTCGACAGCAACATCACCGGCTTTCTCAATATCCTGGAAGCCTGCCGGCATAATCCGGTGAAGCATTTGATCTATGCCTCTTCCAGCAGCGTGTATGGCGCCAACCGGAAGATGCCCTTTTCCGTCCACGACAATGTGGATCATCCGTTGGCTCTCTATGCAGCAAGCAAAAAGGCAAACGAGCTGATGGCGCATGCGTACTCGAATTTGTATCACATACCCACGACTGGTCTGCGGTTTTTTACGGTTTATGGCCCTTGGGGCCGTCCTGACATGGCGTTGTTTTTATTCACGCGTGCCATACTGGAGGGCAAGCCCATTGATGTGTTTAATCATGGAAAGATGAAGCGCGACTTCACCTACATCGATGACATTGTGGAGGGCATTGTTCGTCTTGTTCCCAAGGCGCCAACCGGCAACTCCGCCTGGTCGGGCGAACATCCGGACCCGGCTTTTAGCTTTGCTCCCTATCGTGTATTCAACATCGGCAATAACAACCCGGTAGAGTTGATGCATTTTATCCAGGTGATTGAGCGGGCGCTGGGTAAGAAGGCTATCAAAAACCTGTTACCCCTTCAGGACGGTGACGTCCCGGAGACATATGCCGACATCAGTGACCTCGAACACGAAGTAGGATTTCGGCCTGCCACCCCGATTGATGTAGGTGTGCAAAAATTTGTGAACTGGTACCGCGAGTACTATAACGTTTAGGAAAACATGAGCAAAGATCGTATTGGAATAATCGGACTGGGTTATGTGGGACTGCCGCTGGCCGTAGAGTTTGGAAAGGTCATCGAGGTTGTTGGATTTGATATTAACCAAAAGCGAATCGAAGAACTCAGGCAAGGGCACGATCGCACCGATGAGGTAAGTGACAGCGAGCTGAAAGAGGCGAAGTGGCTGAGTTACTCGTCTAACCCGGATGATCTCCGGCAGGTCAATTATTTCATTGTAACCGTGCCCACTCCGGTCGATGAGTATAAAAAGCCGGATCTGTCGCCCCTGATCAGCGCCAGCCGCACAGTGGGCAGTGTGATTAAGAAAGGCGATGTGGTGATATACGAATCTACCGTGTACCCGGGCTGCACCGAAGAGGCTTGTATTCCGGTCGTGGAAAGACAGAGCGGATTGAAATTTAATGTTGATTTTTTCGCGGGCTATTCACCCGAACGAATCAATCCCGGTGACAAACAACACCGTGTGTCCACGATCAAAAAAGTAACCAGCGGCAGCACGCCCGAGATTGCCGAGAAGGTTGATCAGTTGTACAAACGCGTGATCAAAGCCGGCACCCACAAGGCCTCCTCCATCAAGGTGGCAGAGGCAGCCAAAGTGATCGAAAATTCGCAGCGGGACATTAACATCGCCTTTGTCAATGAACTGGCGTTGATCTTTGAACGCATGGGCATTGATACGCATGAGGTGCTGGAGGCGGCCGGAACCAAGTGGAATTTTCTGCCCTTTAAGCCCGGCCTGGTGGGAGGGCATTGCATCGGAGTTGATCCTTACTACCTGACCTACAAAGCTGAGGGTCTCGGCTATCGGCCCGAAGTCATTCTCTCCGGGCGCAGGATCAATGACAATATGGGTATCCATGTGGCCAATGCCGTCATCAAGCAGATGGCCCGCCACGATTTACCGATAAATAAGAGCCAGATTCTGGTTCTGGGTCTTACCTTCAAAGAGAACTGCCCCGATATTCGCAATAGCAAGGTGGTCGATGTCATTCGCGAGTTGGAAAGTTTCGGGGCTGAAGTTGACGTGTTTGATCCCCACGCGGATGCTGAAGAGGTGAAGCACGAGTATGGTTTCGATCTTACCCCCTCCCTGCATAAAGTGTATCACGCTGTCGTGCTGGCCGTTGGCCACGACCAATTCAAAACTATGAGTTGGGATACGATACGCGGTCCGCGCACGATTGTTTATGATGTGAAAGGTATTCTGCCCAAGGCCAGCGTAACCGCCCGTTTGTGAGCAAACCCAGCTACGTGTTGGTCACCGGTGGTGCCGGATACATTGGCGCCCATACGGCTGTAGAACTCGCCCTGGCCGGATTTGAGCCCGTACTCATCGACAACCTATCACGAAGTAATGAACGGTTGCTCAAGGGTATTGCGGACGTTCTGGGCCGAAACCTGATCTTTCATCGCGGTGATTGTCGCGATGAAAAGTTTCTCGAAGATGTTTTTGCCAAATACCCGATTGCTGGTGTTCTGCATTTTGCCGCGTTTAAAGCCGTAGGTGAATCCGTTCAGCAACCCGAGTTGTACTATAACAATAATCTGAATTCAACCCTTACGCTGGTGCGGGCCATGGCGCGCGTTGGCGTGAAGCCATTTGTGTTCTCTTCGTCTTGTACCGTATACGGTGAGCCGGATCACATTCCGGTGGATGAATCGGCTCCGCTCAAAAGAGCAGAGTCGCCCTATGGGGCCACGAAACAGATGAGTGAACGTATTTTGGAGGATGAAGCAAACACCGGACGACTGCGTGTAATTTCACTTCGGTACTTCAACCCCATCGGGGCACATCCTTCTGCCAAGTTGGGCGAGCTGCCCATTGGCGAACCGAGCAATCTCGTCCCGTACGTAACCCAGGCTGTGGCAGGCAAGCGTAAATCGCTTACGGTTTTTGGCAATGACTACCCCACTCCTGATGGCTCCTGCATTCGTGACTTCATTCACGTGGTCGATTTGGCGAAAGCCCATGTGGTGGCGCTGCAGTTGCTCTTGAGTCATTCTGTGGCGGAGGCCTTTCAGGCTATCAATCTGGGCACCGGGCAGGGTGTTTCTGTGCTGGAACTGATTAACACATTTGTTCGCGTAACCGGTGTTGCAGTTCCGTTTACGATCGGGCCGCGCAGACCGGGCGATGTGGTGAAAACCTATGCCGATGTAAAGCGCGCCCGGGAACGTCTGAAGTGGCAGTGTGAGTATTCGCTTGACGATGCCTTGCGGCACGCCTGGGCATGGGAACAACAGTTATCTCATTCTATTCCTTAAATCCGTTTCGCATGCAACCGATTCGAATGGTCGATCTGCACACGCAGTATGAAAGAATCAAAGCCGAGGTGGATGCCGCCATGGCTCGCGTATTGGAATCAACCGCGTTCATTAAAGGGCCGGAAGTTGAACAGTTTGAACAGGAGTTGGGTGCGGTCGTGGGCGCCCAGGTAATTAGTTGTGCTAACGGAACCGATGCGCTGCAGATTGCCATGATGGCGCTTGGTTTCCAGCCGGGTGATGAGGTGATCCTGCCCGTGCACACCTACGTGGCAACGGCTGAGGTAATGGCTCTTCTTCGCCTGAAGCCCGTCTTTGTTGATGTTGATCCGCGTTCGTTTAATATTGATGCACGACAGATCGAGAAGGCGATTACACCTAAAACGGTTGCGATTGTTCCGGTTCACCTGTATGGCCAGTGCGCAGACATGGAGCCGATTCTGGCGATCGCTGCGAAACACCACTTGCAGGTGATCGAGGATGCCGCGCAAGCCTTGGGTGCAACCTATACGTTTTCGAATGGCGAAAAGCGGCAAGCCGGCACCATGGGTACGATTGGGACAACATCCTTTTTTCCATCCAAGAACCTGGGGTGTTTTGGCGATGGGGGGGCGTTGTTTACTCGCGATGCCGCATTAGCCGAGCGCCTGCGCATGATTGCCAATCACGGCCAGCGCATCAAATACCATCATGATATCATTGGCATAAACAGCCGACTGGATACACTGCAGGCAGCCATCTTGCGCGTTAAGTTGAAGTATTTGTCCGGGTACATCAGGTCGCGCCTTGAGGTGGCCAACTACTATGATCAGCATCTTGACAACGGGCGCGTGGTGGTGCCACACCGGTCCGAAAATTCATCCCACGTATTTCACCAGTATACAATCAGAACGGAAAGGCGAGATCAACTGAAAAAACATCTGGAGAAGTTGCAGATTCCGACCATGATCTACTATCCGGTTCCGCTTCACCTGCAAAAGGCTTACCGTCAGCCGGAGTATCCGGAGGGTTGTTTCCCGGTTACCGAGGAATTGTCGCGAAGTGTGATTTCGCTGCCTATCCACACCGAGATGACTTCGGAGCAATTGGCGTACATTTGCCAAGCCATTAACACGTTTTAGCAGATGTCGTCATTCTTTGCTCACCCCACAGCGGTGATAGATGAAGGTTGCATCATTGGTGAGGGAACCAAAATCTGGCACTTCAGCCATGTGATGCCGGGTTGCACGATTGGCCGAAACTGCAACATCGGCCAGAACGTGGTGATTTCCCCCGAGGTCATTTTGGGCAATAATGTGAAGGTGCAGAACAACGTGTCTATCTACACCGGTGTGGTGTGCGAAGATGACGTTTTCCTGGGCCCCTCCATGGTTTTTACCAACGTAACTAATCCGCGTAGTGCCGTGAACCGAAGAGGTCAGTACGCCCGCACGGTGGTAAAACGCGGTGCGTCCATTGGTGCCAACGCCACCATTGTTTGTGGTCACGATATTGGCGAGTTCGCGTTTATCGGTGCCGGGGCCGTAGTCACCAAGCATGTTCCGGCTTATGCTTTGGTGGTGGGCAATCCGGCACGGCAAACCGGATGGATGAGCGAGTTTGGTCATAAATTGAATTTTAATTCCGAAGGCCTGGCCGTTTGCCCCGAAACCGGGGAGCGTTACCGGTTGGCGAACGGAGAAGTATCGAAAGTATCATGAAGAATTTTGCCTTGATCGGTGCGGCTGGCTTTATAGCGCCTCGCCATATGAAAGCCATAAAGGAAACCGGCAACAACCTGGTGGCGGCCCTTGACCGGTTTGATAGCGTAGGAATTCTGGATTCCTATTTTCCGCAGGCTGATTTTTTCACCGAGTTTGAGCGGTTTGATCGCCACTTAGACAAACTCCGCAGGCAGGGCCAGAAAATTGACTATGTCTCGATCTGTTCACCGAATTACCTGCACGATTCGCATATCCGTTTTGCCTTGCGCCATCAAGCCGATGCCATTTGTGAGAAACCCCTGGTGCTCAATCCCTGGAATCTGGATTCGTTACTCGAAATTGAACAGGAGACCGGGCGCAGAGTGTACACCATCTTGCAACTCCGATTGCACCCTGCCATTCAGCAATTGCGGGAAAAGGTGAAGGCCATGCCTGCAAACAAGAAGATGGATGTCGATCTCACCTATATCACTTCGCGCGGGCATTGGTATCACATCAGTTGGAAGGGCGACCTGGCCAAATCCGGGGGCGTGGCGACCAATATAGGCATCCACTTTTTCGACATGCTCATTTGGGTTTTTGGAAGTGTTCAGCAAAGTCATGTCACCCGTCTTTCCGATTCCATGGCATCCGGCCACCTGGAGTTGGAACGTGCCAACGTGAATTGGAAACTGAGCATTGATGCGAATGACCTGCCTCCTGCGGTGGCAGCCCAGGGTAAACGAACGTATCGATCCATTGTAATTGCCCATGAAGAGTTGGAGTTCAGTGAAGGGTTTACCGATTTACATACCGACAGCTACCGCGCCATTCTGGCCGGCCAAGGGTATGGTATTAGCGACACGCGACCTTCGATTGAACTTGCGCACCAAATCCGAAACAGTAAAGTGTCATGAAAGGAATTGTTTTAGCCGGAGGTTCGGGAACGCGGCTTTATCCGTTGACCAAGTCAGTGTCTAAGCAGATACTGCCGATCTACGACAAGCCGATGATTTACTATCCGCTGTCGGTACTGATGTTGGCCAACATCCGCGAAATCCTGATCATCTCCACACCAACGGACATTCATCTTTTCGAAAACCTGTTGGGCGATGGCCGTCAGTTAGGCCTGTCTATTCAATATGCCGTGCAGCCCTCTCCGGATGGACTCGCGCAGGCCTTTTTGATTGGAGAAAAATTCATCGGACAAGATACCTGTTGCCTGGTACTGGGCGACAACATCTTTTACGGATATGGATTGAGTGGGATGCTGGAGGAGGCGGGTCAACTGCAGCGGGGAGCCACGGTGTTTGGTTATTATGTCAATGATCCGCAGCGCTATGGCGTGGTGGAGTTTGACAAGACGGGAAAGGTGATCTCCATTGAGGAGAAGCCGGCTGCGCCTAAATCCAACTATGCCGTTACCGGTCTTTACTTCTATGATTCTTCGGTCGTGCAGAAAGCCCGACAGATCAAACCATCCCCCCGCGGTGAGTTGGAAATTACCGACCTGAACAATTTGTACCTGAGCGAGGGATCGCTGACGGTGAAACTGCTGGGCAGAGGTATGGCCTGGCTTGATACCGGCACCCACAAGTCGTTGCTGCAGGCGTCAACCTTTGTGGAGGCAATTGAAGATCGGCAGGGATTGAAAATTGCGTGTCTCGAAGAAATTTCATTTCGTAAGAAATACATTACGAAAGAGCAACTGCTTACCCTGGCCCGACCGTTGTCGAAGAATCAATACGGTGAATATCTGCTGCGGTTAGCTAATGAACAGCTATGAAAGTAACGCCAACGGCTTTTCGTGATTTAGTCATCATTGAACCTGCGGTTTTTTCTGATGATCGCGGGCATTTTTTTGAAAGCTATAACCAACACGCCTTCCAAAAGGTTGGATTGGATTACGCGTTTGTGCAGGACAATCAATCGTTCTCAACCAAAGGCGTACTTCGGGGGCTCCACTTTCAGGTTCCGCCTTTTGCACAAACCAAACTGGTGCGCGTACTTTCCGGCAGTATTCAAGATGTCGTGGTTGACTTGAGAAAAAGTGAAACCACCTTCGGCAAATACTTTTCGATTGAACTTTCGGCAGAGAATCACAAACAACTGCTCGTGCCAAAAGGGTTTGCCCATGGTTTTTTGGTGCTGAGCGATTTCGCGCAAGTGTTGTACAAGACCGATGCCTTTTATCAACCGGGGTCTGAGCGGGGTATTCGATACAATGATCCGGCATTGGGAATTGATTGGATCGGCCAGGGGCAATATTTGGTCTCACCCCGCGATCAGATTAATATGATGTTCGATCAATCCGGGTACGGCTTTTAGCGCGTCACCGATGTTTTCCCGTATAGTACTTGTTTTCGCGGTAACGGGCCTTGGCCAGATTCTGTCGATTGCTGCCCTTAAGTTGCTTGCTCGGGATAGCACGGCCGAACAACTTCGACACATTGCCGATGTCGATGTGATGATCCAGTTTGTTATCGGGATCATTGCATTTGGGCTTCAGTCGGCCGCCATTCGAAACATCGCACTCCGTGATGATTGGCGAGCAGAGGTACGGGAGGTACAGAAAGCCCGGGTGGCGCTATCCGGCTTTCTGATGTTTGGTTCGGTATTGGCGCTTTGGGATTGGAAGTACATTCTTTTTTTGGCCGCCCCGTTGCTTGCCGTTAATGCCGACTATGCACTTTATGGCCGAGGACACTCGGTTGCCGGGGGCTTAATCGCTTTTTTTAGAACATTGGTCCCATTCCTTTTTTGTTTTATTGCTTTGGCGGTCAATTCCGGTGAACTTTATCTATGGTATGTCGCGGGAGCCTTGGTTACGTATGCGTTGACCAACGTAGTCATTCACCTGTTCCTCGGCACGCCACTTTTTCATTTGCCAGCAATCAGCTCAATCAAATACTACCTTGGATCTATACCACTCGGCATCGTAACACTCAACTTTTACTTTCTTGGGTTGGGTATCCTGTTATTGGCAGGTTTCTTCATTGACGATGCAGCGATTGCTATTTCTTTTTTAGGGCTAAAACTCTATGTCATTTATAAAGGGGCTCTCCGCGTTTTCCATCAGGCGTTTGTACGCGAAATGCAAGACGATACATTCTGCCTGCTCATGGACCGATGCTCCACGCTATTTGGCCTGCTGTTTTTTTCGGCCGTAGCTTTTTTCCCCCACTCATTTATAGGCCTTTTTTTTGGTGAACGTTTCGCGATGGATGCCGCCTTGTTCATTTGGCTGGCTGCCGCGGCAGTAGTCTATTCACTGTTCTTGAGTATGACAACCCAGTCACTCTTGCGGCATCGCGATATGAGTTATATGTGGATCAACCTAATTGGATTCACATTCTCGGTAGTGACCTTTTTGGTGGCTGCCTTGTTTTTTGAGGGGTGGCGCCCGATAGCCATGGGGTTGTTGGCAGGGGAATTGACGATTGCCCTTGGGTTGGCTACACAGTTTTTGAGTTTCGGGCAAATAGGTACGCGCCTGCGTTTCTTTTTCATTTCTGCCTTGGTATTACTCGTTCCAGTGGTTGGTCGCGTATTTTTTCCGGATTCCCTGCTTTCGTTGTCGGTCAGTCTCTTTGTCATGATGTTTATCTTTTTCCTTATTAACTTCAATACGCTTGTTCGAGCTATTGCACAGCAAAAAATCAAGTAGAGTAAAGGAGGGCAGCCATTATGTTGTGTTTTTTCTCTAACAGAGTTTTTAGCCTGGCCGATGGGGGTCTCTTATTAGCCCCCTCTGCAGTCTGAAGCGTGTTTTTTTTGAAGCCAAAGCAGCTGTAAAAAAAGGAAGCGTCAACGGCTTGACTTCGCGTGCAGCCGACACAGCCACGGTTCTTTTCATTCGCCATGGGTATTCGGCCCCTTCTTAACCATGCGCTGATTTTGCGTGCAGTTTCTGATCCTGTTGGGCGCGTTTACTACTCTTCTAATGCTTGTTCGGTTTGTAAATGGTGACAGCATGGTGCCACTTATGTTAGGAATCTGTATTTTGCTGCCGTGTATTTGCTTCTTCCAAAGAGAGATAAACCCTTTGTAGCGCGAGGGTAAAACATGGATGCTCGTATGTGGAATTTTTTTTTGAATCAGGTTTTTCAACCCTCCTGGTGGGGTGTGTTTATCACTCCATTTTTTCTAATTCGAAGACCGTTGTTTATTGAAATCAGGAAACTGGCACCCTCGTGCCGCGGACTTTTATTGGACTTTGGATGTGGGCGAAAACCGTACGCAAGCTTGTTTCAGGTTGAACGATATGTGGGTGTTGATGTGGCCTCGTCCGGCCACGACCACACGCGTTCGCAAATTGATGTCGTCTATGATGGCAAGACGCTTCCTTTCGCAAACGATTATTTTGATTCCTTGGTGACATTTGAAGTGTTAGAGCACATTTTTAACCCCCAAGAAATTTTGACGGAAGTCAACAGAGTAATGAAGCCAGGTGCCAGCATGATCATGACTGTTCCCTTTTGTTGGAATGAACACGAGATTCCCTACGACTATGCCCGCTATTCTAGCTACGGGCTGCGCCACCTCTTACAGAAATGCGGGTTTGAGGTGATTAGCCTGAAAAAAACCGGGAACCACGTTCAGGTTATCACTCAGCTCTTGATTCTTTACCTATTTGAATTGTTTAAGCCCTTGAAAGTGCCGGGGTATGCACTTACGATGCTCTTCGCTATTCCCCTTACATTGTCAGGTCTGTTTTTGAGCCTTTTGTTGCCGAGGGATAAAAAATTGTATTTTAATAATGTTGTATTTGCGAAAAAGAGGTAACGACTTTGAGGTCCAGATATATTGCCTTTGCTATCTTTTTAACTGCGTTTCTCTATCTCGCGGCCCCCTATTTCTTTGAGAAGAAACTATTCCTGAACGAAGTACTTGCAGGTCTCGGTTTCGTTCTTTTGATGGGAAGCTCCCATAGGAAATTTATGAAAACACCCGTCATGATCTCCGTGCTCTTGCTTCTTGGTGTTGGCATCGTGCATGCACTGATCTCCGCATTTCGAGCGGATGGGCTCTATTATTATTTGCGCAATCTGGTTATCCTCTATTCGATTTTTTCATTTTTTGTTGGGTACTACCTGTTTTCGTATTTGCCATCGTTTTTGCGCACATTCCGTTCCCTTATTTCCACGTATGTTCTGGGGCTACTTTTCGTTCCGGTACCTGGCTTGGTATACGATCGCTTTTCCATGGCCATTGCTTTTCCCTTTTTTGGGCGTGCAGTGGCTCCTAAATTAGTTCTACCTGTAATTATTGTGCTATCCGTGATTTATTCGCAGGTTCATGAGTCCTCCACAAGCCTGGCCATTGTCGCCTTCTTTTTACTGATTTGGATTTTCAAAAGCTACCGCTTCTTTATGGTGACCATCGTGGTCGCTCTAGTGTCGTTAGCTGCCCTGTTTATTTATTTGCTGCCTTACTTGGGCATGAATCCCAACGTCTACTCGTATTATAATACAGTTGGCATTTGGGAGTTGATTAGCCGTCATCCGCTGTTGGGTGTTGACCCCAATAGTACTTGGCGCCTGGTGCTCTGGAAGCAGTTGTTGGTAGATTTATTTCCCGAGAATCTGCTGGGCATCGGGTTTGGCACACCCGCGCTTCGCTATTTTCCTATCGAAGATTACACCAAATTGGATACCCTTCCTTATGTGATAGGGGCGCACAATTCATTTATCTACCTTTTTACCCGGCTGGGTTTGCCTTACGTGTTCATTGTGGTGTATTTGTATGCCTCCGTTTTTAAGGAATACTATTACAATCGCGCATTTTACCGGCAGAGTTACGGGGTTATCTATTTCTATGGTTTCTTTGCTGTATCTGTCATTGCTTTTTTTAATCCTGTACTGGAGACCCCCATTTATGCATCGGCATATTATATTTTGCTCGGATTTCTAGCCCGGCAGATTGAACAGAAACGATTACACGATTATCATGCCATTGCTGCAACGTAGTGAAAAGTCAATTCGGCATGGGTTTAATGGCTTGCTATGCCTGGTTGCGTTTACAATACCATTCAAAGCAATCTTTAATTCCATCCTTATCATAGCGCTGCTGGTGGTATGGCTCCTGGCAGTACCGAAGTCATTCTCGAAAATCCAGTATTGGTTGATAGCGACAATTTCGTCAGTCTTCATTCTTGCCGTTTGGGGGATGTTTTTTACGCAGAATATTGATGAAGGCTTTTTTCGCCTTCAGCAGAAAGCATTGGTGCCGGTCTTTGCGTTGGTAATTGGCACGTCATCTTGGTATGACAAAGATTCTGAAAAATGGGCGCTTACGGCATTTCTTGTTGGTATGCTATGTGCAAGTGCGTATAGCTTTGGCATTGCCTTTATCCATGCATTGAGCAGCGGCTCATACACTCACTTTTTTGCGCACGGCCTGGTGGAGGCGCTTGATTTATACACGTATATCTTCGCGATCTTATGCCTCATTGCGGTGTTTGTATTACTCGAATCATACTTGGGTAACCTTGCGCTTCACCCGGTGTTCAACCGTTATTCAACTATGATTTTCCTGGTTATTCTTTTTTCGTCCTTATTGTTTTTGTTAAGCGTTAAACAAGTGTTGATTGCCTGGGGGGTGTTGGTGATGATATATGCCTGGCGGTTGACGAAGAACCATTGGTACTTTTTAGCCTCAATAGCAATGGTTGCTGTAGTGGGAAGCTGTTTAATTTTCATCATCCCCTCGCTCTATGATAAGTTTAATGAGGTTGTTGCCTCACCCGCGGTCTCCATACCGTTAGATCAGGATGCCTCCCTGGGTAAGTCATGGGATGGCATTGCCCTTCGCAAAGCAATCTGGACCTGTGCAGCAGATGTAGTCTCGCAAAATTTCTGGTGGGGAACCGGAACGGGCGATGCCCAGGATGCATTACAACAGGCTTATGAGGCTCGCCAATTTTATTTTGCTTCGCGCTTTAATCACTTCAATGCCCACAATCAATATATTCAAACATGGATAGCGTTCGGCCTTATCGGATTGATTTTTTGCATACTATCCTGGGTATTCATCTATAGGAATCGCAAAGGGTCGCCTGCCCTAATCTCATTTGTCATTTGCATGACCATGTGTTTCTTTACCGAATCCATGCTGGAGACGAACAAGGGCAACTTGATATATGGCTTTTTTAGTTCTTTGTTTGTATTTGGAAATTCGCAAAGAAGGTTGTGAAAAATTGTTTGATCATTGGAGGCAATGGGTTTATCGGGAAAAACCTGGCCGCTTACCTGGCGGGCAAGGGGTTTTTGGTATCCGTAGTTGATCATGATATTTATGGTCAAAACCCGGTCACGCCCGGGGTGCGTTACCACGTGGGCTCCGCATCAGATACGGTCAAGTTGTTAGAACTTGCCGCAGACGCGGATAGCATCGTGTGGTTAGTTCACTCTACGGTTCCGGCCACCAGCATGATTGATATCGAGGGCGATTTATCGACCAACATCACCCCGTTGATTCGTCTGGTGAGCGCATTATCGCAAAGCCGCGTTTCAAAAAAATTTCTATACCTGTCGTCTGGCGGAACAATTTATGGCGATGTAAAGCCCGGGGTGAAGATTGAGGAACACTTTCCTAAAAACCCAATCTCGAGTTATGGCTTAACCAAACTTATAGCCGAAGAATATTTGAATTTTTTGAACCGGGGTAACCTCCTTCAGATGGCTATCTTCCGGCCGTCCAATGTGTACGGGCCGCATCAGAACTTTTCAAAACCTCAGGGTATTCTTGGATACGCCTTCCGGGCCATGTTGGAAAACCGACCCTTACCGGTTTATGGCAATGGGTCAATTGTTCGGGACTACGTTTATGTAGGGGATATAGCGCGAGCGATTGAATTGTTCTTGCTTGCGCCAAGCACTGGCTCTGCTCCGCTAACCGTAAACATTGGGTCAGGCATTGGTCACTCCATTCGTGAGGTCCTTGATGAAATAAAGAACGTGTCTGGCCGTGCGCTTGAGATCGACTGGTTGCCGGCCCGCCATTACGATTGTGAATACAACGTGCTTTCTTTTGCCCGTGCTGAGCAGGCGCTCGGGTGGCGGCCAACGGTTGATCTCCGGGTGGGATTAGGGCTACTGTGGAAATGGATACGTAAAGCGCAGGCATGAGTTTACGGGTGCTTCAGATTCATAACAAGTACCGGACACCAGGAGGGGAAGACGTACTGGCACAAATGGAACGCGATTTATTGGTGCAACACGGCCATATTGTGGATCAGCTTTTTTTTGATAATCACAATATCCCAGCAGGGTGGTGGCATAAGGTAAAGGCTGGTATTGATGCTATTTACAATTTCTCTTCTGCACGCGAGGTGCAATCGCGGATCACTTCATTTCAACCTGATATTATTCATGTAATTAATTTTTTTCCACTTCTTTCTCCCTCTGTTTTTTATGTTGCCAGCCGTAACAGAATTCCCATCGTTGCCACCATAAATAATTACCGGCTGATCTGCGCAAATGCCCTGTTGTTTCGTGAAAATCAGATTTGTGAACGATGCATAAATTCCTGGTTCCCGTTAAGCGGTATTCGCTATCGGTGTTACCATAACTCAGCCATTCAATCCCTGGCCGTTACCTTAATGGCAACCGTTCACAAGTCACTTGGTACCTGGCAGCGCAAAGTAGATAAGTTCATTATTGCCATGACCGATTATGGACGAGTGAAATTTCTCAATTCGTCACTTCATCTGCCGCCAGAGAAATCTGTACTGAAACCCAATTTTGTGGCCGATCCGGGTGAGGGAATCCAGCCACGGGAAGATTACTATGTTTTCTTTGCACGACTTAGTCCTGAGAAAGGGGTTGAAACCCTGCTCCAATCTCTTGATCACTACCCCTACCGATTGAAAATCATCGGTGACGGGCCGTTACGATCGCAGGTAGAGCAATGCGTTCAAAAAAACCCGAATGTGGAGTACCTGGGTTTACGCAAATTAGATGAGGTAATGGAGATCGTCAAAAAGTGCCGCGCAGTAATCATGCCCTCAATCTGGTATGAGGCGCTGCCATTATCTGTGATAGGTACGTTAGCTACGGGCACGCCCTCGATTATTTCTGACGTGCCCTCCTTTTTAGAACTAATTGAAGAAGGAACTACCGGCTTTCATTTCAAAACCGGAGATGCGAAGGATTTAGCTGAAAAAATCAGGCAGTTTGATAGCCGACTGAAAGAAAACCAACCGATGTATCAGCATGCGCGGCAGGTTTATTTGAGGTCCTACTCTCCGCAAAGCAACTATCATCAATTGCTTTCCATTTATCAATCGGTACTCAGGCATGATACGTAAACGAGTTATCTCTCTTGATATAAGCTTGCTCAGCTATCCGGAGGCCTTGGAGCAGATTATTCAACGAGCCAGGGAGCGAACTCCTTCCTATGCTTGTTTCGCTAATGTTCATATGGTGATTGAGGCTCACAAGTCTGCGCAGTTCCAGGAATTCGTTAATGGGGCCACGTTTACTTTTGCTGATGGAATGCCATTAGTCAAATCGCTCGGTTGGCTGCATGGCATCCGGCAGGATAGAATTGCCGGTATGGATTTCATGAACGACATAATGGCGGTTGCAGATGGAATGCGAATTTTCTTTTTTGGATCCTCCCCACAAGTGCTTGCGGAGTTAGTTGCGAAAATCGGATCGCGTTACCCGGGTATTTCAGTTGTAGGGTCGATCTCTCCTCCCTATCGGCCACTCACAGATAGTGAAAACAAGGAATATGCCAGGCAAATTAACCAGTCGGGGGCTCATCTCGTTTTTGTGGGTCTCGGGTGCCCCAAGCAAGAGACTTGGATGGCTCGAAACTCCAGCGAAATCAACGCTGTTTTACTTGGCGTGGGTGGCGCTTTTGAGGTGAGTGCCGGGTTGACCAAGCGAGCGCCCGAGTGGATGCGCAAAACTTCGCTTGAATGGTTTTTCCGCCTCATGCAGGAGCCAGGCCGGTTATGGCGAAGGTACCTTCTTACGAACTCGTTGTTTATATGGTTATTGTTCAGGCAACTGGTGGGACAGAGGTCATGAAGAAGAAGTTTGGCTTGGTTGGGAATTTTGTTTGATTGAGGAGAAGCCGAAGGGTAATAAGGGTGACAACTTAATAATGTAGTTCGTATTTTTACCCCGTGCGCGAGGGCAGGTTTAGCAAATTTGTCAAGTTTGTCATCTTTTGCGGAGATGTTGTCTTTCTCAATTCGCTGTTTTTAGCACTGTACTTTCTGGGACACTTGGTTGTTCATCCGATCGATCGGTCCTGGTTTGTTTTCCTCGGGCTCACCAACCTTTCGTGGATGCTTGTGTTGTTTTACACCAATCCCTACAAGCTGCTCCGAATCACCAAGGTGGGCCATGTGGCGGCTGACATTTCGTTTGCCGTCTTTCAACAATTCCTCATCACGGCTGCCCTTTTATACCTGATGCAGTTTCCCCAGGTGCATTGGTGGAGTATTGCGGCCGTGTATCTGATTTTCTTGACGATTGTGCTGGGTTGGCGAGTGACCTTTTTGTTCTTGCTGAGGCACTATCGGATGGGCGGCAAGAATATTCAATCTGTCGTTGTGATGGGGTACGGACCACTCGCTATCCAGTTACAGCGGTTTTTCAGCCGACACCCGGAGTACGGCTACCGGATTGTAGGTTTCTTTGATGACCAACGACAAGCAGGTAAGGTGCGAGGGGGGATTCAGGATTTTTATGAGTTTGTCGTTAACAAAGCCATTGATGAAGTGTATTGCTGCGCCCCCTATATGTCCCATCAACAGGTGCGGGAGGTGATCGATTGGTGCGAGGACAAATTCATCAAAGTAAAGGTGCTCAACGAGTATCGTGCGCTGTCGCTCAAAAATGTTGAACTGGAGCGTTACGATAACATACCCATTCTCAGTGTTACGGCTTTACCGCTGGACGACAAGCGGAATCAACTGCTCAAACGCCTGTTTGATTTGATGTTTGCCTTGCTTTTCCTGATTGCGGTGGGGTGGTGGCTTTTTCTTTTGCTGGGACTCATCATTAAGTTGGATTCCCGCGGGCCGGTATTTTTTCGGCAGCAGCGGGCCGGGCGGAACAACACAACGTTTACCTGCTGGAAGTTTCGCACCATGCGCGTAAACGATGAGGCGGATTCACTCCAGGCCACCCGCAACGACCCGCGGATTACCCGCATTGGTGCCTTCTTGCGCAAGACCAGCCTTGATGAATTACCGCAGTTTTTGAACGTGTTGCAGGGCACCATGTCGGTGGTCGGGCCCCGTCCGCATCCCCTGCAGCTCAACCAAACCTTTGCCCGAAGAATTGGAAAATTCATGGCCCGGCATTCGGTGAAACCCGGTATTACCGGACTGGCCCAGGTCAAGGGCTACCGGGGCGAAACCCGCGAACTGCATGACATGCGGGGCCGCTTCCGCCTCGATGTGTTTTACATTGAGAATTGGTCGTTCCCCCTCGATGTGAAGATCATTTTGCAGACAATCGGGCAGATATTCAAAGGCAGCGAAAAAGCCTATTAACTTTGCTTCAGTGAAACTTATTGTTTTCCCGATCATCGCCTTTCTCATTGCCTTCCTCTTCCTGCCGGTCGTGATCAAACTATTGGGGCAATGGAAGCTGTTTGATAGCCCCGGTGAACATAAGATCCACTCCACCTACACACCCTCCATGGGCGGCATTGCCGTGCTGCTGGGGGCAGCCCTGGCACTCATCATGGGGTTGCCGCTTCAACAATGGCTGGCCATGAAATTTTTTTTCATTGCCCTGCTCATCATGTTCCTGATCGGTTTGCGCGATGATGTGCTCGCGCTCTCGCCCCGTCAAAAATTGTTTAGCCAGTTTCTTCCCATTATCATTTTGGTCGTGCTGGATCAGACTAATCTCACGTCTTTTTATGGATTCTTATTCGAAACTCCCCTGCCCACAGCCGTCAGTTGGCTGCTCACCTTTTTTGTGATCGTCATTGTGTCGAACGCGTACAACCTGATTGACGGGGTAGATGGCCTGGCCGGTTCCGTAGGCGTGGTAGCGCTTGGGTTTTTCGGGGTCTGGTTTTGGGGTGTGGGTGATGCAACGCTCAGCCTCATCGCCCTTTGTTTTGTAGGTTCGCTCCTGGCTTTTCTGTTCTTCAACTGGCAACCCTCCAAAATCTTTATGGGCGACACCGGGGCCCTCATGGTCGGGTTGTTGTTGGTGTACTTTGCCATCAAGTTCATCAACGTCAACTTCAATTTGCCCCTGGGGCATGCGTGGCGGTTTGAGAGTTCGGTTTCTACGGCCGTGTGTGTGCTCATTGTGCCGCTCTTCGATACGTTGAGGGTGATCATCATACGACTTCGCAAGTTCCAGTCACCTTTTCGTGCCGACCACAACCATCTGCATCATCAGTTTTTGCAAATCGGCTTCTCGCACAGCCGGGTGGTTATAGCCCTTGCGCTGATCAACTTTGTGTTTCTCGGCCTGGCCTGGCTCATGAAAGATCAGGGTGATTGGTTAATTTTGTCGGTCGTGCTGGCCCTTTGCCTCGCCATTAACTTCGGCCTGAAGGCTTTTCAGCAGCGCGTCACCCTGGTTCAACATGAAAGAGCAAATACTACAGTTGGAACGCGAAGTGCGTGAAGCGCCCGTGGGCAATGCCCAGGAGCTGGAAGCCTATCGCATCAAATACCTCAGCCGCAAAGGGCTGATTCCTGAACTCTTCGAGGAGCTAAAAAAGGTGCCGGCTGACCAAAAACGGGAGGTGGGGCAGGCGCTCAACCAGTTGAAAAACCTGGCCGAAGGACGACTGAAGGAGCTCACGGCCAGTTTGGAAGGCTCCACCAATGGTCAGGCGCAAAAACTGGATCTCACGTTGCCGGTAAATCAGTACGCGATCGGCAATCAGCACCCCATCAGCCTTACGCGTTACCGCATCATCCAGATCTTTGAAAGACTGGGCTTCAATGTGTCTGACGGGCCGGAGATTGAAACGGACTGGTACAACTTTACCGCACTCAATTTTCCGGAGAATCACCCGGCCCGCGAAATGCAGGATACCTTTTTCATCGAGAAAAATCCGGATGTGTTGCTGCGCACCCATACCTCCAACGTGCAGATTCGCCTTCTGGAAAAGCAAAAGCCACCCGTGCGATCCATTATGCCCGGCCGCGTGTATCGTAACGAAGCCATTTCGGCCCGCGCCCACTGTTTTTTCCATCAGGTGGAGGGGTTGTATGTCGATCGAAACGTAGGCTTTGCCGATCTCAAGCAAACGCTTTATCATTTTGCCAAGGAAATGTTTGGGGCCGACACCAAAATTCGGTTGCGGCCGTCTTATTTCCCGTTCACCGAGCCCAGTGCCGAAATAGATATCTCCTGCTTCATCTGCCATGGCAAAGGCTGTAATGTGTGCAAGCACAGCGGCTGGGTGGAAATTGCCGGCAGCGGCATGGTGCACCCGAATGTGCTGAAAAACTCAGGCGTTGATCCGCAGGAGTTCACTGGCTTTGCCTTCGGCATGGGCATTGAGCGGATTACCATGCTGCGGTACGGCATTAACGACTTGCGTTTGTTTTCTGAAAACGATGTGCGGTTCCTGCGTCAGTTTAAGCCGGTAATGTAATCATGGTGTACACCGTAGGGGTAGCGGGAGCGGGTACGATGGGCGCAGGCATTGCACAAGTTTGTGCCCAGCAAGGCTTGCGCACGCTGCTCTATGATGTCAACACCGGGCTGGCGCATCAGGCGTTGGCCAACATTCGTAAGACTTGGGAAACATTGGAGGCGAAGGGCAAACTGACGTCCGAGCAAGTCGCGCGTGCGGTTGACAATCTTCAGGTAGTATCGCAAATACAGCAATTGAAATCCGACTTGTTGGTGGAGGCCATCGTAGAGCGGCCCGATATCAAGCAGGAGTTGTACCGCGCCTGGGAAGAAGCTAATTCGGAAGAGGCCTTGCTCGTGTCCAATACATCCTCACTGTCAATCGATGTGCTGGCCGCGACCTTGCGCCATCCGCAGCGTTTTGCGGGGCTTCATTTTTTCAATCCGGCTCCGCTCATGAAGTTGGTGGAGATCGTGGTGGGGCGAAAAACTCCGGGTGAGGTGGTGGCTACACTGAAAAATTTTTGTGAACGGATCGGCAAAGTAGCGGTGGTGGTAAAAGATTCGCCCGGGTTTATCGTTAACCGGGTAGCCCGGCCCTTTTACACCGAGGCGTTCGATATGCTGGACAGGGGAGTGGTGTTGCCGGCTGCGTTGGATGCCGCACTGCGCAATGCGGGCTTTAAGATGGGCCCGTGCGAGCTCACGGATTTGATCGGGCAGGACATCAACTATGCCGTTACGGGCGGCTTGTACGAATCGTTTGACCGGGCGGAGCGGTTTACCCCGAGCGAGGCGCAGGGCCGGTTGGTGCGCGAAGGCAAACTGGGCAAAAAGAGTGGCGAAGGATTTTATGCGTATGCGAAGTAAATTGTTCAGCAGTTTGATTTTTGTGTCGATAGCCGCCTGCCAGTCCGGGCCGGTGGATGACCCCATACCGCTGGCTAATTTTTCTCCGCTCGTGCTGAATCTTTCGTTTCCCGAAAACGCAGCCTTGTTTTTGGATGGCGGCTCGCGCACGATTAACAGCATCGGGGTGCGGGGCGTGATTGTGTACCGCGTTTCTTCTTCCCGCTACCTGGCGTTTGAGCGCAACTGCAGCTACCGCCCTAACGAGGCGTGTGCCACCGTGAACGTGCACAGTTCGGGTTTATACATGACCGATCCCTGTTGCAACTCCAACTTCAATTTTTCCGATGGCTCACCGGGTGGCGGGCCGGCCTGGCGCCCGCTTCGGCAATACCGCACCGAGCTTAGTGGTTCCTTGCTCACGATCAGCGATGAAATCATCAATTGAGGCATAACGGGCAAAACTGTGGGTCGCTTATAAATTTTTTCAACACTCTCTGTTGTTATGATACTTGAATAAAGTAAATTGTACATAATATTTTCGGTACTGCCCCTTGCGGTCTATGTGGATGGTGAGCCCAAAATAGAGTGTAAAAAATTCGACAGACGTTATGAAGCCAATTTTTGATTCAACGATTCATGAAATATTGAATGAGCGCTTAAGCAGGCTTGAGAGTCATTTTGGCGCGGATTTTCTTTTCTATTACGGGCCAATTACGGATGCTCTTGATAAGCCCTTCCGTGACTTGATTGAGGAGTTGAAAGAGGAGCCTGAAGCAAGAACTACCCTGTTCATCGTTCTTAATACGCCAGGCGGCAGCGCTGAAACGGTGGAGAGATTGGTTAAGATAACGAGACACCATTATCAAGAAGTAAATTTCATCGTACCGGATTCAGCTTATTCGGCTGGTACGATTTTCTGCTTGTCAGGGGATAAGATTTTTATGGACTATTCTTCTTCTTTGGGACCAATTGACCCGCAAGTGTATAACGGAAAGAATTGGGTGCCAGCGCTTGGCTACTTGGACAAGGTTGAGGAGCTCATCAACAAGTCAATTGCGGGTACAATTTCTCAAGCTGAATTGATAATGTTAAGAGAACAGGACTTGGCTATGCTAAGGAGGCATGAGCAAGCAAGGGAGTTAACGGTTGCACTGTTGAAAGAATGGCTGGTGAAGTATAAATTCAAGAATTGGAATACACACCGCACCTCTGGAGAGCCAGTAACGCTAGCCCAAAAGGAAACTAGGGCAATGGAGATAGCCAGGGATTTAGGTGATAACAAGCTTTGGCATTCGCACGGTAGATCAATAGGTGTCTCTGCATTAACTAATATACTAAAACTGAAGATTGAGGATTATTCAACTGATAGAATGTTATCAAATTTGATTCGTGACTACAACGATTTAATTTGTCAGTACATAACAAGAAACGGAGGTGAAATGTTCTTTCATACAAGAAAATTTATTTAATTTGTACCATGCGCAATCTGACAGACAAGCTAAAAGACATCAAAATCCAAGCTGAGGTTGAAAATGCTAAGTTTGAGCAGCTCTCGAAGTTTGAACACACACTTAACGATCTTCAGAAGGTTTTGACTCTTGATAAGCCAACATATAGTTTACCACACGTGGACACCATTGGCAAACGTACTTATAGTTCTTTAAACAAAAAGTGAGCGTAAGAACCTTCATTTTGTCCTCAAAATTCCGTTAGGTTTGGCTCAGGTTTCCGCTCTGCTTATTTCTTCCTCAACACCACCAACCGGTAGCTCTTATACTTCTTAAAATTTTCCGGGTTGCGCTGGCCGGTGAAATGCTTCACCCGGTTCTTCTCAATTTTCTTGCGGAACTTCCATACCAGGAACTTGTACACCCACGGGGCGCGTGATTTGATGAGTTCGCCCACCATCAGCACGGCCGGGTACACCACGTCCATGGTCAGGTTGTTAATCAAAATCATGGTGGGGGCAATGTCGTTGGTGATGTCCAGGTCTTCCACCACATCAAACGGCTGCTGCTTCAGAATGTCATAAAATTCCACCAGGCGGTGGCCACCGCCCAGGGGACTCGTGCCTTCGGCCTCGGTGCGGAAGAAATCAGCCAGCAAGATGTGGCCGCCCGGTTTTAAAAGCTTCATGCACTGGGCAAAGCTCTTGTGCATATCAATGTACTGGTAGCTTTCGCTGAACAAGCACAGATCAAATTTTTCATCCGTAGAAAAATCTTCATAACCCATGGCGTGTACCTGGGCTTTGCCGGCCAGTCGCTCGGCTGCTTTTTCTGTGAGGATGCTGGGCGGGGAGACGCACGTCACGGAATACCCTAACTGAATGAGTTCATCGGCTACCTTGCCCGATCCGCAACCGATATCCAAAATGGTTTTGGTACCGGCCGGAATATGCCGGATCAGAAATTGCGTGTAGTTTTCCTGGGCTTGCTTGAAGTTCGGTCCTTTTACCTCCAGACCGGGCGTCCAGAAGCCATAGTGCATGTATTCGGAATCAAAGAAAAACTTGAAGAGATTAATCTGGATGTCGAGGCCCAGTTTTTTGGTATCCATAGAATCAGGTTAGATAAACGGCCGCAAGATAGGGGTTGGATGCTTGATATTGGATACTGGATACTGGATTCTTGATACTGGATTCTGGATGCTAGATTCTGGATACTGGAAGCTAGATTCTGGATGCTAGAAACGATTAACAATAAGCGAACAACCAACAACGACCAACGAACAACTAAAAATGCCCTCTTCCTGAATATTGAATCCATGAAGAAGGCATTTTCTCAATTACCTGCATTGACTACATCCAAAAATAGGGCATAGGCGTCAGACGGCTTATTACTGGAATTAGCGAGCCGTCAGACGCCTCTCAATAACAAACCTAAGCCAACTCCAACTCCTGCGTTTTCTTAGCCAGTTTATACTGAATGTCTCCCGGCACCTGGGCAAACTCGGCAAACTTCTGGGTAAACCGCGCACGGCCTTGCGATAGCGATCGCAGCGTGGTGGAATACCGGTCGAGCTCAGCCAGGGGCACACGTGCATTAATCACCTGGAAGTTGTGTTTGGTATCGATGCCCATGATGAGCGCCCTTCGGGTTTGTAAATCGCCCATCACTTCACCCATCACTTCTTCGGGCACCATAATTTCGATATCGTAAAGAGGTTCGAGCAGCGTGGGGTCAGCATGAAGAAACGCCTCTTTGAACGCCATCATACCCGCAATTTTGAATGAGATGTCGTTGCTGTCCACCGCATGCATCTTGCCATCATACACCATCACGCGCACATCGCGCACGTACGAGCCGGTGATGGGTCCTTCCTCCATTTTTTCCATAATGCCTTTTTGAATGGAAGGAATGAACCGCGAGTCAATGACACCACCCACGATGCAGTTGTAAAACACCAGCTTTCCGCCCCACTCCAAATCAACCACTTCCTTACCCCGGATGGGGAACTCGGTGGGTTCAGGCATACCCTCGTAATAGGGTTCCACCTTCAGGTGTACTTCGCCAAACTGGCCGGCTCCACCGGATTGCTTCTTGTGCCGATACATGGCCGAGGCCGGCTTGCGAATGGTTTCGCGATACGAGATGCGCGGGGTTTCAAAATTGACGTGCAGCTTGTACATGTTTTCCAAAAACCACTTGCACACCGCCAGGTGCATTTCGCCCTGGCCGGCAATGATCAGTTGCTTGAGTTCGCGCGAATAGCCCACTTCAAGGGTCGGGTCCTCCTGGTGTATCTTAGCCAGTACTTCTCCGATTTTTTCATCATCACCTTTCGTTTGTGCCACCACGGCCGTACGAATGCGCGGCTCGGGGTACTCAATTGGGTTAATCGTAACATCAAAGCCCTTGGCGTGCAGCGTCTGGTTGGTGTAGGTGTCTTTAAGTTTTAACGTGGCACCAATGTCACCTGCCACCAGTTTATCTACCGGGTTGCGCGTTTTTCCATCCATGATAAACAGTTGATGAAATTTTTCGGTGGCCCCGGTTTGGCTGTTGATCAATTCCGCGTTTGAATTTACCTCGCCCGTAATAACCTTAAAGAAGGACAGTTTGCCGAGATTGGGCTCCAGGTGAGTTTTGAATACGAAGAGGCTGGCTGGTTTGGACTGATCAAAACTCAGCTCCTGGCCTTCCGTAGTGCGTTCGGGTTGCGCTTCCAGCGGTGAGGGCGCTACATTGTCGATAAAGCCCATCATGCGGCCACTGCCCATGTTTTTCCTGGCCGACATGACGAACACCGGAAATACATCGTGATGAATCATGCCGAGTTTGAGACCCTCGCGCATTTCATCTTCGTCAAGCGTTCCTTTCTCAAAATATTTTTCCATCAGCTTCTCATCGTTCTCGGCTGCTTTTTCCACCAGTTGGTTGTGGAGCTGATTGGCTTTTTCTTTTTCGGTTTCGGGGATCGGAAGTTTTTCCGGCTTGCCACCGTCAGCCGGGAATTTGTACATCACCATCTTCAACAAGTCAATGATGGCGTTGAATCCCTCGCCCGAATTAACCGGGTATTGCATTTGCGTAACGGCTGAGCCAAAGGTTTTTTTCAGCGACTCCATCGATTGTTCGAAGTCGGCCTTGGGATGATCGACCTGGTTGATGGCGAAGAGTACGGGTTTACGGAATTTCTCAACGTATTCCCAAATCAATTCGGTGCCTACTTCGGCACCATGTTGCGCGTTGATGACGAGTACGCACGTGTCGGCCACCCGGATGGAAGAAACCATTTCTCCGATGAAGTCGTCAAAGCCGGGCGTATCAATGATGTTGATTTTGTAATCGTGCCACTCGGTGTGCAACACCGTGGCGAAAATGGAGTTACCGCGTTCCTGCTCAATTTCGTGAAAGTCGGATACCGTGTTTTTTGCTTCGATGTTGCCCCTGCGGTGCGTAATGCCAGCTTCAAACAACATGTCTTCGGCCAGCAAAGTCTTGCCGCTTTTCGGGGCTCCTAGCAACACAACGTTCTTCAGATGTTTTTCGTCATATACTTTCATATGGTTAAATAGTAAAGTGAAAACTGACGGGCACGGGAAGTTGTCGAGATGGGCAAGGTCCTACCCGGATGCGTTCAAATTAGAAAAATATGCCAGACCTCCAAATGACAATAAACAGAAATGCCTCCCGGAGGAGGCATTTCGATCAAAATTGCGGATTAGAACTACTTGGCGTTGCGCAGGTAGCTGTGTCCCTTGCTGTAGGCGAAGTAGATCACCAGGCCGGCCAACATCCAGCCCATGGCCACTAGTTGCGTGAAGGGGTCCAGTGAAAGGATCAGGGCTCCGCAAACCAACATCCCCAAAATGGGTACCAGCGGTACTAATGGCGTAGCGAAGGGGCGTTTCGCCTCAGGGTTTTTCACGCGCATTACCCACACACCAGCGCACACCAGTACAAACGCAAACAGGGTGCCGAAGCTGGTGAGATCGCCCGCGAGGCTGCCGGGAACGAACCCGGAAAACAAGCCAACGAAGACAAACAAAATCATATTCGACTTGTAAGGCGTGCGGAATTTCGGATGCAGCTCCGAAAAAACTTTGGGAATCAACCCGTCATTGGACATGGAATAAAACACACGCGACTGCCCCATGAGCATGACCAGAATGACCGAACTAAAGCCCGCTAAAATGGCCACGGTAATGAGCGTGGCCAGCCACTCATAGCCGGGCATGTAGTTCTGGATCGCGTAAGCTACCGATGCTTCCTTTCCGGCAACGCCAAACTCCTGCCACGGGGCTACTCCCGTAAGCACGTAGGAGAATAAAACGTATAAGATCGTGCAGAAAAACAAGGAGCCCAGAATACCAATCGGCATATCGCGCTTGGGGTTTTTGGCTTCCTGAGCGGCTGTGGAAACGGCATCAAAACCAATGAAGGCAAAGAAAACGATGGCAGCTCCGCCAAACACGCCTCCAATACCCCACTCGCGGAATGAATCGTGGCCGGGTGTTCCCTCCGGAATGAAGAACGGAGTATGATTAACCGGGTTGATGAATTGCCAGCCGATCACAATAAAGATGAGCACAATAGCCACTTTAATGAACACAATGACGGCATTCACAATGGCCGACTCCTGGGTGCCCTTGATGAGCAGAAGCGTCAGGAAAAACAAAATGCCGAGTGCCGGCAAATTGATGATGCCGTTCACCCCCTCAGCGGAAACTTCAAACGGGGAGTGACACCATTGATACGGTATCGCCCCCCCCAAGAGGTTGTTGAGATATTCACTCCAGGCAATGGAAACCGTTGCCGAGGCCAACGCATATTCAAGTACCAACGCCCAACCGATGATCCACGCGAGAAATTCACCCATCGTGGCGTAGGCATAGGTGTAGGCACTGCCCGCGATGGGAATCATGGAGGCAAACTCGGCATAACATAAGCCGGCAAAGGCGCAACCAATGGCCGCCACCACAAACGACAGCACTACGGCAGGGCCGGCTGCTTCGGCTGCGGCTTCAGCGGTGCGAACAAATAAGCCGGCACCGATAATGGCACCGATGCCCAGGGCGATCAGGTTACCGGGGCCGAGTGTACGCTTTAAACTTTTGGAAGAATCTCCGGCAGCTTGTGCCATCAACTGTTCCAGGGGCTTTTTAATAAACAGACTCATGTAACGACTGACAGGGTTGTAGTTAGGTGCCTAAAAGTAAAAAGAATAATCAGTTGACCAAGAACCGCTGGCAGAACTACCCCTTTTTGTCTGGCAATTTGAAACGCATACGCACACGCACCTTGCTGTCGCGGGCAACTTCGTTGCGCTTCGAAGGCGACCAGGCTGGCCCCTGGCGAATCAGACGAATGACTTCTTCATCGCAGCCATAACCCAGACTGCGGATGACGTTGAAGTCCTGCAGGCGCCCATCGAATGTAACGGTGAATTGGATTGTAACACGGCCCTCAATCTTTTGATCCAACGCTTGCTGCGGATACTGCAGATTCGTTTCGAGATATTTTTGATAGGCCTTGCGGCCGCCTTCCGGCTCGGGTAATGTGGTAACATACTCCGATGGTTTGGGCATTCCCATGTCATCAAATCCATACCCGGTTACCACTACTTCAGAAAGTTGGGAGACATCGGCATCGAGTGTGACATCGTTTTGGGTCGGGTTTTTGATTGCTTCCTCTTTGCTGGTGAAGCCAATGAACGAGTACACCAATTGATTTTGCGTCACGGGAACCTCTAACTGATAGTTGCCATTGGCATCAGTTACGGTGCCCAGGCTTGTTCCCTTGATGATGACGTTCGCACCGGGAATCGGGGAATTGTCCTCGGCTGAGCGCACCTGCCCCGACACCAACTGCATGGCTACCGGACTGGCGGTGCGCTGCAAGTCCGCATTAGCTTTCTTCGATCTGGTTTCTGCTTCGACTTCGCGTTTCGCCAATTCTTCATTCACCGCCTCCGATTCAATTTTCAGGGTTTGCGGGATAGCGGCAGATCCGTCACCAGCCCGTGTCTCATCCTCTTTCTGGGGCTCCGTATTCGTGGCCAGGTCTGGTCCCCCCGTAGCCGGAGATACTTTGCCGGCTGGTGCCGGTTTTGTGTCAACCACGTTTGGCTGCTCAGCGCGTTCGGCCATGGCGGGCGATTCAGATGGCTCGGCCGTTTCTTCTGTGACGGCCGCATTTTCCTGAGCCGACTCTACCTCTTGTGCGCGATCGGGTGTGGGCTCTACCTCGCGCACGAAGAGCCACCACGAAACCCCCATAACAACAGCAATACCCGCAGCAATCCGCAGCGGAAAAAACCAGCCTGACCGGTTCCGTGCGGAGGCCGCTTGAATTCTTCTTTCCAGTGAAGCCAAATCCTGCTCGCGTTGCTCCGCGCTGAGTGGCTCGTGCCCCTCCAGTGCATCGGCCAGAAAGGGATCGTTCAACGCCTTTTTTTCGAACGCATGTCGTTCGGCAGGCGTCATCTCATCCTTCAGGTATCGGTCAATATCGCGGTTCAGGTCATTCATGTTGATCCATGCAGATCTTCAGGTTTCGCTTGCCATTTTGAATGTAACTTTTGACCTGGTTCAAGGTGTAACCGGTAGCTACGACAATGTCGCGGTAGCACTGTTCCTGCAGATAGAACTGCCGCACACACACCTGCTGTTCGGCCACCAGCCGTTCGATACACCTTTCCAATTTAGTAAGATTTTCCTCTTGATTGTCCTCGCCTGCCGGATGCAGCAGCAGCTCGTTTTCCACAGGTGTGTGATCAATATTTTCTGAAAAGCGGCCTTTTTGAGCCCGCAGCCACATCAGGCATTGGTTGCGGGCCGTAACGTACAGCCAACTGCGCGGATGCTCCACGGCATGCTCGCGTAGGGTTTGGGTCAGCTTCTCAAAGAGCTGCATCACCATATCGTGCGCTTCGTCCCGGTCTTTCAGGTACTTCAGGCAGGTACCATACAACAACGAGCGGTAACGCAGAAACAACTCGCCCAGCAACGCCAGATCACCACCTTGCCGGTAACGGGTCGCCAACTCCTCATCGGTCATTTGTTGCGGGCGCATCATCCGGTAAGATAATTTTTTTTGATTGCTTTTATGGAATTGAACGTGCGGCAGCATCTCACCGGCAAAAAATGATATGAAAATGAAAGCGCTTTCCCTTCTCGTACTGCTGCTCAGCTTGGCGCTGATGGCCGGCACATCATCCCGAACCATTACCGGCCGGGTGACCGATGGTGGTGACGGAAGTCCCTTGCCTGGCGTAAACGTCTTGTTGAAAGGCACAGTCACGGGTGCCGTTACAGATGTTGATGGCCGATACCAGCTTACCGTACCCACAACGGGCGGCAAGCTGGTGATTTCGTTTATCGGCTATCTCACCCAGGAAATTGAAATTGGTACGCGATCAATCATTGACGTACAGCTCATACAGGATGTTCAAAGCTTGACCGAAGTCGTGGTAACAGGATATGGAATTCAAGGGCGCGTGCCTGGGGTGACGCGCAAAAGCAAAAAGGCAAATGGCGTACGCGGATACTACGCTCCGGCTTATCAGCAATCGCCCGACTACAACACCGAAGAATACGAAGGCATTGAAGAGAATATTTTTCATGACCCCTCAACCAAACCGCTTTCAACATTTTCAATTGATGTCGATGCCGCGAGTTATGCCAATGTCAGACGTTTCATTAGCCAGGGTCAGCGCCCTCCCGTTGATGCCGTGCGGGTTGAGGAAATGATCAACTATTTTGATTACGACTACGCGCAGCCCAAAGGCGAAGATCCGTTTTCGATCTATACCGAAATTTCGGAGGCGCCCTGGAACCGCGAGCACAAACTGGTACACATCGGGTTACAGGGCAAAAAGATAGTAACCGACAAACTGCCACCGTCCAACCTTGTATTTCTTATTGATGTGTCGGGCTCTATGGCCGATCCTAACAAACTGCCGCTGTTGAAGTCGTCCTTTAAGATGTTGGTAGAACAACTGCGCGACCAGCATCGTGTGGCGATTGTCGTGTATGCGGGAGCGGCCGGGGTCGTGTTGCCTTCGACCAGCGGAGACGACAAACGAAAAATTCTGGAGAGCCTGGCGCAATTGGAGGCCGGGGGCTCTACGGCCGGTGGTGCGGGCATCAAGCTGGCCTACAAAATTGCAAGACAAAACTTTGTCGAAGGCGGTAACAACCGGGTGATTCTGGCTACGGATGGTGACTTCAATGTGGGCGAATCCAGCAACGAAGCCATGGAGCGGCTGATCGAAGAAAAACGTGAAGAAGGTGTGTTTCTGACCGTGTTGGGTTTCGGCATGGGGAACTACAAGGATTCCAAGATGGAAGTGCTGGCCGATAAGGGCAATGGCAATTATGCGTACATCGACAATATTCTGGAGGCCCAAAAAGTACTGGTCAATGAATTTGGCGGCACACTTTTCACCATCGCCAAGGATGTAAAACTGCAGATTGAGTTTAACCCCGCCCGTGTGCAGGCCTACCGGTTGATTGGGTACGAAAACCGGTTGTTAAAAGATGAGGACTTCAACAATGACAAGAAAGATGCCGGTGAGTTGGGTAGCGGTCATACGGTGACGGCTCTGTACGAGGTGATACCCGTTGGCGTGAAAAGCAACTTTCCCGGTGTTGATCCGCTGAAGTATCAAACGAACAAGAAGAAAGAGCCGGTGGTAATCATTGAGTCAAATGAAATCATGACGATCAAGTTTCGGTACAAGAAGCCGGACGGTATCACCAGCAAACTTATGGTGCATGCATTGGTAGATGAGCAGGTGCCCTTGATGAAATCCAGCGACAACTTTCGCTGGTCGGCTGCCGTGGCTGCCTTCGGCATGTTGTTGCGCGACTCGGAGTATGTGAAGGGGTACACGTGGGAGGAGGTTGCGCAACTGGCCGGGGGCGCCCGTGGCCGCGATGAACAGGGCTACCGCATTGAGTTTATCAATTTGGTGAAGTCGCAGGGTTTGTTGGTGAGCAGGAGGTAGACTTTGGTCAGCCGCCCCGACAAAGTCGGGGCGGCTTTCTTGTTTTTTCTACCGGAGCACCAACTCCATCATTTCCTTTTCCACACTCCAGTCCTTCGCCAGCCGCATCATGGCCGTGGCCTCCATCTCGGTTACATACCCCTTCAGGTTGTTGGCCTTCCAAATCATGTCAATGAGTTCCAGCCGTTTTGGTTTGGGGTAGTCGCCAACCGGCACACTCAGGTACTCGCGTGCCCGGTCAAATGCCGTGATGTAATCCTTCGCCACAAACTGGGTGGCCCAATCCAGCTCGGCCTGCGCATCCATCTGCCGCGAGGATTCCTCCAGGTCGTGCTGCTCGCGCTGGTCGATGCCGTGGTAATTGTAAATCACCACTTTCAGCAAAAAGTACACACGTTTTTCTTCGGCCGTCATACAATCGCCACGAAATTATGATTTTTTTTGACCGCCTTCAGACAAACAAGTCGGCTGCGATTTTATCCGCCTGAAATTTTCCCAGCCGGGTGAGCACCAGGCGGTCGTCTTCCAGTACCAGAAATTTCTGCTCCAATAACTGCTGCGTATACGGCACGGCCAGTAAATCGTAGCCCCACGTTTCTTTCAATTTCTGAACACTGCAACCCCACCGCGTGCGCAAGCCGGTGAAGAGATACTCGTTTACCTGATTTTCGCGGGTTAATATTTCTTTTTCGGCTGGCACTTCGTGCCGGCCGATGGCCTTTATATATAAGTGATTGTTCGCCACGTTGAATTGCCGACTCACCCCGTTGAAGGAGTGGGCGCTTGGACCAATGCCCAGGTAATGTTCGCCTTTCCAATAATTACTGTTGTGTAGCCCGTACCTGCCGGCTCGGGCAAAGTTGCTGATCTCGTAGTGTTCGTATCCCGCCTTTTCGAGTTGATCCATCAAATGCTCGAACTCCCGTGCGGCTTGCTCATCGGTAGCCTCAACCAGTTTCCCCCTTTTTTTCCAGCTGCCAAAAGCAGTTCGGTCTTCAATGGTAAGGTGGTAGGCCGAAATGTGTTCAGGTTCCAGTTCGATTGCCTGCCGTACCGTGTTGGCCCAGTATCCATCTGCCTGATTCGGAATGCCGTAGATCAGGTCGATGCTGATGGCAGAAAAGCCGATGGCGCGTGCGGCCTGGTACGAAGTGAAGATTTGACTGGACGTGTGTCCGCGGTTCATCCAGCGCAACACCCCGTCATCGAAACTCTGCACCCCGATGCTCAACCGGTTGATCCCGGCCTCCTTCAGCTTATGCAAGGTTTCTGGAGTTAAGTCATCCGGATTGGCTTCCAGCGTAATTTCGCCATCCGGATGGATGCCAAATAACTCTTTTGCTTTTGCCATAAGGCTCTCCAACTGGTCAACGGGTAGCAGGGAGGGTGTTCCGCCACCGAAGTACAGCGTATCCACCGTGTGGCCGCTTAGGTAAAGGCGCTGCAATTCCATTTCGTGCAGCAGACTTCGTGTCATCTCCTCACGTAAATCGGTTTGTGTAGAAAAGTGAAAGTCGCAATAATGGCACGCCTGTTTGCAAAAGGGGATATGAATGTAAATTCCTGCCACGCCTCTGTCGGTTTTTTGCGTACTTGCATCGCAAAGTAAAGAACTTAATGCGCGTTGTTCTGGGTCTGCTGGCATTTTGGTGCGCTCATGCGCTGGCAGCCCAAGATCTTCCCTATCCGGACACCGCGATCGTATATGATTACCGGCCCGACTGGCAGGTTTATGAGGGTGATCGGTACCAACCTCTGGCGGGAGATGCCCTGGCCATTTATTTCCCGATCACACGGACTAACGAAACCGGTGCCCGAATCTGCGTCTCGCAACCCACACGCTTTTCACTTTTGATCAATGGCCGGTTATGGCGGGCAGACCTGCGCGGCACCGTATGTCTGCCGCTTGATTCGCTGGGGGAAAGCGCAGGCCTACCCCTCACCCTGGGCGTGTATAGCGAGGCGGGCGTGAACCGACTGACAACACACCGGGTGGCTGCAGCAGTCGGGCGTGAGTTATTACGACTTCCCCGTTCGTCCGATGGATTCTACCAGTTCACCATCCTGGCGGCTTTGCTGTTGTTTGCGTTTTTCCTGGTGCTGCTTAGGGCCAGCCCGAAGTTGATGCAGGATTATGTCGATGTATCGCGTGTGTTCGCCATTCGCGAACGGGACGAGAATTTGCAGGCCACCCGTATTACGTCCAGCATCAATATTCTTTTTTTGGTGTTCTGTTGTCTGCTGTGCGCCTATGTTTTGTTGATCAGCCTCAACTACGGGCAAGTTCAGGCCGTGACGTTGGGTGGTTTTCTCTGGCGTTGGTTTGTTTTTGCCTTCATCTTCTTCGGGTCATTTGCCATTAAGTTTGTTCTTACCCAGTTATGGGCCGCGGCCTTCTTGATGGAAGAATTCAGCAGCCTTCAGTTCTTCAACTTTGTACGCATTTTGATCCAGACGTGTGCGGGCGTAGCTCTTGTTGGATTGGTGTTTTACGGATTTGGATTGTCGCGGCAGTCACTTTTCCAATGGCTGCAGCCCATCGTGAACATCGCCCTGGCCGTGGCCACCGTATTTCTTTTCCTCAAGCTGATGGGGCGCACACGGCAGTCGCTATTCCATTTATTTTTCTACCTTTGCGTCTCGGAAATTATTCCGTTGGTTGTTTTGATTAAGGTGTTTTTGTATTGATTGCCCGAACCCCGATTGGTGCTGATATGACGGAAATTGCAACCGACCGAATGCGAAAGGTGAAGAGCATTTTGGTCACCCAGGAAGCCCCCACCGACCTTAATTCTCCCTACTACAAGCTGGCGGAAAAGTATAACC
Organism: Cyclobacteriaceae bacterium; assembly: GCA_016787665.1. Classification (GTDB taxonomy): domain Bacteria; phylum Bacteroidota; class Bacteroidia; order Cytophagales; family Cyclobacteriaceae; genus ELB16-189. The sequence goes on along the minus strand of JAEUUC010000009.1, from coordinate 176,835 downwards.
TGAAGATCGATTTTCGCCCATTTATTCAGGTGGCTGCACTGCCCATTAAGGATTTTCGCAAACAAAAGGTCGATATTCTCCAGCACACCGCAGTCATCTTTACCAGCCGGCATGCCGTAGATCATTTCTTCACCATATGCAAAGAGCTTAAGTTGGAGATGCCGCCTGAGATGAAGTACTTCTGTATCTCGGACCAGACGTCCAATTACCTGCAGAAGTATATCGTGATCCGCAAGCGAAAGATTTTCACTGGCTTAAAAAACACGGAAGAGCTTCTGGAGATCATCAAGAAGCACAAAAACGAGAAGTTTCTTTTTCCCTGTTCGGACATTCGTAAAGCGGATATACCGGACTTTCTTACTGCCAACGGATTTAATTTCACCGAAGCGGTGATGTACCAGACGGTAGCTGCGAACCTGAGCGACCTTAAGGAAGTATTTTATGATGTGTTAGCTTTCTTTAGCCCGTCCGGAATCCACTCGCTGTACGCCAACTTCCCCGACTTCAAACAAAACAATACCCGCATTGCTTCTTTTGGTCCCGCAACGGCCAAGGCGGTGCGCGAGGCCAACCTGATTCTGGATATCGAAGCCCCGTTGCCCAATGCGCCCTCCATGACGGGTGCCCTCGAGTTGTATGTTAAAAAGGCGAACGGCATTAAATAAGCGTAGCCATTTGGTCGTTTTGGGGTGAGGGCGTGCTCTGCCTAAAAAATTTTATATTGCCTTTCGATTTGACGAGCATGATGCGTGTGGTCAGGGTTCCATTGTCTGTTTTGCTGGTGCTGATGGCAGTGATTTGCTATGCCCAACAAGATCCCCAGTTTACCCATTACATGTTCAACCAACTCTATTTCAATCCAGCTTATGCCGGCATCGAAAACGGGGCCCGGTTCACCGCTCTGCACCGCAGCCAATGGCTGGGTTACGAGTCAACATTTGATGCGGGCGGAGCTCCCTCCACACAGTTGATCAGTTTCACCATGCCGCTTGCGCCTATCCGCGGAGGTATTGGCGGGTACATTGTGAATGACCGGCTGGGGCCGGTGACCAACCTGGAAATTCAGACTACCGTAGCTCATCATCTCAGGATAAAAGAAGGTCGATTGAGTCTGGGCGTTCGGGCCGGCATGTTCTCGCAAAGTATTGATTTTGATCAGTGGCGCTTTATTGACGCCAACGACCCCAAATTGGCCGGGCGGGAGGGTAGCCAGTCCCAATTCCTGCCCGATTTGGCTGTAGGTGCCTACTACCACCGCGAGAAATACTATGTCGGCCTCTCGGTCACTCATTTGCTGCCTGGCGAATTCGACTTTGGCGGAGCCAGTTCACTCTCCCGGCTGGAGCCCCACCTTTATGTAACGGGCGGCTATTGGTATGAGCTTAATTTTGATGTCAAGGTGTTGTTTTCCGGGTTGATTAAATCTGATCTTGTAAAAACCAGCTATGAAGCCGGGGGAATTGCCTACTTCAAGAACACGCTTTGGGGCGGCCTTTCTTTCCGGCCATCCGAGGCGGCCATTCTGCTGGTGGGGTATAGTTTCCTGAAGGACAAGAACATGCGTCTGGGTTATGCCCTTGACTATGTCGTGAATGACCGCGATGCCAAACAGCCTACCAGTCACGAGTTTGTGCTGATGTATAACCTGCCGGTGAGCTCCGGTGCTCGCAAGATCCAACGCACCCCCCGTTTCAGAAAGGATTGAGTTTTTTTTGCTTTTTAAGGGATTTTGCAGAATTTGCTCTCCGCTTGTTTTAAAAAACCGGCCAAATAGAATAACTTTCGGGTCTGTACGTTGGCTTAAAACAGAAACAAAAGGCATTATCGATACCTACATATGAGTAAAAGTGCATTCTCAAAAAGTCTTCAGTTCGCGTTAATCGTTGGCATGGGTGTTATGGTGGCCGGTTGCGGCCTTCTGGGCATCGGTGGCAAAAAAGGCGGTGGCGATGCCAATGGTGAATTGGTTGGCCAGTCCATTTTGGAAAGACGTGAAGGTATGGTAATGACCGTGCCCTACGGCATGGTGCCGATTCCAGCCGGAACTTTTCACATGGGCCAGGCGGATGAAGATCCGGCATCAACCCAAATCAACTTCAACAAGCAGATCACCATCGGGCCATTCTTTATGGATGACACCGAAATCACCAATGATGAATATCTGCAATTCGTTCGGTTCTTCCTCGATGGACAGGCGGAACAGGCACAAATGCCCGGCTTGCCAAGCATCGGTACAGACGAGTTCAAAGAAAAATACTATCCGGATACTACCGTGTGGATGAAGGACTTTTCGCATCACATGGGTGATCCGATGGTTGATTATTACTGGCAGCACCCCGGCTACATGGATTATCCAGTAGTAGGTGTTAGCTGGGAGGGCGCCACCTTCTTCGGCAAGTGGAGATCATCCTTCCTGAATGAGTGGCGCAAGCAAGATGGCGGCCAGCCGCCCATGCCCAGTTTCCGCCTGCCGTCCGAGGCTGAGTGGGAATATGCATCGCGTGGCGGTCACGACATGGCCAAATACCCTTGGGGTAACCCGTACATCCGTAACTCGAAGGGCTGTATGCTGGCTAACTTCAAGCCCGGGCGTGGTAACTTCTTTGACGATGGCTTTGCCTATACGGCCCCCGTGGCCCAGTATTTCTCCAATGACTATGGCTTGTGGGATATGGCCGGCAACGTAAGCGAGTGGTGCCTGGATGACTTCAATCCGGCTTCTGTGCCCACCGTATGGGATCTGAACCCCCAGTTTATCGACCCGAATGCGTATGACCGTGAAGGAAACTCTAAAAACCGTTACAATGCACGTAAAGTAATTCGTGGCGGTTCGTGGAAAGATGTCGCGTATTTTCTCGAAACAGGTACGCGCTCCTACGAATACAAAGATTCAACCCGTGCCTATATCGGCTTCCGGTGCGCCATGACGTACCTCGGCCGTTCAGCCGGAACAGAGTTTGGTGGCAACTAACGAATGTCTATATTTCCCATACGTAAAACTAAAATTTGATCTAAACCTAAATTCTCTAAAACCATGGCAAAGAAAAAAGGCGGATTCTCAGAACTGTTGTACTCAACCCTCATGCCCAAGATTTATGGCATTGGTGCAGCGGTGGTAATTGTCGGAGCTCTCTTCAAAATTCTTCACTTGAATGGTGCCAACGAAATGTTGTTTATCGGTCTGACCACAGAAGCGGCAATCTTCTTTCTCAGTGCCTTTGAACCCAAGCACCACGAGCCCGATTGGTCAAAAGTATACCCTGAGCTGGCTGAAGATTTTGAAGCTCCGGCTGAAAAGACCGCCACGCGCATCAGCAACGCCCCCAAAGCTGGTGAGTCTCCGCTTTTGAAGATTGATGAAATGCTGAAGACAGCTAAAGTTGATCAGAATTTGCTGGATAATTTGGGTAAAGGACTGTCAAACCTGGCTACGTCAGCTTCGCAAATGAGCAACCTGTCAAATGCTGCGGTGGCTACCAATGACTACGCCAAAAACGTGCAGGCTGCTTCTTCTGCGCTTACCGAAATGAACAAATCATACGGTAACGCCATGAAGGCCGTTAGCGCGATGGCGGATGCGTCAAAAGATACGGGCGAGTATCATGCCCAGGTGCAGAAGGTAACCAAGAACCTGGCCGCTCTTAACACGATTTATGAAATGGAGTTAAAGGATGCCGATGCTCACGTGAAAAACATGGGTAAATTCTATGAGAGCATTACCGGTGCCATGACCGGCCTCACCAAGGTGGGTGATAACACAGCCAAGTTCACAAGCGAACTGAGCAAACTCACGGATAACCTCACGGCACTGAATAATGTATACGGCAGCATGCTGACCGCTATGAAGGGTTCAGGCGGTAAGTAATTGTGTTACGGGAAATAGAATTAGATCGAATTAACTAACCATAAAAACATAAGCCATGGCAGGTGGTAAGGAAACACCGAGACAAAAGATGATTGGCATGATGTACCTCGTGCTTACAGCGCTACTGGCGCTGAACGTAAGTAACGCGGTATTGGAGAAGTTCGCCATCATTGATGAGACGCTGATTTCCCTCATCCGGGAGGGCGGTGAGAAAAATGAGAACAAGTTGAAAGCCGTTTTGGGGTCAACCAGCACGGAACCGAAGGTGCTTGAAGCCAAAGAAAAAGCCCAGAAGGTGCGCGACCTCACGAAAGAGGCCGTTGCTTATTTGGATGATTTGAAGGCGAAAATGAAGGTAGAGGCTGATGGTAAGGCGATTCCGGCAGAGGAATTGGTTTTGAACACCAACCGCGCGGAGGAACTGATGCTGGATCACCGCAAGCCGGAGATCGGGCAGGGCTACGAAAAGAAACTTAACGAGTATGTTTCTAAGCTGAATGAGATCATGGGGCCCGAGCAAGGCAAGTTTGCCAAGCTGACGAAAGGGCCGACCGAATACGAGGCTTTCAAGAACTCCGAGCATCACAAAGGCAAGACCTTTCTGCAGTTTTCATTCGAGGGCACGCCTACGATGGGTGCCATTGCTACCATCAGCCAGATGCAAACCGAGATTCTGGAATACGAGGGTGCTGCGTTGGATTCACTTAATGCGGTAGCCGAAGGTGTTCAGATTAAGTTTGACAAGGTGTTTCCTATGGTGCGCCCCAATGCCAATATCGTAATTGCTGGGCTTGACTATGAGGCCGACCTGTTGATCAGCGCGGCAGCCTCGGGCATTGAGCCGGAGATGTTTTTTAATGGAGGCCCCGTGAAAGTTGAAACCAATGCAAATGGCGTAAAGGTTGGAAAGATTAAATTCAAAGCTTCCGGTGGCGACTACAAGAACGGTGTAGTGGAAAAGAGCTACAACGTGAAGATTAACATCAAAGGCAAGCCCTATGAGGATGTAGTAAAATATAAAGTCGCTCAGCCCGTAGCTAAATTTGAATCAGAAAGCGCCAGCACGCTTTATTTGGATTGCGGAAACGAAATGACCGTGAGCATTGCCGGTTTGACCGAGTCGTCAGGTATTTCCTTGTCAGCACCGGCCGATCAGGGTAAAATTATTCAGCAGGGCGCTGGCAAATTTGTGATCATCCCCACACGTCCTCAAATCAATGTGGCCGTTCGTATGGATGGCGTAACGATTGACAACAAACAATTCAAAGCGAAGCCGGTACCCACACCGATTGGTAAAATGCAGGTGGGTAATGGCGAGTATGATGTAAAACGCGGAATTCCTCCCGGCACCTCAATCGTGAAGATTGTACCCTCAATTACGGACGATACTTTTGTTCGCAATAATGCAAAGGATGCGGGTTACCGCATCACAAGTATGGTTATGCAGGTTACCGGCAAGACTCCGATAACCCTAAACTCGGGCACAATTGAACTGAGTCGCTACGGTTTGCGCCCTGGTGACACCTTCTCCATTTCGAACGTGCAGGTTGTTCGCTCTACCTGGGATCCGAGCGATGCAGATAACAAGCCGGTGAATGCCAAGATTGAAGGCTTCTACCGCATGGGAACGAATTAATTAATAATTGACAATGAAACTGATTCGCGTTTTTGTTCTGTTGTTGGCTGGTTTTGGCGCTTACGCGCAGCAGGATACGGTGTACAATCCGAATTCGACCGAGCGCATTGCTTTTTATGAGCAATTGTACCGCTACCGGGTATGGCGCACCATCGACCTGCAGGAAAAGCAGAACATGGGCTTCAAGTCGGCCAAGTCAGACCTCATCAAATTTATTCTTGAGAATGTAAAGTCCGGGAAATTGCTGGCTTACGATGACTCATTGAAAAATGTGGCTAAGCCTGAACAAATTTTGGTAAGTAATACCGCTGTGATGCAGCCGGAGTGGGACGCGAATAAGTTTTATGTATCAACCGAACAAGTAAGCTACAAAGGCGTAAACTATTCGTCATTGCAAAATGACAATAAGGGGCACGAACCGACTGATGCGGCTTGGTGGGAGAAGACGACTGACCAAACCGAATATTATTCTGCCGCCCAAATTCCCGCCATTACGCTGATCGAGGACGTCATTTTCGATAAGAGACGTTCAAGATTGTACTATGACATTCAGGCTATCGGTATACTGGCTCAGCGCCCGGGTACCACGGATTTGAACCCGATTGCCTTCCTGTACTACAAGGATATCTACAAGTTGGTCGATCAGTTTGCTCACAGCAAGAACCTGAATGATCGCGATAAGGTGCAATGGCGTAACCGGTATAACCCGGCTGAAAACCGCACCTTTAACGATGCGTTCAAGCTTCGCTTGTTCCACGGTGTAATTGATAAGGTGGAGAACCCGGATGATCGTTCGATCACCGAGATTTACCGTGCCAACAACCGCTCCTATTGGGAGTCGGTGTTCGCTCGCTGGGAAGAAGAAATGAAACTGATGGAGAAGGAGCACAACCTGTGGGAATATTAATTGACTAGCAAACAACAAAGAAGCCCCGGTTAATCCGGGGTTTCTTTTTTTACTACCATGAACATCTCTGTCCGTATTGGCATGAAGCAGGATTTGCCAGCCGCGTTGGCGCTGATCCGTGAATTGGCGGTTTTCGAGAAGGCAGGCGACCAGGTGGTGACTACCGTGGAGCAAATGGAACGCGATGGATTTGGCACCAGGCCGGTCTATGGCTTTTTTGTGGCGGAAGTTGATGGAGTGATCGTTGGGCTGTCACTGTATTATTGGCGCTACTCCACCTGGAAGGGGAAGCGGCTGTACCTCGAAGACATTATCGTGACGGAAGCCTGGCGGGGGAAGGGTCTTGGCAAACGTCTTTTTGAAGCCACCATGGCTAAGTGCCTGGAGGAGGGTTGTACCGGCATGATGTGGCAAGTGTTGGAATGGAATACGCCAGCCATTGATTTTTATAAGCGTTACGACTCGGCTTTTGATGCCGAGTGGGTGAATTGCTCGTTGGAGGCGGACGTTATTCGAAAGAGGTTATCCGGTAGCTAAACGGCTTCGAGCAACGTTCGAAAGGCTACTTGTTTGTCGCCAAACTTATCCTGACTTTTTTGACGCAGAGCAGGGGCGCTCGTTTGAAAATACTGGTTTACGGCAAAAATCGATTCCGCCAGGTATTGCACGGCATACGAGACGACATACTCATCTTCCTGGGGTAGAATCCGAAAAAGCCGGTATTCCGAGAAATAGCCGGTGGCCACTACCTCGTCCATATGCTCCGTTTTCATCCAATGCACCCATTCCTGCTCAATGGCCTTATCTACGGCTACGGTAACATTGTAAATCACCATGGGGCAAAGGTATGACCAAAGTCATTCACAATACCATTTCTCTTGGCTAGTTTTAATTTCAGAATAAGTATGTCACACTCTTATTACAAAATAATCAACGGCAAGAAACTGGACGGAAACTTGTTGTCAGTAGCAGAGTTGGCGGTAAGCGGAGTAGGGGATGGCCGGATTTCATTGGAGGATGCGCACGAACTGTTTAAGATTGTGCATGATGCCGGATCATACACCGAAATTGAAAAACATACCATGGAGCACATCCGGGACCATTTTAAATGGACCGACACAGCTGATGCCTGGTTTCGCAAGGAGATTGCCAGTTGGACCCACCGACAGAAAAAACTTAGCCATTAACGTAGTCCTGCAAGTAGCTGAAGTGGGGCGTTAGCTGGCCATGTTCGGCTATGGTCGCTCGGGCAATAATCTGGTCGTGATCCTCCTCCAGCAGAGGTTTCATGATTCGGTCCAGCATGTCTCGTCCAAATTCTTCGGACGCACTTCGGGGCAATTCACAGGGTAGATTGTCAATGGCCATAACGGTGACCTGGTGGTCACCGGTAAACGGTGGTTGCGTGCTGTCGGTGGCAGCATCGTAGTCATACCACGGATCGGCAATGGTGCTTGGTTTTTTTGTTGACGGAATGGAGCCATTGATATCACAGGTGATGTCCGCGATCACCCGAATGCGGAACCCCGGCTGCAGCATATCGGCCCGGGTGAACAAGACAGGTGCTTTGGGGTTCCAAAATGCGCCTGCCAGAAACAGGTCACTGTGCCGGGCGAATTCTACAAAGTGGCAGGCATAGCGCTCGGGATGTTGATGAAACTCTTCACGGTTGAAATGGCCACCCTCCTTCCGCGTATGAAAGTCGGCACTGGAAAGCTGGGTATACACCGGCTCCGAAAATGTTTTGGTCAGATAGTCCTGGGGTGATACCTTTTGGATACCGGCAGTATCGAGTGTTTCCATGGCACCTTTCGCCACGCGGCCCGCTCCGGTCAGCACAATCTTGATGGCGGGCAGTTTCACCTTACGAATCTCAAGCTTGAGCTGATTGACATCAAAGCAGTCCCCGGCTCGCTTTAGGTCAAACAGGTGATGGCGTTTTCCGTAGGTCAGTAATCCATTGTAGGCGCCCACAAGACCGGCATATCGGCCAAAAGCAACCAGGCGGTTTCCCTGAAAATCCTTCAGGGCCTCATAGTCGATCAGACGTATCTTTTTCTCCAATATGGCTTTCAGCAAGCCCCGGTTGTACGGTTGCTTCTTTATGGTGTGGGAAAAGAAAAAGTAGGTCTTGTTCGGAATGAGCTGGCTAATCGGCACTTCCTTGATTCCCATTAAGATGTCGCAGTCACTCATATCTTCCCGCACGAGCACATCCAGGGCGCGATACTCGTCATCCTGGAAGCAACGAATCGGGCTGGTCTGACAAATCACGCGGACGTTGGGATAACGTTGTAGAATCTCCTCCGCTTGAAGAGGGGTAAAGGTGACACGTTTGTCGGGCGGCACTTTGCCTTCACGAATCAAGCCGATGGTAATCATGCCACAAGTTACCAAAAGGCGATTATTCGCCCGCGATTTTGGTGGTACCTTTGGCTATGACATACGGAATTTTGATAGCCGGTTGGGTCATCTACTTTTTGGTTCACAGTCTTTTGGCGGCCGATAGCGTTAAGCGCGCTGCCTTTCGTTTGGTATCTCCCCGGGGCTTTCGGTTGTTTTACTCGGGCATAGCCACGTTGGGCCTGATCGGTTTGTTGTTGCTGGCGGCCTCTCTTCCTCCCGACTTTTGGATTGATTCCGGTCCGTGGCTTAGGTATTTCGGCCTGGTGCTGGCCACGTTCGGGGTGCTGGTGATTCGCCTGGCGTTTCGCCAATACCCGCTCAAGCCCTTCTTAGGCCTTGCCACAGACGAAGGGAACTTCAAAAGAGAGGGCATTCTGCAACACGTTCGGCATCCGCTTTACAGTGGCACCATCCTTTTGGTATTAGGCTATGTGTTGTTTGTACCTACCTATGCTTCGTTAACCACGGCCGGATGCATTTTTCTGTACCTACCCATCGGCATATGGCTCGAAGAGCGGAAGCTCCTGCGGCACTTCGGGGACGCGTATCGGCAGTACCGGGCCGAGGTGCCCGCCCTGGTGCCGCGCTGGCCCTGGCGTTAACGTTCGAGTAGCCCGCCCAGCAGCGAACTGGATTCTTTGCGACTGTTGCCTCCGTAAGGTGCCAATGCCTGAACCAATTTGCGAATCGGCATGGACTGAAGCCAAACCTTGCCGCTTCCCCGCAGCGTGGCCAGAAAGATTCCCTCCCCACCAAAGACCATGGAGCGCAGACTGCCCGTGGTTTCCACATTAAAGTCGATGTGCGATTCAAAAGCCACCACGCACCCGGTGTCAACGCGGAGTGTTTCGTTGTTCAACATTCTTTCAATCAGCGTACCACCGGCATGCACAAATGCTTGCCCATCACCTTGAAGTTTCTGCAGAATGAAACCTTCACCACCTACTAATCCAGCGCCAATTCGTTTATTGAATACAATGCTCAGTTTTGTGCCAAAAGCGGCACACAGAAATCCGTCTTTTTGAACGATCAACTCCTGGCCGCGCATGGTAGCCAGGTCCACGGGAATGACCGTGCCGGGATACGGAGCTGAGAATCCCACCTTCGCCTTTCGGTTACCGCGGTTTGTAAAGTGCGTCATAAACAATGACTCACCGGTGAGTACGCGGCTTCCGGCCGAGAGCAATTTATCGAACAGGCTTTGATTGGGGTTGGATCCGTCACCCATCTTCGTCTCGAACTGAATCCCTTCTTCCATAAACAACATGGCCCCCGCCTCCGCGATCACGGTTTCCATCGGGTCCAGTTCCACTTCTACAATCTGAATGCTTTCGCCTTGAATTTGGTAGTCAATGACGTGCGAATTCATAAATCATCGGGTTTTCTTCCTTTTACGGGTTTTCCCTTGCTTGAGTTCGGAGTAATCTTCGCGTTCCTCCAACTTCTTATCCTCCACGTTGCGATTCAGGAATTCGTTGATTTTTTCAATTTCCAGGTTGGATGAGATTTCACCAAACGAATTTACGCGCACCTCAAATCCCTCCAGTTCGCGGTGAACGCGAGGTTTTGCTTTTTTCTTGCCGGGCTTTTGTTGGCTGGGCATATCAGGCAATCGGTTTTATGGTGTGTAAGGCTGCAGCGAGTCGGTGGGCCACTTCTTTAGGCCCGAGTATCTCCAGGGTTACCATTAAATCGGGCCCTGAGGCTCCGCCCGTGATAGCTGTGCGCAAGGGCTGCAGTATTTGCCCGGTTTTCGCTTGAAGACGGGCGCACACCTCGTCCAGTTTTTGTTTGGCGTCCGTATGCGTGAGCGTAGTGAGCGGTTCAATTTCCTGGCGATAGGCATCTAACACGGCCGCAACCGTGGACGTCCACTTTTTTGCGACCACCTGCGGGTCGTATTCCGTGGGTGGGTAAAAGAAAAATTTGCCTTGTTCCCAGAAATCGGCCGGGAACGTTACACGCTCGCGCAACACCTTGGCAATCGCTACGGCTTTGTCCTGTGGGCAGTTGATTTGATTAGCTTTCAGTGAGGAGAGGAGATAACCGGCCAGCACATCATCGGGTTGGGCGCGCAGGTAATGCTGATTGAACCATTGCGCTTTTTGGATATCAAAGCGGGCACCGGCCTTGTTGATGCGATTGAGGGAGAACACCTGAACCAATTCCTCTTTGGAAAACAATTCCTGCTCGGTTCCCGGGTTCCACCCCAGCAACGCCAGGAAGTTAATGACGGCCTCGGGCAGGTAGCCCCATTCGCGATAGCCACGACTGATTTCACCTGATTTGGGATCCTTCCAGTTGAGCGGAAAGATGGGGAAGCCAAGTTGATCGGCATCGCGCTTACTGAGTTTGCCGTGTCCATCCGGTTTCAATAACAGCGGCAGGTGCGCAAACTGCGGCATCTCGTTTTGCCAGCCCAGCAGCCGGTACAGGGTAACGTGCAAGGGTGCCGAAGGCAACCATTCTTCGCCCCGGATCACGTGCGAAATCTTCATCAGGTAGTCGTCCACCACGTTTGCCAGGTGGTACGTAGGCATGCCATCGGATTTCATCAACACCTTATCATCGACCTGTGCATTTTGAAACACAACTTCCCCGCGGATCAGGTCGTTCAACTTAACGTCACCTTCGGCTGGCATCTTCAAACGGATAACGTAAGGTGTTTTTTCCCGCAACAGACGATTGACCTCTTCGGGTGCAAGCGTTAACGAGTTGCGCATACTCATGCGCGTTTGGCTACCGTATTGCTGATTGGATGCGCCAGTTGATTTTAATCGCTCCCGCATGGCGTCAAGTTCCGCCTCCGTATCGAAAGCGTAGTACGCGTGGCCAACTTCAATCAATTGCTGTGCATATCGGCCATATAACTCTTTTCGCTCTGACTGTCGGTAGGGCGCGTGGGGCCCACCCACGCCCACACCCTCATCAATTTCAATGCCGGCCCATCGAAGGGAATCCAGGATATACTGTTCGGCACCCGGCACGAAGCGCTCCTGATCCGTATCCTCGATTCGCAGAATCATCGTTCCGCCCGTTTGCCGGGCGAGCAAATAATTGTAAAGGGCGGTGCGCACGCCACCAATGTGCAGAGCCCCGGTAGGGCTTGGCGCAAAACGAACACGAACGGGTTTCATCTAACAAAAAAGAGGCTGAAAGGTAGGGATTTTGGCCTTAGTGTTCCTGCAGCACGCGGAGTATATGCGTTTCAAGATCTTGCCGGTGCAATCGGAAATTGAGCCACGCCACAAGGCCAACAACCAGGGTGGTTCCGGCAATGGCTCCGGCCGCTGCCGGTTGCCTGGCCTGGTAAATAACCGTGGCGGTCAGGACAGCCACAAAGGCTCCCGCCATCAATAACCACCGGGTGATCGGCAGCAGGTGGTATTGCAAAACCAGGATGCAGCCCCGGGAGGGAGATTCCAGCCGCCCGTGAGCAACCGGTTGGAAGGGATTAATTCGGGTAGCATACCGCATGATCTGAAACCGATCGTTTTGCACCCAGCCGGTGAACATGATTTTTCCATTTATGCCTGCCTCACGAGGCACCGTAACCGGCCTCAGGCTATTGACCACGTCTTCCGCTGCCATCGTGATGACAAACGTTTTGCGGGAATGAGGCCAGGTGATCATCACCCCATGGCAATGCAGGAGATTTCTACATTGACATCTTTGGGCAATCGACTCACTTCTACAGTTTCGCGGGCCGGAGGGTTGTGCGTGAAATACGACCCATACACTTCATTCACTTTGGGGAAGTCCGCCATGTTTTTGAGAAAGATGCTACACTTGACCACGTGATGAAAACCCAATCCCGCTGCGGTCAGGATGTGCTCCAGATTTTTCATCACCATCATCGTTTCTTCCGCGATGTTCGTGGTTACCAGGTTTCCGGTTTTTCGGTCGATGGCAATTTGGCCGGAAACAAACAACAAGTGGTGGTTTTTCACAGCTTGGCTGTATGGCCCAATGGGCTCAGGTGCTTTGTCGGAGTAGATCACTTCTTTTGACATATTCGTTACTTTTACAACACTGCAAGATAGCACACGCCCATGAACATCGGTATACGGGGAGACACGGATCAGTCTCAGGAAATTCGCACGCGGTTGGGGGGAAATTTCCGGTTTATTGACGTGGTTGCCCCCGATGAGTCAGGGCTGGATGTCCTTTTCGATTTTCGACCTGACCCCCATCACCCATGTCCGAACGGGCCAGTCATTTTTGCAGACGTTATGAGGTATCCGCTGGCAGCCTTTGCCGGCACAGGAGCTCCACTTTTTGGTTTTTGCGGATGGCCGGGCTTTCTTTCACGACCATCGGTTGAAGTTTCCCTTTTGGATCAGGTTCATGCAGCAACGCTTGACAGGCTGGCGAAAGAATGGAATGTGTCGTTTTTGACTGTCAACGATCAAATTGGATTGGTTTCACCGCGGGTGTTGGCCATGATCATCAATGAAGCTCACCTGGCGTTTGACGAGGGAATTGCCACGCGGGATGACATCGATATAGCCATGAAGTTGGGAACCGGCTACCCGTTCGGTCCGTTCGAATGGTGCGATAAGATCGGGGCCGCTCGTGTAGTGGATTTGCTCCAGGCGCTTGCTACCACACAACCCAATCGTTACGTGATAGCGCAGGCACTGCTGGCGAAAGCCTAACCTTTCGTTTACCCGAGCCGTATACACGGGATAAATCCCCTGCTTTATGGCGTCAACTGCGAAAATCAAGACCAAACTACGCGAGTGGCGCGATGCCTTCGTGTTTGCCGTTGTTGTTGCCACCTTGTTCAGGTGGTCCCTGGCGGAAGCTTTTGTGATCCCCACTTCCTCGATGGAGAACAGCTTGTTGGTGGGTGATTATCTGGTCGTCAGCAAGATTCACTATGGCAGCCGTACACCGCGAACACCCTTGCAGATACCGTTGACGCACCAGAAAATCTGGGGAACGGAAATTCCGTCATACCTGGATTGGATTCAGCTGCCGTCTTATCGCCTTCCGGGCCTGCAGGGCGTAAGGCGTGGTGAGCCGGTGGTATTCAACGTGCCACAGGATTTGCTCGATCCCACGGTTCGCCCCGTTGATCTCAAGACGTATCTGATCAAACGCTGCGTTGCCATTGGTGGCGATGTGGTGGAAGTTCGAAACCGCCAACTCTTCATCAATAACCGGATGGCCGAAAATCCGGAGGGCCTTATGCACAGTTACTGGGTGACCGCGCAGGATGAGTTAAGCGCCCGAACACGAGACCGTCTGAATCTGGGTACTGATGATGTGTCGCTTTTGGGTCGGCAGGCAGATCGCAGTGTAAAGTATCGTATGCTGCTCACGGAAAGGCAAAAGGCCGAATTGGAAGCCCTGCCATTTATACGATCTGTTGAACCCGATCGCGAGGTGTCAAGCCGAATGGGATTCCCACTTTTTCCAATAGGTACCGCTGCCCGATGGGATGGTGACGAGTATGGCCCGGTAAGAGTGCCTGCGGAAGGTATGACGATCGCAATGAATGATTCAACGTGGCGAGTCTACGGAGAGTACATTTCAAAATACGAGGGGCACGACCATGTTGTTTTTCGAAAAGGGCGGCTATTGGTGGATGGGAAAGCCACGCCTACTTACACCTTCCAACAAAATTACTATTTCATGATGGGCGACAGCCGGCACAATTCGCTGGACTCCCGCTATTGGGGATTTGTGCCTGAAGATCACATTGTAGGCAAGCCGCTTTTCATCTGGATGTCGGTGGAAAAAGAAGCGGACCTTGTCAACAAGGTCCGCTGGAGCAGATTATTCAAATGGATTGACTGATCTATCCGTTCATCGAGATCAGGAATTCTTCGTTGTTTCGTGTTCCTTTCATCTTGGATTGCAGGAATTCCATCGCCTCTACGGAATTCATGTCGGCCATGAACTTGCGTAGAATCCACACGCGCTGCATTTCTTCTTCGCGCATCAGCAAATCTTCGCGTCTGGTGCCCGAAGCCGGTACATCAATTGACGGATAAATTCTGCGGTTGGCCAGTTTGCGATCGAGTTGCAGTTCCATGTTACCTGTGCCTTTGAATTCTTCAAAGATCACTTCGTCCATCTTCGAGCCGGTATCAATCAAAGCGGTGGCAATAATGGTGAGTGAACCGCCATTTTCAATTTTACGGGCAGCGCCAAAAAAGCGTTTTGGTTTGTGCAAGGCATTGGCATCCACACCACCGGATAAGATCTTACCGGAGGAAGGAACCACCGTGTTGTGAGCACGTGCTAGGCGGGTGATGGAATCCAGCAGGATGACCACATCGTGGCCACACTCGACCATGCGTTTAGCTTTCTCCAGCACGATGCCGGCTACTTTTACGTGCCGCTCGGCCTGTTCGTCAAACGTAGAGGCAATTACTTCGGCACGTACGCTGCGCGCCATGTCGGTAACTTCTTCCGGACGTTCGTCAATTAACAATACGATGAGGTAAACTTCCGGATGGTTTTCGGCAATGGCGTTGGCAATGTTTTTCAACAAGACCGTTTTACCGGTTTTGGGTTGTGCCACAATCATGCCGCGCTGACCCTTACCAATCGGAGAGAACAAGTCCAAAATGCGGGTGGACATGTTATCCGGAGTAGTGCTCAGCCTGAGTTTTTCGTTAGGGAAAAGAGGCGTGAGGTATTCAAACGCGACCCGGTCACGAATTTCGTCCGTAGTCTTTCCGTTAACCGTATCCACTTTCAATAAGGCGAAATACTTTTCACCTTCCTTCGGGGGGCGAATGGTGCCGCGCACGGTATCCCCCACTTTGAGGCCCAGCATCTTGATTTGAGAAGGTGACACATAAATGTCATCCGGGCTGGCCAGATAGTTATAATCGGATGAACGGAGGAAACCGTACCCGTCCTGCATAATCTCCAAAACTCCTTCACTGCCTACGGCACCATCAAATTCTTTGATGAACTCGCGTCTGCTGGCGATTTGAGGATTTACTTGCTGAGGGGGCTGAGGTACACGTTCTTCGCGTGGCTCGGGTGACGGGGTTTCCGCTGGTCGGGCTACCGGGCGTTCGGGCTCAAACGTAGGCACAGCCGAGCTGAGATCAATATCATCAATCGACTTCACGATTTCTTCGGCATTGCTCTCTTTGGCGGGCTTGGGGGCCACATTCTCGCGTCTGCGCGGCCGGATTTTGCGGTCGGTGTCATTAGCCAAAGGTGGATCGGGCGTTTTGTCCTTGCCTTCGGGGCTAATGGCTTGTTGGTCGAGGATCTTGTAGACGAGTTCTTGTTTGCCCAGTTTCTTGGCATTTTTTACGCCCATGCCTTCGGCAATCTCTTTCAGCTCAGACAGGAGCCTGACATTCAGGTCGTCAATGGTATACATGCAGAAATTAAAAAGTTAGTTAAAAGGAAAATTCACTGTTTAGGGAGAAACTATCGTAGAACGATTCAATACCGGTTAAAGTACAAGTCGAATTTTATTGCTGAGTCTTTAGAATTTGATGACCCGGAAGGGTCGGAAAGACACTGCAAGTATAGGGTAAATTTGGCGATTATCAAACCGGCCTTGAAAAAAGTAAGTAATTTGCGCCCCTTCAAAAATCACAGTTTATGCTGCTATTGAGCTACCTGCGGGAGAGTCGTCAACAGGCCATAGAGGGTTTGCGCAAACGCAACCTGAAAGATGCCGAGGGGATGGTAAGCGAAGTAATCCGGTTGGATGATGAGCGTAAGCAAACGCAAACGCAACTGGACAAAATCAAGGCGGACATCAATGCCCGTTCACGCGAAATCGGGGAGTTGATGAAATCCAAACAAAATGATCAGGCCAACCGCTTGCGCGAAGAAGTGGCCGGTTGGAAAACCGAGGTGAAGACACTTGAGGATAAACTGGCCTTACTTGAAAGTGACCTGCGCATCAGCCTGTACAAAATCCCCAACGTACCGGCAGCATCGGTTCCTGCCGGCAAGTCAGCGGAAGATAACATCGTGGCCTACCAGCACGGTGCCATTCCCGTATTACCTGAGGGGTCGCTGCCGCATTGGGAGCTGATAAAAAAGTACGACATCATCGATTTTGATCTGGGTGTAAAAATTTCAGGAGCAGGATTCCCGGTGTATAAAGGCAAGGGAGCAAAGTTGCAACGCGCCCTGATCAATTTCTTCCTTGATGAGGCCGCGAAGGCCGGGTATGCGGAGGTTATGCCGCCTATTGTCGTGAATGAAGCAAGCGGCTATGGCACGGGGCAGTTGCCGGATAAGGAAGGGCAGATGTATTTTATTCCGCAGGATGGCCTCTATCTGATCCCCACCGCTGAGGTGCCGATTACTAACCTTTACCGCGATGTCATTCTTACCGAGGCCGAACTGCCCGTTAAGAATGTGGGCTACACACCTTGCTTCAGGCGCGAAGCTGGAAGCTGGGGGGCGCATGTACGCGGACTCAATCGCCTTCATCAGTTTGATAAGGTCGAAATTGTTCAGATCACGCGCCCCGAGGACTCGTATCGCGTGCTGGATGAAATGTGCGCACACGTGCAAGGTCTGCTGGAAAAACTTGAGCTTCCGTATCGCAAACTGCTACTCTGCGGGGGCGACATGGGCTTTAACTCGGCCCAGACGTTTGACATGGAGGTGTTTTCGGCAGCGCAACAACGCTGGCTGGAGGTGAGCTCCGTCAGCAATTTTGAAACCTACCAGGCAAACCGCCTGAAACTGCGCTACAAGTCGGGCGAGGGTAAAACCCAATTGCTGCACACGTTGAATGGCAGTGCGCTGGCTTTGCCCCGCATTGTGGCGGCCTTACTGGAAAACAATCAGTCTCCCGCGGGCATTCGTATCCCACCCGTGTTGGTACCGTACACTGGTTTTGACAAAATTTAGCTCGACCGGTAGGCCATTTCGTATACCGATTTGGCGTGTGGCCCCAGGAACACACGCGCGTAAATTCTCACGATGGCCAGACCATCCACGATAAAACTGAGTGAGGTGAAGAAGGCCAGAACAATCTGATCTTCGTGAATGTGATTGAAGATCAAATCCTCCCCCACAAAGGTGGGCGAGATGGGGAAGCCCATACAACCCAGGCAGGCAAGCAGAAAAATCAGTCCGTATTTCGGGTGCTGATGCGAGTAGCCGTGAAACTGATCAAGATTGATGGTGCCCTCCTGTTGTTTGATTTGGTACAAGATGTAGTACCCCACCAGGCCAAACACGGCAACGCCACTGAGGTAGATGTGGATTTCGGTGAAGGTAAAGTTTTCGTTGAATGCCACGGCCAGGGCTACCCAGAAGTGGTTCATCACCACCATGAGCCAGCTGATGCGGGCATGAATTCGCTCCGTGAATGACTTAAGTACCAACACGAGGCCGATCGTGCTAAAGATATACGGAAGAGCACTGACCAGCCCGGGGGGCACAATTTCTTTGTGATACACGCTGTAAAGCCCCACCAGGTAAAGCGGTACAAAAAAGAACAGGATGCGGTGAGTAGCTAGAAAATTCAATCTGCGCCCGGCCCATTTTATCGGGCTCCAGAAATACCGGTAGAGAAACGCATCCAGGTTCCATTCTTTAAGGCATAAGATGTAGAAGGAGTACTCCAGGCGTTTGGGCAACGAATCCTCCATCGTATGCTGACGCGGCTTGAAATTATAGAACTGTTCGCGTATCAGGTAGCTGACTACGGAGGGCGATACCAATAACTGATAGGTTCGGAGAAAGGCATTACCGGCAAAGTGAATGAGTGCAATGGCTTCCAGGCCTGCCGCCACTTCAATAAAAATCAATCCGATTTGTGCTATCGAAGAGTATGCGATCTGACTCTTTACCGATGACTGCACGCGGGCAATACCGGTGGCCACAACGCTGGTCGTCAGGCCCATCACACCAATGATTATGCGCACCAGCGTTTGATGTTCCCAGAAGGGAAAGGTACGCAGCATGATAAACACCCCGATGTGCACTGATAATGACCCGTAGAAGATGGCGGTTGAAGGCGTGGGGCCTTCCATCGCCCGGGGCAACCAGGACGAGAAGGGGAGCTGGGCTGATTTGGCAGCAGCCGAAATCAGGAACATGAGCGAGATAAAGATGCCGCTCCAGTGATGATTTTCGAGGTGCTGACTTACGGATTCAACGTTTTCCAACGCCTCAAACGTGATGTTCTCATGCCAGAAGTGGTGGAGCAGCCACATGGCCAGTAGTAAGCCAACATCACCAACCCGGTAGATTGAAAATACTTTTACCGCATTCTTGACCGGCAGATACCGATCACGGTAGAAGGCAATCAGTAAAAAAGATGAAATGCCCAAAATCTCCCACCCGATAAACAAGGTCTCGAGATTGCCGGAGAAAACCACAGCATTGTAACCGAGATAGAAAAGCAAGATGGTGTTGAAGAAGCGCTTGTATCCGGTTTCGCGGTGAAGGTAGTAACGGCTGTAGATGGTTACCAGGAACGTGAGCAGCGACCCGACAAACACGTGGGTGGCTGTGATTTCATCAAACCTGAAATCCAGGTAAAACTCGTAGCCATCCGTTTTGTAGAGGACTACGTCCTTCAAATTCAGATCCGGATACCCGTGCCACAGCCAGTAAAGTAGGAAGATCTGGAAACACACCATATGAAGGCCAACCGATACGAAGGCTACTTGTGACATCAGCGTCTCTTTCCGGCCCGGAATGACTAAGCTGATCAGGAATGCCGCCAGCGGAATGAGAATGAATACTTCGAGCAGGGAGGTCATGTCACGGGATTAAATAAACCGGTAAATTTTCAGCGTTGGTCTCCAGCAAAAGATCAAGGTTGTCAATCTGCGGAAGTTTGCCCGCCAGGGGCTCGTACGGATGAAAACGGCCATCGCTGAACGCATAGCACACGTGTGTTTCGGGGTCAACAACGACCAGGTTAACCCACTCGTTTATGAACCACTCGTATGTTTCTTTTGAGCGTTGAATAGTCTGGAGAACAACAGACGGGAACTGCTCCACGATAATCAACAGCCGCACGGGATCATGAACTTCAATCATCTGGCTGGGTAAGCCGGGCCGGAGGTCACCATCGATGCCATTGGCCACACCAAACAGACCCATGACGTTGTGCGGCAGCTTGGTGCCGGCACCGAGCTTCTGGTTATCAACCCGCGAGAAGAAATACTCCAGATTGATACCACCACATACCGGTGCGGCAGCTTTCAGAATGTTAAAGAGATATTGGCCATCCGGATCTACCTGGTAATCATACGAGTTCATGAATGACCTGCGATCAAGAAATAAGCCACGTGTCATACTTCTTCGACCCACAATACATAGTGCATTGGTGGCGTGATTCAATTCCGGGCGCGGCTCAAACAAGGAAACGCTGCGCAAGCGAACCTGTTCATGTATTTCCCGTCCGGTCAGGTGTGAATTAATCGACTCAAACCTGCGCGAGCGCTCTTTCGCATTTGAATTCAGTGCTTGATTAAACGTTTCGATGTTGGTCACATGAAGTTTGAGCTGCTCGGCCGACAAATGGATTTCGTCAAAGAACTCAATGTCATCGCGCGTGGTGTCATGCAAGGCGCCTACAAAGCGTGTCGAATCCGGAATAACGATCCCCCGGGTTATCAATAGCGCCCGCACTCCGGGGTGGTTGGCCATCGTGCAGACCACGCGTGCATTAACGGAACCCGGCCGACCGGAACAAGCCCCGCAATCATAGGCAGCAAAATGCGGATTGTTGACGCTGCTGGACCCGTGCCCTACTACATAGACCAGCGGTGAGAAGTTCTTGACCAACCCAATACTTTTCAAAAGGCTTTCCACCCGATTTGCCATTTCATCCAAGGTGTAGCCCACCTGCAGCCCGTTTTCCTTTTCCTGATTTTGGTTGATTACCGACAAGTGTGCCTGCTTGTTCATGTGCTTGAACGAACTGGCTGTGGCCGGTCCCATGGTGGGGTTGAAAATATTGAAAAACAATTTCAGGGCCGACCAAAAGCCAAGCGTCTGCGATATCAGCCAGCCGCGGAAAAGTGAGTGGGTTTGTTTGGTAAAGTGTAGATCCTTTTTGTTGTCAGCTTTCACGCCTCCTTCCCGAATGAGGTGTTTCGGTGTGACAGGGGCGGGGCATAACTTGGTTAAGAACTTGCCATCGGTAGGCTGAAAGAAAAACTCCACGCCAAAAAAGCCCGGTGTTCCAAACGTGGCACAGGCTGGGTCGAATCGCTCCAGATATCTTCGTAGCGAGCATTCGCGGTCATCAATACAAAATAGCCCTTGAAAACTTGGCCTGCCGATGGCAGGGTACTCTGGCTTTGGCGAGTTAATACCGGCTAATACCTGATCGTAGTAACTCCACTCAAAGGCTTCTTGCCAAAGCTCCAGTACCGCGTGCAATTCGGTTTGTTCTACCTTTTTGAAAAGAGGCTCCGGTTTTTCGGATAAACGACTGGCCAGAGGTTGCCATTGATCATCGAGCCGGTAGTCAAGGCTGTCAATTTCCAGCAATAACTCAAAGATGATCAGATCGTGCAGGGTTATTTGCCGGGTATCGAGCAATGTTTGCGGAGCGTCTTCAACCGTAGCTACCATCCCCGACCATCCCTGATGTGCAAATTGCTGATCAAAAAGATAAGTCTCATACAATGCCGTGTCACCCACAACAACAGCAAGAAGATCTTCTATTTTTAATGAACCATCGGCCAGCATTTTTTTGGCCCGGGCAGTTCGAAAGAAGCTCGTGAAGCTCCGGTTCTCCATTTCCCGGATAGAATCCAAAAAGTCTTTATGCCAAACAGGGAAATTCCAGATGGCGATACCCTGGTCCAGGTAGCTGCAGAGAATGCGAAAAAGTGTTGGGTGAACGAGTGAGTCGAGATCGATTTGGTATATCTTTTTCCAATGGGCACGCAGTGAACCTATTCGGGGTAACGGTCCTTTTTCATAGTGTTTGGTAACAAGACGCTCCTTCCACTCCTGTATCGCCTGCTGGCCATAGCGCAAGGCGATGCGGTGCTCCAGCACATCCTCCCGAATATGACCATGCCTGAACAGGTCGCGGTATTCCGGAAGCTTCAGCGAAACCTTGTATCCAAGAATCTCCGAAGCATGCCGGGTTCCCTCGAAGAATTTCATCTCCTGGAACGCATGAAGGGTGTTGTGGTGAATGAAATCTTTAAGCGGGGCCTGCGCGGGCAGGTAGTGTTTTATTTTTTCTAGGGTTGGCTTCTCATGAAAGCCGGAATCGAAATCAGGGTTCATAAATTGATACGGTGAATTTTGAAGACTCAAATGGAGGGCATCAAATGGCCCGTTGAGTTTCAAAATCAAATGCGCAGAACCCGATGGTTCAGATGGCGCGCAATAGCACGCATCCCGGTAAGGAAAGTATCTTGACCGTACTTCGCATTGTACAACCTACTGAGGTTATCCGACTCATCAACCAGAATATCCAGGCCGTTTTGTTCTTTCGACTTGCCTTCGGAGTTTTCTTCAATCTCATCGGCCAGTAGCCAGACATGTGCTTGGTTAAAATCATGGTCACATGCCCGAATGGTTGATTGAGTAGCATCTTGGGCCAAGGTATTTTCCAATACATAGCCAACCTCAAGAGTCAGGCAAACCACTACCAGCAAAGATGCCAGCGATCGAATCAAAACCGGACAAGTCACCAGGCAAGGTAACGCAATGCTGTGAACTTTCGTTTTAGTCGGTTGGTTTTTTTCTCGGAAATAGATCATGTTTGCTTTCGCATTTCTTTTCGATGAAGCGCAGCAGTAATACTTTTATTTTCCGGAGTATAGCTTACACGTTGGCGACTGCGTGGCTCATTCCGGTGCTGCTGCTTTGTTTTTGTGAGGCAATACCGAGGCACGACCAGCCGGGTAGTCGGCTGGAGAGGTCGCAACTTCATGGAGCGGTACAAAGTGTTGTTGAGCCCGATGAAGAGGAGCGCGTATATAAAGAATCATCCGATGCGCCAACGCTGTATTGCCTTACGGTTGTTGATTTCGGTTTTGCCGAGGGGGCGAGTCGTGTCAAAGCTGGTCTTCTGAATGCTCGGGCTGATTGGCATCCGCCATTGTTCCGGCTTCACTGTTCGTTGATCATTTGAACAAGTTGTTTCGGGTTGTTCACCGACCCCGTTGAGGGCGTTTCGCGCCCAACTCATGTTCAATTTTCAAATCAACTAAACGTATTCCATGGTTTCTCAACAAATCCCATCAGATGGGCTCATCGGACTTAAGCAGAATTGGCGTGCCGATGCAGTCTCCGGTTTTCTCGTTTTCTTATTAGCCTTACCGCTCAGCCTGGGTATCGCCAAAGCCAGTGAGTTTCCGCCTGCTATGGGTGTGCTCACCGCGATGGTCGGAGGCATGGTGGTAAGCTGGTTTGCCGGTTCGCGACTTACCATTAAGGGCCCGGCAGCCGGATTGATTACTATTTGTGCTGGTGCCGTGGTTGAAATGGGCGGTGGAGCCGAAGGTTGGCACTTTGCATTGGGTGCCATTGTGGTGGCTGCCGCCATTCAAATCACGTTCGGTTTCCTCAAGTTTGGCACCCTAAGTGATTTTTTCCCACACTCGGCTGTTCACGGTATGTTGGCCGCCATCGGCCTGATTATTTTTTCGAAGCAGATACACGTTCTGCTGGGCATTGATCCGGCCACGTTAAAAGGCCTGGAGCCATTCGAACTTTACGAGCGGATTCCCCACTCAATCGTTCATGCCGATCCTCGGGTCACACTCGTGGGTGTAGTGAGCCTGGTTATCATTTTTGGAATGCCTTTTATCAAATCCAAATGGGTGAAAAAAGTGCCGGCTCCCATGGTGGTGTTGGGTGTTACCATTCCCATGGCGCTGATTATGGATTTCAAACATACCGAACCAGCCTTTGATCTGGTGAAGATCGGAGATTTCTGGGGCATGGTGGGGGTCAACGCTGATTTTGGCATGATCGGCACGGCCGTGTTTTGGAAATATGTTTTCATGTTTCTGTTTATCAACAGCCTCGAGTCCCTGCTTACGGTAAAAGCCATTGATGGGCTTGATCCCTGGAAACGCGCATCTAATCCGAACAAGGACTTGGTAGCCGTAGGCATTGGCAATGCCACCGCAGCGGTTTTGGGAGGCTTGCCGATGATTTCCGAAGTTGCCCGAAGCTCGGCCAATGTTTCGTTTGGCGGGCGAACACGCTGGGCTAATTTCTTTCACGGCTTTTTCTTACTTCTGGCCATGCTGCTGTTCATCCCGGTAATTGAAATGATCCCCAACACGGCCCTGGCGGCATTGCTTATTGCGGTGGGGTATCGGCTGGCCTCACCCAATGAATTTTTCAAAACATACAAGATCGGATCAGAGCAGTTGGTAATTTTTGTCGTCACCATTTTAATCACTCTGTACACCGATTTGCTCCTGGGTGTTGGTGCGGGAATTTTGATGAAGCTCGTGTTTCACATCATTAATGGCGCACCTCTGCGCAGTTTGTTTAAGGCGCGCTACGAGTACTTCGAGACGGAGAATGAGCAGCATGTAAAAGTCAGGGACTCAGCTATTTTTTCGAATCTCATCGGTTACAAGAAGTTGTTTGACCAGTTTAAACCCGGCAAGAAAGTGATCATCAACTTTGCCGATGCCCGAATCGTAGACCATACGTTTATGGAGGCTTTGCATCACCTGGAAGAACAGCGCCACCAGCAAGGTAACGACATTCTTACCGTGGGATTTGATAACTTCAGGGCCCTTTCCAATCACCCGCTGGCGACACGAAAATATGACCCCGGCATGCAAAGCAAGGTGGAGATCCGATTAACACCGCGCCAGTTGGAATTACGCAGATATGCCGAACAACAGGATTTTAACTTCTTTCCCCAAAAGGCGAGAACAGCAGCTAAGTACAAGGATTTTCCGATAGCCAAGGGTAATCAAATTCAGTACGAAGAAAATATCCTGAGCAAGTTCACCGACACCCACAAAATTGAGTTCAGTGATATCACGTTGATCGAAGGGGTACGCCAGGAGCGTAAGGAAAATCAGGTTACAGTAGCTTTCATCACGGACACGGATTTACCGTTACCGGATTTCGCCCTGGAGCCGGAGAGTTTGGGAACCCGACTGTCGGATCTTATTCATGGCCATGACATCGATTTCTCAAGCGCTCCTGCGTTTTCGCGCAAATACTACCTGCGAGGATTTGATGAAGATAAAATTCGTGACTTCTTCCAGCCGGATATCATCGCGTTCCTGGAAACACATGATGCCATCCACATAGAATGCCACAAGCACAAGTTGTTGTTCTACAAAAAAATGGATACACTCACAACCGGAGAGGTTGCCGAATTGGAGCAATGGGCAGTTGCGTTTGTGACGGCCGCCCAACGGATGGTACGCGTAACCTTATAAATTTGCGGTGATGATTTATGTTCGAGTATTTGTCGTTTTGCTCATTTCTACGTCCGCCCTGGGCCAAAGTGTGCGCCAACACACGACCAACAGCAATGGATGGTACATGTATTTTGGCGATCACAAGGTTTCCTCCAAATGGGGCGTGCATCTCGAGGCCCAGTTCAGACGCCATGACGTGATTACCTCCTGGCAACAGTTGCTCTTGCGCACCGGTATCAATTATCATTTGACCGATCAAACATTTCTGACAGCCGGCTATGCCTTTATTCAAACCTACCCCTACGGAGAGTTTCCGGTGGCCGCCACTTTTCCGGAGCACCGGCTCTGGCAACAGGCACAGATCAAGAGCCAGTTGCGCAAGTGGGAAATGATCAGTCGTTTTCGGCTTGAGCAACGTTGGCAATATCTTCCCGTTGAGCAAACGGATGGCAGCTTTGCCCCGGGCGAAGCCGTTTATCAGAATCGATTCCGGATTTTTACGAGATTCTCCATTCCGTTCACGGGCGAAACGATCGAGGAAAATAGCTGGTACGTGACGTTTTATGACGAAGTCTTCATCAGCTTTGGCGAGAATGTAAAAATGAATGTGTTTGACCAGAATCGTGCCTACGTGGCGCTGGGATACCGCATTCCAAAGGTTGGCCGACTGGAGTTTGGGTATCTGAATCAGCTCGTTCTAAAGAGTAATGGCACGCAGGTAGAAAGCAACCACACGCTGCAGCTCGGATTAATCAGCAACATTCCTTTCTTTAAACAGCCATGAAGACCTTTTTTCCGTGCTTCGCGAAAAACGCAATGGTTTGGCCCGTGAGCAAACCCAGTGCGAACAAACACGCTACAGCAAGGGTAGACTCAGCGGATGATTCCCATCTCCAGTAGATGCCCAGGATAGCCCACGCCACCACTGTGGTGAACGAAAATGCCCGGTATCTCCAGGTCATACCTGTTGCCAGCAGGGCGGCAATGGCAATCATAATGACTGTCCATATCACACCACTGAGCGGGTAGCCCGACCATTCCCAATGGATAAGCAAACAGGAGGTGTTGGCAATGGTAGCTACACAAATCCAGGCGAAGTAAACCGAGAACGTGGTTTGGAGATAGCGTTGAAGCGACTCACGTAACTCCACCGCTGCCCGCAGCAGCATAAAGATGCGGCTGAGTGTGAACCAGAGCACCAGCATGACCACGAGTGACCATCCCGGCAGCAGGTAGTGCCACACCAGAATCCAACCGGCATTGGCAAAACAGGAT
Organism: Cyclobacteriaceae bacterium; assembly: GCA_016787665.1. Lineage (GTDB taxonomy): Bacteria > Bacteroidota > Bacteroidia > Cytophagales > Cyclobacteriaceae > ELB16-189. The sequence continues at coordinate 150,406 of JAEUUC010000009.1, read as the reverse complement.
ATCAGAAACCATTGGCTCAGTCGGGGAAACCAGATTTGCTGGCGCAACGTTCCCCATTGAACGATGACGAAACCAAGTAACAACAGGTAGATCACGCTCCAGATGCTGAACGTGATACCGGCCGGTGTAAACAAACTGGGATACAGAGACGAAATCTGCCCCGTGTTCATGCCATTAATGGGGAGAATGTTGGCGAGTGCATTCACGGTGATCACCAGGGCAAACCCCAGGGTGTTCAAAATCGGCCAAAACGCTTTATTCATCATATCCGATAAACATCTAAGGTAGTGATTGGTTTTCGTTTATCCCGATCGGTTTGCGCATCCCCAAACGGCAATGTACTTTCGCTGCCCTAAACGAAAAGATATGAAGCGCATTTTTCCCATAGCACTTCTGGTGCTGCTGGCAGTTGGCTGCCAAAAGCCGGCTCCGGTAAAGGTTAGCCAATATCCGGCTACCGCGAAGGTTGACACGGTAGATACTTACTTTGGTGTGCCAGTAGCTGACCCGTATCGCTGGCTGGAGAACGACACCTCAAAAGAGACGGCCGATTGGGTCAGCCGTCAAAATGACGTGACGTTTTCGTACCTCAAAGGCATTCCTTACCGCGATGCCGTGCGTGCCCGGCTGCAGGAGTTAAACGACTATGAAAAACTCGGGGCTCCGTTCAAACGAGGCGAATACTATTACTTCTACAAGAATTCGGGACTGCAGAATCAGTCGGTGTTGTATCGAAAAAAGGGCGAGAATGGCACACCTGAAGTTTTTCTTGACCCCAACACATTTTCGAAAGACGGAACGACTACCATGCGCAGTTTAGCTTTTTCAAAAGATGGTTCCTTATTGGCTTTCCAGATTGCCAAGGGTGGCGCTGACCGTGCCGAGGCGGTGGTGATTCGTACCTCTGACAAAACTCTAGTGGAGGACACCATCCGCAATATGAAGCAGAGTGGCATCTCGTGGAGGGGCAATGACGGGTATTTCATTAACCGATTTGCCGAGGGGTTGAAGAGCAACCTGGCTGCCCGCAATGAATACCAGCAACTGTATTATCACAAACTCGGTACTCCGTCTTCCCAGGATAAAGTGATTTTTGGTGAAAAAGAAAAGAGACGATTTGTAGGCGGCTTCCTGACAGAAGATGAACGTTACCTGATTATCTCAACATCTGAAAGCACTACGGGTAACGAACTGTATGTTCAGGATCTTTCGAAACCCAATAGCCCGATATTACCGATCAAGACGGGATTTGAGAGCGACCAGAATGTGATTGAAAGTGAAGGCTCGAAGTTGATTATCGAAACGAACCACGAGGCTCCGAACTCGAAAGTGGTGTGGGTGGATGCGGCCAATCCATCCTACGAGAACTGGAAAGATCTGATTCCCGAGACTGAAAATTCACTGACAACCTCGGCTGGTGGTGGGAAAGTTTTCGCGTTCTATCTCGTTGACGTTAAGACACAAGTGAAACAGTATGACCTGAACGGTAAGCTGGAGCGTGAGGTAGAACTGCCGGGGATCGGTACCGCATCGGGTTTTGGCGGATGGAAGGACGATCAGGACGTCTACTACACGTTCACATCTTTTACCTACCCGCCTACAATCTTCAAATACAACGTGGCGTCCGGCAAATCAACCGAGTATGAGCGGCCAAATGTTAAGTTTAATCCGGACGATTATGAGACCAAGCAGGTGTTTTACACCAGCAAGGATGGCACAAAAGTGCCGATGTTCATCGTGCACAAGAAGGGAATTGAGTTGAACGGAAAGAACCCCACCTGGCTGTATGCCTATGGTGGCTTTAATATCAGCTTAACTCCGGGGTTCAGCACCTCGCGAATCGTGTGGCTCGAAAACGGAGGGATTTACGCGCAACCCAACCTGCGTGGCGGAGGCGAGTATGGCGAGAAATGGCACCAGGCGGGCACTAAGATGAATAAGCAAAACGTTTTTGACGATTTCATTTCTGCCGGTGAGTACCTAATTAAAGAGAAGTATACATCAAGTGAGTATTTGGCCATCAACGGAGGCTCAAACGGGGGTTTGCTAGTCGGGGCGGTGATGACCCAGCGGCCCGACCTCGCCAAAGTGGCGGTGCCGCAAGTGGGCGTGCTGGACATGCTTCGGTATCATAAGTTTACGATCGGAGCAGCCTGGGCAACCGACTACGGCACGGCTGAGGATTCAAAGGAGATGTTTGAATACCTGAAAGCCTATTCGCCCGTCCACGCGTTGAAGCCCGGTGTGAAGTATCCGGCCACGTTGATCACTACGGCCGATCACGATGATCGCGTTGTGCCCGCACACAGTTTTAAGTTTGCGGCTTCCTTGCAGGAAAATCAGGGCGGGGATAACCCGACCCTGATTCGCATTGATGTAAACTCCGCCCACGGCTCGTCCAACATTACCAAAAACATGGACTTGATCGCGGATTACTATTCCTTTGCCTGGTACAACATGGGCGTGTTGCCGCCCATTGCGAAAGAGAAAATGTAGGCATGATTAAATGCCGGATTCCTGATGCGGAATGCAGAACATTCACGATCGGGAATCCGGTTTTTGTTCCTTTACCCCAGTATTTTCCGGGCTGTCTTTTCACCCACCAGAGAGGTGAGTTCTTCCAGACTTGCCTCTTTTATTTTTTTCACGGATTTGAAATGAGCCAGGAGCTTGTCCGTTGTTTTCTTTCCAATCCCGGGTATGCCCTCCAATTCCGTTACAAACGTGGCTGAGCTGCGCTTTTGACGGTGAAACGTAATGGCAAACCGATGGGCCTCATCCCGGATGCGCTGCAACAACAACAAACCGGGTGATTTTTTACTGATGTGCAGCGGTAACGGATCCTCTGGGTAATAAATCTCCTCCAGCTTTTTGGCAATTCCCACGATGGGGATTTTTCCGTAGAGCCCCAATGCCTGCAAAGCCTCGCACGCGCTGCTGAGTTGACCTTTGCCCCCGTCCACTACAATCAGGTTGGGAAACTCACCTTGTTCTTCCATGATGCGCTTGTACCTGCGGGTAACAATTTCTTTCATCGAAGCAAAGTCATCGGGGCCTTCCACCGTTTTAATGTTGAAGTGCCGGTAACCGCCCTTGTTCGGTTGGCCATCCACAAAGCGAACCATTGCGGCAACGGGCGTGGTCCCCTGAAAATTGGAGTTGTCGAAGCACTCAATGACTTTTGGAAAGGTGGTAAGGCGAAGGTCTTTCTGGAGGATGTGCAGCACCTCATTCTTCTTTGACTTCTTTTCTTCTTTTTCGGTTTGCTTTTTTTGTTTGGCAAACAACGCGTTTTTGAGTGAGAGCGCAACCAGTTTACGCTTGTCGCCAATCTGGGGCACCACAATTTCCAGATCGCTCATCTCCACAGCCAACGCCACGTTGCTGAAGACTACAGGGTTCGTGCTCCGGCACTCTGCCCGCAGGTTCACGAGCACCAGGCTGGCCAGGTCGCTGTCCGTTTCATCGAGTTTCTTTTTCACTTCAACATTCTTGGAGAACACGATGGCACCCTCCTTCACCATCATATAATTGAGAAATGCCTCGGTTTCGGAACTGGCGATGCTGATCACATCAATATCGGTGAGTTTTCGGTTAACCACGAGCGACTTCGTCTGGAATTTTTCCAACAAATCGAGCTTATGTTTGAAGCGAGCGGCAATTTCAAATTCGAATTTTTCGGCTGCGGCCTGCATGCGTGCGGCAAAGGTCTCTTCCACAATACTCAAGTCGCCTTTCAAGACATTGCGGGCCTGCGCAATGTCTTCCAGATAACTGGTTTCTTCCTGCAAGCCTTCGCAGGGTCCGCGACAGTTTCCGATGTGATACTCCAGGCAGACTTTAAACTTTTTTTGTTGAATATTCTCTTCTGAGAGCAGCAAGCTGCACGTGCGAATGGAGTAGAGTTGGCGAACCAATTCCAGAACGGCTTTCATGGAGGCTACGCTGGTGTAGGGCCCGAAGTACTCGCCTTGTTTGGGTAGATATTTTCGGGTGTAGATAATTCGGGGGAATCGTTCTTTTAAGATGCAGAGGTAGGGAAAGGTCTTGTCGTCCTTCAGCAGGATGTTGTATTTCGGCTGGTTTTCTTTGATCAGATTGTTTTCCAGCAGGAGGGAGTCAAACTCCGAATGGGTGATGGTAAATTCAAGGCGATCGATTTCGGAAACCAGTTTTTCGGTTTTGCGGTTGTACTGGCTTTGCTTGTTGAAATAAGAGCTAACGCGCTTCTTTAGACTCTTGGCCTTACCAACGTAAATCAACCGGGCTTCGCGGTCATAAAATCGATACACCCCGGGCTGGTCGGGCAATGACGTTACCTGATAGCGCAACTCCTCTTTCACCGCTCAAAAATAGCGGAATATCACCCATTTGCTTACTTTCGGCCTACCGGCCGCACGTGAAACGCAATTACCTTCTGCTGCTTCTTTTTTGGCCTTTTGAAGCCCCAGCCCAATCCGACCAGTTCAGCGATTTGGGGAGTTGGAGTATCCTGAACGCCTCGGTTAAGGTGAACGATAAGTGGGTGGTGTTTGCGGAAGGGCAGATTCGTTCGCTTAAGTTTTATCAGGATTTTCACTACTACGAAGTTAAAGGAGGAATTCAATACAACCTCGATAAGAATTTCTCGGTAGCCTTGGCGGGCGGCAGCTACAATACGTATAGCCCGGGCGGTTCGTTTGAAGATCCCAAATTGAGTGATGAAGAGCGTTTGTGGGAACAGCTGACGATGAAGCAGTACTACCAACGGGTGAAATTTGAACATCGGTACCGGGCGGAGCAGCGGTGGACACAAACGGGCTTCCGGCATCGCTTTCGGTATCGGCTCAATGCCGTTATTCCGCTGGGTAAACAGCAACAGGTGGTACCGGGCGTATGGTATTTGAATTTTTCAAACGAGATATTTTTCACGAATCAGGCGCCTTACTTTGAGCGCAATCGTTTCTTCATGGGTGTGGGGCGTAAAATGACGGAAAGCCTGACGCTGCAAACCGGATACATGCAGCAGTTTGATTACCGCCTAATAGATGAAATCGGCCGAAGCTTTTTTCAGATTTCTTTTTTGTTTGATCTCCGGTGGAAGGGGCATTCCGCGGAAAGGCTTCCTGGTCACGTAGATTAATTATCAATGTCCCACGGCTCTTCATCCACTTTTACGGTGTCCGAAGGAATGATCAGGCGGCTGCAGTCGAGGGACATATCCACGCCACTACTCGGACGTTTGAACTGGCCTTTCACCAGTCCGGAGTTCGGGTCGGCATAGGCTTTTAACATGAATTTGCTCCAAATGGGGCGCGCTGATTTTGCACCCGAGCCCAAACCCCATGTGGGGAAGTGAACGGACCGTTCATCGCCACCTACCCACACACCCGATACCAGGTCGTGTGTGCATCCAACGTACCAACCATCGCTGGCATCATTGGTTGTGCCGGTTTTGCCACCCAACTCATTGTCTACCTTCAGTTCATACGGTAGTCCACCTGAGGTTCCCCCTTCTTCCTCAACACCACCCTTCAGCATGTAAATCATTTTGAAGGCCGTTTGCTCGTCAATTGCTTGCCGCGTTTTGGGAACAAAGTTCTCGATCACATTTCCATTTTTATCTTCAATGCGCGTGATAAAAAAAGGTTCGGTATAAATGCCCGAGTTGACAAATGTGCAGTAGGCAGCCGTCAGCTCAAACAAGGAAACATCGCTGGTGCCCAGGCACAGCGAAGGCACGGCAGCCAGTTCACTTTCAATACCTACATCATGCGCAAAGCGAACCACATTTTGCATGCCCAACTCCTGCATGAGTTGCGCAGTTATGGAGTTAACGGAACGGGCCATGGCCTGGCGCAGGGTCATCTTAGACCCGTCACCAAACGACCCGTCAAAATTTTTCGGTTGCCAGGTGCCACCTTCGGGTAGTGAAAAGGGCGGTGAAATATCCGTTTTGATTTCGCAGGGCGAGATTCCGGACTCCATCGCCAGTCCGTAAACAAAAGGCTTGAACGTAGAACCCGGTTGCCGCTTGCCTAACTTCACGTGGTCGAATTTGAAGAATTTATGGTTAAAGCCGCCCACCCAGACTTTAATGTGACCGGTGTTGGGATCCATGGCCATCATACCACTTTGAAGAAAACGCTTATAGTAATTCAGCGAATCCATGCTGCTGAACAAGGTATCGCGCTCGCCCTTCCAGGTGAAAATGGTCATCGGCTTTTTCAGATTGAGCATGATTTTGACTGAATCATGGCCTTCCCCGTATTTGGTAACCAGGCTTTTGTAGGTGTCAGTCTGCTTGATCCGGGTTTGAAGAAAGGTTTTGATTTCCTGGCCGTCTTCGTTTACCCACGGATTACGTTTGCGTTTTGCCCACTCGTCAAAAAATTGCTGTTGCAGCACGGCCATGTGTTCGTTCATAGCCTCTTCGGCATAGCGCTGCAACTTACTGTCAATGGTGGTGTAAATTTTTAACCCCGAGTTCCACAGGTCAATTCCTTTTTCCTTGCAATAGGCCATCAGGTAGCTGCTGGCAACGGTGCGAAAGTAGGTGGCGAGGCCTTCGTTTTGGTTTTGCACGTTGTAGTCCAATTCAATCGGCAACGCAGTGATCGAATCGTATTGCTCGCGCGTTTTTATTTTATAGCCGTGGCGGTACACTTTGCTGAGCACTTCGTTGCGCACCTTCAGTGCATTGTTCGGGTTTCGATACGGATTAAACTTCGAAGGCGCTTGCAGCATGCCCACCAGAATGGCCGACTCCTGCAGGTTGAGGCTGTCTTGCGGTTTGTTGAAGTAAGTCTCCGAGGCTACCTTGATGCCAAACGCGTTGCTGCTGAAATCGCAGGTGTTCAGATACAAGGCAATGATTTCTTCTTTGGTGAAGTTGCGCTCCAGCGACACGGAGATAATCCACTCTTTGCTTTTTTGAATGAGTCGTCTCGGGTAACTCCCCAGGCCAGCCAGGTGTCCGTCCAGGCTTTTGTCGGGGTTCATGGTAAACAGGTTTTTGGCCAGTTGTTGGGTAATGGTGCTTCCCCCACCCTGCGGATTGAAGGTCAGCAATCCATAGATCACCCGGAGGTAAGCTAGAAAATCCAGACCTGAATGTTGATGAAACCGGTGGTCTTCCGAGATCAGCAGCGTGTTGATCAGGTCCGGAGAGAGTTGGTCGTACGTAACCTGACTGCGGTTGTAGCGGAAGTAACGACCAAGGGATACTCCGTCTGCGGAAATCAATTCAGACGAGAGATCGTTTTCCGGGTTTTCGATTTCTTTCAGGCTGGGCATGCCCCCATACAACCCGAGCAGATCAATGCTTACGGTATATAAAAATAAGGGAAGACCGAGTAGGAAGCAGAGAAAAATAATCCAGATGTACTTGATCACGTTAGACACCCAGCGTTTTCGGATGTCCAGCAGTTTACGGAGTTTGGTTTTGATAGTTCCGGTCGAAGAAGGTGAGGTACTCATCCAGCGCCTTGTTTTTATAAAAAATCTGGAAGTTGTCTTTGGTGATAACAAAGGTATTGAATTTATACATCGAAAAGGGCGGCTGCTTTTCGATCTGGCTGCGAAACTTATCGAAATACGCCAGAGCTTCTTGTTGGTCGGCCAACGGTTGTACCAGGGTGAGCACCAGTTCATCGCTCAGCACGAGGCTGCTTGTTTGCAGATTTTTTTCCTTCCACTGGGCGGAATTGAAGCGGTCAATTGCCGTGGCTACAGCATTCGTCAGCCGGTCGGCCGTTTTATAGATGACCACAAAGTAGTGCGGTTCGTTGAACGATTCAATGAACTTAATGCCCTTGGCTTTCTCCAGCCGTTCGGTTAACGCGCGCGAAGTGGCCAATAACTGCCCGGCATAACGACCCAAATCGGTTTCGGCATATTTCTTTTCAAACTCGCCCAGCTCATACTGGTAGCGGGCAATGTCTTCCGTCTTGCCGGTGAGTAATATCCCCAAAAGCTCCAGTTGGGGCGAAAAGAAGGTTTCGCCCAGCGCGGTTGCCTCTTCGAGGCGTGCACGTGCCAGGCGCAAGTTATTCTCCTGGTAATACGTATAGGCCTCCTTGTAAATCATCTTCTGCTTCTCGGCCGCCACGCTGGTTTCTTTCAGGTAATCCGGATTAATCAGAATGCGTGTAAAGGTTGAGTTGGGATATTGATCTTTCAGCCGTTGTGCGTACAGCTCGGCTTTATCACTACCTTTTTCTTTTTCAATCAGGTAGAGTTTGTATAGCGTTTCGGGTACGCGCGCGGATTGCGGATACCGGTTGAGCAGTTTCTCATACGACTCGGCTGCGTTTTCTTTCTCCAGCAACTGGAAATAGTATAAGTCGCCCAGCCGGAAATAGGCTTCTTCGATTTTGCCGTTCGCCTCTTTAACCTGCTTGTCCGTTCGGGGCAGTTGCGCGAAAACCCTACCCACTTCGTCAACCGCTGTGGTTTCCGTTTTGGCTATCTCCGCCACGGAGTCTTTCGCCACGGGCTCTGTGTCGGCTACCTGTGGGCCGCTTAATTGTTCGGCTGCCTTGTTGGAGCGTCTCCAGTTGTCCTCCAATGTTATGTTGCCCCAGATGCGCTGGAACTCCGACTGACCCAGCGCTACCGCACTGGGGTTCCCGAAATACCAGTCGGCAACCGTAGTGTTATCATCTTGATTCAGTTGACGAAAGAATTCGCTTTGGGGACCGGCTGCGGCTGGCCCGCCTGTATTTCGTTTTCGCTTTTTCTTCGAAGTGACAACCGGTTTTTGGCGGGCAGCCACCACCGAGTCCAGTACGTGACGAAGTGACAGCGAATCCATAGCGGCCATGGTCAGCAGGCTGTCGTTCCAGATTATGGTTTCGGTGTGCAGGGCAAATTCACCCAAAATCTCCTGTCGCTTTTTTATCGCGTCAAGGTTTTCGAAATCGCGCGGCAGCGCCTGAACCGCACTGTCGTAGTAATTCTTGGCGAGCGTATAGCGTTGGAGCGAATCAAAATAGATTTGCCCCATGCGCAGGAAGGATTGACCCTGAACCCGCTTGTTGGTGCCGCTATGGGCCGCCAATTCAAAGTCATCGAGCGCTTGCGGCAGGTTGCCCTGCTTCCGTTCAAATTCACCCAACTCGTAATAGATCTTATCCACGAATTCGGCATTCTTGGAGTCGGTTAGCATTTTTTCGAACTGCTTTCGTACGGTGCGCACGCTCCGGGAGTCATTGAGTTGGGCAACCTGTGCCATATTGAGACGAGCATAGAAGTCAATCTCGTAATCGGGGTTGGTGGACAGGCACTTGCGGTAATAATTGTACGCCAGCGAGCTGAATCCAAGTTGCTGGTAAATCTGGCCGATGAGGAAATAAATTCGTCCCTTTCGGTCGGTGCGGCTGAGCAACGAATCGGCCTGGGTCAGGCTGCGCACCATGTAGTCGTAGTTGTTGCGCACCTGGAAGTAGTACGCTTTGTTCAGATAGAAATTCTTTTGCGTTTCGCGCTCCAGCTTTTGCTTTTCCAAAAAAGCACCCACTTCTTCTGCCTTATCATACTCACCCATTTCGGTGAAGGTGCGCAGCAAGTGCACAAGCGCCTTATGGCGGACAGCCGCATCGTTGCTTTTGGTGTTTACGTACTTGAACGTTTGAATGGCGTTTTCCCAATCGCACGCGTAAAGCCGTGCCAGGCCTACCAACACATAATTATCGTCAACCCACTTGCTGTTGGGATGCCGCTGGATGGAGATGGAAGCCATCTTGATGATTTCCTCCGTGTCTTTGGCGTAAGTCTTGGCCAAAACGGTATCCAGTTTTGGATAAAGTCGCAGAATCTGGTTAGGATCATCGTCCAGGCTTTTCTGAATTAACCGTTCAACCTCCACCGTTTTTTCGCGCGCATAGAAGTAGCCGTTGTAATGAGCGGTGGTGTTGTGGAAGAAGTCGGCCGTTACGGTATTTTGATTGGAGGAACACGAGGCTGCGATAAGCCATGCGAAGCACGCTGCCAGTGAACCTAAACCCGCCCAAAACCTGCTCATAGAATAATACGACTTACAAACGTAAAAAAAGGGAAGGGCAATACTAACGCCCGGCCAAAAATCAGCCAAATCCGTACCTTTGCCAAAATTTGCCCTTTTTGAAGCCGAAAAAGACACTTTCCGAGCGCCTGACGGAGCGGCACCAACTGGTGATTCGCCATGAAGATTCATTGGCCGAGACCCGTGCCATCGGCTTCACCTATGCCAAGGTGCTTGTCATTGTCGTGATCGTTTTTCTGGCTACGTTTGTCGGCAGCCTTTTTCTCTCGCAGACTTTGCTCGCCCGCTGGTTCGATCCGCGCCATGCGCAAATGGAGGCCAATAAGAAATTGTATTTGCTTGCACTTAAAGTTGATTCCCTCGCGTTGGAGGTCGACCGCAAGGACAAGTTCATTGGTAACTTTCAGCGGATTTTGAGTGGCGACACAAGTGGCTCATTTCGCGACCCGGTGCAAGAACTAAACGTCACCACGCGCCCCGTTTCGGCCATCGGCAACCTTAAACTCAATCCATCCGACTCGCAGTTTCGGGCAGAATTCGAGCAGTCCGAACAAGGGCGCATTGCGCTTACCAGCAATAAGTACAGCGAGTTGCAAGAGACATTTTTCTTTTCCCCGATCACCGGCTTCGTTTCGGATCGTTACGATGTGCAAAAGGGCCACTATGGAATTGACATCGTGGCGAAGACCAACGAATCGGTGAAGTGCATTGCCGAAGGCACCGTTGTTATGGCCTCGTGGACGCAGGACTCTGGCTATGTCATCGCCATTCAACATCGGGGAAACCTGATATCGGTATACAAGCACAATGCCCAGCTATTGAAAAAAGTTGGTAGCTTTGTCAATGCCGGAGAAATCATTGCCATTGTTGGCAACAGTGGCGAGCTCACCGATGGGCCGCACCTGCATTTTGAACTTTGGTATAACGGAAACTCCTTAAACCCCGAGGAGTTCGTAACATTTTAATGTAAGACCCTATGATCACTACAAAAGAACAAAAGAGAGCAGCCGAAGAAATCAGCAGTTCCAGCAACGTTATCGGAAAAGGAACCGTGCTGGAAGGCAATATTGAGACTCACGGCAACATCCGAATTGAAGGGAAAATAATTGGCAATGTACGTTCCAAGTCGAAGATTGCGTTGGGCAATACCAGTCACGTAGAAGGAAACATTGCCGCGCAGAATGCCGACATCGAAGGTGAAGTTCGCGGCCGAGTGGAAGTGGCCGAGATGCTGGTGTTAAAAGCAACAGCCATCATTCATGGGGATATTCTCACCGGCAAACTGGTTGTGGAGCCAGGAGCCGTCTTTAACGGAAGCTGCAAGATGGGCGCTGCGATCAAGGACATTAAACTGGGCGAGAATGGGAACCGGGCCTACCGAACCGAAGAAGCCCGCGCCATTTAATCAAGCCATTAAGTACAGTGCGTTAGGGCTGCAACTGGTAGTGGCCATTGGCTTGGCTGCCTGGTTGGGGCATTGGCTCGACCAAAAAGCCGGATTCACGTTTCCGGTTTTCCTCCTCACTTTTGTTTTGCTGATGTTTGGCGGCCAGATGTATTCACTCTACCGCTCGGTCAATAAGAATTCATGACGTTTCCCGGATACGGTTGGTTCTCCATTCTATTCTTGCTGGCGCTCACGGGCGCCCTGGTGTTCATGATGGTTCGCCTGCGCAGCCGGCAGCCCGATCTTTTTCCCCTGGCCTACCTGGGGTCCATTGCCGTTAAAATGCTGCTGAGCCTGACCTATCTGGTGGTGATTGTCTTAGACAACCCGACCGAGGCCATGGCCAATGCGGTGGTGTTTTTGTTGGCCTACCTCTCGTTTACCGGCCTTGAGTTGTGGTGGCTGTTGCGGGCCACGCCCCGCTAAGAACCGGGTGCTGCGGCAAGGCCTAAAAACTTGGTCAAACGTTTCCTTTTGACCGATTAATCAATACTTTTGCAGTCGATTTTTGCAGACCCTCTCGTTTCCGGATGAAAAAGCCCTTTTTGCCTTCAAAAACAACATTTCTGGCCCTTATTTTAGGTTGCTTTTTGATGACTTTTTCAGGGGTTTTTGCCCAGGAAGCCACTCAGGCTGATACTGTCCATACCGAAGCTCACGCTGAGGGCGCGTTCAATGCCAACGATGTGATCATTCATCACGTCCTGGACGACCATGTTTGGCATTTCTTTGATGGCCACTACGGTACGTTGTACCTGCCGGTCATTGTCTATTCCGAAGCCCGTGGCCTGGAGATGTTTTCATCATCACGCTTTTATGATGATCATCACCAAACCGTGGAGTACAACGGTTACCGGTTAGAGCATAATCATATTACACTGAATGGCCAGCCGGTTCTGGATGTTTCCATTACCAAGAACGTGGCCATGCTGTTGATTAACTCCACCCTTCTGCTCGTGGTGCTGGTGGCGGCCGCGCGTGGGTACAAGCGCAATGCCGGCCGGGCGCCCAGCGGAGTTCAGTCATTTATTGAACCGATCGTGGTTTTTGTGCGCGATGAAGTGGTGAAACCGAATATTGGCCATCGCTATGAGCGCTACCTGCCTTATTTGCTCACCCTCTTTTTCTTCATCTTGTTTGGTAACCTGTTGGGTTTGTTGCCGGGTGCCGGTAACCTCACGGGTAATATTGCAGTTACCGCCACGCTCGCTTTCTTCACGTTCATCATTACGAACGTCAGCGGAAACAAAAGCTACTGGGGCCACATTTTCTGGACTCCGGGTGTGCCGTTGCCGCTGCGGTTGGTGATCCTGCCGGTGGAAATCATCGGGATATTCACGAAGCCGATTTCACTCACCATTCGTTTGTTCGTGGCGATCACAGCCGGGCACATTGTGCTACTGGCGTTGATTTCACTGGCCTTCATTTTTCAAAGTATTACGGTGGGGTTGATGTCGAGTGTGATTGTATTGTTTATCAATTTGATTGAATTATTGGTGGCCGGAATTCAGGCCTATGTGTTTACGCTGTTTACGTCATTGTATATCGGCATGGCCGTAGAGGAACACGACCACCATTAAAGATATCCCTGCGGGTAGCACCACAGGGCGTTTTGTTTCACTTAATTATTTAAAACTATGTTGTTAGCTATTTTATTGGACATCAGCTACGCGATCATGGGTGCAGGCATTGGTGCCGGTTTAGCTGCGATTGGCGCAGGTATCGGTATCGGCCGCATTGGTGGCTCAGCAATGGAAGGTATGGCCCGTCAGCCTGAAGCGTCAGGCAAGATTCAGGGTGCTATGCTGATCATCGCTGCCCTTATTGAGGTGGCCGCCCTATTCGCCCTTGTTATTTGCTTGTTGATTTCGTTCAAAGGCTGAGAAAAGAAACGGAGAGCGCTCCGGCACTGGGCCGGGGCACTCCGTTTTTTGGCTAACTGCATAAAACCCGAAACACTATGGAACTACTAACCCCTGGAACCGGCCTCATCATTTGGCAGGCATTTGTTTTTCTGTTGCTGGTAATCCTGCTTGGACGGCTGGCGTGGAAGCCAATCCTTGGCTCGTTGAAAGAGCGGGAGGCCTCCATCCAGCAAGCGTTGGACTCGGCAGAAAAGGCAAAAGCGGAGATGGCTTCGCTCAAGTCGGATAACGAAAAGCTGCTGAAAGAGGCGCGTGAGGAGCGCGATAAGATATTGCGCGAAGCCCGCGAGGCGGCCTCTCGCCTGCACGACCAGGCCCAGAACGATGCCCGTAAAAACGCGGACAAAATCATTGAGGACGCCAAAGCTGTTATTCAGACCGAAAAGATGGCGGCCCTGAAGGAAGTGAAGCTTCAGGTGGCCAATTTCTCGCTGGAAGTAGCCGAGCGACTGATGAAGAAGAACCTAGCCTCGGATAGTGCCCAGCGCGAGTTAGTTAACTCCATCATCAAAGATCTGAAGCTGAACTAAGATATGAACGACTCACGCGTTGCCGCACGATACGTCAAGTCACTCCTCGGTCTGGCTGTTGAAAGGGGAGCGTTGGAGCAAGTGCATGCCGACATGCAGTTGTTCACTACCACCGTGACCAAAAGTCGTGAGTTGCTGTTAATGCTGCGCAGCCCGATCGTTCGTCATGAGATCAAGCGAAAGGTGCTGCACCAGATATTTACCGGAAAGGTGCATGAACTCACCTTTGCCATCATCAACATACTTACGCAAAAAAACCGTGAGCCGTTGTTGCCTTCCATCGCGCGCGAGTTTCACGAGGCCTATAACGAGTATAAAGGTATTGGTAAGGCCGAGGTGATTACAACCCTGGCCATGGATGCTACACTCCGTGCCGAGATTGACCGGATGGCCCGCGAGTTGAGCCAGAAAAAGACAGTAGAACTACACGAAAAGGTAGACCCTGAGTTGATCGGTGGTTTTATTCTCAACGTGGGCGATCAGCAGATTGATGCGTCCATCAAGAGCAAGCTCAAGACACTCAAGGTGAAGTTCAACGAGAACCCCTACGTAAAACAGTTTTGAACGAAATTCAATTTTTGAAGTAACGAATTATGGCAGAGATCAGACCCGAAGAAGTATCCGCAATCCTGCGCGAACAGTTGTCGCAGGCGCGTACCACCGCCCAACTGGAAGAAATTGGCACCGTGCTAACCATCGGTGATGGGGTGGCGCGCATCTACGGCCTTACCAAGGCCCAGGCTGGAGAGTTGATCCAGTTTGAAAATGGATTGCGTGCACTCGTACTCAACCTGGAAGAAGATAACGTGGGAGCCGTGCTTTTGGGTGACCCCAAAGGCATCAAGGAAGGAGCTACCGTGAAGCGTACCGGGCAAATTGGTTCGGTTCAAGTAGGCGAGGGCGTATTGGGTCGTGTGGTAAACACATTGGCGCAGCCTATCGATGGAAAAGGTCCGCTGACAGGCGAACTGTACGAAATGCCGCTGGAGCGCAAAGCGCCCGGAGTTATTTTCCGTCAGCCGGTAAACGAGCCGCTGCAAACGGGTATCAAGGCCATTGATGCCATGATCCCGATCGGCCGCGGCCAACGCGAATTGATCATCGGGGACCGCCAGACCGGTAAGACGGCTGTGGCCTTGGATACGATCATCAATCAAAAGGAATTTTACGACAAGGGTCAACCCGTATACTGCATTTATGTAGCCATTGGCCAAAAGGCGTCAACCGTTGCTCAGGTAGCGGCCACCCTGGAGAAAGCCGGTGCGTTGTCCTATACGGTGATTGTTTCTGCATCCGCATCTGATCCGGCCCCGATGCAGTTCTTTGCGCCTTTTACCGGTGCAGCCATTGGCGAATTTTTCCGCGACACCGGCCGTCCTGCCTTGGTTATCTACGATGACCTGTCGAAACAGGCGGTGGCCTACCGCGAAGTATCACTGCTGTTGCGCAGACCTCCCGGACGCGAGGCGTATCCCGGTGATGTATTCTACTTGCACTCACGCCTGCTTGAGCGCGCAGCCAAGGTGATTAACAACGATGATATTGCCCGTACCATGAACGACTTGCCCCCTTCCATCAAGCATTTGGTGAAAGGTGGCGGATCGCTGACGGCTTTGCCGATCATTGAAACGCAGGCCAACGATGTGTCGGCTTATATCCCGACCAACGTGATCTCGATTACGGATGGTCAGATATTCCTGGAGACGAACCTGTTCAACTCAGGTATCCGTCCGGCCATCAACGTAGGTATTTCGGTATCGCGTGTGGGGGGCTCCGCTCAGATCAAATCGATGAAGAAAGTGGCCGGTACGCTGAAACTTGACCAGGCGCAATTCCGGGAACTCGAAGCCTTTGCCAAGTTCGGTTCTGATCTGGATGCTGCGACCAAGCTTACGATTGAGCGCGGCCGCAGGAATACGGAAGTATTGAAGCAACCTCAATATGCACCGGTGCCGGTGGAAGAACAGGTAGCCATTATTCTGGCGTCTACGAAAGGATACATCGACAAAGTGCCGGTTGCCAAAGTAAAGGAGTTTGAGAAGGATTTCATCTCTTTGTTACGCCTCCAGCACAAAGCCGTTCTGGACAATTTCAGAGCTGGTAAATTCGAGGATAATGACGTAGACGTGATCAAGCGTGTGGCGCTCGAGATGGCTGGTAAGTATTAACGACTAGACGATTTCAGACAGGTTACCCGTATGCCGAGTTTAAAGGAAGTAAAGAGCAGGATTTCTTCGGTGGTCTCCACGCAGCAGATCACCAAAGCCATGAAGATGGTGGCCGCTGCCAAGTTGCGAAAGTCCCAGGACCGCATTATGCAAATGCGCCCGTTTGCTCAGAAGTTAAACTCAGTACTTCAGAATTTATCCGCAGCTGGTGCTGACGGAGACAACTGGTACGGACAAGTTCGTGAGGAAAAGAAAATCCTGATCATATGCATCAGCTCCGATCGTGGTCTTTGCGGATCGTTTAATGGCACGGTGATTAAGGCCAGTGTTCGCCTGGCGATGGAGAAATACGAGAAACAGTTTAAAGCGGGCAACGTTGCTTTTCTTCCGCTTGGCAAAAAAGTGTATGAATACCTGAGCAAGCGCAACTACCAGGTGGTTGATCAGTATTGGGGTCTCATCCACAGCCTGAGTTTCGAAAAGGCTGCCGAGGTAGCCGAGTACGTGATGAAGTCGTTCCAGCAGGGTGAGTATGATAAAGTGGAGATCGTTTACAACGAGTTCAAGAATGTAGCCACCCAGATATTGCGCACGGAGCAGTACCTGCCGGTGTTGCCACCCAAGCAGGAGAAGAAGACACAGGAAGTTGACTATATCTACCAGCCTACCCGGGAGGAGATTATCACCGGTATCATTCCCAAGTCGCTGAAGGTTCAGCTGTTCAAGGCGGCCCTTGATTCGAACGCAGCCGAGAACGGAGCCCGGATGACGGCCATGGATAAGGCAACTGACAATGCAGGCGAACTGCTGAAGGATTTGCGGTTGACCTACAATCGTACCCGCCAGGCGGCCATCACCAAAGAGATTTTGGAGATCGTGGCTGGTGCAGAGGCGCTGAAGTCTGCGTAGAGAACGAAATAGAAACATAGAAGAAGCAGTGAGCAATCACTGCTTTTTTGTTGCGATAAACGCTAAACGGAAATGAAACCAGGGGTCCTGATTCTGTTGTTGCTGGCGATGAGTTGCTCACGTTCAGATCAACCCGCCATAGCCGAGGTTCCTGTTTTGCCCGATCGCCAGCTGAACGCAGCATTTGTGATTGTCGATGGCACCTATAATACCGAACTGGTGGCGCCAATGGATGTTTTCCAACACACGGTCTTTCATACCCCTCATGGGATCAAGGTGTTTACCGTGGCACCTACGCGCGATACAGTTACCACGTTTGAGGGGCTGCGGCTGCTGCCGGACTTTGCCATGGCAGCGGATTCACTCCCCATAATTGACCTTTTGGTAGTGCCGAGCGCCCAGCATAGCATGGATACCGATCTGACCAATCCGGCATTGATTGAATTCGTGCGCACACATGGCCGCCAGGCCCTTTACGTGATGTCTCTTTGTGATGGAGCATTTGTATTGGCCAAGGCGGGTTTGCTGGATGCGCATGTTTGCACCACCTTCCCGGCTGACATCGTCCGGTTTCGCGAAGCTTTCCCCCAGCTGGCCGAGGTTCGGGAACAGGTGAGCTTCGTCCACGACCGATCAGCGATTACTTCGGCCGGAGGTGCCCGTTCGTATGAGGCGGCTTTGTACCTGGTGGAGGCCCTCTATGGCCGAGACGTTGCTCGTAATGTTGGCTCGGGGCTTGTGATTGACTGGGATTTGACCTCAGTGCCTCACTATCGAACGCCTTTTTAAGCCGCTTTTTGCCAGTTTTATTGATTTTATTACACGAGCCCAAAGGAATAGCTCGCCTGATTTATGTTTGCGTTAACTCGAATTCATAGTTGAGTTTACATGAGCGTAGGTAGTGAAACAAAAGCAGCACGGGTGACACATAAGGAAGAAGCGCAGCGAATTTTGGATCGTTTGCCGGTGGTTGTTTTTGAGTACACCCTGCAACCTAATGGCAATCGCGATTTCAGTTACATCAACCCCAAGTGCGAGGAGGTTTTGGGTTATACACAAGCTGAGCTACTGAGTGGTGTGCATCCCATGGTGAGCTTTATTCACCCGGAAGACCGGGCATCCTTTGAGTTATTTTTGAATGAGGTGATGACATTGAAAACGCCATTTCGATGGGAGGGCCGGATTTTAGGAAAAAACCGAACGGTATGGGTTGAGGCGGTGGCTGTGCCCCGCCATGACGATGAGGGGAATTGCATTTGGAACGGAGTCATTACTGACATCTCACATCGAAAGTCGTTGGAACGCGCGCGGTTGGAAATTGAACAGCGACTTGAACTGGGCCTGCGAAGCGCTGATCTTGGTCTTTGGGATTATGATTTTCGGACCAATACCACCATTGTTAACGAACGCTGGGCCCAACTCATGGGCTATGAGCGAACGGAGTTGGAGCAGATGTTTTGCCACTGCGAAGACTTCATACACCCAGACGACCGACCGACTTATGAAAAGAAAATACAAGAGCACTTACAGGGGCAAACCGATGCCTACGAGGTCGTCTACCGGTTTCAGTTAAAAGACAAATCCTGGCGTTGGATTTTGGAGAAAGGTCAGGCCGTAGAGCGGGATGCTCACGGCAATGCCTTGCGAACGGTAGGTATTCTTCAGGACTTCCATGCACGTAAACTGGAAGAAGAGAGCATCAATGAAAGCGAGGAACGTTATCGTACGCTGATCGAGTTTCTCCCCATTGGTATTGGTGTCCACTGTGAAGGAAAGTTGGTTTTTGTGAACTCGGCAGCCTGTCGCATCATGGGTGCGGAGGCACCCGAGCAACTGCTGGGACGCAATGTCCTTGACTTTGTGGCCCCCGAGTTTCAAAAGAGTGTGGTCAATCGGATTGGGCGCATGATGAAAGGTGAGCGGGTGCCCCGCCTGGAGGAGAAGTTTGTGAGGCTTGACGGGCAACTGATTGATGTTGAGGTTTACGGCTACCCGTATGAGTACAAGGGCAAGCCGGCTGTGCAAATTATTGTTCGCGATATCACCGGCCAAAAGATGGCGGAAGAAGCGGTTTTAAAGAACGAGGTTTTGTTCACGCAGTTATTCGAAAGCTCACCACTGGCCGTGGTCATGCTGGATAACAAAGGCAAGGTGGTGAAGGTAAATAAAGGATTCGAAGCGCTCTTTGGCTTCAGTCAGCCCGAGTTACGAGGAAAAGGCTTGAACGATTTTATTGTACCGGATAACCTGGAGCAGGAAGGTAACGAACTGAATCAGCTGATATCAGGCAAGCAAACGATTCGGCTTCAGACCAAACGATTGCGCAAGGATGGTGCCGAGCTATCCGTCATCCTGCTTGGCGTACCGGTTAGCCTGGCTGATGAAACTATCGGCATCTTTGGTGTATATGTCGACATCACCGAACAAAAGAAACTCGAGGACGAGTTAAAGATCCGCAATACGGAGTTGGATAACTTCGTCTACAAAGTTTCTCACGATTTACGCGCCCCGTTATCATCCATTTTGGGTCTGGTCAATCTTGCCAGGCTCCCCGGCAATCAGGATAACCCGGTGGAGTACCTCAACCTGGTGGGCGATCGGGTGAAGAAATTGGATGGGTTTATCAATGATGTGCTCAGTCACTCGAAAAATCTGAAAATGGATATTAAGCTCGCCCCGGTTGACCTAAAGGCGATTATTGATAAGCATTTTCAGGATCTCAGCTACATGCCGCAGGCTGCGCGGGTTTCCTACAATGTAAACGTTGAAGGTGACGTATTCTTTAGCGACCCCTGGAGGATTTCAGAAGTTTTCCGGAATCTGATTTCAAATGCGATCAAATACCTGGATCCTTACAAGGCACAACCTCATGTCGATATTCAGGTCAAGATTACGCAGCAGTCCGCACGCATCCAGTTTCGTGACAATGGTGTGGGCATTGAGGAAAAAGATCAGGCCCGCGTTTTTGAGATGTTTTATCGGGCCAGCGACCGGTCGGCCGGTTCCGGACTGGGACTGTATATTGTAAAGAACGCAGTGGAAAAACTGGGCGGAGAAATCAAAATCAAGAGTATCTTTGGCGAAGGAACCACGTTTACCATCTCCTTGCCCAACTATCCGCAGCCGTAGAATAGCATGACCCTTGTTGAAGTTACTACACCGGCTCTGGCCCGGCAGTTTTTATTGCTGCCCGTCCGGCTCTACCAACACGCACCCAACTGGATTCGCCCGCTGGACGCGGACGTGGAGTCTGTATTTGACCGGGAGAAAAACAAAACATTCCGTCATGGTCAGTGCATCCGCTGGATTTTGAATGACACGGCCGGAGTGACCATTGGCCGGGTGGCCGCTTTCATCAACGACAAGAATGTGTTGAAGGGAAATAAGCAACCCACAGGCGGAATGGGATTTTTTGAGTGTGTTCAAGACCAGGCTGCGGCTTTTCGCTTGTTCGATGCGTGTCGCGATTGGCTGGCGGAACGCGGCATGCAGGCAATGGACGGCCCGATTAATTTCGGAAACCGCGACCGTTGGTGGGGGCTGCTGGTGGAGGGATTTCAATATGAGCCAAATTACCAGACTAATTATAACTTCCCTTACTACCAGCAATTCTTTGAGGCTTATGGTTTTCAGTTGTACTTCAATCAACTGACCTACTTGCGCAAGGTTAAAGACCCGCTTCATCCACGACTGGCCGAGAAGTCTGAGTTATTGTCGCACGATCCCGACTATTCGTTTCGCTACCTGAAAAAGTCGGAGTTTCATTTGCTGGCGGGCTACTTGCGCAGTGTGTATAATCGGGCGTGGGCGAACCGGGCCGAAAATCCTGAGCTGTCGCAGGCACAGGCCGATCAGATTGTAAAGCAAATGAAACCGATTCTGGACGAACGGCTGATTTATTTCGGGTTCTACAAGGACGATCCCATTGCTTTTTTTATTTCGCTACCGGAGCTAAATCAGATCTTTAAACACGTGAATGGAAAAATGAACTGGTGGGGCAAAATCAAATTTGCCTACCATTTGTTTATAGCCAAAACAAATACCAAAGCGTTCGGCATACTCTTCGGTGTGGTGCCGGAGCACCAGGGCAAAGGAGCCGATGGTGCTATTATTATGGCCGCTCGTAAAGTTTTGCAAGACGAATACAAACGATATGAGGATTATGAAATGAATTGGATCGGTGATTTTAACCCCAAGATGATTAACGTTGTGGAGCAGGTGGGTGGTATTATTTCAAAAAAACACATTACTTACCGGAAACTTTTTGATCCTAGCCAGCCTTTCGAGCGGCATCCTATTCTTAAGTAAGCCATGCAAACATCCCCTCAGGAAGAGACCAAATCCGGATTTTTATTGCGCAACCTCTTGAAGGGCTTGGTATGGTTTGCTGTTATCATCACGGCATACATTCTGCTACAAAGCGAGATTGAAGTTTACGAACATGAGATCGCACGCCTGGGCAATAAGCTGGGCCTGCTGTTGAGTATCTTCACCTTGTCTGAAATTGTCTTTGGCATTATCCCCCCGGAGGTTTTCATGTTTATCTGGAGAGGAGGGGAAATGAGCCAGTACATCATTAATCTGTCCTTGCTCACCTTTATCAGTTATGGGGCTGGTGTGCTGGGTTATTATATCGGCTACACATTTTCAAAAACGGGTTTTTACCAAAAGATTCATGCCCGTTACCTCCAGCAATATGACCGACAACTAAAAAAGTATGGTGGCTACCTCGTTCTGGTAGGTGCCGTTACACCCGTGCCGTTCTCGGCCACGTGCATGATGGCCGGTTCTGTACATCTGAATTTTAAGAATTTCCTTTTGATTTGCATCAGCCGCATTTTGCGTTTCGCGGTTTATGGCTGGATGGTGTGGCAGTTTCCGAACTGGTTCATTACGTAGCACTCCGACTTTGGGTTGCGCAAACCCTGCGAAAATAAACTTTGAAAATTTTGTTAAATCCGAAAACAAAATTCTTTCTACCCGTTGTAATCTGAAAAAGGATTACGGTATGAAATCAAAAATGGGAGTGATGGCGTTTGTGCTGTTGTTAACGGTGGTCAGCGCCCGGGCAAACGATACGGAGAAGATGAAGTTTTCCTATTGGGTGGTTGAAAGCAACTCGGTTGTTAGGGGTTCCAGCCTGATTAAGCTATATGATTGCCGAAATGAATTAGTTCGTGAAATCAGGTTAGAAGGGATATACCTTGACCTTTCTCAAAAAAAGCACCGCAAGCTTTTAGAGCGAAAATTGCGTGAAGCGGGGGAACAGGATACCTGGGCGTCTCGCGGGGCTTCAATTGTCAACTCTTAATAGCGTCCGGGTTGTCGTTTGCTTCCATGGGCGGCTAATGGCAATTTACGCTCCGGTGCCGGACTTTTCAGGTTGGAACTTTTATCAGAAGTCTACTTTCGGAAAAGCGCGGCAATGGTATTGTTTCGAGCCGAGAGCCTTAGTGTATCTTGATTAACTGAATATGTGAAAATGGAGTAATTCAAGTGCCAACCCAATTCAGTGGGGCCGATGTTACAGTCCTCGTATCCGGTGTAAAAGATCTTTGGGTGAATACCTGATTGGATATCAAGCTTGCCATCACCTCGGAACTGGTAATAACCTTCAAAGACGTTTAGAAATGTTGTTTTCAAAACTCCCCGTTCGCTGAAACGAATGCTGATTTCGCAGTTCGGTTTCTCCCCATTCAGTGTCAGGAGAGTCCATGAGCCGAGTACTTCTTCGGGTACCGTTTGCTGCAATAAGGATTTTTTGGAAGGGCCCCGAAAACAACCGGAGTTCACCAAAAAGGCAAATAGCAAGAAAAAGCAAACTTGGGTGACCGGTCTCACGAGGCAATTTTCAATACCGCTTCAATGAATCGATCCAGATCGCGCGTGGTGGTGTAGATGTGGGGTGTCACCCGCACGGCATTTATGTTTTCCCACTTGATGGATACGGTATGAATCTGATACTCACTAAAGAGCTTGGATGCCACATCGCCCACATCCATACCCTCAATACTGAATGTGCCCAGCGCACACGAGTACTCGGGCTTCATCGAGATATGCAGCTTCACCCGCGGATTTTTGCTCACCGCTTCGCACCAGTATTTTTTCAGGTAATGCAGTCGTTCTTGTTTGCGCCCGGCTCCGATGGCGAGGTGGAAATCAACGGCCTGCCCAATGGCCTGCTCGGGCGCAAAGGAACGGGTGCCCAGTGCCTCGAACTTGCGGATGTCTCCACTTTGGGGTTTGTCGGTGGGAAACAGGGGCCAGGTTTTGCTGATGTGCTCGGGCCGAATATGCATTAACCCCGTACCAAACGGGGCGCACAGCCATTTGTGTAAGCTGGTGCCGAAGTAGTCGGAGTTGAGATCGGCAATTTTGAAATCCAAATGGGCAAAGGAGTGGGCCGCATCCACTATACTGATGATCCCCCGTCTGCGGGCTTCTGCGCACAGTTTGGCCGCAGGTAGAATCTGGCCCGTCCAGGTAATGAGGTGTGTGATGTGCCAGATTTTGGTGCGGGGCGTGGTTGCCGCCACATACGCTTTTACGATAGCGTCATCATCTTCAATCGGCAAGGCCAGGTTAATCCAGTTGATTTTCACTCCGTGGCGAAGCTCGCGCTGTTTCCATGCATGGATCATGTTCGGATAATCTTGCCGGGTCATGACGATCTCATCGCCTTTGGCCAGATCAATACCCCAGGTGAACGTGCCGAGTGCCTCGGTTGTATTGCGGTTGATCGCCAGTTCGTCAGGGCTTACACCAGCCAAATGCCCCAGCTTTCTGCGCAAGGGTTCGCGGCCCTTGTCCAGAATCTGCCACATGTAGTAGGTGGGTCCTTCATTGCTCAGGTGATAGTAACGATCAACAGCCTCTTGCACCACTTTTGGCTGCGGGCTCACCCCGCCATTGTTTAAGTTCAGGATATTGGTGGTAACCGTGAAAGACTGAGCCATGCGCGCCCAAAGATCTTCTTCCTCAGCCGCAGCTTCAGGGGTCAATTGGTTTAGGGCCAGCAACGCATCGGACACGTCTTCGGCCAGCGCTGCGGAGGAAATGCCCGTGAGCGAGGCAGCGCCCGCCAGGGTGGCCGATTTTCGAAAAAATGATCTGCGCGAAACCATAGGTGACGGATTTAGCTCACCCAATGTACTCAAAGGAAATTTCCGGTGTTTGTTTTTTGTGACGACCGGTGGCGCTAGTCCTCCATATCGCGCAATTCGATCTCCAGTGCGCGTGTGCTGATGTAAATCTCGTTTAGCGACAGCACCAGCGACAGCATCAGAAAGGCCAGGCTTAGGCCGAAGGTGGTGTAGGCCCAGCCTTCATGCTGAATGTAAATGAAAAGCATACTGAGTACGCACAGGAAGAAACTAAAGATACTACTGGCCTGCATTTGCTTGATGAGGGTTAGGCGCCTGCGCAGGTTTCGAATCTGTTCCTTAATGAGTTCGCGCCTGGATTCGTGCTCTTTATAATCGAGGTTTAGTTTTCGGATCAGGGTGGCCAACCCGAGAAAGCGATTGGTGTAAGCCAGCATCATAAGTGTGATGGCCGGGAACAACAGAGCGGGTGTGTTAATGGATATCATCATAGCAGCAGGCGATGCGTCAATTCTTGTCGAAGATATTCCGGTGATGTAAAGTGTATGGTGTGCAGGCCCAGGGACTTTGCCGTTTGGATGTTGGCGTGGTTGTCGTCAATGAAAAGGGTTTGGGCAGGCACTACCTGGTAACGGTCAAACAAAATTTGATAAATGTCCGGGAAGGGTTTCCGCGTTTTTTCAACCCCGGAGACCACAATCCCTTCAAACCAGTGAAGGAATGGGAAATGCTGAAGAGCCCACGGGAAAGTCTCGGCCGACCAGTTGGTGAGCGCATACAGGCGATGCTGATTTTTTTTCTTCAGCGTTTCCAGCACGTCCACGGTTTCGGGTATGGGGCCACGAATGGTTTCCTGCCAGCGGTCGTACCAGGCGCGGATGGCCGATTCGTGCCCGGGAAAACGGGCCACCAATTCCTCTGTGGCGGCTGCAAACGATCGGCCCGCGTCCTGCTGTTCGTTCCACTCGGTGGTGCACACATGGGTTAAAAACCATTCCACCTCTTCTTCCGTGCGGAAAATCGTTCGGTACAAGTAGCGTGGGTTCCAGTCAATTAAGACGCCTCCTAAATCAAAAATGACAGTATTGATTGGTTTCGAATTGGATTCCATCGTGAGAGAAAAGAGCCCCAAAGGTAAGCACTGGGAGGAGGCTTTAGGGAAACTTACCTCGGTATGTTTGGGTTAATGAGCCGGTTTCTTGCCAAACGCCCATTTTAGAAAATGGGGCATGGCTTCCGCCCAGGTTTTGTGGTTGTGTTCTCCGCCCTCAATTTCCAGATATTGAATGTCGCGGAACGGCCGGTAGCCGCGTTTGGTCAACTCAGCAATAAGATCCAGTGTGTCATCAATCGAGTCAATGATTCCGTTGTGGTTGCGATCACCGGGTTCATCGCGCGTACCCGTTTGGAACCAAAATTTCATGCCCGGTTTGAACTTGCCTTTTCGAATAGCCAGGTGCATAATCCGATCGCGATCATCGGCATAGAAGCGGCTGTGGGCATCGCGCTTGCGCCACCAAAGAGAGCCGCTGAATACGCCTACTTTCCCAAACATCTCCGGATGTTCCCATGCAATGTCCAGGGCCGAAAGCCCACCCATGGAGTATCCGGCAACGGCCCGCAGCGAAGGGGAAGGATCAATCGGGTAGCGATAGACCAGGTAAGGTATGAGCTCGCTGGTTACAAATTTGGCGTACGCTTTTGCTTTTCGGCCACGCCCGCGGTAATCGGCCCGGCTGCTTACCCCATATTCTTGTATCCGGTCTCCGGCCACCACGCCCGCGACAATCACCGGCTCAATGGCTTGCTCGGCCTCCAGTCGGTCCAGCGTCTCAATTAAACGAACTGCGGTGTTATCCTGCCCGTCATTTAAAATCAGTAGTGGATATTTGCGACCGGGCTCAAATTGAATGGGACGAACCACTTCCACCTCCACAATGCGATCCAGCAGTTTGGTGTGCGTATCGCGGTAAAAGTCCGATTGGTAAAAAGAGGGGTGATTTTCCGTCTTCTCGCCTGGCTCGGGATTGGTAAATTCTACAGTTTCCAAGTACTTTTAGACTTGTAAAAATA
Organism: Cyclobacteriaceae bacterium; assembly: GCA_016787665.1. GTDB lineage: Bacteria > Bacteroidota > Bacteroidia > Cytophagales > Cyclobacteriaceae > ELB16-189. The sequence goes on along the minus strand of JAEUUC010000009.1, from coordinate 124,248 downwards.
GACAAAGCTGAGTTATGTACGAGCATCATCACCGTTGGTATTCGCCACGTTTAGGCCGGGATATTGACGTATTGGCCTTTGGCACGCGGGGCTACCCAGTCATCCTTTTTCCCACTTCTATGGGTCGCTACTATGAGAACAAGGACTTCAAGTTGCTCGATAGTGTGGCATGGTTTGTCGATAATGGGCTGGTTAAAATTTATTGCCCGGATAGTATTGATGAGGTCAGCTGGTACAACAAGAACATACACCCGGCTGACCGGGTGCGCAATCACATCTGGTATGACCAAATGATTCGTCATGAGCTCGTGCCGCTGGCCCAACGCGAAACCGGTGTGGGGCGCGTGGCTACAGCGGGTTGCAGCTTTGGTGGGTATCACGCTACCAATTTTGGTTTCCGTTACCCGGAAGTAACCAAGTACGTTTTCAACATGGGGGCTGCTTTTGATATTCGTGACCAGGTTGACGGGCATTATAACGATGATGTCTATTTTAACAACCCGCTGGATTTTCTGCCGGATGCACACAATCCCCACTTCCAGGACATGTTTGTTGTGCTGGGCACGGGCACGCACGACATGTGTTGGGATGCCAATGAAAAGCTTGCCGGTATTCTCCGGCAAAAGGGCATTCAACATTGGCTGGATGTTCGCCACGAGGCGCCTCATGATTGGCCAGCCTGGCGGGAGATGTTTCCTCACTACCTTTCGCTGATCAAGTAAGTTGATCACCCGGTCATTCGGCTTCATTTTTGCCCTGCTGGCATGCCCGACTGCACTTGCCTTTTCTTCGGTGCAGATCTCCGAAGCGGTAGTCATAGGGGGAATTCAGCAATACATCGAGGTGCGCGGGCCCGGTGAACAAAGCCCCATTCTGCTTTTTTTGCATGGCGGCCCCGGCAATTCGGTCACCAAACGAGCAGCATCGTTTACGTCCGAACTTCAAAAGCACTTTCTGGTGGTGTTGTGGGATCAGCGCAATAGTGGCAAGACGCGTGAGTTGAATATATCTCTGCAGGCCGACCTTGGAACCTTCGAGTCGGATGCAGCCGAAATGATTCAGTATTTGCTGACGCGATTCGGGCAGACCAAGTTGTTTCTGTTTGGCCATTCGTGGGGAGGGTTTCTGGCTTTGCAGGTGGCAAAGCAACAATCCGATCGGGTAACGGCCTGCCTGGCGGTGAGCCCCATGATTTACCAGCAAGAAAGCGAGCGTTTGTCTCTGGAGTGGATGCTCCAGCGGGCAAAGGAAACCAACGATTCACAAGCGCTGGCCGATCTGGAACAGGTGAAAATACCCTTTGAAAATGGAGATCAGTTGTTTTGGCACCGCTACTGGCTGGCCAGGTTCTCTGGAAACCGGCCCCCCGATAGGAGTTTTGTTCAACGTTGGGCCACTGATTGGCTGGACTTGCTGAATGAGGCTTCGCGCGTCAATTTATTGGCCGATTCGGCCGATTGGCCTGTGCCGCTGTTTCTTTTTGTTGGTGGACGCGACTACCAGACCCATCACAGCCTCGCCCGGAATTTTTTTACCCATGTAAAAGCCGGAAAAAAGGAGTTATTTTGGTTTCCGAATTCGGGGCATAACCTGTTGTTTACTGATTCGCGTCAAGTGCAGCAGCAGATTATCTCAATTCTGAACGATTACAAAAGTCAGTAACACAAGTCAGCACAAACTATTAACCGATGAAAAAGATTGGAGTCCTTCATGGCATGGAACGTTCGTTTCCGATGGCCTTTGTCGATCGCGTAAACCGGATGGGATTGAAGAATGTTAAAGCCGAGCATCTCGAGATTGACAAGGTGCAGCAGGGCGAGCCTTGCGGCTTCGATGTGATCATCGACCGGATTTCCCAGGATGTGCCGTTTTATCGCGCTGTTTTGAAAAATGCGGCCAGCACCGGAACAGCCGTTATCAACAATCCTTTTTGGTGGAGCGCAGATGAGAAATTTTTTAACAACGCACTGGCGGTGAAAATCGGAGTGCCCGTGCCCAAGACGGTGCTCTTGCCTTCACACGACAAACCGACCGATACACAGGATTCTTCGTTCAGCAATCTGAGGTTCCCGCTAAGTTGGGATCAAATCTTCAGTCATATCGGCTTCCCGGCCTATATGAAGCCGCACGCTGGCGGGGGTTGGAAGAGCGTATACAAACTGCGTGACCCGGCCGACTTCTTTGAGAAATTCAAAGAGACCGGACAGTTGGTGATGATGCTTCAGGAAGAAATTGTCTTTCAGGAATATTTCCGCTGCTACTGCCTGGGGCGCAAGTACGTGCGCATTATGGAGTACGAACCACGCAATCCGCATCACCTGCGCTATGTGGTTAACCGGGGGCCGGCCTCAGAGAAGTTGCTGAAGACGGTACACGACTATGTCTTGAAATTAAACGAGGCGTTGGGGTACGATTTCAACACGGTGGAGTTTGCCGTGCGCGATGGCGTGCCGTATGCCATCGATTTTTGCAATCCGGCACCAGATGCTGACGTGAACTCGGTGGGACAGGAAAATTTCGAGTGGGTGGTGGAGCACGCGGCCCGCATGGCAGTGGAGCGTGCCGAAGCACACCAGCCCAGTAAGGACAATCTCACCTGGGGCACGTACATAGCTGATGGTGTGGCCAATTTTCTGAAATCAAATAAGAAGTAATTACCTGGTTTAAAACGGGCGCAACCCTGAGTATGGAAAAGTTTACCCTCGGAGTGGAGGAGGAATACATGGTGATCGATCCGCATACGCGCGAGTTAAAGTCGCATGACCAGCGGATTGTGGAGATAGCGGCCAGCGGCCCGCTGAAAGATTCTGTGAAGGCGGAGATGCATCAGGCGGTGGTGGAGGTTGGCACGGGTGTTTGTGAGAATACTCAGCAAGCCTATGAGGAGATCAGGTTCTTGCGCAAGTCGGTGTCCGACATCGCCAGAAGTCTTGACTTGCGCATAGGGGCCAGCGGTACACATCCGTTTTCGCACTGGTCGCAGCAGCTGATTACGCCTAACCCCCGCTACGATGCCATTGTTAACGAAATGCAGGAGGCTGCGCGGTCCAATCTGATCTTTGGCCTGCATGTACATGTGGGCATCAAGGATAAGAACCTGGCCATCCACATCATGAACACCGTGCGGTACTTTTTACCCCACGTGTACGCGTTATCGTGTAATTCTCCCTTTTGGGAGGGGCGTAACACCGGCTTCAAGTCGTTTCGTACCAAGGTGTTCGACAAGTTTCCGCGCACCGGGTTGCCGGATTACTTCAGCGACTGGGATGATTTTAAAAACTACGTCAACCTCCTGATTAAGACCGGATGTATCGACAACGCAAAGAAAATCTGGTGGGATGTGCGGGTGCATCCGTTCTTTGATACGATTGAGTTCAGAATTTGTGACGTGCCCATGCGTGTGGAAGAGTCCATTGCTATTGCTGCGTTGTTCCAGGCCATTGTAGCCAAGTTGTACAAGCTGCGGCAACAGAACATGAGTTTCATCCTTTACAATCGCGCATTGATCAATGAGAACAAATGGCGCGCGTCACGCTACGGCATTGATGGTAAGCTTATTGATTTTGGTAAGCAGTCCGAAGTGGATGCCCGCTCGCTGGTGCTGGAATTATTGGATTTTGTTGATGACGTTGTCGATGAGTTGGGGAGCCGGCCAGCGATTCAATATGTACACGAGATTTTGAAGGGTGGCACCGGGGCCGACCGGCAGTTAGCCGTGTACAAAGAGACCGGTAAACTGGAGAGTGTGGTGGATTACATCACCGAACAAACGATTGCGGGCACCTGACTTTAGTCAGGAGTAGCATGTTCAAATTTGGTACTTTTGTCTGAAGTTTTGTTGTGAGTCAGTCGTCAAACATACGAATTGCCGTACTGGATATGTACGAGGGCGTGCCCAACGAAGGCATGCGAGGTATTCGCCAGTTGATTGAGGAGTTTGAGGCCGATTGTCACATGCCGGTTAAGTATGATGTATTCGATGTGCGGGTGAAATGCGAAGTACCCGGACCGGACTACGATATTTATATCAGCAGCGGTGGCCCGGGTAGCCCGCTCGAAAGTGAGGGATCATTGTGGGAGCGGAAATTTTTTTCGCTCATGGATGAAATCCAGGCGTTTAATCGTTCCACCAAGGGTCCGCGAAAGCATGTACTGCTGATTTGTCATTCGTTCCAGGTGTATTGCCGGTATTATGGGTATGGGGTGGTGAGCAAGCGCAAGAGCACCTCGTTTGGTGTCATGCCGGTTCACCATACTTTTGAAGGAATGCACGAGCCCTTGTTTCGAAGTCTGGGCGACCCGTTTTACGTTGTCGATTCCAGGGATTACCAAATCACACAACCAAATCAGGAAAAAATCCGGCAGCGCGGTGGCGCAGTATTGTGTCTGGAAAAATTTCGGCCGCATATCGACCTGGAGCGAGCCGTGATGTCCATCCGGTTTGATGACGCGTTTATCGGGATGCAGTTTCACCCCGAAGCGGATGCCCCCGGTATGCGCATGTACCTGTTGCGCGAAGACAAGAAGGAAATTGTGATTGAAAAACACGGTGAAAAGAAATATTGGGACATGCTGGACCACCTCAATGACCCGGACAAAATTATGGCCACCTACCATGCCGTGGTGCCCCGTTTTCTCATGCAGGGATTAAAAACTAACCTGGTTGCGGCACTCCCATGATCGCTGATGCACGCGCCCGCTTCAACCGGTCCTTCTCAGAGGAGAAATACCAGCGGTTTCTTGATGATTTGAACACGAGCTACGGTCAGAAAATTACATTTCGTGTTGCCGAAACGCCTGTATTCGTTTCGCGCCATCTGCGCGAAAAATTGCTGAAGGCCTCCAACGACATCATCGATGTGATCATTCGCGATGATTACCCGAAGTTGGTGGAGAAGGCAATACCCAGCCACCTGGTCGTTCCCCGCGAAACACCCCATTCCCTTTTTCTGGCGCTCGACTATGCGGTGGTGCTGGGCTCAGACGGGTCATTGGAACCCCAGCTTATCGAAATGCAGGGCTTCCCCTCGTTGTTTGGTTGGCAGGATTTTGTTGCACTCAAGTACCGCGAGCATTTCGATGTACCCTCGCAGTTCTTCAATCATTTCAATCTCACGGAAGCCGGCTATCGCCAACGTTTTACACAAGCCATACTCAACGGCCACGCACCGGAAAATGTGGTGTTGCTGGAGATTGAGCCAATGAAACAGAACACGGCTATTGATTTTACCATTACGCAGCACATGACAGGCATTGCGCCCGTGCAAATCGGTGATGTGGAGCGCGAAGGCCGGCATTTGTTTTATCGCCAGGCCGGCAAGCGCATTCCGATTAACCGGATTTATAATCGGGTAATCTTTGATGAATTGGTTAAGCGCAACGACTTAAAACTACAGTTTAACCTGACGGAAGATGTGGATGTGGAATGGGCCGGTCACCCGAATTGGTTCTTCCGTATCAGCAAATACACGATGCCGTTCATTCAAAGTCCATTTGTGCCAGAGTGTCGCTTCCTCCATCAATACACGTCATTCCCGGAAGATCTCGAGCATTATGTGCTGAAACCGCTGTTTTCATTTTCAGGCACAGGCGTGATTTTTCACGTAACCCACGCGGACCTTGAGGCGATTCCCGCAGAACATCGGCATGAGTACCTGTTGCAGCGCAAAGTGAAATACGAACCGGTGGTGCAAGCACCTGATGGCCAGGTGAAGGTGGAGATTCGGATGTTGTTTTTGTGGGAAGAGGGTAAGCCCAGACCCGAACCGGTCACTAACCTGGCCCGCCTCAGCCGCGGTGATATGATTGGGGTGAAATACAACAAAGACAAAAGCTGGGTTGGCGGATCGGTTTGCTTTTTTGAGCCGTAGGCTACGTGCTTGTTGCCGTTACCATTCGATCCTTTCCGGCAAGATCTTTTTTAACCTGAACATCGCTTAAGCCCATTTCAGCATATAGCGTGGCGACCTGGCCAGCGAGCTTTTCATGAACTTCGGTTACGAGCCGCCCTGCCGTAGTGAGATGTTCCCGTGCATGCGCAGCCAGGGCCCGGTAAAAAACCAGCGGATCGCGATCCGGTACGAAAAGGGCGAGACCCGGCTCATATCGGGTTACGTTTTCCGCCATTTGCTCTTGCTCGGACGCTGGGATGTAGGGTGGGTTGCTGACCAGCAAGTCGATCGGCCCGGGAAGTTGCTCCGTTAGCACATTCAATTTCGCCCAATGAACCAGAGTTTGCAGCCGTTGCGCATTAAAGCGGGCTACCTGCAAGGCCTCATCACTAACATCAACACCGGTAACGTGGGCTTGGGGCAAGTGGTGCCGCAACGCTATCGCGATGCATCCGCTGCCGGTACAGGAATCCACGATTTTGGGTTGGTCAAGCGTGGCTGCATGGCGCATCCCTTCGTCAACCAGCATTTCGGTTTCCGGCCGTGGTATCAGCACGGACGGGTTGACGTAAAACGAAAGACCAAAAAAATGCGCTTCACCCAATACATATTGAACCGGCTCATGCCGCGCCACCCGATTGAGGGCACGTTCGAATGATTCGGTCACGCGCAGATTGACAGGCGTGGAGGCCAGGATCTGCGTTCGGGTTTGACGGGTTGTTTTTTCAACGATAAGGAAAGCAATCGCTTCGGCTTCATCGGGCCCATAGATTGGCCTGAGTTGCCGCACGGCTGTATCGAACAGAACTTTGGAATTCGTGGCGTTCTCCACAATATTTGTTCCTCGAAAGATAACCAATGACGGACGAACACTACATGCAACGCGCGTTGGAATTGGCGCTGGGGGGCGAGGGATCTGTTAGCCCTAACCCACTCGTAGGTTGTGTGTTGGTGCAGCACGGCACCATTATTGGTGAAGGTTGGCATCGGCAATTTGGCCACGCACATGCTGAGGTAAATGCCATTGAGTCGGTTGCCGACAAGCAGCAGGTGGCCAGTGCGACAGCCTATGTGAACTTGGAACCCTGCTCGCATTTTGGAAAGACACCTCCTTGTGCAGATCGATTGATAAAAGAAAAAGTCGCGCGGGTGGTTATTGCAAATGAAGACCCGAATCCGCTGGTGAATGGCGGAGGGATAAAAAAATTACGCGAGGCCGGCATTGAGGTGGTTACCGGAGTGCTGGAAGGCCGCGGTCGGGAGCTGAATCGAAGATTCTTCGTTTTCCACGAGAAGCAGAGGCCGTACATTATTCTTAAGTGGGCGCAGACCTTCGATCGGCTACTGGCCCATCCAAACGGTGATTCAAAATGGATCAGCAACGAGTACGCCCGCCAATGGGTACATCGCTGGCGCGCCACCGAAGATGCCGTGCTGGTGGGCACCAAAACGGCCGCCCACGATAATCCGCAACTTACTGTGCGCGATTGGACCGGCCGCCACCCCGTGCGCATCGTGTTTGATCGGTTTCTGCGTTTGCCCGAAAACCTTCATGTCTTTGATCGAAAACAGTTAACGATTTGCTACAACGTGCTCCGGCACGAAGAACATCCGCAACTGGTGTTAGCTCGCGTAAGTGAGGAAAATTTTCTGGCGGACGTGCTTCACGACTTATACCAGCGCAGAATCCAGTCCGTGATTGTGGAGGGCGGAGCCATGACACTTAGTTTGTTTATCGAGGCCGGATGTTGGGATGAAGCGCGAGTTTTCACTTCGCCCCGCACCTTTGGCAAAGGTATAGCCGCGCCCGCAGTGCCGGGTCGCAGAATCGCCACGCACGACATTCAGGGTGACCGCCTGGACATCATCAAAAACGAATCACCATCTTAAGCCCAGTGCCCGCCAAATAGAATTCGGGCTTGCGCAAATACAGGGCGTGTTTGCTGTTGTACAGGTTGAGTGATTCCTCGGCCTGCCGGTACGATTTGCGCTGAAGGGGTATGCCAGCTACGATTAACGCGGCTCCACCGGCAGCAATGGCCCAGTCGGGCTCACCGCCACCAATCAACGTCCCGATCTGAAAGCCAATCAGGAACCCACCGGTTGCACCCAAAATAGAGGCGAAGGTTTGGTTGGTTCTCGCTTTCTTGAATGTTTCTAGAGCCATGGGCTCCTTAGCCAGCACTTCGCGAAGTTGACGAACGGCCAGTTCGGTCGAGTCGAGATAAAAGCGAACAGAGCCAAAGCCACGCTCCATCCGGAGCTGCTGAGCGTTGCTGCACGTGACGAGGCAGACAAACAGGGCAACGAGTACTGTTGGTTTCATAGGTCGGTCAGTTTTCCAATCATCTTAAATTTCCTAAACACCTCATCGGTGTGCGGGGCATTGGGCAACTCGTGGGTCAGGTCCTGTCCGGCCCAATGCTCATAGTGTTTTCCGGTTTTCCACAACCGCGATTCCGTTACATCGTACACGTCTCCTTTATAGGCTACCCAAACCTGGGGTTTATCCTGCCCATTGCGCAAAGCCAGTTGGGCACGTGTCAGGTGAAGAAGATTCATCACGTACGCGAGGTGAGATGATGGTAATCTTTGAGCACGGTATACAGGAATTTTACGGGAGGCAGATCGGTCTCAATGCCATGCAGTTGTTTTAATTTGTCCGTCAGGTGCAACACCGGCTGAATGTTGCCCATCTGCCGATTCATCTCCAGTGCATCTTTGATCAGTTTGATATCCGAAGCCTGCAGCTGAATGACCATGGGAAACGTCACGGTGTGATCCTCCTGCAGCGCTTGAATAATCTCCTGGCTGGTGCGCACGGCCGGGCGCTCCATTTTAACCACGGTGGTGCCGGCCGCGAGGTCGCCCAGCCGCTGGCCATTTTTGGATAGCAAGATGCAACTGATGGCTACCGATCCGGAGATCAGAACATCGATCGGCCACAGAATCCAACGCAGGAGATAGTTCCCGATGGTAGGGGAATCGCCATCAAGCCGCACCACCTTCAGGTTTAACGCGCGTTTGCCGGGGCTCTGGCCGTTCATCGTGATCTCAAAAATCAAATGGTAGAAGAAAATGGGCAGATAAATGGCCACCATAAGCCACTCGCTTATAAACTGGGCTTCTACCAAAACCCAAAACAACAGGATCAGATAGGCCACCATGACGAGGCTGTCAATGATGAAGGCCAAGATCCGGTCAAACACACCCGCCACGGGGTATTCGATCAGTACATGTTGGGCCGTTCGTACCTGAATGGTGGGCATAGTGAAAAATTCTACTCGGTGCTTTCGGTTTTCAAGTTATATTTCCAACCGTAAAACCCCAAACGCATGTATCGGATATCCAATAAACTAAGCCTGTCTCTTTTGCTGATGGCCCTGATGGCCTGGTCGTGCGGAGACAAACGGCCTGTTGATCGCATGACAGACGAGCAACTGCAGGCTTTTGCCGATGAGTTGGCTCACCGCTACCTGCTGACCGATGGGCATGTGGACCTGCCTTACCGGCTGAAGATGCGCAACTTTCAACTCGAGCGCGAGTATTTGGGTATCCCCATCAGCACAACCGAAGGCGATTTTGATTACGAACGAGCGAAGAAGGGGGGACTGGATGCGCCCTTTATGTCCATCTATATTCCATCTTCCTATCAGTTGCAACCCGACAAAGGCAAAGCATTAGCCGATTCACTCATCAATATGGTACGAGGTATTGCAGAGGCCCACCCCGATAAATTTGCTTTGGCCAATTCCGTTGCCGAACTGCAGACCAACTTTCAGCAAGGAAAAATTTCACTGCCGATGGGCATGGAAAACGGAGCCCCCGTGGGCGATGATGTAGCCAATGTAAAGTACTTCTTTGATCAGGGCATCCGATACATTACCCTCACCCACGGCAAAGACAATCAGATTTGTGATTCCAGTTACGATACCACCCACACGTGGAATGGGCTCAGTCCGTTTGGCGAGGAAGTGGTGAAAGAAATGAACCGCGTGGGCATTATGGTTGATATCTCGCATGTTGACGATAGCACCTTTTATGACGTGTTGAAAATTACGCGTGCACCGCTGATTGCCTCTCACTCTTCGTGCCGTGCGTTTACCCCCGGCTTTTGGCGCAACATGAGCGATGACATGATCGTGGCGCTGGGAAAAAATGGTGGTGTCATTCAGATCAATTTCGGGTCAACCTTTCTGGATTCGGCTGTGCGGGCCGGCAACGAAGAGAGCCGCAAGAAGTTGCAGGCCATACTGGCGGAAAAAAAGTTGTCCTTCCGCGATTCATTGGCCCGCCCCATCGTGGATGAGTTCCGAAAAAACAATCCCAACCTGTATGCGGACGTCAAGACCGTGGCCGATCACATCGACCATGTGGTGAAGTTGGCGGGTATTGACCATGTTGGCCTGGGTTCCGACTTTGACGGGGTGGGCGACTCGTTGCCCACAGGCTTGAAAGATGTGAGCCAATATCCTAACCTGATTTATGAATTACTCAAGCGGGGTTATACCGAGAGCGACATCGAGAAGATCTGCGGAGCTAACGTGGTGCGGGTATGGAGTAGGGTTGAACAAGTCGCGGCTGGCAACTGATTAACCGGTTGATTCCATGCGAAACCACCGCCCGATGGCCGATTGGTAATTTTTTTTGCCAAATCGGTCGTCATCCTCTAATTTCAGACTTTTGGAGGTATGCGCGAGGCGGCATTTGTGAAGCAGAACATGGCCCGGTGGCAGGAGTACGAAAAACTGCTCAATTCCGGTGTTCCGGTGTTGCCCGATAAACGGGCAGAAATATTCATTCAACTCACAGACGATCTTTCGTTCGCCCGCACGCAGTATGCGGATAGTGAAACCGCGCACTATCTCAATCACCTCAGTGCGAAGATTCACGCTAACATTTACCGCAACAAAAAGGAGGATCGCAGCCGATTTATCACCTTCTGGACCCGCGAGCTGCCCGAGTTGCTCAATACGCTCCGCAGGCCCATGTTGTATGCCTTTTTAATTTTTGGGCTGGCTGCAGCCATTGGAAGTATTTCGGTACTCAACGATGACACCTTTATTCGCCTGATTCTGGGTGATGGTTATGTGAACATGACGCTGGAGAACATAGAGAAAGGCCAGCCGTTGGGTGTTTATGCGGACTCGGGAGAGTTGGACATGTTTTTTGCGATCACGTTCAATAACATTCGCGTTTCGTTCACGGCTTTTGCTGCTGGTATTTTGTTGTCCGTGGGTACAGGTTTTGTGCTTTTCCGGAATGGAATAATGGTCGGAGCCTTTTTTACTTTTTTTTACCAGAAAAATCTTTTGGTTGACTCCATTTTTGTCGTCATGCTCCACGGCACAATCGAGCTATCGGCCATCGTACTGGCCGGTGCGGCCGGGCTTCATATGGGCAACGCTATTCTCTTTCCTAAAACATACAGCCGGTATGATTCCTTTCGCCAGGGGGCGAAAGACGGACTCAAACTCGTGATGGGCCTCATGCCCTTTTTTATCATAGCCGGATTTATTGAATCGTTTGTGACTCGCTACGCCAGCATGCCGTTTTTCATCAAGGCCGTGATCGTGGTCGGATCTATGTGGCTCATCATTTTCTATTTCTTTATTTACCCCTTACGCTTTCGACATGGAACAAAAAATTGAAATGCGCAAAATGCGCGACTTCAGCGCCAAGATTAACGCTACGTTCGAATTTCTGCGGCAGAATTTTAAGCCGTTGGCTACAGCGATCGCTTATATCGCAGGTCCGGCTATTCTGGCTCAAGGAGTCGTGTATGGGTACTATAACCGGTCAGTTATTAACCTCACGTCTGCCGGCCAACAGGGCAATGGCATTTTTTCCTTTTTGGGTGAGTTTTCCCTGTGGTTGGGACTCACCCTTTTGCTTGGCGGTATTGCTTATGTGATACTGGTAGCTGTGGTAGGTGAATACGTGCGCATCTATGACTCCAAACCTTTTCCGTCCACAATTGAAGTGACCGAGGTATGGGATGGAGTGAAGGGATACCTGTTCTCCCTAACCGGAGCCCTGATTGTGAGTGCTATCGTGATTATGGTGGGCATTGTGCTTCTGATTTTGCCGGGAGTGTACGTTATGATTGTGCTTTCCCTGATGGCGCCTATCATCATCATTGAGCGCAAATCACTGGGTGAGTCATTCACCCGGTCATTCTCGCTAATTACTGACAAATGGTGGAGTACGTTTGGATTGTTGTTTGTTACGGGCTTGATCAGCGGATTTATGGGTTATATGTTCGCCATTCCGCAGTTCATTTTTACATTTTTAATCACGTTCAATTCGGTTTCTGAAAATCCAACCGTACAACCCTTGTGGTATGAGGTAGGGTTAATTCTTTCCAGCATGTTTTATATGATAGGGGCTACCTTTTTACGTGCTATCCCCATTCTGGCTATCATGTTTCAGTATTTCAATTTGGTTGAACGAAAAGAGGCCGCTGGTTTGATGGCGAAGCTGGATACGTTCGGCCAAACCCCAAAACCCAACAGCGCAGCAGACGCTCATGAGAGCTATTAGTCTTTGTCTTCTCCTGTTGCTCTCGTCTCCCGCTGTAATTGCGCAAGCACCGTCAGCGGATACCACTACCGTTGTGTGGCGCCAAATGGACGCGGCTGAGCGGCAGGCCTATTTAGATGATTCGGACTATCAGTATGGCCGCCCGCAAGAGGGACTAACTGCGTGGCAGCGATTTTGGATGTGGTTTTTCAACCTGCTTGCCGAACTGTATCGGTTTGCCACTGAAACACTGTTGGGGCAGATACTCACCTATACGTTATGCTTCATCTTTATTGTCTGGGTAATCATGCGCCTGCTGAACGTGGAAGTAAAAAATCTTTTCTATCCGCAGACCAAGGCTGGCGGCCAGGTGGAGCAGGCCGTGGCGGGAGATATTCAGGAAATTGATTTTGAGCGGGCGATCGGCAAGGCCGTGCAGGAGGGTGATTTTCGCGAGGCTATCCGCCTTACGTTTTTGTTCGCCCTGCGCAAACTGGCCGACCAGGGCCGCATTAAGCTCGTAGCGGGTAAAACGAATGATGAATACCTGATGGAGTTGGGGCAACACCCGGCCCGCCTTGCCGCTCAAACCCTTCGTTATTATTTTGACTACACGTGGTACGGTGACTTCAAGGCTAATGAGGAGGTCTACCGGCACGTGAGCCAAACTTTTCGTGATTTCAATAGCCGGCTATCATGAAGCGCGAAACACGTTATATCGCCATTCTGCTTTTTGTGGTGGCCCTTTTCGTTGTTGTGCAACTGGTGGCACCCAAGCCGGTGAACTGGATTCCCACCTACGACCCAAACGATAAAAATCCATTTGGCGCCTATGTCGTGAAGGATTTGATGGGCCGATTGTTTCCTGCCCAGGCGATTGATGTCAATAACTTGACGATCTACGAGTTGCAAAACTCGATCGACACGGTTGCCAATTTTTTCAGCCTCAGCACCAAATTTGAACCTGACCGCGAGTCGGTTAAGGTATTGTTGAATAAGGTCGATAGCGGGGCCCATGCCTTCCTGTCGGCTTACTACTTTTATGATGTGTTTGCCGATACGCTGAACTTGCACGTGCGCGATATTTTGTCGGAAGAGTTGGACCAGGCCGTCAACCTCAACGACACCGTTAGCCTCAAGTTTCTAAATCGTCAGTGGGAGAAAACGAATTACTACTACAAGCTGGAGAATGTGACAAACTATTTCACCCACCTTGACTCCATTCGTTACCCGGTGGCGGTTATTGCCACCAACGATTGGAATTATCCGGTAACCATCAAGATCAGTATTGGACGGGGTTATCTGATTCTCAACAGCACACCGCTGGCGTTCACCAACAACTATGTTCTGACATCGAGGAATCATGAATTTCTTGAGAAGACGTTTTCGTATCTGCCCGTGGCACCGGTGGTTTGGACCAACTACTATCAAACCGGGCGTCAGGAACCCCAAACACCCCTGCGTTACATTCTCAGCCAGGAACCGCTGCGGTGGGCTTACTACCTGTTAATCGGGGGCGTGTTATTCTATGTGCTGATCGAGGCGAAGCGAAGACAGCGGTACATCCCCATCATCAGGCCGTTGCGGAACTCTACTCTCGAGTTTGTGCGCACCATTGGAAACATGTACTGGCAAGCGCGCGATTACAAAGCGGTGGCGGATAAAAAGATTCTGTACTTTATGGAACGGGTACGCACGCATTTCTTTCTGGCCAGCGAGTCGCCCGATACATTTGCACAAGCCTTGGCCAGCAAGTCGGGCAACAGCCTGGAGGAAACCGAACGCCTGATGGCGTTAATTCGTGTCATTCAATCTGCCCCGGTGGTGACGCCCCAGATGCTGACAGACCTTAACCAACGAATGGAGAAGTTTAAATTCTAATCTTGTATACATGGAAGACGTTTTCAAAAATCGCATTGACCTCAGCCGCCTCCACGACCGGGTTCAGCAAATCAAAGCCGAGATCGGTAAAGTGATCGTGGGGCAGGAGGCTATGGTTGAATTGATGATCACGGCCATTTTCGCGCGCGGGCACGTGCTGATTGAAGGTGTGCCGGGAGTTGCCAAAACGCTGGCCGCCAAACTACTCGCCAAAACCATTGACGCCCAGTTCTCGCGCATTCAGTTTACGCCCGACCTCATGCCTTCGGATGTCCTGGGAACGTCAGTGTTCAATCCGCGCAACACGGAATTTGAGTTTCGGCCGGGCCCTGTGTTTGCCAATGTGGTGTTGATTGATGAGATCAACCGTTCGCCCGCTAAAACCCAGGCCGCGTTGTTTGAGGTGATGGAGGAGCGGCAGATATCGATTGATGGCAAGACGTATAACATGGGCGAACCGTTTTTGGTGCTGGCTACGCAGAATCCGATCGAACAGGAAGGTACCTACCGGCTGCCGGAGGCACAACTCGATCGCTTTCTGTTCAAGATTGCTGTGGGGTATCCAACGCTTGAGGAAGAGATCCGCATACTGGCAGAGAACGGACAGCAAGACCAACGTGAGCAATTGGCTCGGGTGGGTAGCGTGTTGACGGCCCAGGAGATTCAGGAATGCCGCGAGCTTATTCGACAAATTCACGTGGAGGAGAAATTACTGGGCTATGTTGCCCGCATTGCCCAGGAGACCCGCGCCAACGCGTCTCTTTACCTGGGGGCGTCACCCCGCGCGTCTGTGGCTTTGCTCAATTCATCTCGGGCTTTGGCCGGCATTCGCGGCCGTGATTTTGTCACTCCGGAAGATGTTAAGACGCTGGCGGTTCCCGTGTTGCGGCACCGCGTTATGCTTACACCTGATAAGGAGATGGAAGGATTACAGGTGGATGAAGTTATTCGTCAGATCGTGAACAAAGTGGAAGTGCCGCGGTGAGGTTTATCAGATCGATATTTTTCTCATCGCTGTTTTTTCAGGTGCTGGGTGGCCTGGTGGTTCTGGCACTATTGGCCTATTGGTTTGGCTGGCTTATGCCCGTGGTCAAAGTGTCGTTCTTGTTTTTTGCACTCCTCACTCTTATTGACACCATCATCTTGTTTGTAAAACCACTCGGGGTAACGGCCATCCGGCACCTGCCCGAACGCTTGTCCAATGGAGATGTCAATACGATTCATCTTGATGTGAGCAACGGCTATGCATTTACCGTGGCGGTTGAGGTGTTTGATGAAATTCCGGCCCAGTTTCAGGAACGATCTTTTTCACTGAAGATACAGCTGAAGGCAGGCGAGGCCCGGCATTTGACGTACACGCTACGCCCGGTCAAAAGGGGAGAGTATCACTTTGGCGTGGTGAACGTACTGGCCCAGTCACCGCTTCGGTTAGCGTGCCGGAAAACGCAGCAGGAACATCCGCAGATGGTGCCGGTTTATCCGTCCTTTATTCAGATGCGTAAATATGAGTTGCTGGCCATCTCCAATCGGCTGGTCGATTCCGGCATCAAACGCATTCGCAGAATTGGCAACAACCGGGAGTTTGAGCAGATCAAGCATTATGTTGCGGGCGATGATTTTCGGACGGTGAACTGGAAAGCCACGGCCCGCAGGGCCGACCTGATGGTAAACAGCTACCAGGAAGAGCGTTCGCAGCAGGTGTACATGATCATTGACAAAGGGCGCACCATGCAAATGCCGTTCGAAGGCATGACGCTGCTTGACTATGCCATCAACGCAAGCCTGGCCATGGCGAACATTGCCATGAAAAAATCGGACAAGGCCGGGTTAGTCACGTTTCAAGACAAGGTAAACACCGTGTTGCCGGCCAGCCGCATTAACAACCAGTTGATGCACTTGATGGAGGCCTTGTATAATCAAAAAACGTCCTTTCGCGAGCCCGATTTCTCCGCGTTGTACTCGGTGGTGCGCAGAAAGGTTACGCAACGCAGCCTCCTGTTGTTGTTTACCAATTTCGAGACGGAGTATGGGGTTAAACGCCAGTTATCCTACCTCAGCAGTCTGGCCCGCCAGCATGTGGTGGTAGTCATATTCTTTGAAAACACGGAAATGCGGCAATTGCTGGACGAGCCGGCCACCACGCTGGAGCAAATTTTCCATAAGGCTGTGGCCGAAAAATTCAGCTTCGAGAAGCGATTGATTGTTCGCGAACTGCAGAAAAATGGCGTTTACGCCCTGCTTACCACACCTGCCAAACTCACCATAAATACCATCAACACGTACCTGGAATTGAAAGCGAGAGGGGTGATTTGATTTCGTATTTTTGTAAAAAAAGGTGCCCCATGGAGTTCAGAAGTTCATCGATTCTAAAAGTTTTTGTTGCTGTCTGTTTCGCGGTTGCCTCGGTAAACGCAATAGCTCAGTCGATCATAGCTGGGGACTACCCGGTGCGAACGCTCAAGCCAAGCAAACCGGTCGTTTGCTATCACAGCGGTGTTAGCGTTCCATCCTTTATCGGTATTGCGGAAGATGTGCAACGGAAGTTATCGTCTGGCGCCCGAACCAAGAGTGCAAATATTGAAGTGACCTATGTCGGGTTCACATTAGAAGCGCAAGCGGCATTCCAACGTGCGGTCGACATTTGGGAGGGGATTTTGCAATCAGACGTTACGGTGCATGTATATGCAGTTTGGTCGACACAGTTGGCATCTAACGTATTGGGATCTGCCATTTATGGTAACGCGTATGCCAATTTTCAAGGAGCACCAAAGCTTAATATTTTCTATCCGGTTGCGCTGGCTGAAAAGCTTGCCGGAGTACCACTAAACGGAGACCCAGACCCGAATACCGGTGACAACTATGATGTCTATGCATTTTTTAACGCCAATTTGGGTCAATGGAGTTTTGATGCCAATTCCGCTCCCAATCAGTACCACCTGACGACAGTCGTGTTACATGAACTTTGCCACGGACTTGGGTTTGCCGATTCATTTGAATTAGAGGGTGGATTGGGTGACTTTGGGGTACAATCGACCCCGGTACCAATCATTTTTGATTTGGGAGTAGAAAATGCAACCAACACCAGATTATTGAATGTTGCCAATAGTTCGACAACCATGGCCGGATTCTTGACAAGTAATAACGTTAATCACAATCCAGGCTTGTCAGTGGTGGGCGGTGTGGGCACACGAGCAAAGTTGTTTGCCCCTGCAAGCTGGCAACCCGGTTCTAGTATTGCTCATTTGGATGTGACGTCAACTGATCCGAATCTACTCATGCGTCCCTCCCTAAATCGTGATCAGGTCAGTCTTGATCCCGGACCCGTAACGAGAAATCTTTTTGCTGATATGGGTTGGGTTGCCCCGTATATCCGGCACACTGCGCTGCGCGATACCGAAACCGTTGGGAGTCCGATTACGATTACCGCAAACATTGGCTCGGATGGCACACCCGGTTCGGGTATCACCGCAATCAAACTTCGCTACCGCGCCAATGGAGGCCCCGAGGTTGAAACCGACATGACATTAACCGGTGGTGACACCTACTCGGCACAATTACCGTCACCTTCGGTTTTGCCTACCCAGTATAGCTACTACATTGTAGTTCGCGATAGCTATTCTGGCCAGAATCGCGAATTCACAAACCCTGGAAAATTGATCCGCCCCGGGCAATCCGATATCCAGGTTGTTAATCAGTTTATTGTTGGCCCGGATACGCGCGGCCCCTTCTTTCAGCACACACCTGTTCCGTTCGCCAATGTTTCCACTGGCCCGCTGGTTATAGAAGCTGAAGTGGCCGATAACATTGGCGTAGCGAGTGTTCTGCTGGAGTACCGGATTACACAGGGAGGAATACTTGGATCAAACCAAACGCTACCGATGAATAAAGTGGCGGGGACAGATTCAACCTATCGTGCCTCGGTTAACCTTGCCGGCCTGAATAATGGTGATAAAATCGAATACCGGGTCAAAGCAACCGATCAGGCTTCTTCGCCCAATACGCGGGCAGTACCCGGCCTTGCAACGTTTTATTCAGTTAATGTAGTTAGTCTGGCACCTACTCAAAGCAGCTATCAGAACGATTTCAATAATTTGGTTACGGCCGCACAGGATTTCTTCGGCAATTCGGAGTTTGGCGTGCGGCAAATCACTCCATTTTTGAATGGAGCCATTCACACCGACCATCCTTACCCTGAGGGCGATGCCTTCCCCGGTGATGAGTTCAACTGGGTCTACCAGTTACGTGTGCCAATCAAACTGAAAGCGGCTGATGCGACCCTTAAATTTGATGAAGTGGTATTGGTTGAACCGGGTGCAGCGGGATCGACCTTCCCCTCGCAGGACTTTTTTGACTATGTAATTGTTGAAGGATCAAAAGATGGTGGTGTTACCTGGTTGCCGCTCGCACCGGGCTATGACTCGCGCGATTTTGGGCCCTGGCTCACCCGGTACAACAGTTCCATTTCGGGTAATAACTCCAATGCTACTGGTGAGCCATCATTGTTTCGAACGCGCACAATCAACATGCGCAATGCCTTTGCAGCGGGTGATGTGATTGTGATCCGGTTTCGCCTGTATAGCGATCAATTGGCTGCCGGTTGGGGCTGGGCTATTGACAACCTCAAGATCCAGATCGATGAGACGCCCCCGCGCGTGTTGCATGATCACTATAACTATCTTCAGCCCCAAGCGACTACCTTCACGGTGCCTTTTGTCATTCGTGCTTCAGACGCCAGCGGAATTCGCGAACTGAAGATTGAGTATAACCTGAACGGGGGAACCCCAACAGAGCAACTTTTTGATGTTGATCCGCCTGCCACAGAGTACACGTTCAACCTCCAGATAGTCGCTGGAGTTGCGAGTGGCAATGAAATTCAATACCGAATCATCGCTACCGATAGTGCGAACAACGTTACGCGGTTACCCGCGTCTGGCTTCCTCAGTATTCCCGTTTTTGATTTTGCTGCCCCAGCCGAGCAATACATTAATAACTTCAATACCACCAGCACGGATTTTGCCGGCAACTTTTTTTCAGTTGCTCAGCCCGGAGGATTTTCCAACGGAGCTATTCATACCACCCACCCGTATCCACTCGGATTCGGCCTATCGTCCACGTCCAATTTCACCTACACGCTGAAAAAGAAGATCACGGTAAGTGCGAGCAACCCCTACATCGTCTTCGATGAAATTGCGGTAGTTGAGACAATCGGCATAGCGCCCAAGGATTTTGTTCTGGTGGAAGCATCGGAAGACAACGGGCAGACCTGGGTGCCTTTGGTGAATGGCTATGCTGCGGGGGCCCAAAGTGTCTGGAAACAGGCCTTTGATAACAATAGCACACCAGGTGAAAATTTATACCGATCGCGGCTGATCAAAATCACCGATAATCCTGCGTTAGTCGCTGGTGATGTCATTGTGGTGCGTTTCCGTCTTTTCTCCGATGCCGCCATCAACAGTTGGGGCTGGGCTATTGACAACCTAAGCATTCAAGGCCCCATCACCGGGCTACCCGAGTCCGTTTTAGCCGATCAGCTGCTGGTATACCCCAACCCTGTGCGTGACGAGGGTGTGTCCATCGATTTCTCGTTGCCCGATCTCACCAGCGTACAAATCCAGATCGTAAATGCTCAGGGGCAGGCGGTGCTCTCCGAAGACGTCCGCGACCTCAACGGTAACTTTAAGCGAACCTATGCGACCGCAGGCTGGGCAGACGGCATGTACCTCGTCCGGCTCCAGACCGACCGGGGGCAGGTGGTGCGCAAGGTGGTCAAAATCAGGTAGCCAGCTCGTTATCAGAATTTAATCCCTGCGGAGTGCCGATTTACTTCGCAGGGTTTTTATTTTTGCGCAATTTATCCACCCGGAAATGCCCAGAGACAGAAGCATCCGCTCCGTTCTTATAATCGGTAGCGGCCCCATCATCATAGGTCAGGCTTGCGAATTCGATTATTCAGGCTCCCAGGCGGCCCGAAGCCTTCGGGAAGAAGGAATTGAAGTGATCCTGATCAATTCCAACCCGGCTACCATCATGACCGACAAGATCAACGCGGATCATGTTTACCTCAAGCCCTTGGAGAAAAAGTCGATTCGGGAGATACTGGAGCAGCACCACGTAGATGCCGTGTTGCCCACCATGGGGGGGCAAACGGCCTTAAATCTGTGTATCGAATGCGATAAGGCTGGCATTTGGAATCACTATGGCGTTAAGATCATTGGCGTTGACATCCATGCGATTGAGACTACGGAGGATCGTGAGAAATTCAGGCTCCGAATGCTGGAGCTGGGTGTCGGGGTTTGCAGGGGCGCAACCGCTACCTCGTTTTTAGAGGGCAAAGAGATTGCCCAGGAGATCGGATTCCCCTTGGTCATTCGTCCCTCCTTTACCTTGGGAGGAACGGGTGGCGGGTTTGTTGATAAGCCCGAGGAGTTTGACGAAGCCCTTAACCGCGGTCTCCACGCTTCCCCCATACATGAAGTGCTGGTGGAGCAATCGATCATGGGGTGGAAGGAGTACGAATTGGAGTTGCTGCGCGATGGCGCGGGCAACGTGATTATCATCTGCTCCATTGAGAATTTTGACCCGATGGGTATCCACACGGGTGATTCCATCACGGTGGCACCCGCCATGACGCTGCCCGATACCGTCTACCAGCATATGCGTGACCTGGCTATCAAAATGATGAATGGCATCGGCAAATTTGCAGGCGGGTGTAACGTTCAGTTCGCGGTGAATCCGGATACGGATGACATCATCGGAATTGAAATTAACCCCCGGGTGTCGCGTTCCTCCGCCCTGGCGTCCAAAGCCACGGGCTACCCCATAGCCAAAATTGCGGCCAAGTTGGCCATCGGCTACAACCTCGATGAACTACAGAATGCGATTACCGGAACGACTACGGCTTATTTCGAGCCGGCTCTCGATTATGTGATTGTTAAAATCCCACGGTGGAATTTTGACAAGTTTCAGGGCGCCAATCGCAGACTCGGCCTTCAGATGAAGTCCGTGGGCGAGGCGATGGGTATCGGCCGAAACTTCCAGGAGGCGCTGCAGAAGGCATGTCAATCTCTTGAGATCAGGCGAAACGGATTGGGTGCCGATGGTAAAGAACTGCGCAACCAGGACGAACTGGTGCAGAGCCTGGCCAACCCGACCTGGAACCGGCTGTTTCACATTCACGATGCCATCAAGATTGGCATACCCCTGAAGACCATTCAAAAACTCACGCACATTGATAAGTGGTTCCTCGAGCAAATCGAAGAATTGGTGGAGTTGGAAAGACAAATAGAAGAGTACGACCTGAATAACGTGCCGACCGAGTTGCTCCGCAAAGCAAAAGAGAAAGGATTTGCCGATCGCCAGATTGCCCACTTGTTGCACTGCTACGAAAGCGAAGTCTACAAGAAGCGTACGGAATTGGGCATTAAGCGGGTATATAAACTAGTGGATACCTGCGCGGCAGAATTTGCGGCTAAAACACCTTACTATTATTCTACATTTGACAAGGAAAACGAGTCAGTCGTCAGCAAAAAGAAAAAGGTGGTGGTGCTGGGTTCGGGGCCCAATCGCATCGGGCAGGGCATTGAGTTCGACTACTCCTGCGTTCATGGCGTGCTGGCGGCAAAGGAGTGTGGGTACGAAACCATCATGGTCAATTGCAACCCCGAAACTGTATCAACCGACTTTGACATTTCAGACAAGCTTTACTTTGAACCGGTATTCTGGGAGCATCTGTATGACATCATTCAGCATGAGAAGCCGGAAGGTGTAATCGTGCAGTTGGGCGGCCAAACCGCGCTCAAACTGGCTGAGAAGCTGCACAAGTACGGCATCAAGATCATCGGAACTTCTTTTGATTCACTTGACCTGGCGGAAGACCGCGGGCGGTTTTCAACCCTGCTCAAGGATCTGGGCATTCCGTATCCGGAGTTTGGTGTAGCCACCGATCCGGATGAGGCTCTTGAGGTATCCAAGCAAATTGGTTTCCCGCTATTGGTTCGCCCCTCTTATGTTCTGGGCGGCCAAAGCATGAAAATTGTGATCAACGAGAAGGAGTTGGAGTCACACATCATCGATATCTGGAAGCACCTGCCGGACAACAAGGTACTGCTCGATCACTTTCTGGATGGGGCCATTGAAGCGGAAGCGGATGCCATTTGCGATGGCGAGGATGTGTATATCATCGGCATCATGCAGCACATTGAGCCGGCCGGTATTCACTCGGGTGATTCATACGCTGTATTGCCCCCGTACAATCTGGGTGATTTTGTGGTGAAGCAAATGGAGCACTACACGGTAAAGATTGCCCAGGCGTTGAAAGTCAAGGGGCTGATCAACATTCAGTTTGCGATTAAAAACGACAAGGTCTACGTGATTGAAGCAAACCCTCGGGCGAGCCGCACGGTCCCCTTCATCTGCAAGTCGTACGATGAGCCCTACGTCAACTACGCGACTAAATTGATGTTAGGCGAGAATAAGGTAAAGGACTTTCGATTCAACCCCCGGAAAAAGGGTTATGCCATCAAAGTGCCCGTATTTTCATTCAATAAGTTCCCGGAGGTTAACAAAGAACTGGGTCCCGAAATGAAATCCACGGGTGAGGCCATCTACTTTATTGATGATCTCATGGATGATTATTTCTTGAACATCTACGCAGAACGAAACTTGTACCTGAGCCGCTAAGGATTCGCGTGCAGGGTAAGCGTAAAAGTCGATCCCTGGCCCACGGTTGATTCAACCGCGAGCGAGGCCTGGATTTTTTCCGCTGCCTCACGCGCAATGTATAGTCCAAGCCCCGAGCCGCTGGAATCTTGCGACCCGCGGAAGAACATGTCAAATACCCGGTCGCGAATTTCAGGCGGCATGCCAGCCCCGTTGTCAGATACCGAAATTTTCACGGATTCACCCGCTCGTTTACTTCCGATCGTGATCATCGGATTCTCACGGAAATCAACGGGATGATATTTAATGGCGTTGGCAATCAGGTTGTGGAGGATAATGGTTAGTCGTGTACGATCAGTGGTAACAGCGGGCTGTTGTAATTGCGTATTGATCGTAATACGTGGAAGGTGTTCCAGGTACTTCAAGTCCTGGAGGATTTCGTCTACCAGTTGACTCAGTTGAACGGCCTCGTATTTCACTTCAGCACGTTTGCTGCGCGAGTAGTCCAGCACCTCTCGAATGAAATCCTCCAGCCGCAAAATGCTCTTCTCAATTTTTTGCAGATACGAAGGGATTTCGATCGAATTCGGCTCCAGTCGACTGAGATTAATGAGGCCTTTGATCGACTTCAGCGGGGCACTCAGGTCGTGCGAAACACTATACACGAACCGGTCCAGTTCAACGTTAGTTTGCAGCAACGATTGGTTTGTCTTTTCCAACAACTCGTTTTGCCTGCGAAGTGCTTCCCGGGTTAAACGCACATCTTTCATCATGCGGGCGGTAACCAGCGAGAACAAAAAAAGCAGGCACATGCCCAGTTGAGTATCAAAGAATCGCTCTGGCGAAGTCAGCACCGGGCGATCGAGAAAGTAAGGCAGCATATAGGAAATGATGTAGATGTACAGGTTAAATGTGGCCACCACACGCAGGCCAAAACGCACAGAGGCATAGATGGAGAATAACCCAAACACGAACCAAAATCGCTCGAACTGCAGGAAAAGGTGAAAGACCACGAGTAAACCACCCATGACCAAGAGCTCGTACCATTTACCTGGGTACTGAGGGATTTGGATTTTTTTTTGTGTCGGCCCATCCAAAATCAAATCTTTTTGAATCAGCCAGGGTGATAAAAGTAATAAAACAGGTATCGTGAGCGCGAGGTTGGTGAGAATGTCAGGCAGCCAAAAGTTTAGAAAAATGGTAAGCCGGTCTGGATCATCAAACGCTTGAAAGAATTTGAAACTTGCATTGAGTGTAATCGGTAAGAAGATACCAAAAGCAATAAACCCGATCAATTGGTTGACCGAAATCAACCGGCAATCGCCCCCGAAGAGCCTGCGATAGGTAAACCAGGAAACCAAAACACTGGCGGGTCCGCGAAGTGAGGTCAGGAGGTTAACAGCCGTAAAGGCCATGTCGAACTGCCACATATTGATCCAGGTGCTCACCAGCAAGGCAAGGGCAACTCTCGGCCCCCACCACGAGCCAAGTGTAATGCCGATTGCCATCGTCAGGTAAAAAATAGAGGCACCCGAGGCCATTCGAAAATGCCCTGACGTAAAAGTTCCCAGTTGAAACAGCAGGACGGGCAGCACCCACGTCCACCAGGGGAGCCTTCGGGTTGATCCGGATTGCCTCATGTCTGCAAAGTGGGCATAATCTGCGCGCAAACACAGCTAAAATCAAGCAAAAACCTACATCTGCCTAAAATTGGCAGCCCGTGCTGAAACCTAAATTTTGTACTTTTGCGTCTCTGTACACATGAAAGCGCTAATCGTCCTGACGCTCATCGGATATCTGATCTACAAGTTTGCCAGCCTGTTCTATCGTGCAGGGGCATCGTCACAGCAGTACCGCCAGCCGCCCGGGGGTAATCCTCAGCGCCCGGCAAACCACAGCAAGCGACCCACTGCAGGAAATGTGAAGGGTGGTGAGTATGTCGACTATGAGGAAGTAAAGTAGACGTGAAACTCTCTTTTTACAAATATCAGGCGGCCGGCAACGATTTTGTCTGCTTCGATAACCGCGCAGGCGATGTGAACCTCACCACCGACCAGATCGGACGGCTTTGCGACCGCAGGTTTGGTGTGGGTGCCGATGGCGTCATCTACGTTGAGCGCGATGCCAACTACGATTTCTATGTTCGGTACTTCAATGCCGATGGAACACAAAGCTTGTGCGGTAACGGTTCACGCTCGGCCGTAGATCTGGCGGCTCATCTCAAACTGGTGGCCGGCAAAACCATTTTCAATGCCTACGATGGCCCGCACGAAGCTACGGTGATTTCACCCGGTCTCATTCGCATGCAGATACATGATGTGAAACACGTGGAACGAAAAGGCGATGATTACTTTATGAACACCGGATCGCCCCACAACGTGCGGTTTGTTACCGGCTTACCCCAATACCCGGTGTTCGAAGAGGGCCGAAAAATTCGATACAGCCCCTTGTATAACCCCACGGGCACCAACGCCAATTTTGTTGAGCTATTGCCCGATAACACCATTGCCTTCCGGATCTACGAGCGTGGCGTTGAAGAAGAGACGTTGTCGAGCGGAACAGGGGCAACCGCCTGTGCGCTGGCGGCCAGTTTTGTTGGGTACCATTCACCGGTCAGGGTCCAGTCACGGGGTGGGCAACTTGAGGTGGAGTTTAAAAGACGACAGGACGGCACCTTTTATGATATTTACGTAACCGGTCCTGCCAAAATGGTGTTTCAAGGCTCTTTGGAGCTATAATTGCACCCCCTAAATCTTTAACTTTACGGCCCTTTTTAACAGGATTCCCAGTGGACGAGCAATCGGGCACCAGGGGAGATTAACAGACGAGAAACATGCTAAAATTCATTGCCAAAATCTTCGGTACCAAGTCCGATCGGGATATTAAGCGGATGATGCCGTTGGTGGAGGAAACCAAAGCCGAATACGAGAAACTCAAAAACCTTTCCCACGATCAACTTCGGGATAAGACACGCGCGGTGCAGCAAGCTATTGCCGATGGCCTGAAGTCGATTGATGATCAGTTGGCAGGCCTTCATCGGCAGATTGCGGCCAATCCGGAAATGGAGCTGAGCGACAAAGAGGAACTCTTTGGTCAGATTGACAAGCTTGAGGGTGAACGAAATAAAGAGCTTGAGAAAGTTCTCATACAGGTGCTTCCGCAGGCGTTTGCCATTGTGCGCGATACGGCCCGGAGATTTAAGGAGAATGATTACATCGAAGTGACCGCCACTGAGTTTGACCGTTTGCAGGCCGCCCGCCATGAGCACGTCAAGATTGATGGCGACAAAGCCCGTTGGTATAACGAGTGGGTGGCAGCCGGAAACAAAATCAAATGGGATATGCTGCACTACGATGTGCAAATCATCGGTGGCATTGCCCTGCATGAAGGTAAGATTGCCGAGATGGCCACGGGCGAGGGTAAAACACTGGTCGCTACGTTTCCTGCTTTTCTTAATGCCTTGGCGAAGCGAGGCGTTCACATCGTTACGGTAAACGATTACCTGGCCAGGCGCGACAGCGAATGGATGGGTCCGCTGTTCCAGTTCCATGGACTGGAAGTCGATTGCATTGATAAACACGAACCCAATACGCTGGCCCGCAGAAATGCCTACCAGGCGGATATCACCTACGGTACCAACAACGAGTTTGGCTTCGACTACCTCCGCGATAACATGGCGCGGGAAACCGGTGAGCTCGTGCAACGCGGCCATCACTACGCCATGGTCGATGAAGTTGACTCGGTATTAATTGATGAAGCGCGAACTCCGTTGATTATTTCCGGCCCGATTCCGCGGGGCGATGAGCATGAGTTTTATGATCTCAAACCCCGCATTTTCAAAGTGGTGGAGGCTCAGAAAAAGTTGGTGAATCAATATCTGAATGACGCCAAAAAGCTCATCAGTGAAGGTAATGAAAAGGATGGCGGACTTGCGCTGTTTCGCGCCCACCGCTCCATGCCGAAGCACAAGCCGTTGATTAAGTTTCTAAGCGAAACCGGCATGCGGGCCATTCTGCAGAAGACCGAAAATTTCTACCTGGCCGACAATAAGAAGGAAATGCCGAAGGCGGATGAACCCCTGTTGTTTGTCATTGATGAGAAAGACAACAGCGTGGAGCTGACCGACAAAGGTATCGATCTGATCACGGGCGAAGGCGAAGACCCGCGCTTCTTCATTTTGCCCGACATTGGCGTGGAACTGAATAAGATTGAAAAAGATCTGTCGGTGGATGCCGGTGGCCGCCTGGCGCGAAAGGAAGAGCTGATCCGCGAGTACACGACTAAATCGCAGCGGATCCACAGTGTGAATCAACTCTTGAAAGCGTATACCCTGTTTGAACGCGACACCGAGTACATCATCGTAGACGGCAAGGTGAAAATTGTAGATGAACAAACGGGTCGTGTGCTGGACGGCAGACGTTATTCCGATGGACTGCACCAGGCCATTGAAGCCAAAGAAAACGTGAAGGTGGAGGACGCCACTCAAACGTATGCCACGATCACACTCCAGAATTATTTCCGCATGTACCACAAGCTGGCCGGCATGACGGGAACTGCGGAGACGGAAGCGGGCGAATTCTGGGATATTTATAAACTGGACGTGGTGGTAATTCCCACCAACCGCCCGGTAACGCGCAAAGATGGTGACGACATGGTGTATAAGACCATTCGGGAGAAATTCAATGCCGTTGTTGAGGAAGTTGTGAAACTTACGCAGCAGGGCCGTCCGGTGCTGGTCGGTACCACCTCGGTCGAGATTTCGGAATTGCTCAGCCGCATGCTTCAACTGCGGAAGATCAAACACAATGTGCTCAATGCCAAGCAACACCAGCGCGAAGCCGAGATTGTAGCTGAAGCAGGTAAGCCGGGCACCGTAACGATCGCCACGAATATGGCCGGCCGCGGAACGGATATTAAACTAACCCCCGAGTCGCGGGCAGCGGGTGGCCTCGCGATTATTGGTACCGAAAGGCACGAATCCAGACGGGTCGACCGGCAGCTAAGAGGCCGCTCCGGCCGTCAGGGCGATCCGGGTACATCTCAATTCTACGTGTCGTTGGAGGATAACCTCATGCGAATGTTCATGCCTGAGCGAATTGCCCGCATTATGGACCGCCTGGGATTGAAGGAGGGAGAGGTGATTCAGCATTCGATGGTGACAGCTTCGATTGAACGAGCCCAGAAAAAGGTGGAGGAAAACAACTTCGGTATCCGCAAGCGCCTGTTGGAGTATGACAACGTGATGAATTCGCAGCGCGAGGTGATTTACAAGCGCAGGAAGAATGCGCTGTTTGGCGAGCGCCTGCAACTGGATATTCTCATGATGCTGAACGATACCTGCGAAGATATCGTGGCCAACGCCAAAGCAGCTGAGAGTGTGGAGAATTTCAAGTTTGCAGTGCTCAGCACGTTGGGCTTTGACTTCCCGATTTCGGTTGACGAATTCACCAAGACCGATCAGGCCGTATTGTCTGATAAACTCTACCATCAGGCACTCCAGCACTACAACAACAAAAACAAACAAATAGCGGATAAGTCGTTGCCCGTAGTTCAGGATATTTTCCGAAGCCGGGGAGCCACCATCGAGAACATTCTGGTGCCGTTTACGGATGGAGGCAAGCAAATCGGTGTTGCGGCCAACCTGAAGAAATGTGTGGAGACGCGGAATCGCGAGCTGATTACGGCCATGGAAAAGATGATTACGCTGGCCATCATCGATCAGCAGTGGAAAGAGCACCTGCGCGATATGGATGATCTGAAGCAATCTGTGCAAAACGCGGTTTACGAACAGAAGGACCCCTTGCTGATCTATAAGTTTGAAGGTTTTGAGGCGTTCAAACGCTTTATTGCCCGGGTCAATGAAGAGACAACTTCCTTCCTGTTGAAGGCTGAGATTCCGGTTCAGCAAGCCGATGAAGTTCAGGAAGCCCGAAGCCAACGAAGGCAGAAATTAAGCGAGCAAAAAGAAGAGTCGCGCTCGTTGCTTTCGGGTGGCCAGGGGGAGCCCAACGCCACGCAGCAACCACCGCGGGAGAAGGTGATGCCGGTCCATTCGGAGAAAATTGCCGGTCGAAATGACCGGGTGACGGTACAGTATTCCGATGGCCGTGTAGAAAAGGATGTGAAGTACAAGAAGGTTGAAGAGGATATTCGTGCGGGACGCTGCATTGTGATCTCCTAAAATGGCTTGGAATTTGGTTACCTTGGTACCATGCGGCTGGTTTTCTTGATCCTTTTAACCCTTATGGTTGCCTTCTGCGTGCAGGCGCAACGCAACAGCTCGCGGTATTACGAGGATTTGAGTGTGTTTCGGCCGCGTTTCTGGCCCCCGCTCGATACGCCCCGCGCCTCAGTCGATCCGGCTCTGCCGGAAGTGTGGGGCGCGCCAAAGTTTACCGTAAATGAAAAGGTAAACCTTGTGCTGGACAGCATTAACCGCTTTAACCTGACACGGAAATTTCTGGATGGATATACGATCCTGCTGTATTCGGGCTCAAGCCGGGAGTCGGCTATGGAAACGAAAAAGAAGGTAACCACCGAGTTGCCTGACTTTGTGACTACGTTACAATACAATCAACCTAAGTTTCGGCTTACGGCCGGGGCCTATTTCACCCGGTTGGAAGCGGAAAAGGATTTATATCGGCTGCGAAGATTTCTGCCAACAGCCATTTTGGTACCCGAGAAAATACCCATGCGATAACGAATGGCTCTCGTTGATCAAATCAAGAGACTATCCGATGAACTTGCGCCTGAGACAATCCAGGTGCGAAGACACCTGCATGCCCATCCGGAGCTTTCATATCAGGAACATGCCACAGCCGCTCTCGTTGAACAGCACCTGACCCGCTTGGGCCTGCCGTTCAGGCGACTCGCTACAACGGGCCTGGTAAGCGAAATTGTCGGACACAAACCAGGCAAAACCGTAGCGCTTCGCGCGGATTTAGATGCCTTGCCCATACAGGAGAAAAATGATGGGCCCTATCGATCAACGGTACCGGGTGTCATGCATGCGTGTGGTCATGATGTGCACACATCCTCGCTGCTTGCTACGGCCGGTATTCTGGCGCGCATTCGAAATGAGTTTGCCGGAACCGTGCGTTTGATTTTTCAGCCGGGGGAGGAGAAGAACCCGGGCGGAGCTTCCCTCATGATCAAAGAGGGAGTGCTGGGAAACCCTCAACCTGTTTCCATTTTAGGCCAGCATGTAATGCCGCTGATTCCGGTCGGTCAGGTGGGTTTTCGTGAGGGTATGTACATGGCGAGTTCCGATGAAATCTACCTGCGCGTAATCGGCAAGGGTGGCCATGCCGGGGCACCACATCTGGTGGTTGACCCGGTGGTAATAGCCGCCAACATTATCGTGGCCTTGCAGCAGGTCGTAAGCCGCCAGGCAGATCCGCGCCAGCCGACCACACTGAATTTTGGAAAGGTGGTGGCTCAGGGCGCCACGAATATTGTACCGGAAGAAGTAACTATGGCTGGCACGTTCCGGGCACTTAACGAAGTCTGGCGCGAAGTTGCATTGGAAAGAATTTCCAAGCTGGCGCAGGGTGTGGCAGAGGGCATGGGCGGCCGTTGTGAAGTCAGGATTTCGCGCGGCTATCCGTACCTGGAAAACGATGTCACGTTAACCAGGCGAATGCGGCAGGCTGCGGTTCAGTATGTGGGCGAATCAAATGTGGTCGATCTGGAAGTTACGTTGGGATCCGAGGATTTCGCTTACTACTCACACGTGGTGCCCGCTTGTTTCTACCGGCTGGGTACGGGTAATGCGGCTCGGGGCATAACGTCCTATGTACACACGCCTACTTTCGATATTGACGAAGCGGCCCTTCACCTGGGCCCGGGGCTCATGGCCTGGATGGCGATTCAGGAGCTTGGCCAACCGGCTTAATTGTTTGATCTGAGCCCGGCCTCACTATCTTTACTGACATGACGGAAGGCCGAATACAACCCCCGATTTCAAGCCGCCCGAATTGGCGGATGGTTGCCAAGAACACGGCCTTCATTGTATTGGCGCTGCTGGCTTTTTTCTTTGCGCTTGACCTGCTCATCTCCTCTCTCCAGCATCTGGGTAATGAAGCCGCTGAAACCATTTTGTTGGCGACCTCCAATCCCTTTACGGCCTTGTTTATCGGGTTACTTACGGCTGCACTGTTACAAAGCAGCTCAGCGGTGACAACCAGCGTGGTAGCCCTCGTGGCCTCGGGGTCGCTTCCATTGCAAAGCGCCATTCCGATTATCATGGGCGCCAATGTTGGTACTACGATCACGAGTACTATTGTTTCGCTGGGCTTTATCAACAAACGAAAGGAATTCAGAAGAGCGGTGGCCGCAGGCACCTACCACGATTTTTTCAACATTCTAACCGTTGTTGTTCTCTTTCCGCTGGAGTACTACTTTGGCCTGCTGTCGAAGTTTTCACAGTTTTTGGCTGTGCAACTTTTTGATGAACCAATGGGGCCGGTTACGGGCGACTTCCGGCTTCTTGGGGGAGGTGTTAATCCCATCATTGATTTTCTTCTGGCGAAAATCCCAAGCGGGTTTGTGTTGGTTACACTTTCCATCGCCTTGCTTTTTGGATCTATTGTTTTTTTTCGGAGGGTATTGACTGACATTTTAGGTCTTGAT
Source organism: Cyclobacteriaceae bacterium (assembly GCA_016787665.1). Taxonomy (GTDB): domain Bacteria; phylum Bacteroidota; class Bacteroidia; order Cytophagales; family Cyclobacteriaceae; genus ELB16-189. The sequence goes on along the minus strand of JAEUUC010000009.1, from coordinate 92,665 downwards.
CAGCATGGCAACGTGGAACGTTTCTTTTTCAACTGGAGCCTGGTTTCGTTTTTATGGGGCTTGGTGATCACCGCGTTGATCAGGTCCAGCACCGTGACTACTTCGCTGGTCGTTCCATTGGTAGCCAAAAAGATTGTGAAGTTGAGAAAGGCTGTGCCGTTCATTCTGGGAGCCAATATGGGCACTACCATTACTGCATTCATTGCGGCTGTCTTTAACTCCAATGCAGCCATAAGCATAGCTATAGCGCATTTCCTGTTCAACCTTTTTGGGGTAACGCTTTTTTCCATGCCGTTCTTGCGGGAGATTCCAATCGAACTGGCCACCCGGCTGGGGCGGTTAACACTTCGGTATCGGTTGGCCGGGTTTCTGTACCTGTTGGTTACATTTTTTTTCGTTCCTTTTTCGCTCATTTATCTGAACAAAGATCGCGCAACGATAACCGAGCTTCTTTACCGGAAAGAGAACCTGGTCAACGGGCGCACGAGTGACTACCGAATTACCATCCGGGCCTATAAAAACGAACAACTGAATACCTGGTCAATGTATGACGAAGCGGCACGCCAGCAACCCCGGCAAACCGTAACGGCCTACCGGAAGAATGATTTGTTGATTCTGAACAATGAGATATATGAGTTTCAATCGGTTGGATTTTGCCGTGAGGGCGCGGATCCCCACGGTCGATACCGCATGTGTATTACCGCCATTGATACCGGATTGAAGGGTGCGTCAGGCGTTCAATTTGATTCGGTTTTTGTTTTTGAAAAGCGTTATGTACCCCAGCCGGCTGATTCTGTGGTTTCGCGGGTTTTTATAGCAAGCCGGGAGAATCTCATTGTCCAGCGCGAGACCCTGCACAATAGCCGGGTGACGGAGCGGGAATGGCTGACGGAGATTAAAAGGCCCTGAAAACCCACACCGAGTTTATGTATATTGCTTCCCAATGGAAGGCATAAAAGAGTCAATTTTCAAGTTCCTGAGGCTGGATAACCTTATCCGCCATTTGACGGGCTACGTGGAAACGCGCCTGGAGCTCTTTAAGCTGGAGATCAAGGAGGAAGTAGCCCGGGCCATCGCGCACCTCGTTGTGCTTGTGTTTCTGGTTCTGTTTGGGCTAATGTTATTACTATTCCTGAGCATAGGAGTAGCACAGTGGCTGAATGCCTATCTCGGCCAGACCGCCACCGGTTATTTTGTCGTGGGGGGCGTTTACTTTTTGTTGTTTTTGTTGTTCATCATCTTCAAAAAACCGATTGATGCACGCATTGAACGCGCTGTCAGAGAGCGCATGAGTCAGGGAAAAGATAAGTCGTATGGAACTACTGGAAATACAGGATCCGGAGAAGAAGCGCTTGATTGAGGAGAGCGAGCGGCATAAGCGCGAGCTTGATCGTGAAGTAGGCGAATTTTCTGATCGCACCGAACGCGTGGTGAAGAACGCGCTGATCATTGGCGGAGCTCTTGCGCTGTCGTATTTCCTTTTCACCCAATTTTCAGGGAAAAAGAAAAAGGCCAAGCTGAAAAAGCAGCAGGCGGATAGGGGAACAGCGGAGGTGGAACTTGAGGAAGCCGATCAGCCCCCGTCTTTCCTTTCAAAAGTAGGCACGCAGGTGATGAGTCAGGCCGCGGTTATGCTGTTGGCCCTGGCCAAGGAGAAACTTGCCGAATACTTACAATCGAGAAAAGAAAAGCATGAAGATTCTTGATCAGTGGTATGCCCACGTGGAGCAAGGCCGCAAGAGCCTCGCTGTGCTCATCGATCCGGATAAGGTTGAGGATACCAGTCGGCTGACACCCCTCATACGGCTCGCGAGCGAAAATTGCGTTGACTATCTTTTTGTGGGGGGCAGCCTCATGACTACCACGAATCTCAGCGAGGTTATACGTTTTATCAAGAGCCAGGTCAGTATTCCGGTGGTCTTGTTTCCCGGTAATTCCCTCCAGCTTGATGCACAGGCTGACGCGATTTTGTTTTTGTCTTTGATCTCCGGCCGCAACCCCGATTTATTGATTGGTCAGCATGTGGCGGCTGCCCCCATCATTCGGAATAGCCGGCTGGAAGTGCTGCCGACAGGTTACCTGCTCATCAATTCAGGCAAGATTACCTCGGCTGCTTATATCAGCAACACCATGCCCATACCTGAGGATAAGTATTCGCTGGCGGCCTGCACCGCCATGGCGGGTGAAATGCTCGGGCTAAAACTCATTTACCTCGATGCCGGTAGCGGTGCGGAACGCGAGATCAGCGCCAAGATGATTAGTGCCGTGCGTCAGGCAGTTAAAGTGCCACTGATTGTGGGCGGGGGCATTAACACCGCAGCCAAGGCAACCAAGGCGCTTGAGGCCGGAGCCGACATGATTGTGGTCGGTAATGCGTTAGAGAAAAACCCGGAACTGCTGATCGAGATTTCTGACAAAGTGTACGAGTGGAACCAGTCGCTCCAACCGCGGAAATAGATGGTCTTAGTTGCCGACAGCGGTGGTTCTAAAATTGAATGGCGATTGTTGAGAAAAAATGCGCCTATTGAACAGGCGCACACGGCCGGATTCAATCCGTATTATCAGCAACCTGAAGATTTGCACAACATTCTGACCGGTGAGCTTGTGCCCAAGGTCAAAGAGCCGGTACACAAAGTTTTTTACTATGGCACTGGTGTCTCGTCAGAAAAAAATCAACAACTGATCCAGGATATTTTTCTGCACTACTTTCCAGGCTCAACAGTGGAGGTTCACTGGGATTTGTTAGCGGCTGCCCGTGCGCTGTGTGGGCGTTCACCGGGTATCGCCTGCATACTGGGTACGGGGTCCAACTCGTGCTTGTACAATGGCGAAAAGATAGTTGAACAAGTAGCCAATCTCGGTTGGATTCTGGCCGATGAAGGTTCAGGAACCTATGTCGGTAAACGACTGATATTTGATTACTTCCGCGGCAACATGCCGGCCAATCTGGCGGCCCAATTCAAAGCCCGGTATCCGTTTACACGCGAGGAGGTATTGGAGAAAGTGTACCAGCAGGAACGGCCAGGGGCATTCCTGGCCAGCTTCATGAAGTTTATCTTCCAACACCTGAAAGAGCCGTATTGCTATCAATTGGTGTATCGGGCCTTTTCTGATTTCTTCGAGAATAATGTGATGAAGTATAATGCGTACTCGAATTACCCCGTACACTTTACCGGCTCCGTTGCTTTTTACTTTAGCGATCTGGTCAGGCAGGTCGGTCAGGATAAGCAAATTCAAGTGAAAGTAATTTCTGAGGGGCCCATAGCCGGCCTCGCGTTGTATCACCAAAAAGATGTGGAGTCCTAATGTCTGTAACGGAGTCAGCCTCGCACTATGATGATCTGGAGCGCATGACCGTGCGCGACCTGCTGGTCAACATCAATCGCGAAGATCAACACGTGGCGCATGCCGTTCAGAAGGCCATTCCGGCAATTGAGGCTTTGGTTTTGCAGATCGTCATCAAGATGAAAGCGGGTGGCCGGTTGTTTTACATCGGGGCGGGCACCAGCGGCCGGCTGGGCATTCTCGATGCTTCGGAGATACCGCCCACCTATGGGTTGCCTCAAGGCAGAGTAATCGGCCTGATTGCCGGTGGCGATGCCGCCATTCGTAAAGCTGTTGAAAAGGCAGAGGATGACCCGCACCAGGCTTGGCGAGACTTAGAAGCCCACCAGATCTCAAGCGCTGACGTGCTCATTGGCATTGCCGCCTCCGGGCGTACACCCTATGTCATTGGCGGGCTTCGTATGGCCAGAGAACACGGTTTGGTCACGGGTTGTATCACCTGCAATACCGGCAGCGAACTTGCCCAGGTAGCTCAGTTTCCAATTGAAGTCGTGGTGGGCCCTGAGTTTGTTACGGGCAGCACACGCATGAAAGCGGGCACGGCCCAAAAGATGGTGCTGAATATGATTTCGACTGCCACCATGATTCAACTGGGGCGGGTAAAAGGAAACCGGATGGTGGATATGCAACTGACGAATCAGAAACTGGTGAATCGCGGTGTACGAATGCTGATGCAGGAACTTCAGGTTGATGAAGCGGAAGCCGAACGCCTTCTGGCATTACACGGAACCGTTCGTCAGGTGTTGGAAGCTCATCGCGGCTGACCTAGAGCAGCGATAGCTGAACCTCCTCAATCACGGCATCCAGCGGCACCAGGTATCGGCTGCGCTTGCCAACTTCCTGACACACCGCACGCGTGCGTTTACTTACCCCCTTTCGAAACCACCGGCCGTTCAACCGGAACAAGGCGCCCTCCGGCAAGGCGGAGACCTGTACATCGTGGTGGGTGCGGCTGTCGGCCTGCCGCAGAGCATTAACGAGTTTACTATCGGCAAATGTTGATGCCTTTGGGTTGGTCATGTGCTTCTGCAAGGCCGTCAAAACATCGGCCGGAAACACCTCCTCGCGCAGCAGAGGAGCCATCAAGTCCTGGAACATCTTCTTCCACCGTACCCCGTGTGGTTCTGTGCGCGGCCCAAACTGCAGGTGAACGGCCACATGGGCAACCTCGTGAACGTAGGTCATCAGGAAGAGAAACGGATGAAGATCGCGATTGAGTGTGATTTGCAACGGGCGGCCCGGCCTGAAGGAAAAGTCGCCCACCTTGGTTTGTCGCTTCTGCCACAACTTGAGCCGAAAGGGGTACCGTTCATGCAAGTGAAGACAATACGGCAGGGCCGGGGCCGGCACATACTGCTGAAGAATGGAGAAGGCACTCAAGCGAGCAAAAATAAAAAAGGCTTTAGTCACCTAAAGCCTTCCCGGGAATGTTTGGTGATTTCTGATTACTTCACTACAGAAGCAGCAGAATCAACAACAGCAGCAGCGCTGTCTACTACAGCAGCAGCTGAATCAACTACTGCATTTACAGTAGAGTCAGCAGCAGCGGCAGCTTCTTCAGCTTTCTTACCACCACAGGCAACGAAAGCAGCAGCCAGGCCACATACCATCACAAAAGCAAGTACTTTTTTCATAGTCGTTTACAGGTTTTAAAAATTCGGCTGCAAAGATACGGGTAAAGGTTGTTTTTTAGCCAAAAACCCGCAATTTTTTGTGTTTTGTTTGTTTTCAGGGTGAATTTCGACCCTACCGAGTGGCCATTAGGCACGCTGGTCGCAATTTTATTTCTTCCGGAACACCAAACGCAGTGGAACTCCTTCAAAATCGAACTTGTCGCGCAATTTGTTTTCGAGAAAACGCTGGTAGGATTCCTGAACATATTGCGGCAGGTTGCAAAAGAATGCAATCGTTGGCGATTTGCCCGGCAGTTGTGTAATGTATTTGATTTGAATCAGCTTGCCTTTCACCGCTGGCGGTGGATAATGGGCAATCTCGGGTAACAGGGCATCATTCAAGGCAGATGTAGCAATTCTCTTCGATTTGCATTCGTACACCTGAACAGCCTTTTCAATCACCTGAAAGATCCTCTGCTTTTCCAACGCGGAAGCAAAAATCACCGGCAGGTAGTCGATCGGGGCGAGCTTTTCACCAATCTCTTTCTTGATCTTATCCGCAGTTTTGGAATCCTTGGCCACGAGGTCCCACTTGTTCATCATCAGCACCAGGCCTTTGCCCTGCTTTTGGGCCAGGGCAATCAGGCTCACATCCTGGGATTCTAAACCACGTGTAGCATCAATTACATAAATGCACACATCACACTCCTCCAGTGCTTTCAGCGACCTTAAAACGGAGTAAAACTCAATATCGGCATGGACTTTTGACTTTTTCCGGATACCGGCTGTGTCGATCAAGATAAAGTCGTTGCCATACATCTTATACCGGCTGTGAATGGCATCGCGCGTTGTCCCGGCCTCATCGGTCACGATGCTGCGCTCCTGGCCGAGTAAGACATTCAGCAGTGATGACTTCCCCACATTTGGCCTTCCCAGGATAGCGATTCGGGGTATACCGGCATTCGGATCTTCAACGCCTTCGGACGGAAAACTGGCAATCACCGCATCCAATAGTTCACCGGTGCCAGAACCGGTTTCAGCTGAAACCGGGTAAACATCGCCCAGCCCCAATTCATAAAACTCGGCTGCAAGAGTTGCTTTATCCGGAGTATCGGCTTTGTTGGCCGCTACAAAAACCGGCTTCTTACTCCTGCGCACTATGTTGGCGAACTCCTTATCGTAGCCGGTCAGGCCATCGCGGGCATCCACCATGAATACCACCACCGTACATTCATCCAGGGCCATTTCCACCTGCCTGCGGATTTCTTTCTCAAACTTATCATCCGATCCGGTGATGTACCCACCCGTGTCAATCACGGTGAAGAACTTGCCGGTCCATTCGGCATAGCCATAGTGCCGGTCGCGGGTAACCCCCGGCATATCATCAATAATAGCCTGGCGCTGCTCTACCAGACGATTAAACATAGTAGACTTTCCAACATTAGGGCGGCCAACCAGCGCCACGATATTCGCCATGCGGCAATTTACGATTTTACTACGTGGGGCAATTTGGTACCTTTCAAAATGATGAAGGCCAAGGCGCCCGCTACGCTGGGCAGCGTTATTGTGTGGTCGGTGATCTCGGCTGCATTCATCGGCCCGGGTACCATTACCACGGCATTGTCGGCCGGAGCCAACCATCAACTTGATTTACTCTGGGCAGTTGTTTTTGCCACCTTGGCCTGCATTGTTTTACAAGAAGTGTCGGCCCGGCTCGTGATTGATACAGGTCTAACGTTGGGCGAAGCCATTCAACAACGATTGGGCCGGGCAGCCTCCGGCATTAAATGGATTACCGGTGGCTCGGTAGTGCTGGGGTGTGCCGCGTATGAGGCGGGCAACATCCTGGGTGCCATCAGCGGGCTCGAACTGATGTTACCGGCATCTCGCGCTTTGCTTACCATAGTGGTCGTCCTCTTGGCGGGCGCCATTCTCTGGTCAAGTGTGCGAAGCCTCATGGGTTGGCTGATGACAGGCCTGGTTGCGCTGATGGGCATTGCCTTCTTGTTCTTGTCGTCTAAAACACCGCATCCCGTAGGTGATATTGTTCACGCAGTCGGGCAGGTTCGGGTTCCTCCCGGGGCGGAATTGCTGGCCCTCGGATTGGTGGGCACCACCATTGTCCCCTACAATATCTTTCTGGGGTCAGGCATCAGCAAAGGCCAAACGCTAGCCCTGATGCGAGCCGGCCTTTCCGTGTCTGTAGTCATTGGCGGGGCCATTACAGGTTGGATTTTGCTGGCGGGCACATTACTGCCCGGCTTCGATTCGTTTCAACTCGTGGCTGAAGTTTTTCGGGAGCGGGTGGGCACCTGGGGGGCTATTCTGTTTGGACTGGGGTTGTTTGCCGCTGGATTTTCATCTGCCATTACCTCTCCGTTTGCCGCGCAGGTGGTGGCTGAAACTGTTTTCGGATGGCGTAACCGGTATGCCGTAAAAGCGCTGGGGCTTTTCGTGCTGGCCACAGGGTTTGTCTTTGGTCTCAGCGGGCGTGCCCCCATTCCGATCATTGTGGTGGTTCAGGCATTGAATGGGTTACTTCTTCCCCTGCTCACCGGCTTGTTGATATTTCTGATCAATGACCCCCGATTGGTTTCGCGTTCGGCACAACCTTCGTGGGGGTATAATCTGATTTTGTTGATCGTGATGATGGCCGTTACGCGGATTGGGTTAACCGGCATACTCAAATCATGGCAAGCCGTAACAGGTGTTGCCCCCGTTGAGTGGATCAATGGATTGGTTACCGGGTTGGTGACGGCAGCAGTGGCTGCACTCAGCATCCGGAAGCGGCTTACTTCACGCTGATGTTTTTCAATTCAATACGGCTCAGCTCGCTGAGTTTTCCAGCGTTGAAGAGCTCATCGGCCTGGTCTACCGTTTGGGATCGATCGAGGGGTTGATAGTTAACGTAATCAACGAAGCGGATGCCACCAACGACTTGTGGGTTCAGCGCTTTTCGAAAACGAAAGCTGGTTTCATCTTTTTCTTCGAAGGAGTAGGCGAGGTACGCCAGTTCAAACGTCTCCGGATCAAACCAATAGAAATACACATCATTAAAATCCTCTCCACCGCCTTGCTGGTCAAAAGTTACCCGTACTTTGTAATAGGGCTTTCCCTCAACGGTAGCCAGGCCAACAAATTCTTTCTGAACGGCAGCGTCATTCAATCCATAGGGCAGCAGAGCAAAATAGATGACGGAATTGGTAGAACTGGCATATCGCGTCTGCGTGGAATCGGGCACGACAGCCAGCGATCCGTTGATTTCGCGCTTGAACCCGTCATTGGTTACGTAGTCGTGAATGGTGTTGATGGAATCGCGGAAGATTCGCTCGTAGGAAAATACCCCGCCTTGCCGCGTGGCTTTGTAGTGCCGGTCGCGAAAATCAAATTCAACGGTTGAGTTCGTGTACGTATTGCCTCCAGCCATTTGAATGGCACGATCTACGATCTGTTGAGGATCGGAGAGGGTGCCGGAACACCCAGCCATCAGGAGGGCAAAAATCAGCGTTAGAATTAGCTTGTTCATAATTTCGCAATGGCGGTCAGGTAGCGCTCAGGAAGTTCACCGGATGTGGCCTGCTGGTAGTCGTTGTAGCTGCAGGGAACCATGCTGTTACGCCCGTACTGTTGGGCGTGAGGAGGCACAATCTCCATCCACCATTTCTCGGTAAGCTTGCTTTTGTAAAACGTGAGCGTTTCGGGTTCCTGCGGCATGGCTACCACGTATTTGATGAAGTCATTGCTGCGGAAGTTAAGCTCATGCTTGCGCTGATAAAATCCTTCGATGAAGTACCAGATCATGGTCGCAGTTACGGAAGCCGTCTTTCGATGCTCGTCATCGAAATCAGCACTGTACCCGTAAAAGCCGGCCGAACTTAACTTTTCATTCAAACCGGCATACCAGCAAATCTGGCAAGCTTCTTCTCCGGTAAGCCCAAAGGGCTGCGCATGCTCACTGCCGGGCGCATCGGCCGATTTAATTGACGCCAGGTCAAAGGTCAGCATGTCGGCCTGCCGGATGGTGGGCTCCATTTCGGTGAAGTTGTGGCGCATTTGCCCGATGCGAAAAGCCTCAAAATAGAGTTTCTCCAGAATGGCGATGGAAGCCGGATCAATTAAGTAACTCTGATAGGCGAGGTGAATGTAACTGTGCAGATAGTTGGGTTCGTGGAGAAGGATCTTGTGAATGTGCTTCCGGTCGGCCGTGCTGGTGTGCTTGTCATCCAAATCCAGAAAGGCATCCACGTTGAGGATGCTCACCATCTTCTCCAGGCGTTCGTACGCCCAGTATTGGCCATAGTCCAGGTCTTGGGTGCCTCCGATGATGAGCGGCAATACATTTTGTTCCATCAAAATCCGGCAGACCTCGCTCAGCCGCACGTACGATTCTTCCAGATCAATGCCGGCATTTAAATTACCGAGATCGACAATACGGTAGGCTCCGGATCCTCGTTTGAGTTGGTACAATTTTTTGCGCACCTCATCCGGGCCGGATAGGTGCCCCGGGTGGTGGCCTGCCCCGCGGGTTTCGTTAAAGCCGAAAATGGCAATATGGGCACCCTTAAAGTCGGGCATTTTTTCGCCAAAAACACGAATGTTTTTAGCCAGGGAGGAAGAACTTGTAATGCCGGAATACAACCCTTCGTCAACCGGGGAGAAGAAAAGTGTGAGGTCCATTGCGTGAAGTTAGAAAAATAAAAAAGGAGAGTTGCCTCTCCTTTTTGTGCTGGTCTCAGGGGCATTAGCCTCCAAAATCGTCAAAGCGAACATTTTCTTTTGGAATGCCCATTTCATCGAGCATTTTCAACACGGCCGCATTCATGAGAGGCGGACCGCAGAGGTAGAATTCTACATCCTCCGGTGCCGGATGGCTTCCCAGATAGTTATCGTACAAGCACTTGTGAATAAAGCCGATGTACCCGTCTGCATCTTTGTCATCAAGGCTCTTTTTCACCTTCCAGTTGTCTTCCGGCAGCGGCTCCGATAATCCAATGTTGAATTGAAAATTCGGGAATTGCTTTTCGATTTCGCGGAAGTGTTCCACATAAAACAATTCCTTCTTTGAACGACCACCGTACCAATACGAAACCTTCCGGTTGGTCTTCTCGGTATGGAAGAGGTGGAAGATCTGTGCACGCAGAGGAGCCATGCCTGCTCCGCCACCAATGTAAATCATCTCGCGCTGCGTCTTGTTGATATGGAACTCACCGTAAGGGCCAGAAATGGTCACCTTATCACCAGGCTTGCGTGAAAACACATAGGATGAACAAATACCGGGGTTCACATCCATCCACTTGTTATTGGCGCGATCCCACGGGGGTGTGGCAATACGTATGTTCAGCATGATGATGTTGCCCTCGGCCGGGTGGTTGGCCATGGAGTACGCCCTGAAAATGGGCTCATCATTTTTCATCTTCAGATCCCACAGCTTGAACTTGTCCCAATCGGACTTGAACACATCCTGCTTGTGACCTAACTCCGGATGAGGCGTAATGTCCATGGTTTTGAAATCAACGGTAGTGGCCGGTACATCGATTTGGATGTAACCCCCCGCCTCAAACTTCAATGTTTCACCGGGCGGCAGTTTTACCACAAACTCCTTAATGAAAGTCGATACATTGTAATTTGACACCACTTCGCATTCCCACTTCTTGATTCCGAATATTTCTTCGGGGATGCGGATGTTGAGATCCTGCTTAACCTTAACCTGGCAACCCAGGCGAACATGGTCCTTCTGTTCCTTGCGGCTCAGGTGACCTACTTCGGTAGGCAACACATCACCACCGCCCGACTCCACCACACACTTGCACATGGCACAGGTGCCACCGCCACCGCAAGCGGAGGGTAAAAAGATCTTTTCATTGGCCAGGGTGGACAAAAGCGAACTGCCAGCCGACACGGTTATCGTCTTTTCCCCGTTGATCAAGATCTTAACGGGTCCAGACTGCACTAATTTTTTCTGAGCGAATATCAGGAGCGCCACCAACAGCAGAATAACTGCTGTAAACGCAACGATGGAGGTAAGAATGAGCATACTCGTCTTTTAAGCACCACAAATATAGCCATAGGGCCCAAAAACGAACATTTCCCCAAATAAAAAAGGCCTTTGTTTAAGGCCTTTCTAAGGTTGGAATGCCGCGGCTTCGGCTACGCGTAGAGCAGATCCTTAATGGGTAGGCCGGATTGGGCGACCGGCCGGGCATCCGGGGCAAGAATCACGCTGAGGCCGGACCGCTGACCCCATTCAGCCAGCCGCGCAAGCGTAATGGTGCCGCGCATGTATTGGTAGCCAAAGCCCCGGTAGCCGCCCTTGAAGTCCTCGAAATCCTGCGGCAAAAGGGGGGAGGATTCCGGGTAGCTTACAATCACCTCAATCAAGGCATTATTGGAGAACGAATTTCGGTCGCCCTGTTGTCGTTTTTTGTACTCGTACCGATAGTCAAAAGTGAGGGCAGAGATATCGGACAAGACAGCCGACCCCGTGGGGTAGCTGCCCGCACCCTTGCCAACAAAAATCTGGTTCTCGGCAAACGCACCGTTAACTACTACCGCGTTAAATTCATTTCGAATGGGGGCCAAAAAATGCTGAGCCGGCACGTATTGAGGCGCCACAAAGGCAAACACCTGCTCACCTTGGCGCACGGCCCGTGCGATCAGTTTGATTGTAAGGCCATTTTCACGGGCAAACTTCAGATCAACCGATGAGATTTTATCGATACCAAGATTGATAATGTTCTCGGGCTTAATGAACAGGCCGAAGGTGTGGGCCAGAGCGATGGTCAGTTTGAACTTGGGGTCAAAACCCTGAACATCCAGCGATGGATCGCTTTCGGCAAAGCCGAGATCCTGGGCCCCCTTCAATGCTTCCTCATAGCTTTTCTGCTCCTCGAACACCTTGGTCAGGATAAAATTGGTGGAACCGTTAAAAATGCCTTCGATGCTGTTGAGCAAATCGTTGTCGTAGTACTCCTCCAGGTTGCGGATGATGGGAATGCTGCCGCACACCGCCCCTTCGTACAAAACGGACCGATCATATTGCTGCTGAAGCTGAAAAATATCTTCCAGGTTTTCCGCCAGCATTCGCTTGTTGGCGGTAACAACATGTTTGCCGTTTTGAAGCGCCTGCCGGAGAATATCAAAGGCTACACGCGCATCGTCAATCAACTCGACCACCACGTCAATCTCGGGGTCTTGCAAAATTTCCTGGTGATCGAACGTAAAAAGTTCGGCCGGCAATATTCGCTGCTTGTCACGATTTTTAACGGCAATTTTTTTGATCTCGGCTTTTACTCCGTGCGTTTCGCTAAGTACATGGTAGAGCCCCTGGCCAACACAGCCAAACCCAAATACGCCCAGTTTTAGTTTCTTCTTCATAGTGCCAATTCTTTTGGCTGTTGCTGTAAAAATTTTCGAACTACGTTTTTTAATTGGTTAAACTCGACCAGAAAACCATCGTGACCAAAATCAGACGAGATGGTTTCCAAAACGGCACCCGGTATATGGCGGGCCAGTACATCCTGTTCGGCCGGTACAAAAAGATTATCGCTATCTACCGCCACCACCAGTGTTTTAGCCCGGATTTGTTGCAGTGCCCATTCTGTGGATGGGCGCCCACGCCCCACATGGTGGCTATCCATCATTTTGGTCAAGGTCCAGTACGTAAATGCATTGAAGCGCTTGGCCAGTTTTTCACCCTGGTAGCGCTGGTAGGAGGCGGCCCGGTAATCATCCAGGTGGTCGTTCGACTTCTCCGATTGCGTCAAGCGAAAACCTTCGTAGGTACGGTACGAAATCATGGCCATGGCGCGGGCAGCTTTCAGACCTTCGGATCCTGCCCGGGCATCGTTTTCTTTCCAGGTGCTGTCGGCTTCAATGGCAAGCCGCTGCGCCTCATTAAACGCTATGCCCCAGGGAGAATGAAAGGCGTTGCACGCCACGGCCACCAGATTTTCAAATACATCCGGCTGTATAATTGCCCATTCCAATGCCTGCTGGCCACCCAATGAACCACCCAGTACCGTATGAATCTTGTTCAGTCGCAGGTGTTGGCGCAACAGATCAAAGGCACGCACCACATCGCGGTTGGTGATGAGCGGGAAATCATGAAAGTACGCGCTTCCCGTTGCCGGATTTGCAGACAGCGGACCGGTGGAGCCATAACAGCCACCCAACATATTAGCGCATACGATACACCAGCGGTCAGGTGGGAAGGGGCTCCCCGCGGTGAAGAAGTCATTCCACCACGAGGTGACATCCGAGTTGCCGGTGAGCGCATGACAAATCCACACCACGTTGTTGCGCTGTGCGTTCAACTGCCCCAGCACGGTGTACTTAAGCTGGAAGCCGGGCAGTTTCCCGCCCGACTCCAGCTTGAACTCACTGGGATAGTGAAACAAATGATCTGATTTGGTCATGTCAATGCGATCAGGCTACAAGTTCGCCCTTAAACACTTTGGCAAAGGCCTGTTCAAAGTCACTCTTGATGTCTTCAATGTGCTCGATACCCAGCGATACGCGCAGCAGGTTCGGTAAAACACCGGCCGAAATCTGTTCTTCGTCCGTCAACTGGGAGTGCGTAGTCGCGGAGGGTTGAATGATCAGCGTTTTGGCATCGCCCACGTTGGCCAGGTGGCTAACCAACTTCAATTGGTCAACCAACTTGGTAGCGTTCTCCTTTGTGCCCTTCACGGTAAAGGATAACACCGCACCAAAGCCATTCTTCAAATACTTTTTGGCCAGTTGGTGGTACGTGCTGCCGGTGAGGCCGGGATAGTTGACGCTTTCCACCTGAGGATGTTCTTCCAACCATTTAGCCAACGCCAAAGCGTTGTCGCACGACCGTTGAACGCGCAACGACAACGTTTCGAGGCCCTGCAGAAACAGGAACGAATTGAACGGACTCAGCGAGGGACCAAAGTCGCGCAAACCTTCCACGCGCGCGCGAATAATAAACGCAATGTTGGGTAAGCCCAGCGGGTTGCCTTCACCAAACACGTCCCAGAATTTCAATCCGTGGTAGCCCTCCGAAGGTTCAGTGAACTGCGGAAACTTGCCGTTGCCCCAATTGTAGTTGCCACCATCTACAATAACACCGCCAATTGAGTTGCCATGGCCACCAATCCACTTGGTAGCTGATTCTACCACCACGGCTGCACCGTGCTCGATTGGCCGGAAGAGATAACCACCAGCGCCAAACGTGTTATCAACGATTACCGGTAAGTCATGCTTTCGGGCGAGCGCTGCGATGGCATCAAAATCGGGCACGTTAAATCCCGGATTACCGATCGTCTCGAGGTAGATCGCTTTTGTTTTCGAATCGATCAATTTTTCAAAGTGCTCGGCTTTATCACTTTCGGCAAAGCGAACGTCAATGCCCAGCCGCTTGAACGAAACTTTGAATTGATTGTAGGTGCCGCCATACAGAAAGGGTGAGGTAACAAAGTTATCGCCTACCGTAAGGATGTTATTGAGTGCGATGAATTGCGCGGCATGGCCGGAGCCAACGGCCAGGGCGGCAACGCCACCCTCCAGTGCGGCAATGCGCTTCTCAAATACATCCGTGGTCGGGTTCATGATTCGCGTATAGATATTGCCAAATTCTTTCAGCGCGAACAGGTTTGCCCCGTGTTCGGAATTTTTGAACACATAGGAAGTCGTTTGGTACAAGGGTACCGCGCGGCTTTGGGTGGTGGGGTCAACTTCCTGGCCGGCATGTAACTGAAGGGTTTCAAAACGTAATGACATAAGTTTCAATTTTTGGTTTAGATTTTTTAAATTTTTGATTTTTGAATGGAAAGAGACGTAACCTGAGCCTTGCCCGTCACGCGGCAAGCCGTGCGTTACGCTTGTTGCCCGAAGCTTGGTAATCGCTTTCGAAAACGACAACTGCGTTTAGCAGCAACACCAAATGCAACACATTCGCGTGTGACGCATCGGACGATAATACGTAAGGGATGAAGGAAGCCGCAAAGCGGCAGATGAAGGTAGAATGTTGTTTTTCATACAGCTCATCGGTTTATAGTTCCAAGACAACCTTTGCCTTGGCAGGATTTAGCACCTGGTTCCCGGCTGCCGGGAGGGGTTGCTAGCGCTTCATCGAGCCTGTTCTCTCAGCGCTTCTTTATAAATCGACTGGCTTGCGCTTCATCGATCTGATAGCACAAACGTAGGGCCCTTTAGTATAGTTTGCAAGTAGACTACTAAATTTTTGTTAAAAATCGGATCACTTACTGACGTTAGGTAACAAAATGACCCACGCGTGTGTAAACCATCGCCATTAGGTTATGCCGGTTTATCGGGTTACCTTTGAGCACGTTTTTAGCAGAGATCATTCTGTACTAGCAGGGCAAAAAAGTCGAGCCCCTCCTACTCCCAACGTTTTTTAGCTGAAATCGCACGAGAATCCGGCCCTTTGGCGGCTTTTCGATTTGTATCACCCTATAATCCAAAATGCCACCGGCACTATGACAAAATCCAACAACTCGTTTATCAAGAAGCAAAAGGAGATGATCCGGAAGAAGAAGAAGCAGGAGAAAGAAACCCGGAAAAATGAACGCAGAAAAAATGCTACGGGTGGCGATCTTGAAAGTATGCTTGCCTATGTTGACGAGTTCGGCAACCTGACCAGTGTACCCCCCGCTCAGCGCGCAACAACACCGGCCGAAAAGAAGAATTAAATCGTAATTATAATTATCAAATTCAATCATGAAAGAAGGAAAAGTAAAGTTTTTTAACGCTACCAAGGGTTTCGGATTTATCACGCCCACTGATGGAAGCGAGGACATTTTTGTACATCAGACAGGCCTGATCGACACCATTAAGGACAACGACCGCGTGCAGTATGAAGTGGAGCGGGGCAAAAAGGGCATGAATGCCGTTCGCGTAGAGGTGATTCAATAGTGGATCGCCCGTCTACTTTTTTTTTCCCGGTTCTTAAATCAAAAGTCGACCACTACTTCGAGCAGTCACGCCTTTCCCGTTCGGGTGGCAGTCGTTTGCTAGCCAAGGCCGTGGTGCAGGTGCTCGTGGCTGTTGGTTTATATCTCGGTTTGCTTTTTTTGAATTTGCCGGCATGGGCGCTGTTCACGGGGGCTGTGCTCTTCGGAGTAACGTTGGCAGTCCTGGGCTTCAATGTGATGCACGAGGGCGGTCACCAGAGTTTTTCGCGCTACGCGTGGCTTAACAGCCTGGCCGCGTACATGCTGAACGTATTGGGCGGCAATACCTACTACTGGAAGATCAAGCATAACATTAACCACCACACGCACACGAATGTGGCGGGTATTGACTCAGACATCAATGTAGAGCCGTTCATGCGCCTGCACCCTAACCAGCCGCTGCGCCAGCTCCACCGGTATCAGCATGTGTATTGGGTGGTGCTCTATGGCATCTCGTACATCGCCTGGGTATTCTATGAGGATTTTGTCAAGTACTTTTCCGGGCGGGTGGCCGTGCATATGCCGGTGAAGCGGTTGGCGTTTCGCGAGCACGTGATTTTCTGGACGACCAAGGTTCTGTATGTCGTGGTCTACCTGGCGATACCCGTTTGGGCGCTGGGTTGGGTAAATGCGATAGCGGTATTTTTGATCGCCACCGTTACGTGCGGTCTTTTCATCAGTATCGTTTTCCAGCTGGCCCATGTGGTCGAGGCGACTGATTTTCCTCTGGGTGGCGCGGTGAAAGGGGAGTGGGCGCTTCACCAAATCAACACCACATCCAATTTTGCTACCCACAACCGGCTGCTGTTTTGGTTGCTGGGTGGGTTAAACTTTCAGGTCGAGCATCATTTGTTTCCGAAGGTAAGCCATGTTCATTACCCTCAACTCAACCGGCTGGTGAAGCAAACCTGCCGGGAATTTAATATTGCCTACCACGAATATTCGTCCATGTTTGATGCGCTCCGGTCGCACCTTCGGTATCTTCAGAAAATGGGCACAAACGCAATTCCGGCATGAGGCAACTCAGAATCGTAAAGCAGATTACCAACCGCGAAACCCAATCGCTGGATAAGTACCTGAGTGAAATCGCCAAAGTTGATCTGTTAACAGCTGATGAAGAAGTTACCCTGGCGCGCAGGATTCGGGATGGCGACCCGGTTGCGCTGGAGCGTCTGGCGAAAGGGAATCTGCGTTTCGTTGTTTCAGTGGCCAAACAATACCAAAACCACGGGCTTTCGCTGAACGACTTAATCAATGAAGGAAACGTTGGCTTAATTAAGGCGGCTGGCCGCTTTGACGAGACCCGCGGCTTTAAGTTCATCTCGTATGCGGTGTGGTGGATCCGTCAGTCCATCATGCAGGCCTTGGCGGAACAATCACGGGTTGTTCGGTTACCCCTCAATCGTATTTCCTCACTGAACAAGATTTCGCGGGCCTATGCGGAGTTGGAGCAGCGCTTTGAGCGTGAACCAACCGCGGAAGAAATTTCGCAGCAATTGGATATCTCCATTGAAGAGGTCGAAATCAATCAGCGCGTTTCCGGCCGGCAGGTATCCATGGATGCTCCCTTCGTGCAGGGAGAGGAAAACACGCTGTTGGATGTGCTGACGAGCAGTACGGAAGCCAGCCCGGATCAGGAACTCGTCAATGGGTCGCTGAGGCGCGAAGTAGAGCGGGCACTGGCGTTGCTTACTCCACGCGAGTCCGAGGTAATTAGGCTGTACTTTGGTTTGGACGGCCAGCACGCCTGCCGCCTGGAGGAGATCGCACACCAACTGCACCTAACGCCCGAACGCGTGCGTCAGATTAAAGAGAAAGCGACAAAGAAACTACGCCATAAAAGCCGAAGCCATCTGCTACAAGATTACTTGGGTTGATGTTGAATGGCCCTGAAGGATCAGAAACTGAATGTCATGTTGAAGCGATAGGAAACGTTCTGACCAATCGAGGGATTAGCATAGGGCCCCCAGCGCAGGTAAGCTGCGGCACCGATTCCAAAAAAGGCAACATCCACATAGTTAAACCGGATAATGTTTTCAAACCCCACACCGGTTTCAAAGAACCCTTTTTCTAAGGTTTTGAATTCTAGCCCCTCATGCGCGGTTTGATTTGCCGCATTGCCGAACCGGCCCCAGCCCGCGCTTTGCGCAAAAATTAATTCTGGTTTTGAGTATCGGCTTTGATACAACCAACCAAAGTTGTGCTTCAGGAATGCCGCCAGGTATTGATCGCTCAGGAACTCGTAAATGCCCATTGTTTGGAACGAGTGGTTTACCCAGTAACCCGTTTCCCGGCTCCCGGGTGCGAAAAACTGTTTTTGTAAGGGCGCTGTACCAAGCAGTGCGCCCCCCACAACGGAAACCAGGGACGTGCCAAGTCTGCGGGACTTCCAACGATCTGCGAGGAACGCTTCCACGCGGGTGTAGTCAAACTCGCTGTTCCAGACTCCCGGCACGGCACGGCTTACCCGCAGTGTGGCAACCGGCAACTCAAATTGAACCATCGCCTTGCGCCCCGCTACACTAACCTGCCGCATCCGGTGAATGTAGTTGATTTCGGAGGTAAATTCTGAAATGGTAAAGGCAGACACGGATTCACCCGCATAGATATAGTCATATAAGGGCTGGAAACGAGAGTGATCGACACCCCATTTCAACTGCCAGGAGGGTGATGGCTTCCAGTTCAGTTGCACGCCTACATGGGTTTGCTGATCGAAGCGGGATGCGACCAATTCGCGAAATGAAAAACTTCCGATTGTTCGATACTCTTCGAAAAACCGATGGGTGCCGGGCTCCCGTAGATCCCGGAAGTACGAAGCCTGAAGATATAAGTCCCTCCGATGATTAAGTTGAAACTTAAGATTACCTCCGTATTTCCATGCCTGATCACGAAATCCGTAGCCGGCATAGGCACCGACTGAAAACCATCGCGAAAATCGCGGATTGGTGCGAATGCCTAAACCCAATCGCACCTGTTCATACTCGTTCAGGCGAAGCACTTTGTTAAGCTGCCAGTCAATCTTGCCAGTTGAAATGGCATTGGAGAAAAAGCCTTCCGAGAGTCGGTCTAGCGTTTTGAGCACGGTGATGCGCTGATTGATCGAGTCATACCACTGAAATGTTCGAACTTCTTTCTCATCCAGGGGCCCCACACGATAGTCGGCCAGAATAGAGCTGTCGGGGCGTGGGTCCAGCGCCACTTCTACATCCCGGAAAACAGATGTTGATAAGTCCGGATTGATCGCAATATCTCGCAGGTAGCTTCGTGCCGTGGCGGCCAGGTGCAGGTAACCGAGTTTGTTCTCCCGGAAATGGAGATCCGTATTGAGTTGTATCGGGAACCACGTAGTGTCAACTCGTTCATAGTTCTGTTGAATTCGGAAGTCCACTTTCGCGAATGGATCAATCGGTTTTGCGATTACACTTTTTATCGCCCACCCGCGGGTGCATATCGATACCGTGCCCTGCAACAGACTTTGCGAGGATTTGCCAAGCGGAAGGAAAGCAAGGGTATACACGGTGTCGCGCTGGTAATAGGTTGTGTCCACCACCTCGAAATCATAAATCTTCTCGCTGTTTTTTGAGATGGGGTTTAGGTGATCTTTCCCCAGAATGCTGATCCAGTCGTCTGCGAATCCCAGTGGCTGATAATCGTTCGGCAGAGCCGCCAGCAGCGGTGTCTCAAATCCGGATACGCGGTAGTCAAGTAATTTCTCGAATTGTTTGCCCGGTTTTCGGTAATACTTTTCGGCAACCGATTCCGTAACCAGCAGGTGTTGGCGTCTTTGCAGAGAGTCCATTTGAAGAGCCAGGGAATCCGCTTGACTGAGTTGGCCGTTCGCGTTTTTACGACTGAGCGAATCGGACGGTGGTGTTTCACCCTCCAGTTTGAAGATAACTTTGGTATACGACTTGTAATAGTACGATCGCAGTTGTGTGGGCTTGTGTCGTTCGCGATTTTTGACCGCATTGCGAATGATGCGCCAGGCCGGGTTCTCACCAGCATAAATGACCACTTCCCCAAGTTGTCGTTCCTCGGGCATCAAAGCAACGTACTTGAGGCCGATTAACGATGAAACCCGGATTTGCCGACTTTGGTAGCCCACATAACTAATGGTAACCCTGCCGGCAAGGGAGCCAGACAGCGTTAACCGGTAGCGCCCATCAATGTCAGATGTGGTGCCTGTCTTTCGATCGTCCAACAAAAAGTTGGCAAACGCCAGCGGTTGCCTCGTGAGACTGTCAACCACTATACCTTCAATCACCTGGCTTTGAGCCTGCAAAATGGTCAGGAAAAAAATTGCAACCCACGCCCAATATCTCATCACAACACTTTTGGTTTTATACCATTAAACCGAAACGGGCACGAGCAGTTTCAACTTGGCAAAACTACCCAAATGGCCATGGTGGGTCGAGGACTTTTGCTTTTGCCGAAGGTATTGGATTGACGATTAGCTGGCTTAGGTCAACATCCCGCCATCGACCTGAATCACCTGGCCCGTTACGTAGGCCGAAAGATCGGAGGCCAGAAATACGCAAGCGTTGGCGACATCCTCGGGCTTACCACCTCGCTTCAACGGAATGGCATCGCGCCAGCTCTGAACCGTTTTTTCATCCAGCTTGCCCGTCATTTCGGTTTCAATGAAACCGGGGGCAATGGCATTGCTGCGGATACCGCGCGAGCCCAGCTCTAAGGCTACCGACTTGGTAAATCCGATGATACCGGCCTTCGAGGCTGCGTAGTTTGCCTGGCCGGCATTGCCCTTGATACCTACTACGGACGTCATGTTGATGATGGAGCCGCTCTTCTGTTTCATCATCGGTTTGGTTGCAGCCTTCACCGTATTAAAACAGGATTTCAAATTCACATTCATGATCTTGTCCCACATTTCTTCCGTCATGCGCAGCAGCAGGTTGTCCATGGTGATGCCGGCATTGTTCACCAAAATGTCGAGCGCGCCAAATTCAGCCACCACATCGTTGATCAATTTCTCGGCCTGACCAAAATCGGAGGCATCGGAGCGATAGCCTTTCGCCTTAACACCTTTCGCAGCCAGTTCCGCTTCCAGCGCCTGACCTTGCTCAACGCTTGATAAATAGGTGAACGCCACATTTGCTCCATGCTCGGCAAACGCCAGGGCGATGGAACGACCGATTCCTTTGGATGCACCCGTGATGAGTGCGGTTTTATTCTGTAATAGCTTCATTGTGGTTCGGTTTGTTATTGACATGAATTTGGCCCGAAACTACTGCTTTTTTTGGGAGGTTTATTTGGGTTAATTTGCCCCGTTTTTAACGATAGATTTACCAGCACTATGTCAAAATACGATGTCATTGTTATCGGGTCGGGCCCTGGGGGGTACGTGGCCGCCATTCGCGCTTCGCAACTGGGTTTGAAAGTGGGCGTGGTGGAGCGCGAAGAATTGGGAGGCATTTGCCTCAACTGGGGTTGCATACCCACGAAGGCGCTGCTCAAGAGCGCCAACGTTTTTGAATACGTGAAACATGCGGCAGACTATGGCATTGCCGTAAAAGGCGCGGAAGCAGATTTCACCAGCATGGTAAAGCGCAGCCGCGATGTGGCGGCCGGCATGAGCAAGGGCGTTCAGTTTCTCTTTAAAAAGAATAAGATCGATCAGATTTCCGGCCACGGCAAACTCAAGAAAGGTGGCAAAGTGGAAGTAACCGATGCGGCCGGTAAGAAAACGGAATACGAAGCCAAGCATATCATCTTGGCCACGGGTGGTCGCTCACGCGAGTTGCCCAGCATGCCCATCGATGGCAAGAAAATTATCGGGTATCGCCAGGCTATGGTTTTACAGCAACAACCAAAGAAATTGCTGGTTGTGGGTTCGGGCGCCATTGGTGTTGAGTTCGCCTATTTCTACAATGCGATTGGTACGGAGGTAACCATCGTGGAGTTTTTGCCGCGCATTGTGCCGGTGGAGGACGAAGAGGTATCCAAAGCACTGGAGAAGTCATTCAAGAAGTCGGGCATGACAATTCATGTCAATTCGGAAGTAACTAAGGTGGATACGAGCGGCAAGGGTTGCGTGGCAACTGTAAAGACACCCACGGGCGAAATCAAGATTGATGCAGACGTGGTGCTTTCGGCTGTTGGCGTGGCCACCAACCTGGAAAACATCGGCCTGGAGGAGGTGGGTGTGAAAACCGACAAAGGCCGGGTAATCGTGGATGATTATTATAAAACCAATGTGCCCGGTGTTTACGCCATTGGTGACATTGTGAAAGGTCCTGCCTTGGCACACGTAGCCTCGGCTGAGGGCATCATTTGTGTTGAGAAAATTGCCGGTCAGAACCCGGAGCCGCTCAACTATAACAACATACCCGGCTGTACCTATTGCTCACCCGAAATTGCTTCGGTTGGGTTTACCGAGGAAGCCGCTAAGAAAGCAGGCTATCAAATCAAAGTGGGTAAGTTTCCGTTCACCGCCTCGGGCAAAGCGAAGGCTGCCGGGGCTTCAGATGGTTTCGTCAAGGTAATTTTTGACGCGAAGTATGGTGAATTCCTAGGTGCCCACATGATTGGAGCTAACGTCACGGAAATGATTGCCGAAGTGGTGGCAGCCCGCAAACTGGAAACTACGGGCCACGAGATCATCAAATCGGTTCACCCGCACCCCACCATGAGCGAGGCCATTATGGAGGCAGCGGCCGCTGCCTATGGCGAGGTCATTCACCTGTAAGCGAACCGCCAAAACGTCAAAAAAAGACCCTTTTTCGGGTCTTTTTTGCTGTTCAGCGATTCGGCCTGGTTTCATTTGACTCCCCAGGTGTATCTATACAGGCAAATCACCTCGGTATGAAAATGTTACCCGTACAGTTCTTCTTTCGAAGGGCGAAGGTCTTCGCTACCTTGTTGCTGCTTTGCCTTTTGGCCTATATGGGTTACCGGCTTGTTGAACTCCTGACGTGAAAGTCAACAAAAGCCCCGAAAATCTTACATGCGGGTGACCTTGCCCGTTTTGTTGAACGTTTCCCCGATCACTTTTTGCACATTTGATTGATTAATAGCAAAGATCAAGGGATATGAAGCGAGTGAATTTAGTCGGATTGTTTGTGTTGTCCGCAGTTTGCGCGTTGGCCAACCCGAATGCTGAAATTTCCGGAAAGGTGGTAAACGTCATTGACGGCAACACGGTCGAAATCATTTCAGGCGATCTCGAACGAATCAAAATTTACTTTCTGGGTATTGACGCCCCCGAATTGGATCAGGAGTATGGCGATCGGGCAAAAAAGCTCATGGAGAAAATCACGCTCAACAAGAATGTAGTCGTTCAAATTACCGGCAAAGACCGCCTTGGTCATCGCATCGGAGTCATTTTGATTGAAGGCAATGTTGATCCCCGTCTCGAAATGTTGAAAGAAGGACTCGCCTGGACGGCCGAGAAGAACGCCATTCCGGAGTTGGAGAGCCTGAAAGAACTTGCCCGCGCCAAGAACCGCGGCTTGTGGCGACAGGATGATCCGGTTCCTCCGTGGGTTTTCCGAAGACAGCAGACCTTGTTCATGCCTAAGGCCAGCTAGCAAAATATTTGTCGGGTTCACCCGTTATACCTCAGCTATGCGAAACATGCTGAGGTTTTTTTGTCTGGTGATGGCCAGCGGGCCTTCCCTTTTGTTTGCTCAGACCAATACATTGGGCGATCGCGAAATACGCGAGCGCCCGGAGTCCGCCATCACAACCCACACTCCCCGAAAGAAGAACAAGCTGATCTTTTTCAAAAGGCCGAAGGTGCAGCACACGGCTGTGTACGAGTACTACGCGCGAGTTGAAGAAGCCGCCCGCGAAAAGCAACGCATGCTGCGAAAAATGGATCGCCCGCAATTCAACGATCCATCCTATTTCGGACATCGAAAACCGCCCAAAAAGCATCCACCTCATAGAAAGCGGTTTTGTCGCGAATGTGGGATACGCCACTGACGCAATAGCATTTCTAGCTGACATGCCCTATTTTGGTGCGGTGAACCTCGCACCCTTTATCGAGCACACGAATCTTTCACCCGCGGTGGTCGTGGGTGATATCGACCGCCTGGTTGAAGAGGCGCGACAACATCAATTCTTTGGTGTTTGCGTCCCTCCGTTCTGGGTCAAACGGGCCAAACGGGAAATCGGAGTGGCGCCCATCAAGTTAGTTACCGTGGCGGGATTTCCGTTGGGCTACCACATGACCGAAACTAAGTTAGAGGAGATCAAACGGGCTGTAGATGACGGAGCTGATGAAATCGATGTGGTGTTGAACGTGTCGGCATTCAAGACCGGCATACCGTGGACCAAAATCGACATTGCTAAGTGTAGCCGGTTGGCCCACGATCATCAAAAAGTTTTGAAGGTAATTCTGGAGACGGCTCTGCTTTCCGATACCGAGATAGCCGAGGCGTGCAAGCTTTGCGCGGATGCCGGGGCAGATTTTGTCAAGACCTCAACCGGATTTGCCTCCGGGGGTGCCACGGTGGAACACGTCAAGATTATGAAAGCGGCTATTCCTCCTTCCGTGGGGATCAAGGCATCGGGTGGAATAAAGACGGCCGAGCAGGCATTGGCGCTGATTGAGGCTGGGGCGAGTCGTCTGGGCACCTCGTCAGGTGTTAAAATCGTATCTTCGCCAACCTAACCTAACTCCATGAGTTCATTTTTGTCGAATCTGTTTCCGGAAGAAGCTTCTCTTCCGGCTCATGTGCTTTTGCCGCAATCGATCGAGCAGCGCGAATATCTCATTAACGGTGAATTGTTGCGATGGTCGGGCGACCAAAGCCCTGTCCTAAGCCCGGTGTTTGTCCGAACCCCCAAAGGGTTGCAGCAGAAAGTCATCGGAAGCACTCCGCTGTTGACATCGCACGAAGCTTTACAGGCACTGGATGCGGCCGTGCAGGCCTACGATCTGGGCCATGGCGCCTGGCCGATGATGACGGTAGCGGAGCGTATCCAACACATCGAAGGTTTTCTGGAGCGCATGAAAGAAAAGCGATCCGAAGTTGTGAATTTGCTGATGTGGGAAATCGGCAAACCACAAAAAGATTCGGAAAAGGAATTTGACCGTACGTGCGATTACATTGTCGATACCATTAACTCATTGAAAGATCTGGACCGGAATTCGGCACGGTTTGTTCAGGAGCAGGGTATCATGGGGCAAATCAGACGGGTGCCGCTGGGTGTGGCCTTGTGTATGGGGCCTTACAACTACCCCTTAAATGAGACGTTCAGCACCTTAATACCGGCTCTCATCATGGGTAATACGGTTGTATTCAAACCGGCCAAATATGGTGTCCTGCTCATCCGTCCGTTGCTGGAAGTATTTCAAAAAAGTTTTCCCAAGGGCGTGATCAATATCATTTACGGACGCGGCCGTGAAACCGTTGGCGCGCTGATGGAGACCGGTAAAGTGGATGTGTTCGCCTTTATTGGAACGAATAAAGGAGCAAATGATCTCAAACGACTGCACCCGAAGCCTCACCGACTCAAAGCAATCCTTGGACTGGATGCCAAGAATCCGGCTGTTATCTTACCGGACGCCAATTTGGACATTGCCGTGCCAGAATGCGTGTTGGGTTCACTGTCATTCAATGGACAGCGTTGCACGGCCTTAAAGATCATTTTCGTCCATCAATCGCGGGTAGAAGAATTTACCAAGCGCTTTTGTGCCGAAGTAGCGAAGCTTAAAATGGGCATGCCCTGGGAGGCGGGCGTGTCACTCACGCCTTTGCCTGAACCAGGTAAAACGGAATATCTAAAAGGTCTTGTCGAAGACGCCATTCGGTTAGGTGCGCGCGTGATCAATGAGCGGGGTGGCGAAGTAAATGAGACATTCTTTTACCCGGCTGTCCTCTATCCGGTGAATAACAAAATGAAGGTGTACTACGAGGAGCAATTCGGTCCCGTGGTGCCGATAGTACCGTTTGACGATACCAATGAAGCGATCAGCTATGTGGTGAATTCGAATTTTGGGCAGCAGGTGAGCTTGTTTGGCCAAAATTCAACCACCATGGCACAGTTGATCGATTTACTCGCTAATCAGGTGGGGCGAATCAACATCAACGCGCAATGCCAGCGCGGACCTGATACGTTCCCGTTCAACGGCCGTAAAGATTCGGCTGAGGGTACGTTGTCGGTGGCGGATGCGCTGCGCGTGTTTTCCATTCGCACCATTGTAGCTGCCAAAATCACAGACAGCAACAAACAGATGATTGGCCAGATTATCCGCAATCGCGAGTCTGCCTTTCTCAGCACGGATTATATTTTCTAAAAAAAATGCCACCTGCCGAGGTGCAGGTGGCGGGGTTGGTCAAGGTCGTTCAGCGGCTACGCGGCTTTATTCTTCACGTCACACGTGCTGATGCCGAGGGGCGCATACAGCGGACAGAAACTAACGAGGCTGGTGAGCACAAAAACGCCACCGAGAATAACCAGTACGAGACCCAGCGTGCCGGTCACCGTGCCCGTGAAGTACAATACAGCAAAGATGGCGGCCAGGATGACCCGGATCACGCGGTCAACATTTCCCATGTTCTTTTTCATAGTTTGTTTTTTAGGGTTATGGATTAATTACTTCAATCATTTTCACCAGGCCGTACACCACGCTTACGCAAAGGAGGCAGACAATCCAAAATCGGAATACCCGGTTGGCTTTCACGTGCGGTCTGTTTGATGGTGGAAAGGTAAGGCAGTCACTGCGCCCAAGGCGGTGATCTTGGTCACCAAGACGAGCAACTATCTGATAATCAGTGGAAAAAAGTCCAGCAAGGTTGAAAAAAATAGCCGTGGTGAAGGCCACGCGGTTTTAAAGCAACTGAATGCCGGTTTCCAACTGCTTGAGTCGACCGTCTTTTTCCAGTTTTTTCAAAATGCGGGTAATTACCTCACGCGAGGTGCCCAACTCCTGCGCAATTTCGCGGTGCCGCAAATCCAGCAGCGAGCTTCCCCGCAGGCTCTTCTTCTGTTGCAAGTAATCCAGAATGCGTTGGTCGAGGTTTTGAAAAATCAACGAGTTGATTGTTTCCAATAGCTCCATATACCGCAGGTCGTATAGATCGTAAAACAAAGCACTAAACGCGGGATACTGCTGCACCCACTGGTTGACGCGGTGCACCGGAAGCAGCAACACTTTGCTTTCTTCTTCAGTCAAAGCAAAAACCCGGCTGGGTGTTTGTTTCAAACCAGCCAAAAAAGACATGACGCAGCTTTCCTTTGGGCGAATGTAGTAGAGCAATAACTCACGGTCTTCGGAGCGGCTGAATACTTTCAACACGCCTGCCAATACCACGGGAAGCATTTTTATATACTGGCCTTCGTGAAGAATTTCAGTATGGGCAGGAATCTCCGCAATAGTTGCTTCGCTGGCGATTTCATGCAACAGCTCAATCGGCAGGCCGGGCAGATGTTCGCGGATGACAGCTACTTCGGTCATCAAATCATCAGCTTATCGATAAGTTGATCAACGGTAATTCCTTCCGCTTCAGCTTTGAAATTTCTGACAATGCGGTGACGAAGCACAGGCCGGGCAACCGCTTGTACGTCTTCAATATCGGGCGAATACTTTCCGTTCAGGAGAGCGTGACATTTAGCTCCCAATACCAAAAACTGGGAGGCTCGTGGCCCCGCACCCCATTCGAGGTAGTCGTTAGCAATGGACGAACCGTTTGGTCCGGGCCGCGTCTGTTGCGAGAGTTTTACCGCATATTCCACTACGTTGTCGGCCACCGGCACGCGCCTGACCAGGTGTTGATAGGCCATGATCTCGTCTCCGGTAAGAATCGTGTTGACCTGGGCCAGACTGTCGGTGGTTGTCTTTTTTACGATCTCGAGTTCCTGTTGGTAGTTGGGATAATCCAGCAGGATATTAAACATGAAACGATCCAGTTGAGCCTCCGGCAGGGGGTAGGTTCCTTCCTGCTCGATCGGGTTCTGCGTGGCCAGTACAAAGAATGGCCGGGGTAAGGTATACCGGTGCCCGGCAATAGTAACCGCATATTCCTGCATACTTTCGAGCAGCGCAGCCTGCGTTTTGGGTGGCGTGCGGTTAATCTCATCGGCCAATACAATGTTGGCGAAGATGGGCCCTTTGACAAATTGAAAGTTGCGTTCCTTGTCGAGTGTTTCGGCACCCACGATGTCGGATGGCATCAAGTCGGGAGTGAACTGGATTCGTTTGAACTCCAGGTGCAAGGCCGTGGCGATCGTTTGAACCAGCAGCGTCTTGGCCAGTCCGGGTACGCCCACCAGTTGCGAATGTCCCTGACAAAAAATCCCCGTCAGCACCTGATGCACCACCTGATCCT
Organism: Cyclobacteriaceae bacterium; assembly: GCA_016787665.1. GTDB lineage: Bacteria > Bacteroidota > Bacteroidia > Cytophagales > Cyclobacteriaceae > ELB16-189. The sequence continues at coordinate 64,474 of JAEUUC010000009.1, read as the reverse complement.
GACCTACGACTACTTTGCCGATTTCGCGGGTTAACTTCTTATAGGAGTCGGCCAGCGCGTCAGCTGCCTCCACATCGTTTGCAAATACCGTCATGTCAGGTAGGTTATTCTAATATGTTACAACTGTCAAACTCCGGATCGATCGTAATAAACACATCTCCGCGTGATTTTTGAAACCACTTATCCAGAATTCGGTCGCGTTTTTCCGACAGGGCTGCGCTTTGAATGCGTGACCAGTCGTCTTTCAGGTTGGCCTGATGAGGCGGGAGCTTATTTTTGAAGTACAGGATACGGACCGCATCTTTCTGTTGCTCGGTGCGGTAGGTCATGGGCTGGCTGACCGAACCGACCTTCATGGTATCAATAGCGAGATAAACTACGGGGTCAATCTCCCGCATGGAAATGCGGGTGCTCCCATCCTGATCGGTGAAGTAACCACCCAATCCTTTGGTCGCCTGATCGTCTGAATACTCTTTGGCCGCAACATCAAACTTAATGGAGTCTTTCACAATCTTTCTGCGCAAGCTGTCCAGGTATTGACGGGCCCGGTCAATGTCGTTGGCTGAGGGCACAGCCGAAATCAGAATATGCCGTGAATTATACTCATTACCTCTCCGGTCGATCAGTTGCATGATGTGAAAGCCAAATGGGGATTCAAACGGCTGTGATATCTCGCCCTCGCGCAACTTAAACGCCATGGCTTCAAAGCTGGGCACCATGGCTCCGCGGCCTACGTAACCCATCTCGCCACCATTGTACTGCGCACTGGGGTCTTCCGAATACTTGCGGGCAAGCTCGTTGAAATTTTCGCCACTTAAGATGCGATTGCGCAGATCTGCTAGCCGCTGCCGGGCCTCCTGCTTTTGAGCTTCACTCACTTTGGCCACGCGCACGATTTGGGCCACCTCCACATCCGATGAGTAGAAGGGCAGACTGTCGGCCGGTATTTTGTTAAAGAATCGTTTCACTTCGGCCGGGGTAATGGTCAAATCCTTGGTTATTTTAGACGTCATCTCACGGGCCAGCTTCTGCTCACGAATCTGATCGCGCAATTCGATCTTGATTTCGGCCAGCGTTTTTCCATACGCCTGTTCCAGTTGCTCGGGCGAGGTACCCGAGTTTTGCAGAATCATTTGCATGCGCTGATCCGTTTCCATGTCTACCTCTTCGTCCGACACCGTCACGGAGTCAATTTCCGCCTTTGCCACCAGCAGTTTATTCACAATCAGGCGATTCAACATGCCGCAACGGGCATAGCTTGAAGCCGGATTTCCTTCGGCCAGATAATTCTGGTAAGCACCTTCGAGCTCCGACTTCAGCACAATGTAATTATCCACCTTGGCAATGATCTTGTCGATCACAAAGCCAGACGATCCGTCCGGCTGTGTCGGCTGTGCCTGAGCTAGCCAGCTGGTTAGCAACAACAGGCTACTGATTATAGATCTCAAAGTCCTTTCGCTCGGCAGCTTTTTCATACACCTCATCTTCCAATTTACGTGCAAGTTCAACTTTTCTCTTGTTTAAAATAATATTTTTGATGTCTTCGCGAACGAAGTCAATGGGCGATACATTGTCGGAAATCTTGTAGGCATCCACTTTCAGGAAGTAGAGGTAGTCATCATCCTGGGTTTCAAAGAACGGGTAAGATCGCAAAAACTGGACTTTATTGGGGATCTCGGCCAATGGCGAATTGGCAACCAGTTTGTCGAATTCAATCCAGGTGGAATCCGACAGGTGGTAAGCCGCAGAAAAGCTGAGGCAGTACGAGGCCAGTTCCTTAACTTCTTTTTCCTTTTTCGAAAACATCAGGTCTTTGATACGATTGGTACGGGGTGCCCCTTTCGGCACTTTGATGAACGTGCCCTGTAAAATGTTTTGCTTCAATACGAAGTTGTCCTGGTGTTCGCGGTAATAATTCTCAATCTCTGTATCAGTAATGCTGTCATTCAAATGCTGTCGGATGTAATAATTCTGATACTCATAGCCAATCAGGCTATACCGGTAATCCAGCACTTTGCGCTCTACCTCGGCTTCGTTAATGTCAATGGTGCGCATGGCTTCCTGAATCAACACTTGCTTTCGGATCCAGTTGTTGATGTAGGCGGCCACGCGGGCGGTGCTATCGGCCGGAGATGAGTCCGTAGTTACAATGCCCTCCAATTCATCGAGGTACAAGATGACATCGTTCACACGGGCTACTGCTTTGCGCACCGGTTCGACCGGTTCGTTCTCTTTTTTCACCCGAATGAGGTCGCATCCGGCCATTAGGCCGCACACGGAGAGGAAAAAGAGTGCTTTCGTTGTCATTTGCCGGTTGGAGGGGAAGGAACCAATGATTTAAGAACGGATTTTTTCACTTTCTTATTGACTTTCACGGGATATTTGTTTCTGAGCCTGGTGAGCCATTTCGTTTCGAGTTCGTTTTGATAGTCGGAAATCACGCGGGCGCGAGCCTCGGGAAAAGTCTGCGTGCCGGGCGGAATCAGCCGGATGATTTCAACCAGATAATGGTTGTTATCGATTTGGGTTTGCTGCATTCCTACTACCCACGTAACGCGATCAACCGCTTTGTTCTCGCCTTTTTCGAAAATGCGGGGGCCCATCACCTGCCGCAATTTTTTCAAATCGGCCTGCCGCAAGGTATCGCCTTGCATCACTTTCTGACGGATTTCGTCAACCACCGTTTGTTCGCTGGCCACGAGCAGGCGGGCCTCCACGCGATCGCTCGCCTGATATTTATCGGTGTGTGCGGCATAGTAAGCCGCTTGCCCGGTTGAATCGTCCGAGGCTTTCTTCCAGACTTCGCGCTCCATAATTTCAAAAAGCATCATGCCTTCGCGATATTCGGTGAGCAGGAATCCGAAATCCGGATTCTTGGCCAGTAAGTCTTTTTCTTCGGCCTCTTCAATTGATTCACTGACAAAATTAGAGTAGTGATTTTCCATGCAGGCTGCAGGCGAAAGTCCGGAAGGAGCCTGGTTACGTATCACATACCGAATTGCCTGATCCACCGTGAAGGTTCCGGTCGTTAATGAAAAAAGTATTTGCGACCGGAAATCATCGGGCCCCGTGTAGGCCCATTTACCTTTTACAACATTGGAATCGGCCAAGGCCAGAAATCGTGCTTTGTTGTCGGCATTCTCCGCGAAGCCGTACTGCGTGCGTTGGCGCTGGCGTATGGCACGCTGAGCCGTGCTGAATCGCTCATCCCGGCTGATCCTTTTTTTCAGTGAAGGTTCGAGTTCGCTGTAGGGGGGCACCGGTATTTTCCGTTCCAGCCGGATAATGTGCCAGCCGATTCCCGATTCAAATACATCGGACAACTGACCGGGATCGCGCAGACTGAAGGCGCGGGATTCAAACTCCGGAACGGAAGCCAGCGCACCCACACCAAAGGGGCGCAGCTTGCCACCCGAGTCGCGCGTGTTCACATCTTCCGAAAACTCTTTGCACACATCCGCCCATGCCCGTCCACCTCTGAGTTGGTCGTAGGCTTCGAACGCCCGGTTGCGAACCGCGGCATCGGGCGAGCCACCTTTGCGCAGCAGAATGTGTGATACTTCAACTTCTCCGGGCGACCGCTGTTTTTCGAATACTTTGATAATATGGTAGCCAAACCGAGTTCTGACGATGTCCGACACCTGGCCGGGTTCCGTCAGGTAGGCCCGTTGTTCGAACGGGTAAACCATTTGCAATGCCGTGAAAAACCCGAGGTTGCCATCATTTTGTTGGGCACTCGGATCTTGTGAGTTTTCACGTGCCAGTTTCCCAAAATCTTCACCGGCCAGCGCTCGTTGACGCAAAGCAGCAATTTTTTCGAATGCGGCCAGCGTATCGGCCGGGGGAGCATCCGGTTTTACATTGATTAACAAATGGGCAGCCCGGATTTCGTATTGAAGGCGCTCGTACGCTTCGCGACTGAGTTGATCAAGCAAATCGGGCTCGTTGCGGTAAGGCCGTTTCAATTCCTCTCGGTATTGTTTGAATTCTCTTACAAACTTGCTCGTAGTATCAATGCCTTGGGCCCTTGCCTCGGCTACCTTCAATTTAAAGTTGACGAGCAGATTGAGGTATTCGTTGACCTTCGCCTCGGTGGAGTCTTGCGTCTGTGGGTGATTTTTGCGGTATAGATGGATAAACTCATCGGCCGTAACACCTTTTTGGTTTACGGTGAACAGCACCGGCTGAGTCTGTGCCATAGACCCACAAGCGAGCAAAACAAGAATCAACGTACTCCAGCCGTAACGATACATAGAAATTAAAAACAGGGGTACAAAAATACGGCTTTTTCGGCCAACCGAAGTACCAGAAAACCAGCGGAGAGGGGCGTTGATGTCCGGGTTAAATTTTCTTGGTCAGGCGGCAAACGGTATTGCCATCACGGTTCAAATACTCTACCTCGTCCATAATGGATTTGACGAGGCGAATGCCAAGCCCGCCTTTTCGTTTTTGATGAATCAGATTGTCCAGATCGGGTGTTTGAAACTGGTTGATGTCAAAAACATTCCCTTTGTCAATAATTTCGAAAATGATGTGCTGACGGTCGCCCCGCGTGATGCGAATACCGAGCGAATCATCGGGGTTACAGTGGTGCGCATGAATCATCAGGTTGGAGCACATCTCGTCCAGCGCAAGAACGATCTCGCCCTTGGTGATCTCGTTAATACCCTCCTGATCCAGCGCCTTTCGAACAAAGTCGCGGATACCCTTCAGGTTATTGAGACTGCAACCGGTGTTAAACTGATAGCTCATCCGCAAGCTGCTTGGCTTCACCCTTGGTCTGCCGGATATTCAGAAGGTCGGCCAATCCCAGAATCGAAAAGGTATTGGCAACACGCTCCTGCATACCGAATAAGACCATTTGTATTTTCTTTTCTTTAAACTCATCGATATAGGACATAAACACGCCCAAACCGGCCGAGGAGATGTACTCCAGGGCATGGCAATCAATCAAAATCTTCCGATGGCCCTCGCCCACACTTTTGGCGATTGTCAGGTCTAGCTCGATCGAAGAGCTGGCATCAATTTCACCGATGACGTGGATGATGTCGGCTCCCTCTTCCTGTAGTCGTTTAATGTGGACCATATAGTTTATACGCTTTTGAGTTCGTTTAGTTCATGATGTCCGTCCGTTTCCCCGGCTGGTTCCATTTCCAGTACCGGTTCGGGTTGCTTGAATTTCAGAATCATCATGGTGTAATCGTCATTGAGCTCTTCACCGGAAAACTCATACAAACGACTGATGAGATGATCCTGTATTTCGCGGGGAGATTTCTCTGTTACTTCCATCAGTGCCTGTTGCAGGCGCTCCATCGAATACTCCTCGCCTTTGTTGTTTTTTGCCTCGGTAATGCCATCGGTGTACAGCACCATCACATCGCCCGGGTGGTAGGCCAGCACATTGGACTCCACCATCCGGCAATAATCACGGCTGCGCACCATACCCAGGGCGCTTCCCTTATCTTTTAAGAAGTTTGACTGCTTATCCGCCTTCCGGAAAAACAGGACGGGGCAGTGCCCGGCCCGCGCATAATGAATTTGTTTTTCGCGGGTATTAATCAAAAAGTAAATGGCGGAAATGAACGAGCCGCGCTCCAGGCAAAACACCAGGGCCTGGTTGGCGCGAACCAAAAAATCTTCTGGCGAAAGCCCCTGCTGGGCCAGGCTGTGGAAAATGCCCTTCATTTGCGACATGTGGAAGGCGGCCGTGGTGCCTTTACCCGACACGTCTGCAATGATCAGGGCGACTTCATGATCGCTTACGCGGATGGTATCGTAGTAATCGCCACCCACTTCATCGGCCGACTCGCTGAAGGCGGCTACTTCAAAGTCTTTGTCCTGCTCGAGCTTTTGCGGCAGCAAACTCTTCTGCACCGTCTTGGCGATTTTCAATTCCTCTTTGTAGCGTTCATTCTGGAATGCTTCCTCCATCAACCGGAAATTCTCAATCGAGATACCCGCCTGGTTGGCGAACGTGGCCGTGATGCGCGTCATTTCTTTATTAAACGCATCCGGCAATTCCTTGAGTAGGGCGAGGGTTCCGATGGTCTCGCCTTTCACCACAATCGGGTTCGTTAAGATGGAGCGAAAACGTGCGCCTTTCATGGTAGCCAGGTGTTTCGACAGGTTGGTGGTCTTGTCGGTTCCCTGGTCGAGAACACCCTTGATGTTGTGTGTCCGGATGTGGTCCTGAATTCTGCGTGCCTCTGCTTCGGTGATTTTGTAGGTGTACAATTGCGCGTTGCCCCGCGCACCCCGGATTTCAAGCCAGGCGGCATCGGCATAGGCCGACCCGACAGAACTCTCTAATAGAATATTGTAAACACTCTCTTCGTTTTGCTCCGTTTGTATCGATTGGCTGATGCGTTGAAAGTTCACCACTTCCTCGAGCTTTTCTTCAAACACAGAAGAGGTGGGCAGGTTAAACAAAATAACGAGGAACGAGAACGAACTGTAGATGACCACAAAGCCGAACAAGGCCATATTGAAAATATGGGAACCAAAGTCGATGAACAGCTTCGACTGCTGACTCAGATTTTCGGAGTACGTCAGTACGGTGTACATGAAGTACGACAAGTAGAAGAAGGCCAGCACCAGCAGCAACAGGGAAGTCCACTTTTGCTTAAAGTTCAGGTAGGCCACCCATTTCATGTTGGCCGAGAGGACCAAGGCGAGTAAGCCGACCATTACCTGTATGAACGTGACCGTGCCGGGTGCCAGGCTGATGTTGATGCTGTCATAAATCAGCACAAAGAACATGGAGAACTCAAAGACCGACCACAACCGAATCAGCCACTTCGATTTTTGATACAGGATGAGTCGTTTCCAGGCGGTGTAAGCAGCGAGCAGGAAATTGATGAACAAAGCGAGATTAACCTGGTAAAGGAAATCCGCAAACAGGACATTCGACAGGAGTTTGTCACTGCCCACCAGCGATAACAACAGGCGAAGGGAAAGGGACAGCACTGTGGCAACCAGGCCGGTAGCAAATACTTTCCACAGCAAATCGGTGAAATTCAGCGCATCGTCTCTTTCTATGCGGTAGCGATAGTAAAAGAAAATGCACATGATGTAGATGTCCAGCATTACGCGAGGCAACCACACCGGCACATCCGGGTCAAGCCCTTTGATATCGCTAAAAACTACCGTGATGTCCGAAAACACCAATATGAGCCACGCTACAATTGAGCCCAGGAAGGAAAGACGAACAATGGCCTTGTTTCGGAGCATAAAACCTCTTGGCGCGGGGGCGCCTGCACAATATTACTTCGATTTTATGACTTTAAACGGCAAAAAGCGGCTGCCGTTACTTGCGGCTGTAGTTGGGCGCTTCGCGGGTGATCATGACGTCATGCGGATGGCTCTCGGTAACACCCGCGGCCGTGATTTTCACGAACCGGGCCGTCTTGAGTTTGGCGATGTTTCGTGCCCCGCAGTAGCCCATGCCGGCACGAAGACCACCCACCATCTGGTACAGTACTTCAGACACCAGTCCTTTGAAGGGAACCCGGCCGGATATGCCTTCCGGCACCAGCTTTTTCACATCATCTTCCACGTCCTGGAAGTACCGGTCTTTTGATCCGCTCTCCATGGCCTCCAATGAGCCCATGCCCCGGTACGACTTAAACTTGCGGCCCTCATAAATAATCACCTCACCAGGCGCTTCCTCTGTGCCGGCCAGCATCGAACCAATCATCACGCTATCAGCGCCTGCAGCCATCGCTTTCACCATATCGCCTGAAAAGCGGATGCCACCATCGGCAATAACTTTTACATCGGAACCTTTCAACGCCCGAGCCGCTTCATACACAGCCGACAATTGGGGCAACCCGACACCGGCAACGACACGTGTGGTGCAAATGCTTCCCGGTCCTACGCCCACCTTCACAGCATCGGCACCTGCCTTGGCCAGTGCTTTGGCGGCTTCACCGGTGGCAATGTTGCCCACTACCAAATCAAGCGAAGGGAATTTGCGCTTCACTTTGGCTGCCGCCTGCATGACCCCTTTGGAGTGACCATGAGCCGTGTCAATGCTGATGACGTCAACCCCTGCGGCCCGCAACGCCTCGATGCGCTCCAGTATATCCGGTGTTACACCCACTGCGGCACCCACGCGAAGACGGCCATATTCGTCCTGGCATGCATTCGGTTTGTTTTTCTTTTTCTGAATGTCGCGGAAGGTGATGAGGCCGGTAAGCTTGCCGTTCTTGTTCACAATGGGAAGCTTCTCAATCTTGTGTTTCTTCAATATGTTTTCCGCTTTCTCCAGTGTGATACCTTCGGGTGCGGTAATCAGATTCTCGCGCGTCATGATGGAGGCTACCGGGAGAGAAAGATCTTTTTGAAATCGTAAATCGCGGTTGGTGATGATGCCGAGCAGTTTTCCGTTGGCTTCCACCACCGGAATACCACCAATGCGAAACTCGCGCATGATGGCTTCTGCATCGCGCACCGTGGATTTGATGCTGAGCGTTACCGGGTCCAGGATGAGCCCGCTTTGCGAACGCTTGACTTTTCGTACCTGGGCGGCCTGTGCCTCAATCGACATGTTCTTGTGAATGAAGCCAAGGCCCCCTTCCAACGCCATACTGATGGCCAGTTCGGCCTCAGTCACGGTATCCATGGCGGCCGAAATAATCGGAATATTCAGTTTTATCCGGGGCGTGAGGAATGACGTAGTGTCGGTTTCGCGCGGCAACACATCGCTGTAGGCCGGCACCAGCAGCACATCATCGTAGGTCAACGCTTCGAAAAGGAATTTGGAAGAGGGTAGGGCCATGGCAAATACGATTTAGGATTCGTTATTTGCCGGGCAAAGCTAATTGAATTTCGCCATATGCCAATGTCGGCTTCGGGTTAATTGGCTACCTTTACTACAACATTTTTTCAACTATGACCAAGCGTTTTTTTATTCTGGGCATCTGCCTCACGTTAGCCGCAGGAGTGTTCGCGCAGACACAAACCGGCAAAGCTTCCTATTACGCAGATAAGTTTGAAGGACGCCAAACGGCCAGTGGCGAAAAGTATCGTCACAGCAAAATGACGGCCGCCCATAAGTTCCTTCCCTTCGGCACCAAGATCAAAGTAACCAACCTGGCCAACAACAAGGTGGTGGAAGTTGTGGTGAACGACCGCGGTCCGTATGTCGATGACCGTATTGTCGATCTTTCCAAGTCTGCGGCTGAGCAACTCGATTTTCTCAACCAGGGGCTTACCGAAGTGAGAGTAGAGGTTATTGACGCAGGCGATGGCCGAACGGGCAGCGTGGTTAACCCAATCGACCATGTGGCGGTGGATGAGAAAGAATTCTATGACTTTGAAATTGAACGCCTCCAACCAACCGGATTTGGTGTGCAGATTGGTACCTACCAGGAATTGGTTAACCTGATGCGTCTGGCGGATAACCTCAAGAAGTCGTACCAGAAAAAGGTAGTGGTTCAGGTGAAGGTGATTAACGGGGTGAAATATTATAGCCTCATCGTTGGCGCGGCACCTAACCGGGCCAAAGCAGAGCCCTTGCTGCGCGATGTTCGCAAGAAATTCCCAGACGCGTTTTTGGTTGAATACAACAAGATGAAGTAATGTGTTTGAACTTTGCGCAGGGTAATCGTGTCGTGTAGGTAACGGTTTAGTTTTGCCAGTTCTGGATATCTTTTTCATTTTGGGTTGCCTCGCCTCGGTGCTGGTCGGGGTGGTGTTGGGCATGCTGGGTGGGGGCGGCTCCATATTATCGATTCCCATCCTGGTTTATCTGTTTGGCATCGAGCCGGTATTGGCTTCCGCGTATTCCCTTTTTATTGTGGGTGTCACCAGCCTGGTGGGTGCCGTGCCGAAGTACCGCCAGCAGTTGGTTAATCTACGAACGGGTTTAGTGTTTGGCCTGCCTTCTATTCTGGCCATTTTTATAACACGGTCGGTGGTGGTCCCGGCCATTCCTGACATTCTCCTTTCGGTTGACGGATGGCATCTCACCAAGCGCATGCTCGTGTTGGGCGTTTTCGCCATCCTCATGCTGCTGGCTTCTGTTCCGTTAATCCGCGGCCGCCAGGACCTCGAATCCAATAGTCAGCGCTTCCGGTATTTCCTGCTCATGGTCGAAGGTATTCTGATCGGGTTCTTAACCGGGCTCGTAGGAGCCGGTGGAGGGTTCCTGATCATTCCCGCATTGGTATTTTTGACCGGTTTGAAATTTAAGACGGCCGTAGGCACGTCCCTTCTGATTATTGCCGTAAACTCGCTGTTGGGTTTTTTGGGTGATTTGGTCAACGGAACCCACCACATACAATGGGCCTTTCTGTTATTGGTGGCTGCGCTGGCCGTGGGAGGCATTTTTTTGGGTAATGTCTGGGCTAAGCAGGTGTCCCCCATTAGGCTCAAAAAGGCATTTGGGTGGCTTACGCTGGTGATGGGCCTTTATATATTGTCTAAAGAAATCTTTTGAAATTCGTCAAATGAGCGGTTTTTGGGGTGGAGGCGGCAATAATTGCTTCACTATTGAAACAAATTGCTTAACTATCAGTTATAATAGTATTGCTATCGTAATGATAAGTAACTATGGCGGCACTGGCATTCAAGCTCAATGAGCACTTATACCTGCGTGATCCGCAGTCTACCCCGCTGGGTCAGCGCATCATCAGCAAGGGCGTTGAGATGATCGACCGGCTTGGGTTCGAGCAGTTTACATTCAAAAAGCTGGCTGAGGAGGTAGATTCCACGGAAGCATCTATTTACCGGTATTTTGAGAACAAGCAACGTCTGTTGCAATACCTGGTGGCCTGGTATTGGAGCTGGATCGATTATCGGCTGGACCTGTTCACGATGGGCCACACCGATCCGGTGGAGAAGCTTCGGGCCTGCCTACGGGTGTTGGCCGAAGAAAAGCGATTTGATCCATCATTTGAATTTGTGAACGAGGAAGCTTTGCATCGCATTGTCGTGGGGGAGTTAGATAAAACCTATCTGACCAAATCGGTGGACGAGGATAATAAAGAGGGCGTGTTTGGTGGTTTCAAGCTGGTGTGCCGCAGACTCTCGGATCTTTTACGCGAGATTAATCCTCAGATTGAGTATCCGCGCGCGTTGGTGTCCACGTTGCTGTTAGCGTCAAAACAACAGCTCTTCTTTGCACAGCACCTGCCGTCACTTACCGAGATCCAGGACGATGGAAATCCCCACGATGGGCTCTACCGGTTCTTTGAGCAAACGGTATTTCGAATTGTACAACCCGCTAAGTCTTGATCATGCTGAATACCGACCAAATACTTCGAATTCTAAATGAGTCAGCGCTGTTGCTGCGGCATGAGGTGAACATGGCCGACCTGCGCGGCCGCGAACTTTCCAATCGAAACTACGAAGCGGATGAAACCGATGAGTGGACGCGCGATCTGATTGAGACTGGGAACAACGTCCGGATCCTGTTTCTGGAATACCAACTTGAGAAGCCAGAGCTAATTCGATTTACGAAAGAACTGGATTTCCCGCTTTTGTTTCTGCGAAAAGAGGGCGGCCAGGTGGTGCCCCAATTGTTGGTTACCACAAAATCGGGGCATGAATTGATCACCTTTTTTGCCCGCGATAATGAAGTGCAGAAGACAACACCGGTGCAAGCGCTCAACTGGTTGTCAGAAAACGAAGAAGTTCGCTTTTTCGCAGTTGCCGCTTACGATCACATGGTGAGCGAACCCTCTCTTGACGAGACCGGTGAGCATCTGCACCTCACGCCTCTGAACCGTCTTTACCGTTTGCTGAACGCTGAACGAAAGGAGATTTTATACATCCTGTTCTATGCGGTGATTGTCGGATTGCTCAGCCTGGTGCTGCCGCTCGGTATCTCCACTACCGTAGAACTGGTGTCGGGTGGCGTGTTTTTCAGTTCGATCTATTTATTAATCGGTCTGATCATTTTTGGCGTTGCGGTGGGTGGGGTGCTGCAAATTCTTCAGTTGACCATTGTGGAAAATCTACAAAGAAGGATTTTCACCAAAGCGGCTTATGAGTTCGCTTACCGCATGCCCCGCGTGCGCAATGAAGCCCTCCATGGTCAGTATGCTCCCGAAATTGTCAACCGTTTTTTTGATGTGATTATCATTCAAAAAGGGTTGCCCAAGTTACTGATTGACCTGTCCGCGGCTACGCTGCAGATTTTCTTTGGCTTGGTGTTGATCTCTTTGTACCACCCGTTCTTTGTTTTCTTCGGCATCACGCTGGTGGGTATTTTGATACTCATCTTCATGTTCACGGGACCCAAGGGACTTAAGTCATCCATCCAGGAATCGAAATACAAGTACAAGGTGGTTTATTGGCTGCAGGAATTAGGACGGGCCATCAACTCCTTTAAAGTGGTTGGCAACACGAATTTGCCTATTCGCAAGACTGACGCCAACGTGAACAATTACCTGAAGTACCGCAGAACGCACTTTGGCGTTCTGATCACGCAGTATGCGTACATCCTGTTTTTTAAAACCGGGATCACGGCTGCATTGCTGATCATGGGAACTATTCTGGTGGTCGACCGACAGATTACGTTGGGTCAGTTTGTGGCGGCCGAAGTGATTATCATTCTCATCCTCGCGTCTGTGGAGAGAATCATTACCTACATGGATGTCGTGTACGACATGCTGACGGCAGTAGACAAAATTGGCCACGTGACCGACCTGGCGTTGGAGCGGAGCGGTGGGGTTGATTTCCCGAAAAGCGTGTTGACCAAACCGCTCGTGGTGGAGATCAAGAACCTCAAGTACAAGTACCCTGAAGCCAACGAGTACATCCTCAATGGAGTCTCCTTTTCCATCAAGTCTGGCGAGCATGTTTGCGTGTCCGGTCCCGGGGGTTCGGGAAAGAGCACGTTGAGTCAGGTGGTGGCGGGTTTGCAAAGCCAGTTTGAGGGCATTGTCACGGTGGGTGGCTTTTCCATTCGGGATTTGGATTTAACCAACCTGCGCGATAAAATTTCAAAAAATATTTCCGCGGAAGACTTGTTTGATGGTACGGTATTGGAAAACATCACCGTGGGTAAGATCAACACCACCGTGAAAGATGCCATTGAAGCGTTGGAGCGGGTGGAGCTTACCGATTGGGTGAACCAATTGCCTGACGGCCTGAATACCCATGTCATCAGTGGCGGTAAAGGACTTCCGTCATCGGTTATTCAACGGCTTATCCTGGCCCGGTGCATTGCGGAGAAGCCGCGATTGATTGTGCTACAGGATTTCTTTTTCGGATTGCGAAGAGCCGATAAGCAAAAGCTAATCGACATGCTGGTGGACAAAAACAATCCCTGGACTCTTCTTTCCGTGTCAAATGACCCGTTGATTATGGAAGCGTGCGACCGGGTGGTGGTGCTTGATCATGGAAAAGTTCGGGGTGTGGGTTCGTTCCGCGAGCTTTTGGATAAACAATTGTTGAACGATTGCCTCGAATAGTTATGCTGAACATATCCAAACAATCCGTGAACGACCGCCTTCCCAAGGATCGCCTCTATTCCCTCAAAACCCTGAAGGCGCCCAAGACCGGCAAGGTTGTGGCCAAATGGCTGACCGGCCTGGGCATTGTATTCTTTGCGGTTTTGTTTCTGCCCTGGCAGCAAAACATTCGGGGGCGAGGTGTAGTGACAGCTCTCGATCCCACGAATCGCCCTCAAACAGTAGAAACGGCTATTGCTGGCCGAATTGTGAAATGGCATATCCGCGAGGGGCAATATGTGCATCGGGGCGATACGTTGTTGACACTCGCGGAAATCAAAGAAAAATTCTTTGACCCCGATTTGCTCAAGCGACTCAGCGAACAGATTGAGGCGAAAGGCGGCAGCCTGGTGTCAAAGAATGAAAAGGCAAAGGCCCTTCAACGACAGATCAAAGCCCTGCGCGAGGGTATGCAAAACAAAATTGACCAGTCAAAGGCTAAACTGGAGGCCGAACGGGTCCGTTTTCTCAATGCTGAAAACCAGTTTGAACGAAACAAAAAGCTCTTTGAAGCCGGTAACATTCCCCTTACCAAGTATCAGGACATTGAGTACAAATACCAGGGCAGCAAGGCTGATTTTGAGAATGCGAAAATTGAGTTAGATCGTGTCGAGGCCGAATATCTGGACAAAATCAGCAAAGCGGAGTCTGACTTGAGCAACACCCTCGGTGAGGTGTTTGAAACAGAAGGCGAAATTGCCAAACTCCGCAATGAGTATGCGAACATGCAGATTCGCAATCAACAATATCAGATCACCGCCCCGCAAAGTGGCGTAGTGGTCAAAGCGCTAAAGGCCGGTCTGGGTGAAACCATCAAGGAAGGGGAGGCCGTGAGCACGATTATGCCCGATGCTAACGACCTTGCGGTTGAGATGTACATCAAAGCCATGGACGTGCCTTTGGTGGCCAAAGGGCGCAAAGTGCGAATCATGTTTGATGGTTGGCCGGCCATTCAGTTTTCCGGCTGGCCCAGCGTTTCGGTCGGAACATTTGGCGGCCAGGTGGAAGTGATTGATTTTGTGAACTCGAAGCCGGGTGAATTCCGCATTTTGGTGATTCCGGATCAAACGGACGAAGCCTGGCCCAAGCAACTTCGAATGGGCTCTGGCACGAAGGGCTGGGTTATGCTTAATGATGTGCCGGTCTGGTTCGAAATCTGGCGACAACTGAATGGATTCCCGGCCACTTTGTACGGGGAGCCGGAAGACCCCTTGCACGAACTGAAAAAGGCGAATGGGGAAAGTGACACCAAGGAAGCAGAAGAAAAGTAACCGATGAGATTTGTCAGTACCTGTATCGCTTGCCTGCTCACCTGCGCGGGGATATCGGCCAAGGCACAGGCCAGTATGGAGCCTGTGTTCCAATTGCCCGACTCCGTGACCGCCTTTACGCTCGATCAGTTCTACGCGGTAATCTTGCAGTATCATCCGGTGGTGAAGCAGGCCAATCTGTTGCCCGAAAATGCGCGACAGGAAATTCGCATGGCCAAAGGCGCCTTTGATCCGAAGCTTGAAGTGCGACTCGACCAGAAGGAATTTCAGGACAAGAGCTATTACAACTACACCGATGCGTACCTGACGTTCCCCAACCGCAGTTTTGTTGAACCCAAGATCGGTTTTGAGGATAACTCGGGCCAGCTATTAAATCCCGAGAGCACCATTCCAGGCAACCGACAGTATTTTGCCGGGGTTAATGTGCCGATTGGTCGCGGACTTTTCACGGATGAGCGCAGAACAGCTATCCGGCAAGCCGAACTTTTTCAGAATATCGCGCAGGCCGATCAAATCAAGTTGATAAACAAGATTCTGTTGTATGCGGCCAAAGACTACTGGAACTGGTATAACAGTTACTACAATTTCCGATTGCTTTCGCGGGGCGCTGATATCGCCAGCGAAATTTTCAGGCGCGTAAAAATCAATGTTACCCAGGGCGAGGAAGCCGCCATTGACTCGGTGCAGGCCAAAATTACATTGCAAACCCGCCTGGTCGAGCGGCAGGAAGCGTGGCTCGCTTTTCAGAATGCAGGCATTCATCTGTCCAACTATTTGTGGGATGAGCAACAAGCGCCCCTGGTGCTCACTGCCCGCGTGGCCCCGGTGTTGCAGGTAAACGAGCAGGGCCTGCTGAGCCGGCAGTTGCTGAGTGCCTTGGCCGACAGCGCCCGCGTTAACCACCCCGAATTAATAAAGCTGCGCAACAAGATTGATCAATTGGAATTGGAACGCTCACTGGCCCGCGAATTTTTGAAACCGCGACTTGATCTGAGTTACTATTTGCTCAGCCAGCCATCAGCCGAAAAGGTCATCGACCCACTGAATGATTACAAGTTTGGATTGGAGTTTTCCATGCCCATACTGCTGCGCAAGGAGCGATCAAAAGTGGCGATGACGAATATCAAGATTCAGTCGACCGAGTTTGAGCAAAGTCAAGCCGAGCGGGAAATTCTCAACGAAATCACGGCTGTTTTTAACGACATCACGAACACCTCCATCATCATTGGCCAACAGACGGACATGGTGAATCTCTATGATCGCTTGCTGGAAGCCGAGTTTCTGAATTTGGAAAACGGGGAGAGCGATCTCTTCAAGTTGAACATTCAGCAGGAAAAGCTGATTCAATCGCAAACCAAACTGCTCAAACTGAAATCGGAATACGAAAAACTGAAAGCGGAGTTGTATTGGGCGGCCGGTATTCGCAATCTGAATTTTACCAACGACTAAACGCCTGCCAGAATAGCCTGAATCAATTCATTGGCCGCGCGTTCGCCCGAAGCCAATGCTCCATTGATATTGCCGGCATCACCGCTGATGTCGGTATGTTCGCCTGCAAAAAATACGCGGTTGTTCAACGGTGCGCTGATGTTGACGCGATCATCAGCGGTGGCACTCACCAGCGGGTAGGAAATTCCGCCTTTAAAGAAAGGATCGGCACCCCAGTCTTTGGCTATGAAAATAGGCTCTTGTTCAAATCCATTGGCGTCAATGACCTTCCGGATACGCAGCGTACCTTGCCCCACACCGTTGGCATCCTTAAATAAGGTGTCCAGTTCGGCCAAAACCGGATTGAGCATGTTTCGGCCTAAAGCGGAAAGGGTTTGCGCCCGGGAACCAAATACGGTAAGGGTCAACGTGCGGGAAAACTGGCTGCGGCCCAGCCCGGTATTGAAGTAATGCGGGCAGGTGTTGCCACCCCACAAATAGGAGGTGCCCGATCCCCAAAAGTTCAATTTGAAATCAATCATCATGCGCACACACGCATCTACGCCAAAGCGCGACATGGCAGTTGTCATGGCGCCCGGCAGCCCGGGTGAAAACTGAATGTCACCGGCTTTCAAAATGGCCAGCGGAACGGCCACAATCACTTTATTGGCTTCCACTTGATTTCCATCCTGAAGGGTCAGTACTACTTTTTCACCGGCATAGGCAATACTTTTTACCTGGCGATTGAGTTGAACCAGCGGTTTCACCTCGCTGAAGCGCGAGAGTAAAATGTCTTGCATGGGGTTAGTGGCCACCAGCCGGGTGCTGTTGTTATGCGTGCGCCTGCCCAAGTCGGGCCCGACAATAGCCGCATTAACACGATCGGCAGATGAGCCAAAGAAATTTCCAGCCTGGGCATTTAACAAAAGCTGAGCCCGGCTGCTCACGCCAGCCGCAGTCTGCATAGAGGCTGCGCCACCGGAGTATCCCGGGAGGCCTTGCATGAAATTTTGAACGGCTACAAAATCAGCATCGTTACCCCATTCGGCAGCCGTTTTCTGCTCGGTGCCTAGAATATATCGGGCTGGCGCAGCATCAACGTCAACCAGGGGCAGTCCAAAGCTGTTAGCGAATGTGGCAAACGATGAGTTTGACCCGTAAATCACTTCCGCACCCATCTCCACCGGGAAGTCGGCCCCCACGGAGCTCAATTGAAAGGTATCGCTCGGGCGCACGAGCCGGTCCAGATTCGGCTGTTCATTTTGATTGCGCAAGGATTGAATGCGGCCACCCATCTGGTTACTGGCTTCCAGCACCGTGACCTGAATACCTTTTGATCGTAAGATGTCGGCCGCGAACATACCGGCTGCCCCGGCACCAATAATCACCACGTTGCCATCGTACGGAATTTCCGGGCCCGGATCATCTTTCGTACAAGCCGAGAGAAAAGATGGTAAAGCAGCACTGGCCGCAAGGCCGAGCCCGAGTTGTTTGAGAAGTTCCCTGCGATTCACTGAAAAGCGTTGAGATTAATTCGAAAGATACGCAACCTGCCGCTTTGCCAAAAGCACACCCTGAATACGCCCCGGGCACAAATGATAACCCGGCATTTTTTAAAGTCCGCGCTTTGCACGAAAATCGCACCATGCAAGCTCCAACCCGACATCAACCCGCGGTCAAAAAAGTCTGCATCATCGGCCCCGAATGCACCGGTAAAACAGACCTTAGCCAGCAATTAGCAGCCCACTATAAAACCGGCTGGGTGCCGGAGTACGCCCGGGGCTTCCTCAACAAACTGAACCGGCCCTATGTACTGGGCGACCTGCTGCAGATTGCGCACGGGCAAATACGATTGGAACAAGAGTGGGCATACGAAGCCAACCGGGTTTTGATTTGTGATACCAACCTGATCACCCTGAAGATTTGGTCGGAATTCAAATTTGGCCAGTGCCCGGAAGAAATTCGGACGCAGCATGCGGCCGCTACCTACGACCTTTACCTGCTTACGTACATCGATGTGCCCTGGGAGGATGACCCGCAACGCGAGCACCCCGACAAGCGGGAGCATTTCTGGCAACTCTATAGAAAGGAAGTGGAGGACAGCGGTGTGCCGTTCGTTCAGATTGGCGGCAACCGGGACCAGCGCAAAGCCGCGGCTATCGCAGCCATTGACAAGTTGCTGGCAACCGGAAACCCCGCCTGATTTCGAAACGCTCCGCAGCCATCCTCATTCATGTCCTCACCTTACGCAGCCTTACGCATCCCGGAGTTCCGGCTATTTGTAACCGCACGGGTGTGTGTCACCATGGCCATTCAAATTCAGGCCGTGGTGGTGGGCTGGCAGGTGTATGAAATTACGAAAGATCCGCTGTCGTTGGGGTTGATCGGCCTGGCGGAAGCCATTCCGTCTATCGCTGTAGCCCTGTATGCCGGACATGTGGCCGATGTCGTTCCGCGTAAGCGTATCATCCTGGTCGGCCTTGCCACGTTGTTGTTGTGTTCAGCCGCGCTCCTCTTTTTTACGACAAACCTGGGCGCCTTTGTTTTCCAGTGGGGTGTGGTGCCGATTTACTCGGTGATTTTTTTAAGTGGTATTGCCCGTGGATTTATCTCACCGGCCCTGTTTGCCTTTATGCCCCAGTTGGTACCCCGCGATGTTTTTCCAAATGCCATTACCTGGAACAGCACGTTGTGGGAGTTTGCCGCCATTGCGGGACCGGCTATTGGGGGCCTGGTCTATGGGTTTGCCGGCATCACGGCTGCCTACACGGTGGATGTGGCCTTGGTGGCGGCCGGGTTGCTGTTAGCGATGGCGATTGCCGGAAAGCCCGTACCGCCTTCCACGGAGGAGCAGGGTGTTGTGGAGAAAATAAAGGCGGGTTTGCGATTCGTGTTTCACAACAAAATTATCCTCAGCGCCATTTCGCTGGATCTGTTTGCCGTGCTGTTTGGTGGAGCGGTAGCGCTGCTGCCGATTTTTGCAGATGAGATTTTGAAGGTAGGTGAGATAGGTCTTGGTTTTCTGCGGAGCGCTCCTTCGCTTGGTGCCGTACTGATGGCCGTGTACATTACGCACCACCCCATTCGCCAAAACATGGGCAAAACGTTGTTGTGGGCGGTGGCTGGTTTTGGCGGCTGCATGATTGTGTTTGCCCTTTCGCAAAATTTCTGGCTGTCGCTGGCCGTGCTGGTGATCAGCGGGGCGTTTGATTGTGTAAGCGTGATTGTTCGCAGCACGCTGCTGCAAACGCTCACGCCAGAAAACATGAAAGGCCGCGTATCGGCTGTCAACTACATTTTCATAGGCTCCAGCAATGAAATCGGTATGTTCGAAAGCGGGGTAGCTGCGCGTTTGCTGGGCGTGGTGCCCTCGGTGATTTTTGGCGGCTGCATGACACTCGGTGTGGTGGCCGCTACGGCCTGGCTGTCAAAGTCGCTGCGGGAGTTGCAGCGGGTAGCCTAGAAATCATTTCAAAATCAATTTTTAATCGTCATCCGGAGTTCGATCAGTGTCGCACTGTCGAAGGCTATTCCGCGCTGAAACCCGGTTTCAACTGTCCGATAGCTTTCGGACTCAGCCTGAAATAGGGAAGCATTTTTGACATGGCTTCAAATTAAAATCCGGCCGATTATGCCATACGATTCTCTGTGGTGTGCTTTGCCAAAATTCTTTTTGCTTCCTGTTGCACCTGTTGATCTTTTTTCATGCGATACAATTCAGCGGTGGCATGCTTATACGTCTGGGCAATGGCAATTACCGGCTCTGGATAGTCGCGGCCGATTTGGCAGCCATGCAGGTGTTGGTCCATTTCAGTCATTAACCACGGCTCATGCAGCAACGCGTCCGGTAACGCGCGAAGCTCCGGCACCCATTGCCTGATAAACGCGCCATCGGCATCGTTCTCTTTCGATTGCTTTACCGGGTTGTAAATGCGAATGGTGTTAATGCCCGTAACGCCTGCCTGCATTTGAAACTGCGGATAGTGTATGCCTGGCTCAAAATCCAAAAACTGTTTTGCCAAAAATACCGCACCGCGCTTCCAATGCAGCCACAGATGGTGCGTAAGAAAAGAAACCAGCATGGAGCGCATCCGGAAATTGAGATAGCCGGTAGCTTTTACACAACGGATACATGCATCCACCAACGGGTAGCCAGTGCGGCCCTGCTCCCAGGCCTGGTAGGCTTCTTCGTTCCACTCCGTGCGGATGGCATCATAGCCGCGGTTTATATTCTCAAATTCCATCCGCTCTTCATTTTCAAATTTTTGGATGAAATGACAATGCCAGCGCAACCGCGAGGCAAAACTTTTCAGTTGAAAGGCATAGGGCACTTCCTTCATCGCCTCCACCGTGGCCTGGTATACCTGCCTCACCGACAGATTCCCCCACGCCAAATAGGGCGACAACCGGCTGCAGCCCGTACGACTGGCCTGCGGTTTGGAGATTGACTTATTGTAATCGACTGCACGTGCGCTGAGAAAACTCTGAAGGTATTTTTGTGCGTACGTCTCGCCACCGGGCTGAAATTGGGCGTCTGCCCGCGTAATTTCCTCCGGCAGTCCCACGCCCGGCAGTTGCGTTATCACCTCCTCCGAAATGGAACCAAAACGGGCGCAGTTCCAATCTGGTTGGTGTTGGGGCGCACGCATCACACCATACCACCGCTTGTTCCAACCCTGCCGGTTGCGAATGCCCCGCTTCACACCTGCGTAATCGCACTCGTGCCAGATAATTCCGTTCGCATGAAAAAACCCAGCCATCTGCTTGTCGCGGGTATAGGTTACGGCCAAACCGGTTTCTGCATAACTAAATACCGTGTGAATGCTAACGTGTTCGAGCAGCGTATGGAAAACGCGGGCCACCTCTTCCTGAAAAAGGTACACCCGCGTGCCGTATCGGGCGAGGCGGCTGTTCATGTCGTGCAGGCTTTGGTGGACAAACCGCCAGTGGCGGGCATCGCTCTCGGGTGCGGCCATCAACGAAGGCTCAAAGCAAAAAATCAACACCAGGGGTTTGCCTGCACGCGTGGCGAGCGCCAGCGGCTCATGGTCCGTCAACCGCAAGTCGCGCTTCAGCCAAACAATGTTGATTTCGGGTTTACCCATGCGGTAGGTAAAACACCGCAACGCGCAAATAGTTGGTGTACATCAATTACCTGTTCGGATCAGTTCGATCAGAAAATCAAATGTTCAGGGATTGCAGAAATCACAAAACTGCGCGCTCGCCAAAGGATCTGTGGCCGGTTCCTCCTGGCAAAAGCCACACTGGGTACAAGAAGTTATTTTGACTTTGGGCAGTCGCGTGGGGCGTCCGCAATTTTCGCAGGGTAGCCCGGCCAGCCAGTTAGTTTCTCCAAATCCGGGCCACCGGCATTGCGGGCAACGGTTTTGAAGCCGGGCGAACAGTTTGCGGGCCGCGAGCTCGATCACCTGCATACGCGTGGGGTTGAAGTTGGCCCGCATGTCGGTTTCTACATGTAAGGAGCCGTACTGGTTAAACAGCGTGCGCAAAAGATCCCAGTTGGTTATTCCCTTGTGGAGATGGCGGATTTGCTCACCTTCCATTTTTTTGATGATCAACCCATGCGAGGGAAATTTTGCCTCATGGGCGAATCGTTCCAGTTGCGGCCAATCGCTGACGACAGCTGAATGGTAGTTGGTGTCGGTGCTCGTCACGAGTTCGATTACTTCCTGGTTGTTTTTCAGGTCAACCCACATCACGATTTCCTGATCACCCGGCACCCAGGGAAATTCGGGATGCGGACCAAATGAGCCCTCGCTGCCCAGGCCCAGTGTTTTGCCCGTGGCGTCCAGAGCGGCCCTGATTTTTTTTCGCAGCGTGGTTACAGGGTCGTCCACCCGTTCGACTTCCCCGCTGAATGTACCGAACTGATCCGTGTTGATGTTTTCGGGCACGCGCCAGGGAAGCCCCAGGTGAAAAAGCAAGAGCGGGCCGAGGACCCGCTCTTTTTCATGCTGCGTGGCAATAACAACCGTGCGACCCGCCCAAATAGAATCCGGTGTGGGTGCGCCAGCCGCCATGCTTACTGTCCCTGACCTAACGAGAAGCCGGGTTCACCGTTGAACGTGTACAGGTTTTCGGTCTTGATGATTTCCAGACCGGCATCGTGTACCTGCTTCATGATGTTCATGGCATCGGCATAGCTAGACGGTTTCAGTTCGGCATTCTTGAACCGGCAACGCCAGTGATCCGTACAGAATGTTTCCGGGAAACCATCCGGATATACTTTTACACCGCGGTTGGTGATCATGTTAAAGACCATGTTACCCCCTTTGATATTTTTTATTTGCTCACCCAGTTTGTTGGCATCGCGGTTCTTGAAACTCACAAACACATCAATGCCCACCAGCTCTTTCTTGCTTTCCGGTGTCGGTTTCAGTTTCACCTCAATGGTTTTGCCAACGGCCTTGGAGTAGTCAACGGCCTTCAACTTGGAAGGCTTTTGGCCGAGGCGTGCAATAACCGCCTGCGCGAATTCCTTGGTTCCCACTTTTTGCTTACTCACAGCCTCATCAAACACATCGTAGGTGTGAATTCCATCTTCCAGTGTTTTCAGCCACGCGTTATGGACTTTTTCGGCAATCGGTGCCTGGTTAATGTGGATGAGCATCTGTACGGCACCTAACAACAAGCCTGAGGGGTTGGCTACATTCTGGCCTGCTCTGCGCGGGGCCGAACCGTGGATGGCTTCGAACATGGCGAAACCGGCACCAATGTTGGCCGAACCGGCCAAACCCACCGAACCGGCAATCTGTGCCGCTACATCGGAGAGGATGTCGCCATACAGGTTGGGCATTACAATCACATCAAATGCTTCCGGTGTGTCCGCCAGTTTAGCGGCTCCGATGTCTACAATCCAATGCTCTTTCTCCAGATCCGGATACTCGGCTCCGATTTCGTCAAACATTTTGTGGAACAACCCATCGGTGAGTTTCATGATGTTGTCCTTGCTGAAGCACGTCACCTTCTTACGGCCGTACTGGCGCGCATATTCAAATGCGTAACGAATAATTTTTTCAGTTCCCGGCCGGCTGATCAATTTCAAACACTGCACCACCTCATCGGTCTGTTGGTGCTCAATGCCGGCATACAAATCTTCTTCGTTTTCGCGCACAATCACCACGTCCATTACCGGGTGCTTGGTTTGCACAAAGGGATGGTAGCTGTTGCAGGGGCGCACGTTGGCGAAAAGGCCCAGCATTTTGCGCGTGGTTACATTCAGACTTTTAAACCCACCGCCCTGCGGGGTGGTGATGGGTGCCTTGAGGAAAACCTTCGTTCTGCGCAATGATTCCCATGCGCTGGGATCAATGCCAGCCGAATTACCCCTCAGATAAACTTTTTCACCGATCTCAATTTCTTCAATCGCCAGTTCGGCTCCGGCTGCCTGAATGATGTCAAGGGTTGCAGCCATGATTTCGGGTCCAATGCCGTCACCATAGGCTACTGTAATGGGTGTTTTTGCCATGTTTTCCGTAAAATTATTTGGGCAGTAAAAGTAATGCTACTATCTTGAAAAACATTAATTTGAATCATTAAAAAAGGCCCTAATCGGGGTGTTTTTTTAGCCTGTACCTGTTGAACCACATGAGCTGGCACCTGCAAATTCAGATGAACGAGAAGCTTTACCTGCGCGACCCGATGAGTTCGGATCTGGGTAAGCGAATTTTAGCCCAAGGCTCGGCTATGATCGACCAACTCGGCCTGGAGGAGTTCACCTTCAAAAAGCTGGCGACTGAACTGCATACCAATGAATCGAGCGTTTACCGGTACTTCGAAAATAAACACCGCCTGCTAATCTACCTCACCGGTTGGTATTGGCGGTGGTTGGAATACCTGGTGGTGGAGCACACTGCGCGGCTCACCACGCCCGCCCAGAAACTTGACATTGTGTTGAATATTTTGATGCTGCGCGAAGGCGAGAACATCAACAGTGGATCAGGGCTGGATAAAACCGTATTGCACAACATCGTCATTAAGGAGGGCTCCAAAACCTACCTCACCCGCCACGTCACGGACGACAATCAGCAGCAGTTTTTCAAACCGTATAAAGATCTGTGCGGGCGAATTGCAGCCATCTTTCACGAAATCAATGCCGACTACCCGTTTGCGCGCTCACTGGCCAGCACACTCATTGAGATGTCGCACTATCAGTACTACTTCATGAATAACCTGCCCTCGCTCACCGACTTCGGGCAGCATAAAAACGTTGATGAATTGATGCGGTTTTTGAAAAGCCTGGTCATGAGCAGCCTGTCAGCCCCGGTGGAGGCCGCCCGCTGATTCACGCCTGATTACCCGTTCCTTTTCTCTATTTTTGCCTCGCAAAAAATTTTGGCGAATGGCAAAATCCGTACGCGTGGGTTTGGTGCAAATGAGTTGCACGGCAGATCCCGAACAGAATCTTCAAAAAGCAGTAACCAAAGTGCGCGAGGCGGCCGCCAAAGGAGCACAGATCGTCTGCCTGCAGGAGCTTTTTCGTTCGCTCTATTTCTGTGATGTCGAAGACTACGAGAATTTCAAGCTGGCCGAGCCGATCCCGGGTCCGTCAACCGAAGTGCTGGGCAAGCTGGCCAAGGAGTTGGGCGTGGTCATCATTGCTTCCCTTTTTGAGAAGCGCACGCAGGGCGTATACCACAACACCACAGCCGTGCTGGATGCCGATGGCAGCTACCTGGGCAAGTACCGGAAAATGCACATCCCCGATGATCCTGCGTACTACGAGAAATTTTATTTCACCCCGGGCGATCTGGGCTACAAAGTTTTCAAAACGCGCTTTGCCACCATCGGTGTGCTGATTTGCTGGGATCAATGGTACCCGGAAGGCGCGCGCATCACCGCGTTGATGGGCGCGGAGATTTTGTTTTACCCGACTGCTATCGGCTGGGCAACGGCCCAGGATGAGGCCACCAATACCGAGCAGTACAATGCGTGGCAGACCATACAGCGCAGCCATGCCGTAGCCAATGGCGTGCATGTCGTGAGCGTGAATCGCGTAGGATTAGAGCAAAACGGAGCCATGAAATTCTGGGGCGGTTCGTTTGTGGCTAATCCGTTTGGCAGCCTTTTATATCTCGCTTCACACGACCGGGAGGAAGTACACGTGCAGGAGATTGACCTGGATAAAACAGATCGCTACCGCACGCATTGGCCTTTTCTCCGCGACAGACGCATTGACTCCTATGAGCCGATTTTGAAACGGTTTATTGATGAGTAGATTCCATTCTGAAAAAGTTGTACATAAAGAATCATCAACTGACTTTGTGCCCTTTGTGTCTTCTTTGTGAAACTTTGTGTATAGCTTAAGAGAGATCAATTCATGAACCCAACTCCTGCCCAGCAAGGCTATTTCTTCCCCGCTGAATTTGCACGACACGATGCCACGTGGCTGAGTTGGCCCCACAAAGAAGCCAGCTGGCCGGGCAAGATCGAAACGATTTACCCCATCTATGCGCGTTTCATCAAGGCGGTAGCCGAAGGCGAGCGGGTGTGCATCAACGTAGCGGATGAGGCCATGAAACAAAAAGCGTTACGTCATCTGCAGGCGGTTGGGGCTGATCTCAACCGGGTCGAGTTCTTTTTGCACCCCACCAACGATGCCTGGTGTCGCGATCATGGCCCCGCGTTTCTGATCAATCCCGCAGAAAAGAAAAAAATGATTGTGGACTGGGGCTACAATGCGTGGGGTGGTAAGTATCCGCCATTTGATTTGGATGACGTTGTGCCGACCCGCATCGCGCATCACTATCACATTCCGGTGGTGCATCCCG
Source organism: Cyclobacteriaceae bacterium (assembly GCA_016787665.1). Taxonomy (GTDB): domain Bacteria; phylum Bacteroidota; class Bacteroidia; order Cytophagales; family Cyclobacteriaceae; genus ELB16-189. The sequence goes on along the minus strand of JAEUUC010000009.1, from coordinate 38,524 downwards.
GCATTGTCATGGAAGGCGGCTCCGTTGAATTCAATGGCAGGGGCACGCTGCTGACCACAACGGCTTGCCTGTTGAACCCCAACCGCAACCCCCACCTGAATCAGGAGCAAATTGAAGCGTACCTGCGCGATTATTACGGAGTGACGAACATCCTGTGGCTGGGTGACGGCATCATCGGTGACGATACCGATGGACACATTGATGATCTAACCCGATTTGTGAACGAGGACACGGTGGTGACGGTGGTGGAACACAACCGGAGTGATGAAAACTACGCACCGCTGAAAGAGAACGTTGAGCTGCTGGAGAAACTGAAACTGGAAAACGGCCGCTCAATTAAAATCGTGGAGTTGCCCATGCCCGCTCCCGTAGTGTACGAAGATCAGCGCCTGCCGGCCTCGTACGCCAACTTCTACATCAGCAACAACTACGTGGTGGTTCCTACTTTTCGCGACAAGCAGGACGATGTAGCCCTCGACATTCTGCAAAAGCATTTTCCGGACCGGACGGTGCTGGGGCTCGATTCCTGGGATATCATCTGGGGACTTGGCTCCTTCCACTGCCTCAGTCAGCAGGAACCCAGCGTGTAATTTACTTTTCCCGCGTGAACACCACGCGCTGCACGGCTGAAACGGACCAGGTGCTTACCTCGGGATGTTTGGCTTCTTCTTTTTTGCCGGACGTAACCTCGAAGATGAGTTGATCGCCCCGCCATTCGTAGCTGGCCGTGAGCATAATGCCACCGGTTTCAAAAACCGAGTACAGTTTGTTCCCGGTTTGATAGTCGGTGAGCTCAAGACCTCCGCCCTCATCGGTAACAAAAAGTTTTTTGTCACGATCTTTCAATCGCAACACATAATCTTTGGTCATCGGCATTTTGGTCGACAGATACTCCGTCTTCCATGTCCATGACTCCGCGGTCAGCGCCTTAACGGTAAACCGCACCGGCACACTGTCGCGCACATGACCGTGCTGGTAGATGTACATCATGCCGGCCCAACGGCCGAGGCATTTTTCGGGGAATAAATCCTGAGCGATCCCCGTAAGGGAAAGCGCTACGCCAATACCCAGCAAACCAATGGCTTTGACCATAACGGAAAGGTAAAAAAGAACAATTAGATTTTTTTGCCGCGCCAGCGGCCCGATAGCATGTAGATTGCCGACATGCTGAACATACTGATCCAGTACACCCATTCGCTGCCCCAACCCCACACGATGGAAAGATTGAGATACTCGAGCACGACATACACATAGATGATGTAGATGACGAGGGTGATGATTTCAATCACCAGATTGACCACGGTGTTGCCCGTGCCGGTTACGGCATTGAGCCACACGGTGCCCACCGCCATCATCCACAGTGCCATGGAAACGATTCGGAGTACCGGCAGCGCGGCTTCCACAAACTGGGGGCCCTGGCCGTAGATGGCGAGATAGGCTCCGGGATTGATGTTCAGCAGTATGATCATGATCGTGGAGAACCCCACGCTCACCCACATGATTTTCCGCACCAGCGGCAGCACCTCGGCTTCGCGCCCCTGCCCGATGATGTTGCTCACCATGGTGTTGGTTGTGGCAGCAAAGGCCCACGCGAAGATGCCCACCACGCCAAAGATGTTGCGCATCGTATTGGATATGGCCAGTGCCTGGCTACCGTGATGTTCGATCAGCAGATAAAAATATTCCCACGTAGCAATGCTCAGAATGAACTGTGCCATCAGGGGTGCTGAGCGTACGACAATGGATCGCGCAAGTGGCGGCTGCCACTTCATGTTTTCAAAAAGCGAAAAGTCGCGATGCAGGCCTTTGATGTGGATGATGACGTAGATGACCACCAGCCCCACGCCTTCGGCCACAATGGAGGCATAGGCGGCTCCGTTAAATCCCAGCGCAGGGAAACCCCAATGCCCGTAAATGAGGGCGTAGTCCAGCGCTATGTTGGTGAGGGCTTCCGCCAGCGTGCCCCAAATCAAAAGCCGGGTCTGGTTCGTGCCCACCAGCAGGGCATTGCGCATCACATATAAATAAAGGAGTGGCAGGCCCCAGATTCGGATGCGCAAGAATGAAATCACTTCTTCCGCGATCAGGGGATCCCGGATCATAGAGTTGAGCAGGGGCGGAGCTGCGAAGGTGGTGATGGCGATGCCGAGAAAGGCAAAACCCAACGCCACCCAAATGCCATGGAAGAAAACTTCCCCGATTTCGTGATGGAGGTTTTGACCCGCCCTGCGCGCAATTAAGGCCTGCAGACCATTGTTGAGCCCGCTTCCGGCCACCGCAAAAATCAAATAGTACACGCCCGTGACACCGGCACTGGCCAATTCGCGTTCTCCGAGTCCGCCCAGGAAGATGTTGTTGGTGATGAAGTTGATCTGCGGCACCAACATCGCCAGCGAAATAGGCAGCGCCATCGCCAGTATCTGGCGGTAGGAAGTATCAAGACGGAGGTCGCGCGCAGCCATTGATGGACGGAAAGGCGCGCAAAAGTAAAAATACCCTTGGTCATTAACAGATAAAATCTACCTTTCCCCTTTCCAAAAAAGCTAACAACTATGAAGCAAGTCGTACTGGTACTGGTATTGATCATCTCCGCCACGGCCTTTGCGCAGGAGCGCACGTTGCCGGCTGAGTCAGCCGTAAGCTCAACCGCCTCGGTAACCATAAAAGGGAAAGTGGTGCCCTATAAAGTCACCTCGGGTACACAACCCGTGTGGGATAAAGACGGCAAAGTGATCGCCTCGCTCTTTTACACCTATTACGAACGCACCGATGTTACGGACAAAAGCAAGCGGCCCTTCGTGATGTCGTTTAACGGGGGGCCTGGCTCGGCCTCGGTGTGGATGCACGTAGCCTACACCGGCCCCAAGCAGTTGAATATTGACAGTGAGGGTTATCCCGTGCAGCCCTATGGCGTGCGCGACAATCCGCACTCCATTCTGGACGTGGCCGACATCGTATTCATCGATCCGGTGAACACCGGCTTCTCGCGCATCCTCGACCCGAAAGCCGATCGCAATTTGTTTTTTGGCGTGAATGCCGATGTGAAATACCTGGCCGACTGGCTGGATGTGTTTGTGTCGCGCAACGGACGCTGGACTTCACCGAAATACCTCATTGGCGAAAGCTACGGCACCACACGCGTATCCGGGCTGGCGCTCGAGCTGCAGAATGCACACTGGATGTACCTCAATGGCGTGATTCTGGTTTCACCTACCGAACTGGGCATTGAACAAGGCGTGAGCGTGAACGATGCCCTGCACGTGCCGTACTACACCGCGGCCGCCTGGTACCACAAAAAGTTGCCGGCCGATCTTCAGGCCAAAGACCTCGATCCCGTTTTGGCGGAGTCCGAGAAATTTGCCGTGGATGAATTGATTCCACAACTGGCGAAAGGTGGATTTATTGACGAAGGCAAACGGAGAGAAATGGCGACCAAGATTGCCCGGTATACCGGGTTGAGTGAGCGGGCGGTATTGGACAACAATCTGGCGGTGCCCACGAACTTCTTCTGGAAAGAGTTGTTGCGGGCCGAAGGCTACACCGTGGGCCGCTTGGATTCACGGTATAAAGGGCTTGACAAACGCACCGCGGGCGACCGCCCGGATTTCAACTCCGAACTGATTTCGTGGTTGCATTCGTTTACACCCGCCATCAACTACTACCTGCGCGATGTGTTGAAATACAAAACCGATTTGCAGTACAACATGTTTGGCCCGGTAAACCCGTGGGACCGCAACAACGACAACACGGGTGATAACCTTCGCCAGGCCATGGCGCAGAATCCATTTTTGCATGTGATGGTGCAAAGCGGTTATTACGATGGAGCCACCACCTACTTCGATGCCAAGTACACCATGTGGCAGTTGGATCCCAGCGGCAAGATGAAAGACCGTTTACGCTTTGAGGGCTATCGCAGCGGGCACATGATGTACCTGCGCGCGGAAGACCTCGCCAGTTCAAACGAACACATCCGGGAGTTCATTAAAAAATCGACACCGGCCAGCGGCCAGCCTGCGAAGTATTAAGGCACCGGTAGCCAGCAAATTACCCCGGTTTACCGTTGGTGGGCCGGGGTAATTTTTTTTTGCGCGGTTTGCATCTGTATTTTTGAAACATGCGCTATCCAGACCGATGGCTGAGGTTGATCAGCTACCCCGTGCTTGGTGTTTTTATTCGCCTGTTTGGTGACATGGCCCCGCTGGGCGACTTGCTGAAGCGCCCGTTGTTTTATGCGGATGTGGTATGGGACATCTTGATTGTAGCCGCCAGCTGGGAGGCTAACCGCTGGTTGATTCGGTATCTCGATCAGCGGTATTCGTGGGTCACGGACAAGTTTAAGCGTTTCGTTATTCAGTTCTTCACGGCACTGCCGATGACCTTCCTCATCGTGATACCCATGATCTACCTGTGGAACGAAGTGTTAACGGATCATGGCGGATTCAACACGGCTAATCTGTTGGTTAATGATTTTCCGCTGACGGTCGTGTTTACGACCATGATCCACATGGCCTATACCTTCCTGTACTTTTACCAGCATCATGAAAAGACAATTGCGCAGCTGAAGGCGAGGATTCAGGAATTGGAGACTTCGGTGGCGGGCGTAGCCAGTGCCAAAGACCTGAACAAAGCATCCGGGTTTCGCGAGTTGTTGGTGGTCAACTATGGCACCAGTTCGGTGCCGGTGCACACGAATGAGATTGCCTACATCTACAAGCAGAATGAAATTTCATTCATCAAGACATTTGACAATAAGGAGTACACGTCTTCTTCCTCCCTGGAACAACTCGAGACATTACTTGATCCCGTTTCCTTTTTCCGGCTGAACCGGCAGTTTATCGGCAACCTCAAAGCGATCCGCCAGTTCAAATCAGACGCATCCGGCAAGCTGACGCTCGATATCCACCCGGCCGTTGAGGAAGAAGTAACCGTGAGCAAAAAGAAAGCAGCCGAATTCAAGGCCTGGATCGGCCGGCAGGTGTAATCAGAACCGGCCCAGCTCCACCACTTCAACATACAGGCCGAGCAAGATGTGCCAGATCAGGTAGTGGCCCAGGCGAATAAACAGAGCCGCCATAAACCCTGCTCGTTTGAACCAAAGGGCTTGCAGAAAATTCATCCCAAAACCCGTACCCAGCGAGTACACGATCAGCGCCCAGCTTCCGGATGGCAACTGCTCCAACGGCTCGCGCAAGGAAGTCAGTACCGCGGCCACCCAAAAAAGCACCGGGCCATACCGGTTATCCGCCCAAAGTGTGCCGAGTAGCAGAATAAATGTGATGGGAATTAGCCGGTAGAACACCTCAATTTCAAAGGCACCCGAAGAGTACAGGAAGATGGAGTAGGGAAAAGGCTGAAGAAAGGGAGGTAACTCCGTGTATGGCTCAGGATGCAGGATAACCTTAATCACCAGTACATCGAGAATACCGAAAACCACACCGATGAAAAGCGGAGTGATGATCCGCTGTTGGTGCGTAACCTCAGTTGACCAAAAGCCGGGCAGTCCCGCACGCTGTTGGAGAAAGAGAAAAGGCACCCCGGCCAGCATCACCAGCAGATGGGTCCACGACCACACCCGCAATTGGGCGTTAGGCGAAGCAAGGGCTTCGCCATACACAATGCCGAGTGCCGCCACGAGGATTAATGCCACGTAAGTCAGCAGATTCTGCCGGGTGTCGGATGTCAACCTGAAGTTCATCGTGTGGTGAGGTTTTGAACGTTAGAATTTACCAAACTTAAGCGTGATCGACCCGGCAGGTGCCGAGTACTTGCTTTCGGACGCCACCCACCGGTAGGAGACACCTCCGGCAACCCGAAACCATTTGGTGAGGTTAACCTCGGCCGCCAGGCCGGGTTCCAGCGCAAAAGACCCGCGCGAGCGGATGGAGTATTGCCCTCCATCGGGTAACCGGTTTTGCTCGCCTATGATGGCGCCACCGGTGAGCAAGCTGGCGGTGAGATGAAATGCCTTTTGAGAGTTAAACGTGCGCTCGACCGCAAGCCCAAGGTACGTGAGCTGCCGCGAAGTGTTAGGATCAGACTCAATATCAATCGAGTTACCATTGATCAACGCGTAGGCGCCTGCACCTATCATCAGGTGATTCGTAAAAAGTACTCCGCCATACCCACCGATGAAATGGGCAAACTGACCATCAATGGAACTGAACTTTTCAACGGCCGCTCCATAAGCGCCCCGCACTTTTGGTCCACCCTTTCCGAAAACGGTTTCGGCATCCTGGGCTGACACCCGTGAGGTTAGCGCCAGTACAACAACAAGTGACATTAACGTTTTCATAATTTTTTTTACTGTCTTCAACGGTTGGCCATCCTGCCGGATGGCATGGTTTCGGCCGAAGGGCCTGAATCGTGAGCCGAAAAGCATGAAAGACACGGCTGAAGTGATGTTATTTTTTCGCGAACGAATCGGCAGCAACTGGATGGGTGCCTGTTCGGAAATACGAAAATGTGTTTCAAAACCGGACGGTGACAAGTTATTACACATAATTTTCGTCACGACTGCAACCGGATGAATGCCTGTCACGTTTTCTCCGGCATAATCAACAAATCAGGTATGCGCAGTTTTTCAATTCTTCTTTTTTTCGTGAGCACGTTTTTCACGCTGTCGTCCTGCGAAGAAGGCGATGTCAACCCGGTTGATGGGATAACGATTATTAATCTGGGCGACTCCGAAGTGTTATACAATCAATCGCAATCGATTGACGTAGACGGTGACGGTGACAGCGAGTTGACTTTTGTCACCGTGCTGGCCCAGGAAAACAATACGAATCAATTGCAGTTTCGCGTGTTTCCCATCGGAGCCAACCGGGTGTTTGAAGCAGGCGGACGTGCCCTAATGTTGAACGAGGGGCAGGAGATTGTCCCCGGGAACCCGTTCGAGAAAAACGTGGCACCCCTGGTCGCCAAAGTGGAGAGCAACGGCTCGGTGACGTGGCAGGGCGATTGGCTCAATGCCAACAACCATTACCTGGGCTTTCAAATTCAATTAGCGGACGGAAGCGTGCGCTATGGATGGGTTCGCTTGTCGTTTAATCAGGCCAGCGAGAAGCTGATCATTCATGAGTTGGCCTACCGCCACAAATCCAACACCGGTCTTCGGGCTGGCCAAACCGAAATTTTCTGATCAACAAAACCTCGGACATTATGAAAAGCTTAATCGCTATCCTGGCCGTAGTGGCCTTAGCCACCAGCTGCCGCGAGCAGGAGGTAAACAGCAACGGGCAACCATCCCGATTACGGGCGGTTCAGACGATCGCGAACGACTGGACGATGCAGGACACGTACACCTATCACACGGATGGCCGCATCGCCAGAATCGAGTGGGAGCGGAACACACCCTATACCACTAAAGGAGTCGATGTTTATCAGTATGACGGCAACCTGCGCCTCACCGGCCTGGTGCGAAGCATCTCGGGCCTTGTCGATGAGCAGATCCAGTTTATTTATGACGGGGCTCGCATCGCAGGTGAGGTGTCGTGGTACGAAGGGGTAAAAGAAAAGTTCACCTTTTACGAGTATAACGATGCCGGTCAACTGGTCAAGTCAGAGTTTCACAGGCGCAACCCTGAGGCCAATGGCTTCGCGCTGGAGACCGAAGTGCATTATGCCTATCACCCACACGGTAATGTAGCCGAGATTAAAACCTACGTTTTTGACTCCGACCTCCAGCAGCTTCGGTTGCACACTACGAAAGCCTACCCGGATTACCTGTTAACCCGGTTCGCACCCTTGGATACTGAATTTTCACTTCCCGGTATTCGTTTGCAGAAAAACTTGCCTACCCGGTACATACTCACGACACCGGACAAGACGTTGGACGTCACGTTTACCTATCGCTGGATGCCGGACGGAAAACTGCTCGATCGCACGGTGCAGTTCCCCAATGGTCAAACGGAACAATCGATTTACACATTTGAGTAACAACCCATGATTCGCGTGATCCTGTTCCTCGGCTTCCTCGCGTTGGTCGGTACTCCAACATCGGCCCAACTCAAGCTGGCGCTGGAGGGGCCGGAGTGGTTGGGTGTGAAGGAATGGCCGGTGTCGGGCCGGCAGGGGATTTTGATCAAACAGCGCCTCGCCTTTGGTGATCACCGCACCGATGTGGTCGATCGTTCGTGGACGTGCGGTTCATCGGCCGTCTCCGGGCTTGCGGCTGGCGTGCCGGGCGATGATCAATTCCAGCGCATCATCACCAGCGAGTGGGTGCGAAAAAGTCAGACGCTCTATTTTGAAATGACGGACGGCCGCGGCAACCGCCACCGCGCTTATAGCGTGAGCAAATTCAAGTCGAAGGATTTGTATGTCGGTAACAACCCCAACAGCGTCATCAACATCTTCGGTGATATTCTCGGTATCGGTGACGACTATTCGAATTTATTTTTTGTCATGATTTACGACAGCCTGGCCTCGCAGCGCTGGGAGTTGCTGCTCGACAACGGCCAGGCCCAGCAAAAGCCAAAGGAATATGTGGGCTATCTTTCTGCCGATGCTCAGCAGTATTACACCATCCGGCCACTTTCAAAAGTGGTGAGTAAGAAAGGAAAGGTGGGTGTGATGCCGTTTGGCTCAGCTGGTTTTGAAATCAGACGCTCCGATGGAACGCCCGTGGCCGCGGTTTCCCTCATTGATAAAGGAATTGTTTACCTGGCTAACCACCTTTCTCCGGACGAAGCCAACCGGGTAGCCACCGCGTGTGCCGCACTGCTGTTGCAGGAACAGCTGGAGTGAGGTCAGATCCTTTTCTCCAATACCACAAACTCGAGGTTTTGTTTGGGTATGCCCCAGCGCTGATCCGGCACCACAAAAGGTTTTCGCTCGCCCGTTAGCCGGTAGCCGTGGCGCACATACCAGTCGATGAGTTCTTTTCGTACCGAGATCACCGTCATGAAAATGACCGGAATGCCCTGCGACCGGGCGTGGTCTTCCGCTGCGGCCATCAGTTTCTTGCCGATGCCTTTGCCCTGCGTGTCGGGCTTAACACTCAACATGCCGAGGTAAAGTTTGTTTTCGGAGGCACGCAGTTCTACACAGCCGAGCAACGCGTCTTCCTCCCAATAGGTGAGCACGGTGGTGTCGGGGTGGGCAATCAAATCGCGGATGGCTGCTTCATCGATGCGGGTGCCATCCAGCAAGTCGGCTTCGGTGGTCCAGCCCTGGCGCGAGGCATCGCCCCGGTAGGCCGAGTTCACCAGTTGGTTAATGGCCGCAGCATCGGCCGGTGTGGCTTTCCTGAGATTACTCATGCTCACGAAGGTAACGGAAATTGGATTTTCATTGGAGAACCCGATCGCTTCTTGATGCAAATGAAAAAGCAGCCCATGTCATCCCGGTAGAAATACTTTCCGCAGATCGACAAAAGGTCTCCGCCATCTCCAAAACCTCGTGGTGCTGATTAGATTTGCAGATCATACGTATAGGATATGTCCCGCATTGCACTGATTGTTCTGTTCTTCTGTTTGCTCGGGGCCTGCAGCGACCGGAAAAAGCCGGATCCTCAGGCGTTGGCTGCCTATCAGGCCGAGATTGAAGCCTGGCATGCGAAGCGCGTCAGCGATGTGCTGGCGCCCAACGGCTGGGTAAACCTGATCGGCTTGTTCTGGCTGCAACCGGGGCTCAACACATTTGGTAGTGCTGCTGACAACCATATTGTATTTCCGGAGGGAACTGTGCCGCCCCGTGCCGGTTTTTTTTTCGTGAACAACGGAACGGTTACGTTAACGGTGGAAAAAGGAGTTGACATCCGCCTGGGCGGTAACCCTATTTCAAAAGCGGTGATCTTTCATCCCGACTCGGCCCGCAATCCCCAGCTTGACATGGGCGCGCTGCGGTGGAACATTATCAAACGCGAGGATAAACTCGGTATCCGTCTCCGCGACCTCGAAAGTAATGCGTTGAAAACATTTCCGGGTATACCCCGCTTCGCGGTAGACCCGGCCTGGAACCTGCCGGCACGGTTCGAGAAGTACGATTCACTGAAAACCATCGCCATCACCAACATCATCGGGCAAACCTACGAGCAAAAATCGCCCGGAGCTCTTCTCTTTCGCTACCAGGGCCGTGAATTGCGCCTCGATGTGCTGGACGGCCAGGATGACTATTTTGTTGTCTTTGCGGATGCCACCACCGGCAAGACCACTTATGGCGGTGGCCGCTTCATCGATGTGAAGAAACCGGATGCAACCGGTGTAACGCACATCGACTTTAACAAAGCCTACAATCCTCCGTGTGTATTTTCGCCCCACGCCACGTGCCCCCTGCCGCCAAAACAGAATGTCCTTCGGGTGAGCGTGACCGCAGGCGAGCTGAATTTTGGTGAGCCACACTAAGCCGAAGCGGTGTGAGATTTCCGTCATCCGGCAGCAACGCTACGATGTAACGAATTGCTCCTATCTTTAAATGCGATTAAATAAAACCCGATGCCGGACTCAACCGCTCCCGTTTCCAGCCGCAGCTACGACCTCGATTGGCTCCGGGCCATCGCCATCCTCATTCTCCTCTTTTTCCATACCGGCATGTGGTTCAACACGTGGGACTGGCACGTGAAGAACAGCGAAACCACGGTGTCCTTCCAGTACTGGATGATCTGGTCGTACTGTTTCCGCATGCCGCTGCTGCTGTTCATTTCCGGGGCCGGCACGTCTATGGCGCTGGGCAAGCGCACCCCGCGGCAGTTTGCGCGCGAGCGCTTCCGCAGATTATTTGTTCCCCTCATCTTCGGCATGCTGGTGATTGTGCCGCCCCAGATTTACTTCGAACGCATCGGGCAATTCACCGGCTACTGGGATTTTTATAAAACGGTTTTTGAGTTTATCCCCTATCCAAACGGCAGCCTCAGCTGGCACCACCTCTGGTTTATTTTGTACCTGTTTATCTTTTCCCTGCTGGCCCTGCCGTTACTGCGGTATTTGCGCAGCGAACGCTCGGCCGGTTTTCGCGAAAAGTGTTTCTGGTTGCTGGCTTCACCCGCTGCCGCGCTTTTCATTCCGGCTGTGTTGTTGCTCAACAGCCAATTTATTCTGCGTCCTTTTTTTCCTGATCAAACGCATGACCTCGTCCACGACTGGGCCTATTTCGTATTCTACTTCGGGTTTTTTCTGGCCGGCATCATCGCCTATGCCGTTCCACCGCTGTGGGAATCCCTCGGACGCAACCGCAAATATTTTTTGGTGGCCCTGCTGCTGGCACTGGTGCCGTTCTATGGCTGCTATTTCCACTTTCGCGGGTTGATTCAGTTGCCTTGGGAAATGGAAACCATCGGTGACTTTTTCGACCGCGTCTCCATCTTTGTCAGCTGGTTCACCGTCATCACCATCATCGCCTACGGCCAAACGTATCTCAACCGCCCACACCCCTGGCTCAGCAAAATCAATGAAGGCCTGTATCCCTTTTATATCCTTCACCAAACCGTCATCATCGCCATCGGGTATTACATTTGCCAGCTGCCGTGGGGCATTGCAGCCAAGTACTGGACCATTGCGGCACTTTCGCTGCTCTCGTGCGTGGCGTTTTACCTGGTCGTCATCCGCCCGTTCAACATCATGCGGTTTCTCTTTGGCGTAAAAACAAAATCTGACTGAAGCTGTAATTTTTTAACCGGGAACGTTACTCATCGGCAGAGATGAAAACGAAAATGAAAAAGGCGAAGATTATTCCCACGTTGGTTTCCCTGGTGGTTGGAGGGCTGTTCGGATTTCTTATCGCCAGCGCAGGCGTTGACGCAGGCAAAGACTTGCCCGTGGAAGTATTCGTGCTCTGGGGTATCGCTTTTCTGCCCGTGATCATTCTCGTTATCGCAGCGCATGAGGCGGGCCATGCCGTAGCCGGCATCTCACAAAACTTTGATTTCCGGATGTTTGTGGTGGGGCCGTTCATGTGGGATAGAGAACAAGACGGCTGGAAATTCAAGTGGAATAAAAATGTAAATGTGGCGGGCGGTATGGTTATTTGCCTGCCCCGGGGCACCGAGAATCTGAAAAAGCGATTTATGGTATACGGAGCGGGCGGCCCACTGGCCAGCCTGTTGTTGACGGTCGTGGGCTACCTGCTTCACATCGCACTTCCGTCCGGTTCTTACATCGGTTATCTTTTTCTGCTGATCGCCTTACTGTCCTTCCTGATTTTTGTTGTCACCATTATTCCCCTGCACGTGGGCGGATTTACTACTGATGGTGGGCGAATTCTCAATTTGCTGCGGGGCGGGGAGCGTGCCCAGTTTGAAACGCTGATGATCAAACTGATCACCCAAAGTTCGGCCGGTGTGCGCCCGGCCCTGCTGAACTGGCAAGATCTCGTGGAGGCCGACCACCTGGGCCGCAAGCTGAACTCACCATTTCATATCTACATCCAGAGCTACTTCTTTCAATCGGCCTGGGACAAAGGCGACCTTGAATTGGCGCACCAACATCTGCTGGCGTATGTGGCGGGCAGCGAAAGTATACCCGAAGGCTTGCGCGGTATGGTGTGGTTGGATGCCGCTTTGTTTTTTGCTGTGGCCAAGCAAGACTATGCGCAAGCCCGCACCTATTGGCAAAATTTCATCCCCTCGGCCATCTTACCCAAAGCGCAAATACATGCCGTGGAGGCGGCTCTTTTGCTGGAGGAAAACCGGCAACAGGCAGCCGAAAAAATAGACGCAGCCGTGCGCGAATTGCCGAACATGCTCGATCGCGGGGCAGCCCTCGCGCTGCACGACAGATTACTGGTGTTGAAAGGCATCGCAGCCTGATTTTTCCGGCCGGTGTTGCAGCCGGTGGCCGTCCCGCCCAGGCGAAAAATTCCTTACTTTTGAGTATGAAGCTATCAACCGGCTCCGTTCTCCTGCTGACAGCAGCCGCGGTCATCGGCTGCTCTGCCCCAGCCCCCGAAGTGCGCACCTGGAACAGCATCGAAAAATCGTTGCAGACCCAATTCATCACCGTGGCCGATGGCGACACCATCGACCTGCCCGAAGGCCACTTCATGTTCACCAAAACACTGGTGATGGACGGCAAGAAAAATGTCGTCATCCGCGGACAGGGTATGGACAAAACCATTCTCTCGTGGAAGAATCAAACCGAGGGCGCCCAGGGGCTGCAAGTGAGTAATGGCGTCAACATTGTGTTGCAAGACTTTTCCGTAGAAGATGCCAAAGGCGATAACCTGAAAGTGAACGACACGCGCGGCATCACGCTGCGCAGAATACGCTCCGTGTGGTCGGAGGGACCGAAAACAGAAAACGGGGCCTATGCGCTCTACCCCGTGCTGTGCAAAAATGTGCTCATGGAAGAATGCATCGCCATGGGCAGCTCCGATGCCGGCATTTACGTGGGCCAGTCCGACAGTGTGATCATTCGCAACAACAAAGCCTACTGGAATGTAGCCGGCATTGAAGCTGAAAACTCCAAGTATGTAGAAATCTACGGCAACGAAGCCTACGAAAACACCGGAGGCCTGCTCGTATTCGACCTGCCCGGCCTCACCACCTACGGCCATACCACCCGCGTGTACAACAACCACATCCACGACAATAACCACGACAACTTCGCGCAAAAAGGAAACATCGTAGCCAGTATTCCGCCCGGCTCCGGCATGATGGTGCTGGCCACCCATAACCTCGAGGTGTTCGACAACCGCATCGAAGACAATCGCTCCGTAGGCCTGGCCATTGTCAGCTACGAACTGGTGGCTGCGCTCAACGAGGGCGAGCAGGAGCAGACCAATTCCATCGGAGGCGTGCAAACCGTGAACAACCGCTTCCGCGAAGACTCGCTCTACAATCCGTTTCCGCACCACATCAGCGTGCACCGCAACACCTTTCAAAACAAACACTGGTTCCCCACCACACAGAGCGACATCGGCAAGCTGTTGCTTACCAAATCGTTCATGAACCCGCCCGATGTGTTGTTCGATGGCATCGCCAACCCCAAACAACCCGAGCGCGCCATTTGCATCCAGGACAATGGCGACATCACGTTCATCAACCTCGATGCCGGCAACGACTTTGAAAACCTCTCGAAAGACGTGAAGCCGTTTGAGTGTCCACCTGCGCAGGCACGGCTATGAAACACAACGCGTGGTGGTGGTGCCTGATGTTCGCGGTGCTGGCCTGCCGGCAGCCCGAAAAGCAGGATGTGGTGATAGCCGAAGAAGAGCCCGTGGCCACCGACTTATCGGCACTGGGCAAACCCACCCTGTCGGCCTACGGATTTTTTACAGGCGACCTCAAAAACCTACAACCGGCCGAGGGCGTGTGGCCCTACGAACTGAACTCCGCTTTGTTTACCGACTACGCCTTCAAGCAACGGTTTGTGAGCCTACCGGCCGGCCAGCGCGTGGGGTACAACGGCACCGAGGTGCTCGATTTTCCCGAGGGCACCGTGCTGATCAAAAATTTTTATTACCCGGCCGATTTTCGTCAGCCCGAAGGCGAGCGTAAAATTCTGGAAACGCGCCTGCTGCTGTTGCAGAACGGAGAGTGGAAGGCACTGCCCTACATCTGGAATGACGAACAAACCGAAGCGTACCTGGAGGTGGGCGGCAAGACTACGACTGTTTCGTGGCTGCACCTTGATGGACAAACGCGCCAGGCGAAGTACTCCATACCCAATGCCAACCAGTGCAAGGGTTGCCATTGGCGCGGAGATCAGGTAGTGCCCATTGGTCCTTCGGCCCGGCAACTGAACGGGCGCCTGCCCGGCCATGCGCAGACGCAACTGGTGGAGTGGCAGCAGCGGGGCGTGCTGGAGCTGCCGGCCGAGGCTGCGCTGCCGCGCCTGGCGGCCTATGACGATGCGCGCGAAACCACCGAAGCGCGCGCCCGCGCGTGGCTGGAGATCAACTGCGCGCACTGCCACCGGCCCGATGGCCCCGGCAAAACCAGCGGGCTGCATTTGCTCGCCAGCGTTACCGATCGCGCCAAACTCGGCATAGGCAAAGCGCCTGTGGCCGCAGGCAAAGGTTCGGGCGGACGGTTGTACAGCATTGTGCCCGGCCAGCCCGATCAATCCATTTTGCAATATCGCATCGAATCCACCCACCCCGGCATTATGATGCCCGAGCTCGGCCGCACATTGGTGCATGAGGAAGGCGTGGAACTCGTGCGCAGGTGGATTAGTGAGATGCGCTGAATGGGTATGAGTTGCTGGTTGTTAGCTGTTAGTTGTTAGTTGTTCGTTGTTAGTTGTTCGTTGTTAGTTGTTCGTGGTTAGCGACTAGCATCCAGTATCTAGTATCCAGAATCCAGAATCTAGTATCTAGTATCCAGTATCCAGTACCCAGTATCTAGCATCGAGTATCCAGAATCAGTTTTACCCTTGGGCGGCTAACGGGCTGCTCCGGGGTCGCTGTTCGCTCCGTACCCGCGCGAAGCGCGCGGGCACCAAGCCCTCCGCATCCCGGCCGCGTGGGTTGTGGTCTCGCACTCTTCGTCATGGCGAGGACCGAGTCTCGAAGAATGAGAGACGAGGACGAAGCAATCCCTGCTGCCAGAGGCAACCCCAATGCCAACGGTTACGATGAACGGTAGAGATGGCTTCGTCACCTTCGGTTCCTCGCCATGACGAATCGTTGGGTTTCGCCCGCCCTCTCTTTTCGAAACCTTATCCTGAGTCCCGCGAAGCGAGGACGCTTGCCCGCCAAACAGGCGGGAAGGATCCCCCTCTCGTAACACCGAACTACTAACGGGGGATTCTTCGCTACCCATCACCACGCAACAGCCGCTTTGTTCCACCAGTCATTCGCTTACGCCCTGGCCCGTTCACGCCTTCCGCTCAGAATACGGTTTACTTTTTTGTTTGGTCCCGCACCTCCCGTCATTGCGAGGATCGAGTCTCGAAGAATGAGAGACGAGGACGAAGCAATCCCTACTGCCAGAGGCTACCCCAATGCCAAGGGTTACGATGAGCGGCAGAGATGGCTTCGTCACCTTCGGTTCCTCGCCATGACGAATCGTTGGGTTTCGCCCGCCCTCTCTTTTCGAAGCCTTATCCTGAGGCAACTACTAACGGGGGCGTTTCAAGTATTGATTCTGTCTAAGTAAATTCAAGTCGCTATTGGCGTCCTTGGGTTAAGGAGATATGAAAGAGAAACAACTATCCGTACTAGCCACAACGGATTTCATTGCTACAAAAATTCTGTTTCTGCGTGGAGAAAAGGTATTGCTCGATGCTGATTTAGCTCTTTTGTATGGTGTTGAGACCAGGGTATTAAACCAGGCAGTAAAGCGAAATGCTGGTCGTTTTCCGGCTGATTTCATGTTTGAACTAACACGCGAGGAATTCAATGACTTGATGTCACAAATTGTGATATCAAAGAAAGGTCGGGGTGGGCGAAGAAAACTACCACTGGCCTTCACCGAACAAGGAGTAGCCATGCTTAGCGGCATTCTCAACAGCCCTCGGGCGATCGAGACCAACATTGCGATTATGCGCACGTTTGTGGCACTGCGCAAACTCATGGAGACCCATAAAGACCTGGCCGCAAAAATCCGTCAACTCGAAAAGAAGTACGACCAGCGCTTTAAATTGGTGTTCGATGCCATTCAAAAACTGATCCGGCAGGAAAAGGATGCCCAGCCGATAGGCTTCAAAATCGGAAAGGCAAAGTAGCCAGCATCCAGCTTTCAGAATCTAGAATCCAGCATTCAGAATCTAGTATCCAGAATCCAGAATCTAGTATCCAGAATCCAGAATCTAGTATCTAGTATCCAGCATCCAGCCTAAACCTACTGTCAGGTTGAGCCAGTCGAAACCGGGTTAGTGCTCCGAACGCCTTCCAAGCCCAAAAATCCAGTATCGAGTATCCAGTATCCAGCCTCCAGCCTAAACTCGCTGTCAGGTTGAGTCCGACTTTGATCGGACAGTCGAAACCGGGTTAGTGCTCCGAACGCCTTCGACAAGCTCAGGCTGACAAAGCAGTAAACAAAACCTACTGTCAGGTTGAGTCCGACTTTGATCGGACAGTCGAAACCGGGTTAGTGCTCCGAACGCCTTCCAAACACAAAAATCCAGTATCCAGTATCCAGCATCCAGCCTCCAGCCTCCAGTATCCAGCCTAAACTTGCTGTCAGGTTGAGCCAGTCGAAACCGGGTTAGTGCTCCGAACGCCTTCCAAGCACAAAAATCCAGTATCCAGTATCCAGAATCTAGTATCCAGCATCCAGCATCCAGTACGTACCTTGCCCTAAACCAACCCAACCGTTATGCATTTCCCACGCAGGTGTAACCCGATCACGATCATTTTTTCAGGGCTTCTCGCGGCCATGGCCTTTTCAAAATGCACGGTGGCCCAGCCCCGGCCTTTTGTGCCGGCCGACTTCGCGGTGCCCGCGACACTGGAGACCCCGCACTTCCGGGCCCGCATGCTCACCGTAAACGATGTGGTGAAAGACTACGATGCCGTGATGACCAGTATCGATCACCTGCAAGGCTCCTTTGGCCCCGGCTCCACCTGGCCAACCCGCGATTTAACCTTCGAGCAGAACCTGATTGACCTGGGGTGGCACCAGAAGGAATTTCAAACCAGGCGGTCGTTTACCTACACCGTGGTGAGTTTGGACGAAAGTCAGGTGCTCGGCTGCCTGTATATGTACCCCACCACCAAAGGCGACTATGATGCGGAAATCATCATGTGGGTGCGGGCCAGCGAAGTAGCCCGGGGGCTGGATGCCATCCTGTTTACTGCGGTAAAGCAGTGGATAAAAAAGGACTGGCCGTTTAAAAAGGCAGCCTACCCCGGCCGCGACATCAAATGGCACGATTGGGAAGCCATGAAATAATGCCGCCCCGCTGGCCGCCAGCGTCCAAAATCCAGTATCTAGCATCTAGCATCCAGTATCCAATATCCAGCCCCCGCCCCCAAAAAAAATCCGCCCCTCCGCGTCTGGCGTATGGATGGGTGAGCTAAATTAGGGTTGGGAAGAACCGACTGTAACCAACAAGCGAATCTTTGGCATCAATTGGTACCCTGGGGTTCAAATAATTGGCCTTGCATGGTACTTGGGCAGTGGCAAGAGCGGAATCCAAACCCAAATAGGAAGACCATACATGTTGCCTTGATACTTTTGAGTTAGAATAATGACATACGTTGACTGGAACAATCATATTGCTAACCTATTTTTCAAATCAGAAAATGCAGGGAAGAATATCCTGTTCTATCTCACCCAGCAAGATTTAATTAAGCACGCTCGACCTCTTTTCAGCACGAGATCGGACGAAGAAATTTGGATGGACTTTATCAATGCAATCAAATATGGAGAGCAGGAGCCGGGGGATTCGAGAATTCAGTATTCACCAGTCGAGAGACCGATTGAACTATACACCAATTGGAATGGAACTGACACACCACCATTCATTGCCTATCTAATTCTCTACATCATTCCTCTGACGGAGACTTATGAGAGAGATTTCAGAGCCAATAATTATTATGGAAAAGTAACTGAGTTTTTTAAACGACACGGCATAATCGAACCTACAGAGAAGATTTGGATTGGGAATTTCTCAACTCTTTCACATCTGTATAATAAACTTGAAGAATGGTCGGTGATGACTAAGAATTGTGATCTTGGATTTTTTGAACTAAAAAAATTCGGCAACAAAAATTGGATCCATGTTGGGAAACCTTTTTCGCAATGTGTATTGCCGCCCAGTGCAATTAAC
Organism: Cyclobacteriaceae bacterium; assembly: GCA_016787665.1. Taxonomy (GTDB): domain Bacteria; phylum Bacteroidota; class Bacteroidia; order Cytophagales; family Cyclobacteriaceae; genus ELB16-189. The sequence goes on along the minus strand of JAEUUC010000009.1, from coordinate 19,874 downwards.
AAATTGCCTGAGTTATTTTTTGAAGCCGGATTGATTCCTGATTCAGCATACTCAAAAGAGGAACTCAAAAAAATTCTTTTAAAGTATGGATCAAAAATTCTTTGGCTGAAAGAAAGTGTATTAGAGCTAATCAAAAAAAGCGACACTAATGAGTTAGGGCAATCCATTATTGAGATTGTTAATCGTGAATACAAGAAATGGACCGGTGAAACACATGATGTTGAAGGAGGTGGACTACCCCAGCGCATAAAGAGAAATTACACCGTTGCTTCTTTGTTTCTTCAATTCAGGGTGAATGATAATGACGGGGGGATTAGATTTTCGTTTAGAGTACATTCTTCAAATGATTACCCGGAAGATTTAAAGTTTGCAGAATACGACAATCTCTATGAAAAAAACGGCTGGTCAAAAACTTTGAATCTTGAATTCAAAGAGTCATTTGAACTCAAAGACGATTTCAATAAATGGGTTGCGAGATTTCCTGACCGTGACGTGCGATTGTTTGTAAGTGCGGGGACATATCAGTTGAGCACGGGTTACTGGATAGAAACCGAATCGCTATCCAAGACAGATGCAATGTATCTTCTTTGCAAAAATGAAAAGCGAGATTCAATACTTGAGTGGGGTAAGTCATTCCGTAGTGGCGATTTCCGAAAGGAAGACTTTGAGGGGCTACCGGAACAATATTCACTTTACAAAATTCTTAATCCAGTTTTAAGTCATCCTAGCATTCCATTGCTTACTATTTACACAGAAAAGAGGATTGAACTTGTGGGAGGACTGAAAGTAAATTTCAGAACATTCATCAATGATTTTTTACCGGAAGTTGAAATAACAAATTCAGACGGTAATGAGAAAGTTTATCTGCAATACAGGAACACCGAAGAAAAGGTTTTTCTAGGTCGCAAGCAATCAAACAGGAATCGTTGGTTCCTTCCACCGGACACTTTGCTGAATGTAGACTTCTACATTAGAGTCGAAGGGGAAAATTTGGCAAGCAATGAAGTTGCCTATAACCTCACTTCCTCTTTCGGCACAGCAAGGAAGGTTGACGGAAACCAACTTCCAAAACGAGATTCGTTTGGGAGGCATATCACTGATGAACCAAAGCAGTATTGTTTGGGAAGCAATCTTATCAATCCTGACCTCCGAAGCAAGAAGGGATTTTCTCCCTACACACACTTGTTTACTTCTATCAATCAAGAAATCGCTCATCAAATTTCAAAAGTAGTTGTTTCAAATCACGGAGGGAATATGCTTTGCAGTTTTCTTTCACTTAAAAATGTTTTGACAACAGAGGAATTTTTCCGGGCTTTTGAATTCTACTACTCAAAAGTGTTTTCTGAGCGCCAAGCAACGGCAAGTTTCAATCTAACAAGAACAAAAAATGCAGCACTGAATTTTTATGACTATACTGGAATTCTTGACTATGATTATGAGTCAAAAAGAATTGTCTTGAATCCACCACAATTCATTTTCATTCCGGCATCACAGGGAAGAAAGATGTTGTTAATCGGAGCAAGGGATTTGTCATTAGTTGAAGAAGTCGTAAACATTGCACCAAAACATAATCTCCAAGTCGAAATTACAAAACAATTTTCTTCCAATGAAGAATTACTTCTGCCTGATGCAATAAGTATCCGTGCATTTGGAAAATCAAACGAGAATTTCGGAGAAAAAAACTTGATCACATTTTCCAAAGAGTTGCAAATAGAATTCTCAAATGATTATTTTCCGCAAGTTGCATTGCAAGAATTTTCTTCCGGCATTGCAGAATACGGAAGGTCAAAACAACAAACAGATGAAAATGATTACGGTTGGGCAAGAAGAATTTTCAATCCGGATGATTTGAGTTTTGAGAGAAGCGAAACACAGACTTTTGACAAATCATTTTCTATGATTGAATACAAGTTAAATGAATACACCTATTACTACAAACTTTGGGAAGATGGAAAGTGCTATCAGGTTGATAAGAATTGGGGAAAATATCTTGCGTTGAAACGGTTCAATAAAAATGTAATTCTGTTTGACAGCAGCCGCGATCGAGTTGCAATACCATGGGAAACTCCGCTGCCAAGGTTACTTTCAGAGTCGATCATGCTGTTGAGTGGTTTGGCTCCTGACTTTCGGGAAATTGAAGGAAGAAATTACAGGGTGTATGAAAATATTCCCGGCATTTTGACAAAAAACTTATTTTATAAATTAAGTCAACAACCGATAAACAAGGAATTGAAATGAAAGATCCCATAGGTTCATTTGAAACCATAAAAGAAAATTTCATCCGATATATTGAAACTGCGTTCGGAACAAAGTTTGATGGTGTAGAGAGGGAAAGGTATGCTTTACTCAATTTCGACAAAGTTCTTTACCGTAAACCTTGGATTGAACCTTTGCCCGATTATGTTTCAAGTAACAAACGCATTGATGATTTAACACTTTTAGATTTAGGCAACGCACTCAACACGAATGAAGCAAACACTTTCAGAGAACTTGTAAAGACCGGATTGTTTCAAGCTAACATCAAACTGCATTCACATCAGGCGGAAATGTTAAAGCAAGCATTAGAAGGAAATAATTGCATTATCACATCAGGGACAGGTTCGGGAAAAACAGAATCGTTTTTGCTTCCGTTGTTTGCTCAACTTGCAAAAGAGTTAGCAAATTGGCAAATGCCACATGCAAAGCAAGCAACTGTAAATGCATGGTGGAAAGAGAGAGCAGATGGAGGACTTGCGCCAACACAAGTTGTAAACACTTCAAACTTTACTTTGAGCGATGCAACAAGACAACGCCAACACGAGCGAAGAAAAGCGGGGGTAAGAGCATTGATTCTTTACCCCATGAATGCTTTGGTGGAGGACCAAATGAGCCGGTTAAGAAAGGCTCTTGATTCAGACGACACAAGAAGTTGGCTAAGTACATACGCAAACGGAAACGCAATATATTTTGGAAGATACAACGGCAGTTCACCAGTTGCGGGTGAGTTGAAGAAAATAAAGGAGGATGGAACGACTACAATCAACACGAAGAAGGTAAACCAACTCAAAGAGCAATTGCAACAACTTGAAATTGATTCAAACCGTGTTGCACAATACATTCAGGCAACAGGCAAAACCCAAAGCGAAGCGAAAGATTTGAAATCATTTTTTCAACGCTTAGACGGAGCAGAAATGAGAACGCGGTTTGATATGCAAGTGGCACCGCCAGATATTCTAATTACAAACTACTCCATGTTAAGCATCATGCTAATGCGTGATGTTGACAAAGGAATTTTTGATGAAACAAGAAAGTGGTTGGCATGTGGAGATTTACCGGATGAGCAAAGAGAAGCAGAAAAACCAAACAGGATTTTTCATTTAATTATTGATGAGTTACACTTATACAGGGGAACGCAAGGCACAGAGGTAGCATACCTGCTCAGACTTGTGCTCAACCGCTTGGGCTTGCATCCACAACACCCACAATTACGCATACTTGCATCGAGTGCATCACTAGAGGCTGGAGACCCTGATAGCAAGAATTTTGTTTGCGATTTTTTTGGAGTGAGCCAAACACACTTTGACCAAAAGTTTAAGCTAATTGCAGGAAAAAATAATCCTGTTACCCCATTCGCTGCCAGTGGAAGAAAGCTTCCGGTAAATCCATTCAAAGATGTTTCGGAAAAGTTTTCTGATGCAAAAGGAAATTTATCTGATAATGCTTTCATTGTAAGTTGCGAGGCAGCGGCAACGGAGCTTGCAACAACTTTTGGTTTACCCAAATTCGGAAAGGGAATTGAAAGACTTCTTTTGACAATTACCAATCCTTCATTTAAATTCAAAGAAAGATTGTATTCGCCTTGTATTGATTACAAAGCAGTTTGTTCAATTAAAGCTATCGGTGATGACGCATTAGGGAATTATTTTGCTGAAACAATTTTTGAAGACACTGATGATAAGAAAGTTTTACAAAATGCTTTACGTGGGTTGTTGATTGCAAGAGCAATGTTGGATGAAGTAGAGGAATTAAAGCATATTGATTTTGTATTGGAGTATAAAAAAGCTGTTGATGATGCTAAAGAATCCTTTAGTTTTCAAGGTAGTGAATATGTCGCCAAATTACCACGTTTTAGATTTCACTACTTTTTTAGAAATATTGAGGGAGTTTGGGCGTCAGTCAAAGCAGATGATATTGACAACGATGATTTCGCAGATGGAGAAAGAACGGCCGGAAAACTTTATTCAACGACAAGAATAAGTTCAGAGAGAGGCAATAGAGTTTTGGAATTACTCTATTGTGATAATTGCGGAACAACTTTGTTTGGTGGGAGTAGGTTAGTAACAGGCAGAAATGCTTTTGAGCTTTTGCCAATTAGTCCAAACATTGAGGGAATACCTGAAAAGACACCGGCTAAACTTGTTGAGAAAAGAAGCTATCAGGAGTATGCAATTTTCTGGCCTTGCGGTAGCCAAGAATATGTTCAGCATGAAGCAGAACGACCATTTATTTCAGGTGACTATTGGAGGCAAACAACAATTAACGGTTTTGACCAAGGAGATTTTCGTTCAAATTGGATACCTGCTTCATTGAATTGTATTTCAGGAGACATTGATTTTACACATGAGAAATCTACAACCGAAGGAGATGATTGGAATACCGAGGATTGGATAAAGGGCTACTACTTTATTATTTACAATGAGGGAGATGGGTCAAAAAGAGATATTGCTTCCCCTGATGGTCAAGGCAGAATTAGCGAAATTCAAACCCATTTGGCTTTACCAAATGTTTGTCCCTGTTGTGCGATAAATCTTCAAAAACGAACACGAAATAGTAGGAGAAATAAAACAACTTCTATCAGAGGGTTCAGGACTGGTTTTGCAAAGACAACACAAATGTTTGCAAAGGAGTTGATGTATCAACTTCCAAACAGCGAAGCGGAAAGAAAGTTGGTTGTGTTCTCTGACAGTCGTGAGGATGCTGCACAAATTGCAAATGGTATTGAGCGAAATCACTTCACAGATTTGATGCGGGAAATTTTAGTGAATGAGTTGCATACAAATCTGATGTTGCGTTATCAAATTGTAAATGCTTTTGACAATGCAGACAATGTGAGGCAAACAGAACTTCGTCTGCAATCACAAATAATTTTTGACGAGGTTGAATATCTTATCGATAAATCTAATTACAGTGGAATAAATGCTCAAAGGGTAAAAGAAAAAGAGGAAGCTGTTTCGAAATTGAACAGTTACAGAAACTTATTTATCAGTGTTCGTGAGTTGATTGAGGACATAAGAGACAATTCAAACTTAGCACCTCTTGTTTCAAGATTTATTGCATTGGGCATCAATCCAGGAGGGAACGACTTGAATGTGCAACAGGATTTCTTCAATAATACAAACATTGTCCCTTGGGATTCGCTGTTCGATTTTGACAATTTTAGATGGAGTGATGGTTCTGATGAATCATTTAAACGCAAGATTAGAATTGGTGCATATGAAAATCTAGCTTTCATTTTCTTTGGAACACTTTTTTATTCCTTTGAATCTTCTGCTTTGGGCTATGTCAGTATCAATCCTGACCTGCAAGTCATTACTGACCAAGCGGAAAGATTGGGGATCGCCAGGGAAGAAGTGTTACACATCATAAATTCTAGCATCAGAATACTTGGAGACAAATACAAACACAATAAAGTTGATGACTCGAACCCATTTAATTTTAATTCATACAGAGAGTTGCCCGGACAAATAAAAAAATATATTCGCAGGGTGTCCGAGAGGTATTCCAAGCCGGAACAAGAAATTGGTGATGCAATTTTTATGGTCCTTTCAACGAGCGGATTAATGAAAGGCGATACCGGTATTCAAATTGAAAACCTCTTCATAAAGGTTTCAAAAGCAACCGACCCTGTATGGACAAGTATTCGAGGAAGAAGGCCTCACTTGCATTTTAGCGGAGGAATATGCACTTTTTCAGTTACTCAACTTCAAACACAGCCCGATAGGATTTGCGATGACATTTGGAAAGAAAATTATCTTTCTTATAATGCTATTAAGGAAAAGCGGCAACCAATCCGTTTGCATTGCGAAGAACTCACTGGACAAACAGACGACCAGTTTGAAAGGCAACGGCATTTTAGAAATATCATTTTACCAGAAGACGGCAAACGACAAGTTAAAACAATTGACTTGTTAAGTGTAACAACAACGCTTGAAGTTGGTGTTGACATTGGAGCATTGCAAGCGGTGATGTTGGGAAATATGCCACCGCAAAGATTTAACTACCAACAAAGAGTTGGAAGGGCTGGACGTAGAGGGCAAGCATATTCAGTAATTCTTACATTTTGCAGAGGTAGAAGCCATGACGAATTTTATTTTTCAAACCCTCATAAGATCACAGGCGATTCTCCACCTACTCCATTCCTGACAATGAATCAGGAGAGAATTTTTAAGCGCCTACTTGCAAAGGAAATTTTCAGAAAGGCATACATTGATGAAGGTATTGACATTACCGCTGATGAAAAGTCAAGTGTTCACGGAGAGTTTGGGAATATTGGTGATGGTCAGGTAAATTGGATAGACTACAAGGCCCAAGTCATTCATTGGATTGCAAACAACAGAACGAAGATTGAAGAGACTATTGATACTTTGATAACACCGCAGTTGAATTTTAGGCGAAATGATTTTATCAATTGGATTATAGATACAACAACTACAAATGGTTTGATTGAGAAAGCTCAAAGCGTAATCAACAACGAAGAAATTGCAACAACAGATGTTTCAGAAAAATTAGCCGAAGGTGGAATTCTCCCAATGTTTGGAATGCCAACTACAATCAGAAATTTATATCACGGCATCAGCAAACATCTTGAACCGCGTTCAATTGACAGGGCCCAGTCAATGGCTATTTATGAGTTTGCACCGGGGGCACAGAAAACAAAAGACAAAGCTATACATCAAGTAATTGGTTTTACAAGTGACATTATCAATACAAGAATTGGAGGGACTGAAACTGTGACAAACACAAGAGAACTTCCTTTCTCACTAAACCGATGGTTTGTGCGTTGCAGGGCTTGCGGCTTTTTTGAGACGTATTCTGAGGAAGGAAAAAATGAATTGGAAGGTCAAAATCATTTTGACAGTTGCCCAAATTGCGGAGAGATAAATCCTGATAAATATCAACGACCAGTCAAACTCAAATCGCCAAGAGCATATAGAACAAATCTTACTTCTGGAAGCGACACAAAAGATGATTCAGAGTTATTACTGTCAAGACCGCCAATTTTTGCAGAGAAAGTGAACGACCTTGCGAATCCTGACCTGAATCAAATTGTGAGTAATTCTGATTTAACAATTAGCGATAAGGATGTTACCTGGAGAGTGAATACAAACTCTGACAGATATTTTAAAGGACGACTTTACAATACAAACAATCGGTTTCCATTCAACACTGTTCATGGTTTTTGGCTTAATGACAATTGGCTTCTAAATGATTTGGCAATTCCTGTTGATAAGAACGGCTATCAAATGATAGTTAGACCATCTTCCACACCAAGTGAAGATGAAGAGATTGCTTTGGCGAGCAACAAGAAGACTGAAATTTTCAGAATAGCACCGGCAAGTGTTTCATTGGAACTCGACTTGAATATGTTTTCCAGAGAAGCGGATTTACCACACATCAAGGCACAATCAAACGGAGTTCGTTCGGGATATTATTCAGCAGCGTTTTTATTACAAAGAATATTGGCGGACAAACTTGATGTTGACCCAACAGAAATTGAAATTGCTGACATCGCAATGAAAAATCTTGATGATGGAACAGACAGAAGAATTGCGGAAATTATTTTGACAGATGAATTACCGAATGGTTCAGGATTCGTGAGATATTTATACAACAACTTCCAAAACATTCTTACTGAAACGATGAATCCACCCGACCCAAATAATTACTTGGGAAAGATTCATTCGCACCCCCACATTGGCAGATGCAAGGATGCGTGTTACGAGTGCCTGAAAGTTTACAGGAACATGAATTACCACAGTCTGCTTGATTGGAGATTAGGAGTCGGAATCATGCGCGTAATGAGTGATGCGACTTTTGTGTGTGGCACAGATGGAAATTTCGATCAGTATGTCGAATTGATGGATTGGCTTGCATTTGCAACAGAGTTGAGAAACAGTTTTGCTCAAAGTTTTGGCTTTACACATTTGAGTGAGATAGATGATTTGCCGGTAATCAAATTTGGAAGGAATCAGAAAAATGTAATCATGATTGTTCACCCGTTTTGGGATTTGAGAAATATCAGGGAAGCAAATTGGTTAGCAGAAGTGAAGGCTGAAATAGATGATTATGCAAGCAGTAGAAACGGAACAGTAAGCATCGTTGACACATTCAACTTGCATCGGAGACCCGGATGGTGCTATGAAAAATTAGTCAACAGGTAATGAATCAGGTTGGTAAAATAGAGTTTAGGAAAATCAACAGAATTTCGCCAAGCCAATTCTATTCAATGAAAAATTGTGCTTACAAATCTTTATTGGCAGAAGCGTTTGGAAAGAGACCCTTGTTGCCTGTTTCGCCTAATGCTTATTTTGGAACGGTGCTTCACAAAATGCTTGAATTGATTTCAAAAGGAGCAGTAAGAAATGAAGATGATTTCAACAGAATGTTTGACGAACAAGTAAAGACAGTTGAAGAAAATTTGCAGAAGCAGGAATGTTATTTTTTTATTCCGCTTCAAAAGAATGTGAAGGATTTTGGCATGAAAAAAATCTTGCTGAAAAGGCATTTGAGAGCATTGTCGGAACATCAACCAAAAAATAGTAGTGCAAAATACAATTCTGAAAAGTGGTTTGAGTCAAAAGACAAACTGATTGCAGGAAAAATTGATTTGGTGATTGAAGCCGCAGATGAAGTAGAGATTATTGATTTTAAAACCGGAGCAATTACACAAGAGTTGTTGGATGATGCCGGAGAAACCTTTTCAGAGGTAAAAGAGGAATATAAAGAACAACTAAAACTTTATGCGTATTTGTATTTTGAAGAAACCGGCAGTTTTCCAACTTCTTTGAGTTTAGTTGATTTGGCAAAGCAAAAGTTTGCGGTTTCCTTCTCGCAGGCAGAGTGTAAATCTATCTTTGATGAGGCGAAAAGGTTACTTCAAACAACCAATGAGAGTATCAGCAAAGGAGTGTTTGCCGCGAATCCAACAAAAGCAAATTGCAAGTATTGTTTATACAGACCGGCTTGCGGCTTCTTCCTAAAACAACTTGAAACTGATTACTCTTTTAATGATGTTACCGGTTCTGTTATAGATGTTGTAAATTATAAAAGTGGGACTGTGAGTGTTTTTTTAGAAAATTGTAATAGGCGAATTACTATTACAAGTTTTCCCTCTGAAGTATATGATGAACTGAATGGCCGCAGAGGTGAACAAATTAGTATTTACAATTTGCGGAAAGAGGCGACCGAATTCGTTTATTCGTTTACCAAGACAACAAAAATGTTTGAACATGCAGGTTGAGTTTGATGCTTTGGAAGATGCCGACCTTGTTAAAGACGCGGTGTATAAAGGTGGATACAAGAATGATTTGTCAAGTGAGCCTATTTCGAAACTACTTCCAGTTGGCAATCAATCTGGCATTAGGTTTTCTGGAAAAGCGGAGAATCCAAGGCTAGTTGTTTTATACACGACTTTTTCGGATAAGGATTGGCCGGATACAATCGTTGACGATATGATTGTATATTATGGCGACAATAAGTCCCCTGGAAAAGAGGTTCATGAGTTACCTGGCAACAGAGTGCTAAGAGCGGTGTTTGATAGATTTTATTTGAGTGATAAAAAGGATTTCCCACCGATCTTCTTGTTTTCCAAAGGCGAATTGGGGTTTGATAGAGTTTATAGAGGGTTGCTTAGGCCTGGTTATAAAGATCTTGCAGAAACTGAGGATTTGATTGCAGTCTGGAAAACAAAAAATAATAGGCGTTTTCAGAACTATAAGGCTTTTTTTACAATTCTTTCTGACGAAGTTTTTGAAAGGTCAAGAATCAATAAACTAATTCAGTAAGTAGGCTAAACATGAATATTCCTGTTCTTTCGTTTTACTCTGGTGGTGGATTTTTGGACATGGGCTTTGAGAAGGCAGGTTTTGAAGTTGTCTGGACAAATGAGGTTGACGAGATTTTTATTAAACTTCATGAAGCGGGAATTTCTTCATGGAGAAGAGCAAGAGGTAACGGAGTTAAAGCCGAGATATTTAACAGAAGGTCAATCACAGATGTAAGCGCAGAGACCATTATTTCCGAAGCCTTTCCTGGGGGGAAGCCAAAAAATTTCGGAGTAATTGGCGGACCACCTTGTCAGGATTTTAGTATAAATGGAAGTCGCAAGGGTTTTAGGGGAGAAAGGGGCAGACTTACCGAAGTGTTTTTTGATAGAATAATGTCGTTAAAGCCGACATTTTTTGTGATGGAAAATGTAACGGGCTTAACTAAGAATAGTTCTGCGAAGGAACATTTTAAGGAATTATTGAAGCGAGTCAAAAAGAAATATTTTGTCGATTACAAAGTGTTAAACGCACTAGATTTTGGGGTTCCGCAATTCAGAGAGAGAGTTTTTTTCGTTGGTATTCTCAAAGGCAAGCTTAATCATGCAGCCGTTAATGAATCGCTTGGAAATTGGTTTCCTTTTCCAATAGATAAAAAGTACTATGGTGCGGCTTCAAGATTTCAATGGGCATCAGCAGTGCCTTTTGGAATGAAACTTAAGAAGCCATCTGATTTGCCGATCGAACTATGTGTCGAGCGATGTTTAGTACCAGTTCGACAAATGAACAAGATTCCAAATGCGAACGAGTATTTCAATTTGTATGTAAAGGAAAGCGATTTAAAAAGAATTGGAGAGGGGGAGACAAACAGACCATCTTTTAAGCGCCTTCATAGATTTAAATACAGTCCGACTGCGTGTTATGGAAACAATGAGGTTCACTTGCATCCATATAAGCAAAGACGCTTGTCAGTTCGCGAGAGCCTACGAATTCAAGGCGTGGAAGATAGTTATATCTTGCCGGCTGAATTATCCTTGACAAAAAAGTTCAAAATGATTGGTAACGGAGTTCCAGTGCCTCTTGCTGAAGCAATTGCTAATGCTTTGAAAGACTTCATCAAAGTCAACAAAATAGACCAAGCAAAGTAGGCCATTGTACACCGGGATAGGACAAAAGCGGATTTCTAGTTTCAGCATCAGGTAGAATGAAGTAAAAATTCATGCGGCATTGCACATGTTCGTAGGCCGGGATGACCGTCATTCTCGGGAGCATATTACTCCACCTCCAGTATCTCAAAATCATTGCCGCGGCCAAACCGGATCAGCTCCCTCGCCACACACCTTAAACAACTCAGCCGTGGCACTTGAATCTTGCGGCATCATGCGGTAACTTGATCGCGAAAGCGCCACTGCCGCTGCGCCCCGGCCTTACCATGCACAGCACACTCAAATCGTATTTTCATGAAATCACCGGTGCGGGCGAGGAAAAGCTCGCGGCCCTCGCTCAGTACTTTGTGGAAAAACACGTGAAGAAAAACGAGTGGCTGCTGCGCGAGGGCGAAGTGTGCAAGTGCAACTACTTTGTGGCAGCAGGCTGCCTGCGCCTGTATTCGGTAAACCCGGCCGGCATCGAAAACACCCGCTACATCGCGTTCGAAAAAAAATTCGCCACGTCTTTCACCAGTCTCATTACGGGCCAGCCTTCGATGGAGTACATTCAAAGTCTCGAAGACACCACGGTGCTGGCCATCGCCCGCCAGGATTTTTTCGACCTGGTGGAGCGCGAGCCGGCCGTGAACAAAGTCTATCGCCACATCCTGGAGTCGGCCTACATCACCACGCAAAAACGGATTTACGATTTGCAGGGTGCCGATAGTCTCCACCGCCTCAAATGGTTGCTCGCCCAACAGCCCCGGGTGTTCGAGCGGCTGCCGGGCAAGATCATCGCCAGTTACCTGGGCATTACGCCCTACACGCTCAGCCGACTCAAAGCGGATCTCAAAAAGTAAAACATTGCGGTAGAGCAATCTTTTTGTGGTGTAGCGGATGCAGCTTTGTAGCAGTAACGATTAAAACTATGCAGAGCCGAAATTTTGCCCCGGCCCTCCGGCCCGGGTTTTTATGGATGGTGTGGATGCTGGTGGGCGGCTGTTTGCCGGTGTGGGCACAGGAAGGACCGCCCAAAGTGCCGATTCCCGTGGAAGTGATGGCCGGCCACGACCGCCTGTTTTTTCAAATGGTAGTGAAAAAGAAATTCACCCCGGAAAGCCGCTTTGGCTTTTTAAGCGTGTCGGCCTTTTCGACTGCCTATGACAACAACTCCGATGACCTGGACATCGCCCTGCCGGTGTTGGTAAACTACACGTTCTACAAAGGGTTTGCGCTGGTGGCGGGTGCCACGGTCAACAACAAAGTGGGTGTGGGGCCACAGGTGGGTGTGCAACATTCATTCGCCAACAAAGAGTGGGTAGCGGTTACCATCGCCTCGCTCTTTTTGAACGAAAAGCGAAATGCCGAAATCTTCGGCATTTACGAATACAAACCGGCCCTCAGCGCCAAGGTGAATTTGTACACGCGGTTGCAGTTGCTGTATGCCCACAGCACCAGCGAAGACACGCATGCGCGCAGTTTTCTACAACTCCGGGCCGGACTGAAAATGAACGCGCTGAATTTTGGCTTGGGTGCCAACCTCGATCAATACGGCCCGGATAAGACGTACAAACCAAATTATGGAATTTTTGTAGGCTGGTCGTTCTTATAATTTCTACTTTTCGTCCCCGATTCGGGTAGCGTCCGGATCAATGCCATGAAACAAGCCTTTAAGAGAGTTCAAAAAACGTATAAACCAAAGCCATCATGAAAAACCGACTGTCCGTACAAGTCGCCATCGCCCTGCTGTTGGGCGGTGTTGCCGTGGTAGTGTTAATGAGTGGAATGAGCCACCCGGTGCCCGCGTACCGCGACCTGAATAAAAACGGCCGTATGGATGTGTACGAAGACGCCACGCAACCGGTGGAAGCCCGCGTGAGCGACTTGCTGGCGCAAATGAACCTGGAGGAAAAAGCAGGCATGATGTTCATCAGCGGCACGCGCATCAACGATGATGGTTCGTTGGATGATGTGCCCGGCCAGGGCATGTTTGCCCGAATGCCACAGGCCAACAAATTGATCGAAGAAAAGAAAATCACGCACGTAAACATCTGGGCTGCGCCCCCCTCGCGCCAGTTGGCCACCTGGAACAACAACGTGCAGAAGGCCGCAGAAAAATCTCGCTTAGGAATTCCGGTTTCCATCGCGTCCGACCCGCGGCATTATTTCAGCAACAACATCTTCGCCATGGCGGCCAACAATTTTTCGCAGTGGCCGGAGCAGTTGGGCTTTGCAGCGCTGGATGATGAAAAGCTGATGCGCCAGTTTGGTGACATTGCGCGGCAGGAGTACCTGGCGGTGGGCATTCGGGTGGCGCTGCACCCCATGGCCGACTTAGCCACGGAACCGCGCTGGCCGCGTGTGAGCGGTACGTTTGGCGAAGACGCTAAACTTTCTGCGCGCATGGTGAAAGCGTACATTCTCGGGTTTCAGGGCGAGCAACTGGGCGCCACCAGTGTGGCCACCATGACGAAACATTTCTCCGGTGGCGGTCCGCAGAACGAAGGCCTCGATTCGCACTTTGAGTTTCACAAAGGCCAGGTGTATCCCGGCAATAACTTCAACTATCATTTAATTCCGTTCGAAGCTGCCTTTGAAGCGAAGACGGCATCCATCATGCCCTACTACGGCATTCCGGTAGATCAAACCAGCGAGAACGTGGGCTTTGGTTTCAACAAAGACATCATCACCAAATTGCTGCGCGAAAAATATAAATTCGATGGCGTGGTGTGCACCGACTGGGGTTTGATTACCGATGCGAACATGGGCCCGGCCGTGTGGCCCGCACGCGCGTGGGGTGTGGAGTCGCTCAGCGAAGCGGAACGTGTAAAGAAAGTGATTGATGCCGGGTGCGATCAGTTTGGTGGTGAGAGCAGGCCCGAACTTATTGTGCAATTGGTGAAGGAAGGAAAAGTTACCGAAGCGCGCATCGATCAATCGGTGAGACGGTTGCTGCGCCAGAAATTTGAATTGGGATTATTTGATAACCCCTATGTGGATGTAGAGAAAGCAACACAAATCGTAGGCAAGGCCGAGTGGAAGCAGTTGGGCGAGGCTACACAACGCAGATCCTTCACCTTGCTGAAGAACGATAAAGCGATATTGCCATTGCCATCGGGTAAACATAAAATCTTTGTGAAAAATGTAGATCCGAAAGTAGCTGCCAGGTATGGCACAGTGGTAAGTAAACCCGAAGAAGCCGACTTGGCCATTTTGCGATTGTCGGCCCCGTGGGTGCCGGTGGAAACCAAGAACCCGTTTGCCCGTGGGTTTCACCATGGCGATCTGGATTTTAAAGGCGCGCAGAAAGACAGTATTGTGCAGTTGCTGAAAACCGTGCCCACCATTGTTGATGTTTATCTCGACCGTCCTGCGGTGATACCGGAAATCAGCAAAGAAGCGAAAGGGCTATTTGTCAATTTTGGCGCCAGCGATGCCGCGTTACTGGATGTAGTTTTTGGTAAAGCCAGCCCCGAGGGCAAGTTGCCGTTCGAGTTGCCTTCGTCTATGGAGGCCGTGCGCAATCAGAAAGAAGACGTGCCGTACGATTCCAAAGATCCTTTGTATCCGTTTGGATTTGGACTGCGGTACACATCGGCTAAAGCCAAAAAGTAGCAGCACATCTGCACCGTTTGTGCGGGTGTGTAGCCGGGTGCGAATGCCCCGGCATCTCATGCGGTGTACACCGAGTCGGATCCCGGTATCCCGCCTACGCGTGAACCGGGATGACCGCCATGATAGGGAGCATATTACTCCACCTCCCGTATCTCAAAATCGCTGCCGCGGCCAAAGCGGATCAGCTCGCTCATGCGGTAGCGCTCCAGCGTGTGGAGGTCTTTCAGTTCAAAATCACCGACCAGGATTTTTAGAATTTCAAACTCGTAGCGCTCACCATAGTTGACCAGGCGATACTTCTTGCCCACCCGCAGCACATCAAACGCCAACCCCGCCATATCAGACCAAATCTTCTTCGCGCTCCAGCATGAGAATGCTGGCCTGCGGCACAATAAAGTATTTTTCGCCTTCGTACATCACCTCAATGGCGCCCTTCTGCAAAAAAATGGCCAGGTCGCCTTCCTGCGCCTGCAGCGGCAGGTACTTCACCTGCTCCTCCTTGCCTTTCCAGATTTCGTCTTCATCGGCCGGCATGGGCAGCGGGTAGCCGGGCCCTACTTTAATCACGTAGCCACGTTGAATTTTTTCCTTCTCCTGAACTCCGGGCGGCAGGTACAAGCCGCTTTCCGTGCGCTCCGATTCCTTCACCGGGCGGATGAGCACGCGGTCGCCCACCACAATCAGCTTTTTCAGTTTATTGTCGGCTGTCACTTTCATGGTCATGCGGTTTTAACCCTGAAACAAATCGGTTTGTTCTTCCGAGCGCCCCAATAATTTGGCGTCTATGGATTTGGAGGCCTTGGCCCCCAGCTTTTTCAAATCTTCTACCTTGCGAACTAAATTACCGCTGCCCACGGAGAGCTTCTTCATGGATTCCTCGTAATACTTTTTGGAGGAGTCGAGGTGGCGGCCCAGCGTTATGAGGTCTTCGGTGAAGTTCACAAACTTGTCGTACAGGTCGCCCGCCTTATTCGCAATGTCCAGCACGTGGCGGTTCTGGTATTCCTGCTTCCACACATTTTTAATCAGCTGCAGCGAAGGAATGAGCAACGTGGGGCTCACAAAGACAATGCGTTTTTCCAGCGCCTCTTCATACAAACTCTTCTCGCTTTGAATGGCCAGAATGTAGGCCGGTTCAATGGGAATGAACATGATGATGAAGTCGAGCCCGTTGTCGGTAATGTTCTTCTGGTAGTTTTTATCGGCCAGGCCTTTCATGTGCTGGCGGATGGAGGCCAGGTGGGCTTTGAGCGCCACGGTTTTTTCTGCGTCACTCTCGGCATTCACGAAATTGTTGTAGGCCGTTAAGCTCACTTTGGAGTCGATGATCACGTGCTTGTTCTCCGGCAGGCGGATGATGACATCGGGCCGCAGGCGGCCTTCGGCCGTGGTGAACGATTCTTGCACCGTGTACTCGCGGTCGCGCTCGAGGCCGGATTTTTCCAAAATGCTTTCGAGGATGAATTCACCCCACGCGCCCTGCGCCTGGCTGTCGCCCTTCAGGGCGCGCGTCAGGTTTTCGGCTTCGCGCGTCATCTGCACGTTCAGCTTTTGCAAGTTCTCCAGTTGCTGGCGCAACGCGGAGTTTTGCCCGATGGCTTCCTTGTGGGTGTTCTCCACTTTCTTTTCAAACTCAGTGATTTTTTCGCCCAGCGGTTTCAGCAAATCAAACAGGTTGGATTTGTTCTGTTCGGTAAACCGCTTGCTCTTTTCTTCGAAGATGTCGTTGGCGAGGTTCTTGAACTGGGCGGCAAATTTTTCCTGTAACTCGGTCAGTTCGTTTTTGCGTTCGGCCAGGCGCTCCTCCAGGTTGCGGTAGTCGGCCTCGGTGGAGGCCAGGCTGTTGGTGAGTTCCAGCACCTGGTTTCGGGCTTTTTCCAGGTCGGCCTTGAGCTCCTGCAGTTGGGTGGCGAGGTTGCGGTTTTTCTCCTGCTCGGCCAGGTAAGCCGCAGTTTGATTTTGCGTTTCGGCCAGGCTGCGCGCCCGTGCGATGAACCAGCCGAGCACGACCCCAACGACTGCACCTGCCAATGCGATAACTACTTCCATTGCGGGCAAAGATAACGGATAACGGGGATGGCGCGGCTATGCCCCGTATTGATCCAGAATATGCTGGCTGATGATTTTGTAGAGCGCGGCCAGTTCGGGGTCGTCTTTCAAAAAGGCCATGTGGCGGTCGAGTGTTTCGAGGTCGCCCCTGCGGGCCGGGCCGGTTTGCGCCTGGGCGGGGGCAAGGCTCTGGAGTTTGTCAAAGGTCTCGCGCAGGAGCGGGGCCAGCAGGTCTTTGGGCAGTTGCTGCTGTTGCAAAATCTGGTGACTGATGGCGAGCATGTGGTTGGTAAAGTTGGACGCAAACACGGCCGCTACGTGCAGGGCCAGCCGCTCTTCCGGAAAAATGCGTTGCACGCGGTGGCTGATGGAGCGGGCCACGTCTGTCAGGATCTCCAGCGTTTCCTCCTGCAGGGTTTCAATGAGGATGGGGGTGGTGCGCAACTCCACTTTCTTGGTTTTGGTGAACGTTTGCAGCGGATAAAAAACAGCTGTGTGGGCGGCTGCGGCAAATTGCAACACGTCCAGTGGCTGGCTGCCGGAGGTATGAACGAGAATGGCCTCGTCCGGCAAGATCACTTCGCGGGCTACTTCGGCCAGCGCATCGTCACTCACGGCCACGATGAACAGGCGCGAGGGGCTGGTGGAGAAATCGAGGGTGGCCTTTACTTCGGCCTGGTAGAGGCGGTTGGTGAGCGCTTCGGCATGTTGGGCATGGCGGCTGAACACTTCCTTTACCACATGCCCGGCATTGTCGAGGGCGGGGGCGAGGTGCCAGGCTACATTTCCGGAGCCAATAAAGGATACGTTCATCTTGAATTGGTAACTTGAGAAAAATTCAGGTAAATCCCATGATGCGACTCCTGCTATTTTTTTGGGCTGCCGTTTGGGGCGTGGCACAGGCCCAAACCCTTCCGGGCGATTATCCGCAAGCCTCGCAACGGCTGTTAACGCAGACCGATGTGTGCGAGCGGGATGCCCAGACGTTGAAGATCATGCGCAATGAGATTTTTGCGCGCTACGGGTACATCTTCAAGAGCCCCGATTTGCAGCAGCATTTTCAGGCGCAGGCGTGGTACACGCCCACGTCCGCAGATGTAACGGCCCAACTGACGGAAACCGAGAAGGCCAACATCGCCCTGATCAGGCGCCAGGAAGATCACCTCAAGATCGGGGAAGACTTTGATTTGTTCTATTCTGCTTTTGAGCAGGCCGCGCAGCGGAATGACCTGGCGTCACTCTGGAAGCTGGTGTGGGTGGGTGAATTTTTTGAGAGCGAAGCGCAGTTTCGCGAGAGTTGGGCGCACCATGCCGCGGAGATACGCGAAGCGCTGCGTGACGGGCGTCCTCACCTGGTTTATGAAGGCGAGCAGCGGTTAGCGTTTGGGCCGTGGTACAGCGGAGTGCAGTACAAGCAGGTGATATTTCAAAAGCGCGGCCGTTGCTGGTATTTTCATTCGGTGATGATAGCGGGGTGACTTCAAACCCGGCAATAAAAAATCCGCAGGAGTGGGTGATTATTTTTTCAGTAAATCAAACAAGCGCGTGTTGATGTAAATTCTCTCTTTCCAGACTTGCTTTGACTTTAGAACGTGAATGCCTTCCAGTTGCTTTAAGTATTTAGATGCTGTGATACGGGAGATATTCAATCGGGAAGTTAAGATTTCTGTCTTGCAATAAGGGTGCTCAAAAAGAATTTCGACCAGTTCTTTATCGTAAGCTTTTGGAGCTTCTTTCTTGATTTTTTCCTGAGTGCTGATGAACAGTTGTTGAATGGCTTTTATCTGTTCGATGGCTTCATGGGATGCTTTTTCCACCCCTTTTAGCATATAGAGAATCCAATCTTCCCATTTGTCTTTTGTACGAACTTCCTGAAGAAGACGATAATATTCTGCCTTATTTTGAATGATGTACTCACTCAGGTACAGGATCGGACTTTTCAATAAATCATGAAGAATGATTTGCAGTATGTTAATAATCCGTCCTGTTCTACCATTGCCATCGTAGAAGGGATGGATGCTCTCAAATTGATAATGTTGCACGGCCATCTTGATAAGTGGTGAAACATCATCTTGTTCATTAATATACTCTTCTAAATTCTTTAAGAGTTTCGAAATTACTTCATGGTCATCCGGTGGTGTGTAGATGACTTTGTTCGTGGAGGCATTTCGTAACGCAGTGCCCGGGAGTTTTCTGATGCCGGCATTATTCTCAACCAGAATTTTTTGAATGTTGATGATGGCATTCGTGCTAAGGAAGCCTTTTTGCTTAATAAAGTTAAGGCCAAACAGTGCCGCCTCACGGTAGCGTAAGACTTCTTTTGTGGCCGGGTCGGGTTCTTTGCCTTTGGCTGAAAGGGCCTGGTAGAGTTTATCCTGCGTAGTAATTACGTTTTCAATTTCGGAGCTGGCTCTCGCCTCTTTCAGAATAACAGCATTTAATAGAATAGAAGGATTAGGCAGGGTTGGGGCCAAACCCTTTAACTCGGCTAACGCAACAGATGATTTTACCAACTGCCGTAACACCTTCACGGTTTCAATCTTTTCCCGTTTCGGGGGCAGTGGAGGTAAGGTGTTATAGGGTTTTTCGGCAGAATCCTTCATGTGAAGCGTTTATACCGGATTGTTTTATCATGTAAATATAATGATAAATAATATACATGATAACGCTCTCCGGTATAGAAAGTATACATGACGGATTAACTTGGGTTGCCCTGGCTGGCTTCGGGAATAAACCTTCGTTTCCGGCAGGATTACCTACTGTGATCCTTTTTTTGGGAGTTTAAAACCAAACCAAGTCGCTTCGGTTCTTCTGTTGTTGGCGGTTACTCGCTGAAACTGCGTTTCGCTCGTTCCGCCACCAACAAAAAATCCCGCTGGCGCGGGATTCTTGGTTTGCTTTGCAGAGGAGGAGGGAAATGAACCCTGACTCACAATGCTTGATTTTCAGTATTTTAAAGGTGATAAAATCGGGTACTCACCAGATGACTCACCAACGAATTAACGATCTCGGGTGACTGCAAATTCATATCAAATATAAC